>JBCBTI010000007.1:0-164827 GCA_039818745.1 Cyanobacteria bacterium J06638_7
GTGGGCAAGGCCTACACGGCCCAGCTCGGCCTGCAGGCAGGCGACGAATTCGAGATCAAGCTGGGCCGCAAGCAGATCAAGCTGGTGCCGATCGGTGCCGCCGACGAAGAGGAGTGAGTCCCGATCGGGGCTAGCGCTGAGCGGGCCTGCCGCTGTCACTGTGCTGATGGCCACCGTGCCTGTCACAATGGGCTCGGGCTGCTCCGCTGGAGAGCATCAGGCCGATCAACAGGCAGGCGAACAGGCGGTGCATCGAGATTGGTGCGTGCCCCCCGATTGTGGACCGGAGGTTGGGCAGTAGGCCAGCACAGGCAGGTTAAATGGGATCTGCTCACAGAAAGCCCCCCGACTGAGAGGCCATGACCCGCGAACGTGATCCCTTCCGCATCCCCCGGGCCGGCGTGGAGATGGCTCCCCTGGCCGGTCTGGCCAGCCTGGATGTCAACGCCAACGGCGGCAGCTTCAGCTCCGGGGAGTTCGTGGCTGAGTCCGCCCTCGGCGGTGTGGCGGTCTATGCCATCTATCAGGCCCTGCTGGCGGGCCTGCGCTCCGAGGCCCTGCGCAAGCGAGGCGCCATCAGCCGCTCGGTGCAGCTGCGCATGGTCGCTTCAACCGTGTGGGAGTCCACCAAGCAGGGTGCGGCGGTGAGTCTGCTGCTGGGGGTTGTGTTGCTGGTGTTCCCCTGGATGGGCCTGCCGCTCTCGATCCTGGGGATGGTGGGAGCGGGCAAGGCTTCGCTCGACCTCTTCAATGCCTTCTGGGATGGCCTGGACGAAACCCAGCGCGCCGAACTGCTCGCTGCCGCCATGGAGGCCGGCGTCAACCTGCGCCGCTTCCTCAGCGGCAGCCAGAGCGGCAGCGTGGTGGCCTGAGGTCATCAGCTGCGCAGGCGATCAAGCCGCAGCTGGTGGTCCCGGCTGGTGAGGCGCAGCCAACCGAGCACCACCACGCCAAACACGCCCAGCGCTGTGCCCGAAGCGATCATGAACACAATCACGATCTGATAGCGCACGGCCGCCGTGGGGGCGGCCCCCGCCAGGATCTGGCCCGTCATCATGCCGGGCAGGCTCACCAGCCCCATCACCATCATCGAATTGATGGTGGGGATCATGGCCACCCGGATCGCCTCCCGGATCACGTCCCGGCAGGCCTCCCAGCGGCTGGCCCCGAGGGCGAGGGCGGTTTCCACCAGCTCGCGCCCCCCCTCCAGCCCTTCCATCAGACGGTCCAGCCCCAGGGAGATGCCGTTGAGGGTGTTGCCCAGCACCATGCCCAGCAACGGGATCAGATACTGCGGCGCATACCAGGGGTCGCTGCGGATGATGCCGGCAAGGGCCAGGCCGGTGACCAGAGCCGATGAGCTCATCACCGACAGCAGACTGTCGGCGTAGATCCCGGCGAAGCGCCGCCGCGTGCGGTTGACCGCCGCGATCCCGGCGATGGCGGCCATCGCCATCCCCAGCACCACGATCAGCAGAGCCCCGCGCTGCTGAAACAGCCACTCAAGCACCAACCCCACCAGCAGCAACTGCACCACCATGCGCAGCGCCGCCACCAGCAGCGTGCGCCCCAGGCCGAGGCGCAACCCGGCGGAGAGCGCCACATTGACCAGGATCAACAGCGCCGAGAGGGCCAGGCGACCCGTGCTGATCGGCAGGGCTCCAGCCGGCACCACCGTCATCGGTTCAGCTCCAGGCGGCCGCTGGTGAAGCGGCTGATCTGCCCCGGGTCATGGCTGGCGAGCACACAGGCCCGCTGGCCAGCGGCCAGCCAGTCACACAGCAGGGCCTCCAGCGCCAGGGAGGTGGCCATGTCGAGGGAGGCAGAGGGCTCATCGAGCAGCAGCACCTCCGGATCCAGCTGCAGAGCGCGCAGCAGAGCCAGCATCTGCAATTCACCACCTGAGAGACGCTCGGCCCGGTAGCCCAGAAATCCCCCATTCCGGCCCAGGCGTGTGAGCCAGTGGCGGATGCGTTGCGGCTGCCAGACGCCGCGGCGCCGCTGACTGGAGAACGCCCAGACACGGCGAAGGTTGTCCTCCACAGTGCCGGCATGGGCCACAGGCCGCTGGCTGAGGTAGCAGACCCGCGCCCGCCAGGCCGGCAGACCCCATGCCGCAGGCGGGCAGCCGCGCAGGCTGAGCGCGCCGGCCTGCAGCGGCTCCAGCAGGGCCAGGCTGCGCAGCAGGAGGGTTTTGCCCTGGCCGGAGGGAGCCACCAGGCCGATGCGGTCGCCGGCCTGCAGCGTCAGGCCCAGGTCGCGCCACAGCAAGCGCCCACCCAGGCTGCAGCCGAGACCGGCGGCAGAGAACAGGGCACTGGGCTCCATGGGGCCGCCGTGAGAACCCTCACTCTCGCTCCCCAGGGAGGGTGCAGAGCCGCTCAGGCTCAGGTTCAGAGCCGACAGTCCACCGGCGGGCAGCCGCTGCCGGCGGCACGCCGCTCCAGATCGGCCGGAACTTCCAGATCCAGCCGTTCGGCGCTGCCCCTGTTCAGCTCGCGCTCGAGCATGCTCACACGCATCTCGCGCAGGCAGAACTTGCAGCCACCTGTGGTCTGCAGGTGCTTTTCGGGGGTGATCAAGATCTCCTTCACCGGGTGCAGGCTGCAGCGGATCCTGATCGGCGTCTTGTAGCTCTTGTAGACGATCGCGCTGTAGTCATACTTCTCACCAAAGCGCTCGCGGGCACGCCGAAGAAACTCCCCCTTGTCGATCGGACTGCCCATGGGCGGAGGTTAAGGGGAACCGGCGCTTCTGCTCACCGGTGTCAAGAGATGTCAAGGGGCCCCGGCGAGGCCCCTCAGCCGATGGGGCAGTGTGGAGGCGCGAACACCCGGCTTGCGCCCATCCTCATGGCACCCGAAGGTCCCCAGCGGCCCGCCTGGCTGAACTGGCTGTTCCTGGCCGTCTTCCTCTGGAGCAGCTGGCAGTTGGCGGGTCTGTGGTTCCAGCGCCTGGGGGGCTGAAACCAGAGCCCGCGCCCGGCCATCAGGGGTAGCGGTTGGGCACGAAGAACTGCTCCCAGCGCGGAGGCCGCTCCAGTTCGGGATGGGAGGGCCGGGGGGGCAGCTCAATCGCCGGCGGCGTCATGTCCGTGTAGGGCACCTTGCTGAGCAGGTGGGAGATGCAGTTCAGCCGGGCCCGGCGCTTGTCATCGGCCTCCACGGTGAACCAGGGGGCTTCCGGAA
Organism: Cyanobacteria bacterium J06638_7; assembly: GCA_039818745.1. Taxonomy (GTDB): domain Bacteria; phylum Cyanobacteriota; class Cyanobacteriia; order PCC-6307; family Cyanobiaceae; genus NIES-981. Next base: position 3,189 of record JBCBTI010000007.1, read on the forward strand.
TGTTGGTGTGGGCGAACATGTCGTCCTTGGCCTTGGAGAACTCCGCCCATTTCTCCCGTGCCTGCAGGTCCATGGGGCTCAGTTTCCAGCGCCGGGTGGGATCTTCGGTGCGCGACTGGAAGCGGGCTTCCTGCTCCGAATCACTCACCGAAAACCAGTACTTGAGGAGCATCACGCCGGAGCGCACAAGCATGCGCTCGAACTGCGGGCAGCTCTGCATGAATTCCTCCACCTGCTCGGGGGTGCAGAAGCCCATCACCCGCTCCACGCCGGCGCGGTTGTACCAGCTGCGATCGAAGATCACCATCTCCCCGGCGCTGGGCAAATGCTCCACGTAGCGCTGGAAGTACCACTGGGTTTTCTGCTGATCGCTGGGAGTGCCGAGGGCCACCACCCGGCAGCCACGGGGGTTGAGCGGCTCGGTGACTCTCTTGATCGTGCCCCCCTTGCCGGCGGCATCGCGGCCTTCGTAGATCACCAGCAGGCGGAAGCCGGTGGCCTTGATCCAGTACTGCATCTTCACCAGCTCCACCTGGAGCCGGGTGAGTTCCTTCTCGTAGAACTTCCGATCGAGCTTGCCCTGCTTGCCGTCAGCGGCCGGATAGCCGTCGGCATCGCCGTTGTCGCCCTTCATGTCATCGAGCAGAGCCGAGGGGAAGTAGCGGTCGCTGAGGGGGCCGTAGCGGGGCACCACGCGCACCAGCTCTGGCCCCTTGCCGTTCTTCTTGCCCTTGCCGGCCTTGCCCGAGGCCTTGGCCTCGGCAGCGGCGGGCCTGTCAGGCTTGCTCTTGTCCTTGGCCTTGTCCTTGGCCTTGGTGTCGCCTTTGCTCATGGCAGGTACCCGGGAACTGGGTGATCAGGACACCCGGGGGCGTCGGGAACGGGGGAGCAGGCAGCGCACCAGCCGCACGATGCCACCCACGAGCAGCACCAAGGCCAGCAGTGCCACCAGAACCACCAGCGCAACGGCCAGCAGTTGCAGCAGCCCCGTTACAACACCTTGCAGACCGCCGATCAATTTGGCAATGGATGTGCTGAGAAGCAGAACAGCGTCCAGCCGCTCGGGCAGCTGCATCAGCCCCACCAGCATCGCCGAGCCCAGCAGCAGGTAGAGCAGGCCGGTCCAGAACAGGCGCACCCGGGTGATGCGCCGACTTCGCCGGGAACCCTGCGGACCCACCGGTGCGGTGTGAGGAAGCTGCAGCGATCGGCGCCGGGAACCGGTCATGCCTCCAGCACATGGCCCGCGCCACGCATCCAGCGCTCGAATTCCAGCAGCACCAGTTCGTTGGGGCAGTCGATCAGGCTGAGGCTGCCCACGGTGCAGTCCCCTTGGCCGCCGTGATGCAGGGAGAGGTGGAAATCGCCGCCGCTGAGGCCGCAGACCTCCGGATCACTGCGCACCACCACATCGAGGGCGGCACCGAGGCGTGCCACACGGATGCGCAGTTCCGACCAGCTCATCAGCGTCATGGCAGCCAGTCTGTGTCGCCGCAGGCGGGAGTCAAGCCGTGGTCAGGGTTCGCCCTGCTGAGCAGGCTGGCCAGGGGCGGTGGGGGCGGCCGAGTCGGTGGGCAGGGCCGAGCCGGCGGGCTCATCGGCGGCAGGACTCTGGCGAGGACGGGGCTCGGGCAGCAGCAGCCCGACGCCGGCGGCCAGAGCCAGGGCCAGGGCGCCACCCAGCGGCGCCACCAGCCGCCGCCGCATGGGCACCCGCTCCAGCACCTCGCGCGGGTGCAGGGGCTGGGGGGCCGGCAGATCCAGCTTCAGCTGCAGGCGCGGATCGAGCCGGAGCTGGTCGAGCACCCGCACCAGATCGGCCAGTTCGGCATCGTCCAGCTCCAGGGTCAGCGGGGCCGTCTCCGGCTGGCTGCTGCGCAGCTCCAGGCGGTGGCCTGCAGGCTCGCGCGGGGCGATGCGCACCGGCAACTCACCGCCGCCGAAGGGCCGGGCCACGCCGCTGATCAGGTGCCGGGCATAGGGCAGCACCACCGCCATCAGGGCCAGCAGATGGTCCCGGCGGCCCTCCAGTTCCGGCCGCCCGGACCAGCGCAGGCTCCAGCCGGTGATGATCCCCAGGGCTTCGCCCCCCTGGCCGATCGAGACATCCGGCAGGCCCTCCACCTGCAGCCGGCAGCTCACCTGGTTGTAGCGCAGCGTGTGTTTCATGCGGCTAAACCACAGGATCATGCAGGCTGGCGCGCAGGCGCTCGTAGCCGCCGGTGCCGGCGCCGTAGGCCAGGGCCAGGATCAGCTGCTGCCGCTGGCGGGCACCCCGCTGGGGATCGAGCAGGGTCTGCACCCCCACGCGGCGGGGGTTCATGCGTTCGCGCACCAGCTCGCTCAGCCGCCCCTCGAAGAGCTGCCAGCGCTGCTGGCGCACCGCCTCGGGCTCGGCGCCGGAGAGCAGGGCCCGCAGCAGGGGATAGAGACGGTCGGCCAGGGCGCAGAGGATGCGGATGAGCGCGTCGGTTTCGGCCGGATTGAGCTCCCCGCGGCGGGTGGCGCGGCGCAGTGGGTTGTGGCAGCGACGCTTCCACAGCTCCACCCGGTTGGCGAACAGACCGGTGAAACCCATCTGCTCGCTCATCCACACCATCGCCTCGCCGCCATTGAGGTCAAGGGCCTCGGCGCTCAGCAGCAGCAGGTCGAGGCGCTCGAGGCCTCGCCGCGAGAGCGGTGGGGCGGCGACAGGGGGGGCGGCGGCAGCGGGGGCGGCATCGGGCATGGCTGCGATGATGCCAGCCAGCGCCTCCCACCGTCACCTGCATGCCCCAGCTCCAGGATCAGCAGGCCGGTCCAGGCGCAGTGGACCTGCGCGGGCTGGTGCGCGATGTGCCCGACTTTCCCAAGCCCGGCATCCTCTTCCGTGACCTCACGCCCCTGATGCGCGATCCGGCCGGCTGGCAGGAGGTGATCCGCCGGCTGGCCCAGCTCTGCGAACAGCTGCAGCCGGAGCTGATCGTGGGCATCGAATCACGCGGCTTCATCGTCGGCACCGCCCTGGCCACCAGCGTGCAGCTGGGGTTCGTGCCGGTGCGCAAGCCCGGCAAGCTGCCCTCGGCGGTGACCGGTGTGGACTACGCCCTGGAATACGGCAGCGACCGGCTGGAGATCCACAGCGATGCCCTCGCGGGCGGCGAGCGGGTGCTGGTGGTGGACGACCTGCTGGCCACCGGCGGCACCGCCGCCGCCTGCGCCCAGCTCGTGCAGGCCGCCGGAGGGCAGCTGTGCGGATTCGGCTTCGTGGCCGAACTGGCAGCCCTCCACGGCCGCCGGCGCCTGCCCGCGGATCAACCGGTGGAGTCGCTGATCGTCTACAGCTGAGCGCTTACTCCACTCCAGCCGGTCGGGGCAGTTGGCTCAGCCGTTGCCGTCCTGCCACTGGAGCACCTGCTCGAGCTGCTCCAGGCTGAGCAGGCCGTAGCGCCACAGCACCACCGGCAGCGGCGCCCGCTCCTGAGCGGCCTGGCGCAGCCCCAGGGCCAGAGCGTTCTCGCTCAGGCCCAACTCCTGGCGCAGGAAATGCAACAGGGCAGCGGGAGGCGGCGGTGCGGGACTGGAGCTGTACACCATGGTCACACCTAGAGCTGGCGGCAGGGTCCCTGGCTCATCACCCCGAGGCTGAAGCGCCGCAGCGGGGGCAGCGCCGCCAGCAGGGCCAGGGCAGCACGGCGCAGCGGCAGCAGGGCCAGAGCGCGGTTGGAGAAGAGCCGCATCAGCAGGTCGGTGGCCAGCAGGGTGAGCAGCAGGTCCGGCCAGCGGCGCCAGGCGTAGGCGGCCGGAAGGCGCTCAGCGGGAAGCCGCCCGGCCGCCACCCTCCGGGCCTGGCGGTGCAGCACGGCCACATCGCGCCAGCAGAGGTTGAGACCCTGGCCGCCCACGGGGTGGCAGCGGTGGGCGCTCTCGCCCACCAGCACCGTGTGGCCACTGGCCAGCCTGCGAGCCAGCTGCAGGGCCAGCGGAAAGGCACGGGGCTCATCGAGCAGGGCGTCGGGCTGGAAGCGATCGGGCAGGGCGGCCGCCAGGCGGTCGAGGAAGGCGCCGGGGGGCAGGCTCTCCAGTTGGCGGCAACGCCGGGCCGGGGCACTCCACACCAGCTGGAAGCGCCCCTGGCCGAGGGGCAGCACCGCGAACGGACCCTCCGGGCGGAACAGCTCCCAGGCCTGGTCATCGCCGCTGCCGCGCAGTTCCACCTGGGCGGTGAGGCAGCTCTGGCGATAGGCCAGGTGCCAGAGGCCGATGCCCAGGGCCTCGCGCCGGCCGGAGTGGGGACCATCGGCCGCCACCAGCAGGTCCGGCTCGCCGGCGAGCCCCGCCCGTTCAGGCCCGGCAGGGCTCGCTGCCGGAGCCGGCTGCGCCGCCTGGCCCAGGCTGAGATCGATGGCGGGGTGACGCTGCAGCAGCCGCAGCAGCAAGGCCGTGAGCGGCCCGTGCAGGCCAATCCAGCCCACGGCATCGGCGCCGGGCCGGCGGCAGCGCGGCGGCAGGTCTGCGCTGGCGAAGGACACGACCGCGCCGGTGGCCAGATCCCCCAGTTCCAGGCGCCGGAAGGGCACCATCACCGCCTCCATCTCGGCCCACAGGCCCAGGCGCTCGAGCAGCTGGCGGCTGGAGTGGTTGAAGGCGTAGGCGCGGCTGCGGGCCCCCAGCTGGTCGGCAGTGAGGGGATCGCAGAGGGTCACACTCCAGCCCGCATCGGCCAGGGCGAGGGCCGTGAGGGCACCGGTGGGACCGGCGCCCAGCACCTCGGCGCGCAGGCGGCGATCCGGCGGGCGCTGGCTGATCAGGGGCCCGGGCTGGGAGGCGGTGGCGGTCAGGGCGATACAACGAAGCCGCAGCAAGTCTGCTGCGGCCGGATGCTGCACCGGGAGTGCAGGGGTGGGTGCGGATGCCCGCGATCAGGGTTCAGCCGATGCCCAGCAGGCCGCGGGTGAAGGCCTCACCGCCGAGAGCGATCTCGGTGGCAAGCAGGGCAATGAAGCCGAGCATGGCCATGCGGCCATTCAGCTTCTCGGCACGCTCATGGAAGCCCCAGCCGCGCTCGGGGCTCACCACTTCCATGCGGGGCTCGGAGGCGAAGGCGTTGAGACGGCCGCCGTCTTCAGTGGTGATGGTGGCGCCGCGGATGGCTGTGGGGGCTTGGGTCATGGGGCCTCGTTGGATCTGCAAGCAATGTAACGCATTGTTGCGGACTGTGACAACCCCGTCACGATCTGCGGGCTGTGCCGGGTGCCGGCTGCGGGCACCGGCTTCAGCGCAGGCGGCGCAGACAGAGCTCCTCGAACGCCGGCCGCAGCAGATAGGGGTACTCCCCCACCCAGAGCTTCTGCTGCGGCAGCCAGGCGTCGGTGAGGGAGGCGATGCGGGAGAAGTCCTTGCGCTCGCTCAGCACCAGGGTGCGCACCACCATGCCGGGGCGGATCAGCTGGTGTTTCTTCTCCATCGGCAGGCGCAGCCGGCCCAGATAACCGTCCTCGTCCGCCAACTCCAGGGTGAGCCAGGTGCGGCGGCTCTCCACCATCTGCAGGCGGCCGCTGCGGTCCGCCTGCTCGCGCCGTTCCTCCACCACCTCGCTGGTGAACAGGTCGGCCACCTCCCCCTCAAAGATCGCCGCGGCCGGAAAGCGGCGCAGGCTGGCGTTGCGTCGTCCCGCCTCGAGAATCGGCCCCCACAGCACATAGAGCAGAAACACCACCCCTGACACCAGCAGCACCGGCGCGAACTGGCTGCGGAAGGCCAGGGTCTGGCTCACCAGCAGGCTGAGCACGCCCCCGATCACGGCGATCAGCACCCGTTGCAGCAGCTTGCGGGGCGATCCGCTGCAGGCATTGAACTGCGGTCCGGTGGCCACTGCCGGGATCAGGCGGTAGAGCTCCCCGGGCTTGAGCGGAATCAGCATCGTCCGCCCCCCCCGGACCTGAGCCTGGCCCCCATCACAGCAGGCGCTCCAGGCCGTACACCAGGCCCGCCAGCGACCGCACGCGCCGCACCGCCAGCAGCACCCCGGGCATGTAGGCGGCCCGCTCGATGGTGTCGTGGCGGAGTGTGTAGGTTTCGCCCGGGGCGCCGAACATCACCTGCTGGTGGGCCACCAGGCCGGGCAGGCGCAGCGAATGCAGGCGCAGGCCGCTCTCACGCAGCCCGCCGCGGCAGCCGGCCAGGGTTTCGTGTTCCTCCACCTGCAGGGGGTTGAACGTCTTGCCCAGCTCCTCCATCAGTTCGGCCGTCTTGATGCAGGTGCCGCTGGGGGCGTCGGCCTTGCGGTTGTGGTGCAGTTCGGTGAGTTCGGCGAAGTCGTAGAAGCGGGCGGCGGCGGCGGCGGCCTGCTGCAGCAGCACCATGCCCACCGAGAAGTTGGGAATCACGGCGCCGCCGATCGAGGCCTTGTCGGCGAAGACCGCCAGATCGGCCAGCTGCCCGGGGCTCAGGCCCGTGGTGCCGATCACCGGGTGCACCCCGTAGGCGATGGCGCCGCGGGTGTGCTCGTACACCGCCTTGGGATGGGTGAAGTCCACCAGCACCGCCCCCTGGCCGGGGCCGGCGGTGCGCACCGCCTGGCTGGCCTGGCAGAGGCAGCCCTCGAAGTCGGCCGTCACGGCCACCTGCAGCTCGCCCAGGCCCAGCTCCAGCCCCACATCGGCACCCTCCTTGCCGGCGGTGGTGTCGATCGCCCCCAGCAGGCGGCAGTCGGGGGCGGCGCTCACCGCCTTCACCACCTCGGCGCCCATGCGCCCCAGGGCGCCGGCCACCACCACGGCGATCGGGGCCGGGGCATCCGATGGCGCCGTTGAGGGGGCAATTGAGGGGGCGGCCGGGGAGCCCGCCGGGGTGCTGGTCATGGCGCACAGAGCATTGCTGCAGAGCCTATGCAGCCCACCCGCGCCGGGGTTCAAGCTTCGTAAGCTCACCCCACCAGCCCGCCCGCGCCGATGTTCACGCAGGTCCGCTCCGCCAACCGCCGGGTCAGCCCTGCCGCCTCCCATGCCGGTGCGTTGATGAAGGCCGTGTACGTGGTGCTGGAGCCCCAGTACCAGAACGCCCTCACCCTGGCGGCCACCTCCCTCAATGACCAGAACGGTCCGCTGGCGATCGAGCTCAGCGGCTACCTGATCGAGGAACTGCGCGATCCCGAGAATTACGCCCAGTTCCGCAGTGACGTGGCGGCGGCCGATGTGTTCATCGCCTCGCTGATCTTCATCGAGGACCTGGCCCAGAAGGTGGTGGAGGCCGTGGCGCCCCACCGCGATCGGCTCAAGGCCGCCGTGGTGTTCCCCTCCATGCCGGAGGTGATGCGGCTCAACAAGCTGGGAAGCTTCTCGATGGCCCAGCTGGGCCAGAGCAAGAGCGCCATCGCCAGCTTCATGAAAAAGCGCAAGGAGGCCAATGGCGCCGGCTTCCAGGACGCGATGTTGAAGCTGCTCAACACCCTGCCCACGGTGTTGAAGTACCTGCCGGTGGAGAAGGCTCAGGACGCCCGCTCCTTCATGCTCAGCTTCCAGTACTGGCTGGGCGGGACGCCGGACAACCTCAGAAATTTCCTGTTGATGCTGGCGGACAAGTACGTCTTCCCCCGCAGCGGCGAGGTTGGCGAGCGGCCCGAGCTGACGGTGGCCGATCCGCTGGTGTTCCCCGATCTGGGCATCTGGCACCCGCTGGCGCCGGGGATGTTCGAGGACCTCAAGGACTACCTCAACTGGAGCGCCAGCCGCTCCGACCTCAGCGAGAAGGCCCGCTCCGGCCCGGTGATCGGCCTGGTGCTGCAGCGCAGCCACATCGTCACCGGCGATGAGGCCCACTACGTGGCCGTGATCCAGGAGATGGAATACCGGGGCGCCACCGTGATTCCGGTGTTCTGCGGCGGGCTCGACTTCACCCGGCCGGTGAACGCCTTCTTCTACGACCCGCTCAACCCGGACACCCCCCTGGTGGATGGGGTGGTGTCGCTCACCGGCTTCGCCCTGGTGGGCGGCCCGGCCCGTCAGGACCATCCCAGGGCCATCGAGGTGCTCAAGAGCCTCAACCGGCCCTACATGGTGGCCCTGCCGCTGGTGTTCCAGACCACCCAGGAGTGGGAGGAGAGCGACCTGGGCCTGCACCCGGTGCAGGTGGCCCTGCAGATCGCCATCCCCGAGCTCGATGGCGCCATCGAGCCGATCGTGCTCAGCGGCCGCGATGACGCCACCGGCAAGGCCCACACCCTCCAGGACCGGGTGGAGGCCATCGCCGAGCGCTCGATCCGCTGGGCCTCCCTGCGGATCAAGCCCCGGGCCACCGTGAAGCTGGCGATCACGGTGTTCAGCTTCCCGCCCGACAAGGGCAACGTGGGCACCGCCGCCTACCTGGATGTGTTCGGCTCCATCCACCGGGTGCTGGAAGAGCTGCGGGCCCGGGGCTACGACGTCACCGGTGTGCCGAAAACGCCCAGGCAGCTGATGGAGGCGGTGATCAATGATCCCGAGGCGCTGCAGGGGGCGCCGGAACTGGCCATCGCCCACCGCATGAGCGTGGCGGAGTATGAGCGGCTCACCCCCTACTCCGAGCGGCTGGAGGAGAACTGGGGCAAGCCCCCCGGCAACCTCAACAGCGACGGCACCAACCTGCTGATCTACGGCCGCCACTTCGGCAACGTGTTCGTGGGTGTGCAGCCCACCTTCGGCTACGAGGGCGACCCGATGCGGCTGCTCTATTCTCGCAGCGCCAGCCCCCACCACGGCTTCGCCGCCTACTACACCTACCTGGAGAAAGTGTGGGGCGCCGACGCGGTGCTGCACTTCGGCACCCACGGCTCGCTGGAGTTCATGCCCGGCAAGCAGATGGGCATGAGCGACACCTGCTACCCCGATTCCCTGATCGGCGCCCTGCCCAACCTCTACTACTACGCCGCCAACAACCCCAGCGAAGCCACGATCGCCAAGCGGCGGGGGTACGCCGCCACGATCAGCTACCTCACGCCACCGGCGGAAAATGCCGGCCTTTACCGGGGCCTCAAGGAGCTGGGCGAGCTGGTGGGCTCCTACCAGCAGCTGCGCGAGAGCAGCCGCGGTGTGCAGATCGTGAACGCCGCGGTGGAAACCGCCCGCCAGTGCAACCTCGACAAGGACGTGGCCCTGCCCGAAGGCGATGCCGCTGAGCTCGATCTGGCCGAGCGCGACGCGGTGATCGGCCAGATCTACCGCCAGCTGATGGAGATCGAGAGCCGCCTGCTGCCCTGCGGCCTGCACACCATCGGCAAGCCCCCCACCGCCGAGGAGGCCATTGCCACCCTGGTGAGCATCGCCGCTCTGGAACGGCAGGAGGATGGCCTGCGCTCCCTCCCCGCGCTGCTGGCCGAGAGCCTGGGGCGCTCCATCGAGGATGTGTATCGCGGCAACGATGCCGGGGTGCTGGCGGATGTAGAGCTCAACCGCCGCCTCACCGAAGCCTGCCGCGGCGCCGTGGGGGCCATGGTGCGCAGTGTCACCGGCAGCGACGGCCGGGTGACTTTGCGGCGCAGCTTCGGCTGGCTCTACGACCTGCTCGGCCGCTTCGGTTTCAAGCTGCCCAGCCCCTGGCTGCGGGCCTGCTGCGGCGCCGGCTTCGTGAGCGTGGATTCCGGCGAGCTCGACCGCCTGTTCGCCTACCTGCAGTTCTGCCTGGAGCAGATCTGCGCCGACTTCGAGATGCAGAGCCTGCTGCGGGCCCTGGATGGCGAGTACGTGCTGCCCGGCCCCGGAGGCGATCCGATCCGCAACCCCGGCGTGCTGCCCAGCGGCAAGAACATCCACGCCCTCGATCCCCAGGCGATCCCCACCAAGGCCGCCATCGCCGCCGCCAAGGTGGTGGTGGACCGGCTGATCGAGCGCCAGAAGGCCGAGCAGGGCACCTGGCCGGAAACGATCGCCTGCGTGCTCTGGGGCACCGACAACATCAAGACCTACGGCGAATCCCTGGCCCAGATCCTCTGGTTCATCGGCGTGCGGCCGGTGGCCGATTCGCTCGGCCGCGTCAACAAACTGGAGCTGATCTCGCTCGAAGAGCTGGGCCGGCCCCGCATCGACGTGGTGGTGAACTGCAGCGGCGTGTTCCGCGATCTGTTCATCAACCAGATGGGCCTGATCGACCAGGGCGTGAAGATGGCCGCCGAGGCCGACGAACCCCTGCCGATGAACTTCGTGCGCAAGCACGCCCGCGAGCAGGCCGAACAGGAGGGCATCTCCCTGCGCGATGCCGCCACCCGGGTGTTCTCCAATGCCAGCGGCAGCTACAGCTCGAATGTAAACCTGGCGGTGGAGAACAGCACCTGGGAGGAGGAGGGTGAACTGCAGGAGATGTATCTCTCCCGCAAGACCTTCGCCTTCAACGCCGACAATCCCGGCGAAATGAACCAGAAGCGGGAAGTGTTCGAAGCGGCGATGAAAACCGCCGATGTCACCTTCCAGAACCTGGATTCAGCCGAGATCTCACTCACCGATGTGAGCCACTACTTCGACTCCGACCCCACCAAGCTGATCGCCGGCCTGCGCGACGACGGCAAGGCCCCCACCAGCTACATCGCCGACACCACCACCGCCAACGCCCAGGTGCGCTCCCTGAGCGAAACCATCCGCCTCGATTCGCGCACCAAGCTGCTCAACCCCAAGTGGTACGAGGGCATGCTCAATTCCGGCTACGAGGGCGTGCGGGAGGTGGCCAAACGGCTCAACTTCACCCTGGGCTGGAGCGCCACCAGCGGCGCCGTGGACAACTTCGTGTATGAGGACGCCAACGACACCTTCATCAACGATCCCCAGATGCGCCAGCGGCTGATGGAGCTCAACCCCCACAGCTTCCGCCGCATCGTGGGCACCTTGCTGGAGGTGAACGGCCGCGGCTACTGGGAGACCTCAGACGAGAACATCCAGCAGCTCCAGGAGATCTACCAGGAGATCGAAGACCGGATCGAGGGGGTCACGGCACCCTGAGGTCCTTCCATCCGATCTCGCCAGCATGAAGGCTTTTCGACTGGATGGCCAACGGGCTTTGATCTCCGGCGGCTCGAAGGGCCTGGGGGCGGCCATCGCCGCCAGCTTCGCCGAGGCCGGTGCCGACATCGGCCTGATCGGCAGGGACACCGACGGCCTGAACAGGGTCAAGGCCGTTGTCGAGAGCTACGGGCGCCACTGCTGCCTGATCGCAGCCGATCTCGGCTCGGTGGAGGGTTCCAGGCGCGCCGGGGAAACAGCCCTGGAGCTCTTCCCGCAATGGGATGTGCTGGTGAACAACGCCGGCATCGCCAGGCCCGCTCCGATCCTGGAGATCAGCGATACCGATTGGCAGGACATCTTTGCGGTGAACCTGCGCTCGGCCCTGATCCTCTCGCAACAGATCGTTCCCCAGATGATCAGCAGAGGCCGCGGCAAGGTGGTGAACATCTCGTCGTTGGGGGCCTTTCTTGGCACCCCTGGATTTGGCGCCTATGCGGCCTCCAAGGCCGCCATGAACCAGCTCACCAGAACCATGGCCGTGGAATGGGGGCCGGCCAATGTTCAGGTGAATGCCCTCTGTCCCACCGTGATCCTCACCGAGCTGGGCCACGAGCTCTGGGACAGCCCGACGATGCAGACAGCGCGGCAAGCCAAGGAAACCAGAATTCCCCTGCACCGCTTTGCAGAGCCCGAGGAAGTGGCCCGGGTGGCCCTGTTCCTGGCCAGCGCCGCTGCTGATTTCATCCAGGGCGTGTCCCTCCCCCTGGACGGGGGCCTGTTGATCGCGCCTTAGGGCCCGCCGCGCCCCATCATCATTAGCATAAGCTCAGGCTATGCTTTAGCTCTTGACCGATAAGCTGAGCTTCCGTACGGTTGCCCCACTGCCATCGGTCCCATGAGCGTTTCATCCCTTCAGGGCAGCGAAAGCCCTCCAAGCACAGCCAGCATCCGCGACCCAGCCCCCCAGGCCCCCTCCCAGCGCTCGCCCTCAGCTCCCGGGGAAAAGCCCGTGGCCTGGTATCAGCAGTTCCGGCGCGTGCAGATTGTGCAGTCCCTGGAGGCGGTTCAGGACCTCATCGCCGTGTCGCTCTGCCTGGGCCTGTTCTGCGTGATGGTGCTGCAGATCCGCTCGATCTTCGCGTCACTGCTCACCACCAAGCCCCAGTTTCATGCCATCACATCAGACATCCTCTTCATCCTGATCCTGGTGGAACTGTTCCGCCTGATGATCATCTACCTGCAGGAACAGCGGGTTTCGATCGGGGTGTCGGTGGAGGTGGCGATCGTGTCGGTGCTGCGGGAGGTGATCGTGAGCGGCGTGCTCGAAACCGATTGGCGCCAGGTTCTGGCCGTGTGCCTCTTCCTGGCCACCGCCGCCCTGCTGCTGGTGGTGCGCGTGTGGCTGCCGCCCACCTTCGAGGGGGTGGACCCGGAAGGGCAGGTCTCCGGCCGCTTGCGCTTCAACAAGCACCGCGGCTGAGCGCCGCCGCCATCCGCACCACCTGGGCGATCGGGCCCACGTCGTGCACCCGCAGCACCGCCGCGCCGCGGTCCACCGCCAGAGCACACACCGCAGCAGTGCCCCACAGCCGCGCCCGCGGCCGCGGCTCCGCCAGCACCGCCCCCAGGAAGCGCTTGCGCGAGGGGCCCACCAGCAGGGCACAGGGCACGGCAGCACGTCCGGAATCCTGGTTGCCCAGCTGCTCCAGGCGCCGCAGGAGCTCCAGGTTGTGCTCGCTGCCCTTGGCGAAGCCCAGACCCGGATCCCACAGGATCTGCTCCGCCGCCACGCCAGCTGCCAGAGCTGCGGCGGTGGCCGCCTCCAGCTCCCGACGCACCTCCACCACCACGTCCCCGTAGGCCGCCAGTCCATCCATCGCCTGGCTGTTCCCCCGGCTGTGCATCAGCACCCAGGGGCAGCCGGCCGCCGCCACCAGCCCAGCCATCGCCGGATCCCGCAGACTGCCGCCGACCGCTCCCGGAGTGGCGTTGGCGCCGCGCACATCGTTGATCCAGTCGGCGCCTGCGGCCAGGGCCGCCTCGGCCACCTGGGCATGAAACGTGTCCACCGAGAGGGTGATCGCCGGCTGGGCGGCCCGGATGGCCTCCAGGGCCGGCAGCAGCCGTTCCAGCTCCCGCCCCGGCCCCACCTCGGCTGCACCGGGGCGGGTGCTCTGGCCGCCCAGATCGAGCACATCGGCCCCCTGGGCCAGCATCCGCTCCGCCGCCCGCAGCGCCTGGGCGGCGCCGGCGATCCGCCCGCCGTCACTGAAGGAATCGGGGGTGAGGTTGATCACCCCCATCACCAGCGGGCGCTGACCCCAGCGGAAGCCGGGATCGCTCCGCAGCGGCCCCTTCACACCCGCGCCGGCACCTGGTAGTTGGCGATGCGGGCGAAGCTCCCGGCCTGCAGCGAAGCACCGCCCACCAGCACGCCGTCGATGTCGCTCTGGGCCATCAGGGCATCGATGGTGGCCGGGCTCACCGAACCGCCGTACTGCACGGTCACCTCCGGATCGCCCACCCAGCCGCGGATCAGGCCGCAGACACGGTTGGCTTCCTCGGCGGGGCAGGTCTTGCCGGTGCCGATCGCCCAGATCGGCTCGTAGGCCACGATCAAGCGGGTGGGGTCCACGTCCTCAAGGCCCTGCTCGATCTGGCGGTGGATCACCCGCTCGGTTTCGCTGGCCTCCCGCTGGTCCAGGCTCTCGCCCACGCACAGGATCGGGATCAGTCCGTGGCGCTGGGCCGTGCGCGCCCGCAGGTTGATCTGCTCGTCGCTCTCACAGAAGTATTTGCGCGGCTCGCTGTGGCCCACGATCGTGTGGCTGACGCCGTGCTCCACGAGCATCGCCGCCGAGATCATGCCGGTGTAGGCGCCCTGCTCGTCCCAGTGCACGTTCTGGGCGGCGATCGCCACGCCCGTGCCCGCCAGGTGGCGGCTGAGGGTTGGGATGGCGGTGAAGGGGGGTGCCAGCACCAGCTCGCGATCAGCGGGGAGCTCGGCGATCAGGGGCCGGAAGGCTGCGGCGAAGGACCGCGTCTCGGCACAGGTCATGTGCATCTTCCAGTTGCCCGCGATGACGGCCTTGCGCACCATTGCCTTGCTGATCTCCAGGCTCAAACGCTAACGGGGCGCCTGCCCGCTGCCCCCAGCACCGTTGAACAGCCGCTCGCGGCCGTCCAGGGCCACCGCGTCGCCCGCGGCCAGCTGGCGACCGCGGCGCCGCTCGATCACCCCGTTCACACGCACATCACCGTGCTGGATGCGCAATTTGGCCTCGCCGCCGGTGGCCACCAGGCCGTGGAACTTGAGGAACTGATCGAGCTTCACAGGGAGCTGCACCCGGCGGCCCTTAGCGTGCCGCGATGCTCGCACCTCCACCGGCCGCTGCCCGCGGCAGCCTGCGGGACGGCGTGCGCAGGCTGTGGCCCCTGATGCGGCCACACCGGCGCCGGCTCGCCGCCGGTGGCCTGTGCATCGTGATCTACGTGCTCTGCTGGCCCCTGCTGGCGGCCCTGGCGGGCCGGCTGATCCCGGCCATCGGCGCCGGCGATCTGGACGCCACCCTGCGGGCGGTGAGCCTGGCCCTGGTGGTGTTCCTGGTGCAGAAGGCGGCCCAGTTCGGCCAGGACACGCTGCTGGCCGGACCGGCGCTGAGCGTCAGCAAAACCCTGCGCCAGCAGCTGTTCGCCCGCCTGCAGCGGCTCGAGTTCGCCTCCCTCGACAAGCTCTCGGCCGGCGATCTCACCTACCGCCTCACCGAGGACGCCGACCGGGTGGGGGAGGTGATCTACAAGACGATCCAGGACACCACCCCCAGCGCCCTGCAGCTGCTGGCAGTACTGGGCTACATGCTCTGGCTCGACTGGACCCTGGCCCTGGCCACCCTGCTGCTGGCGCCCCTGGTGGCGCTGCTGGTGAGCAGCTTCGGGGCCCGGGTGCTGACGGCGGCGGAACGCAGCCAGCGCCAGGTGAGTGAGCTGGCCGGCCTGCTCGGTGAGGCCATCGCCGGCCTGCCGCTGGTGCGGGCCTACGCCGCCGAGGCCTGGCTGCAGCGCCGCTTCGACGCCGAGGTGGAGGAGCACCGCCGCGCCCGTTACCGCACCCTGCGGCTGCTGGCCCTGCAGCATCCGGTGGTGGGCTTCCTGGAGGCCGCCGGCATCCTCACGGTGCTGCTGATCGGCGCCTGGCGCATCCAGAGCGGCCAGCTCGATGCCCAGGGCTTCAGCAGCTACGTGGCGGCGCTGCTGATGCTGATCGATCCCATCTCCCACCTCACCACCAACTTCAACGAGCTGCAACAGGGCCAGGCCTCCCTGCAGCGCCTGCGGGCGATCGAGCGGGAACCGGTGGAGCCCCCCGATCGCGCCGGCGCCAGCCCCCTGGGCTGCGTGCGCGGCGAACTGGTGCTGGAGCGCATCCAGTTCGGCTACAGCCCCGCCCAGCCGGTGCTGCACCAGCTCGAACTGCAGGTGCAGCCGGGCCAGGTGGTGGCCCTGGTGGGGCCGTCGGGGGCGGGCAAGAGCACCCTGTTTTCGCTGCTGCTGCGCTTCAACGTGGCCCAGCGCGGCCGGGTGCTGCTCGATGGCCGCGATCTGGCCGACCTGCGCGCCGGCGAACTGCGTCGCGCCGTGGCCCTGGTGCCGCAGCAGAGCCTGGTGTTCTCGGGCACGGTGGCCGAGGCGATCGCCTTCGGCCGGCCCGCCAACCCCGGGCAGATCCGGCGGGCGGCGCAGCTGGCCAATGCCGACGGCTTCATCGAGGCCCTGCCCGAGGGCTACGGCAGCCGCGTGGAGGAACGGGGTCGCAACTTCTCCGGCGGCCAGCTGCAGCGGTTGGCGATCGCCCGGGCGGTGCTGGGGGATCCGGCCCTGCTGCTGCTCGATGAGGCCACCAGCGCGCTCGATGCCGAGGCCGAGGAGGCGGTGCAGCAGGGCCTGAGCCAGGCCATGGCCGGCCGCACGGTGCTGGTGATCGCCCACCGCCTGGCCACGGTGCAGCAAGCCCACCGGATCGTGGTGCTCGACGGCGGGCGCATCGTGGAGCAGGGCAGCCACAATCAGCTGATGGCCAGCGGCGGCCGTTACCGCGACCTCTGCCGACGCCAGTTCATCCAGCTCGAATCCTGATCCCGAAGGGGTGCCCCACAGCCATGGCCTGGGAATACCGGGTGATCCACATCGATGTCAACAACGGCACGCCGCCGGAGCCGCCCTCGCCCCAGGCCGACAGCCGCCGCCTCGGCGGCGCCCTCAGCCCGGAGTTTCTGGAGCGCGAATTCCCCCAGCAGTACCGCGGCGCCAACGCCCGCCCGCGCCATCCCGCCGAGCAGCTGCAGTTCTTTCTCAATGCCCTCGGGCGGGAGAATTGGGAACTGGTGGAAGCGCCGCGGGTGGGTCCGTTGCTGATGTTCGTGTTCAAGCGGCCCGCTCTGCACCTGCCCCAGCTGCCGCCGGGTGGATCCGTATCGTGAGCGAGCCCCCGTGAACTCCCCTGTGGACGCCAACGCCCAGCAGCCGCCCGTGCTCACCTTCGAGGGCCGGCGCTACGACCTCAACTCCCTGCCTGACGACGTCAAGGAGCTGGTGCGGGGCATGCAGGTGGCCGACGCCCAGCTGCGCATGCACGAAGACACGCTCAAGGTGCTGGCGGTGGGCCGCCAGTCGATGGCGAGCCAGCTCAACGACAAGCTGCAGCAGATCGCCCCGCTGCCCTGAACCGCCCTGGCCCCGCCGACCGGGGCGGCATCAGGCTCTGCCTGAGCGCTTGAACTGGTAGGCGCGGGTGAGCCTGAACACGGTGCCCGAGAGCAGCAGCAGACCCACCAGGTTGGGGATCGCCATCAGGCCGTTGAGGATGTCGGCGATGGTCCAGATCATGCCGCCACTGACCACGGCGCCCACCACAACCACCACCACCCACACCAGGCGGAAGGGCAGGATCGCCCTGGTGCCGGCCAGAAACTCCAGGCAGCGCTCGCTGTAGTAACCCCAGCCCAGAATCGTGGTGGCGGTGAAGGTCACCGTGCCGAAGGTCACCAGCCAGCCCGAGCCGGGCAGTTCGGCATCGAAGGCGCTGATGGTGAGATCCACGCCGCTGGCGCCGCTGCCATAGAGGCCACTGAGCACGATCACCAGGGCCGTCATCGTGCAGATCACGATCGTGTCGATGAAGGTGCCGATCATGGCCACACTGCCCTGCAGCACCGGATCGCCTGGCCTGGCGGCGGCCTGGGCGATGGGGGCTGTGCCCAGGCCCGACTCGTTGGAGAACACGCCGCGGGCGATCCCCTGGCGGATCACCACACCCACTGCACCGCCGGCAACGGCCTGGCCGGTGAAGGCATCGGTGAAGATCACCCCGAAGGCCGCGGGGATTTCGCCCAGGTGGCTGAACAGGATGATCAGCGCCCCGCCCACGTAGATGGCGGCCATCACCGGCACCACCACCTCCGATACCTTGGCGATGCGCTCGATGCCGCCGATCAGCACGGCGAAGGTGATCGCCCCCATCACCAGGCCGGTGAGCAGTTCGGGCACATCCAGGGATGTGCGTAGGGCCAGGGCCAGCTGGTTGGACTGCACGCCGTTGCCGATGCCGAAACCGGCCAGGGTGCCGAAGATGGCGAACAGGGTGCCGAGCCAGGCCCAGCGCGGGCCCAGGCCGTTGCGGATGAAGTACATCGGCCCGCCCACATGCTCACCGAGGGCATCCACCTCGCGGTAATGCACCGCCAGCAGCGACTCGGCGTACTTGGTGGCCAGTCCCACAAAGGCGATCGCCCACATCCAGAACACCGCACCGGGGCCGCCCACGGCGATGGCGCTGGCCACCCCGGCGACGTTGCCGGTGCCGATCGTGGCCGCCAGGGCGGTGGCCAGGCTGGCGAAGGCGGTCACATCGCCTTCACCCTGGCTGGAACCGATCGAGGCATAGGCCTGGCGCAGGCCATAGCCCAGCTTGCGCAGGGGCATGAAGCGCAGGCCCACCATCAGATAGAGACCGGTGAGGCCGATCAGCCAGAGGGTGAGCGGACCCCACACCACTCCATTGATCCGGTCGAGGAACTCCAAGGCAGGCTGCTGTGAGTGGCGCCGATGGTGTCATGGCGCCGGCCTTGCCGCCAGTGGGCGCCGCTCAGGCCAGGGGCTGGAGCTCTTCGAAGCGGAACACCTGGGAGGTCGCGGGGCTGTCGCCGAAGGCCTCGGTTGTCACCTGCCGTTCGCTCAGCACCCAGGGCCCTCCGTCCCCCAGCGGCACGAAGGTGTCGGTGAAGCGGCTCAAGCCCCCCCGCGGGGCGCCGCTGGCGGGATCGGCGTAGCGGCTGGTGTAGGTGTGACTGAGATAGCCGGAGCCGGTGTGGGTGACACTCTCGGTGAAGATCGTCACCACCGTGCCGTGGATGTGGCGGTGCACCATCGTCACCACGTTGTCGGCGATGCGATAGCGGTCGCCGGTGTTCTTGCCCCCCACGATCACCTCGGTGCCCACCGCATCGGTGTCGCCGGCGGTGAAGGTGTTGGCGCCGTGGGTCTGCTCGAAGCCGCGGCGCACGCGGTGGATCGCCACTTCCCAGAGCTGGGAGGCGAGGGCCTTGTGCACCTCGGCATCCTCGATCCCTTCCACCTGAGCCTTGAGGTCGGCCCCCACCTGGAAGCTGCCCTGCTCGCGGCGGGCGGGCTGGGCGTCGCCGCCCGGCTGCTCCCACACACAGCGACCGCGGTAGCCGGCGAAGTCAGGCTCCCAGGTGTATCGGTTCTCATAGGCGGCACGGAAGGCCCCGCGGCAGTCGCTGCCTGCAGCCAGAGGCGGCGGCGACAGCGGAGCGGCTGGGGTGCTGGCGGCTGGGTTGCTGGTGGCTGGGGTGCTGGCGGTCAAGGCAAGGGCGGCAGGGGACTCAGACCCTAACCAGCCCCCCCGGGGTGAATGTCCTGCAGGGCATGCACCGGCAACTGGCCGTTGGTCTGCAGAGCCGTGATGGCTTCCAGGGCGGCGCGGGCCCCGGCCAGGGTGGTGACGGTGGGCACGGCGTAATCGAGGGCGGCTCGGCGCAGGTAGCGGTCGTCGTGGGCGGCCTGCCGGCCGATGGGTGTGTTGATGATCAGCTGGATGCGGCCCGAGCGGATCGCGTCCTCCACGTTGGGCCGGCCCTCGTGCACCTTGAGGATCGACTCCACCGCCAGACCCTCGGCCTGCAGCGCAGCGGCGGTGCCGCCGGTGGCGATCAGGGCGAAACCCTGTTCGGCCAGTCGCCTGGCCACCGGCACCAGGGCCTGTTTGTCGCGGTCATGGGTGGAGAGGAACACGGTGCCGGAGGCGGGCAGGGCCTCGTTGGCGGCCAGCTCGGCCTTGGCGAAGGCCATGCCGAAGCCGGCGGCGATCCCCATCACCTCCCCGGTGCTGCGCATCTCCGGTCCCAGCAGGGTGTCGGAGCCGGGGAAGCGCTTGAACGGCAGCACCGCCTCCTTCACCGTCTGCAAGGGCGGGCGGGGTTCGGCGGTGAGGCCCAGCTCGGCAAGGCTGCGGCCGGCCATCACCAGGCTGGCCAGCTTGGCCAGCGGCACGCCGGTGGCCTTGGCCACGAACGGCACCGTGCGCGAGGCCCGCGGGTTGGCCTCGATGATGAACACCCGCTCCTCGCCTTCGGCGCCCCGTTGCACGGCGAACTGCAGGTTGATCAGGCCGCGCACCTCGAGGGCCAGGGCCAGGTCGCGGCTCCAGCCGCGGATCGTGGCCAGGGCCTCCGCGCCCAGGGTGACGCTGGGCAGGCAGCAGGCCGAGTCGCCGGAATGGATGCCGGCCGGCTCGATGTGCTCCATCAGGCCGCCGATCACCACAGCGCCGCTGGCATCGCTGAGGGCGTCCACATCCACTTCGGTGGCGTTCTCCAGGTACTGATCGATCAGCACCGGGTGGTCGGGTTCCACATTCACCGCCTCGGCCATGTAGCGGTTGAGTTCCGCCTCGCCGTACACCACCTCCATGGCCCGACCGCCGAGCACGTAGCTGGGCCGCACCACCACCGGGTATCCCACCCGCTCGGCCACCGCCCGCGCTTCGGCCTCGCTGCGGGCCAGGCCATTGCGGGGCTGGCGGATCTGCAGCCGCCGCAGGATCGCCTCGAACTGCTCGCGGTCCTCGGCGCTGTCGATCGATTCCGGGGACGTGCCCCAGATGCGTGTGCCGGTGGCCCGGCCCTCGGGCGAGTCCAGCCAGCGCAGCAGCGGAATCGCCAGCTTCAGGGGGGTCTGGCCGCCGAACTGCACGATCACGCCCTCGGGCCGCTCGGCCTCGATGATGTTGAGCACGTCCTCGAGGGTGAGGGGCTCGAAGTACAGCCGGTCGCTGGTGTCGTAGTCAGTGGACACGGTTTCGGGGTTGCTGTTCACCATCACCGTGGCGAAGCCGGCCTCGCGCAACGAGAAGGAGGCGTGGCAGCAGCAGTAGTCGAATTCGATGCCCTGGCCGATGCGGTTGGGGCCCCCTCCAAGGATCATCACCTTGCGCCGGCTCTCGAGCTGCACCTCGTCTTCGGGCGGCACCGGCTCCAGGACACCGCCTGCATTGAAGCGCTCCAGCGGCCGCTCGTAGGTGGCGTAGTGGTAAGGCGTGCGGGAGGCGAATTCGGCGGCACAGGTGTCCACGGTCTTGAACACCGCCCGCACCCCGAGCCCCTGGCGGTGGCGGCGCACGCTGAGCTCGTCGCTGCCGCTGGCCCAGGCGATCTGGCGATCGGAGAAGCCCAGCTGCTTGAGCTCCAGCAAGGCGGGCGCATCCAGATCAGCCAGCTGCCGACCGCGCAGCAGCCGCTGCTCGGCCGAGAGGATCCGGCGCAGCTTGGCCAGAAACCAGGGGTCGATGGCGCTGAGGGCATGGATCTCGCCATCGGAGCGCCCGGCCACCATGGCCTCACGCAGGGCGAAGATCCGCTCCGGGGTGGCGCTGCGCAGGGCCCGTTCCAGGTTCTCGGGGGCGATGGCGCCATCGGGCCGGTCGCAACCCCAGCCGGCGTGGCCTGTTTCCAGGGAGCGCAGGGCTTTCTGGAACGACTCCTCGAAGCAGCGGCCGATGGCCATGGCCTCCCCCACCGACTTCATCGAGGTGGTGAGCAGGGCGGGGCTGCCGCGGAACTTCTCGAAGGCGAAGCGGGGGATCTTCGTGACCACGTAGTCGATCGTGGGCTCGAAACAGGCCGGCGTGGCGCCGGTGATGTCGTTGACGATCTCGTCGAGGGTGTAGCCCACCGCCAGACGGGCGGCGATCTTGGCGATCGGGAAGCCGGTGGCCTTGGAGGCCAGCGCCGAGGAGCGGCTGACGCGTGGGTTCATCTCGATCACGATCACGTCGCCGTTGGCGGGGTTGATCGCGAACTGGATGTTGCTGCCGCCGGTTTCGACGCCGATCTCGCGGATGATGGCGATCGCCTGGTCGCGCAGGCGCTGGTATTCCCGGTCGGTGAGGGTCTGGGCCGGGGCCACGGTGATCGAATCGCCCGTGTGCACCCCCATCGGATCGAGGTTCTCGATCGAGCACACGATCACCACGTTGTCAGCGCTGTCGCGCATCACCTCCAGCTCGAATTCCTTCCAGCCCAGCAGCGACTGCTCCACCAGGATCTGGGACACCGGGCTGGCCTCCAGGCCGCTCTTGCAGAAGGCCGCGAACTCCTCGGGGTTGTAGGCGATGCCGCCGCCGCTGCCGCCCAGGGTGAAGGCGGGCCGGATGATGCGCGGGTAGCTGCCGATGGCCTCGCCCACGGTCTCGGCCTCGGCCATGGTGTTGGCGATCCCCGAGGGACACACGGCCACGCCGATGCGCTCCATCGCCTGTTTGAACATCTGCCGGTCCTCGGCCTTCCGGATCGCCGCCAGGTTGGCGCCGATCAGTTCCACCCCGTACTCCGCCAGGGTGCCGTTCTCGGCCAGGGTCACCGCCAGGTTGAGGGCCGTCTGGCCGCCCATGGTGGGCAGCAGGGCATCGGGCCGCTCGATTTCGATCACCCGCCGCACCACCTCGGGGGTGAGCGGCTCGATGTAGGTGCGATCCGCCATGTCCGGATCGGTCATGATCGACGCGGGGTTGCTGTTCACCAGCACCACCTCGAAGCCCTCGGCCCGCAGCGCCTTGCAGGCCTGGGTGCCGGAGTAATCGAACTCGCAGGCCTGGCCGATCACGATCGGCCCTGAGCCCAGCAGCAGGATGCGACCCAGGTCCGTGCGGCGGGGCATGGGCTGAAACCGGCCAAACCGGGCCAGCCTTGCACGCTCGCCCCTGCGCAGTGGTGCCGATTCACTCAGGAGCGCCGATCCAGGTCGCTAACCTGGGTCACCATGACTCCACCGCGTCCATGAGCGAACTCCAGCGCCTCAAGGGGCTGCTGCCGCCGGAAATGCAGAGCTGGGTGTTCGTGGAAGCCGCAGCCTCGATCGATCCGCCTCTGATCACGATCGAGGAGATCGGTCGTGATGAGATCGAGATCCAGGTGGATCTGGAAACCTGGGACGCCCTGGCCCTCGACCACCGCAACCTGCTCTTCTGGCATGAGGTGGGCCGCGTCCAGAACGACGCCGTGCCCCGTGACGGCTGGGAGATGGCCGCCCTGGCCATCGGCCTGGGCGGCGCCATCGGCGAACTCTGGGTGCAGGACGGCCTGCTGCTGCTGATGGCCCTGGGGCTCTCCGGCTTTGCCGGCTACCGCCTCTACCTCAAGAACAATTCCGAGAAGCGTCTGGCCGACGCCATCGCCGCCGACGAACGGGCGATCGATCTGGCCTGCCGCTTCGGCTACACCCTGCCGAACGCCTACAAGAGCCTGGGCGGCGCCCTCAAGGAACGGGCCGAACAGACCCGCAAGAAGAAGCAGCGCACCTTCTACGACGACCGTCTCGAGGCCCTGCGCAAGAGCGCCAGCCGTGCCCGGGCCGAGATGGCCCAGCAGCAGGGATCGCGGGAGTCCGTCACCAGCGAGAACGTCTATGGCTGACGACCCAGCCGCCGGCGCACCCGATCCCGCCAGCGCCGCACTGGCCCGGCTGGCGGCCGACGCCTGCGACGACCGCAAGGCCGTGGACATCCGCCTGATCCGGGTGGACGAGGTGAGCAGCCTCACCGACTGGTTCGTGATCTGCAGCGGTCTCTCCGACGTGCAGGTGCGGGCGATCGCCCGCTCGGTGGAGGACTGCCTGGAGGAGCGCACGGGCCGCCTGCCGCTGCGCCGCGAGGGCCAGGCGGAAGGCCGCTGGGTGCTGCTCGACTACGGTGAGCTCATCGTGCACGTGCTCCAGCCCCGGGAGCGTCAGTACTACGACCTGGAGTCGTTCTGGGGCCACGGCCAGGAGATGCGCCACCTGAGTTCCGCCCAGGCCGCCAGCAGCTGATCATGGGCGATGCGCTCGGCGCCACCGGAGACTTCCCCGGCGCTCCCGCCGGCCCCTGTCCGGTGCCGGAGGCCCAGCGGCCCCTGCAGCAATACCGCGAGCTGCGTGACTCCTGGTTTTTCGCCTGGCCCTGCCAGAGCCTGGGCGGTCTGCTGCGCCCCCTGGCCCTGAGCTGGTTGCTGATCCTGCCCCTCACGCTGCTGGTGAGCAGCGGCAGCTGGGTGCTGCGTCACCACCCCCTGCAGGTGCTGCTGGCTGCTGCCCTGGCCGCCACCAGCCTGCCCACCCTGCTGCTGGTGCGGCAGTGGCTGGGCTGGCGGAGCATCCACCAGCGGTTGATGAGTGAGCGGGTTGAATACGAGGAATCCGGCTGGTACGACGGCCAGGTATGGGAAAAACCGCTGGGCTGGCGCCAGCAGGACCTGCTGGTGGCGCGGCACCAGGTGCGGCCCGTGCTCTCCAGGCTCCGCCAGGCGATCGCGGCCGCCGCCTCACTGATGCTGCTGGGCAGCGGCGGGCTGCTCGCAGCCGGGCTCTGGCAGGCTCTGTGAGCGTCGGCCCCAGGCCTTGCCCATGAGTCTCTCCTCCAGCTTCGGTGCCGCCACCCGCAGCGACATCCCGCCCCTGGAGGTGCGTCTGCTGCGCGAGGGCATCACCGAATCGCGCCACCGGGTGCACGCGGCGGTGAGCGACGCCCGCGGCCGGGTGCTGATGCGGGCCGGCGATCCCCAGGGCCTGAGCTTCATGCGCTCGGCCCTGAAACCCTTCCAGGCGGCGGTGTTCGTGGCCAGCGGCAGCGCCGACCAGGGCCAGGTGGGCGAGCGCGGGCTGGCGATCGCCTGCGCCTCCCACGCCGGCACTCCGGAGCATGCCCGCGAGGCCTTCAAGCTGCTCTGGAGCGCCGAGCTGGAAACCGACCAGCTGCAGTGTCCGGTGCCCGAGGGCCGCAGCAGCCCGCTGGAGCACAACTGCTCCGGCAAGCACGCGGCCTTCCTGGCCACCTGCCGCCGCCTGGGCTGGAGCACCGAGAGGTACATGCAGGCGGAGCACCCCCTGCAGCAGGAGGTGCTCCGGCGGGTGGCCGAATGTCTCGCCCTGCCCCCGGCCGAGCTGCTCACCGCCCGCGATGACTGCGGCGTCCCCACCCTGCGCCTGCGCCTGGCCCAGATGGCCCTGCTCTTCGCCCACCTGGGAGCGGGGGAGCAGCCCGGGCTGGAACGGCTCAGCCGGGCAATGCTGGCCCATCCCCACCTGGTGGCCGGCGAGGGCCGCTTCGACACCGAGCTGATGCGCCGCGGGCATGGCCAGGTGCTGAGCAAGGGCGGCGCCGAGGGGATTCAGTGCCTGAGCCGCGTGGGCGAAGGGATGGGGGTGGCGATCAAGGTGGAGGACGGCTCCGCCCGGGCCAAGCACGCGGTGGCCCTGCACCTGCTGGAGCAGCTGGACTGGCTCACGCCCCTCACCCTCGAGGACCTGCGTCAGCGGTTTCTCCAGCCGGCCCCCCATCTGCGCTTGGAGGTGCTCGGCGAGCTGCGCTTCGACTGACCGCGGCCGGGTGGCGCAAGCGGCCCAGCGATCGGTAGCGGGGGACACCACGCTGGTATGGT
Source organism: Cyanobacteria bacterium J06638_7 (assembly GCA_039818745.1). GTDB lineage: Bacteria > Cyanobacteriota > Cyanobacteriia > PCC-6307 > Cyanobiaceae > NIES-981. The sequence continues at coordinate 28,123 of JBCBTI010000007.1, forward strand.
TACTGCCATCCCCGCGGGGTAGAGCAGTCTGGTAGCTCGTCGGGCTCATAACCCGAAGGTCGCGAGTTCAAATCTCGCCCCCGCCACCACTTTCCTTCCACCCCGGCAGTGCTGCTGCCGGGGTTTTTCATGTCGCCGATCAAGCCTGCCCAGCCACCGCCGGCGGGGCAGTGCTTTCTTTCGGGGCGCGTCAGAACAGCGCCCGGCCGCCTTCCCCCTGCTAGGGGTCGTGCATGAGCGAGCTGCAACAGGCCCTGCTGATCTTCGCGATCGGCGCCGTGGTCACCCTGGCCACCGTGATCATGATTGCCCGCGGCCATGCCCGCTGGCATGACCGTGATCCCTACGACGACCCCATCGGCACGCCCCGCCATGACTGACGCCCCGCTGCTCGACGCCGGCCTCGCCTGGTTACTGCTGGTGGCCTTCTCGGTGCTCTGGATCGCCCTGGGGGTGTGGTGGGGCAAGCGCGGCAAGGGCGATGCCGACGACTACCTGCTGGCCGGCCGCAACATCGGCCTGGCCCTGAGCACCGCCACCCTGATGGCCAGCTGGGTCACCGGCAACACCACCCTGGCGGCCCCGGAGGTGGGTTACACCCTGGGGCTGTGGGGCATGCTCGGCTATGCCCTGGCGGGGCTGGGGCTGTTCCTGTTCGCGCCGCTGGCGGTCCGCATCAAGCGGCTGATGCCCACAGGCCGCACCAGCGGCGACTTCGTGCGGCTGCGCTACGGCCGGCTCTGCTGGGCGGTGTTCCTGCTGATCACCCTGGCCTACACGCTCGGTTTCCTGATCACCCAGGGGATGGGGGCCGGGCTGCTGCTGCAGGCCCTGTCCGGGTTCGACTACCGCCTGGGGATGGTCTGCGTGATCGGGGTGTCGACGACATACACCCTCTTCGGCGGCATGCGCGGAGTGGTGGGCACCGACTTCATCCAGTCGTTGCTGATCATGGCCCTGCTGGTGCTGGTGGCGGTGCTCGGCTACAGCCGCATCAGCGTGGAGCAGGTGTACGCAGCCCTGGCCACCGAGAACCCGTCTCGGCTGAACATGCTGCTGCCGGCCGGCCTGCTGTTCGCCTGGAACACCGGCCTGTTCAGCATGGGGGAGGTGTTCCACAACAACATCTGGTGGAGCAGGGTGTTCGCCAGCCGGCCCTCGGTGGTGTTCCGCTCCTTCGTGCTCGGCGGCCTGGCCTGGACCACCGTGCCCATCGTCACCGGTGCCATCGCCCTGATGGCCCTGGCCCAGAACCTCGATGTGCCCCAGGTGAACATGGTGTTTCCGCTGATCACCGCCCAGCTGCTGGGCAGCGGCGGCGCCGTGGTGGTGTTCATCATCATCTTCGCCTCGCTCACCTCCACCCTCGACTCCCTGCTGGCCGCCAGCGCCGACCTGATCGCCGAAGACGTGGTGGCCCACTGGCTGCTGAGCGGCGCCAGCGACCAGCAGATCCGCCAGTCGGCCCGGCTGGTGGTGGTGGGCCTCGGGCTGCTGACGATGCTGCTCTCCTGGCAGTACGTCACCTCGATGTACCAGTTGCTGCTGTTCACCGGCGCCCTGGTGGCCTCCACCATCTGGCCGATCGCCATGGGGCTCTACTGGCCCCAGGCCAACCGCCAGGCGGCGACCGCCGCCATGGTGCTGGGCTCGATCACCGGGCTGCTCGCCTACGTGCTGGTGGCGCCCTACTGCGCCGCCCTGGTGTCGGCGGCGGTGTCGGCGGTGGTGATGGGGCTGGGCAGCCACTGGAACCCCGAGCGCTTCGACTGGCGCCTGCTGGCCGGCCGCTGAGGCCGCCGCTCGCCCGCTCTCATCCCATCCCCCCGGGCCCCATCGCCATGCCCCTGCTCAGCACCGCCACCAACCCCCAGTGGCTTCTCTCGGCCAGCCTCTTCCGCCTGCTCGTGGTGGGCAGCATCATCGGCCTGGCGACGGCCACCCTGGTGATCGTGCTGATCTGGCTCAAGGAGTGGCGTGAGGGCAAGGTGTGGTGAGTGTCCGTCCCGAGTTTTGGTGTAACTGGCTACCGAATATCGCCAGGGCTGAAGGCAACTAGATGAACAAAAACAAGTTCTTGCCGGCAGCTGAGGTGCCGCCACCTACAGATGGTGCTGGCGTCCGCGTCGACGCTGTGAGCAGCACCAGAGGCCACCGCCTGCCCATGCCATCCAGCCCGCCGACCTGTCAGCCCAGCATCCGCTTCACCCGCCTGGGGCCGGATGTCTACGGCAATGCCCACCCCCAGGCCCTGCTGCGCGCCATCCGCGAAGACAGCGATGCCCTGCGCGAGCTGAGTGAGCAGCACGTGCTCTCCACCAGCCAGTACAGCGCCGTGACGCTGCTGCAACTGTTCCGTCTGGCGGCCAAGTTCGAGAGCAACCCCGAGCGCTACATGCGCCACAACAGCCCCCTGCGGGGCAAGATCCTGATCAACGCCTTCTACGAGCCCAGCACCCGCACCCGGCTCTCCTTCGACAGCGCCTGGCACCGGCTGGGCGGTGACACGATCACGATCACCGACCGCAGCACCACCGGCATCGCCAAGGGGGAAACGCTGCGCGACGTGGCCGAGATGTTCAACAACTACGGCGACTGCGTGGTGCTGCGTGACACCCACGCCGAGGCCATCTACGAGATGACCCAGTCGCTGCGGATCCCGATCATCAATGCCGGCAACGGGATCGACGAGCATCCCACCCAGGCGATGGCCGATCTCTACACGATCTTCAAGTGGCGGCCCCAGCTGGTGGAACGCGAGCTGCCAGCCGAGCAGCGGATCCGCATCGGCGTGGTGGGCATCCCCAGCCGCATGCGCACGGTGCGCTCGCTGCTGCGCATCCTCGCCCGGTTCCCGGCCATGGTGGAGGAACTGGTGCTCTTCCATGATCCCGGCAGCGATCCCCTCGACGGCTACTTCGACCCCGGCCAGCTCGAGGAGCTGCAGGCCGCAGGGCTGAAGGTGAGCACCAGCGACGACCTGCACGGGGCCGTTGCTGAGCTGGATGTGATCTACATCAACGCCATTGCCTGGGTGGGCGACAGCTACGAAGTGCACGGCCGCAGCTTCCGGCTCACCGCCGACCTGCCCTACCGGCAGGGCGCCATCGTGCTGCACCCCCTGGCCCGCGGACCGGAACTGGGCACCTGTCTCGATGAGACCGCCCACAACTGGTATTTCTCCCAGGCCCGGGGGGCGGTGTTCATCCGCATGGCCCTGCTCACCTGCATGGTGGAGCGCATGGACCAGGTGATGGACATCATCTGAGCGGCCGAGCCAGCGGCCCTCCCCCATCCAGCAGACCCCACGCGAATCCAGGCCCATGTGCGGCATCGGCGGAATCTTCCAGCGCCAGAGCGATCAGCCCATCGACGAGCAGTTGCTGGTCAACATGGCGGCGATCCAGGTGCACCGCGGTCCTGATGGTTTCGGTGTGCGCAGCCTCAGCGGCCAGGGAGTGGGCTTCTGCCATGCCCGCCTGTCGATCATCGATCTCGATGCCAACCGCGCCCGTCAGCCGTTCGTCTCGGAGGACGGCGAGCTGCTGATGGCCCACAACGGCGAGTTCTACGACTTCCAGCGCATCCGGGCCGAACTCAGCGCCTGCGGGGTGCGCTTCACCAGCAAGAGCGATTCGGAGATCCTGCTGCGCCTCTATCAGCAGCGCGGACTGGAGGCCACCCTGCCGCTGCTGCGCGGCGAATTCGCCTTCGCCCTGTTCGATCGCCGCAGCGACGCCCTGATGCTGGTGCGGGACCGCTTCGGCGTCAAACCTCAGTACTGGACCCTCACCGAGGAGGGGCTGGTGTTCGGCTCCGAGCTCAAGGTGCTGTTCGCCCACCCGCTGGTGACCCGCCGCTTCAGCTCTGAAGGTCTGTTCCACCAGCTGATGCAGACGGTGGTGCCCGGCAGCACCGCCTTCGCGGGGGTCCACCAGCTGATGCCCGGCCACGTGCTCACGGTGCGGCGGCGCAACGGCGGGTTCGAGATCGGCGACGAGAGCTACTGGGACGTGGATTTTCCCCGCCAGGGGGAGCGTGAGGGCGGTCTCAGCGAGACCGACCACATCGAGGCCGTGCGCGCCGCCCTGCTGGAGGCGGTGGAGGTGCGCATGGTGGCCGACGTGCCCGTGGGCTGCTACCTCTCCGGCGGCATCGACTCCTGCTCGATCCTGGGGCTGGCGGCGGCGGTGAGCCAGAACCCGGTGCGGGCCTTCACGATCGGCTTTGATGACGCCCGCTACGACGAGACCCCGATCGCCACGGAGATGGCCGAGGCCACCGGCGCCCAGCAGCTCGTGATGCGCCTCTCCGGCGATGAGCTCTACGGCCACCTTGAGGACACCATCTGGCACACCGAGCGCAGCATCTACAACACGCTGGCGGTGGCCAAGTTCCTGATGAGCCGCGAGGTGAACCGCGCGCACTACAAGGTGGTGATGACGGGGGAAGGCTCCGACGAGCTGTTCGGCGGCTATCCCGCCTTCCGCCGCGACATGTTCCTGCACGGGCTCAGCGAGCTGCCGGATGCCGACCGGCAGGAGTGGGAGCAGCTGTTGCAGCAGGCCAACGCCCTGGTGCAGGGGGCGATGCTGGCCGAGGAGCAGGTGCACGATGCCGCCCTGGAGCAGGTGGTGGGCTTCACGCCCAGCTGCCTGCAACCCTGGCTGGCCTGCGCGCCGCTGGTGCCGGCCCTGCTGGCACCGGAGCACCGCCAGGCCTGTGCGGGCTACGACCCCGGCGCCGCCATCGCCGCGACCCTCGATCCGGCTCAACTGGAAGGGCGCCATGCCCTTGATCGCGCCCAGTACGTGTGGATCAAGACCATGCTCGAGGGCCAGATCCTCACCTGGGGGGGCGACCGGGTGGACATGGCCCATGCCATGGAGGCCCGCCCCGCCTTTCTCGACCACCACCTGGCCGCGGTGGCGGTGCAGGTGCCGCCGGAGCTGCGCATCAAGGGCAAGACCGAGAAGTACGTGCTGCGCGAGGCCATGCGCGGCCTGTTGCCGGAGGTGCTCTACCGGCGCGAGAAATTCGCCTTCATGGCCCCTCCGGCCCATGCCGATGCCCGCAAGCGGGCGGCGATGCAGGCCCTGGCCGACCGCCACCTCAGCGCCGAGGCGATCGCGCAGGCCGGCCTGCTGGACGCAGCCGGCGTGCAGGCCCTGTTCGAGCGCCATGATCATGCCGACACCAGTGACGCCCAGCGGGTGCAGCTCGATGCGGTGATCAACCACCTGATCTGCGTGCAGATCATGCACAAGCTGTTCATCGCCGCCGACCTTCCCGCCCAGGCACGCCAGCAGGCCGATGCTCTGGGCTGGCGGCTGAACCGGGAGGAGGAGGCGGCGCCCGCCTACGCCCTGATCGGCATGTCGCCTGCTGAATGAGCTGAAGCCGGCTGAGCCAGCCCCAGGGTGGTGGGCAGGCCGGCCCGGAAGCCGGTGTAGTAGTCGCGCCCGGTCTCAGCCAGGATCTCGCGCAGGGCCAGCAGCGGCTCAGGATGGTGGTCCACGCGGAAGTCGGCGTGGGGGTAGCTCTCCTGATGCATCACCAGCAGGGCGGCCGACTGGCGCCCGCGGTGATCGCCGCCGTGGGCCTCGCCGGCCTCAAGCGCCAGCAGCAGGCGCTCCTCCAGGCTCGCCTCCTGGCGTTCGGCGGCCATGTAAGCCTCGGCCATGGCCAGCAGCACGAGGTCGGAGCCCAGGAAGTTGCCGGCCACCGCAAAGCCGGGGTAGCAGCGGTGGGCCGCGATGCCGGCGCAGTCGGGACCGGTCCAGGCGGCGCTGCGGCCACGGGCATCCACCAGCATCACCTGTCTGCCGTCGCGGCCGGGATCGTCGCGCAGCAGCGACTCCAGCACCGCCTCGGCGCCCTGCTCCCGTTCGCTCTGGCGCTCGAGCTGCTCAAGGCGGTCAAGGGCCCAGGGACCGAAGTAGGGATTGGTGTTGGCCTGGGTGGCCACGGCCCCCACTCCAGGCCGGGCATGGGGCACCAGCGAACCCACCGCCAGATGCTTCGTGGCCACTGCCACGCCGGTCATGCCGGTGGACGCATCCCAGGCCACGATCGAGAAGGTCATCGCGGTGTGAGCAGCGGGCCGATCCGCCGGTCAGAGTGAATGAGACCGATGATTGTCCACCGGGCGATTCCCATCTGTCACCGAGCACACCATTGGCACAGGGTGTGGAGAACCGCCCCAAGCCCTTCACCCCCTTTCCCCGGTACCAGTCCCAGCAACGCCCATGAGCCAGCTCCTCAGCGCACCATCCACCGACCTGGCCGCCGACGGCGTGCGCCTGGCCCGCAGTCTCGAGGATCTGGGCCAGATCGGCCGGCTGCCCTCCGGCGCCGTGCGCCGGCTGGCCTTCAGCAACGAGGACCGCGCCGCCCGCGCCCTGGTGGGGGGCTGGATGGAACAGGCGGGCATGGCCGTGCGCGTGGACGCGGCGGGCAACCTGATCGGCCGCTATGAGGGCCTCAGACCCGGGGCTCCGGTGCTCGCCACCGGCTCCCACATCGACACGGTGCCGGAAGGTGGCCTCTACGACGGTGCGCTCGGGGTTCTGGGGGGGATCGAGGTGGTGCGGGTGCTGGCGCAGCACAACCTGCGCCTGCAGCACCCCCTGGAAGTGATCGCCTTCGCCGACGAGGAGAGCACCATGGTGGGCTGCAAGAGCATGGTGGGTGATGCCGCCGACGACCCCGGCAGCTACAGCACGTCGCTGGGAGTGTCGATCCAGGATGGGCTGGCCAGCATCGGCGGCGACTGGGATCAGCGCCACAGTGCCCGCCGCGATCGCCAGGACATCGCCGCCTTCCTGGAACTGCACGTGGAACAGGGGGGCGTGCTCGAGGCGGTGGGCAAGCAGATCGGGGTGGTGGAAGGGGTGGTGGGCCAGCAGCGTTACACCATCAGCGTCAGCGGCCAGGCCAACCACGCCGGCACCACGCCGATGGAGATGCGCCGCGACGCCCTCACCGCCGCCGCCCAGATCATCCTGGCGATCGAGGACATGGCCCTGCACTACCCCGGTGATCCGGTGGCCACGGTCGGCAAGCTCCAGGTGTGGCCCAATGCCGCCAACATCGTTCCCGGGCGGGTGGAGTTCACCCTCGACATGCGCGATCTCTCCCACGCTGTGATCGACCACATGAAGGCCCAGCTGGAGCGTCGCATCGAGACGATCGCCGTGGCCCGCCGCACCCGCATCTCCATCACACCCCAGTTCGTGGTGGACCCCAGTCCCGCCGACGGCATGGTGCAGGACGTGATCAGCGAGGCCTGCGCTGATCTCGCTCTCAGCTACACCCATCTGCCGAGCAGGGCCAGCCACGACGCCCAGGAGCTGGGCCGGCTCACCGCCATGGGCATGATCTTCGTGCCCAGCCGCGATGGTGTGTCGCACTCGGCCGCCGAGTTCACTTCCCCTCAGCAGTGCGAGCAGGGGGTGAACGTGCTGCTGCACAGCCTGATCCGCCTGGATGCCAGCCTCGCCGGCTGAGTCGCCGGCAGCCATGGCCCCAGCAGCGGACGTGATCGTGGTGGGCTCCGGCGCCACCGGCGGGGTGGCGGCGATGGTGCTGGCGGAGGCGGGCCTGCGGGTGCTGGTGCTGGAGGCCGGCCCGCGGCTGCAGCCCTCCCGGGCCTTCGGCAGCGAGCCGCTCAACAGCCTGCGCCGCGTCGTCAACCTGGCCAGCGGCAAGCAGTGCCGGCAGCGCCACCACCCGGGCTTCTGGAAGCAGAACCCCAACCTGTTCACCGATGAGCGCCGCAACCCCTACAGCACCCCCGCCGATCGGCCCTTCCTGTGGACCCGGGGCCGCCAGGTGGGCGGCCGCAGCCTCACCTGGGGTGGCATCACCCTGCGTCTGAGCGACTACGAGTTCAAGGCCGGTGAGCGCGATGGTCGCAGCCCTGCATGGCCCATCAGCCACGCCGATCTGGCCCCCTTCTACGACCGGCTGGAGCCGCTGCTGGGGGTGCTCGGCCACGCCGACGGGCTGCCCCAGCTGCCCGACGGCCGCTATGGGCCGGCTCTGCCCTTCACCGCGGCCGAGCAGCAACTGGGCCAGGCGGTGCGCGCACAGCTGGGACTGCCCTTCATCCACTCCCGCGGCGTGCGCCTGCACCGGGCGGGGCGGCAGGCAGGACCCGGCACCCCCGCGTGGCCCCGCTCCGCCAGCCCCGGCAGCACCCTGGCCCGGGCCCTGGCCACGGGCCGCACTGAGCTGCGCAGCGACATCGTGGTGAGCCATGTGCTGCTGCACAGCGACCAGCGGCGGGTGCGCGGTCTGGTGGCCGTGGACGCCAGCAGCGGGGCGCAGGAGCTGCTGGAGGCGCCCCTGGTGGTGCTCTGCGCTTCCACGATCGAAAGCCTGCGCATCCTGTTGCACTCCAGCGAGGCGGAGCGCAGGAGCGGCCTGCTCGATCCCTCGGGATGCCTGGGCCGCCATCTGATGGACCACGTCTCCACCAGCCGCTTCTTTTCCCTGCCCACCGGCCCGCAGGCAGGAGCGGCGGCGGAGCTCTCCGGTGCCGGCAGTTGCTTCATCCCCAACAGCGTCAACCTGGAGGATCCTGGCGCCGAGAGGTTCCGGCGCGGTTACGGGATCTGGGCGGCGGTGCAGCGGTTCGATCCCCCGCGGGTGCTGCAGCGCCGCCCCGGGGAGGCCAGCGGCTTTCTGATCGGCCACGGCGAGGTGCTGCCCGACGCCGAGAACCGCGTGAGCCTGGACCATCGGTGCCTGGACGCCTGGGGGCTGCCCACCCCCCACATCGCCATGGCCTGGGGCAGCAACGAGCAGGCGATGGTGCAGCACATGCAGGGGCGCATGGCGGCGGTGGTGGCGGCGGCGGGGGGCACGATCCGGCCGATCGAGGAGCTGTTCGTGCTGCCGCTGCTGGAGCCGTGGATCCGCTCCAGCCATGCGCTGAGCGCCGGAGCGCCGCCGCCGGGCTACTACATCCACGAGTTGGGCGGAGCGCGCATGGCCGCCACAGCGGCAGGCGGGGTGGTGAATGCCTGGAATCAGTGCTGGCAGGCCCCCAACCTGCTGGTGGTGGATGGGGCCTGCTGGCCCAGTTCCGGTTGGCAGAGCCCCACGCTCACGTCGATGGCGATCACCTGGCGGGCCTGCGCGGCGGCGATCGAGCGGCTGCGACGGGGTGATGGCCACCGGCCCGAATCCAGCGCTGCCGTCAGCGCTCCCTGACGCCGGCAGCGTTCCGGTGTCGGTGGCCACATCCCCCGCCGGTGCTGCTGCGCACAATGGCGAGGCGACCTTTCAACGGGTCGGGCAAGGGAGAACACGGGCGGGGGAGACATCCCCCGCTTTTTTTTGCGCTCTTGGGCTCCTCCGCTCCCCCCAGCTCCACTGTCAGCGCAGAAACAGGCCGTTGAGGTAGTGCTGCTGCACGCAGGCGTCCTTGCAACCGTGCTGGAAGAGAAATCCGGCCAGGGCCGAGGTGATCAGCCGGTATTGATCCCACTGCGGATGCTGCTCGATGAACTGGCGCATGCCATCGAAGAGCACTTCCGGCACTTCGGCCTCGAGGCTGATGGCCACATCTGCAGGGTCCTGGGGCATTCGTCTGCTGTGCTGCTCGAAGGCCCCCACTACGCCACAGCGACAGGGAGCGCGTCAAAGCCGTTCCCAGCCGGCGGGATCACCGCTGCCATCGCTGAGACTGCCTGCAATCACGGGCCTGGCGTCCACAGGCCGGAACGGGGGTGGGCGAGCAAAGGCGCTGCGGCTGGCTGTCAAGACGGCGCAGGACAGCTCGGACCTTTCCCCAGCCAGCACGGCAGCAGAGCCGAGGAGCGTGGGGGTGCTGTGGAAAAACCGGGATGGATCGGGGGAAAAGGGGGGCGCGATGGGGAAACGACGCACCGATCAGCAACCCTGATCAACCTTGAGTCCGCCGGGTCTCAGTGATACCGAGACAGGTGCCAGCTCGCGCCGTGTAAAGCCAGGCACCTGCCCGTCAATACATCGCATCATTCCTTTACGAGAATTTCGGATTGCTCTGGATCTCCCGCTGCCTGGCGTCATGACCCGCAGCGCCCAGATCCACAGGGGGCCCCTGGTCTCGAGCGAGCTTGTACACGGCCCTGCCGCCCTGCTCGGCCAGGGCTGGCGCCGGCAGCGCTCCAGCCCTGTCGCCGCGCCGCCAGTGGCGACACCCAGGCAGGCGAGGATGGGGTGATGGGCCTACGCCTTCCTCCATTCCAGCCGCTGCCGCCGCCCCCCGACGGCGAGCCCCTGCTGGAGGTGCCGATCGCCGGGCTGCAGCCCACCCAGCTGTGCGTGGGGCTGGCTGAAGTGCGCAGCCGTCAGGCCGACTTCCGCATCGAGAACAGCGGCGAGCGGCGCCACTACCTGGGCAGCAAGCCCGTGCCCCTGGTGCGCAGTGCCGATGGGGCCCACTGGATGGTGGACCGCCATCACCGCCTGCGCGCCCTGCTGGAGCTGGCGCCGAAGGCCACCGCCTTCGGCTACATCGCCCTGCAGCTCGACACGGACGACCACGGCACCGTGCTGGCCGAGCTTCAGCGCCGCGGCTGGCTCTATCTCTATGACGGCCGCGGGCTCGGGCCGCTTGACCCCCAGGTGCTGCCGGGGGATCTGCTGGGACTCCAGGACGACCCCTACCGCAGCCTGGTGTGGAAGTTGAAGCGGGAGGGCGTGGTGCAGCCGGCGCCGCTGATTCCCTTTCACGAATTCCGCTGGGGGGCCTGGTTGCGGCGCCGTCCCCTGCCCCCCTTCAGCTCTGCCCGCCTGGAGCCGGCCCTGCCGTCGGCCAGGGCCCTGGCCCGCTCCACGGCGGCCTCCCATCTGGCGGGCTGGACCGGCTGGCGCTGAGCAGCCGCGGCGGGCCCCAGCAGCCAAGCTGGGCCGGCACCGCCAGGCCCTGCGCTTGTCCGCCTTCCTCGCCACCAACCCCCTGGCTGTGTTTGCTCTGCTGCTGGGGCTGAGCGTGCTGGTGCCCCCCCTGATCCAGCGGCTGCGGCTGCCCGATCTGGTGGGCCTGCTGGTGGCGGGAGTGCTGATCGGCCCCCACGTGCTCGGCTGGATCACCGCCGAGAGCCCGGTGGTGGAGCTGCTCTCCGACGTGGGCGTGGTGTATCTGCTGTTCATCGCCGGCCTGGAGATCGACCTGGCCGAATTCGCCCGCATCCGCTCGCGCTCCCTGCGCTTCGGGCTGCTCACCTTCGCCCTGCCGCTGCTGGTGGGGCTGTTGCTGGGGCTGGGCTTCGGCTACGCCCTGCTCAGCAGCGTGCTGCTGGGATCGGTGCTGGCCTCCCACACCCCCCTCGGCTACCCGATCGTGCGCAGCTATGGCGAAGTGCGCGAGGAGGCGGTGGTGGTGGCCATCGGCGGCACGATCTTCACCGATCTGGCGGCGCTGCTGCTGCTGGCGCTGTGCATGGGCCTGCACCAGGGACAGAACTCGGCTCTGACCCTGGTGGCCCTGCCCCTGCGCGTCGGTGTGTTCGCGGCTCTGGTGCTGCTGCTGATCCGGCGCCTGGGCAGGCCGCTGGTGCAGCGCAACGTCAACAACGACAGCCAGCTGTTCGTGGTGGTGCTGATGGCCCTGTTCCTGGCCGCCATGGGGGCGGAGCTGGCGGGGGTGGAGAAGATCATCGGAGCCTTCCTGGCGGGCCTGGCGGTGAACGGGGTGCTGCCGGACGGGCGGGTGAAGGAGCAGGTGATCTTCGTGGGGGCAGCTCTGTTCATCCCGATCTTCTTCATCGATCTGGGCCTGCTGCTCAACCTGCCCGCCTTCGCCGGCACCCTGATCGGCTCCCCCTTCGCCCTGCTGCTGATCGCCGGGTTGCTGGCCTCCAAGGGCCTGGCGGCCTGGGGCACAGGCCTGCTCTGCCGGTACAACGGAGCCCAGATCCTCACCCTCTTCTCGCTCTCGATCCCCCAGGTGGCGGCCACCCTGGCGGCCACGTTCGTGGGCTTCAAGGCCGGCCTGCTGGATGAGACGGTGCTCAACAGCGTGCTGGCGCTGATGGTGATCACCGCCACCCTGGGCCCCTACCTCACCGCTGTGGCCATGCCCCGGCTGGGGCGGGCGACGGCCAGCAGCCAGAGCGCCCTGGAGGACGGGCCGCGGGCCCTGACCCGCCGCGCCCTGCGGGTGCTGGTGCCGGTGTCCAATCCCGACACCGAGGCCCCGCTGCTGGAACTGGCCCATCTGCTCACGGGGGGGGAGGCTGAGAGACCCGGGGAGGTGCTGCCTCTGGCGGTGGTCTCCCCCCGGCAGGCGGAAACGGAAACGGGCGAGCACAGCCTGCCTGCGCTGGCCAGCGCCATCGCCTCGGCCCGCGGCCTGCTGCAGCGCGCCGAGGCGATCGCCGCTCCCTGGCAGGTGGCCTGCCGCGGCCTGCTGCGGGTGGATCCCGATGTGGCCGGAGGCATCGCTCTGGTGGCGGTGGAGCAGGCCAGCGACCTGGTGCTGATGGGTCTCACCGCTCCCAGTCCCCTGGACCGCTGGCTGTTCGGCGATCTCGTGGACGCCACCTGCCGCAAGGCGCCCTGTCCGGTGGTGGTGGCCCGCCTGCCCCAGGCCCCCAGCGAACTGCGCAGCCTGCTGGTGCCGATCAAGGATCTAACCGCCGCAGCGATGGAGCAGTTCCAGCTGGCCCATCGCCTGGCCACGGCGCTGGGGGGCACGATCACCCTGCTGCACCTGCACGACCCGCGCCTCAGCCGCCAGGAACGGCACGATCTGCGGGCGGAACTCGAGGGCTGGCCGCCGCGCCCCCGCGCCTCAGGCGGGAGCTCAGCAGCGGCAGGGGCGGTGCCGCTGCGGGTGGTGCTGCAGAGCCATCAGGGCGTGGAGAGCGTGATCGTGGGCGCCAGCCGCAGTCACGACCTGGTGATCCTGCGCTCCCAGCGGCGGCTGGTGGCGGGGCTGCCGATTCCCGCCAGCGACCGCACCAGCCGCCTGCTGCGCCGGCTGCAGGGGCCTGTGCTGGTGATCAGTGAACCGCTGCACTGAAAGCGCGGGCCCCGGTCAGCGGGTGGACTAAACCGGAGGTGTCGATCGTGCCGCGATGACCTACCACCACCTGCTCGTGCCCACCGACGGCTCGGAGATCTCCGGCCGGGCGGTGCAGGCGGCCGTCGATCTGGCCGCCGCCCTGGCGGCTCGGGTGCGTTTCCTGCACGTGCAGAACAACTACCCGATCAGCCTGGTGGGGGTGGGCGAGCTGGTGGAGGCCAGCACCATCGAGGCCCTCGTGCAGGCCGCGGGCCAGCGGGCCGAGTCCATCCTTGACGAGGCCATGGCCGTGGCCGCCAGGGCCAACGTGCAGGCCGAGCGGGTGGCCCTGATGAATCCACTTCCCCACAGGGCGATTCTCGAGGAGGCCGGTGCCAGCGGCTGCGACCTGATCGTGATGGGCTCGCACGGGCGGCGGGGGCTGGAGGGTCTGCTGATCGGCAGCGAAACCCAGCGCGTGCTGCTCGGTGGCAGCTGCCCGGTGCTGGTGGTGCGCTGAGGGATCGGTGCAGCACCCGTGAGCGACCCTGCCCTGACGGCCTTCGGCTCCAGCTTCAGCGCCATCACCCTGGCCGAGCTGGGCGACAAGACCTTTTTCATGGCGCTGATCCTGGCGGCACGCCATCAGCGCCGCTGGGTGTTTCTGGGCAGTTTCGCCGCCCTGGCCACGGTCACGCTGCTGTCCCTGGGGGTGGGCTTCGGGCTGCGCGAACTGCTGCCCGCAGCGCTGCTGCCCTGGCTGGCCGCGGCCCTGTTCACGGGGTTCGGCATCAAGCTGCTGCTGGAGGCGCGCGCACTGCCGAGCACTGCCGCCCGGGATGAAGCCGAGCAGGCCGAACAGGCCGTGAACGCGGCCGAGCGCCAGCGGCTGATCAGCCGCCCCTTGCCGGTGACCTGGGAGGCCTTCAGCCTGGTGTTCGTGGCGGAGATGGGCGATCGCACCCAGTTCGCCACGCTGCTGCTGGCGGCCTCCCCCAGCTTCACCTTCCCGGGCCTGGTGGCCGGGGCCCTCGCCGGCCATGCCCTGGTCACCGCGCTGGCGGTGGGGTCGGGCCGCTGGATCGGCCGGCGGGTGAACGAGCGGCTGCTCTACCGCCTCAGCGGCGGGCTGTTTCTGATCTTCGGCGCCGCGGCCCTCGGGCAGGCCCTGGGCTGACCCCTACGCTGCCTGCCAGCTGCACAGGCACCGGTGGTGGCCAAGGACCAGATCAGCAGAGCCGATGAACTGCAGGCCGTGGGCTGGGCAGCGGATGACGTGCGCCGCTACGCCGAGCTGTGGGAGTACCGCCACCGCTGGGGGGCCATCAATCTCGAACCGGAGGACCGGGCCTTTCTGCGCAAGGCCGAGGCGGCCCTGCCCAAGCGCGCCGCCGATGGCAAGGGTTCAGGCAAGAAAAGCCTCGAGCAGAAATCCCACTACCGCTGGCTGGCCTTCCACCTCGAAGCGATGCAGGCCAGCCCCCAGGAACAGGGCCTGGCTGAGGCCGAGCAGGGGGCCTGGCCGGTGCTGCTGGAGGAGGAACTGCGGCTGCTCCAGGAGCTGCAGCCGGTGCTGGGCCTGCCCGACACCATCAAGGCCCGGGACCTGCTGACGGTGCGCGAGCAGCTGATCAGCGAGGCCGCCGGCGCGGGCCGCAGCCTGACCTTCGACTTCGAGGCCCCGCTCAACGAGCTCAAGCAGCGCCAGAAGACCAGCTGGAAACCCCTGCGGGGCGAGCACAGCTCCGACAGCACCTACCCGGTGCTGGACGCCGAGGCCGCCGCCCGCCTGCGCAACCGCGCGGCAGCCGAACTGGGGGAACGCATGCGCGCCAGCTTCCCCTCCCTGCAGGGCTGAGGGCGCTGCAGCAAAGCCGGTCGCGCACGAGGCGCGGCCATCGCCCGGCCAGTCGATTGTGAACAGGGTCGATCCCAATGGATACGATGAAGCCCCCCACATTCAGCATCATTCTCCCTACCCACAACAACGGGCGCCTGATCGAGAATGCCATCACGTCCTTGCTTCGCCAGACGCGCCAGGACTTTGAAGTCTTCATCGTCTGCGACGGCGCACTCCGGGAGGGGGTTGATAGTGCCCGCCAGTGGGCGCGCGATGATTCCAGATTTATTGTTCAGGAACATCCCAAGGGTCCAGGCCATGGTGAAATCTACCGTGACCAAGCAATTCGCCAAGCAAAAGGTCAATTCATCTGTTATCTAGGAGACGACGATATCTGGTTTCCAAACCATCTCACCCACATGGCCGCAGCGCTCAGCAGCCATGACTTTGCCTACTCACGACGCTTTCGCGCAGCGCCAGGCGGTTTTTTCAGTTCGCAGAGACAAAATGGGCCAAGCCTGGAGAACCGTGGTTTTCGCCGATCCAGCAACTTCGATGCCAAGAAACTGTTTGTAGCCGGATTCTCAGCCAGTGGCCATACCCTGAAAAGCTACCTCGCGCTGCCAAGCGGCTGGCCGACGAGAGCGAGAAGCGGGCTTCGCAGTTACTGGGGGATGTGGCGTACGTTCATGGCGGACCAGAGGGTGAGAGTCAAATTCATACCCCGAATTACCGCGCTATGCTTGCCATCCAATCTCAGGGCATGCGGGAAAAGAGAACGTCAGATCCAGGCGAGAGACCGTGAAGCGAAGGCCTGGCTGCGTCTGATCGAATCTCAATTCCTTAGAGATTCAATCGACGACTATGTGCTGAACACCCATGGCCCGAGATGGACCCTGGAGCTCCTTGCCGATTGTGGATTTCGTCGGTTGGTTCTGGCAAAGTCACGCAAAAAGACGGTGAAGATCCATGCCACTGGACATCTTCGCGATGCTGTTTACGTATACGCGAACAAGAACCCCAGCGCAAGCCATGCTGCAGAGCTAGACGCCATCATCCAGAGTCTCCGACAGGAGGGATTAACCCCGGACAATCAGGAGACTGGACTAAGTTCAGCCGCGCATGTCAGTCTCTTACGTGCCATTTTTCCTCAGATTGAAGAACGCTGGTAGGAGCAGGAGAGCAGGGCACCCGGCCTGATGACTACCAGTCACGGGCAAGGCGAGTGAACCCGCTAAGAGAGCGGGTTCAGCCCTGGGCGCCGGTGCTGAGCATGGCGGCGGCGGTCCAGAGCAGGATGCCGGTGACGATAAAGCCGCCGGTGGCCACGATCCCCTGCCAGATCTGACGCACCCGGGGGGTGGGCTGGTCGGCCAGCCAGGCCGGCCGCGGGGTTCCCAGGGACCAGGGGGACCCGCCCGCCGGGGCCCGGCGGGCCATCACATCGCGCCAGTAGGCGTCGTAGCGGGGAGCCTGCTGGTTGAAAGGGCGCTCGCCGACGGCGCGGCCGGCCAGCACCCGCGAGCGCTGGTAGGGCACCTGGTCTTCCCCGAAATGTTCGAGGTATTCCGGGGAGTCGAGCAGGGCATCAATGAACGCCGGCAGACCCCGCTCGGCAATGATGATCGACCAGCGGATGCGTTCCTGATCGCCATAGACGGGGCGACCCAGAACCCGGCCCACCATCTGCTCCACAACGCGGTAGTTGCTGTTGCAGCGGTAGAAGTCGTCACGGAACTTGTCGGAGAGCAGCAACCTGCGGATGAAGCCGCGCATGGTGAGCTGGCCGCTGCGCAGAAGCATCTCCAGCACTGGATCGCGATCCACGCTGAAGGCATGGAAGAAGATCTGGCGGTAGGCCTGCTCAATCAGCACATCAGCGGCGGTGCTGTCGCCGCTCAGGCACGCCGGAGCCTGGCGGGGTGACTCATCACCGGCGGGCAGGAAGTTGGCGACGCGGGCATTGATCGCCAAGGGGCGGGTGTCCAGCAGAGGCAGGGCCATGAAACGGGAAGGATCAGCATCTCGCCGGACGGTATCCATCCCCTCCGCCCGCGATGGCCACCCAGCCGCCAACCCTCACACAAGTTCACCGGCGGCCTTCAGGCAGGCGGCCCGCTGCCACCAGGCCCTGCAGACTTGGCCCTCTCCCGCCGTGGCCCGCCGGTGAATCCCCCTAGGCAGCCATCCGCCTGCTGGCACCCGAATCTCTGGCATCCCACCACCCAGGTGCGCACGGCGCCGGTGCCGCTGCGCGTGCGGCAGGCCAGCGGCGCCCTGCTGCACCTGGAAGACGGCCGCCAGCTGATCGACGCCATCAGCAGCTGGTGGGTGACCCTGCACGGCCACGGCGAACCAAGCATCGCCGCGGCGATCGCCCGCCAGGCACTGGAGCTGGAGCAGGTGATCTTCGCCAACTTCAGCCACGCCCCGGCCGAACGGCTTGCCGAGCGCCTCAGCGGTCTGAGCGGCCTGCAGCGGCTGTTCTTCTCAGACAACGGCTCCACCGCCGTGGAGGTGGCCCTCAAGATCGCCTGGCAGTGGTGGCGCAACCGCGGCGAGCCGCGGGGGCAGCTGATCGCCTTCAGCGGTGCCTACCACGGCGACACGGTGGGGGCGATGGCGGTGGGGGCCCGCTCCCTGTTCAGCCAGCCCTACGAGGCACTGCTGTTCGCCGTGGCGCGCGTGAGCTGGCCCCACACCAGCTGGCACGACCCCCACCCCCAGGTTCGTGAACAGGCCGCCCTGGCCGAGCTGGAGGCGG
Source organism: Cyanobacteria bacterium J06638_7 (assembly GCA_039818745.1). Lineage (GTDB taxonomy): Bacteria > Cyanobacteriota > Cyanobacteriia > PCC-6307 > Cyanobiaceae > NIES-981. Next base: position 45,727 of record JBCBTI010000007.1, read on the forward strand.
CCCTGGAAACCCCCACCGCGGCGGTGATCCTGGAACCGCTGATCCAGGGCGCCTCGGGCATGGCGATGGTGCGGCCCGCCTTCCTGCGGGCGGTGGCCGAGCGGGTGCGGGCCGCCGGGGCCCTGCTGATCGCCGATGAGGTGATGACGGGCTTCGGCCGCACCGGCAGCCTGTTCGCCTGCCAGCAGGCCGGCATCCGGCCCGATCTGATGGCCCTCTCCAAGGGCCTCACAGGCGGCTTTCTGCCCATGGGGGTGACTCTGGCCAGCGAAAGGCTGTACCAGGGATTCGTCAGCGATGACCCTCAGGCCACCTTCTTCCACGGCCACAGCTTCACCGCCAATCCACTCGGCTGCGCCGCCGCCCTGGCCAGCCTCGACCTCCTGGAGCAGCAGCCGGGCCGTCACGAGGGCTTCGAGGGCAGGCATCGCCCGCTGCTGGAGAAGCTGGCACGCCACCGGCTCGTGCGCAGCCCCCGCTGCCTGGGCACCGTGGCGGCCTTCGACGTGGCCGTGGCACGACCTGGATACCTCAGCGCGATCGGACGCCGGATCCAGCATCACTGCCTGGAGGCCGGCGTGTACATCCGGCCCCTGGGCAACGTGGTGTACCTGCTGCCGCCTCTGTGCCTCAGCGACACGCAGCTGGAGCAGTGCTATGCCGCCATCGGTTCGGCCCTGGATCAGGATTGAAGGCCCCAGCGCCAGTGGCTGACGGCGGGGTCGTCCATGCCGTGCTCATGGGCATAGGCACGGTGGTGGTGGATGGCCTCCTTCATGCGCTCCTTGATGTGGGCGGCCCTTGAGCCAAGGCTGGGCACCCGGTCGATCACATCGATCACCAGATTGAAACGATCGATCTGGTTGTTCATCGCCAATTCAAGCGGGGTATTGATGTTGCCTTTTTCCTTGTAACCGCGCACATGGATGTTGGCATGATTTGTGCGGCGGTACGTGAGTCGGTGGATCAACCAGGGATAGCCATGGAAGTTGAACATCACTGGCTTGTTAGTGGTGAACAGGCTGTCGAAGTCGCGATCGCTCAACCCATGAGGATGTTCTTCGGGATTGGTGAGTGAGAACAGCTTCACTACGTTGAGAACACGGATCTTGAGGCTGGGAATCTCATGCCTGAGAATCTCAACGGCCGCCAGTGTTTCCTTGGTGGGGATGTCTCCGGCGCAGGCCATCACCACATCGGGCTCGTCCGGCTCTCTGCCGCAGTCATCGTTGCTGGCCCAGCTCCAGAGACCGATGCCCTTGGCCACATGGGCGCGGGCCTGCTGGAGGCTGAGGTACTGCAGGTGCTTCTGCTTGTCGCTCACAATGATGTTGCAGACGTTGCTCTCCACCAACGCCTCCTCAGCCACCGCCAGCAGGCAGTTGGCATCTGCGGGCATGTAAACCCTCACCACCTCACCGCTCTTGTTTCCGGCCAGATCGATGAAGCCGGGATCCTGGTGGGTGAAGCCGTTGTGATCCTGGCGCCACACGGTGGAGGAGATCAGGCAGTTCCAAGCGCCGATCGGGGCCCGCCAGGGAGCGTGGTGGATGCAGCTCTCCAGCCACTTTGCGTGCTGGTTGAACATTGAGGCGATCACATGGGCAAAGGCCTCATACGTGTGGAAGAAGCCATAGCGGCCAGTGAGCAGGTAGCCCTCCATCATTCCCACCAGGGTGTGCTCCGAGAGCATCTCCACCACCCGGCCGGATCGCGCCAGTTCACTGCCGTTGAGATCCTCGGGCAGGAGGTCCTCCATCCACACCTTCTTGCTGCGCTCGTAAATCGCCTGCAGACGGTTGGAAGCCGTTTCATCCGGCCCGAACACCCGCAGGGAATGGGGATTGGCGCCGATCGCGTCCCGCAGCAGCTCCCCCAGGGGATAGGTGTTTTCGGCTTCGCTGCGGCCCGGACCATCGAGGGACACCGCATAGGCTTCGATCGCCGGCAGGTGCAGTTTGTGGCGCAACAGGCCACCGTTGGCATGGGGATTGGAACCCATCCGCCGGGTCCCCCGGGGGGAGAGGGCCTTGAGCTCCGGGATCAGGGTGCCATCGCCATCGAAGAGCTCGGAGGGTCGGTAGCTCTGCATCCATTCCTCGAGCATCTGCAGCTGGGCCGGGTCGCTCTGGGGGGCTGGCAGTGGCACCTGGTGGGCGCGCCAGAAGTTCTCGATCTTCTTGTCGCCGAGCGCCTTGGGACCGGTCCAGCCCTTGGGGGAGCGGAGCACGATCATCGGCCAGGCGGGTCGCACGGCTTCGCCGCTGGCGCGGGCCTCGGCGCGTATGGCCTGGATGCGAGACACCGCCTGGTCCATGGCCGCGGCCATGGCCTGGTGCATGGCCATCGGCTCGTGACCCTCCACGAACAGAGGCTCCCAGCCATAGCCGCGCATCAGGCTGGCCAACTCAGCGCGGGGGATGCGGGCCAGCAGGGTGGGGTTGGCGATCTTGTAGCCGTTGAGGTGCAACACCGGCAGCACGGCGCCGTCGCTGATCGGGTTGAGGAACTTGTTGATGTGCCAGCTCGTGGCCAGGGGGCCGGTTTCGGCCTCGCCATCACCCACGCAGGCGAGGGCGATCAGCTCGGGGTTGTCGAACACCGCCCCGCAGGCGTGGGAGAGCACGTAGCCGAGCTCACCGCCCTCATGGATCGAACCGGGGGTTTCCGGGGTGCAGTGGCTGCCGATGTGTCCCGGGAAGGAGAACTGCTTCATGAACCGCCGCATGCCCTCGGCGTCCTGCGACTTGTCGGGGTAGATCTCGCTGTAGGAGCCGTCCAGGTAGGTGGGGGCCAGCACCCCAGGAGCACCGTGGCCTGGACCGGACAGGTAGACCATGTCCAGATCGTGCTGCCGGATCAGCCGGTTGGCGTGGGCCCAGATGAACGCCTGGCCGGGGCTGGAGCCCCAGTGGCCCAGCAGCCGGCTCTTGATGTGCTCGGGGCGCAGGGGTTCGCTGAGCAACGGGTTGTCGCGCAGGTAGATCATGCCCACGGCCAGGTAGTTGGCCGCCCGCCACCAGGCATCGATCAACTGCAGCTCCTCGCTGGAAGCGGGGGTGGGAGCCGCGGCGCAGCTGGGGTCCAGGGTAGTGGTCATGGCGATGGCGGACTGCTTCTTCCCGCATCCTGGCCACCCTGGATTAAGAGTGGCCTAATGGCCCCATGGGTGAGGGTTAACGCACAGAAGCCAATGGCTCTCAGGCCAGCAGCCCCCGCACATGGCTGATGATCCCCGCGGCATCCAGGCCCTGGTGGGGAAACTGCTCCCAGAGTCCGCCGCAGCCCTCGCGCCACGTGCCCAGATAGCCGTACCGCGGGCTGAAGCCACGCTCCAGCAGCCAGGTGCCGAAACGGCTGCCCAGGCCGGTGCGGCGGTTGAAGCTCTCCACCACCAGCACGAACGGCTGCCGCCCCAGGTCCGCCAGCATCGCTTCGTCGGCCACGTTGAGCGTGGCCTTGTTCACCAGACCCACGTTCAGCCCCTCCTGCCGCAGCTGTTCCACGGCATCGAGAGCGCGGTAGAGGCTCTCGCCGAAGCTCACGATCACACCATCGCCACCGCGTCGCACCCATTCGTCCCTGCCCGGCTGGAACACATATCCCTCCCCGTGAAGCTCCTGGCCCTGCTCATCGAGCAGGTTGGGCACCTTTGAGCGGGTGGAGAACAGGAATCGCAGCCCGGGGTCGCTGAACACGGCGCGCACGCAGGCCCTCATCTGACCCGCGTCGGCGGGGAAGTAGAGGCGGGTGCTGCTGCCTTCCTCCAGCCCGTTGTCGGCAAAGAGGTTGTTGAGGCCGAAATGGCAGGTGTTGTCGGCCATGTCGTCGATGCCGGCATGGGAGAAGTGGGCCAGCACACTGGCGCCGTTGAGCCGTGCCATGGTGATCTCGGAGATGCACATCTCCAGAAAGGCGCTGAAGGTGGCGAAGATTCCCTGCCGGCCCCCCTCCATCCCGAAACCGGCGGCCGCCGAGAAGTTGGCCCGCTCCATGATGCCGCCGCGCACGAAGATCTCCGGGAAGGCCTTGCGAATCTGGGCCAGGCCGCAGGAGCCCTCCAGATCACTGTCGACACACAGCACCTGCCGCCTGCGACTGTCGGCCGGGATCCCGGCAAGAATCTCCACAAGGGTGTCACCGAACACATTGCGGTTGGCCTCCAGACGATCGCCGCTGCCGCGGCGGCCGGTTGGGTTGGCGGGTTTGATGATGCCGCGCAGGTGCTCGGCCGCCTGCTGATGGCCCCGGGCTTCGAGATAGGTCAGCGCCTTGTCCACGGGGATCACATCGTGGCCATGGGTGGAACCTTCGATGCCGGCGATCCCCACCGCCATCGGACGGCGGTTGATCAGGGCCACCGGGCCGTCGCCGAGGATCGCCTGGCGCAGGCGCCGGTGGAGATCATCGAGATCCTCCCCGTCGCCGGGAAGGGTGGCCAGGCCATGGCCGGCCAGGGTGCGCTCCAGGTCGTAGCCGGGCATGTAGTCGGAGGGATGGCCGGCGATCGTCACGTCGTTGTCGTCGATCAGCAGCTTCACGTTGAGGTTGTGGGCCACGGCGAATCGGGCCGCCTCGGCGTCATCCCCCTCCTGCTGGGCGCCGTCCGAGCCCAGGCACACCAGCACGCGATCGGGGTGGGCCAGGGCCAGGCCGTTCACGAACGGCCAGAGGTGGCCGAGGCGGCCTGAGCTGAAGGCCACCCCGGGAGTGAGGCCCAGCTCCGGATGGCCGGGCAGGCGCGCATGGGCCTCGCGATAGCGCAGCAGCGCCTCGGCCGGCAGATGCCCCTGCAGCACCGCCATCAGGTACTGAATCGCCACCCGGTGGCCGGCCTCATCGAAAAAGATCGGCAGGAAGCGATCCGGGTTGCCGCGGAAGAGGGCGTCCAGGAGCATCACCTCCGGCACCACGTCGTAGGGGCCACCGGTGTGGCCGCCCACGCCGCGGGCGGCCCCCGTGGCGGTGAAGAACACGATGGCGTCGCGGCAGAGCTGGACGTTGGCCTGCAGGTCGGCCCGCTGGCTGTCGCTGAGGCCGTGCTGGCTGAGATCGAGAGCCACCGGCCGGTAGGCACCGAGGTCGATCGGGAAGGTGGCGGGGGAGCTGGTGAGAGTCATGAACGCAGGGCAGGCTGGCGGTGGCGGAAGCGCAGGGCATCGGGGCTGGCGGGATCGCCGCTGAGCTCGATCCCCGGGTCGTTGGCAGCTCGGTGGCGCAGCACCTGGTACACAGTCTCAACCCGATCGGCGGCATCGGCAGCGGCGGCCAGCTCCTGCACGGAGCGAGGCGACTCAGCACTCTTGAGGGCCTCCAGCACTCGGGCCTGAAGGGCCAGGATCTGCGCCGCCGCCGACTTGCCCGCCTCCACCCCAGGCTGGTGGTAGGCGTTGATGTTGACCAGGGAGGCGTAGATGCCCACCGCCCGCTCGTAGAGGGCGATCAGGGCCCCCACCCGCAGGCCGTCGACGCGGGGAATCGTGATCGTGATCGAGCCGCGGCCGTTCTCATGCAGGGCCTGGCGGGTGCCCAGGAGGAAGCCGGAAAGGAAATCCCCCGACGTCACCCCTGGCTCGACCTCGATCGAGTCACCCGAGCGGTCTTCAAGCACCTCGATGAAGGTGGCGAAGAAGTTGGGGATCCCCTCGCGCAGCTGCTGCACGTAGGCGTGCTGATCGGTGGAGCCCTTGTTGCCGTACACAGCCAGGCCCTGATGCACAATCCGGCCGTCGAGGTCCCGCTCCTTGCCGAGCGACTCCATCACCAGCTGCTGCAGGTAACGGCCGAACAGGAGCAGGCTGTCCTTGTACGGCAGCACCACCATGTCCCTGGTGCCGCGACCTTCGCCGGCGCAGTGCCAGCAGAGAGCCAGCAGGGCGGCCGGATTGCGGCGCACATCGCGCACGCGTGTGGCGGCATCCATCCGCCGAGCCCCCTCGAGCAGGCCGCGGATGTCGACTCCCTGCAGTGCTGCCGGTAGCAGCCCCACGGCGGAGAGCTCCGAGGTTCGCCCTCCCACCCAGTCGTGCATGGGGAACTCGGCCAACCACTGCTCCTGCCGCGCCAGCTGGTCCATGCGGCTGCCGGGCATGGTGATCGCCACGGCCTGGAGGGGAAAGGCGAGCCCCTCACGCTGAAAAGCCTGGCGCACCTCAAGCATGGCATTGCGAGGCTCGGGCGTGCCGCCAGACTTGCTCGTGTCGATCACCAGGGTGGTGCTCAGGCGTCCCTCCAGGCCGGCCAGCACCCGGTCGATGCCGGCCGGGTCGGTGTTGTCGATGAAATGGATCGCCAGGGGCGGATGATCGGCCGCGAGGGCCGAGGCCACGAACTGGGGCCCCAGAGCCGAGCCGCCGATGCCGATCGCCAGCAGATCGGTGAAGCGCTGGGCATGGGGGGGCTTGATCCGACCCCTGAGGATGTCGGCGGCGAAGCGTTCGATCGCCTGCAGGCCGGCGCTGATCGCCTGGCGGATGGCGGGGGTGGGGGCGCGCTGCGGGTCGCGCAGCCAGTAGTGCCCCACCATGCGGTTCTCATCGGGATTGGCGATGGCCCCCGCCTCGAGGTTTGCCATGGCCTCGAAGGCATGCTCGAAGGGAGCGGCGAGGCGGATCACGTCTGCCTGCTCCACAGGCATGCGACTGGCATCGAGATAGAGGTCGAGATCGGGGAGATGCACCAGCCACTGCTGGTAGCGCTGCCAGGGATCGGTCATGGATGGAGCCAGGGGGAGAGGGGGGAACCAGGACGGAATCCGGAACGGCTCAGGAGCCTGCGGGCAGCTGGGCATTCCAGCTCTGGATCGCCGGCACCCCCCGGTACCACGACAGAACCGTGAGCGTGGCTGTGTCCAGCAGGAAGTGGGCGCCGCCAGCCGGCGGCAGCCCGATCCAGCGGGCGCCCAGCACCCGCAGCACGTGGCCATGGGCGAACAGCGCCACCGGGCCGTCGAACTCCCGCAGCCGCGCGATCACCCGGTCCACCCGGGCGCCGATGGCCTGGGGCGATTCCCCGCCCGGGCAGCCATCCCGGAACACCAGCCAGTCGGGCGCCTCGGCGCGGATCTGGGCCATGGTGAGGCCCTCGTAGGCGCCGTAGTCCCACTCGCGCAGATCGGCTTCGATCGCGGCCCGGGCCGCGAGGCCGGCCAGCTCACAGGTGCGGCGCGCCCTCTGCAGGGGGCTGCAGAACACCGCCGCGAAGCCGCGGTCCGCCAGGGCGGGCGCCAGCGAGCGGGCCACCTCCTCGCCATGGGGCGTGAGGGGGATGTCGGTGCGGCCCGTGTGCTGACCGGAAAGGCTCCATGCGGTCTCGCCATGGCGGACCAGCACGACCTGCGGCGGGCGCGGCGGACTCTGGGAGGAGGTGGCCCCAGGCATCATCAGTCGGCCCCCTGGGCCAGGGCCACCGGCAGCGGCTGAACGCGCCACACCCGCTCGGCGTACTCGCGGATGGCCCGGTCGGAGCTGAAGAAGCCGCTGCGGGCCGTGTTGAGGATCGAGGCGCGCTGCCAGGCAGCCGGATCGGCCCACAGCCGCGAGGCCTCGGCCTGGCTGCGCAGATAATCGCCGAGATCAGCCAGCACGAAGTAGGGGTCGCTGCCCACGATCGACTGCACCAGCGGCCGGAACAGCTCGCTGTCGCCGTCGCTGAAGTGACCCCGCTCGATCAGTTCCAGGGCCTCCCGCAGCAGCGGCACCCGCTGCACCCATTCCCAGGGGCGGTAGTTGCGGCGCAGCTCGGCGATCTGCTCGGTGGTGTGGCCGAACAGGAAGAAGTTCTCCGCTCCCACCTGCTCTCGGATCTCCACGTTGGCGCCATCGAGCGTGCCGATGGTGAGCGCGCCGTTGAGGGCGAACTTCATGTTGCCCGTGCCCGAGGCCTCGAGGCCGGCGGTGGAGATCTGCTCGGAGAGATCGGCGGCCGGATACACGCGCTCGCCCAGCTTCACGTTGTAGTCGGCGAGGAAGGCCACGTTGAGCAGTCCGCGGCAGCAGGGATCGGCGTTGACCGTCTCGGCGATGCCGTTGATGAAACGGATGATCAGCTTGGCCATCCAGTAGCCCGGCGCCGCCTTGCCGCCGAAGATCACGGTGCGCGGCACCATGCCCTCGCTGTCGCCGTGCCTGATGCGCAGATACTGCAGCACCACCTGCAGCGCATTGAGGTGCTGGCGCTTGTATTCGTGGATCCGCTTCACCTGGATGTCGAACAGGGAGGTGGGATCCACGAGCACCTGCGACTGTTCGGCGATCACGTCGGCCAGCCGGCGCTTGCACTCCAGCTTGCAGGCCGCCCAGCGCTGCTGGAAGCCGCGATCGGCGGCGAGCGGTTCCAGATCCCGCAGCCGCTCCACCTGCAGCGGCCAGGAATCGCCGAGATGGTCATCCAGCAGGGCGGCCAGGGGGGGATTGGCCAGGGCCAGCCAGCGCCGGGGCGTCACGCCGTTGGTCACGTTGGTGAACTTCTCGGGCCAGAGGGCGGCGAAGTCGGGCAGGAGGTCCCGAACCACCAGCCGGCTGTGCAGCGCCGCCACCCCGTTGACGTGATGGGCGGCCACGGTGGCCAGGTGCGCCATCCGCACCGAGCGGGGTCCGTCCTCCTGGATGATCGAGAGCCGGCGCAGCAGGCCGGTGTCCCCGGGGGCCTGCAGCCGCACCTGCTGGAGGAAGCGGGCATTGATCTCGAAGATGATCTCCAGGTGTCTGGGCAGCAGGGAGCCGAACAGGCCCAGCTCCCAGCGCTCCAGCGCCTCCGGCAGCAGGGTGTGGTTGGTGTAGGCGATCGAGGCGGAGGTGATCGTCCAGGCCTCGTCCCAGCTGAGCTGGCGCTCATCCACCAGCAGGCGCATCAGTTCGGCCACGGCGATGGCCGGGTGGGTGTCGTTGAGCTGCACCGCCCAACGGTCGGCGAAGGCCTGCACCGGCGCGCCGCGCAGGTCGAGGCTGCGCAGCATGTCCTGCAGGGAGCAGCTCACGAAGAAGTGCTGCTGCTCCAGCCGCAGGCGCTTGCCCTGGTCGGTGCCGTCGTTGGGATAGAGCACCTTGGAGAGGGTTTCGCTGGCCACCTTCTCCTGCACGGCGCGCTGGAAATCGCCTTCGTTGAAGGCATGCACGTCGAAGGACTCGGCGGCCACGGCGCGCCACAGGCGGATGCGGTCGCAGCTGTTCACCCGATAGCCCAGCACCGGCACATCGTGGGGAACGCCGAGGGCCCGGTGGGCCGGCAGCCAGCGCCGGCGCTCGGCTCCGCCTTCATCGCGGTAGCTCTCCACATGGCCGCCGAAGCCCACCGACACGGCCTGGTCGGGATACACCAGCTCCCAGGGCCAGCCCCCCTTGAGCCACTTGTCGGTGATCTCCACCTGCCAGCCGCCCTTGATCAGCTGGTCGAAGATCCCGAACTCGTAGCGGATGCCGTAGCCGCTGGCGGGAATCTCCAGGCTCGCCAGGGATTCCAGATAGCAGGCGGCCAGACGGCCGAGTCCGCCGTTGCCCAGCCCGGGTTCCTCCTCCACCGCCAGAAGCTCCGCCAGGGAGGGTCCGCCGAAGCGCTGCACGGCCTCGGCGGCCTGGGGCTGGATGCCCAGCATCAGCAGGTTGTTGCCCAGCTGGGGGCCGATCAGGAACTCCGCCGAGAGATAGGCCACCACCTTCGCCGATCCCGCGCGCAGCTGATCCTTGGTGGCCAGGTGGCGGGTCATCAGCCGGTCGCGCACCGCGTGGCTCAGGGCCAGGTAGAGGTCGTGCGTGCTGGCACCCTCCGCCCGGGTCCCCAGGGTGTAGAAGAGGTGCTCGGTCATGCCGTCGAACAGATCCCCGGCCGTCAGGCCGTTGCGCTCGGGGTCGCCGTAACGGGCCGGGATCGGGAGCTCGGCCCGGGGCGGGGTGCTGGTCATGGCCGCAGGGGATGGCGCCTCCCCACCCTGGACAGCAGGGGTTAAGGCCACATCAACATCCGCCACCGTGGGATGTAGTCCAGGCGACCTGGACGGCCTGAGGCGCGGCGGTGGCGGCCGCGGCGCCATAACCTGAGCCCGTTGCCACGGCCCCTGTGATGGCGACGCCGCCGGTGCTGGTGTGCGGCCTCGGCGCCATGGGCCAGGCCTGCCTGAAGCGCCTGATCAGCTTCGATGTGCCCCTGCGCGGCCTGGACCTGCAGCGGCCGAGCTGGCGCGATCCCGAGCTCGAGCGGCGGCTCGATCCCGAGCTGGTGCTCGGCGACATGCGCCTGCCCCACGTGCTGCGCGCGGCGGGGGCGGAGCAGGCCCGCAGCGTGCTGCTGCTCAGCTCCCTGAGCACGGTGAATCTGGAGGCTGCCCTGCAGGTGCGCCTGCTCAGCCCCGGGGCCCAGATCGTGGTGCGTTCCTCCAGTCAGCAGGCCGACTTCGCCGCCCTGCTGGAGGACAGGCTGCCCGGCATCACCGTGGTGGATCCGGTGCTGCTCACGGCCGAGGCGATCACCGCCGCGCTGCGGCCCAGCCGCCAGGAGGCCCTGTTCCAGGTGGACGGGCAGGCCTACGGACTCACCGAAGGCCGGCTGGAGGACCGCCGCTACCAGCGCGCGCTGCAGGTGGGAAGCCCCGGGCAGGCGGCGCTGCTGGTCACGCCCCTGGCCCTGGTGGACCGGGGGGCGAAAGCCGGCGTTCCGGCCGTCCCGTCTGGCGGGCGGCGGCGGCCCTGGGGCGACGGGGGGCGCTGGAGAGGGAGGCTGCAGAGCTGGCTGCGGCGACGCACCCGCCTGCAGTGGATCCTCGCCGCCACCCTGCTGGCCCTGCTGCTGGCGGGGCTGCGCCTGTTCGCCGGCTCCGACGGCTGGCGGCAGGGGGTGTTCGTGACTTTGGCCCTGCTCAAGGGGGAGTACGTGGACGCGGTGACGGTGGTCCTCACCGACGAGCGCCCGATCGGCGAGGCCAGCGGCTGGCTGATCGGCGGCAGCCTCCTCTATGCCCTTGTGGGCACGATGCTCACCTCCGCCCTGGTGGCGCTGATCCTGGAGTGGCTGCTGCGCGATCGCCTGGGTGTGCGCCGGCCGCGGCCGCCCCGGCGCGACCGGCCCGTGGTGCTGCTGGTGGAGGGCGGGGCCCTGGCGGATCGGGTGCAGCGGGATCTGGAGCGCGAGCGCTGCAGCGTGCTGCGGGTGGCCGAGCGGGAATCGGGCGGCGGGGCTACTCCCCTGCGGCTGGAGGAGGCCCTGGCGCTGCTGCCCGGCCAGCCCGCCGCGGCGGTGGGGGTGCTCGCCACCGATCTGCTGGGAAACCTGCACACCGCCCTGGCCCTGCAGCAGCACTGGCCGCAGGCGCGGCTGGCCGTGCTCGCCGCCTCCGTGGGGGCCTCCGACCAGCTGGGGGATCTGCTCGGCGGGATGACCGTGATCTCCACAACCGATCTGGCCGCCGACGCGATCGTGGCCACGGCCTTCGGGGAAGTGGTGCTCGGGGTCTGCCGGATCCGCGCCATGACCCTGCTGCTGGTGCGCTACCGGATCGGCGCGGACGACACCCTCTGCGGCCGCAGCGTCGCCCGGCTGGACAACGGCTACGGGATCACCTGCATCGCCCTGCGCCGTGCCCGCAGTGCCAGCGCCCAGGCCCTGCCCCGCGCGGAGACGATCGTGGCAGCCGGTGATCAGCTCACCGTGCTGGCCGACCTGGCCGCCCTGCGGCGGGTGGAGCTGGGCCGCAGCCGTCCCCCGGCCTGGTGCCTGCGGCTGCAGGTGATCGGCCCGATGGACAGCGACCGCCGTTTCGAGCTGCAGCAATGCCTGGCGCGCTGGCTGGGCCGCCAGCCCGGTGAGATGCTCCCCCTGCTCGATGGGGGTGAGCACCTCACCCCGCGGCTGGATCAGGACATCAGCGAGCTGCTGGCCCAGGATCTGCACCACCTCGGCGTGCACTGCCGGCTGGAGCCTGTGTCCGGGGATGCGCCTTCCCGGGCAGAGGGGTGAGAGCGTGAACGGCTGCGGGCCACCGCCATCTCCCTTCGCCATGACCGACCTCGCGCCGATCGCCAGCTACCCCGGTCCCCACGATCCTGTGGGCGAAGGCCTGGGGCTGCTGCGCCAGCGCTTCACCGCCCTGGGCCCTGCCCGGCGGGGCGCCACCCTCTCCCACCGCAAGGTGGCGATCGTGGGCTGCGGTGCCGTGGGCATGGCCTGCGCTCTGTCGATGCTGCATCGCAGCTGCCTGGAGGAGCTGGTGCTGGTGGACGTGGCCACCGAACGCCTGGAGGGGGAGGTGATGGACCTCTGCCACGGCATGCCCTTCCTGCCGCGCGCCGACGTGCGGGCGGGCCGCATCGAGCGAGAGGGCGAGGGCGCCGATCTGGTGGTGATCACCGCCGGCGTCGCCCAGCAGCCAGGCCAGTCGCGACTGGAACTGATCGAGGCCAACGCGGAGCTGTTCCGCCGCATCATCCCCGCGATCGCGGCACATTGCCCGCGGGCGGTGCTTCTGGTGGTGAGCAATCCGGTGGATCCGCTCACCCACATCGCCGCGGAGCTGAGCGGATTCCCCCACCACCGGGTTCTCGGCTCGGGCACCGTGCTGGATTCAGCCCGGTTCCGCATGGCGATCAGCCGCCGGCTGGGCCTCGACCCCCACGATGTTCAGGCCTGGGTGATCGGCGAGCATGGCGACAGCGAGGTGCCGGTGTGGAGCCGCGTGGCCGTGGGAGGGCTGGGGCTGTTCGACGACAGCGGCCTCCCCCCGGTCGTTGACGATCCCGAACTGCGGGAGCTGTTCAACCGGGAGGTGCGCCAGGCGGCCGGAGAGATCATCCGGCGCAAGGGCAGCACCTCCTGGGCCATCGGCCTGGCCACGGCCGAGATCGTGGAGGCGGTGCTGCGCAGCCGCGAACAGGTGCTCACGGTCAGCACCCGGGTGGGGGCAGAGGACGGTCTGCCGGATGTGTGCCTGAGCCTGCCCACCGTGGTCAACCACACCGGTGCGCTGGCCCGGCTGCGACTGGCCCTCTCGGGCCAGGAGCGCAGCGACCTCGAGCACAGCGCCCGGCTGCTGCGCCAGACCCTCGACGCCGCGGGCTTCTGATCAGACCTCCCCGGGTACCCGGACGGGCTGGACGTTCCAGATGCGTTCGGCGTACTCCTGAATCGAGCGATCACTGGAGAAGAAGCCGCAGGCGGCGGTGTTGGCCAGGGACATGCGCGCCCAGCCCGGGCGGTCCAGCCAGGCCTGATCCACTTCCTGCTGGGCGCGGCGGTAATCGCCCAGGTCGGCCATCACCTTGAAGGGGTCGGGGCCGGTGAGGCTGGCGAGCAGGGGCTGGAAGAGCCCCCGGTCACCCTCACTGAACTGGCCCGAACCGATCAGGGCCAGCACCTCAGCCACCAGCGGATCCTGCTCGATCCATGGCTGCGGGCTGTAGCCCAGCCGGTCGAATTCAGCCACCTGCTCGGTGGTGTGACCGAAGAGGAAGAAGTTGTCGGCTCCGACGCGCTCGCGGATCTCCACATTGGCGCCATCGAGGGTGCCGATCGTGACGGCGCCGTTGAGGGCCATCTTCATGTTGCCGGTGCCCGAAGCCTCCTTGCCGGCAGTGGAGATCTGCTCGGAAAGATCCACGGCCGGGTACACCAGCTGACCCAGCTTGACGCTGAAGTTGGGCAGGAACACCACCCGCAGGCGGCCGGCCATGGCCGGATCCATATTGACGATCTCGGAGATCCCCACGATCAGGCGGATGATCAGCTTGGCCATGGCATAGCCCGGCGCCGCCTTGCCCCCGAACAGGAAGGTGCGCGGCGGCAGATCCTCGCCGTTGCGCAACCGCACATAGCGCTCCACGATCAGCAGCGCCGCCAGATGCTGACGCTTGTATTCATGGATCCGCTTCACCTGCACGTCGAACAGGGAGGTGTGATCCAGCAGCAGGCCCAGCTGTTCGTGCACGTGCTGGATCAGCCGGGCCTTGCCGCGATCCTTCACGGCCTGCCAGCGCTCCAGGAAGGCCGGGTCTGCGGCCCTGGCGCCGAGGCCCTCGAGGGCCTGCAGGTCATGGCGCCACCGCTCTCCCAGCGTCTCATCCAGGAGGGCGGCCAGGGCAGGGTTGGCCACGACCATCCAGCGCCGCGGGGTGACGCCATTGGTGACGTTGGTGAAGCGCTCCGGCCAGAGTTCGGCGAAATCCGAGAGCACGTGCTGGCGCAGCAGCCGGCTGTGCAGTTCGGCCACGCCGTTGGTGTGATGGCAGCCCACCACCGCCAGGTGGGCCATGCGCACCTTGCGCGCCGAGCCTTCCTCGATCAGTGAGAGGCGGGCCAGTTTCTCAGGTTGGCCGGGATAGCGGATGCGCACCATGCGCAGGAAGCGGGCGTTGATTTCGTAGATGATCTCCAGCTGGCGGGGCAGCAACTGCTCGAACAGCTCCACCCCCCAGGCCTCCAGCGCCTCGGGCAGCAGCGTGTGGTTGGTGTAGCTGAGACTGGCCGTGGTGATGCTCCAGGCGGTATCCCAGTCGAGGTGGTGACCATCGAGCAGAAGACGCATCAGCTCCGCCACGGCGATGGCGGGGTGGGTGTCGTTGAGCTGAACGGCGAACTTGGTGGGAAACTGCTCGGGCGTCAGGCCCTGGCCCCTGAGGATGCGGAACATGTCCTGCAGGGAGCAGCTCACGAAGAAGATCTGCTGGGAGAGGCGCAGGCGCTTGCCCTGATCGAATTCGTCGTTCGGGTACAGCACCTTGGAGAGGGTCTCCGACTGCATCTTGTGCAGCACGGCCCGGGCGTAGTCACCGGAGTTGAAGGAGGCGAAGTCGAAGGCGTCAGCTGCGGTGGCCGACCACAGCCGCAGGGTGTTGGCGGTGTTCACCCCGAAGCCGAGGATCGGTGTGTCGTAGGCCACGCCGATCACGGTCTGTCCGCCGATCTCCACCGGGTAGCTCCATTCCGGACGGATCACCTCCCAGGGGTTGCCCTGAGCGAGCCAGGGGTCGGTGCCCTCCTGCTGGCCCTGGGAGGTGATCTGCTGGCGGAAGATGCCGAACTCGTAGCGGATGCCGTAGCCGATCGCCGGCAGCTCGAGGGTGGCCATCGACTCCTGGAAGCAGGCCGCCAGGCGCCCGAGGCCGCCGTTGCCCAGGCCGGGTTCCGGTTCCTCCACCAGCAGCGCTTCGAGGTCGAGGCCCAGCTCCGTGCATGCCGCCTGGGCCTCCGCGCGCATGCCCAGATTCACCAGGTTGTTCTCCAGGTGCGGGCCGAGCAGGTATTCGGCCGAGAGGTACACGGCCGTGCGCACGTGGCTCTGGGTGTAGGTCTCGGCGGTATCGACCCACTTCTGCAGCAGGCGGTCACGCACGGCTAAGGCCAAGGCGCGGTAATGGTCGTGGCGGGTGGCCAGGGAGGGGGACTTGGCCTGGCTGTAGAAGAGGTGGCGGCGGATCGCCTCCGCCAGGGGACTGGAGAGCGGCGCAGCCGTCAGGGACAGGGAGCCGGGCATCGGTCCCGGCTGGGGCGTGGAATTCTCCAGGGCCATGGCGCTGCGCGGTGATTCGGGTCAGCCGACCACCTTGAGCCCAGCACACAGCCGGGGCGCTGCCTGAACCACTACCAAATCCCCAGCTTCAGGTTTTCTCCGCCCCCATGGCGGGCCGGCGCACAGAGCCGGCCGGAGGTGTTCCGATCACGATCCGGTATCAACGGCAGCAACGGCAGGGCCGCTTCGGGGAGTTGGCTCACCAACAAGCATCAACCGCTACTCATGCCCTCGCAGCCACGTCTCCAGGCGATTGGGGAGATCATCGCCCGCCCTCCCATGGGTGTGGATCCGGCCTCCGATCTCAAGGACCTCTGGGCCAACGATGTCTTCACCCTCGACAAGATGAAGTCCGCCCTCCCCAAGGAGGTGTTCAAGTCGATCCAGCGCTCGATGGTGGAGGGCACCAAGCTCGACACCACCGTGGCCAATGTGGTGGCCCAGGCCATGAAGGACTGGGCCACCAACCGCGGTGCCCTCTACTACGCCCACGTCTTCTACCCTCTCACCAACCTCACCGCCGAGAAGCACGACGGGTTCATCTCCACCCAGAGCGATGGCTCCGCCATCTGTGAATTCACCGGCAAGGTGCTGGTGCAGGGTGAGCCGGATGGCTCCTCGTTCCCCAACGGCGGCATCCGTTCCACCTTTGAGGCCCGGGGCTACACCGCCTGGGACATCACCAGCCCGGCCTTCCTGATGACGACACCCAACGGTGTCACCCTCTGCATTCCCACCGTCTTCGTGTCCTGGACGGGCGAAGCTCTCGACAAGAAGACGCCGCTGCTGCGCTCCAACGCGGCGATGAACAAGCAGGCCCAGCGTCTGCTGAAGCTGCTGGGCAATGAGAATGTGGCCCCGGTGAACTCCAGTTGCGGTGCTGAGCAGGAGTATTTCCTGGTGGACAGCTCCTTCGTGAGCCTGCGCCCCGATCTGCTGCTCACGGGCCGCACGCTCTTCGGCAGCCCCTCACCCAAGGGGCAGCAGTTCGACGACCACTACTTCGGAGCCATCCCCGAGCGGGTACAGGTCTTCATGCAGGACGTGGAACACCAGATGTACCGGCTGGGCATCCCCGCCAAGACCCGCCACAACGAAGTGGCACCCGGTCAGTTCGAACTGGCCCCCTTCTTTGAGGCCGCCAACGTGGCCACCGACCACCAGCAGCTGACAATGACGCTGCTCAAGAACACGGCCCGCAAGCACGGCATGAACTGCCTGCTGCATGAGAAGCCCTTCGAGGGCATCAACGGGTCCGGCAAGCACGTGAACTGGTCGGTGGGTAATTCCACCCAGGGCAATCTGCTGGATCCCGGCAGCAGTCCCGAGGAGAACATGCAGTTCCTGCTGTTCTGCGGCGCCGTGATCCGTGGTGTCCATCTCTACGGGCCTCTGCTGCGTGCCGTGGTGGCCACAGCCGGCAACGATCACCGCCTCGGTGCCAACGAAGCCCCCCCGGCAATCATCTCGGTGTACCTCGGCAGCCAGCTGGAGGAGGTGTTCACCATGATCAAGAACGGCAACCTCGGCAGCACCGACCATGGCGGTCTGATGCAACTCGGTGTCGACACCCTGCCGGAATTCCCCAAGGATCCCGGCGATCGGAACCGCACCTCCCCCTTCGCCTTCACGGGCAACCGCTTCGAGTTCAGGGCGGTGGGCTCGAACCAGTCGGTGGCTGGTCCGCTGGTGGCCATGAACACGATCCTGTCCGATTCGCTGCAGTTCATCTGCGACGAAATGGAAGCCAGCATGGCGGCTGGCGCCAGCCTGCAGGACGCCGCTTCAGCCGTGCTCAAGGGGATCATGGAGAAGCACGGCAACGTGGTCTTCGGCGGTGACGGCTACTCCAGTGAGTGGCACGACATGGCCGTCAGCCAGCGTGGTCTGGAGAACCTGCCCAGCACTGCCGACGCCCTGCCGGTGCTGAAGCGTCCGGAGATCCGCGACCTGTTCGAGCGCACCGGCGTGCTCAGCCCCGTGGAGCTGGAAAGCCGCTATGAGGTCTACGCCGAGCAGTACATCCTGGCGATCGAGGTGGAGGCCAAGCTGGCCGTGCGCATGGCCCGCACTCAGGTCTATCCGGTTGTGATGGACTGTCTCGACAAGCTCTCGCTCTCGCTCAAGAACCAGGAAGCCCTGGGCATGCCCACCGACCGCTCCCTGGTCACCAAGATGGCCACCCTCAACCAGCATCTGGTGAGCGCCTGTCTGAGTCTCGAGGAGGGAATCGAGAAGCCCCCCCATGGCGCCGATGCCCATCTGCGCTTCTGCGCCGATGTGCTCGTGCCGGCGATGACGGCTCTGCGTGAGGCGGTGGATGGGCTGGAGATGCTGATCGACGACGCCAGCTGGCCCCTTCCCTCCTACCAGGAGATGCTGTTCGTGCGCTGAGGCGCCCTGCCCACGACTGCCAAGGCGGTGGCGAGGCTCGCAAGGGCCACACCACCGCCTCGGTTCATGGCTCTGCCATGGCAGGTTCCACAGGCAGACCCTTCAGAGCCAGGGCCAGCCGGCGCGCGAGCAGCAACAGGGGATAGGCGCCCCGGGAACGCTGCGGCGTGGCCAGCAAGGGAGCCAGCACCCGCAGCAAAGGCGCACTGGGGTCCATCCGGGCGCAGATCCACTGGATCGCCTCGGCGCCATGGAGCACCTGATCGTCCAGCAGCACCATGGCGCCGTTGGCCAGGCTCCAGCCCCGCCGAGCCAGCTCCGTTCTGAGCGCGTGGTCGGCCCGGCCATCGCGGATGCTCAGCCCCGGAATGCCGCTGCGCAGCTCGCTGAGCTCGGCGAAGTGGCGGCAGAACGGACAGCCGCCGTCAAACACCAGCACCGGGGCAAGACACAACCCAGAGCGGTCATCGATGGATTGGTGATTCGGCTGCAACTGCCCCGCCGAACCCACCGGTGGGAGAGAACCCTGCATGGCCTTTGCTCAATGTTCATCATCCTGGCCCAGCTGGCCATCGGACTGCCGGTGTCCACCGGGCTGAAGTCAGCCCTGTGGGCTTGCTCTGGGCTTTGCACATCTGGCTGCCGCACCTGCGCTGCTGGTCACCTGCAGGTTTGCGAGGGGCTCTGGTGAACGCCATGGCCGCTGGCTTGATGTCTCGTGAACCCCATGTGATCACCGCAGGGATCATTCAGCCACGCCTCCCTCGTGGCCGATCAGGGGAGGGAGCTTGTCAGCGCGACCGACGCCGCGCAGGGCACCGGCACCTCCACCCTGCCATCGGAGCTCACCAATGTCTTGGCATCGCGGTAGAAGCGGGGCGTGGCGAGCATCAGTCGCCAGGCCTGTCGTGCACCCATCAAGTTGAACTCTTCGCGGTGGCTTTGCAAAAGAAGCTCTCGAACCTGGGGATAGTAGTTACTGTTCAACCCTGGAAACACATGATGCTCAGAATGGTGCGAGAAGTTACAATGCAGGAGATCTATCCAAGCCGGCACTCTCAGGGATAGGGAGCTTGCCAGAGGGTCATTATCCTCTGTGAGCGGTGAAAGCATATGGTTTGTATAGATATACACCATCGACATTGCGTAGCCAATCCACAGTGGCAGGAAGTAGCCCAGCAGCAGGGGAACTGGCCTGAGGCCGATCCAGCTGATCACCAGCGCATGGATAGCGATGATCACCACCACCTCGAGGGCGATCGACCGGCGCTCAGCTTGGCTTACTGCAAAGGCGGCCGGGGTGAATTGAGTGTCAACTCTGTTGAAGAAGAGCACCGAGCAGGTGGTGCGAAAATGGTGCAATGGCCAGGCACTTGTCATGCCCATTGCCAGCAGCAGTGGACGGACTTCGCAGGAGGGCGCAATCCAGTGGAACAGGCGTTTACCCCAGCTGCTCGGTTGACTTTCGAGATAGCTCCGATCAGGGTCATTGAGGCTGTTCGTGTGTCCATGGTGTTCGCGGTTGTGCACCGCCTGCCAGAGAGTCGGCGTCATCCACGACACGCTGAAGGCCAGCAGCCCCGTCAGCCGACGCAGCCACCGCTGACGAGGCAGGGTGCCGTGCAGCAGTTCGTGGGCCAGCAGACCAAGCACGAAGACACTGTTACCCATCACCACGGCCAAGGGCAGCCAGAGAAGCAGCATGGCTGAGGGCAGCCGGTCGAGGAGGGTGGCCATCTGCCAGCCCAGGACGAGAATGGCCAGGTTGACCGGCACAAGCAGCAGTCGGGCCGGGTCGGTGTGGAACGCCTCCGGCGGAAGGAGCGGCCGCAGCTGGCGTGCCAGACTGAACGACCCTGAAGGGACCCGCGCACCAGTGGAATTGCTGCGGGAAGCCGCGGAGGCCTCTGCAGGCTGGGTGGTCAAGGAGAGATCTCTCGAGGAAAGACTGGACTGGCCCGCAAGGGCAAAGTTCAACACTGGGCCAATAATGGCGCAGCTCGTTGCGGGACTGAAGGAGACAGGCCCTGCCAGCGGTAGCAGGGTCTGTCAGGGAGGATAGCCTTGCTGCTGGAAAAGCCGCCCTGGAGGGGCGGCTTAACGATGGCCCAGCAAGACGATGGCCCAGCAAGCTGGTACCTACGGCGACGACTTCGCCCAGCGGGTCAAATCACCAGCTCTTGCGAGCACCACCGCCGCCGCCGCCACGGGGCTCGGCCTTGTTAACGCGGATCATGCGGCCCATCCACTCCACATCCTGGAGGTCGTCGATGGCTTTCTGTTCGTCGGATTCCTCGGCGAACTCCACAAAGGCGAAACCGCGTTTGCGACCGGTGTCGCGATCAAGGGGCAGGCTGCACTTGCGCACCGATCCGTATTCACCGAACAGATGCTGAAGGTCCTCCACCTCGGCGTCAAAGGAGAGGTTGCCCACGTAGATGGTCATGAAATGAACTGGAAATGAGAACGGGTATGGATTCGTCGAACGCCCTGGAGGAAGTCGCTGGCCTGGAGGAGAAACCGACCCACGGTACGGGTCTGGGAAAGCGCCGCTGGAAAGAAACCTGCTGAAGAGTGATCCTGAATCGGTTTCAGCCTACAGGAGCAGCCACGACGGAGCCCCCCAGCCAGCGCCTGCTGGGGATGGTGCGAATTGTGCCGAATCCCCAGCCGATGGAACGCCAGGCCCTCACCGTCACTAAGACAGGGCTGGTCCCAAGGTCGGCCAAGCGACAGCACCAGCAGGAGCAGAAGCGATGCGAGCGGTACCCGAAGGTTGCCCGGAGGCTGGCCAGTCAGGCCTGATGGTGGTGGGCCGCACCCTCAGCTACTACGCCCGTCACTTCCGCGAACCCATCACCATCGCCCAGGTGGCCGGTTACCTGGGCATCAGTGAGGACTGCCTCGACTTCTGTTTCGATCAGGCCCGGGGCATGACCCCGGCCGAGGCGCTGCTCCACCACCGCCTCAACCGCCTGTTCCACACGATCACTGATCAACCCCGCCAGAGCCTGCGCAAGGCAATCGTGAGCTGCGGTCTGGGGGATGTCCAGCGCCCGATCGAGCTGTTCGAGAACACCTTCGGCATCGAGATGCCCCTGTTCCTGATCACCTGCCGCCGGGCTGCGGCCGACCGCGCCTTCCGGCGCCGTCATCCCGCAGCCGATCAGCTGGTGCTGCCGTCCTGAGCCGACAGCCATCAGATCGTGCGGTAGCGGCGCACCTGCACCTTGTCGTCCACAGTGATGGTCTTGTTGTGCAGATCAAGGCCCTGCACCGAGGCCACTTCCCCCTGCAACCCCTGGGCGCTCATCTGCTCGGCCAATTGCTTCATCAGTTCTTCCTCCACCTTGCCCTGATCAAAACCACTGGGGGTGAGATCAGCGAGGAAACGGCCAATCTTGCTGGCCACCACATCGGAGGCATTGGTCACCTTGATCACGATCATGATGGGCGCAGCCGAATGCGGGAGCGGGAAGACGCCAGGATGCTACCGACGGCTGGCTGTCCTTCCGAGCGCCTGTGAGGGCCTGCACGTTTGCTGAGGCAGCTGCAGCTGTCGTTCAGCCCACGCGACCGCCAGCGCGGCCAGCAGGCTGCGGCGGTCACCACGGATACGAAGCATGGAGCCTGGGGGATCACTCCCCTCAGGCTCCTCCAATCAGCGCTCGAGGTGGTGATCAGGGATCACCACGGCGGGCAACGGATGGCACCACAGCGTGTCGTCCGGCGCCTTCAGGCCTCCACAGCCACCCGCACGGTGGTGACCTTCTGGGCCTTGGGGGCCGTGACGGTGAGCAGGCCATCGCGGTAACGCGCCTGGAGATTGTCGCGGTCGATCACGGCGGGGAAGCGGAAGCTGCGGCTCCAGGTTCCGTAGTGGAACTCGCTCAGCAACTGGCCATCCAGGGCCGTGGGTCCAGCAGCGGCTGCGCCGACCTCCGGTTGCTCGCCGGCGGCGGCGGCAGGCTCCTCGCCGCCGGCCAGGGGGCGCTGGCGCTGGCAGCGCCGCTCGGCGCTGATCACCAGGGTGCGGTCGGTGGCCCTCACATTGATGGCCTCCTTGTCCACACCGGGCAGTTCCAGCACAACCTCATAGGCCTCCTGGGTTTCATGCACCTCGGCTGAGGGCACGCGTTCGCTGCCGTGGAGCTGCTGGCTGAGTTGCTGCTCGAGACGATCGAACAGCTCAAAGGGGGATGTGCGCAGAGTCAACATGGTTCCAGGTGCAAAGACACTTGAGAGATCAAGGGCCGGGGGCCCTGTGCGCTCACTGTCGCCAGCAGGGGACTGGGGGCGGAACCGGGGAACCGAACGGAGCACTTCGGCCCTCACCACCAGGTTCGGCAGACCGGACCCGGCAGGGCGGAGAACCACAAAGCCGCACCCCCGGCATGCTGCTGTGGCCGCAGCGGTGCAGGATGGGAGCCTCCTGTGCTCGGGCGATCCTCAGGGCCATGGCCGACAACCTGCAGGTGGAGCAGTGCATGCACCGCCACCGCGGTGCGGTTCTGTTCATGGCGCCCGGGTGGCGACCCAACCGGCGCGGCGTGCCCGTGCAGATCGTGGAGGTGTTCGCCCTGCGCCTGGCTCGGGGCTTCATCCGCGATCCCCAGGGCCGGCTGCTGATGGAGGCGAACGCCTCCCTTGCTCAGGGGCGCACCTGGTGCCTGGCCAAGGCCTGTCAGCTCGTGCGCAACGACGCCAGGCCTGAGCGCTGGGTGGTGCTGCAGCGGGAGCGTCGGGCCTGGGCGCTGTTCTGGGCCGGAGGCGGGCTCCAGCATTGCCGTGAGGCACTGCTGAGGTCGACCCCCGAAGGCCGGCCCCATCCGGCTGGGGTGCCGGCCGACCCTGAGTCGCTGCTGGCGCTGGTGCTGGATCTGGAACCGGGCCGGGCGGCCAGGATCCCCGAGCAGCGCGGTGATGGTGGATCCACCTGGCGGGTCGTGGCCTGCACCTCACTGGCCTGGTTGCTGGCGCTGGGCTTCACCCTGGCCGGATTGCTCGGTGCCCTGGAACGCCAGGACCGCAAGCTCAACCAACTGCTGGAGCGCCAGCCGGCGGACGGCGCCGGCACTCCAGCACCCGAGGCCCTCAGCCGCGAACCTGCTCCGCGCTGAAGGGAGCGGCAGGGTCCCGGCGCAGGGCGCCCGAACCCTGCCTCACGGCCGAACGGGGCGCAGCCGGGAGCTGCTCTTGGTGGAGCATCTCGCTGACGATGCCGGCATCAAAGGAGAAGCTGCCAGGGCCGATCAGAAGGATGGCCGCACTGCCGCCGAGATACAGCACCACCAGCTCAAGCACGTAGATGTTGAAACCACTGGTGAGAATGTGGTGGTAGGCCGCCACCGACATGGTGCCGGCCAGGGCCAGGGCTCCCAGCGGTGAGAAGATCCCCAGGATCAGGCACCAGGAGCCAAGGATTTCTGCATAGCCCGCCAGATGCGCCATCAGCAACGGGAACGGTAGATGAAGAGGCACAACATAATTGGCCGCAAAGAATTCCGGATTGGCCAACTTCTCCTGGCCATGGTGAATCATCATGGCTCCGAGGGTCACGCGCAGGATCAGAAGTCCGGCATTGACGAGAAAGCCGGGGCGCAGGAAATACCGGGAAAGGAAGGTGTTCATGGCAGCGGGGGGAATCGGTACGGCAGCGCACGTCTC
This sequence comes from Cyanobacteria bacterium J06638_7, assembly GCA_039818745.1. GTDB lineage: Bacteria > Cyanobacteriota > Cyanobacteriia > PCC-6307 > Cyanobiaceae > NIES-981. The sequence continues at coordinate 69,278 of JBCBTI010000007.1, forward strand.
ATGGGGCCAGAGTTGTGCCAGCAGAATCGGGCACTCAACGCAGGCGGCCTCGGGAGTGGCTGCGGTTCAGCGCAGGGCGCGGCTGGGGCGGGAGAGGCGCAGCAGGGAGAGACCCATCGCAGCGGCACAGAAGGCGAGGAAGGCTTCCAGAAGCAGGGAGGTGGACATCAGCGGAGGGGCAGGGGTGCAGGGCGGGAAGACCGCTCCCTCTCAGCCTGGCGCGTCATGTAACGAAGTGTGAGCGACCCTCAGCTGACATCTCAGCTGAGGGAACCAAAGCAACGTTGGCCAGCCCTGTCGGTGCGGCTTCGCTGGTCTCCAGGCTCCCGTGATCCAGTGCCGCGGGACATCAGGGTGTTCCGCCTGCCCCAGCCCGCAGGTGCTCCAGAAAGCGCTCAGTGACGTGCTCTCAAATGGCGATCTGATCGCCGCAACGGCCGCCTTCGTTGCGCCTTCCGCGGCCAGCGCCCCCAAGCGCTGTCGCGAGGAGGGCTTGGGTTCATTGCTCACCACTGCCTTAGAACTGAACGCGTTGCCCCAGCGCAATCCGCCGGCCCGTGCCGATTTCCGGTTTCACTTCCGGCCCACCCCTGGTTCTGGTGCATGGGCTGCTCGATACCCCCACCGTGTTCGACCGACTCAAGCGGGAGCTGGGGGGGCGCCGCCAGCCCTTGCTGATTCCCGCCCTGCCCCTGCGACTGGGGACCACCCCGGTGCTGGAGGCGGCCACGCTCCTGGGTAGCCACATCGAGGCGGCCTTTGGTCGCGAGCAACCCGTCGATCTGCTGGGGTTCTCCATGGGCGGGGTGATCGCCCGCTGCTGGATCCAGCTGTGCGGCGGTGACCGCCGCACGCGGCGCTTCCTCAGCGTGGGCAGTCCCCAGCAGGGAACCCTCACCGCCCTGCCCTGGCCGGGACGATTCCTGGCCGGCATCGCCGACCTGAAGTGGGGCAGCCCACTGCTGCAACGCCTGAACGCCAACCTCGAGAGCCTCGGCCTGATTGACTGCCACAGCTTCTATTCGGGCCTCGATCTGGTGGTCCTCCCAGGCTGGCGGGCGGTGCTGCCGGTGGGGGCTCGCACGATGCTGCCTGTGCTCACCCATCCCCAGTTGGTGCGCGATCCTGCCGCGATCCGGCCGCTGGCCAGGGAACTGCTGCGGGAATAGCGTTGAGAGGCTCCAGAAATGCAGCCAGCCGTGAATGGAGTGGATCAATCTTTCCTTGCTGGTGCGCTGGCTGCTGGGCTGGCTGCTGGCGGCACCGATGCCGGTGTTACCACCCGCCGAGCCGAACAGACGGGAACCGCCCTTTTCAGTGCTGATCCCGGCCCGCGATGAGGCCTCCAGCCTGCCCCTTCTGTTGGCGGCCTTGGCGCAGCAGACCCTGCGCCCCCTGGAAGTGATCGTGATCGACGACCACTCCAGTGACGCCACTGCCACCATCGCTCGCGCCGGCGCCCCCGGACTGGATGTGAAGGTGCTCCAGCCCCCACCGCTCCCTGATGGCTGGTGCGGCAAGACCTGGGCCCTGCACCACGGCGTGGGGGCCAGTCGCGGCGAGCTGCTGGTGTTTCTCGATGCCGACACCGAGCCCACTGCGGACTTTCTGCACCGGCTGGTGGCGACCTGGCGACGCCTGGGCGGCCTGGTGTCGGTGCAGCCCTATCACCGCACCGAGAAGCCCTACGAGCAGCTCTCGGTGCTCTTCAACCTGGTGGGCCTGATGGCTGTGTCCCTAGGGCCAGGCTGTGGTGTGGCCTTCGGCCCGGCCATGGTTACCAGCCGCGCCGACTACCTGCGCAGCGGCGGTCACGGTGCGGTGGCCAGCAAGGTGGTGGAGGACTGGTTCATGGGCCATTGCTACGAGGCGGCGGGATTACCCGTGAGCGCCTTCATCGGCGACGGCCTGATCGCTTACCGCATGTATCCGGGCGGATTGGCGGATCTGGTGGCAGGTTTCAACAAGAACTTCGCCGCCGCAGCCGGCGAGGTGCGCTGGCCCTTGATGCTGGGGGTGCTGCTGTGGCTCTCGGGTCTGTTCTGGGCGGCCTGGTGTCTGCCGGCATCCTTGTTGGGCTGGCCGCTGGTGGGGGATCTCCGCCCGCTGCCGAACGCTCTGATCTATGCAGCCTTCGCGCTGCAACTGCTGGTGATCACCCGCCGGGTGGGTCGTTTCCACTGGATCAACCTGGTGTTTCCTGTCCCAGTGGTCTTCTTCCTGGGGGTGTTCCTGCAGGCGATTGTCAACCTGGAACGGGGGCAGGTGAGGTGGAAGGGTCGCACCTTCAGCACGCGCTGATGGCCTGCCAGCCGAGCTGGCTTGCGGGGGTTATGGGATGCGTCGCCCTGTGGCTGGTGTGGTCGTTGCTGGTGGGAGCAATCGCCAACAAGCTGCCCTATCAGCTGCTGGAAAGGATGCCGAATCCAGCCCCAGATCCAGCCTTCGGCAGCCCGCCAAAACCGTCTCGGCAACAGGTGTTGCACCGCTATGAAACCTGTCTGCGGATCCGAGGCTGGAAAGCCTGGATTCCGGATGCGGGCTCGGGTTTGCCCGGTGGAGTGAGCAAAGCCAGCCTGGTGCGGCGGGATCCCCAAGCCCTGCAGCATCTGTTGCTGGAGACCAGGCGGGCCGAGCTGGTGCACTGGGCCCTCTGGCCCGCCTGGATGGCCACAGCCCTGTGGCTGCCGCCGGCAGGCGTGCTGATCAACCTGCTGTTCGCCACCCTGTTCAACCTGCCCTGTCTGGTGCTGCAGCGCTACAACCGCCTGCGGCTGCGGCTGGCCCTGAGCCGCAGGCAGAGCTGGGGCTGATCAGGGGCCTAGCCAGCGATCCTGGAACGGCAGCGTCACCGCCAGGCCGGGATCCTCGGCATGCCTGGCCACCACCAGGCGATGATCGCCCAGTTCAAGCATGAAGCCGTCGCGGCTCTCATCGAAGAAGGCCAGCCGGCGCAGCGGAATCACAAGCTTGAGGCACTGGCAGGCTCCGGGAGCCAGCTCCAGACGCTGGAAGCCCACCAGCGTGCGCGGCGGGCGCTCGACCCGCAGGCCCGGGGCCTCCAGGTACACCTGCACAACCTCCGCAGCAGCCATGGCCCCGTGGTTGCGCACCGCCACGCTCAGCTCCACGGCCTGGGCATGGCCAGCAGTTGCCGGGTCCTGCGTCACGGTGGCATCGGACAGCTCGAAACGGCTGTAGGAGAGCCCGAAACCGAAGGGATAGGCGGCCCGATGCCCCTCGTGCCCCAGGCGCCGGTAGCCGTGCCAGAGGTCGTAGTTGACCTGCTGCGCCCGGGGCTGGAACGGGGGCAGATGAGCAGCACTGGTGGGCAGGCTGAAGGCCAGCCGCCCCGACGGCGACACCCGGCCCAGCAGCACGTCAGCAAGGGCATGGCCGCCCTGCTCACCGGGGTACCAGAGCAGCAGGATCCCAGGCACAGCCTGCCGCCATTCCTCCATCAGCACGGCGCCGCCGCCCGTCAGCACCACCACCGTGCGCGGATTGGCGGCCGCCACCGCCCGGATCATCGCCACCTGGCAAGCCGGCAGACGCAGGTCGACCCGGTCTCCTGAGGCGAAGTTGCCCCCCGGACGCGGCGCGGCATGGCTGGTGATCCAGGCGATCAGCGCAGCCACTGGCTTCCAGAGCTGGCGGAGCCGGTGACGATCGGGGCGAAGGCCCATGCCCAGCGCGCGCCCCCGGTGCTGCAGCCAGTTGGGCGGGGGGACCTGGCGCAGGATGGGGGCGATGTCCCCGGGATGGATGTGTTCCCCTTCCAGGCGCCAGTCGAGCCCGGCCACCACCACGGCCGCGTCACAGCCGGCAGCAGCAGCGGCGGCGGCGGCCGGATCGTCGCCCCTGCCCTGACGAATCTCCAGGTTGGGTGCGGCAGCGCGCAGGCCGGCAAGGGGTGTCACCACCGAGCCCGGGGACGGGCGGGTGTCGGAGGAGCCACGATCGCCCAGATTGGCCACTGCCGCCAGCCGCCCCACCACAGCCAGTGAGCGCAGGCCGCTGAATGGGAGTGCATCCCCTTGGTTGCGCAGCAGCACGATCGCCTTGGTGGCGGCCTCCCGCGCCAGCTGGCGGTGCTCTCTGAACTGTTGGGTACCGGACCCATCGCGGCCGCACCGCCAGGCGGAATCGTTCCCCGGCGGCAGGGCCAGTTGCGCGCGCAGCAACCGCAGCACGGCGTCGTCCACGCGGTCCATCGGTAATCGGCCATCGGCCAGGCCCTCCTCGAGGGCGCCGGCGAACACCATCGGGAAGGGCATCTCCAGGTCCTGCCCCGCCAGCAGGGCGGCCACGCCGTCGCGCACCCCGAAGATGAAATCGCTGACCACGAAGCCCTCGAAACCCCAGCGCCGCTTGAGGATCCCATCGAGCAGCCCTGGATGCTCCCCGCACCAGATGCCGTTCACGCGGTTGTAGGCGCTCATCACCGAAGCCGCCCCGGCTTCCACACAGTCGCGGAACTGGGGCAGGTAGAGCTCATGAAGCACCCGCTCACGGGCATGCACATCCACCAGAAAGCGCGAACTGTCGATCGAGTTGAGGGCGAAGTGCTTGACGCAGGCGAGCGCGTGGCGCTGCAGGCCACGGGTCATCGCCGCCCCCAGCGCCCCCACATGCACGGGGTCCTCGCCGTAGGTCTCCTGGGCCCGGCCCCAGCCGGGATGGCGCATCAGATTCACGCACACTGCAGCCACCCAGTTGGCACCGAAGGAGCGCGCCTCCTGGGCAATGGCCTCGCCGATGCGCTCCTCCAGCTGTGGATCCCAACAGGCACCGCGGGCGATCGGCACCGGGAAGGTGGTGGCTCCCCCCTCGAGGCACACTCCCCTGGGGCCATCAACAAACCTCAGACCGGGCAGGCCGAGGCGCACTAAACCGGCGGCGGGCCAAGGATGACGATGCGAGGCATCGCGGGTGGCGATGTCGATCATGCCCTTCCAGAAGGGGGTAGAGCCGGAGAGGAACTCCAGTTTTTCCAACCTGCTGAACTGGGCCAGCAGATGCAGCGCCCGCTTCTGGATCGACGCAGGGGAGTCAGTCAGGGCCACCCTCTCAACCTAGGGGCAACAAGCTGGGCCGGGCAGCGGCGGCAATTCAGCCCAGCAGAGGACCACCGCCGCCGCGCCGGATCGCCACCAGCCCCGGCCGGGGGGGGCGCCCAGGCACACACGATGGCCAGTTCGAGCCAAGCGGAACCGTTCGCAGTTGGCTGAAGGCTGCTCCCCTGCCGTCCACCAGCTCGTGGGCCTGGACTTCGACCATGCCGGTGCCGGTGCCGTGGTTCTCGCCCGGGTGCTGCACCGCCAGAAACAGGGTTGTTTCACCGCTGTCGAAACAGGGGCCGCAGAATTCGCATTCCATCGGTCCGCTGGCGAACAGCAGGGCCTGGCCGGCGCTGGGGCCGCTGCTGGGCAGCAGCCAGCAGCTGTTGTTGCCGAAGAGGTCCAGGCGCTCAGATCTGGTGGAGCGATCCGTCACCATCCACACGTTGCCCTGGCGATCGACATTGAGATTGTCTGGGTTGGAAAAGCCCAGTCCGCCCCGCCAGGGGGCGCCGCCCACCGCCGCCAGCCGCCAGCTGAAGCGGCCTCCGGCCCGCTCGGCGGCTGGCGCAGCCCGCTCTGAGAGCCGCATCACCCAGCCGTGGGGCCAGTGGGCCTCGCCGGAGGGACCGCTGAAGATGGCGGGATCGGAGCGCCCCTCGAGGTCGGCACCGGCGGCAGTGAAGGCAATCAGCAGATCACCGGTGCTGGGATCCAGCACCGTGTCCTCGGGCCGGGCGGCAGCCGTGGCTCCCACGGCGTTGGCAGCCAGGTGAGCGTCGATCAGGATCGCCCCCATCTGCTGCTCGCCGCTTCCCGGGTAGAGGCTGCCGAGGGCGGGGTAGCGGCTGCGGTAGGCGAGCACCGCCGCGTCGGAGGCCAGGTTCTCGCCACCGGCCCGGGACCTGTCGGGATGGGGCAGCCGGGTGGGCTGCTGCAGATCGAAGGCCTCGAAGTGGCTGGGGAGCTGGGGGTCCACGGGGGTGTCGGGGGCGAGGGCAATCCAGCGGCCTCCGCCGCCGGGCTCGAAGCGCGCCACCTCCAGCCGGCCCTGCTCGAACAGAAGCGAATTGGCCGGGTCCAGGGGGTCAGCCACCAGCTCACGGCTCACGAAGCGGTAGAGGTGGCCGCCATGGCGGTCACAGCCCGAATAGGCCACCAGGGGTTCTCCAGGGCGTGCCCGCACCGCCACGGCCTCATGGCGGCAGCGGCCCAGCCAGCTGTGCTTCACCGCCGGCTGGTCCGGCCGCCGGGGATCCAGTTCCACCATCCAGCCGTACTTGTTGCCTGCCAGGCCGAAGGGGTTGCCCAGGCCGCCGAGCCGATCGCCATCGAAGCGGAAGGGCTGCAGTGCCGGATCCGCGGCACTGCCATCGGCGAATACGGGCTCCACCACCTGGTTCTGAAAGTTCTCCTCGGCCGAGAGCACGGTGCCCCAGGGGGTCTGCCCGCCGGCGCAGTTGGCGAAGGTGCCCACCACGGCATCGCCCAGACCATCGTCGTAGCCAAGCCGCTGGCTGGAGCGGAACACCACCGCCGCCGGGCCGCTCACCCTCAGCCGCCGGGCCGGATCCTCGAGGCCGCTGAGGCCGGTGATGCGCCGCTCCAGCTCACCCGGCTGCCGGCTCCAGCCGCCATCCCTGCGGCGTCGCAGCTCCAGCACACCGATGCCCAGGTCGTCCATGGCGGCCCGCGCCAGCAGGTCGATCTGCCGGCGCAGGGGGTCGTCGCTGGCCAGGGAGGCTGCATCCACCGCACCGCCCCGGTGGCTGAGGGCAGCCCGAACAGCCTCCAGGGGCATCTGCACACCCACCGCCTCCTGAAACCCTTCCGCCCAGGGTCGGGGGCTCACGTACTCGAAGTTGACGCTGAGCAGGCCGCGGTCGCCGCCGAGGTCGGTGAACGCGATGTAGTCGTTGTTGTAGCCGAAGCGGCCCTCGGCCAGGGGATCCCCCCAGACCACCAGCACGTCAGCGCGAAAGCCAGCGGGCACCTGCAGCCGGTCTTCGATGCTCAGCCGCTGGAGGCGGCGGCGTTGGTCGGCGGCGCTGAGTCCATCGCTGGCCAGGGGAATGGGGCCTGGCAGCAGCGGGAAGGGGGGAGTGGTGCTGGCGCTGGCGCTGCGCGTGGCGGCGGCCCCGCCCAGACCGGCCAGGCCGATGAGCTGGAACAGGGTGCGGCGTTGCATGGCGGCGGGAGCGGCAGCCTCAGCAGGCATCATCACGGCCCCGGGTTAAGGACAGGCTGTGGAGCCGCAGGCCGACGACGGGTCGGACCTCCGCACCCCCCGCAGGGCCTCCGGCCCCCCGGTCGACTCGTTACATTTCTAAACAAGTTGATTGCCGTGGTCATGTCCGACTCCTCCCTCTCCCTCAGCCGCGAGTTCACCGTGGCCATGCACTCCCGCGCCATCGATGCCTGCGACAGCGTGGAGGAGCTGCGCAGCATCGCCAAATCCCTGCTCTCGGCGTGGCAGACCCAGGCCATGTTCACCGAGAAGTACGGCGCCGAACTGCTCGGTCTCCAGCCCCGCGGCTGACCCCCTGCCCAGGGCTCTGAGCGGCCAGGCAGGGGCGGTCATCCTGCTGGACCGACCAGCTCTGCCGATCCAGACTGGCTGGCTTCTCCACGGGGCAACAGCCCCGAACGGTCTGATGGCCGGCAACACCCTGAGCCGATCGCTGACGGCGGACAAGACCAGGCTCGGCGATCTGCGCGATGAATTCGCCGCTGACGCCCGCTTCAGCCAGGTGTTCGCCATGCTCACCCTGGGATCGTCAATGATCGCCAGTCTGGGCCTGCTGTCCAACAGCGCCGCCGTGGTGATCGGCGCCATGGTCGTGGCGCCCTGGATTCTGCCGCTACAGGCGATGGCCTTCGAGGTGCTGCGCGGCCAGTTCCCCGAATTCCTCAAGGCCCTGCGCACCCTCTCCCTCGGGGTGGCCCTGGGACTCGTGGTGTCGGTGGGCGTGGGTCTGCTGGTGCCCTTCCCCAGCTTCGGCAGCGAGGTGATGGCCCGCACAAGCCCCAATCTGCTCGATCTGGGCATCGCCCTGGCAGCCGGCGTGCTGGCGATGTACGCCAAGCTGCGCAAGGAGGCGATCACCGCCATGGCCGGACTGGCCATCGCCGTCGCCCTGGTGCCACCTGTATGCGTGGCGGGCCTGCTGTTCTCGGCGGGCCGCTGGGACCAGAGCTACGGCGCCGGGCTGCTGTTTCTCACCAACCTGCTCGGCATCCTCACCGGAGCGATGGTGACGCTGAATCTGCTGGAGCGGCCGTTCCGGGGTCGGCTGCTGCGCAGCCGGCTGGGCCTCACGAGCATGGCCCTGACGGCGCTGCTGGTGGTGCCCCTCGGCGGCAGCCTGCTCAACCTGCTGGGCGTCTCGCGGCGCCAGGCCCAGGCCCAGCGCATCGAGGAGCTGATCCTCGGCAGCCTGCGCAACGAAACCATCACCCTGGGGAGGGATTCGGAACTGGAGAGTGTGCGCATCGACTGGGAGATGCGGCCTCCGGTGATCACGGCCAGGGTGAGCGTCAGCGACCCGAACCTGCCCACCTTCACCCAGGTGAGCGCGGTGCAGCAGTTCATCAACGCCAAGCTGGCTCCGCTGCAGTTCCAGCTGGTGGTGAAGCGCACCGCGATCGAGGTGGTGGGTCCGGAGCCGGAACCCCCTCCTGAGGGACTCCGGAGCCCCGCCTGGCCCTGGCTCGCCCCACCGATCGTGCCGCTGCTGGAGCGCCGGCGGGAGGTCGAAGCGGGTGACGCTGACCCCGAACCCCCTGCCGATCAGCAGGAGGCCGAGGCCGGCGGAACCCCGGCCGCCGACTGACCATCGACCATCCTCCCCAGCGGGGTTTGCCCTGCCGCGGCGCTCGGGGTGATGGGATCGCCATCCGCTCACGCAGCCGCAGCCTTGGTGGCCTTGGCTACAGCTCCCCCTCCCAGCCCCGCTATCAAGCCTGTACCAGCAACACCGCCATGTTGTCCACCCCCACCCGCCTGCGGCTGCAGGCCATTCTCGAGCGCATCGCCCGCAGCCAGCCGGTGAGTCTGAGCGAGCGCGTCTACGTGCAGAAATTCGCCGACCGCGACACCACCGTGGCCGCCTGGCTGCGGCGGGCGCGGCGCCGGCAGCAGGGGCAGGCCTCGGGCGATGGCATCGACCGGCTGCTGGCCGACCTCGACCTGGGCTCTGCCGAACCCGATGAGCGCTTCCGGCCGGAAGAGGACGATCTGGGCGACTGGTTCAGCGGCGCTCCGCCCTGGCTGCGACGAAGCTGAGCGGTTGCGCTCAGGGCAGATCCCAGCCGAAGCCCTCGTCCTGCCAGGAGCGGGGATCCTCGATCGGCTCGAGGTGGATGGTCACATCGCTGCGCGGCAGGGCGGCGCTGATCTCCCGCTCCATCTGCTCGCAGAGATCGTGACCGGCCTGCACGCTCCAGTGGCCGGGAACCAGAAGATGGAAGGCCACGAAGCGCCGCGATCCGGCCACCCGGGTGCGCAGGGCATGCACAGCCAGCTCTGGGCCGGCACGGGCGGCAAGGAGAGCCTCCAGCCGTTGCTGGTCCGCCTCCGGCAAGGCCTGATCGAGCAGACCCGAGGCGGTTTCCCGCAGCAGCTTCCAGCCCGTCACCATGATGTTCACGGCCACGGCGATGGCGATCAGCGGGTCCAGGACGCTGAGGCCGGTGAGTTTCACCAGGCCCACAGCCACCACCACCCCCAGGGAGGTCCAGACATCGCTGAGCAGGTGCTGGGCATCGGCCCGCAGGGTGATCGAATGAAAACGGCGGCTGGCCCCCAGCAGCAGCCAGGCCACCAGCCCATTGATGGCACTGGCCAGCAGCGCCAGGGCCAGGCCTGCGCCCAGCTGCTCAAGGGGCTCGGGGGCCAGCAACCGCGCAGCTGCCGCCACCACGATCGCCGCGGCAGCCACCAGGATCAGGGCGCTCTCCAGACCGCTGGAGAAGTATTCAGCCTTGAAGTGGCCGTAGGGATGGGCCCGGTCGGCAGGTTTGGCGGCCAGGGTGAGGGCCCAGAAGGCGGCCAGTGCCGCCAGCAGGTTCACCCCCGACTCCAGAGCATCGGAAAGCAAGCCCACCGACCCGGTGATCCGCCAGGCAGCCACCTTGAGCACGATCGTGGCCGCCGCAGCCCCGATGGAGAGAACGGTGTAGGAGCGGGCGGAACGGAACATGGGGGAATCCTGCACCGCGCCGGGGGCCGGGGATGAAGCACGCTCTCCGACCCTGACGAGCCATGCCCGGTGTGCGGGATCGCCTTGTCAGAGTTCCGGCACCTGCCGAGCCTGCAGGTACTGGAACTTCGAGGCGGCTGCCTGTGCAGCCCAACCCCCCACGATCAGCGGCGACGTCCAGTCGATTGAGCAGGGGCGAAGGGTGGGGGCACCGGTGCGGGTCACAATGGTCGTGATCGGTTTCCGCGGCTCACTCCCGGAAGGCAACGAGGAAAGTCCGGTGGCTGGCGGGTTCGTCCCGTTGGGAATCCGGCACTGTCGCGCAGCTGTGATGCAGCCGGCCCGGCCCGGCTGCTCAGTCAGAACGCTCGCCGATTCCCACCCACTCGCACCCGGCGCGGATACCGGCAGAGCCCATGCAGAGCCCCACGGCGATCCAACCGCCGCTTGACTTCAGCGCCCTCGAGGGCCTGGGCGTGATGATCTGCGGCCACGGCAGCCGCAACCGTGCGGCCTGTGAGGAGTTCGCCCGGCTGGCCAGCGGCCTGCGGCTCAGGCTGCCGCAGGTGCCGGTGGAGCACGGCTACCTGGAGTTCGCCCGGCCGATCCTGCGCGACGGGCTCGACCGCCTGCGCCAACGGGGGGTGAGCCGGGTGCTGGCCGTGCCGGCCATGCTCTTCGCCGCCGGCCATGCCAAGAACGACATCCCCGCGGTGCTGAACACCTACAGCGCTGAAACCGGTCTGCCGATTCAGTACGGCCGGGAACTGGGAATCGACCGCAAGATGATCCAGGCCGCCGGCGCCCGCGTGCGTGAAGCTCTTGAGGCCGCCGATGCCGCCAGCCCAGCGGTGCCCCTCAGCGACACCCTGCTGGTGGTGGTGGGCCGGGGTTCCTCCGATCCCGACGCCAACTCCAACGTCACCAAGGTGATGCGCATGCTGGTGGAGGGCTTCGGCTTCGGCTGGGGTGAAACGGTGTATTCGGGCGTCACCTTCCCTCTGGTGGAACCCGGCCTGCGTCACGTGGTGCGGCTCGGCTTCCGCCGCATCGTGGTGTTCCCCTACTTCCTCTTCTCCGGTGTGCTGGTGAGCCGCATCCACCAGCACACCGATCGCGTGGCACTCGACCATCCCGGGGTGCAGTTTCTCAAAGCCGGCTACCTCAACGACCACCCCCTGGTGATCGACACCTTCCGCGAGCGGCTGGAGGAGGCGGTCCGCGGCGACACGGCCATGAACTGCTCACTGTGCAAGTACCGGGCCCAGGTGCTGGGCTTCGAGCAGGAGGTGGGGGCTCCCCAGCACAGCCACCACCACCACGTGGAGGGGCTCGATCAGCCCTGCACGCTGTGCGAGCGCGAGTGCACCGGGGCCTGCCAGCCCGACGGGGTGCCCCTGCCGCCAGGCCATCAGCACGGGCCGCAGGGGCACCGTCACCACAGCACCTACCCCCATGCCGAGCACCCGCTGGGGCCGCTCAGCCTCAGACGGGCGGGCTGAGCGGGGCCTCCCCAGCAGCGTCGATCCGCACCGCGTAGCTGAGCCGGGAACTGGCGCTGCCGGAGAAGCTGCCCGCCACGGGCATCGCTCCTGTGGGATCACGGGCGGCGGCCACCGCCACATGGCCGGCTCCGGCGGGAATGCCGCGGGTGGGGTCGAAGCCAAGCCAGCCCAGCCCTGGCAGATACACCTCCGGCCAGGCGTGCAGGTGCCGCTCAGCGGTCTCCAGGGCCGAGCGGTCCTGGTAGCCGCTCACGAAGCGGCCCGCCAGGTCCTGGCTGCGGGCCACCGCAAGGAAGAGCAGGGTCTGATCGCGGCAGGCGCCGCGGCCCGATCGCAGGGTGATCTCGGGGGAGTGGGCCTCACCCAGCTCGCGGATCTCGGGAGCGATGTGATGGTGGAGGTGGTGGTTGAGGGCGTGGAGGAAGGCCAGGGGTTCGGCACCGGCCTGGCTCAGCAGCTGGTGGGCGAGGTCCCGCACCGCCGCCGACGCGCTCCCGGCCATGCCATAGGGGGCCACGAGCGGTGCCTCCTCGGGCGGGTAGAGGAGGGGCAGGGCCGCCGGATGGCAGGGGTCTGAAGGCAGCCCAGGGCCGGGGTCATCGCTCTGCACCACGAAGCGCGAGACGATCTCGAGGCTCTCGGACTGTCCCTCGAACCACAGGCGCGTGACCCGGTTGCCCGCGGCATCCAGGGCCTCCAGCTGCAGGCTGGGCCGGGGCTCGATGCGGAGGCTGAAGTCGAGTTCGCGAAGCCCCCCCTGAAGACGGGGCCGCAGCCTCAGGATGTGGGGGCCGAGCCGCACAGGCTCGCTGTAGTGGTAGCTGGTGCGGTGCTCGACCTCGATGCGCATGGCGTCCGCAGCCGTCGGGAATGCCGCTGGGCGAGAAGGGAGGCGATGGAGGCGACGATGATGGGTCGCCTCGGATTCGAACCGAGGACCAATCGGTTAAAAGCCGAGTGCTCTACCGCTGAGCTAGCGACCCGCGCCCGTCGTGAGGCACCGAGAGACCGTATCACCCGGAGGCGGCCGCTTCAAGCGGCGAAGCGGGAGAGAATGGGGGCCGAAAGCCGTTGCCGTACCTGCCATGGGCCCTGCACCCTCCCCCGGCACGGCCGCGGCAATGGCCCCATCGACGCCACCGGCGACGCCACCAGCGACGCCACCGGCGATGGCGGCCGCGCCCTGGCCCGAGCCTCAGGTGCATGCCGATGCCTGGGTGGCGCCAACAGCGGTGCTGATCGGCGATGTGCGCCTGGCGGCCGGCGCCAGCCTCTGGCCCACGGCCGTGGCCCGCGGCGATCTGTGCCCGATCCGGGTCGGGGCTGGCAGCAATGTGCAGGACGGCGCGGTGCTGCATGGGGATCCGGGCCAGCCGGTGCTGATCGGCGCCGACGTGACCATCGGCCATCGTGCCGTGATCCATGGCGCCACCCTGGAGGACGGCTGTCTGATCGGCATCGGCGCCGTGGTGCTCAACGGGGTCACCGTGGGGGCAGGAGCCCTGGTGGCGGCGGGCTCGGTGGTGACCCGCGACGTGCCTGCGGCGGCCCTGGTGATGGGAGCACCGGCCCAGGTGAAGCGGGAGCTCAGCGCTGAGGCGGTGGCCGGCCAGCGGCACCATGCCCACTGCTACCGGCAGCTGGCCATGGCCCACGCCGGACGCAGCAGCGACCCCGGCTTCGCGGCCCAGTGATTGCCAAACACTGCGCGCGTCACCCCAACCGAGAGTGCTGTCCGTAGGATCACACCACCCTTTCCCCGCCCTCCCATGGACCTCCGGCTGGTGCTGGTTGCCGCTCCGATTGTTCTGGCCGCAGGCTGGGCCGTGTTCCACATCGGCCGGGCTGCCGTGGGCCAGCTGCAGCTGATGATCAAGCGCGCCCGCGCCTGAGTTCTCCTTGACCGTGTTGGTGATCGGCGCCGGCCTTGCCGGCACCGAGGCGGCCTGGCAGATCGCCCGGGCCGGCCTGTCCGTTCGCCTGGTGGAGATGCGCCCCCTGCGCCGCTCCCCGGCCCACCACAGCGCCGAGTTCGCCGAGCTGGTGTGCAGCAACAGCTTCGGCGCCCTCAGCAGCGATCGGGCTGCAGGACTGCTGCAGACGGAGCTGCGCCGGCTGGGATCGCTGGTGATTGCCACGGCCGACGCCCATGCGGTGCCCGCCGGTGGCGCCCTGGCGGTGGATCGGGGCCGCTACAGCGCCGCCCTCACCGCCGCCCTTGAGGCCCATCCGCTGGTGACGGTGGAGCGCCGGGAGCAGACCGAGCTGCCGGATCCCGGCGCCATCGCCGTGCTGGCCACCGGGCCCCTCACCAGCGAGCCGCTGGCCGAGCAGCTGCGGGCCTTCACGGGCCGGGCCGACTGCCACTTCTTCGATGCGGCCAGCCCGATCGTGGCGGGCGAGAGCATCGATCTGAGCGTGGCCTTCCGCGCCTCCCGCTACGACAAGGGCGACGCCGACTACATCAACTGTCCGATGGATCGCGGCCAGTACCTCGCCTTCCGGGAGGCCCTGCTGGCTGCGGAGAAAGCCGAGCTCAAGGATTTCGAGCAGGAGAGTGCCTCCTTCTTCGAGGGCTGCCTGCCGATCGAGGAGCTGGCCCGCCGCGGCGAGGACACCATGCGCTACGGACCGCTCAAGCCCATCGGCCTCTGGGATTCCCGCTGGGGCGACGTGAACGATCGTGACGTGCGCCGCGCCAACCGGGCCTATGCGGTGGTGCAGCTGCGCCAGGAAGACAGGGACGGCCGCCTCTGGAACCTGGTGGGCTTCCAGACCAACCTCAAATGGGGGGAACAGAAACGGGTGCTGCGGCTGATCCCCGGGCTGGAGAACGCCGAATTCGTGCGGTTCGGGGTGATGCACCGCAACACCTTCCTGGAATCGCCCCAGCTGCTCGATCCCACCCTGCAGTTCCGGCAGCGGCCCAGCCTGCTGGCCGCCGGCCAGATCACCGGCACCGAGGGCTACGCCGCGGCGGTGGCCGGAGGCTGGCTGGCCGGCACCAACGCGGCGCGGCTGGCCCGTGGCCTCGAGCCCCTCACCCTGCCGCCCACCACCATGATCGGCGCCCTCACCCACTTCATCGCCGAGGCCCCCTGCGGCGGCCGCCGGGGGGGCGGTTTCCAGCCGATGCCCCCCAACTTCGGGCTGCTGCCGGAACTGGCCGAGCGCATCGGAGACAAGCGCCGCCGCTACGGCGCCTACCGCGACCGGGCCCTGGCTGCCCTGGCACCCTTCACACCGGTCCGTCCAGCACGAAGCGATCGCGCACATCACCACGGGGCAAGCGCTCTATCGCCGTGTTGATCTCGGCCATCGGCAGATGCTCCACCTGGGGCTTGATGCCATGGCGGGCGCAGAACTCAACCATGCGCCGCAGGCTGGAGGGGGAGGAGGTGGGACTGCCGGTGAACCGACGGCGGCCGGCGATGAGCGGGAAGGCCTGCAGAGCGATCGGCTCGGTCAGCACCCCGAGCTGGTGCAGCCGCCCCCGCGGCGCCAGGGCACCCACCACTGCCCCCCGGTGAAGGCTGTGGTTACTGGTGCTGATGATCAGATCGAAGCGGCCGGGATGGTCCGCCAGATCAGAGAGCGCCAGCACCCGGTGGGCGCCATGGAGCACTTCCAGCACCGCTTCGTCGGGCCCGGCACTGGCGGCTTGCCATGCGGTGATCTGCATCGGCGGCGAAGTCGGCGGCAACCCCCCGGTTGTCGCCACCCCGGTTGTCGCCACCCCGGTACCTAGGGTCGGCAGCGGCGAAGCTGGCGTGCCTTGACCGATTCCCTGGCCTCCGCACCGGCTTCCGGCAGCCGGCCCCCAGCCGAAGCCTGGGACGTGATCGTGATCGGCTCCGGCATCGGCGGGCTGGTCACCGCCACCCAGCTGGCCGCCAAGGGCGCCAGGGTGCTGGTGCTGGAGCGCTACCTGATCCCGGGCGGCAGCGGCGGCAGCTTCCGCCGGGCTGGCTACACCTTCGATGTGGGCGCCTCGATGATCTTCGGCTTCGGCGAGAAGGGCCACACCAACCTGCTCACCCGCGCCCTGGCCGATGTGGGCGAGCACTGCGCCACCGTGCCCGATCCCGCCCAGCTGGCCTACCACCTGCCCGGCGGCCTGGAGGTGGCGGTGGACCGTGACTACGACACCTTCATCACCGATCTCACCGCCCTGTTCCCCCACGAGGCCCAGGGCATCCGCGCCTTCTACGACACCTGCTGGCAGGTGTTCCGCTGCCTCGATGCGATGCCGCTGCTGTCGCTGGAGGATCCCGCCTACCTGGCCAAGGTGTTCTTCAAGGCACCGCTGGCCTGCCTGGGGCTGGCCCGCTGGCTGCCGGTGAACGTGGGCGATGTGGCCCGCCGGCACATCCGCGACGAGCAGCTGCTGAAGTTCATCGACATGGAGTGCTTCTGCTGGTCGGTGATGCCGGCGGCTCTCACGCCGATGATCAACGCCGGCATGGTGTTCTCCGACCGCCACGCCGGCGGCATCAACTACCCCAAGGGCGGGGTGGGTGTGATCGCCCAGAAGCTGGCGGCCGGCCTGGAGACCCGCGGCGGCACCATCCGCTACGGGGCCCGGGTGGTGGAGGTGCTGATCGAGGGCCAAGGGGGCGAGGCCCGGGCGGTGGGGGTGAAGCTGGCCGGGGGCGAGACCCTCCATGGCCGTCGCGTGGTGAGCAACGCCACCCGCTGGGACACCTTCGCCGGCAGCCCGGGCAGCAACGGCAGCGTGGCCCGCCCGCTCGTGGACGCCGCCCATACCCCGCGGGCCGAAACCACCTGGCGACGGCGCTACCGGCCCTCACCATCCTTCCTCTCGCTGCACCTGGGGATCGAGGCCGCCGTGGTGCCGAAGGGCTTCCACTGCCACCACCTGCTGCTGGAGCGTTGGCAGGAGATGGAGGCGGAGCAGGGGGTCGTGTTCGTGTCGATGCCCACCCTGCTGGATCCGTCCCTGGCCCCCGCCGGGCGTCACATCCTGCACACCTTCACCCCCAGCGCCATGGAGCACTGGCAGGGGCTGGAGCCCGGCGCCTACCGGGCCAAGAAGGCAGCCGACGCCGAACGGCTGATCGCCCGCCTGGAGGTGATCCTGCCCGGGCTGAAGGGCGCCATCCGCCACCGGGAGGTGGGCACGCCCCGCAGTCACCGCCGCTTCCTCGGCCGCGCCGGCGGCAGCTACGGCCCGATTCCGGCCCTGCGCCTGCCCGGACTGCTGCCCATGCCCTTCAACCGCACCGGGCTGCAGCATCTCTACTGCGTGGGTGACTCCTGCTTCCCGGGCCAGGGGCTCAATGCGGTGGCCTTCAGCGGCTTCGCCTGCGCCCACCGCATCGGCGCCGACCTGGGCCTCAATCCCTGGCAGCTGCCGGACTGACGCCGGCGATAGGCTGCAGCGATGCCAAGTTCCCCCCAGCCCAGCTCCGAGCAGCTGGCCCTGTACCTCGAGCAGCGCGGCGAGCTGAGCAAGCCCTGGATGCTGCAGTTGCTGCGTCTCACCAAGCTCAAGGAGGCCAAGGCCGCCATGGACCCGCAGGACTATCTGGAGCGGCTGCAGGAGGCCCACGCCGACCTGATGCGCCTGGGTGAGTTCTGGAAGGGCCGTGAGCCGGAGGTGTTCGGCGGCCGCTACCGCCCCAGCGAGCTGATCGAGCCGCTGCCCGGCTCCCCGGAGGATCGCTGAGGTCCCGGCCATGTCCCCTGCCGGCGGCAGCAGCCATCCGATGGCGCCCCTGATCCGCTTCACCCTGATCGGCCTCTACCTGGCCCTGGTGCTGCCGCTCCCCTGGCAGGCCTCCGCCGCCCTGGGCCCGCTGCTGTGGGGGGCCGTGGCCGTGGGGCTCGTACTGGTGGTGGCCCTCACCAGTGAGCGGGTGGAGATTGATGCCCGGGGCATCCGGGTGGGCCACCCGGCCTGGTGCGCCTGGTGGTTGCGGCGCGGCTGGCAGATCAGCTGGCCGGCGGTCACCGCCATCACCCCGGTCAGCACCAGCCAGGGCGGCCGTGTCTACTACCTGCGCAGCGGCGATGGTGCCTTCCTGCTGCCCCAGCGGGTGGCGCGGTTCGAGGCGTTCCTGGCGGGCGTTGCCGCCCACAGCGACCTCGACACCAGCGGCATCGGCCGCATCAGCCCGCCCTGGACCTACCGGCTGCTGGCGGTGCTGAGCGCATTGATGCTGACAGGCGAACTGATCTGGGGCCTCACCCTGCTGGCGGGATCCTGAACCACCCAGAGTCGCTGCCGCGGCGGATCAGGCGCTCAGGCTGCGCAGCGGCGGAGTCCGTTCCGGTGCGCCCGGCTCACCCTCCGAGAGGGTCTCGAGGCTGAAGCGGTAGCCCTGCTGCCGCATCGTCTCGATGCCGCCGCCTTCACCCAGGCCGGCCTGCTCGAGCTTGCGCCGCAGGGTGAGCACCTGGGTGTCCACCGAACGGGGCCCGCCGCTGAAGGGCGGCCAGGCCATGCGCAGCAGTTCCTGGCGGGTGCGCACCAGCCCGGGAGGCATCAACAGAGCGCAGAGCAGGGCGAACTCCCGGGGGCTGAGTTCAACCGGCCGGTCGCGCAGGGTCACCTGGCGCAGCAGCAGATGCACCTCCAGGGGGCCAACGCAGACCCGCTCCTGCAGGCCGGTGCCGCTGCGGCGCAGCAGGGTGCGGCAGCGGGCCGCGAGTTCCTCGAGGCCGAAGGGTTTGCGCAGCACATCATCGGCGCCGGCATCCAGCAGGGTCACCATCGGCTCGGAGCCGGAGCGGGCCGTGAGCACCATCACCGGACAGTGCAGCTGGTTGCCCAGCCGCAGGGCACTGCTCTCGTCCAGCAGTTCGGCACTCACGAGCAGATCGGGGGACTGGTCCCGGCAAAGCTGCAGCGCTTCACGGGCTGAGGCCACCGCCGCCGCCAGGTGGCCATCCTGGCGCAGGCGCTGGGCCAGCACCGTGCGCAGGGTGGCGTGGGGATCAACAACGAGCACACGCTTGGCGGCTCCAACGGCCAGAGCGGATTCGGATGCGGACGCCGAGGCCTGCACTGGAGGCTGCTGCGCGGGCTGCTGCGACGGTCGGGGCGGTGTGGAGTCGGTGGCTGTCATGGTCCCTGGGTGCCCTGGACTTCTGGCCCCAGGGGTTCAACCTATCGGAGTTGGGGCTCAGGGTCGGATATCAGCCACAGCCTTTGCAACTGACCACCCTGGCGCCCTTGCCAGAATGGGTCGAAGCTCACCGTGACCGATGACTGCGTTGCAGCACCCCGACGCCATCCGCCACTTCCAGTCGCTCTGTGACGCCTGCCAGGAACTGGCCAGCCGTCACCATGGGCCGGCGGAGCTGCGGCTGTATGCCGACGGCTACCTGCATGCCCTGCGCCGCACGACCGTGCTCGATCCCCTGGCCCAGCGGCGCCTGGAGGAGCTGGTGGATCGCTGGATCCTCGACCCCTCCAGCTTCATCGGTGCCGACGGCGACCCGCGCAGCCTCTACGAGTCTGGACGCCGCGCCTAGCTGGCCAGCACCACCGCCAGCTGCTCGCGCAACTCGCCGGAGTTGTACATCTCGATGAGGATGTCGGAGCCGCCCATGAACTCTCCGTTCACGTAGACCTGCGGAATCGTGGGCCACTCGGAATACTCCTTGATGCCGGCGCGAATCTCCATGTCGGAGAGCACGTCGAAGGTTTCGAAGGGCACACCCACGGCATGCAGGATCTGCACCACATTGTTGGAGAAACCGCACTGGGGCATCAGCTTCGTGCCCTTCATGAACACGAAGACAGGGCTGGTGGCGATCAGGGCCTCGATCCGTTCCTTGACGCTGGCGTCCATGAATCAGCTGGGGGTTGAGGTTTGCAGGGCCAGAGCGTGAATCGCTTCGCTGGCCAGTTCCTGGCGCAGGGCGCCGTACACCAGTTGGTGCTGCTTGATGCGGGTGAGACCAGCAAAGGAGCTGGACACCACCGTGACCTGCAGGTGGTCACCACCACCGGTGAGGTCTTCGACCTCCACATCGGCATCGGGCATGGCGCGATGGATGGCCGCCTTGACCTGGTCGGGTTGGACCATCGGGCAATCAGGGGAACGGCCGGAATCTAGGCACCACGCCGGCCGGCTGGGCTGCCTAACCCCCGGGGGAGGCCGCCTGGCCGGCAGTGTAGGGAGTGTTGGCGAAACCGATCTCCACCAGGGTCTGGTAGGCCTGGCGGCCCTCGTCGCTGACGGGCGTCATCACCTTCACCACCTCCACCAGCAGCGGCACCGCCACCTCCGGCTGGTTCTGGCGGCGGAAGAGGGCGGCCAGGCGCAGGTTGGTCTGGGCGAGCACCTGCAGGATTTCGCGGCCCTTCTGATCCATCTCGCGCGGGATGCGGGCATCCAGTCCGCGGAAGGCTCCGGTGAGGTCGCGGTAGAAGCCCAGCAAGCGCCTGGACAGATCGCGGGCCTGGTCGTAGAGGCGCCGGGCCTCGGTGAGGTCACCCCGGGCGGCGGCGGCGTCGCCGCGGGCCAGCAGGCTGCGCACGGTCTCGAGGCTGAGCGGATTGGTGACGGACCCTTCGGCGCGGGTCGTCTCCTGGGCCAGCAGCGGCGGCGGTGCGAGGGGCGCGGCCATCGCCAGCGCTGCCAGGGCGATCACGGGCAGGGCCCAGCCACGGCTGGCGGACAGACCGCGGAGGAGACCGCCTCGATGGCGGAGGGAACAGCGCACGGCGCGGAGGCACTGGAGAGCGGCCAAACTCTAAGGGGGCTGTCCGCCGGCTTCCTGCGGGGGCAGAGGCAACACCGCCGCAGCGCTCAAGGCAGCAGCCCGGCGTTCCAGGGGCTCCAGTGCCGCCGCCAGCTGGCGGGTGAACACCGCCGCGGCCTTACGCCCCTCGGCCTCGATCAGCATCGGCGCTCCGAAGCAGAGGGCCGCCCGGTCGCAGGGGCGGGGCCAGGCATGGCCGTAGGCGATGCCGACCGGCACCACCGGCACACTGACGCCGCGGCTGAAGGCCAGCGCCGTGAGCCGGGCCAGCCCCTGCTGCAGCTGCAGCGGTTCCTCACTGTGGCGGCGGATGCGGCCCTCCGGGAACACCACCAGCTGCTCTCCCGCCTGCAGCAGCTCCACCGCATGGCGCAGGCTGGCCAGGGAAGGGCGCGCCTGGTTGACGGCGAAACAGCCCAGGCGGCGCAGGAACCAGCCCTGAAGCCCGGCCATCTCGTCGATGGTGACCATGAAGTGGCAATCGCGGCCGCTGGCACGACGCCCGGCGGCACGGGGCAGCAACAGTCCGTCCCAGCGGGCCTTGTGGGTGGGCGCCAGCAGCACCGGGCCCTGGCGAGGCACCTGCTCGAAGCCCTCGATGGCGATGGCCCGGAACCACAGCGGCAGGGCGAGGTCCTGGGTGACCACCATCGCCAGGGGACTCAGCCAGGGGCTGATGCGGCTCGTCACCGGCAGTCCTCCACGGCTGAACCTGAGGGTCGATGGGGCCGCCAACTCCGCCGCGTCTAGCAACTCTGACGCTAGGCAGCGGTGGCCATGGCGCCGGCCAGGGAAGGGCAGTTGAGCGGCCGGCGCAGGGCCCGCCCTCCATAGGATCCGGGTTTGGCTGCGGATGTGATGGCCAGCCTCGGCGTCAACATCGATCACATCGCCGGCGTGCGCCAGGCGCGGCGCGCGCTGGAACCCGATCCGGTCAGCTATGCCCTGCTGGCGGAACTGGGCGGCGCCGACGGCATCACCGTGCACCTGCGCGAGGACCGGCGCCACATCCAGGATCGCGATGTGGAGCTGCTGCGCCAGACGCTGCGCAGCCGCCTCAACCTGGAGATGGCGGCCACTGCGGAGATGGAGGCCATCGCCCTGCGCCTCCGCCCCGACATGGTCACCCTGGTGCCTGAAAACCGCCAGGAGGTGACCACCGAGGGCGGCCTGGATGTGGCCGGCCAGCGGGACCCCCTGGCCGGCCTGGTGGAACGGCTGCAGGCTGCCGCCATCGCCGTGAGTCTGTTCGTGGATGCCGACACGAACCAGCTGGAGGCCTCTGCCGCCACCGGCGCCCGCTGGGTGGAGCTGCACACCGGCGGCTACGCCGAAGCCGGCTGGGCGGAACAGCCGGCGGCGCTGGCCCGGCTGCAGGAAGGCAGTTTCATCGCCCGCAGCCTCGGCCTGCGGGTGAACGCCGGCCATGGGCTCACCTACCAGAACGTGGAGCCGGTGGCGGCGATCGAGGGGATGGAGGAGCTCAACATCGGCCACACGATCGTGGCCCGGGCCCTGGCCGTGGGGCTCGAGCAGGCGGTGCGGGAGATGAAGGCGCTGGTTCAGAATCCTCGCCGCGACCCCCTGTTCGGCAGCACCCGCCCATGACCGCCTACCACTTCGTGGCCGCCAGCGAGCGCTTCCTCACCGAGGAGGAGCCCCTGGAGGAAGTGCTGCGCGAGCGGGTGCGCCACTACGGCGAGCAGGGCAAGGCCATCGACTTCTGGCTGGTGCGCCGCCCGGCATTCCTGGAGACCCCTGCACTGGCGGCCGGCTGCGCGGCGGTGCCCCGGCCTGCGGCGGCGGTGGTGTCCACCGACGAGACCTTCATCACCTTCCTGAAGCTGCGGCTGGAGTTCGTGCTCAAGGGCCAGTTCGAGGCCCCCAGCGCCGCCATTGCCGACTCGCTGGCCAGTGCCCCCTAGAACAGCCCCAGGAAGCGGCGGCGCGGCTTCTGTCCATCGTCCTGGCGGCCCTGACCGCCGTCCTGCTGATAGCGGGGCTTGTTGTCGCCGATGGTGAGCAGGGCCTCCTTGTTCTTCCACCACACCCAGTCGCGGATCGGCGGTGTGTCGGCCAGCTGCTCGCGGGTGAGCCCGAGCCCGAGCCTGGCGGAGGCGTCCAGCAGCACATCCAGCATCTGCTCACCGTCACTGCAGCGGGCCAGGGCTTCGTTGGTGCGGCGGGCGCCGTTGAGGGCCTGCACCAGGGCCCTCACCCGCTGGCTCACGGTCATCGAGCGCAGATCCATCCCCAGCCCCGCAGACACCGCAGCCGACCGTACCAACCACCGGCCGCCACGGGGCTGGTCACAGGGCTGCTGAAGGGGCGGCTGACAGGGGCGCGGTGGCAGCGCAGACTGGGGTCAACGACCTGCTCCGATGCCGCCCCACTCCCGGCCAGCTCGGCACTGGATCGTCGGGGACGTCCATGGCTGCGCCGAATCCCTTGAGCAGCTGCTGCGCCTGCTGCCGGCCGACGACCGCCTGGTGCTCTGCGGTGATGTGATCAATCGGGGCCCTCAGATCCAACGGGCGATGGAGCTGGCCTGGGCTCTGGTGCGCAGCGGCCGGGCCGTGTGGCTGCAGGGCAACCACGAGGCCGATCTGGCGGCTGATCTGGCGGCCGAAGCGGGCCAGGAGCAGGGCGCAGGCACCCGGCGGCTGGCGGGGTCGGACACCGTGCGTCAGCTGGGCAGCCGCGTCTGCAGGCTCTGGCAGCGGCGGCTCGAGACTCTCCCCAGCGTCTACCCGGGCCGGGGCTGGGTGGCCACCCATGCCGGCTTCGATCCCCACAGCTGGCAGCCCGATCTGCGCGTCCGCCGCCCCTTCTGGCAGGCCTACGACGGCCGCTACGGCCAGGTGGTGGTGGGTCACACCCCCGGGCGGGGCGTGCGCCGCAAGGGCGCCATCGTGATGGTGGACACGGGCGCCTGCTACGGCGGCGAGCTCAGCGCCTACTGCCCGGAAACCGCTGCGGTGGTGCAGGTGCGGGGCCAGAGCCCGCTGCTGCCGCCGGCCCTGCCAAGGGGCATGCGCGAGCAGCTGGCAGCGCTCCAGGCCGGCCGCCGGCTGCAGCGCTGCCGGGACTGAGCGGCAGCAGCCGTGCTCACCGTCTTCAGCAGCAACCGGGCTGAGTGGCTGGCCGAGCTGCTGGCCGCCCAGTTGCGCAGCCAGCCACCGGCGCCGTTCGAGCAGGTGGAGGTGGTGGTCAACACCTGGCCCACCAGCCGCTGGCTGGGGGAACAGCTGGCCCTGGGGCTGGGCGACCCCGACTGCCCCTTCGCCGGCGGTGTGGCGGCCAACCTGCGCTTCCCCTTCCCCGGCCATCATCTGCGCGAGCTCGTGGATCGGTTGCTGGCCGATGCTGCCGATGCCCCTGATCCCGTGGGCATCCGGGGGCCTGATCCCTGGCGCGCCAGCGAACTGGTGTGGCCGCTGCTGGAGCTGCTGCCGGGCCTGCTGCCGGCGCCGGAGGCGGCGCCGCTGCGCCGCTGGCTGGCGCAGCGGGGGGTGCGGGCGGGCCGGGCCCGCGGAGGGAGCGACGGCGAACCTCTGCTGGATCGGTCCTTCTGGCAGCTCGGCCGGGCGATCGCCGATGCCTTCGACGACTACACCCTCTACCGGCCGGCGATGGTGGCAGCCTGGCTCAGCGGTCAGGCAGGCCAGGGCAGCCCGGAGCCGCTGCCGGCGGAGCAGCGCTGGCAGCCGCTGCTGATGCGCCTGCTGGCCGAGCGGCTGGAGGTGCAGCCCTTCGGTCTGCGGGCCGCCGCCGCCATCGAGCGGCTACGGCAGGCCGTCACCGGGGGCACGCCGCTGAGCTGTCCACTGCCCGAGCGGCTGCGCCTGTTCGGCCTCAGCACCATGGCACCGGTGCAGGTGGAGCTGCTGCAGGCCCTCTCGGCATTCGTGGAGGTGGAGCTCTACCTGCTCACCCCCTGCCGGGAGCTGTGGCGCCGCCGCGAGCAGGCCGGCAGCACCCCCCTCGGGGAGGACTGGTTGCTGGAGGTGCCACGGCTGGAGGCGCGCTTCGGACGGCTGGGGGCTGAGTTCCAGCAACTGCTGGAGGGCACGGGGGTTGCCCAGCTCGGCCAGTGGCAGGAGCGGGATCTGTTCCTGGGAGCCGCCACCGCCGCTGAGCACGCCGGCCGCAACCCCACCCTGCTGGAGCAGCTGCAGGAGCAGCTGGTGGATCCTCCCCGGCGCCCGGGCCTGGAGTTGCGGCCCGGTGACCACTCGCTGGAGTTCCTGGCCTGCCCGGGCCGCTTGCGCCAGGTGCAGATCGTGCGTGACCGGGTGCTGCAGCTGATGGCCGCGGATCCCAGCCTGGAGCCCCGGGACGTGCTGATCATGACCCCCCAGGTGGATGTCTTCGCACCCCTGGTGGCCGCCGTGTTCAGCGATGTGGGCGCCACCGGTGTGGCCCTGCCCTGGCGGCTCACCGACCGCAGCCAGCAGAGCGATGCCGGCATCGCCCAGGGGCTGCTGGCCCTGCTCGGACTCTCCGGTGAGCGGCTCACCGCCTCGGCCCTGGAGGGCCTGCTGGCCTGCGGTCCGCTGCTGATGGGCCAGGGCATCGAACCCACCGAAGCCGGGGCGATCACGGCGCTGCTGCAGCGGGCGGGGTTCCGCTGGGGGCTGGATGGCCGCAGCCGCGGCGGCGCTGCGGACCACAGCCTGGGCTGGTCCATCGACCGGCTGCTGCTGGGGCTGGTGCTGCCGGAGGAGCCGGGTCTGGCACCGGGCGGCAGCGCCCCCATGGCGATGGGAGCCACGCTGGAGCAGCAGACGCGCTGGCTGGCACTGCTGCAGGGGCTGCGCCGGGCCCTGGCCGAGCTGGAGCAGCCGCGTACTGCCGCCACCTGGGTGGCGCTGCTGCGCCGTCTGCTGCACGAGCTGTTTGGCGACGGCGGCGCCTGGGCCTGGGAGCTGCCGGCGATCCAGACCGCTCTGGCGGACTGGCTGGCCGTGGCCGGCGGCAGCAACCTCACCCTGCCGGCGGCAGTCGTGGCGGACGTGCTGGGCGAACGGCTGGGGGCCGAGAGCGGCCGCTTCGGTCACCGCTCCGGCGCCCTCACCATCAGCGGCCTGGAGCCGATGCGGGCCATCCCCCATCGGGTGATCGTGCTGATGGGGCTCGACGGCGGGATCTTCCCGCGCCAGCGCGAGCGCCCCGGCTTCCACCTGCTGGAACACCAGCGCCGGCTGGCGGATCCCAGCTCCGCCGACCAGGACCGCTACGTCCTGCTGGAGAGCCTGCTCTCCGCCCGCCAGCACCTGCTGATCACCTGGAGCAGCCGCGACAGCCGCAACGGCGAGGCACTGGTGCCCAGCACTCCCGTGCGCCAGTGGCTGACACTGCTGGAGCAGGAGCTGGGCCGGCAGGCCATGGCCCGGCTGGTGCGGGAGCCGGCGGCCAATCCACTGGAGCGGCGCAACTTCCTGCCGGAGGGGGAATGGCCGCCGATCTGCAGCGACCGGCGACTGCTGCAGGCCCGCCGGCTGCTGGAGAAGCAGCGCTTCCTGCCGCAGCGGCCCCTGGCGGCCACGGCGGCGGCTGGCGCCGCAGCGGCCAGCGGCGCCGCCTGCAGCTACGCCGACCTGCTGGCCTGGCTGCAGGCCCCCCAGCAGGTGTGGCTGGAGAGCCTGGGCCTGCGCCCGAAGGAGTGGGCTCAGCGGGTGCAGAACCTGGATCCCCTCAGCCTCACCGAGCAGGAGCGGGCCCGGCTGCTGCGCGAGTCCCTGCAGCGGCAGTCCGCCGGCGGGGCCAGCAGCGGCCCGCACTGGCTGGCGGACCAGCGCGGCCGCGGCACCCTGCCGGCAGGGGCGGCCGCTGTGCTGGAGGCCAGCCAGCTCAGCCGGCGCTGGGATTCCCTCCAGACGGTGCTGGCGGACCTGGGCGAGGAGCGCCAGTCGCCGGCGGCCGCTGACGGGCTGGAGGCCGTGCTCGGCTGGCGGGGTGACCAGCTGGTGGTGAGCCACACCGCCAGACCGCAGCCCGCCCAGCGGCTGGAACTCTGGCTGGCGCTGCTGCTGGCCTGCGCGGCGGATCAGCAGCCTGGCGGTGCCGTGCTGGTGGCCCGAAAGGGGGATCAGTTCGAGCTGCTCGAGAGCCTGGAGCCGCTGCCGGCCGCTGAGGCGCTCAGCCGTCTGGAGCAGCTGCGCGCGCTGCGCCAGCAGCACCGCAGCCGCTGCTGGCCGGTGCCGCCGCGCACCGGCTGGGCCTGGGCGGCGGCGGAGCTGGCCAAACCCGGCGGCGGCTGGCGGGCCGCGCGCGACGCCTGGGAAGGGGGCTACGCCGGCCCGGGCGAACGGGAGCAGGAGGCCATGGCCCTCTGCTTCGGCGCCGCCCTGCCCGCCGCCACCTTGGTGGGCGAGCCGTTCGAGGCGGCCGCCTTGGCCCTGCTGCAGCCGCTGCTGGAGCGCCGCCGATGACGGGGCCGGTGCTCGCGTTCGATGCCAACAGCTTTCCCCTGGAACCCGGGGTGCAGCTGCTGGAGGCCAGTGCCGGCACCGGCAAGACCTTTGCCCTCGCCCATCTGGTGCTGCGGCTGGTGAGCCGGGCCGTCGATCCCCTGCCCCTGGAGCGACTGCTGGTGGTGACCTTCACCGAGGCCGCCGCCGCCGAGCTGCGCGACCGCATCGCCCTGCGGCTGCAGGCGGCGCTGACGAGCCTGGAGAGCGAGGCGCCGGCGCCGGATGCCGTTCTGGCCGCCTGGCGGCAGGGGCAGGTGGGCGGCCCGGCGGCCCCCCAGCGCCTGCGGGGGCTGCTGCTGCTGGCCCTGGAGGCCCTCGATCGCGCCGACATCACCACCATCCATGGCTTCTGCCGCCGCACCCTGCAGCGCCAGGCCCTGGAGGCCGGCCTGGGGCCGGCCCCGGAACTGGAGAGCGACGACGGCGAACGCGCCAGCCAGGTGATCCATGACTACTGGCAGCAGCAGGTGCTGACCCTGCCGCCGGCGCTGCTGGCGGGTCTGCAGCACCAGGGCGTCACCCCGGAGCGGCTGGAGAAGCTGCTGGCTCAACTCGACGGCGATCCGGCCCTGGAACTGGATCCGCTGCCGGCGGGCCTCAACGCCAGCGCACCGCTGACGGTGCAGCTGCCGGGGCTGTGGCAGGAGCGCTGGCAGACGTTCAGCAGTCTCTGGGCGGAGCGGGGCGAGGCCCTCGAACAGGCCTTCTGCCAGGCGGCCGCCGACCTGCGCAGCCGCGGCGCCAGCACCACCCAGCCCTATGCCGCCAGGCCCAGGCGCAAGCGGGTGGCGGAGCTGGGCGCCTGGATCAGCGAGGCCACCCGGGGCGGCGCGATTCCCGGCTATGACGCGGTGCTGGAGCAGACGCTGCTGCGCGAGTACTTCCATCCCGGCTGCTTCTTCAAGGTGGCCGCCGCCCTGGACGGCGAGGCTGCGGCGCTGCCGGAACGGCCGCTGCTGGAGGCGATCGCCTCGCTGGTGGAGGGTCCGGCCGAGCTGGTGCTCAGCCATGCGCTGCAGCACGGCCGCCTGGAGCTGGCACGCCGCCGCGCCAGCTCCGGGCACTTGGGCTTCGGCGATCTGCTGGCGGCCCTCGATCCCGGCACCGCTGGGGATCAGCACGCCAATCTGCTGGCCGCGGTGGCGTGCCGCTACCAGGTGGCCCTGATCGATGAGTTCCAGGACACCGATCCGATCCAGTGGCGGATTCTGGAGCGGGTGTTCGTGGCCGCCGAGGGCGAACCGGCGCGCCACCTGCTGGTGATGGTGGGAGACCCCAAGCAGGCCATCTACCGGTTCCGCGGCGGCGACCTGGCCACCTACCGCCAGGCCCGCCGGCGGGCCGCCAGGATCCACGGCCTGCTGGAGAACCGCCGCTCCTCCGCAGCCCTGGTGCAGGCCCTCAATGCCCTCATGGCAGCGGGGCTGCGGCGCTCCCGGCTGGAGGTGCCGCCCGTGCAGGCGCGGGCCGAGAAGGGTGAGCTGCTGCTGCCGGCGGGGGAATCGCCACTGCAGCTGCTGCCCCTGGACGAAGACGACCAGCAGCCCCACCAGGTGGCCGGCCTCTGCCTGCAGCTGCTCAGCCGGGGCCTGCTCCTGCGCACCCCCGCGGCCGACGGCGGCCAGCAGCAACGGCAGCTCAACCCCGGCGACATCTGTCTGCTGGTGAGCAGCCACCGGCAGGCCGAGCTGCTGCGCCATGCCCTCGAGCAGCGGCGGCTGCCGAGTCGGCTGGTGAGCCGCGGGGACGTGTTCGCCAGCGAAGCGGCCACCGCCCTGCAACGGCTGCTCGATGCCCTCGCCGATCCAGGCCATCCCGGTCGCCAGCGGCTGCTGGCGGCCTCACCCCTGCTGGGCTGGAGCGCCGAGCGTCTGGCCGGGGCGGCGCCGACGGCCTGGGAGGAGCTGGCCGACCGGCTGGCGCCCCTGGCTCAGCGGCTGGAGCGGGATGGGCTGCTGGCCTGCCTGGGCGAACTGCTCAGCACCGAGGCGCTGGCGCGGCTGGCCCTGGGGGGACGCCTGCTCGCCGATCTGCAACAGGCCGCCGAGCTGGTGCAGGAGCGGATGCACCAGCTGGGGCTGGGGGCGGCCGCCACCGCCGACTGGCTGCGCCGCATCCGCCTCGACCCGGACCGGCGGGTGCCGGAGGAGCACCTGCTCAACAGCACCGCCGCTGATGCCGCCATCGCCGTGGTCACCGTGCACCGCAGCAAGGGACTGGAGTACCCGGTGGTGATCTGCCCCTACCTGTGGCGGGCCCCGGCCGCCCCCACCGGCAGCGCAGCCAAAGTGGGTCGGCGCTGGCTGCCGCCCGGCGCCACCGCCCAGCGTCTGGACCTGCACCTCTCCCCCCACTGGGGCAGGGGCCGCGCCGCCGCTGGCGACGACCTGGCCGCCGCACAGCAGGAGGCGGAGCGCCTGGCCTACGTGGCCACCACCCGGGCCCGGCATCTGCTGGTGCTGGGCTGGCGGCAGCAGGATCGCCACGCCGCCAATCCCCTGGCCCCCTGGCTGCTGGCCGGGGAGCACCTGCGCGGCCAGCCGGCACTGCCGCTGCACCGGATCGCACCGCAAAGCCTGCCCGAGCCCGGCCGCTGCTGGAGTCCCCCGACCCCGCACGGGGAGCTGCAGGCCGGCCCCCTGCCCCGCCACCGGCTCGACACCAGCTGGGAGCGCAGCAGCTACTCCAGCTGGGCCCACGGCGGCGGCAGCCTGGCGCCCGAGGCCCGGGAGGAGGGGCGCGACACCGGCGATGCCTCCCCCGAGGCTGCGGCAGTGGGCGCGGAGGCCGGGGAGCGCCATGGCCCCCTGGCCGACTTCCCCCGCGGGGCCGGCCCCGGTGAGGCCCTGCACCGCATCCTCGAGCAGCTCGACTACAGCCAGAGTGCCGAGCTGCCGCAGCACCTGGCCCTGATCCGGCGGGAGCTGGAGCGGGCGGGCCTGGCCGCGCCCCTGGCCGAACCCCTGGCCGGCGCCCTCGAACGGCTGCGCCTCACGCCCTTCGGGGGCGACCTGGGGGGCTTTCGTCTGGCCTCGCTGTCAGGGGGGCTGTGGCTCAACGAGATGCATTTCGACCTGCCCCTGGCTCTGCCTCGCCAGCCGGAGAGCCAGCCCGTGGCCAGCGCACGTCCGCCCCAGGTGCGCAGCCGCGACCTGGCCCGCTGCTTCCGGGACCATCCAGGGGGACTGTTCGAGGGCGCTTACGCCCATCGGCTGGAGCAACTCGAGATCGCCAGCCGCGGCATGCTCACCGGTTCGATCGACCTGGTGTTCCGCCAGGCCGAGCGCTGGTGGGTGCTCGACTGGAAGAGCAACTGGCTGGGGGAGCGCGATGCCGCCGGGGCCCCGCTGGCCTGCGGCCCGGCCCACTACGGGCTGGCGGCCATGGCGGATCTGATGGCCGCCAGCCACTACCCCCTGCAGGCGCACCTCTACCTCGTGGCCCTGCACCGCTACCTGCGCTGGCGTCTGCCTCACTACGCCCCCGAACAACACCTGGGCGGCTACGCCTACGTGTTCCTGCGCGGCGTACCGGGCGCCAGCGCCAGCGCCGAGACCCTTGCCGCCGCAGGCGATGTGGTGCCGGGGATGGTGGTGGAGCGGCCGCCGCTGGCGCGGCTGCTGGCCCTCGATCGCCTGCTGCGGGAGGGCTCGTCATGAGCGGACCGCTTGCGGCTGCCCCGGGAGGGGGCGTTCTGGCCACCGCCCTGGCCGAGGCGCTGCCGCGCCTGTGCGCCCCCGGGGCCGCGGAGGATGCTCGGCTGCTGGGATTGATCCGCGCCCTCGGGGCAGCCCTGGAAGCCGGCGAACTGGAGCTGGATCTGGCCGCTGCCGCGCCCGAGGCGCTCGATGCCGAGGGCTGGCCCCAGGCCTACCGGGCGGCCCTCGAGCGCTCGCCGCTGGCGGTGCGGGCGGAGAACCTGACCCAGGCTCCGGAGGCGCCGCTGGTGCTGGTGGGCACCCGGCTGCGCTGGCGCCGCTGGCATCTGCAGCTGGAGCGCACCCTCACGGCGCTGGTGCAGCGCGCCGGCGCGCCGTTGCCGCAGGCTCCAGGAGCTGACGCGCTGGCAGCGGCGCGCCGGGAGGCCGCCGCCGCGGGGCTCGACGCCAGCCAGCAGCGGGGCGTGGTGGCGGCCCTCGGCCAGCGCTTGTTGCTGCTCAGCGGCGGGCCGGGCACCGGCAAGACCAGCACCGTGGTGCACCTGCTCAGGGCAGTGCTGCAGCACCAGCCGGCACTGCGCCTGCAGTTGGCAGCCCCCACCGGCAAGGCGGCAGCGCGGCTGCGGGAGGCGATCGAGAGGGCCGAACGAGAGCTGCCCGCCGCCCAGGCCCAGGCGCTGCTGGCGGCCCCCTGCAGCACCCTTCACCGCCTGCTGGAGAGCAGCGGCGAGCGCTTCGGCCGCGATGCCCGGCGCCCCCTGGAGCTGGATCTGCTGGTGGTGGACGAGCTGTCGATGGTGGATCTGCCGCTGATGGCCGCCCTGCTCGAGGCCCTGCCGGCGACCTGCCGGCTGGTGCTGGTGGGTGACCCGGGCCAGCTGCCGCCAGTGGGGCTGGGGTCGGTGCTGCAGCAGCTGATGGAGCCGCCATGGCTGGCCCAGCTGGGCGCTGCGGCAGTGGAACTGGGCACCGGCTACCGCAATGCGGGCGCGATCGCGGCCGTGGCCGCCGAGCTTCGCCATGCCGGCCCCGTGCCCCTGCAGTGGCTCGTCCCCCGCCTGCGCACCCTGGGCCCGGCGGACAACCTGCGCTGGCGGCAGGCCCCGGCCGGGCAGCCCCCGACGGACACCCTCGAGGCCCTGCGCCAGCACCAGCGCCGGCTGGGGACCCTGGCGGCCGCCCTGCCCTGGGATGGCGCCGACGTGGCCGCCGCTGAGGCGATGCAGGCGCTGCTCGCCGAAGTGGAGCGCTGCGTGGCCCTCACCCCGGTACGCCAGGGGCCCTGGGGAGTGGACGGTCTGCACCGGCAGCTGCTGGGGGAGCTGGCCAGCCAGCCGCTGGCACGCTGGCCGATCGGCACACCGGTGCTGAACCAGCGCAACCTGCCCGAGCAGGGGCTGGCGAACGGGGATGTGGGCGTGCTGGTGGGCTGCGGCGGCGAGCGACGGGTGCTGTTCAGCGGCGGCCGCGTGTTGCATCCGGCCCGCCTGGGGCAGACGCAACCGGCCCTGGCGCTCACCGTGCACAAATCCCAGGGCAGTCAATACGCCACGGTGTGGCTGCTGCTGCCGCCGGGCCGGGATTGGGATGCCCGGCTGCTGTACACCGGCCTCACCCGGGCCCGCGATCAGGCTTGGCTGGTCACCCCCGGCCCCCACGCCTCCGCCCATGGACCCTCCACTGCCGCCGCCTGAGGCGGCCAGCCCACGGCAGGAGCGGCCCTGGGGATGGTTTGAGACCCTCGGGCGGGGAGAGGGCTACCTGGTGAAGCGGCTCTGCATTGGCGCCGGCCGGCAGATCAGCCGACAACGCCACCGCCACCGCTGTGAACACTGGGTGGTGGCGGCAGGTGACGGCTGGCTGGAGTGCGGCAGCGAGCAGCTGGCGGCCCGGCCGGGCACCTGCCTGTTCGTTCCCGCCCAGGCCATTCACCGGGCCCGGGCCGGCAGCAGCGACCTGGTGATCATCGAAGTGCAGCGGGGCCCCATGCTGAGCGAGGAGGACATCGAGCGCCTGGCCGATGATTACGGCCGCGCTTCGTGCAGCGACGACGACAGGCGGCCAGCGGAAGGGAGAAGGGACGACTGATAAGATTTGCGATCAGCTCTCCATTGGGTTGCCTGTTTCCACGGCAGCCAGACAACGGCAAGGCAGACAGAAGGCAGAAAGTTTCGCGGGGCTTCTCGAGCTCCTCTGGGTAGCTGCCGGACCTGCATTGAAGGACACACCAGGGCCGCAGGCGCTGGCATCCCGGGCTGCACGCATCCTCCGAGGCAACCCTTTTTGACTTCCCTGATCGAACCCACGAACGGCGCCGGCCTGAGCGGCAGCGGCGATGTCCAGTCCCCCGGTTCCAGCACCGAGCCGGCCAGCGGCTTCGCCCATTTCGGTTTCGCACCGGAACTGCTTTCTGCCCTCACGGCAATCGGCTACCGCGAGCCCTCGCCCATCCAGCAGGCCGCCATCCCCGAACTGCTGCTGGGCCGCGACCTGGTGGGCCAGGCCCAGACGGGCACGGGCAAGACGGCCGCCTTCGCCCTGCCGATGCTGGCCGGCCTCGATCCCGAGCAGCGCACCCCCCAGGTGCTGGTGCTGGCCCCCACCCGCGAACTGGCCCTGCAGGTGGCCGCCGCCTTCAACAGCTACGCGGCCGAGCTGGCCCGGGTGCGCACGGTGGCCATCTACGGCGGTGCTGACTTCCGCGACCAGATCCAGCAGCTGCGCCGGGGCGCCCAGATCGTGGTGGGCACCCCTGGGCGGGTGATGGACCACATGCGCCAGGGCACCCTGGACCTCTCCGGCCTGCGCGCGCTGGTGCTCGACGAGGCCGATGAAATGCTGCGCATGGGCTTCATCGACGACGTCGAGTGGGTGCTCGGCCAGCTGCCGGAGCAGCGCCAGGTGGTGCTGTTCTCGGCCACCATGCCGGCCGAGATCCGCCGCATCTCCCAGCAGTACCTCAAGAGCCCGGCGGAGGTGACGATCCGCACCAAGGCCGCCGATGCCGGACGCATCCGTCAGCGCTACCTCACCGTGGCCGCGCCCCACAAGCTGGCCGCCCTGGAACGGGTGCTGGAGAGCGAGGGTGGCGAGGGGGTGATCATCTTCGCCCGCACCAAGGCCATCACCCTCACAGTGGCCGAGTCCCTCGAGGCCCACGGCTATGACGTGGCGGTGCTCAACGGCGATGTACCGCAGACGCAGCGGGAGCGCACCATCGAGCGGCTCAAGAGCGGCCACGTGGACATGCTGGTGGCCACCGATGTGGCGGCCCGCGGCCTGGACGTGGACAGGATTGGCCTGGTGATCAACTACGACATCCCCTTCGACGGCGAGGCCTACGTGCACCGCATCGGCCGCACCGGCCGGGCCGGGCGCAGCGGTGAGGCCATCCTCTTCCTCACGCCCCGGGAGCGGCGCTTCCTGGGCGGGCTGGAGCGGGCTGCGGGCAAGCCGATCGAACCCATGGAGGTGCCCGGCAACGCCACCATCAATCAGCACCGTCTCGATCGCCTGCGCCAGCGCCTCACCAGCGCCCTGCACCAGAGCAGCTGCCAGGAGCAGGAGCGGGCCCTGCTCAGCGAGATCCTGCAGCGGGTGGCCCAGGAACGGAGCTGCAGCCCCGAGCAGCTGGCACTGGCGGCCCTGGAGCTCAGTCTGGCCGGCAAGCCGCTGCTGCTGCAGGGCAACGACGACTTCACCACGGTGCGTGCCAACGGCCCCGGCCGCGAGGGCCCGGGCCGCGATCGCGGCCGCGAACCGCGCCAGGGGGGGCGGGGCGAACGGCCCCAGGGTCCTCCGGAAGACAACATGGAGCGCTTCCGCGTGGAACTCGGCTGGCGGGACCGCATCAAGCCGGGCAATCTGGTGGGGGCGATCGCCAACGAGACGGGCCTCAACGGCAAGTCCATCGGCCGCATCCAGATCTTCGACACCCACAGCACGGTGGACCTGCCCAAGGGGATGCCGGACGAGGTGTTTCAGACGCTGCGCGACCTGCGGGTGCTGAGCAAGCCGCTGCAGATCAGCCGGCTCAGGAACACAGACCGGTGACGTCGCTGAGGGCCAGCGCCGTGATCTCGCCGCTGGCCATCGCCTCCACCAGGGCCACCAGGGAGCACTGAACCTCCAGACCTTCGCTCTGCACCAGGCTCTGCAGCAGGTCGAATCGATCCTGCGGAGCCAGCTCTCCATCCTCGCTCCAGGCGAGACTCCAGGGGACAGGGGCAGTCATCGGGTCGTGGCGGGAAGCTCGCAGATCAGCGTTCGCTGACAATGGGATCAGCGCCGGGATCGGCGCCGCTTCTTCAGAGTGTCTTCCCAAGCACTTCACGCTTCGCCAAGGTTCCGCCGGCTGCGCCCTAAAGTGCGCGTGCGATTCCATGGCGACCAGGCTCCCTGCGGCGAGCTCCAGGTTCATCTGTCCTCCAGGTCCATCTGGCCATCACCCGGAACCCAGGCATCGGACGAATCCCCAACGACCAGTTCCAGACTCCGCTTCATTAATGACCATCTACGTGGGCAACCTCTCGTTTCAGGCCGAACGGGAAGACCTTGTCGATCTCTTCGCGCAGTACGGCGAGGTGCGTCAGTGCAGCCTCCCCCTTGACCGCGAAACCGGCCGCAAACGTGGCTTCGCCTTTGTTGAGCTCACCCAGGACGCCGATGAGCAGAAAGCCATCGACGATCTGCAGGATGTGGAGTGGATGGGCAGGATGATTCGCGTCAACAAGGCCACCCCCCGCGAAGGCGGCGGTGGTGGCGGCCGTGGCGGCAACCGCGGTGGCTACGGCGGCGGTGCCGGTAGCGGTGGCGGCGGCGGCGACCGCTGGTGACCATCCAGCGACATCTGAGCGTCTGAGCGCAACCATCGGCAGCGCCGCCCGTGCAGCGGCCAGGACCCACAGCCCTCACGCCCCCGGCGCAGCCCAGTTCGGCGGGGGACGTTTCCCTCTCGGCCTGTTCCGTGCTCGGGACCGTGCGGGCGTGGGCCACCGGCGTCTGAGCCATGCTTCCCGATTGACCAGCTGTCCATGGCCTCCGCCAGTCCACGGCCCTCCCAGCCAGCAGAAGGCCTGCGCCGCCTGCTGATCACCCTGCGGCCTCACCGCCGTCTGGTGTGGCTGGCGGCCGGCTGTTCGGTGCTCAACAAGCTGTTCGACCTGGCCCCGCCGGTGCTGATCGGCCTGGCGGTGGACGTGGTGGTGCAGCAGAACTCCTCCTGGCTGGCGGCCCTGGGGTACAGCAGCGTGCCCTCCCAGCTGGGGCTGCTTGCGGTGCTGTCGTTCCTGATCTGGAGCGCCGAGTCCCTGTTCGAATACCTCTACGGCGTGCTCTGGCGCAATCTCGCCCAGACGGTGCAGCACGAACTGCGCCTGGAGGCCTACGACCACCTGCAACGCCTGGAGATGGCGTTCTTTGAGGCCCGCAGCAGCGGCCGGCTGATGGCCGTGATCAATGACGACATCAATCAGCTGGAGCGGTTTCTCGACCACGGCGCCAACGAGATTCTGCAACTGTTCACCACCGTGCTGGCCGTGGGCGGCGCCATGGTGGTGCTCTCGCCGGGCGTCGCCGGCATCTCCTTTCTGCCGATCCCGGTGATTCTGTGGGGATCGCTGCGCTTCCAGAAGCGGCTCGCCCCCCGCTATGCCCAAGTGCGTGAACAGGCGGGCGACCTGGCCAGCCGGCTGAGCACCAATCTGGGCGGCATGCTCACGATCAAGAGCTACGTGGCCGAGCGGCACGAACTGGGCCGGCTGCGCCAGCAGAGCCAGGCCTACCGGGTGGCCAACCGCCGCGCCATCCGCCTCTCGGCCGCCTTCGTGCCCCTGATCCGCTACGCCATCCTGTTCGCCTTCATCGCCATCCTGGTGATCGGCGGCCTGCAGGCCTGGCGCGGTGAAATCGCCACCGGCAGCTATGCCTTCCTGGTGTTCATCACTCAGCGCCTGCTCTGGCCCCTCACCACCCTGGGCCGCACCCTTGACGACTACCAGCGGGCGATGGCCTCCACCGATCGTGTGCTCGATCTGCTCGGCACCCCCATCGCCATCCCCGGCGGCCGCCGGGCGCTGCCGCTGAGCCAGGTGAGCGGTGCCATCCGCTTCGAGGGGGTGAGCTTCAGCTACAGCGGCCGCGAGCCGCTGCTGCACGACTTCAACCTGGCTGTGCCGGCCGGCACCACCCTGGGCATCGTGGGATCCACCGGTTCGGGCAAGAGCACGATCGTGAAGCTGCTGCTGCGGCTCTACGAGATCCAGGCCGGTTGCATCCGCCTCGACGGCGTGCCGATCGGCGAGCTGCGGCTCGACGATCTGCGCCAGGCCATCGGCCTGGTGAGCCAGGAGGCCTTCCTGTTCCATGGCACCGTGGCCGAGAACATCGCCTACGGCAGCTTCGAGGCGCCGCCGGCGGCCATCGAGCGGGCCGCCCAGCTGGCCGAGGCCTCGGGCTTCATCGCCGACCTGCCCCAGGGGTACGACACCGTTGTCGGGGAGCGCGGCCAACGACTCAGCGGCGGACAACGGCAGCGCATCGCCCTGGCCCGCGCCATTCTCAAGAATCCACCGGTGCTGATTCTCGATGAGGCCACCGCGGCGGTGGACAACGACACCGAGGCCGCGATCCAGCGATCCCTGGACCTGATCACGGCTGAACGCACCACCCTGGTGATCGCCCACCGCCTCTCCACCGTGCGCCACGCCGACCGCATCGTGGTGATGGAGCAGGGCCGGATCGTGGAGAGCGGCCGCCATGAGGAGCTGATCGCCGCCGATGGCGCCTATGCCAATCTCTGGCGCGTGCAGGCGGGTCTGCGCAGCGGCGAACGGCTGGCCCTGTGAGCGCTCCAACCCCCAACCCGCCAGGGGCAGCCCACCGGCAGGCCGGTTGGGGCAGCGGCACCAGCCGCTCGCCGGCGGCCCGCGCTGCCATAGCGTTGACACCATGAGCCGTTCGGCAGGTCGACCGACACGCAGGCGCGGCCGACGGGGGCCGGTGGTGCTGGCCATGGTCCTGGGCCTTACCGGCGGGCTGCTGCTGTCCGGACCACTGTCGGAATGGCTGAGCGAGAACCCGCTGGAGCAGAACCAGCGGATCATCAATCCCTTTGCCGCCTGGAGCCGGGTGGGGGACCAGAACATCCTGCTGCTGGGCACCGATGAGCAGGGTGGCCTCACCGATGTGATCGCCAGTGTGCGCATCGACGGTGGCACCACGATGGTGACCCAGGTGCCGCGGGACACCTACATCGAGGCCGATGGCTACGGACCGCAGAAGGTGAATGCCCTCTACCCGCTCGGCGGCAGCGACCTGGTGAGGCGCGAACTCTCGAGGCGCATGGGCCGGCCGATCAGCCACACGGTGGTGGTGAACCTCTCGGCGATCCGACGCATGGCCGATGCCGTGGGCGGCATTGAGGTGGATGTGCCCAAGCGCCTCTACTACGTGGACAACAGCCAGGGCCTGACGATCGATCTGCAACCCGGTGTGCAGAACCTGCGGGGCAAGGATCTGGAGGGCTTCCTGCGCTTCCGCCACGACGAGATGGGCGACATCGGCAGGATCGAGCGCCAGCAACTGGCCCTGCATGCCCTCTTCCGCAAGCTCACCCGCCCCGACAATCTGGTGCGGCTGCCCGTGGTGCTGGCGGCGGTGGGCAAGGACATCAAGACCGATCTGGGCCCGCTGGAGCTGGGAGGGTTGATCACCGCCATGGGCACCACCGAGCTGCAGATCGAGCGCCTGGACGGATATCCCTTCTACCTGAACGGCATCAGCTACTGGGAGGCCACCTGGCCGCAGCCGGCCAGCCGGGGCGCCGGCCGTGACGGCGGCCGCTACACCTACTGAGCCGGGAGCACCCCCAGCCGTTGCAGGCGCAGGCGGGCCTGGCTGCCCGGCGGTTGCCCCGCCGCGTCCGGCTCCCGGCAGGCGGCGATCCAGTCGGCGAGCAGGGGGGCCAGCCCCGGCACCTGGGCGAAGGCACCGCTGAAGCCACTGAACAGCCACAGCCCCGGCGGGCCCGATGGCCCCACCAGCGGCAGCCCCCCCGGGCAGAAGCTCACCGGCACCTGCCGGAAGCGCCCGGGCCAGGTGGCCAGGGCAGCATCAACGCCGGCAAGGGCCTGGCGCAGACGCCGCTCCTGCAACTCGGCAGCGGGGGGAGCGGCGGCTTCCAGCCCCGGCCGCAGCACACTGATCTGGCCTGCCAGCCAGCCATCACCCCAGCGCATCAGCCCCGGATCCACCACCCAGCACTCCTGGCTCAAGCCAGCGGCACGGGCCTCCAGGGCCAGGCGGCTGAAACGTGCCGGCAGCCGCAGGCCGCCGCCCGCCGGGCCCGCTCCGGGGCGGGGTTCGAGCTCCAGCACGCCGGCCCAGCTCACCCGCAGCTGCGCCGGCAGTGCCGGCCAGAGCGCCCTGCAGCCGGCCCCGGCAGCCAGCACCAGCTGCCGCCCCCGGCGGAATCCCCCCTGCCGCAGCCACAAGCGCCACCCTGAAGCAGCGCCGCCATCCGGCTCCAGGGCACTCACCGCCGCCGCTGTGAGCCGCACCCCCGCCTGCCGCAGCAGGTCAGGCCAGCGCCGCTGCAGCTGCAGCGCCCGCACCCGGCTGCAGGGCAGGGGCAGCAGCCCGGCCAGGGGGGCGCCCGCACCAATGGGCCGGAAGCAGGCACGCTGCCAGCCCAGATCACCATGGCGGCGCTGCAGCCGTCGCCAGCGGCCGGGGGCAGTGCGGATCAACCGGCCCATGGGGCTGAGGGGCGCGGCCCAGGGGGCCATGGCTCCATAGCTCAGGGCGGTGGCGTTGGCAGCGCAGTCGGGGGAGGAATCGAGCAGGGGGTCGATCAGCTCGGTGGCCAGGCCCCGCCCGGCCAGCTCAAGGGCCAGCAGCCCACCGGCCAGCCCGCCGCCGACCACCACCACATCGGCGGCGCCGCCGGGATCTGGGCTCACACCAGCAGGGTGAAGGAGGTCACCACCTGCTGGAAGAGGTCCCGGACCTTGCCCCAGCGGATCTCGTTGGTGCTGGCGGCAAAGGTGTACAGGCGGCCCCGGTCCAGCACCACCGTGGCCAGCTCATGGCGGTCGCGGTCCTGCAGGTGCACGGCGTACTCCAGGTCGTAGAAGCGGCGCCCGCCCTGTTGCCGCTCATCCGCCCGCAGCAGTTCCGCCGCCCGGCCACTCCCCTCCGGAGCGATCACCTTGCGGCGCAGGCGCTCGCCCACCGCCACGGCACTGCCCAGATCGTTGAGATCGCTGTCTGGGCTGACTTCCGACACCACCAGGCTGAGGGTTTCATCGCTGTTGATCAGATCGTGAAACACCACCTGGGGACCGCCGCTCACCTGCACCCGGGTCCAGCCGGTGGGGTAGAGGAAGGCATAGCGCCCATCGGGGCTCTGGTAGCTGTTCAGGCCGGCCGCCGCGGCGCTGCAGCCCGCCAGCGACACCACCAGCAGCAGAGCCACCAGAGCACGGAAGAGGGGGCGGTGCGGCAGCGATCGGATGGGCGTCATGGCGGGACGGGACAGGGCGGAGGCAGCGGCGCCATTCTGCTTGGCGCCCCGCCTACATTCCGCACAGCAGCAGCACAGCGCTGAGCGGCTACACGCGCCCACTGGCCCGGCTGATCGATCAGTTCGAGCGGCTTCCGGGCATCGGTCCGCGCACGGCCCAGCGGCTGGCGCTCCACCTGCTGCGCCAGCCGGAGGACCAGATCCGCAGCTTCGCCGAGGCCCTGATCGCGGCCCGCAGCCAGGTGGGCCAGTGCCGCTGCTGCTTCCACCTCTCGGCGGATCCGCTCTGCGAGATCTGCCGCAATCCGGAACGCGGCAACGGCCAGCTGTGCGTGGTGGCCGACTCCCGCGACCTGCTGGCGATGGAGCGCACCGGCGAATTCCACGGCCGCTACCACGTGCTGGGGGGTCTGATCTCGCCGATGGACGGAGTGGGGCCGGAACTGCTGCAGATCCGCCCCCTGGTGCAGCGGGTGGCCGGCGGCCAGCGGCAGACGGAGACGGAGCCGCCGCCGCCCGAGCCGGCCGTGGACGAGGTGATCCTGGCCCTCACCCCCAGCGTGGAGGGCGACACCACCAGCCTCTATCTGGCCCGCCTGCTGCGGCCATTCACCCGGGTGAGCCGCATCGCCTACGGACTGCCGATGGGGAGTGAACTGGACTACGCCGACCAGGTGACGCTGGCGCGGGCCTTCGAGGGACGGCGGCCTGTGGAATGAGCAGCCATCCCCAGGCTCGAGTGGCCGGTTGATGGACATGGTGACGGGGCCTACGCGAACGGGAACGCCGCGGATCGGATCATCTCTGCCGCATCGGGATAGCGCCCAGCCAGTTCCTCCCCATCCCCGATCTCCACATCGGACGGCAGCACTCCGGGCCACTCGGTGCTGCCGCCGAGGAACCAGCGGCCATCACCAAGGAGCCGGGCCATGTGAAACGTTCCGCCGGGAATCGGGAACTGGACATGCTGTCCGTGAGCCAGGGCCGGGCCGATCACCACGTGATCGGTGGTTCCATCGGACCTCAGAAGCAGCAGTTCGATCGGATCGCCGAGGTAATAGTGGTAAAGCTGATCGTTGCGGATGCGGTGCAGACGGACAGGGGCGGTCGGCGTGACAAGGAAATACAGCGCCGAGCCCACGGGCCGTGACCCATCGAAAGGACTGGGCAAGGCGCCCTGTGGCACCTTCAGCGCACTGGAATAGGTTGAGCGCACGAACCCACAGGTCTGGTTGGGCTCAAGCGCGAGGAGGCCGCAAACCTCCCGGGCTGTCATCGCGTTGTTCATCTGAGTTCTCAACCAGGTTGGTGAGCAGGATCCAACAGGGCAGTGCCCATGGTGATTCTGCCGCGGATTCCGGTCTGGTCCGCTGGCGATTCAGGAGTCGTCCAGCATCGGGTCAAGAACCAGGTGGGGCGGCACAATCCGCTTTGCCCGATTCATGCGATTCCAAGCATTCAAGCCAGCCAGCCAGACGCAATCATCAGGCCAGCCATTCCCCCCGGTTGACGATTCAGAGCCGGAGCGAAAGAGCTGGAGCGAAGAATCCAGGGTGCGCGCCCTGTACGGTGGGGTGATGTTGCTGGGGTGATCAACACCCTTGCTGATCAACCTCCTGATCAACAGCCTGGCTGCTCACCGACCTGCTGCCGGTGGGTGCCGACAGCAATCAGCACCTGGATCCCGCCCCAGGGGCAGGAGCGCCAGCATCTCTTGGCGGCTCACGCTCCCAGCCTCGGCTGGGGCAGCTTCATCGACCCGTTGCGGCTCACCTGAACCCACCCCGGATCCATGCCCCCTGTCCGCCCCCGCTACAGCACCATCCCTCCCGCCGAGCGGCTGCCGCCCTGGATCCGCGCGCCGATCGGCAACGCCGGGGCCCTGGAGGCGGTGCAGGGGGTGGTGAAGCAGCAGCGCCTGCACACCATCTGTGAGGAGGGGCGCTGCCCGAACCGGGGCGAGTGCTACGCCAGCGGCACCGCCACCTTTCTGCTCGGGGGGCCGGTGTGCACCCGCAGCTGCGCCTTCTGCCAGGTGGACAAGGGCCAGGCGCCGCTGCCGGTGGATGGGGGCGAGGCGGAGCGGGTGGCCGAGGCGGTGGCGGTGCTGGAGCTGCGCTACGTGGTGCTCACCGCCGTGGCCCGCGATGACCTGGCCGACCACGGCGC
This sequence comes from Cyanobacteria bacterium J06638_7, assembly GCA_039818745.1. Taxonomy (GTDB): domain Bacteria; phylum Cyanobacteriota; class Cyanobacteriia; order PCC-6307; family Cyanobiaceae; genus NIES-981. The sequence continues at coordinate 111,607 of JBCBTI010000007.1, forward strand.
CGGACTGTTCACCGCCACCATGGCGGCGATCCGGCGCCGCAGCCCTCAGGTGGCGATCGAGGTGCTCACCCCCGACTTCTGGGGCGGCCACCGGCAGGAGCAGGCCGGGCGCGCCGCCCAGCGCCAGCGGCTGGCGGCGGTGCTGGCGGCGGAACCGGTGTGCTTCAACCACAACCTGGAGACCGTGACGCGGCTGCAGGGGGAGGTGCGCCGCGGCGCCACCTACCGCCGCTCCCTGGAGCTGCTGGCCGCCGCCCGTGAGCTGGCGCCCCGGATCCCCACCAAGAGCGGGCTGATGCTGGGGCTGGGCGAGACGCGCCAGGAGGTGATCGCCACCCTGGGCGACCTGCGGGCGGTGGGCTGTCAGCGCCTCACCCTGGGCCAGTACCTGCGCCCATCCCTGCGTCACCTGCCGGTGGCGCGCTACTGGAGACCGGAGGAGTTCGAGGACCTGGGCAGCATCGCCCGCGGGATGGGCTTCGCCCAGGTGCGCAGCGGCCCGCTCGTGCGCTCCAGCTACCACGCCGGCAAGCAAACCTGAGACCCCCCCATGCAGATGCAGATCGGCGCTTTCGCCAGCTTCAACGTGGCGATCATGGTGCTGGCGGCGGGCAAGCTGCTGCACCGACGCCTCCGGCCCCTGCGGGAGTTCAACATCCCCGAGCCCGTGGCCAGTGGCCTGCTGGTGAGCCTGCTGATCGGGCTTGTCTATGCCGTGAGCGGCCTGGAGGTGGCCTTCGATCTGGCCGTGCGGGATTTCCTGCTGCTCTACTTCTTCGCGGGCATCGGCCTCAATGCCGACGTGCGCACCCTGCGCAGCGGCGGCAGGCCCCTGCTGATCCTGCTGGCGGCCACCGTGGTGTACATCGTGGTGCAGAACCTCACCGGCGTGGCCATGGCCAGCCTGCTGGGGCTTGATCCACTGCTGGGGTTGCTCGCGGGCTCGGTGTCGCTGGTGGGGGGACACGGCACCGCCATCGCCTGGGGGCCGCGCTTCGCCGACCTGCATGGTGTGCAGAGCGCCGTGGAGATCGGCGTGGCCAGCGCCACCTTCGGCCTGATCCTTTCGTCGCTGATGGGCGGACCGATCGCCAGGCTGCTGATCCGTCGCGCGCCGCCGCCGCAGCAGCAGCAGGGAGGCGATCCACGGCGTGATCCGATGGCGGAGACCGTCCAGCCCGGTCCGCCGATCACCAGCTTCCAGCTGATGACCACCCTGTTCTGGCTGAACGTGTGCCTGGGGCTCGGCCAGCTGATCTACGCAGCGCTCTCCTATCTGGGTCGCAATCTGCCCCTGTTCGTGTGCGCCCTGTTCGCCGGCATTCTGCTCACCAACACCCTGCCGCGACTGCTGCGGCTGCCCTGGCCCGCCCACAGTTCCAGCCTGGCAGTGGTGTCGGATGCGGCGCTGGGGGTGTTCCTGGCGATGTCGCTGATGAGCCTCCAGCTCTGGACCCTGCAGGGGCTGGGAGGCCCGCTGCTGCTGATTCTGGGCGTGCAGTTCCTGATGGCCTTCGGCTACGCGCTGCTGGTGGTGTTCCGGCTGATGGGCCACGACTACCAGGCTGCCGTGCTCTGCGCAGGCTTCGGCGGTTTCTCCATGGGGGCCACCCCCACGGCCATGGCCAACATGGCGGCCGTCACCCAGACCTACGGCCCCGCCGAGAGGGCCTTCCTGATCCTGCCGCTGGTGTCAGGCTTCTTCGTGGACATCAGCAACTCCATGGTGATTCAGCGGTTCATTGCCTGGCTGACCTGACGGCGGCGCAGACGACGGTGGCTGCCACGCTCAGGGGGCCTGCACCAGGCCGTCACCGCGGTCGAGCACATCGAGATCGGGGGCCAGACCCTCGAGAGTGGCCCTGGCCCGCAGGCGGGCATTCACGGCGCCGGCGTTCACCGGCACTCCCCGGTCCCGGATTGCCTGCCACCACAGCGCTGCCACGCCAGCCACATGGGGGGTGGCCATGCTGGTGCCGTTGAGGGCCACCAGTCCCGCTCCGCTGGCGGCCGAGAGCACGTTCACCCCCGGCGCCGCCAGCACCGGGTTGGTGTTGGAAAACGGCGCCACCGTGAGACCCAAAGGTCCCTCCCCGAGCGCCCCCACGGAGATCACCCCCTGGGCCGCCGCCGGCACCGCCACCGAGAGTTCGTAGTCGGGACGGCGGGATTCATTGCCACTGGCGCCCAGCACCACCGTGCCGCCGTTGAAGGCGGCGCGGGCCTCGATCATCGCCAGCAGGCGGTCGAACATGCGCAGGTTCATGCGGTAGCCCTCAAGGGCGGCGCTGGTGGCGAGCTCGGTGGGCCAGCCAGCGGCCACGAGCCGGGCCGCCATGCCGGGGAAGTCGAAGCCCAGCGACATCGAGAGCACCTGGGCGTTGTGGCGCGTGGCCCACTCCATGCCGTTGAAGAGCATCTCGGAACTGCCGCCGCCGTCATCGGCCAGCACCTTGCCGATCAGCGCCTGGCTCACCCCCCTGGCCACGCCGATCCGTGAGCCGGCCACATCGCGGCCGAAGATCGTGCCGGCGCAGTGGCTGCCGTGGCCGTTGGGATCGCCGTTCCCGGAGCCGGAAAAATCCTCCTCGCTCAGACTCACGCCCGCGAAGGCGGGATGGTGGCGGTCGATGCCGGTGTCCAGCACCGCCACGGTGACGCCGCTGCCGTCGTAGGCGCTGATGTCGGCCCCGACAGCCCGCACACCCCAGGTGGGACCAGCGGCCGGGGCGGCCCCTTCAGCGCTGGTGGGGGCGATCAGACGGGTGGGAATGGAGCGGGCCAGCCCGAGCACATCCGGATCCCGGGCGGCCTCGCGCAGGTCGGCGGCATCGAGGCGCTCCAGGCTGATCGATGGCTCGGGGGGGAGGTCGGCGCCGGGGGCGGTGGCGAAGCTCTCCAGCCCGGGGTAGGGCAGGGAGGGGCTGGAGAGGCCGGAAAAACGCCGTCCCTGATTGCGATCCCTGAGCAGAATGAAGTCGTGTGAAGTACTCATAAGCCCAGGCCATCCACAGTTCGGGATTGTCTACAGCTAGGCGGGGCGCAAGGGCGGCGTCAAGCAATGAAACTACGGCTGCCGCCAACCGGTGCTGCCGTCAACCACAAGGCGCGACAGTCAACACTGAGGGACTAGTCATGATCATCGATTCCAGCTTCAAAGCCCTGCTCGATGAAACCCGGGCGCGCTATGACGAATCGCGCGGCCGGCGCGAGCGCCAGCTGGAGCTGATCGGCCGGGGTGAGGTGGCGCAGGCCAACCCACCGGCCCTGGTGGAGGCCAGGCTGGCCCGCATCCGTGGCGGGCGCGGCGCCTCCGGGGCCTCGGTGGAACGGGGGCTGGAGCGGGTGCTGGGCCGCAACGATCTGATGAGCGTGCGCTTCCTGGAGGATGGCTGGCGCCAGTCCCAGGCGGTGGCACGCCTCAGGATCGGCCAGCAGGGCAGCGGCGGCGGCGGCTACGGCACCGGCTTTCTGGTGGCCCCCAGGCTGCTGCTCACCAACCACCACGTGCTGCCCAGCGCGGAGGTGGCCGCCATCAGCCGGGCGGAGTTCAACTATCAGCTGGATCTGGGCGGCCGCTTGCGGCCGGGGCACAGCTTCGCTCTCGATCCGGCCCAGCTTTACCTCAGTGATCGCGATCTCGACTATGCCCTGGTAGCGGTGGATGCCGCCGCTGATCTGGCGGCTTTCGGCTGGATTCCGCTGATCGAGGAGCAGGGAAAATGTCTGGTGGGGGAATGGGTGAACATCATCCAGCATCCCCACGGTGAACCGAAGCAACTGGCGATCCGGGAGAACCGGGTGGTGGATGAACTCGAGCGGCATCTGCACTATCACACCGACACGGCCCCCGGTTCCTCCGGCTCACCGGTGTTCAACGACCAGTGGGAAGTGGTGGCGCTGCACCGTTCCGGCGTGCCGGCCACCGATGCCCGCGGCGAGATCCTGGCCATCGACGCTCAACCCTGGCAGCCCTACATGGGTGAGCACCGCATCCAGTGGATCGCCAACGAAGGCGTGCGCGTGAGCCGGTTGGTGGCCCACCTGCGCGGCCGCGCCACCCCTGGAGCCGCCTGGGTCCCCTTGCTGGACAGCCTGTTCAACACGCCGCCCCCCGAGGCACAGGGTCTGCCGCTGGCTGCCGTGGGGTCCGGCGCGGGGCCAGCCAGGAGAGCGGCCACGGCACCGGCCAGCACCGCTCCGGCCACCGGCGGCGAGCCCGGGGACACCGCCACCTGGACCATTCCGCTGCAGCTGAGTGTGCGGCTGCCCTGGCCCAGGAGCGAGGGCACCGGGCCGGCGGTTCCCCCCCCGGCCCAGCCCGCTGCCAGCGGCCCGCCCGCTCTCGAGGAGGCGCTGCGGGAGCTGGCCGAGGCGGCGGAGCGGCCCTACTACGACGCCGAGGCCGATGGGGCCGAGGCCGAGCGCTACTACAGCGCCATCGACCCCGAAGCGGAGCCGGCGGAACTCTCCGCCAACCTGGCGGAACTGCTGCGCAGCAGCCATCAGCGGCCGCTGTCCTACAGCCCGTCGCGCCACCTCTATCCCTGGATCGATCTGCATCCCGATCTGCGCCTGCGCAGCATCTATTCCGGGCAGGAGTTCGATCCCGAAACGATCATCCGCGAGGACCTGCGCATCGAGGCCGACCGCAACCTCCGGCTGCAGGAGTTCATGGTGCGGGAGCGGCAGGCCAGCGCCGAGCAGATCACCCTGGAGCTCGATCGCCTCGAAGCCGCCCTGCCCTACAACTGCGAACACGTGGTGCCGCAGTCCTGGTTCGAGCGGCGCGAACCGATGCGCGGTGACCTGCACCATCTGTTCACCTGCGAGATGCGCTGCAACAGTTTTCGCAGCAACTGCGCCTACATCAGCTTCGCCGACCCCCTGGAGGCCGTGATGGATGAGTGCGGCCGCCGCGAGGGGCGCGACTTCGAGCCGCAGCGCGGCCACGGCGCCGTGGCGCGGGCCCTGCTCTATTTCCTGCTCCGCTACCCCGGCCTGGTGGGCGACCGGCCCGGAGAAATGCCCATGGAGCGGCTGCCCACCCTGATCGGCTGGCATCAGCAGCATCCGCCCGACCTCTACGAACGCCACCGCAATGCCGCCATCCAGGCTCGCCAGGGCAACCGCAACCCGCTGATCGACCGGCCGCAGTGGGCCGCGGGCATCGCCTTCAGCTGAGCACCGCGGCAGCTCCCGGTGGCGCCTTGGGCGGTGCGCAGAGAGCCGTGAGCAGGGTGTCGAGCACCGCCTGGCAGGTCTGGTAGCGCTGCGGCGGAGCATCCAGGATCTCAGTGGCGGACTGCACGAACGGCCCCTCCACCAACTCTTCGCCGCAGTGCTCCACCAGGGCCCGGGCGGCGGCCGGGGTGGTTTCCAGATGGAACTGCAGGCCCACCACCGAAGTGCCGAGCAGAAACCCCTGGCAGGCGCAGGCCGCGCTGCGGGCCAGGGGCACCGCGTTCGGCGGCAGCTCGAAGGTTTCGCCATGCCAGTGGAACACCGGCAGGGAAGGGGGCAGGGCGAGGGGGGAGTGGGCAGGGGCGGCCAGGGCCTGCAGCGGAAACCAGCCGATCTCCGGCTGCGGGTTGCGCAGCACGCGGGCGCCGAGGGCGCTGGCGATCAGCTGGGCACCCAGGCAGATGCCCAGCACCGGCAGTCCCCGGGCGATGGCCGCGGCCAGGCAGCGCTGCTCCTCCACCAGCCAGGGGTGGCGGGCCGTGTCATGGACGCTCATCGGCCCGCCCATGGCGATCAGCAGATCCACCGCCTCGAGGCTGGGGAGCCGGGGGTCACCATCCGGGCTGCCCCAGTGCTGGAAGCGGGTGACCGTGAGCTCATGGCCTCGCTCGAGCAGCCAGGGCTCGATGCTGCCCAGACCCTCGAAGGGCACATGCTGGAACCAGTGCACGCGCATGGCAGCGCAGACAGGGAAGGGTGGGGCCAGCATGGATCGCCCAGACCCGCGGAGGCCCCGATGCCGGAAACCAGTCCGTCGCCGAGCGCGGCCCGCCTGGAGCTGCTGGAGCTGCTGCGGCAGGGAGGCCGGGGGGCAGCCAAGCGGCAGGAGCAACGGCTGCGGCAGCTGATCGGCAGCCTCGAGCACGGCACGCCGGCCCACCTGGCCGCCCCCGGCTCTCTGGCCCTGCTGGAGGGGGTGTGGGAACTGCGCTGGAGCAGCAGCAGCCAGCCCTACCTGGCCGTGGGCCCGTGGATCGAAAACCTGCAGCTGCTGGCCCCGTCCCAGGGGCGGGCGATGAACCTGCTGCGCCTGCCGGGGGCCCTCGCTCCCCTGGCCGGCATCGCCGTGGAGGCGGCCATCACCGTGGAGAGCAGCCAGCGGGTGCAGGTGCGTTTCCAGCGCGGTGGCTGGCTGGGGCCGCGGCTGGGACCGCTGCGCATGCAACTGCTGCGCCGGGTGCGGCAGCCGTTTCCAGCCTGGCTGGACATCACCGTGCTCGACGAGGAGCTGCGCCTCTGCCGCGGCAATGCCGGCACCCTGTTCGCGCTGCTGCGGCGCCCGGATCTCGGCCTCGAGGATCTGCTGCCGGCGGCCGACGGACTCACGGCCAGGGCCGGAAGCCCAGCAGCCGCCCCGGCACCTGAGCGCTGAACAGCACCGCCGCCGGGTGGGTGGCGAGTCCGGCCTGGCGCAGTCTCTGCACGGTCCAGCGATTGCAGTTGCGGGTCCACAGGTAGGCGCCGTGGCCGGGGAAGAAACGGCCTCCGGCCGCTGGCCGCTGGGGCAGCGGCGCCAGCCGCCGGCCATCGGCTCCCCGCCGCAGGGAGCGTTCCAGGCCACTGAGCAGGGCCCGCAGGGTGGGGCCATCCACCTGGCGTTGCCGCACCCGGCGGGCCCCGTTCAGCCGCGGCGGATCGGTGTGAGCGGCGAGCAGCACCACCGAGTCGGTGGGCCGGAACAGGGTGGCCGCCACGGCGTGGGGCCGGCGTTCGCCGGCGGCGAAGTAGCGCCGGTCGCCCCAGGCGAATTCCAGAAAGGGGGCCGTCTCCGCTCCGGGCGGACCGAGCCGCCAGCCCGGCGGCTGCTGCACCACGATCGCCGTGTGCTGCCCCCAGTCCGCCACCAGCACCGTGTAGGAGCCCGGCGGCGGCGGCGGCAGCGGCGGCAGGGCGGCGCGGGGCTCGGGCAGCACCGCGGCGTGCAGCACCGGCCAGCCCACCAGGGCCAGCAGGATCAGGCCGCCGTTTCCACCCACACCGAAAGGGAGCCGGGCGGACAGCGGAACTCGGCCCAGCCGTGCTCATTGGTGCGGATCAGCTCCCGGCGGTGCTCGGTGACGTCGATGAAGGCCGCATGGGGCCGGCCGGTGGCCATCCACTTCCAGCCCTCGCCGCCGTTGCTGATCAGCACCGCCAGGGCCCCCGGGTGGGCGGCACTGCCGAGGCGGGTCCAGCCGATGCAGCTGGGGTGGTCGAGATAGTCGTGCTGCTCGCCATGGGCGTGGTCGCGGCGGGCGGCGAGGAGGCGCTCGAGGATCCAGCGGTGGCTCACCAGCCACACGTCGTGGTGCTGGCCGTCGCGGCCGCGGTCACGGTAGTGGGCGCCCTCGTAGTAGGGCAGGAACACACAGGGGTAGCCCTCCCGCCGCAGCAGGATGAAGGCGTAGGCCAGGGGCTTGAACCAGGGCTCCACCACCGACTCCAGGGCTTGCAGCGGCTGGGTGTCGTGGTTCTCCACCAGGGTCACGGCCAGGTGGGGCAGGTGGCGCATCAGGGTGCCGTCCAGCAGGCGGCGCAGGTCGTAGCCCGAACCCTGCCGGCTGGCCACGTGGAAGTTGTGGTGCAGGGGTGCGTCGAAGAGATGGACGCGGCCGCCGGTGTGGGAGGCGTACCAGCTGAGGGTGGCGAGGTTGGTGGTCCAGTACTCACCCACCACGAACAGATCGCGGCCGGCGTGGCGCTCCACGTGGTCGATCCAGTCGGCGAAGAAACCGCCGCTGATGTGCTTGATGGCATCGAGGCGGAACCCGTCCACGCCCGCCGTGTCGAGCATCCAGGTGCCCCAGTGCTTGAGGGCGTCGCGCACCTCGGGATGGTCGATGTCGAGATCGCAGCCCATCAGGTAGTCGTAGTTGCCGCGCTCCAGATCCACGTTGTCATCGAAGGCCTTGCCCTCGATCCGCCACACCGCCCGGAAGCCGGGATCGCGGCTGTTGTAGTCAACGGCGTCGAAATGCCACCAGTGCCACTGCATGGCGGAGTGGGCACCGGCGCGGCCGGGATAGCTGAAGCGGGTCCAGGAGCGGATCGGGCGCTGGTCGCCGATCGGCCGGAAGCGGTTGTTGGGGTCGAAGGGGGTGGCGTTGAAGTCCTCCTCGGCATCGGCCCCCATCAGGTGGTTGAACACCGCATCGGCGTACACCTGGATGCTTGCGGAGCGGCAGGCAGCCACCGCGCTCAGGTAGTCCGCCCGGGTGCCGTACTTGGTGGCGGTGGTGCCCTTCTGCTCGAACTCACCCAGGTCGAAGGGGTCGTAGATGCCGTAGCCCACGTCATGGCCACCGGCCAGGCCCTTGCCCGCCGGCGGCAGCCACAGGGCCGTGATGCCGGCCTGGGCGAGGGCGGGCGCCAGCTGCTCCAGGCGCCGCCAGTGGCCCCCATCGGCCGGCGTGTACCAGTGGAAGGCCTGCATCAGCACGCCGTTGATCTCCGCCGGCGCGGAGCTGGGGGAGGGGGTCATGCGGGGCTCGGAGGGGTGCTGGTGGGTGGTGCGGTAAGGGCGGAGATCCGGGCCCCACCTCGCCGCAGCGATGGCCCCGGCGCCGCCGGCGATGGCAGCCAGGAACCAGCGTCTGGACAGCGTGCGAATGGAGAACCGCGGAGCCGGCTGAGCCATGGAGCGCTCCGGAGTGGGGCGCATGGGCGAAGGCTAGGAACGGTCCGCAGCAGCGGCCATGACTGGGCACAGGCAAAGGGGGCCTGCCGAGTTGATCCGCCGGCTGGACGCGGCGAGGGTGGCGGGGACGACGTTCACGAATCTCCGCCGCTGTACAACGCGAGCACCGGCCAGCGCAGGCTCAGCACGTGGGCCGGCTGGCGGGTCTCTCAGGGAATGAGCCGCTGCTGTGTGATGTGAATCCGTTCCCCTGAGGGTGAATGCGTGGCGCGCCATTGCTCCCACCTCCTTGGAGACTGACGTGACCCCCTGTATCGGTCCAGGGCTTACGAGAGTGGGTGGTCGTGGTCATGCTGCAGCTCCCTGTTGAGCTGCCTTCAGGGGCGTACGCCCCTGGAGGGCCGAGTGCGGCCTGAGGGTGTTGTACTCCCAGCGCCAACGATCGGCCAGGATCTGAGCCTCGGGAGCCGTGGTGAATAGGTCAGTCTTGAGGAATTCATCCCGGAACCGGCCGTTGAACGATTCGGCAAAACCGTTCTCCCACGGAGCTCCTGGCTCGATGTAAACCGTTCTGGTGGTGGTGCTGGCCTCACACCAGTCCCGCAGGGCCTGGGCAATGAACTCCGGCCCGTTGTCCGATCGGATGAACGCGGGTGCCGGGTAGAGGCTGATGAGCTCCTCCAACACCGCCACCACGTCCTTGGCCTTGCAGCGCCTCCCCACCCGGATCGCCAGGCAGAGGCGGCTGTGCTCGTCGATCACGTTCAGGAACTTGAGTCTGCGGCCATCGGCGGTTGCATCGAACTGGAAGTCCATGGCCCACACCTGGTGGGGGTGCTCAGCCCGGTGACGCCGCACCGAGCCGTCTGCGGGCCGTGCCCGCTTTCGCTTTCGGGGAGTGGGCCGCTGCAGGCCTTCCTCCCGCCAAAGCCGTTGCACCCGCTTGTGGTTCACCGTCCAGCCCTCCCGCCGCAGCAGGCGGTAGGCCATCCGCCGGCCCCAGCAGATGTGCTCAGGGGCGATCGTGCGGAGACGATGCCTGAGCTTGGCCTCCTCGATCGAGACGAGCTTGCCGTTGTGGCGCTGAGTACTGCGGTGCTGGCCCACAACACGGCAGGCCAGGCGTTCAGAGGCCCGGTAACGCTCCTGCAGGACCGTGACGGCCCTGTCGCACCGCGAGGTGCGCTTTGCAGCGCAACGGCGTTCCGGACTCAGATGTTTCCCTCGGCGAGGTCCCACTGCTTCGCAGAAGCCTGCGGCGAGAGCATGGCCTTCTCCAGCTCGGCTTCTGCCAGGAGCTTTATGAGACGAGCATTCTCCCTCTCCAGCTGGGTCAGCCGCCGGGCCTCCTCGGCCTGCATGCCGCCGTACTGCTGGCGCCAGCGGTGGTAAGTCTGCCGCGTCACCTCGATGACACGGCAGACATCGGCGACGGTCTTGCCCTGGGCGATCAGCTGGTCGGCGGTCCACTGCTTCGCAGAAGTCCTTCGGGCTAGAGCTTGCGGATGATCTGCTCCGCTGAGTGCCTGGTGCGTTTCATGGTGGAGTCCCCGGCCCAGTCTGGCCGGCTGAGGACTCTCATTCACCCCGGACCGGTTTCCGGCGTCCACATCACATCGGCTTCCCGGAGGCAATGAGGAGCGCGGCCGCGACCACCGAAGCGGCGACGGGGCAGGATGACAACGCCACGACGACCGCCCAGTGCCGGTGGCAGAACCTGACATACTTCCGGACCGCCGTCTGTCGCAGTTCACCGATGGGAATCGCCATGGGAGATAACTGTCAGCCCAGTTTGAGAACGACAAGTCCAGCGAACGGCACCGCCGGAACAGTGATCGAGGCACCGTCGCAGGGGATCCGTGCCCCGTTGGCACCGACACCGTCTCCGCCGTAGGACGCGGCGTCGCTGCTCAAGACCTGGAACCAGTCACCCGCCTCGAGGCGGTCGTTGCGGATCACGTAGCCGTTCGCATAGGGAACATCGGCGAGTGAGGCGACGACTAGATAGGCCTCGTGCTCGTCCCAGCGCCGGAAGGCGATGACCCGGCCTTCGTTGTTGACGTGGACAATGTCGATCCGTCGCCCGCACAGGGCCGGGCTGGCGAGGCGGAGCCGATTCACATCGGCGTAGAATTGATACAGAAAGGCACCACTCCCTTGGCGCAGGCCGTGGATGTCTTCGCGCTGGCTGGCCACGGTGCCGTATTTGAAACGCTTCTCGGCGCCGACCTCCTCGCCGAACAGGAACATCGGCGTTCCAGCCGACAACACGGTCACCCCCCAGGCGAAGCGGCAGCGGGCCTCGGCGTACTTCCGGGTCGCCCCGACCAGTGGCGCGGCACCGGCGGCGACGTTGATCGTGCGCTCCGAGGTATGGCGTTTGCTCTCCTCGTCCCCGGGCTGCCAGGTCGGGTCGTAGTACGGACCGGTGCTGTTGCCGGCCTCGTCGTGGGATTCGTTGTAGACGATCTTTTGGAACTGCGAGGCCCACAACACGCCGGCGAACCAGTCCATGGCGAGCGCCCGCCCGCCACCGAAGTCCGCAGCGGCGGCGCGCAGCAAGTTCGCCTTGTCGCCGGAATGCGTGTCGCCGATGAGGTGGTGGTAGTAGTCGGAAAACCAACGGGCGTCGAAGCCCATGCCGCCGTCGTCGACCGGCAGGGTTACCTGATCCCAGTCGGAGTGATCCTCCGCCATCAGGATGAGCTCCGGCCGGACCAGGCGCAGGGTTCGACCCAGTTCGCGGAGCAATTTCGCCCCGAAGATGTTGGCGTGGCTCGCGGTCTGGCCTGTCGCCCGCACCTTGTTGTAGCCGTGGATCGACGTTGTCTGGTCGACCCGAAAGCCGTCGATGTGGAACTCGACTGCCAGCGCGACCGCGCTGCTGACGAACATCTGCCTGACGATCTCACGGTGGTAGGCCGGCGCATCCCCGGTCGACAGGTTGTCGAGGTAGCCACCGCGCTGCCAGTTGTCCCGCCAGTAGGGATTGCCCGAGTGCTGCAGGTAGGCGTAGTCGGAGGAATCGCCCTCGTACCAGTAGTAGATGTCCCGGTCGACATCGGGCGCATCGTAGTGTCGCTCGGCCCGCTCCGCGTGATGGTCGTAGTGGTTGTAGACCACGTCCATGATGACCGCGATGCCGCGGCGATGGCAGGCCTTGACGAAGTGCTTGAAGTGATCGCGCCCGCCACCGCCGTACTCGATGGCGAAGTAGTGCGAGGTGGCGTAACCCCAGTCATAGGCGCCGCCGGCGAACTCCGACAGCGGAAGCAGTTCCACCGCATTGATCCCGAGCCCGACGAGGTGGTCAAGCAGTTCGATCGCGTCCTGCAGGTTGCCCGGCCGATCCTCGCCGAAACCGAGCGCGCCGAGGTGGAGTTCGTAGATGATCAGGTCCTCGACCCGACGCGGGAGGGGTCGATCGGTGAACTCGTCGGCCCAGAAGGTCTCCGCACTCACGTAGTCACTCGCCGGCTCGGGCCACACCGGCACGTCCAGACGTCGGACCACCGTGTCCGGATCGACGAACACCGAAGCACTGACCCGGCCGGCGAGGTCGGCGAGTCGCCCGTCCCAGTCGCCGTGCGCGGGATCGACCGCGCCGTAGCCGGACTGGCAGCGTGAGTAGAGGTCGGTGCGGTAGCGCTGCGAACCGTCCGCCCGCGTGATGCGATAGTAGTAGAGACGGTGGTTGACCCGACCGGGATCGGCCAACTCGGGATGATCCGCCGGACTTTCCCAGATGCCGTCTGAGCGCCGAATCATCGCGATGGGAGCTTCGGGCACGGCCGCATCGTCGAGGTAGCCTCCGGCAAGGTGCTCGCGCGGCGCCGGATCGTCCATGCCACGCGGGCGACGATCCGGATCACGGGCATACCAGATCGGGCAGAACACCAGATCGACGGCCTTGGCATTCGGCGCCCACACACGGAACCGCGTCCGCCAGTCACCGGCGGGGGTGCGGCAGGTGTTCGCGCCGAGAAAGCGGGTGTTGGTCAGGCGATAGTGCACGCTCTGTTCCGGCCCGCCCTCGAGGCGGAATCGGCGGTGCTGGGCGCGCGAGTCGTGGCGGCTCTCCTCCGTAGGGATCGCCCACACGGTCGATCCATCGGGGCGCCGGAACCGGACACCCCAGTGGAACTCCCGGCCGACCTCGCGCTGGTCGAGCCCAACGACCGCGCGGAAACACCAGTCGCCGTCCTCACCCGCAACGTTCTCCATCGGTTGACGACGCCAGGTGTCCGCATAACTCCCCTGCTCGTCCCAGCTGCCTTCGAGGGTCGCTTCGACGTTGGCGAAGAGGTCTTCCGCGATTCCCGTGTGGTAGCGGAAAGTGACGGGCAGTGTCGGTGTCATCGCGTTCGGCAGTTGGTGAGGACGCACACAGCGGACCGGTCAGGCGACGGCCTCCGGGGCCGGCGCAGGGGTCTCGTCGTCGAACAGGCCGCGCACGGCGTCGACGTTGGCTGGAGGGAATCCGGCATCGGCCGCCTCCAGCGCGAGTTGGCGCTGCGTCTGGCCGGTATGATCTGGGATGTCGCTGCGTGCCCCGCGTTCCATCATCCAGCGTGCCTGCTCGAGGCGCTGGTCGAGATTCGATGGTTCCGCCGTCAGCGCCCGATGAATCGCATCGTGCAAGGCCGTCAGTCCGTTCACCGTCGGGCTCACGTTCATCTCGGCAGCGAAAGCATCGGGCTCCATGTGCGAGGCCAACAACTGCAGTAGGCCGAACTGGCCGAGCACGCTGGCCCGGATGACGGCGCCGATTGCCATCGGGTGACGTTCGACGACCTTCGGATCCGCCCCGGCGTCGAGTAGACGGCCGACCAGCGCCCTGCGCATGGTCGCCGCCGGCATCGTGCGATCGACCCCGGTGATCGCGAAGACGAGCGGCGACTGGTAGAGCGCGCTGCCCAGGCGATCGATCTCGCAGGCGGGCTGGGCCAGAATCCGGTCGATGGCGGCCAGGCCCTGTTCGATGAGACCGGCGACCTCGCCTTCGGCAGTCTCCGGGGGAAGGTCGTTCGCGCGGCCCTGCCAAACACCCAAGTACTCGATCAGCCGCTCGGTGAGCGCCTGCGGGTCGGCCACGGAAAGCAACAGGTCGTCGAGGTAGGACGCCTTCTGCCGGTCGTTGGGTTGCGGGTACTCGTCGAGCAACTTGGCCATGTCCTGGTTGTTCCACAGCTCCTGCATGCTGCGCGCGGTATAACCGCGGACATTGGTGGCGGTGGTCAGACGAAGCTGCTCGGCCCGGCGATCCCCTTCGGCAGCGGTCTGGCGATCGCATGTGGCAGCGGCTTCGCTGGAACAGGGCTTCCACGCTTCGTCGAGCAGGTACCTGGCCAGTTCCTGATGCTGTGCCTTGCCGTAGAACGACGCCTGCAACAACACGGTGTGGCCGTTGACGCGACTGATCGCGTGGAGATGCTGAGGCCGCACCGCGAGCAGTTGACGCGCGGTCTCGACGTCCCCGGCCTGCCCGGCCATGTAGATGGGGAGGGCGTCCGCCAACTCGAAGCGCTGCTCGGGATCGGCGGGCGGAATGGCTGGATCCTCAGGATGCAACAGCCGCTCGACGGCCTTCGCCTGCCCGCGGGACGCCGCCGCCAGCAGAACGGTCCAGCCGTCATCGTCGCGAAGGTCCGGATGACCGCCCGCGCGCAGCCAGGTAGTGATGCCCTCGACGTCGCCGGCGCGGGCGAGGTCGACCGCGCGCCGCTGCAGTTCGGCCAGGTACTCGCGGATGGCAAGCACCATGTAGCTGGCGCCCACCGAGGTCGGGCCGCCCGGCTCACGACCGAAGCCCTCCGTCGTGGCGAGCGTGTCGAGGTAACCAAGCAGGCTGCGGGTGTCGGGCTCGAACTCCAGCAGGACCGCCGCCCGCAGCACGCAGTAAGTGGTCATCAGGTCGGCGTCGTCACCGTCGCCGAAGCCGCCATCGGCTAGCTGTCCCGCGAGCAGCCGGGACACCACCGCGTCGCGATCGGCGACCGGTTCGCCCGCCCGGCACAACGACGCCGCGGCGATGGCGTTCTCCAGCACGCCTTCGCCGTAGACACCGCCCTCCGCCTTCGCTTCGAAGTAGGCCACCGCCTTCGCCGGCCGCTGCGCGGGCAGAAAATCGCACTCCTCGTAGGCGGCGATTGTCATGAAGTGATCGAACTGCGAGATGGCGTTCGCCTCGAGGTAGGCGAGCGCGCCGGGCACGGCCGCGGCGAGGCGCGCTTCGTCCCCCAACTCGCGGAACACGATCAGCGCTGAAGCGGTGGCGAAGGCATCGGGATCGCCACCGGCAACCTGAGCGTAGCCCCCGGAGCCATCGCCGCACGCGTCGACGAAGGCGGCCGCAGCCTTCCGATCGCAGGCATCGAGTTCTTCACCGAGCGCCCGGCAGGCCTTGACGACGCTGTTGGTAGCGCTCAGCGACCCCGTCGACTCAGCGGTCGTGTCCGCCCACCCGTGGCCGCGACGCAGGCGGGTGATGAAGCGGTGGAGTGCGGTGGTCGGGATGGGCTTCATTTCAACCGACCTAGGAGAGTTCACTTGAAGGGGCGAGGCCACTACAACACCTGCCATCGTCGACGATGCCGCGACTACCAGCCGTAGCGACGCAGTCCATGCTTCAGCACCTCAACCAGCTTCTCACCACAGAGGTCGGAGGAAGCCACCGAACGGCTGGTGATAAACGGGTAGTCGACGATGACCGACAGCTTGCGCCCGACATTGCCGTGGAAGCCACCGTCGGGACCCACCGTGTCGCGAAGGATGTACTCGAGCGGATACGGCGGCGCACCGAAGGAGAACCAGTCGCCGTTGGCGAAGATGGCCCAGTTCTCAGTGTAGTCGTACTCCATCGTGTGCCCGGTCACGTGCTTGCCGCGCAGGATGCTGGTCCTCTTGTCGAGTTCGCGGGCGAAGGCCAGGCAGGTCACGGTGTAGCACTCGGCTGCGATCGGCTTGTCGCGATCCATGAATCCGAGGATCAGGTCGTGCAGCCGGTTGTTGTTGACCATGTCGACGATGGGACCACCGCCACCGACCAGCAGTAGCGCGTCGTAGTTGTCGATCAACTTGTCCCAGGCCGCCTGCCGTCCGCCGTAGTAGGTCTCCAAGGCAACGAGGTAGTTGTCGGCGCTGAGATAGGGGCGCAGCGGGAACTCGCGCTTCAGGTTGAGGCGCCCGTCGAACAGGGACTGCCAGTAGGGATCCCAGTTCCAGCTACCGTCTTCCCGCTTCTCGATGCCGCGCTTGTCGGCTTCGGCATTCAACCAGTCACCGTCGGTGACCGGCCGGCCGAGGGGCGGGTCGACATACGGCGGGTCGAGACTGGCAGCATCCGGAAACGGCGTGCCATCGCCGGTGGCGGAGATGAAATCGTAGCCGATGCCGGCGGCGTCGAGGTGATTGAGCGGCTTGAGCAGCTCCTCGACCCAGAAGCCGTGCTCGGAGACGGCGATGAGAACGCGTTCTTTCATGGTGGATGGAGTGGGAATGGTTGGGGTGGGGCTATTCGGGTTCAGGGGCAGACGGCGCCGGTCGTGGACTTTTTTTTCTGGCCAGGATCTCCTCGGTGATCGCCTGGATGAACGGCAGGACTTCCGCCTTCGAGTAGCCGGTCACCAGATCGCCGTCGCGCACCACCTTGGCGGGCGCGCGCTTGCCGGTGTCGTCGACCTCAAAGACGATGTGGGCCCCGGTGTTGAGGATGTCGGCCATGACGACCGCGTGGCAGGTCACCCGGCGGCCTTCGAGCAAGTGCGGGTTCGGGGTGAGGATCCACAGGCCGTGACACAGGGCACCCTTGACCAGATCCGGTTTCGCCATCGCCTCCGCGAAGAACCGGACTGCCGGAGCGGCCTGGACGAAGGCTCGCGCGTCCGCCGCGCCATCGGCATCGGCGTAGCGCAACCGCACGCTGGTGTAGTTCGCCGCCATGATCACGGCGTCGTACTGGTCCAGATTGATGTTGGAGAAATCGTTGTCGTCCGGCACCGGGCAACGGGCCGGGGATTCCCAGGGCTCATGATCGTTGGGATCGACATCGCCGAGGAAGACCTGTGGCTTCCAGTAGTCGTGGCCCGGTCGGTAGTTGCCATAGTAGAGGCGAGACACAAGGTCGACCGAGGCGCCGAGCAGGGCGAAACCCGACTGGTAGGCGGCGATCTCCTCGGGGATGAACTTGCTCTCGAGGATCACCGCGATGCGGCAGCCTTCAAGGACGGGTGTGATCATGACGCGGGGCGTTGGATGGTGAAGGAACAGCCGTTGCGTTCGATGCGTTCGCAATCTTAGTAGGGGTTGTCCCCTCAGGATTTGGTCATCGCCTCGAACCGCACCTGGAACAACGGAGACTGAGGCCGGACGACGTTCAGCTCCTCAAGGGTGACGGCCTCGTCGCGGCCGATCGGCAGGTATTCGACAAGGATTGTGGAGTCTTCCGGCAGTCCGCTGATGTCGACCTGGAAGCGCTTGCCGTCCTCGACCGGCTTGATGATGCCGTTGACCTTGATCGAGACGATCTCGATGTCCTGCGGACGGAAGAAATCCGGCAGCACGTTCAGCGTCCGGATGCTGCTGTTGCGAACGGGTCGGTAGTGGAGCACGAAGCTGTCGGTCCGGCCGGTGCCGCGATCGACGTAGGCCTGGATGTAGAGGTGCGCGAGGTAGTTCAGTTCGAACGCGTGATAGCCTGCGATGGCGTGCCCGCCTTGTATGCCGTATTGACCCTCGATGATCGGTTCCCCCGCTTCGTTAGTGCGGAAGTGTGTCTTACGATTGTCGTGGTCGATGAAGAACAGATTCCAGAACGCGGAACAGAAGCGGGCGAGATTGAGGAACTCCTGCTTCTCGTCGTCGCTCTCGCTGACGTGATGCATGATGTAGTAGGCAAGGATCGCCTGCTCCTGCTGCCAGAAGTCCTTCGTGCTGCCCCAGGCGAACTCGGTCGCCAGGCCATTGGCAGGGAAGCGCTCGAGGGCGTCGAAGATCCCGCCGCGCACGAGATCGACACCGGCCTCCCGCATGTTGTGCCCCAACTCGCGGGCAAACGCATAGCACTCCTCGGCATACCCCCGATACTTGTCACCGACCGCAGTGTCACCCTTGGCTTCGGCGCTCTCGGCAAGGTAGATGTAGTAATGGCCGCAACGGGTGAGATTCCACGAGATCTTGAGGTTGTGACCGACGATCCCGCGGTTCTTCTGCCAACCCCAGTCCGTGTCCTGCTCCCACTCCGCGTTGAAGCGCTCCTTGACGAACAGGGTTCCCTCCTCCGGCCGGAAGTGGTCGAGGATGTCGCGCACGCAGCGGTCGAGAATCGTGCGGCAGGTGTCCAGCAGTGCGACCCACGACTCCGCTTCGTCGGACGCCGGCAATGGATCGATCGATACGATGAGGTTGATGAGGTAGGCAGGGATGTGGTCACCGATAGAGTTCCAGTTCTTCTTGGCGCGGTTGTCGTAGTCGATTCCGTTGACGTTGAACGCGAGCGACGGCGCATCCGGGCGCATGGTGACCGGATCAAGGTGGGAGAAGTAGCCGCCCCGCCCGCGGTAGGTCTCGTCACCGTCACGACTCTTGTCGTGGTAGAATTTCTCAAATGCGGCGATGGTGCGAACGATGTAGGAGAGTATCCACGTGTCCTGGGTCACACGGTAATATTGAGTCAGTCCGGACAGGATGTAGATCTGCTCGTAGAGTGGGAAGCTGCCGCGATCTTCCGGATTAAGTGAGCCGATGATCTCCCGAGTGCTTTTGCTTTTCTTAACCCGGCCGAATTTCCAGAACACGTACTCGCCGTCGTGACTCGGGCTGGCGTAGGCGTTGACGAGGTACTTGGCACAGGCACGCGCTGCCGACAGAGAGCGTTCGTTACCGGTCAGCAGATAGGCCGAGGACAGGCCGTAGAGGAAACGAGACATCGTCGCACTCTCCTGAATCGGATCGCCGGTCTCGCCGCCGAGGAGGTCGAGGTTGGTCCGGTAGAACTGGGAGAAATCGTTCTCGGTGAACTCGCGCCGGGTCTGGAATAGTACGTCCAGCCACTGCTCGAAAAGGGTGTTGATCTGCTGCAGCCACCAGTGGGTGTCCTCCCAGCCGTAGCGACCGGGCTCCGAGTGCATGAGGACGACGCGACGTGCCGAGTAGGCGGTGTCGTCGCCGTCGCAGCTAGAGACGCCCTCGACGCAGACCATCAGCTCCGGCTTCAGGTACTTGAACAGCTTGGCCTTGGCCTGCCAGTACTCGACGTCGGCGGCATCGGCGGCAGCTCCGATGGCCTTGGCCAATTCGGCCGGCTCGGGATCGGACACCCGGTCCCGCCAATCGTCGTCGATGTTGCGGAGCACCTCGTAGTAGGTGGTCCGTGAGACGTGGATCGACAGCCGGTCGCCGGACAGGAGTTCCAGAGTGAACGTCGCGTCCCTCGGGTCGACAGCAGTCACCGTCCCCATCAGGGTCATGCTGGCATGGAAGGCTTTCATCTTCGGAATCTTCAGACAGGCAAGGCAGACACCAAGAGGTCAAGTGCGACGCAGGGTATAGCTGCAGCGGCACCATAGATTAGTGAGGATGGGCAGGACGGCCTTCAGAACCTAGCTGTGGTTCACGGGTCCGCAAACCTCCCGCTCCTCTGCCTGCAAAGTCCGAAATCCTTTGCCGTGCCGGGATGAACGCTCACCCCGGCTCCAGCCTGATCAGCTCACCGCCCCCGGCGCCGTCGGTAAGAACGTAGAGAAACCCGTCAGGGCCCTCGCGCACATCGCGCACGCGCTGGCCGATCGGGATCACCTGCTCGTCCACCACGCGCCCCTCGGCATCAAGGCGCAGCCGGCGCACATCGCTGGACACCAGCCCGCCGGCTAACAGCTGACCGCCCCACTGCGGCACCTTGCCGCTGGCCACCGCCAGGCCGGAGGGGGCGATCGCCGGCGTCCAGACGAGGCGCGGATCCACCATCCCCGGCGCCGTGCGGCGATCGGTGATCTGCGGGCCGAAGGTCTCGCGGCTGTGGGTCACCAGCGGCCAGCCGTGATTCGCACCGGCGCTCACCAGATTGAGCTCGTCGCCGCCGCGGGCGCCGTGCTCCGTCACCCACACCCGGCCGCCCGTCGGGTCGTAGGCCAGGCCCTGGATGTTGCGGTGGCCCAGGCTCCAGAGCTCCGGCAGGGCGCCGGGATCGCCCTGGAAGGGATTGCCGGCCGCCGGGCTGCCATCGGCATTGAGGCGCAGGATCTTGCCCAGGGCGCTGCCGCGGTTCTGGGCCTGCTCGCGGATCAGCGCACTCTCCAGCCGCACGGGCGGGTTGCCCCCGTCGCCGATCGCCATCTGCAGGTCGCCGTCCGGCAGCCAGGCCAGGCCCCAGGGATGCTCCAGGCCCCGCACCAGCACGGTGCGCCGAAATCCGGAAGCCTCCGGGGCCTGGGCGGGATCGATGGCCTCAGCGGCGGCGGGGGCCGGGGCCTGTCCCCCGGCTGGTGCATCGGGCGGGCCGTCGGCGCGGGCACAGCCGCCGCCCAGCACCAGGGCCGTGAGCAGAGGCAGCGCCGCGGGTTTGATGGCGTCCTCCCGGTCACGGCAGCCGCTTGCGTCCTGTCTCTGGCTGGCAGGCCTTACGGAGCCACCGGCTGCCGCCGCGCCAGCACAACGCCGGCCAGCAGCAGCAGCACGCCGGCCACGGTGGCGGCATCGAGCGGCTCGCCGAGCAGCAGGGCGGCGGCCAGCACCGCCACCACGATCGAAAGACTGCCCCACAGCGCCACGGTGGCCACTCCGGCATGGCGGTAGGCCAGGCGCAGGGCCAGCTCGCTGCCCAGCGACAGGCTCAGGGCATACACCAGGATCACGCCCACCACCCACCACAGCCGCAGCAGCAAGAAGTGCTGCGGCCCGTAGAGCAGCACCGCCAGCACGGCGAACACCAGGGCAGACACCAGCGAGCCCAGGCCCACGCTCAGCACCGGGGCGCTGCCGCCGGCGGCCAGCAGGCGGCCGGTGAGGGCGGCACCGCTGAAGGCCAGCACGGCCAGCAGCGCCCACAGCATCCCGCTCACGCTGCTCATCGGACCCGGCCCCCCCGCAGCGGCCCACTGGGGCAGCAGCAGGCCGGCCGTGATCAGCGCCAGGCTGGGCAGGAAGGCCCGCGGCAGGGGCTCGCGCAGCACGCCCCGGGCCAGCAGGGCCGAGAGCGGCAACACCAGGGCGAACAGCAGCGTCTGGGTGATCACGGCCAGCGACTCCAGCGCAGCGAAGGTGGCCACCGGCGCCAGGAAGCGCCCCAGCAGGGTGTCGGCGGCCAGCAACCAGCGCTGGCGCGGGGTGATGGCGGCCAGGGCAGGACGCAGCGCCGGCCGGTTCATCAGCACCGCGGCCAGGCCCACCACCAGCTGCGCGAAGAAGAACACGTTGCAGAAGCTGATCGGGTTCTCTCCATCCACCTGGTTCTCCAGGCCGAGCCGCTGCAACTCCTTGAGCACCGGCGCATCCAGGCCGCGCAGCAGCACGTACACCGCCAGGGGGAGGGTGGCGGCCGGCCAGCGCAGCCGGCCCGTCAATCCACCGCGGCCGCTCATCGGTAGAGATCGGCAGCAGCACCCGATGGCCCACCCGGTTCCCGCTGCCCCACCTGTGCCTTCCCCACCGATGCGATCCACAGCCTCCATCCTGGCCTGGTCTCTGGCCCTGGCCGCCGTGGCCGCCACCCCGGCCCTGCTGGACTCGGGCACCCCGCCCGCCTCCCGGGCCGAGGAGGCCGCCAGCCAGAGCTTCCGCCGGGCCGAGAAGCCCGTCACCGGCAGCATCACGGTGCGCGAGGAGGGCGGTCGAACCCTTTTGGTGTTCAGCGCCGATTTCAGCACCAGTGAATCGGCGCCGGATCTGAAGGTGGCCGTGAGCCCCTCCAGCACGCCCCTGGCGCTCAGCACGCCGCCGGCCTATCCCCTCCGGGAAGGCACCTACACGGTGCTGGCACCTTTGAAGTCCGCCCGTGGGGCGCAGGTGTACGAAGTGCCGCCCTCGATCGATCTCAGCCGCCAGGGTTCGGTGCTGATCTGGTGCGAGCAGTTCAACGCCACCATGGCCTGGGCGCCGCTGCGCCGCTGAGCGCCGGGCCCGGCCCGTGCCTCAGGCGGGCGCGGGCCGGCGCGCGGCGTGCAGGGCGGCTCCGACCGCCAGCACCAGCAGCCCCCCCAGCACCGAGGGCCAGGGGAGGCTGAAGGCGAGCAGCACACAGCCCAGCAGCCCCCCCACGGCCAGCCCCCGCGGCCAGCGCCGCTCGGCGGGCGCCAGCCGCAGGGCGGCCGCATTGGTCACGCCGTAGTAGAGGAGCACGGTGAAGGCGCTGAAGCCGATCGCCGAGCGCAGGTCGCTGAGCGACACCAGCACGGCCACGATCAGCCCCGCGGCCAGCTCCGCCCGCTGCGGCACCTTGTAGCGGGGGTGCACCACGGCCAGCGGGCGGGGAAGATCGCCGTTGGCCGCCATCGCGAAGCCGGTGCGGCTCACCCCGGCGATCAGCGACAGCAGCACCCCCAGGGAGGCTACCGCCGCGCCGAGGCGCACGATCGGGCTCCAGGAGGCGAGCCGGCCGGCCTGCACCGCCGCCACCAGCGGCGCCGCGGCGCGCCCCAGCTCCCCGGCATCCACGGCCAGCAGCGCGCACAGCGCCACGCTGAAATAGAGCGCCAGGGCGATGCCCAGAGCCAGGGGGATGGCGCGCGGAAGGGTGCGGGCCGGATCGACCACCTCCTCCCCCAGGGTTGCCAGGCGGGCGTAGCCGGAGAAGGCGAAGAACCACAGGCCGGCGGCCTGCAGGATCGGCCGGGGCCGCCACGGCTGCTCCGCCGTCAGGCGCGCGAGCGATACCTCGCCCCCCAGCAGCACCGCCACGATCACCGCCGCCAGGGCCAGCAGCACCACCGCCACGATCAGGCGCGTGAGCAGGGCCGTCTTCCTGATGCCGAACAGATTCACCGCCGTGAGCAGCAGCACCGCCGTCACCGCCAGGGGCCGCATCAGGGCAGGGGCCGCATAGCTGGCGAAGGTGAGGGCCATGGCCGTGCAGCTGGCCAGCTTGCCCACCACGAAGCCCCAGCCGGCCAGATAGCCCCAGAAGGGCCCGAGGCGCTGGCGGCCATACACGTAGGCGCCGCCCGACTCGGGGTGGAGTGCGGCCAGCTGGGCCGAGGAGGTGGCGTTGCAGTAGGCCACCACGGCGGCCAGCAGCAGGGCCGGCAGCGCACCGCTGCCGGCGATCGCCACGGCCGGGCCGATCACCGCGAAGATGCCGGCGCCCACCATGGCGCCGAGCCCGAGCACCACCGCGTCGGTGGTGGTGAGCTCACGGGCCAGCCGGCTGGCGGGCGCGGCCGGGGGGAGGCTGGTCACAGGGGGGATTGTGGGCGGGCGGCGGCCCCAGGGCATGTGTCGCAGAAAACCGCCGCCCCGGCCGGGCTCTGCCGAGGGTGACGCCGTGGTAACCCGCCCGCCCGTCGCCGCCATGAAGCTCTGGATCCTGCAGAAGGCCTGCGCTGCCGGAGCGACCTACGAGGTGACGCGGCTGCTGGAGGAGTCGCGGGTGCTGGGCATCGATCTGGAGCTGGTGGCGCCCGATGAGATCGATCTGATCGTGACCCGCGGCGGCCGGCGCTCGATCCGCTGGCGCGCCCAGGAGGTGGAGCTGCCCGATGCCGTGCTGGCACGCACCGGCAGCGGCACCAGCTACTTCAGCCTGGCGATCCTGCGCCAGTTCGAGCACCTGGGTGTGCCGGTGATCAACACCGCCCGGGCGATCGAGGCGGTGAAGGACAAGCTCTACTGCCAGCAGCTGCTCGCCCAAAAGAACCTGCCGATCCCGCGCACACTTCTCGTGCGCTTCCCGGTGGACTGCGATCTGGTGGGGCGGCAGATCGGCTTCCCCTGCGTGGTGAAGGTGCTGGCGGGTTCCTACGGCGAGGGCATCTATCTCAGCCGCGACCAGGAGAGCTTCCGCGACCTGATGGAGCTGGTGGCCAGCCTGGATGCGGGCAAGTCGCTGATCCTGCAGGAGTACATCGGCGAGCGCCCTGGCCAGGACCTGCGGGTGTGGGTGATCGGCGGGCGGGTGGTGGGGGCGATGCTGCGGCGCAGCGTGGACGGCAGCTTCAAGGCCAACATCACCCGCGGCGGCCAGGGCGAGAACTTCCCCGTGGATGAGGCGATCGATGTGCTGGCCCGCGACTGCGCCCAGACCCTGGGGCTGGAGATCGCCGGCATCGACCTGCTCTTCGATGGCGAGGGCTACCGGGTGTGTGAGGCCAACAGCGCCCCGGGGTTCTGCGGCTTCGAGGCGGCCACGGCAACCAATGTGGCGCGCCAGATCCTGCAGCACTGCCACTGGCGCATCTGCCGCCAGCTGGCCTCTCCGCTGCTGCCGGCGATCTGCAGCGCCGATGCCCGGGGGCGGCAGGTGGCCGATCACCAGCCCTGCTAGGGGGGGGGTTCTGCTCCCAGCTCCTATCGTGAGCGGGGTACGGCGACGTTCGGGTCGCCGCGGCTCCCTGCGTGGCTGCTCGGGGCGTGAATCGAACCAACCCCTTGCCCTGACGGCCTTGAGGGTTCCATCACGACTGCCATGGCTCGCCTCGCTGCTGATGGCGGCGGGGCTGGCACTCGCGCCGCAGGCTCGGGGGGCAGTGGCCAATGGCACGTGGCTTTCTCAGCCCCAGATCTGGTTTTACAGCTCCAACCAGAGGCTGAGCGAGATCATGGGGCGAATCCGCGCCGAGCGCTATCGCGTGGTGTTTCTGGATGTTCGCAACGTCGCCGATGCCGTGCAACAGCAGGTGGCCCGGGAGGCCCGCAGGCAGGGGTTGATCCCGGTGGTATGGGTGCAGACCCCGCAGTACCGGTCGATGAGCGTTTCCGATCTGATTCATGAAGCGCGCCACGGTGATGGCATCCAGGTGGATGACCATTTTTTTGCCAATTACCAGATGGCAGACTTCTACCGGTTGAGGTGGCTCTACAGCAAGCCCATCTACTGCAGTATCCAGCCATTCCAGGCTCGGCTGGTTCCGCGCAGCGGCTGCAATCAATTGGATGTGCAGTGCTACACGAGTCAAACCTTTCAGAGCTGCGTGAAGCTCGCCGATCAGCTGGGAGCCGTTGTCAGCCTCTCCACAACCAACACCCTGAAACACCAGGGGACCATCGGCGGTCGGCTGTTCAATACCTTTCTCTGGCCTGCGGCAGGGGACTGAGGGGCTGGCGACGCCAGATCAGCAGGGCGGCAAGGGTGGCCACGCCACCGCACAGCACCGCAAACTGGAACGGCGCCGCCGGCCCTGAAGCGCTGAGCTGGCCGCCCAGGAACGACACGATCGCGGCCGCCAGGGTGAACAGGGCCGTGGAGAAGCCCATCACCCAGCCCTGCTCGTCGGCGTCGGCGGCCTGCGCATAGCCGCCCAGGAGTGTGGGATAGCCGATGCCGTGCAGTGCTCCGGCCGGCAGCAGCAGCGCCAGGGCGAGCGGCCCGGAAGCAACCAGCAGGAACGCCGTGATCACTGCGCAGAGCAGCACCGTGACCAACACCATGATCGTGCGCTGCGAGAGGCGGGCGTTGAGCGGTGCCACCAGAGCGCCGCTGGCCAGGGCCAGCCCGGCACCGAGCAGCACCATGCCGATGCTGGCCGCCTGGGCGCCATAGCCGAAGCGGGCGGTGAGGTTGGCGGCGGCGAACACGTAGAACGCCATGAAGCAGAGCATGTAGGGGAAATAGACCGCCGAGATGCGCAGCACGCTGCGGCGCTCCAGGGCGTCGCTGAACAGACGCACGATGGCCAGGGGGCTCAGCTGCAGCGGGGCCCGCTCCGTCACCACGTCCCGGAAGCCGAGCACCACGAGCGCCAGGGCGAGCAGGCACAGGATCCCCCCCACCACAAAGGGCAACTGGGGAGAGGCCAGGCCACCGAGGATCGCCGGATCGGAGAACACACCGCCGATGATCGGCCCGATCACCAGGCCGATGCTCACGCCCACCGTCGCCAGCCCGAGGTTGCGGGTGCTCTGCTGTTGATTGGAGGCCAGATCGATCATCGCGGCGGCGGCGATCGGCTGGGTGCCGGCGGTGAATCCGGTGATCGCCCGGGAGGCCACCAGCAGCGGGTAGCTGTGCAGCGGGATCGCCGCAGCGGCCAGCCCATAGCCCGCGATCGCCCCCAGCAGGCAGACGAGGATGCCGAGCCTGCGGCCGATGCTGTCGGAGAGGCGGGAGATGGTGATGGAGCCGAAGAACCAGGTGAGGAAGAACGTGCCGATCGCGACCCCATAGAGGAACGCACCCCGGCCTGGCGGGCTGCCGGCGGCCAGGAAGCTGGAGTTGGGCTTCAGCAGCAGGGCGTCGAAGATCGGGAAGGCGATCCCCTGCCCCATCACATCCACCAGACACACCACCATCAGGGCGAACAGGGAGAGTTTCAAGCGGTCGTGATCCTGGGAGGGAAAGGGGGAAATCAACGCGGCTGCGGCTCCGCAGCCAGCTGCTCGATCGCCTGCTGCCGCAGTTGCACCGGATTGAGCGCCCCAGGTTGCCATCATTCAACAAGGTCACTCGGCTTATGGTCAGTCGTCACTTTCCGTCCCGGGAACTTGTGCTCTGGCCATCACTGAACCGTCAGAGTTCCATGCGCCCTCGTTGCTCGCCATGAGCTCACGGAACGGTGGGTTGCGTCTGGTGGCCGGCGCCTGTGCGATCGGGCTGGGGCTAGGGGTTGTTCGCTTTGACTTTGCAGCCATTGGGCGCGAGATGCTCAGCGTTGGATGGCTCGAGCCTGGCGGCATCGCGCGACTGGGCGGTTCCAACCTGCTGGGCTATCTGCTGGGGGCACTGCACCACAGCAGGCTTGGCGATCCCAGACAGGTGCGCAGAATCCTGATCTGGGCTGTGGTCGTGGTGGTCTGCTCTCTGTGGCTTGAAGCGATCCGTGGGGCCGTGGTCTGGCAGGAGATCTGGCGGCTGCTGGCTGGCTGGGGCTCCGGCCACCTCATGGCGGGGGCCCCGTCCATCGCCCTGGCCGGCATGGCGGGCATCGCTCGGCGAAGGGGCACGGGCATCGTGATGTCCGGCGGTGGGATCGGGGCCATCATGGGGGCGTTTGCGGTTGGCACCCTTGCTCCGGCAGCCCCTGCCACGGGCTGGCTGGTGCTGGCCTCGCTGGCTTCCCTGCTGGCGGTCCCGGTGATCTGGATGCTCTGCAGCGTCACACCGGAGCTGCAGGCCACTCCCTCAGCGCCATCGCCGACGCCCTCGCCGCTGCCCACGGGGGGATCCGGCCGCCGCCAGTCGCTTCGCGCCCTCACCGCCGGCTACCTGCTGCTGGGGGCCGCACAGGTGCCGGTGGTGCTCTACACCCCACTTCTGGTGAGTCGGCGTCTGGCCCTGAGCCCGGCGCTGAGCAGCGAGTTCCTGTCCATCCTGGGCCTGGGCTGCGCTCTCGGCGCCCTCATGGCCGCCAGTGTTCCCAAGGCCTACCCCACGCGCTTGCTGCTCCCGCTGGCTTCTCTCGTGGGCCTGGCCGGAAGCGTGTGTCTGCTGTTCGGCACCAGCCTTGCGGTGATCGGCCTGGCTGCGTTCCTCAGCGGGATGTGGGTCTGGTTGATCGTGCCCTTCACCTTTGACCGCCTTCAGGAGTTGGTGGCCCCTCATCTGCATCGGCGTCAATGGGCCTGGCTCACGACCCTGCTGGGTACCGGTTTCATGGCCTTTGCCTTCCTGTGCGCCCCCCTGGCGGCGCATCATCTCAAGGCCGTGCTGGTCCTGGCGGTGGCTCTGATGGTGCTCCATGTGGGCATGGAAGTGCTGCAGGCTCGCGAGGCCTAGTCAGGGTCCATGGGGTTCCCCGGCTTGATTGTGGGCATCAGGTGGAGAGGCCGCCACGGCAGCGCCAGGATGGGGAACCGGGCTGAGGTTTGATGGCTGTGCGCCCCGTGCTCCGCCTTGGCGATCCACGTCTGCGGCGGATCGCCGACGCCGTCACGAGCTTCGCGGCGCCGCAGCTCACAGCGCTGATCGCGGATCTGCGCGACACCATGAGCGCCCGCGACGGCGCCGGGCTGGCGGCTCCCCAGATCGGGGTGCCCCTGCGGGTGGTGATCCTCTGCGTCACCAGGAACCCGCGCTATCCCCACGCCCCGCCGATCCCGGAGACCGTGCTCATCAACCCCCGGATCACGCCGCTGGGCAGCGAGCGCAGCGACGGATGGGAGGGATGCCTCAGTGTTCCGGGCCTGC
This sequence comes from Cyanobacteria bacterium J06638_7, assembly GCA_039818745.1. Lineage (GTDB taxonomy): Bacteria > Cyanobacteriota > Cyanobacteriia > PCC-6307 > Cyanobiaceae > NIES-981. The sequence continues at coordinate 139,737 of JBCBTI010000007.1, forward strand.
GCGCCCGGGTGCCGCGATGGCAGCGGATCCGCTACGAGGCCTGCGACGCCAACGGCAAGCGCATCGATCGCACGGTGGAGGGCTTCCATGCCCGGGTGGTGCAGCACGAGTGTGACCACCTGGACGGAGTGCTCTACCCCGACCGGATCGAGGACCACAGCAGCTTCGGCTTCATGCCGGAACTGGAAGCCGCCGGGCTGCTGCCGCCGTTACCGGCCGAATGAGATTGAGGTCAGCACTCCTCATCCGGTAGCACCCACTTGTCGCCAATCCGGATGGCATCAATGATGCCATCGCCATCAAAGTCGATGGTATCGGCGGCATCGGTTGATGGGACATTCACCCCTTCAACCAGGGCCCACCAGTTAGGTTTCATATAAAAGTCTTCATCCACATGCTCCACAAGAGCGCCATCCTGGCAATTCACAAGATCGGCCGGATGAACATCAAATCCCGCCTCCCGGGCAATCGCTGCCTGATCATCAGCGTCGGCGGCACGGTCGGAAGCACAGACCGCCGCCAGCTGCGCATTGCGGCCGATCTCCAGCACGAAGGCTCGAAGGTGTACCAAGGACATTCGAGTGCTCCATGGGGCCCTGCAACTCTATGGAACCCGGCGGCGGGCGGTAGCGTTCTCCTGCCTGCCCCCGCCCGGCCCCGCCGATGCCTCAGCCCCCTGCCCTCAGCGCTGCCGCTGCCAGAACAGCCCCCATGCTGGGGCTGACGCTACTCGCTGCCGCCATCTCCGGGCTTTCCGCCGCTGGCGGGGCGGCCCAGGCCAGCTGCCGGTTGCTGATGCCGATCGGCGGTGGCGGTAAGCCCGTGGTGCAGAAGCGCATCAGCCCGGACGGGTTGATGCGCCGCAACAACTGGAACACCGATTTCGCGGTGGATCGCACCTACGCCAGCTACAGGATCAACCTGCAGTCGCTCTCCAGTGAGCGGGGCGTGTTTCCGGTGGCGGCGTTCCTGCGCTTCACCGACAACACCGACCTGCGCGTGGTGAACGAGAACCTCACCCTCGAGCCACAGCAGCAGCGGGTGTTCGGCCCCTTCCCGGCGGTGCCCGGCAAACGCACCAACCAGGTGAATGTGCGTGTGGGTGCCACCACCATGCCCGGCTCCACCGGCTTCAGCTACAGCGTGTCGGTGGAAGGCTGCGACTGATCGTGGCGGCGGGGTCCAGCTCGCTGAAGGCCCGGGCGTAGTCGAAGTGCGCCCCGAGCGGGTTCGAGGCTGCCACGTGCTGGGGTAAGGATGGCCAGATTGAGCTGGCGGGGCCGCCAGTGGCGGATGGCCTGGTCTCCCGCCATGGTGGCCCCGCCGAGCGGCCCGCGAAGGGGCACTGGCTGATGGCCGTCATCGGCGAACTCCGGGGGGAATGGGGTGGGCTGGGGGTCGATGGGGAAGGTAGGTAGCGGGGGCAGGAGGGCCGTGGGGCTGGACAAGGCTCACGGGCTTCTGGGTTGGGGCCACGGAAGCGGGGATTGAGCGGAAGGGTGGGATTTGACTGACCGATGCGGTAAACCTCAGGGGAATAGCCCCGATGGAAAAGGTACTGACTGGATCGAGTTTGATCAGGTTTCTATAGAGAACAGGTTCTCCATAGCAACTTGAACAGCGTGTTACCGGGTCCGCATAAACTTCTCAGCCCTGCGAGCTTCAGCCAAGAAAATCCGCCGTGGCAAAGCCCGGGATTTGCTGCTGCAACGTTACGCAGTGCTGATCCTGGCAAGGGCAGAGCATAAAGGGGGGGGGGGGGGGGGGTACCGGACCCGCCCAATCAGCGTTGGACCGACCGGCAAACCAGGCCCATGTACCACTCTGCGGCAAAGCAGCTACCATGAGTTGAGGAGGTGGCTTCAATGTCTAGACAGTTTGATGTAGTGGTTGAAAAGGATTCACAAGGGCACTTTGTTGCGACTGTGCCTGCTCTGCCTGGCTGTCACACGCAGGCAAAATCATTGGATCAGTTGATGGAGCGAATCAAGGAAGCCATTGAGCTTTGCCTTGAAGTTGCAGGCACTGATCCTGAGTCACTTGATTTTGTAGGATTACAGCGAGTTACAGTTGAAGTGTGACACGATATTCTGCGGCTTCAGGAAGGACTCTGATCGCAGCCTTCAAAGGGGTCGGCTTTGAAGTAATCAGGATAAAAGGTAGCCACCACTTCCTCAAGCATCCAGACGGACGCATGACAGTCATTCCCGTTCACTCGGGTGAAATATTGGGGCCTGGCCTCTTGGCAAGCATCCTTCGTGATGTCAAGCTCTCAAGAGCTGAATGACAGGATCTTCTGTGACGAAATCAGCGGATGTCCAACATCAAGATTCAGCGGTCGGGGCCAAAGATGCCTTATCCATGCTTTTGGCTTCTTCCCGCCGCTGATCTTGAGCGCTGGAAGGATCAGACTAAATGGTCTAAGATGTCTAGTCGTGGGGTGCTGTGGTACTTGAGTACTCAGGCACGTCAACCATATTAGCATGATTAGTGATGAGAGCCTACCTCCAAGCGTCAGGGCATAGCATTCCAATATCAGCACCATAGTCCCCGGCAAAGGAGTAGGCCAAACTTGTTTGCTGTTGTGGAGTTGGGCCAGCTTCGCTGGCATCCAACCCTTCCAGCCTGTACGCGTTTGGCAACGGCTGATTATGACAGTTATTCGTGGCGCAAGCCCTTATATTGGCCTAACCGTGCAACTTTCAGTGGCGGCGAGGAGCCACCCAGTACAAGCTTCCCTTCTGTCGACTTACGGCTCAGTCGGCGTCCAAACCATCCCAGGGCAGTTCATGGGTGATGTACTGTAACGGATCGAACGGCAGCTTGGCCAGATCCAATGGGGGTTTAGCCAGGGCCTTTGTCTCTGGCCGAGCATTGGCGAGCCCCGTGAACGGGACGCCACGCTTGGTCGAGCGGTCAGGGTATTTCTGCTTCCAAAGCTCGTGACGTTTTCGCATCGTTGTGAATGAACTGCTGGTGGCAAGGAAAGGGACTAAAGCTGGATTTTCCTCACGTGGGTCGTTGTACAGATCGAAGAACGCCGCGCCAGGAAGCCCCGGATGATCACCAACCCAAACACGTTTGTAGCGTCCCTTGACGGTCGCAGCGAGTATGTTCCCAGTGTAGATAAAGTTGTAATCCCGGCGGCCGAAGGTATCTCCATTTACGAGAAGCGACGTCTGGTCTATCCCGTCAACGATGCGATCGGCAGGGATGACACCTGTTGCTCCTGCAATTCTCGCGAAGGTGCTGTAAAGGTCAACCTCGTGAATCATATCTCCGTAGATCGAACCCGCCTCGATCATTCCTGGCCACCAAGCAAACGCTGCGACACGCGTGCCACCTTCCCAGAAGTCGCTTTTACCACCTCGGAATACTGTCGGCGCCATCCCAAGGCCGTTCGGTGGGTTGTGTACCATTGGGCCGTTGTCAGCGTGAGCAATAATGATGGTGTTCTCGGAAATCCCGAGATCATTTAGTGTGTCCATGATTGTGTTTAAGAACGCGTCCACTCTCTCGAAGCCGTCCGAGAGTAATGATCTCGCAACCTGGGTCTTCCTCGGGTTTGGTATGAACCCTGTCATCTGAGGCCAATAAGCCACGAAGAATGGATCGCCAGACTCTGCGTTCCGTCGGATGAAGTCTAGAGTTCGCCGCTCACACTCCGGGTCGATTGCGTTGTAGTCTTCAAGGGTGCGACCTCCCCATTCGTTAGTCTCTCCGCCTTTCGCTCCTTCGATTGCAAGGATCCAATCCGAGGCACCAAAACGCTTGTCGATTTCGTAGGGGTCTTCTGGGAGCATGTTGCGCATTACTCCGCATACAGCGTTGGCTCCCTCACCTACCTTGTTCCAGAGGCTTAGAACCTGATTATAAGGCGTAAATAGCGTCTCATCGAATCCGTGATTGTGAGGGTAGCTCTCCTCGATATCACCAAGGTGCCACTTGCCATAGAAAGCCGTCGAGTAACCGGAATCTGACAGCACCGTTGCGAGCGAAACCTCTTCGCTGGCAAGGCCCGCAGCCTCAATCGGGAATGCCACGTTGTACATCCCGCTACGAACAGCATGGCGGCCCGTTATGAATGCCGCGCGGCTAGGGGTGCACGCATTTTCGGTAAGGAAGCGGGTAAAAAGCGCACCCTCGGCTGCCATGCGATTACTGCCTGGCGTGTTGAATCCTCGGACCTTATTAAGCGCAGGGATCCCTGCATCACCAAACGCCATGTCGTCCCACATGATATGGATAATGTTTGGCTTGGATCCGTGCCTCACCTCCAGTTCAGCGAGCTTGGAGTCCAAATTGGCGTCCTGTGCAGCCCAAGTATCGCCATGTTGATCGAAGAGTAGGTAGTACTCGGCGTCGTGAACAACTGGGCCGGGGGTTGCCTTGGGCATGGCTATAGCTGTTAAAACCGAACCTTCCTTCTAGCAAGGCCCTCGATAATCAACCATCAAAAAACGGCAGATATGAAGTATTGTTGGTTCCTCCGGCGAACTGCTGGCAGAATCGGGCTTACTGGCTGAAGCCTGTTCTGGAGGCGGGACGCCAACTCAGCTCCTAGCCTTTGTAACAGAGATTCGGGGAGTTCAAACTGGATGACTGGTCACGCCCGTCAGACTGACTCCCAGACTGGGATAGTTCTCCACAAGGAGTTTGATGACCTTGAGGATCTGCGCATTTCCACCCAGAAATGGGATCTTGATTTTCTGCAGCTGCAGCGAGGTCGCTTCAACGGCTCTCTGAGCCAGGTCATCACCCCATCTTGGCAGTTAAGCCACGCCCACTTTGCTTTGGCTCTCAAGCAAGCGGGCATGCCGCCAACGGGGTTGCGCAACATCGCAATTCCCGCAACCCCCTGTCAGAACTTTATGTGGCGGCGTCGTAAAATATCCGGCGACAGCGTCATGCTATTTCCTTTGGATTCAGAGCTGGACAGCATCTCCCGAGCAGGATTCGAAGTCTATATCCTGGCTGTACCTGAGGCGCATCTTGATCATCTCTGCTCTGTTTTGAGGCTTCCCAGTATCGAGAGAATAACGGATGCTGCGGAAGTCGTGCAATGCGCTTCAAGTGATCTTCGTATACTAAGATGTATTTTCCGACACTGCATCCAAAGTATCGTTAGCAAGCCGAAGCTGATACATCAATCATCCTTCTCGGCTACGGTGGAGTCAGACCTTTGCAGGCGATTGCTTCTTGCCCTTGCTCGAGGTCTGGCAGTAGACCTTGACGGGTCATCTCGTCGCCAGCAACATGTGCTTAAGGTTGCTGAAGCGTTCATCAAAACCCATGCGCATCTAGCACCAACCATCCATGATCTCTGCCAGCGGCATGGCATCAGCGAGCGAACCCTGCGTTCTGCATTCAGATGTCGCTACGGCATTTCCCCCAAGACTTTTCTGATGACTTATCGTCTAACTCATGTACGGCGCCAACTGCGTGAGCTTCCCGCTGGCTCCTCAAGTATCCAGGATGTTGCTGCCGCCTGGGGCTTTTGGCACATGGGACAGTTTGCCCATGACTACAAGGTGATGTTCAACGAGCTCCCCTCGGAGACCCTGCTCAGGTCATGGCCATCTAGGATCAGTTAATTGTTATCTCTCGGTGACTGCAAGAAAAGCTGACGCCCTGCCGATGATCATGCAGCCATCACCAACTTAACCGGATTGTTGGTGATTTCTGGAGGCGGTGGATTGATCCAGACCACTTCCGGCTGACGCCAGCAGCGGAACGTTCAGCGGCCTGACCGCTGTGGCGCTGATCAGGCGTCACGAACCGGATGGCGCTGTGGCGATGCCGGTGGTTGTACCAACCCGCGAATGCCACCACCCAGGCGCAGGCCTCTTCCTGGCTGCGAAAGGGCCGTCTGGGGTAGTCCGGTCGGTACTTGACCGTGCGGAACAGCGATTCCGAGAAGGGGTTGTCATTGCTGATTCTCGGCCTCGAGAAGGATCGGAGCACTCCCAGCTCCTCCAGTCGGCTCTCCAGCGTGGCAACTCGCAACTCTTCGAGAAGCCTGCGGCTAGGGCATTGCCGTTGTCGGCATGGAGGATCAGCGGCTGGCGGCGACCCTTGCTGATCCGCTCCCGCAGGCAGGCGCGGCCCACCAGATCAGCAGCGATCTGAGCGTCTTCCCGATCGGCCACGTCCCAGGCCACCACCTTGCGGCTCCAGACGTCGATCACCAGATAGAGGTACAGCCACACTCCCCGGACACTGGTAGGCAGGTAGGTGATGTCCCAGCCCCAGAGCTCATTCGGCCCTCGCGCCTGCAGCCGTGGCACCGGCCTTGGCTCCTTCTGGGTGGCGGGCACCACCTCCCCCTGCAACCGCCAGGCCTTGCGCCACTTGTAGAGGGTGATCACATGGATGCCCAGCTCCTGGGCGATCGCCGCCACGCTCTGGCGGTGAGGCGGACTCATCCGCCGGCGGACATCAGCCTTGACGGCCTCGCTGTAAGCACGCATCGATCGGTTCCATCAGGCCCCCTGGTGGTTGAAATGGACGAAATCGAGAGGCGTCAACTTTCCTGGCAGAGGGGGTAGACGGTTACTCGTGCCACGAGGCCGAATCGCACTTCAGACGCTACCTCACTGGTCAGTTACCGATGCGTATTGCGATGGCTGGCGCAAAGAGAGTTGTCACGATTTCGAGGGCTCCTGGCTGCCCATGCCTTGGTACTTTCGCACTCTCGGTTCCTGGGTCAATCCATTTCGTGATTGCAGTTACACGATCGTCGACCTCATTGAACCTCTCCACCCAGCCAAGCAGGTGACGATGTCTCTAGTGATCATCGCAGAGTCGAACGATCACCAACCCACCGTTCAGGTTCAATTCTGCGTTGACTGGAAAGAGCCACCCAATCTCGGCTCCAGCACCCGCCGCAACCGCCCCCTGAGCCACTGCAACGGATTCCCCAGATCCCCTTCCTGCAACAGGCCCCGCTCGCGCAGGCAGCTCTCGTAGCTGCGCAGCACATCGCCTCGGCGGGCCAGGGCCTGCAGCACGATCTCGGCGAAGTCGGGGCGATTTTCCAGCAGCAGGCGCACGTTGCCGCTGGGGATCTCGAACAGCACAGCGTCCTCCTGCACCCACATGGCCGTGGGGTAGGGCACCTGCAGCAGCAGCGGCAGTTCGCCGAAGAACTCACCGCGGCCGAAGCTGAACAGCCGGTGGCTGATGCGTTCGGTTTCGTGGATGGCGCTGATCCTCCCCTCCAGCACCAGATGCAGCGACCGGCCTGGGTCCCCCTTCTCAACCAGCATCTGCCCCGCAGCCACCCGGCGGCGGGCGCCACTGCCCACCAGCTCCCGCAGGCGCCGCCCGTCCATGTTGGCGAAGCAGGGGATGGCAGCCAGCTGTTCATCCAGATCAAAGACCAGTGGCCCCCCAGGGTCGGTTTCGGGCAGCAACTGCAGAACCTGCTTCTCACCCAGCAGGTGGATGTCACGACTCTTCAGAGCCCGGTGGATCGCGTAGTTCATGGCGCTGCGCAGCAACAGCTGGCTCTGGATCTGGGCCGTCCACACCCACAGCTCGAATTCCAGCCCCTCGCGGCCGATCTGCTGCAGCACCACCTTGGGGGCGGGGTCATCCAGCACCCTCGGTTCCTCCAGGGCCACCTCCAGCAGCGCCTCGGTGACCAGCAGCGGATCGCTGCCGTGCATCACCCGCACCGCCAGATCCACCCGCCCCTGGGAGCTCAGGTAGCTGAGGTTGTGCACGAGCGTGTTGGTGAACAACCTAGGTCTATTGCTAAACCGCTGCAGCCTACGAAAACAGTTGCGCCGCAAGGTGTGCTGGCCAGCGCGGGTGGATTCGCTCGACCCGCGTGCAGCCGGCCTCAGCGAGTCCCTCGGGATTGTCCGCCAGGCGCGGGCGGCCCGAGGGCGGCCAGCCGATCCAGTAGCAGCGCTGCTCGCGGTCGGCCAGCTCCTGCGCCGCTCGCTCGATAGTGGAGGAGTCCATGCCTCAGTCTGGCTGCTTGACAGGGTGGGACCGTTCTGTTACTATGTGGTTGAGGGCAAAAGCCCACAGTCTCGAATCGGCCAAGACGCCGACCTATGTATGCGATGCAACCCTGCTTGTGAACGGGGCGGGATCACGACCCCGGCCGCCATGACAAACCGCGTCAAGCTGGGCGATCAGGTACTGGTCGCCTTCCCAAGCATCAATAAGAACGACACGATTGAGGAGAACCGCCGACAGATACGCGCGACCTTCCGCGTGAGTCGGTGCCTGGTGAAGCGGGTGCTGCGGGTGAGCCCCGAGCACTTTGACCTGATCACCAGTCGTTACCTCGAAGACGAACCGAGCCTCTGGCAGAAGGTGGGCGGCTCTGAGCTGCTGCCAGGTGATGATCAGGCCCTGCGGGCCTTGGCTCAGAAGCTGGGGGTGACTGGCGAACTCGACCATCGGGCGATCTGCAGCAACCCCGTGCTGCTGGCCTTCTACCGGGCCCGCTGCTTGGTCAACGTGACCGCTCTGGAAGCGCCTAATCGGCCGCTCCAGTTCGTCAATACCGAGGGGCACTCCTACGCTCGCTATGTGGGTGAGCTGCTCGAAGACTGGCAGGCAGAGAATCAAGTTCAGGAGGTGATCTGAATGGCGAAGATCAAAACACTGCACGGCCTGGAGCAGGCTCTCAGTGAGGCTTACCGGAACGAGCACGGCCGCGCCATGGTTCGCATTGCCGCAGTCAACCACCGCCCGCGCGGCTACTGCCTCACCGTCCATCCGGCCATTGCCGCCGACCTGCTTCACAACCCCAGCGCTCCATGCTGGGGTCAGGCACTGTTCACTCGCGCCGGAACCAAGGCCGAGTTACTGGCTGAGCTTGCGAGCCCGGCCACCCGACCGAGCTTCGGACAGGGCGCGAGCTTGGTTCCTGTCAGGATCGGGGACACTTTTGCCTGGAACGATCACCCGTTCACGCGACTTCCTGACGCCAAGGCCCCGCGCTGGCTTGCTGAGCCATTCGTGATTCGCTTCCACGGTCGGCCTGAGTTCGGCGAGCCAGCCCAGGAGTTCGAGCAAGGCCAAGCCTGGTTCAAGCAGCGCGGGTTCGTCGCCGTGTAACCGCATCAATCCGGGCAGTTCATTCGCTGATTTCACTCATGGTAGATAAAGCAAACTACGACCTCACGAGCAGGCTCCTGCTGGATCAGGCAGTGGATCGGCTCAGAGAAAGGTATCCCAATGGTCCGATGCAGGCAGGCCTCAACGGCGCGAGCTGGCCGAGAACCATCAGGGCAGAAGCTGTTGCCTTGCTGAGCCTATTGGCAGCGATTCACTACAACTGCGCTAAAACACTGGAGGCCGATAACGATAAAGAGAAGGCGAATGCCTGTGCGGAGGACGGACACAGATTCAAGCTGCTGGCAAGGCTGGCACAGGAGGTTTACATCCCGTGAGATACACCGTACAGGAGCCCTTTGGCGGCTCCCGCGCTTTCAATTCGGTGGAAGACGCCTATACGCTTTCCGTCGAAAGGCTCCTGGCCGGTTGCGGCGAGGTTCAGATCCTTGTAGAAGGCCCGAGCCTCTGGGGGCTGGATCGGGACCACCGCCCCCGCCTGCTCCATCACCTCGGCGGCGAGCCCGTTACCCCCAGGGATGGGGCCTGGCGGACCACCACCTTTCCGGCGTGGTTCTGGCGCAACCTGCCCACCCACGTTCAGCACGCACTCCCATGATCAACCTCGAAGCGCTCCAGCTCATCGTCTACGGACAGCTCGGGTCGGCCGTGGTCGCTCCCGGCGTTCACGTCACCCGGCTGCCCAACGGGCGCCTGCTGCTGCAGGGCCACACCTGGCGGTCCCTCGTCACCCGGGAGGAGGCCTCTGTGACAGGCCTTCTCCGCATTGTGCGAAAACGCTTGACAGCAGGCTGACCGTTCTGTTACTGTATCCACATACCCCAAGAGGCATTTATGCAAGCACTCGATCGTCAAACCCGCAAGCTGTTCAAGGGCACGGCGCAACCCGTCAACCCGCTCAGCTCCAACGCCGAGATTCTCGAATCCATCGGCTGCAACTTCCACGTCAAAAGCGTTCCCCCTCAGTACGAAGGCCGCAGTTATGACGCCGCTCGGCTCTGGCTCAGGAGCGACAATCACGACATGCTCGGCGCTTTCGGCAACCGCCGGCAGGTGATCCAACCTACGGATTTCCTTGACTACTTCCGCACCTTCACCCAGAACGCCAGCCGCCAGATCAACCTGGATCTTGTCGGCACTCCCGACAAGGGCCGCACCTTCTACATGGCGTCACGGCTCGGGGGCGGGAACCTGCCCAGCCACCACTCCGACCGCGCAGTTGGTGACCGCACCGACACCTGGCTGCTGGTGGCCGACTACTACGGCCACAGCGCCGCACCGAAGGCTACGCTCCTGTTCAATGAACTCGTTTGCACCAACGGCATGGTGCGGAACGTCCACACCAAACTGGCCAGCCTCACCCACCTGCGCAAGCTGGGCGAAGGCGAAGTCAGCCGCGTGCTCGAAGCAGCCCTGAGCGAGGTCGATGACTACCAGCGGCTCAAGGTGCGGGCTCAGAACACCCGCGTCACCATGGACAGCGCCCGCAAGGCGCTGCGCGACTTCTTCGGCGAGGAATCGCGCAAGACGGCCGACCTCGAACGGATCTACGAGCAGGATCTGATCGGAAGCCACCTGGCCGAGCGCCAAGGCACCGCCTGGGGGCTCCTCAATGCCGTCACTCAGTACACCTCCCACTCCAGGGCGGGGAACACCCCGGAGGCCCAAGGCCGCGCCTTCCGCTCGCAGCTCAGTGGTGCTCGGGGTCGTGATACCACCCGCTTTGCCGAGTACCTCGAAGGGCTCTATCGCCTGGCGGAGGTGCGCTGATGGCACGCTCGCTGATCGCCGGCCTCCTTCTGGGGGTCGGCCTCGGCCTGGCGATCATCGCCATGGCCCTCGAACTGCCCGGCCCTGCCGTGCCCTGCCCCTCCTACGACGACCTCAAGGTGACCGAGTTGCGCACCGTGGCCCGTACCCTCCTCCCGCCCGGCGCCAGGCCCGGCGGCCGGCCGATCGCGCAGGCACGCCGCAGCGATCTGCTCAGGGCCCTGCGATGACCCGCCGCGCCTCCATCAAACAGGTGGAACTGGCACTCACGCGCACCGACCTGTCCGACGCAAAGGCCGCAGCGCTTGTCGGGTATAGCGAGGCCTGGGTGAACAAGGTGCGCCGTGGACGGCTCCACGCTCAACTGTTCCCCCACCTGCCGCGCCGCACCGCTCCGGTGTACCGCGAGCCAGCCGTCTACCAGCAGGGCCGCACCTGCGATCAATGTAAACTGGTCGATGGCGAACGATGTAGCCTAAGATTCCCTGAGTTCACCCGTGCCTCGCTAAGGGCAGCGGCTAAATGTCCAGCGTTTTTCGCCCGATGAAACACCTCGTACTCCTGCTCGCTCTCGCGCTGCCGGCCAGCGCTGCCGGCTACGACGCCGACAAGTTCGCTGAGACCTACTGCAGCATCATGCGGCAAGGCGGCAGCAAGAACGACGCTTTCCTGATGGCTGGCATAACCTCGACCAACAAGAACGTCCAGCCGCGCATGATCCAGCATCAAGGCAAGACCATCCGCAGCGACGAACTGCAGGCAATCCAGAAGATCCTCCGGCTCTGCCCTCAGTACATTCAGTGACTCCGCTCAGCAATGCCGAGCGCCAAGCCCGCTACAGGGCTCGCGCTACAGGCCGCCTCGCGCCCGTCAAGCCATGCTCGCTATGCGGCCGGCAGGCAGAGGCCGGTGCCGAACACCAGGGCCTCTGCTGGGAGTGCTGGCGCACCCGCACGGTCGAAGGGGCGGCCGAAGAAGCCGCCCGGAAACGCCGCTGGCGGCAGCGCTAGGCCGCTGCCAGCTCCTCATCCTCGACCTCGGCCTCGCTGCCGACAGGGATGAGCTTGATCTGCTTGCGGCCCAGCTTGATCTCGAACTCATCGCCCGGCTCCAGGCCAAGCTGAGCGGTGTAGGCCTTGCCCACCAGCAGGTTGCCGTTGAACTGCACCTTGGTCACGTAGCTGAGCTTCCGGCGGCCATCAGGCCGGCGGCCATCACCGCTCACGCTGACGCCCTTGGCGGCCAGCAGCGCCTCATAAAAGGCGGTGAAGTTCAGCCGTTCGGTGCCGTCTTTCTTGGTGCCGACGTAGCCGCATCCGCGCACCAGCTCGGACTTGCTGGCATCACCCAGTTCCTTCACTTTGGCGAGAAGGTCTGCTCCGGTTAGGGGTTCCATCTATCAGATTGGGATAAGGACCCCGAGACATTAACACCTACAGCCTCAACACGCCACGCGCATCCTCGATAGACCGCGCCTCACCACCCAGCCCGCCGAGCCCTGTCACGACCTCCAGAAACTGCTGCTGCTCCCTGGTGAGCCGCCCCTTGGGACCCTTCACTTCGATCGCAGCGAACACCGCCAGCCACCGCCCCACCATTTCAGGGGTCACCCGCACGCGCCGCAGGCCAATCAGATCAGAACTCCCAGGGCACAAGCCGAACGTCACCGGCCTGCCGTTCCGGTCCAACAGTCGGCCGGTGTTGTTGCGCCACAACCGCACATCCCCCTGGCCCAGCTCCAGCCGGATCGCCTGCTGAATCTGCTGTTCCGTTTCCATCGGCTCGCGGCAATGATCCCGAGAGTCTGTAGCACACGAGCCGCCACCTGCGCACTCGCACCGCCAACCCCTCGCTCGCCATCCATTCCAGCTTTCGCCGGTGGATCGCCTCGCCCCTTGCATTCGCAGCGATCGCCTCCTGGCCGATCACCGGGGACTGTGCATCACCCAGCGCTGCAGCCACCTGAAACGCGCTCACCGGGCCGTGTTCAACCTCAAGCCGGCTGATCACGGCCCGGTATCGCTCGATCGCTTCGAGTTGGGTGGGGGTCATCCTTCTAAAGCGTCATGCCTGCGATGCCCCGCCACGCCTCGCCGTGCCGCGCCATGCCCGGCCTCGCCACGCCATGCCTGCGGTGCCTTGCCGTGCCACGCCTAGGCGCACCCTGCCATGCCTGCGGTGCCTTGCCCCGCCATGCCGCGCCTGGCCCCGCCGAGTCCCGCCACGCCGTGCCTGCGGTGCCTCGCCCTGCCCAGCCTCGCCCTGCCAGGCCTCGCCGCGCCTCGCCGTGCCTCGCCATGCCTGCGGTGCCATGCCGTGCCTGATGGTGGCTCACAGAACTGAAGCCGCAATCCGGGCTCGGCTTACGGCCTCCTCCAGATCAGCAAGAACCCCAGGCTCATCGCACGCCTCGGCCAGCGCCATCAGCGCAGCCTCCAGCGCATCAACCTGACGCCTGAACGCACACAGCGCACGATCCCATTCATCAACGGTCAGCACAGCCGGCGCCAGATACTGCCCCTGCCCTCGCCTCCCATCCTTCGGTGGAACATGCGCAAAGGCTGGAGTGACCCTGACAGGTTCGCTTTCGCTTACCTCACACCGAACCTCCACCAGTCGCTTTGGGATTGACCGCGACACCTGCAGCCAGTGAGCCTCTGCCGCTTTCTCTACATCCCATTCATACAAGCAATGAATCGGCGAATCACTCGGCTTGGCAGACTCCAAAATCGCTCCCGCAGAGCAGTCTCCCCGCTCCCTTAGTCGATCCAGATGTTCGCCCACCACCTGCGGGTCAGCGGGCATACTCCTGCCCGGCACCCATCGAAACTGTCGCTGCTGGGCTTTCGCCCAGGCATCATGCACATTCGTGGTCACAATCAAACCTCCGCAAGAGTGAACAGTCCATTGCCCTGCCCGGCCGATGCCTTGGAATCCGGCCGGCCTTCGCCGATCCCAACCTGAGCGCCCACACGAGCAATCAAGTTCGCCACATCGGTCACGGTCAGAACATCAGCGTCATGCCTGATCCTCAGCACCGCCTCCCAGGGGAAGTAGTGCGGCCTCGGTCGCAGATCAATCACGCCCGTAGCATTGCGGCAGGAAGACGTGATGATCGTCGGCTCGCCTTTCGTGAGCCGCACGAGCGGCGTCATGTCGTCACGATCCAGCCCATCCGCAACCACGAAGATCGCCAGCTTGGCTTTCGTCATCACGAATCCAGCGGCTCTACATGCGCTGATGGCCGCATTGCGGAATGCCGCAGCATGAATGCCGTCCCATCCCTCGGTAGAGACATGCCGGGCATCATGCCCAATCTGAGTGAAATCCTTGGGCTCGCGCTTCTTCCTTGACTTCGCCGTTTGCCCCGCCTCCTGCGTGGCAATCATCTGCGCCCGTGCCTTGGCGCTGAACTTGTTGATCACAAGGGGGCTTTCGCCCACAATGCGAAACTGAACCTCTCGCATGTTCGGCGGCGTGATTGCCACCACTGCGCCTGTACTGGCCTTTGCCATGAGAAACTTGCCGCCAACTGAGGCCGGGCGATACTGCTGGCCTGGCCGAAGCCAGGGACGGGAGCGGCTGACACCGCTTTCGTTCCCGCTCGGGAACGCTAGCACACTTATGCGCTTATAGGCTCACGACCGCGAGCGCCCCGCCCGCACGCTCCGGCTTGCCAGCACATGCCGCGCCCAGCCCTCTGGGTTCCGGTGGCCGCGTGCATGGCCCAGGGCCACCAGATCCCCGTAACTCCGCGCTGCGGCCTGCTCCTGCCTTCGGTTCCGCATCCGTTCCCGGCGCTCCACCTCCCGCAGCTCACCTTCCACCTGCTCCAGCGCCGCCCTCGGCGTCGGTGGCGGCCACTCGAACCCACAATTCGGGCACGTCAAAAACCGGCTGCCCACCGCGCTGAAACACCTCGGGCACGTCTTCACCGATGGCGCCGCGTTCCGGTCCCTCCGGCGCACCCCCTCCAGCGTCCAGTCCTGCTCATCCAGATGGTGCCCCAGCCGCTCCACATTCCCGACGTGATCCAGCACCACCGCATCACCATGGCCAGGCCTCAGGCACCGGCCGATCATCTGTAAATGCAGCGCCAAACTGGCCGTGGGCCGCAGCAGGATGCAGCCCCCGACTGAGGGCACATCAATACCCTCACCAATCAGGGAGCAGCTCGTGAGCACCTTCACCTCCCCGCTGCCCAGCGCCTGCAGCAGCCCCCGCCTGGTGGCCACATCCATCCGGCCGTCGATGCTCGCCGCCGCGATCCCCGCCGCCGCAAACGCCTCCGCCACCTGTTCGGCGTGGGCCACCGAGCAGCAGAACGCCACCGCCGTTCGGCCCTCCAGCAGCCGCCGGTAATGACCGATCGCATCACCCATCTGTCGGCGGCTGTTCAGCCGTGCCGCCGCCTGTGCGGGCGAGTAGTCGCCCATCCACCGCCGCAGGCCCTCGGTCGTGAACCCGAGCGGTGGCGCGAACACCCGCGCAGTCGCCAGGTAGCCGTGTTCCGTCAGCCAGGCCGGTGACTGCCCCCGCACCATCGCCTCGAACTGCTCGCCCAGGCCCCGGCCGTCCAGCCGGGCTGGTGTTGCCGTCACCCCCAGCACCGTGGCCCCAGGCCAGTGCCCCAGCACCTCCCGCCACGTCCGAGAGCACGCATGGTGCGCCTCATCGACCATCACGAACTGGAACAAGTCGCTCGGCAGCCGGCCCAGCCGCCGCCGCACCGTCTCGATTGATGCCACCTGCACCGGCAGGGCCAGCTCCATCCCACGGCCCGCCACGATCAGCCCATGGGGCACCCCCAGGCGCCGCAGGGTATCGCTGGCCTGATCCAGCAGCTCACGCCGATGCACCAGCACCAGCGAGCGGTTGCCCTTCGCCATCGCCCCGGCCGTCAGGTGGGCCAGGATCACCGTCTTGCCTCCGCCGGTCGGGAGCTGCAGCAGCACCCTCCGGGCGCCCTGCCGGCACAAGGCCCTGATCCCCTCGATCGCCTCGGCCTGGTGGTCGTAGAGCTTCAAGCGTTTCGGGGTCGTTCTTGTGCTACGGTATCACGGTAACGACCCCGAGCCGATAGTGGCCCCGCATACCGAAGACCGAGCACTGCTCACGTTCCTGTTCCCGGTGGCCCAGATCCGCTGGCTCGACCGCCGCGCTGCCGAATCCGGCAACTCCCGCGCTGCTGTCGTCCGGCAGATCGTCGCCGAGGCCATGCACGCCGAGGCTGCCGCATGCTCCCGCTGATCCGCTGGCTCATCCCTGATCAGTGGTGGCCCCTCTCGCAGGAGGCCAGACTGACCCTGGAGCAGTTCGGGCTCACGAGCCCGGCCGACCTCGAAGACGCGCCCGTGGCGTTCGTCTATGCGCTCCGGGCACGCTGCCCGGAGCAACTCGAAACACTGCGAGAGATCGCAGCCAACTACCACCTAGAGGTTTATCTATGAATGAAGCTGATTCCAAGCTGATCACTGCGATCAGGGAATACATAGAGCAGGACAAAACGAATAACGGTGTGTCGGACCTGCTTGCACGGGTGACGAAATGGCTGCAACCCGCGCCGATTGATCTGGTGCTGGGCCTGGAGAGGTACGGAGCGAATAAAGTTGCGCTGCGTGATCTGCGGTCAGGAGAGTCTATCGCTCTCGTTCCTCTGCCCGAATCATTCGTATGGCCCAAGCTCTGCGAGGTCAGCGACTGATGGCCGCCCGTGTCTACCCCGATTCCAAGATCATCGTAGACGGCAACGAAGTCGTCAATCCAGAGCGAATCGTAGGGCTGCTGGTCTGGGTGCAGGGCACCAAGTTTCACGTCTACGACGACCTGATCGGTCTCAATACCTGGCGGGCGGAGGGGCGCACGTTTGAGCTATGCGAATGATAACCGCCAACCTTGTTGACTACGTTGTAAACGGCACTGGCCGCGAGCACCCCGTCAGGCTCATGCTCCTCCAGCCCAACTGCCCCATTGGCCCCGCTGCCCTCCGCTACGAGCTGCTCAGGTGCTGGGAACATCGCCGCTGGTGGCCGTTCCGTTGCAACTACCGGCGAGCAACCGTGGTGCCCATGATCACCACCGACGCCCAAGAGGGCAGAGTCACACGTCTCGCACGCTTCCCCGGCCACATCTGGCCCAACTCCCGCATCAGGGCCGGTGGGTTCGCCTACTTCCTTGATGACAACCGCCACCACCCGGTCCTGCTGGCGGAACTCGACCCACGAGCTTTCTATGCCTCCCACAATGAAGACTTCACCGTTACGGAAACTTCAGTTCCCATCACCACCGCCTCTCGGGGCAGTTTCGTGGGACTCTGACATTCTCGGGTGCTCAATTAACTGGGCTGCAATCGAGCACCTCTCTGATCGTGACCTCGAAGCGCTACGCCTCGAAGCCGGCTCTCACGCCGACACACCAGGCTGTCCCAAGCAGTCCCTTGGCCGGTTATTCTTCCGCGCCTGCTGCAGCGAGTACAACCTCCGACGGCTCAGCCTTACCCGGGAGATCGCGGAATCCAAGCTCCGCCGTGCTGACATTGCAGCCAGTTACGGCTGGCGGTGGCGCGATGAACTGCGGCAGGAACTCCTACGTCACTTCTCCGAAGTTGACGTGGCAGACCTGTTCGCTCGGGCTCGGGAGCGTGCCCAGCAGTGAACCTCGACAAGGCCGCAGCCGCTCGCATGTTGAGCGTGCTGGGGATCGAAACCACTGCCGCGCACCTCCGGGCGATCCACTGGGATGCGCCCAACATGAACGGCCGTGGCGCCATCGACCTCCCGCCAGGTGATCCACGCCGCCAGAACCTCAACGGCCTCCAGGCCCAGGGCTACAACCTCTACCTCGGTGCTGGTGGTGGCCGCGAAGACGCCGACGTGACCGAACTCCGGCACGTCTTCGCCGAGTGGGATGACCTTGAACCCTCCGACGTGCTCGGGCAGCTTCAAGAACTCGGCGCCGCCGGCCTCCCGGACCCCACCCTCGTGCTCACGACCTGGGATCACGGCAGCGTCCACGTCTGGTGGGCGCTCAGCCACACCGTCCCCGCTGACCGCTGGCGGGCGCTCATGCGCAAGCTCGTGATCTGCCTCTCCAGTGATCGCACCTGCATAAACCCCTCCCGCGTCATGCGCCTCGCCGGGTCCGTCTACTGGGCCAAAACCGGCAAGCCTCGTGCTGGGGAGCAGTTGGGCATCGCACGGGTTCTCGACGCCGAGTCCACCGAGGAGTTCTGCTCCTTCAACGACCTCGAATCCTGGGCTGATGCCCACCTCCAGGCCCACCCCGAACTCCAGGCCATCCAGCAGGCGGAAACCACCTGCAGCACCACCCCGCCATCCAACGCCGAGCGGGCTGAGCAGTGTGGCCGCGCCCTCCTCCCGCCACGACCCCTCGAACAGATCGAAGCGGCCCTTGCCGTCATCCCGCGCCGGCAGTCCGGCCTCCCCAACGATCACCCCTGGAAGTACCCCGCTCACCGTTTCGTGGCCTGCGGTCTCCGCGATGCCCTCTACCGCCTCTACCAGCAGGGCAGTGCCGATGACCCGGACCTCGATGCAGCGACCGCTGCCGAGGCCGAGGCGATCCGTCGCATGGAAGCTCACAGCCCCTCCCGCGAATGCGGCTGGAATGTCGCTCAGGTGCTCCGCAGCTCCGCTTGGCTCCACGAAGGCAACTTCTGGGCTGCCGCCGGACGCTCCGGTTTCCAGCTCTCCACCCCACGACCCGAGCGGCCACCGCGCCAACCACGGCAGCCACCCGAGCAGCCGCCCCACGTCCGCTCTCAGGTGGGCCTCCCCGCTCCCTTCCGGGCCCTCGGGCGCTCCGAAGACGGCGAGGCCCACTACATGACCAGCGACGGCCGGCTCTGGAGCTTCACCGTCGCCCAGCACAACTCCAACCACTACCAAGAACTCGCCGACCTCAACTGGTGGGCCGCCAACTGCCCCAACCGCAAGGGCGACCCCGACTGGACCCTTGCCTATTCCCTCTGCTCCACCCTCACACGCCAGGCCGGGTGGTTCGAGCCCGATTCAGTTCGCGGCCAGGGCGCCTGGCGCGATGGCAACTCCATCGTGGTCAACCTTGGGGATCGGCTCATCATCAACGGCACCACACACCCACAGCCGCAGCCTGACGGCCTCCAGCACTTCTATCCCTCCCGGCCCCCCGCCGTCGGCCCTGGTGACGCCACCCCCCTCTCCGACGATGAGGGCCTGGCGATCCTCCAGCTCGGCCAGCAGTTCCGCTGGCGCTGCCCCGCCCACGGCGTCCTGCTCTGCGGTTGGCTCGTCATGGCGCCGTTCTCCGGGGCCCTCCAGCGCTGGCGCTCGCACCTCTGGCTCACGGCCCCCAGGGGCTCCGGCAAGTCGGCCCTGCTTGAGGGGTTCGTAGAGATCCTGCTCGGCGACCTCGCCCACAAGTTCTCCGGCGACCTCACCGAGGCCGGGCTCCGGCAGCGCATCGTTCCCGGTGCCCTACCCGTCGTGTGCGATGAAACCGAGGGCCGATCCAAGGGCGATCAGGAGCGAATTCAATCCGTGCTCAAGTTGGCCCGCTCCGCCTCCAGCGGCAAGGGCTCCTCGAAGGTCACCGGCAGCTCTGGCGGTGCTGCCCGGCTCTGGAATGTTCGCTCAATGTTCCTGTTCTCGTCCATCGTCACCGCCCTCGACTCTGAGGCCGATCGCTCGCGCTGGGCCGTGGTTGAACTGCTCCACCCCAATTCCCTCTCGCCAGCCGAGCGCATCAGCCACTGGGAGGCGCTCTCAGCGGCCCTGCGCCAACACATCAACGACGACACGGGCCAGCGCCTGCTCGCCCGCACCATCGGCCTGTTGCCCCTGTTCGTCGGCACCATCCAGACCTTCTCCAAGGCCGCCGCCGAGCTGCTCGGCGAGGCCCGCCACGGTGACCAGTACGGCCTGCTGCTGGCCGGTGCCTGGCTGCTGCAGACCTCCGCCGCACCCACCGACGAACAGGCCCGGCAGTGGATCAGTTCGTTCGACTGGAGCGCTGCTGTAGAGATCGAAAACATGAACGAAGGCGGCGCGGAAACCTGCTGGAGTTACATCGAAGGGTTGACATTGCCTGTCGAGGAGTTGGAGCCGGGCGACCTGCAGCGATTCCGCACCGTGCGCCGCACCGTCGCCGAACTGCTCCACCGGGTCGTCACCACCGCCAGTGAGGAGGCGGCCAATGCACTCGGCCGGGTCGGGATTCGCCTACATCACGACGATGAAGCAGGGATGGTCATAGCGGTGGCCACCCGGAACCAACCGCTCACCCGGTTGGTCTCAGATACACCCTGGGCCGGTACAGGTTGGATCAGTCAACTCAAGAGGTTGCAGGTAGCAGGGGTTGAACAGAAGCGCCTGCGGTTGAGGTTTCCTGGCCTCACGGCAGGGCGATCTGGAACGGACAGCCGGTGTCCCTGCTACTGGCTCCCGCCCCCTGATGTGCCAGTGGCGGAATCGGCACCGCCATTCTGAGGCCCGTCCGCCAGGGACGGGCTTTTTCATGGTGTCCCGAGGGGACAGCAGCCGCGATGGGACAGGTGCGGGACGGGCAGATCGACTGCGCCGGAACGGATCTTGGCGGCTGTCCCGCTGTCCCCTCAATTTCGGGGGTAGAGGCACCCCCCTAGTTCAACACCCCTCCAGCAGTACACCTCTACTACTTCCTTCCTTTCCTTTTCTCTTTTCTCTTTTCTAGGGGACAAGAGGGACAGAGAGAGAGAGAGGCCAGTCGTGGAGAGCGATCTGACTGTCCCCTGACTGTCCCCTGGCTGTCCCGCACTGGCTGGGATCCCTGTCGCTGCAACGGATCACCCCAGATGGGACAGCCCCGGAGTGGTGGTGCTCAACCCACGCCAGCAGCGCCTGTAAGCCCTGTTGCAGCGAGGGCTGGGGGGTGGTGGCCGCCCGGCCTGGCAGGGCCCCTTGGAGAGCCGCCTGCGACAAGCTGCGCCGTGAGGGCCCCAGGAGGGGCGTTGAACGGGCTGCGGGCACACTCCTCCTAGGCGAGGGGTTGCGGCCCCAGCAAGGGGCCGCTAGGGGCCGCTCCGGGCGATCCTGTGCGGGCGAGGGTTGGTCTCCTGAGCAGCGGCGCCAGGGCGGGGCCGGTCGCGGCGTGGTTTCACAGCCCCTACGGGGCTGTGGCATTGGCAGCGTTATGCCGATAGGTGTGATTGCCTGCTGCTGCTATCACCGGCCGGATCAATGTTGGCCTCGGTAAACTGCAGGTATGGCTATCTCTGTTCCCTTTCCCCTCACGGGGCCATCCTCCCTCCGATTCAAGATCGAAGGGGACAAGGAGGTGCGCGAGAATCTGCGCTTTATGCAAGATCACCTATTCCCTGATGCGATGCGCGATGCGCTGCGCTATGTGGCTAAGGGCGTGCCGGTTGATGTATCAGCGGTGATCGGGCAGTATTATACGCTTCCCGCAAAAGAGATCAAACGGGATGTAGAGGGTGTCGCCATGTTGGGTGGCAACCGTATGCACGTCCGCATGAATTATCGGCCGCGCACTGCATTGCGGTATCGCGGTCGGCAGATCGGCGCCAGGCGCTCACGCCCCGGCCTCGGTCGTGGTCGGGGCTGGGCGGCGGCGCCACCGAGCAAGCGCCACGGTTTCACCTGGCAGGTCTTCAGGGCGGGGCCTCGGTATTTCACCCCCTACGGGTTCGTGGCCAAGGGCCTGCCGTTCGAGCGGATCAGCCCGAGCGACCCCAGCAAGCTCCGGGTGATCCACGGGCCCTCCTTGGGCGCCATGTTCTCCCTCCGGGCTGAGTACGGCCAGCAGGTGCGGGGTTTCGTCGGCGAGCGAATCAACAAGCGGCTCTACACCGGCCTCCAGCGTGGTATTCGCCGGTACGCTCGGTGGCTATAAAGAAACCCCGGCTGATGCCGGGGTTTGGTCTCAACTGTCGGGCTGGCAACGTTCTGCGTGCTTGACCATGTAGGCGGGCATTCTGACGTTCCCACCATGCTGATTGGTCAGCGTCAGACCACGGCGCCCTAGGTTCCTTGTGACGGTGTAAAGGCCGGCCCAGCCAGCGCCGAAGCGCTCGGCCGTCAGGCGGATTGTGTCGCCGATTTTGGGCTTGCTGGCTCGCTGTTTGCGCTTGGCGGCGTGATAGCGATGTACGCCATCGCGCCATTTCTGCGCGTATTCCGAGTCAGGTTGCGGGGCCAGCTTGAGCAGCCGAAGCGGACAGTCCCAGTGGTAGGGACCGCAGCTTTCGGTTAGGCCCTTGCAGCCCCAGAATCCTTGCTCTTTTGCCATCAGATACAGGCCAATTTCGGGAGTGCCCTCAGAGTTTCTAAAGACAAGCCACAAGTGGTTTCCGACGATGGAATGATCAAGCACTTCATGGCTTAGGCCATAGAGGCAGTCCTGAGCGAACTGTTGTTTGGTTTTGCGTCGGGTGGTGTAGCTCCAACCCATAATTATCTTCCGCTACTTGGCGGGAATGAGTGTTAGCGAGAACCTCGAAACCGAAGATCAATCATCAGATCAGGCACAGGAGCCTGAGCCAGGACCCGTCAGCGTCGGGCTCCAGCTCCTCCCCGTCAGGGGTGAGCACGGTGGAGTCACAACACATCTGCTCGACGGCCTCGACCGAAGGCAGCGGGTGCCACGATCCCCGCCACTTGAGCGCGAGGATGGGCTCGGCAGCATTGCGGCCGAGAGCCACAATGTCACCGTCTTGGGGCACCATCCGGCCCGTGTCCGGGTCGCGCAGCCGAGGCTGCCCGGTGCTCGGCACGACAGGCGCGAACTTGATGCGGCGCTGCCCGTCACGAGTGATGGCGCGGATGGTTGTGGGTGCACGCCACTGCTCGGCGGTATCGCCGAACTCGGCGCGGAATTGCCGCCACATTTCGGCGGATTTGGGGAAGCGTTTCATAATGAATCCCGCTACTTGGCGGGGTTGAAACAATGGGAGCCGGGAAGGAATCGAACCTCTGACCCTGCACAGCAGGGCCTGCCTTTCGGCACGTCTGCGCCCACCAGGGCGGCCCAAGCGGCAGTGATCACGGGATGCCAGCCCGCCATGACCGAATCGAACGGTCGTGATGACCCGGAGCGCAAGCGCCCCGGCCCCTCCAGGGTGGAGCCATGGCCTCTCAGCCTGGCGCGGACGGTTTCTCGGTGATCAGCCCCACTCCGTCTGGCGAACGTCCTGTGTGGCTCGACGCGCAGCCCCCGTTGGTTTCACAGCTACCAGGGCGGAGCTGGGGTGATTTCGGCACCCTCCGGCCACAGTTCATTCACGTTCTGTGGACAACGCCAGCGGGATGACGAGCCGCTGGGCCCGGTGCCCGCACGGGTCGGCCGCAGCCTTGCCGTGGGGCAATGACCCGTGCAGGGATCGAACCTGCAGCACCCCCAGCGTTAGGCCTCTAGGTGGGCTCTCGGCCAGTGGTCACGCCCTGAAGGACTGCGAGTAAAGGCCTCAATCCGGCAGTGGTCACGCCCAGAAGGGCTGCGTTTAATGCCGGCGCTTGATTAGATCCTGTGGCTGGTAGGCGCCGCCACCAGGGCGGGCCGGGTGGGAACCTGTCGCGGCTCCCATGCCACGTCTCCTGTGGCGCGGAGGTCTGGGTTACGGGGCCTCAGCCCGGCCCCTCTTGCACGTCCCGGTGGCGTGGACGCCACCACCCCCGCCGTTTCTCGGTAGCCCGGCAAGCCGGACCTAGCGATCGGTTCGCAGGTGGTGGTGCCAGATGTATCGCTGAATCTGTCCTGCTTCTCCAAGGCTCGCGCCCCGAGGGGTTGGCGCATGGCTGGCCCGGACTATGGCAGCCTGATGTTTCCATCCGGCAATGACCGCTCAGGGTGTTGCACCCTGACCTGCCCACTGGGGGCGGTCGATCGTGTGCCTCGCCGGACCTGCTGCTGCTTCCGGTGGTTCTGGGGCCAACCAAGGCCCCCGCTCGACCAGTGGTATCCGGCGAGGCTGTCTGCGCCCGCCGCACGAATCAGCGGGCCGGACCCTTGTAGCGATGAGGTGGGTCACCCCTCTGGCATCCCGCCAGGCTCCCCCTGGCGGCGCCCTTCAAGCGTGGCACTGGCGGGGCAACGACCCCCCGAGCCAATTCGCGGCGGTGTTAGTGGAACGCCACGCTCTGCTATGTCCCCCGACCCGGAATTGAACCGAGCACTACTTACGAAACGGGGAAATGGCCGCGCTGGGGTTTGCACCTAGCGACTCGCTTAAACGAATCGGCCAGCCAGGAATGACGGGAGGGTATCGGAGGCTGACCCTGATGGGCTGCTGTCTGCTGCTGCTCCGATTAGCTGGCGCACTCGACGTTGCGTGTGGTGACTCCGCACCCCTCAGGCTATTGAGCCTGAGCCAGAAACCCTTTGGAACGGAGTAAAGTGCTTGGCTCGTTTGAGCCCCGCGCCGTTCCCGGCTTGTTGATTGATCTTCGGTTTTCAAGGTTCAATTTAAGAGGCCCTGCTTTGCCTGTTCGGAGCGGCTTTCGCCTCGCGGTGGGTCATCCGGGGGATAGTGCCTTTCGGCGACTTCGTGCCGGTCCTACTGCCGCGCTTGCCTCGCAGGGCGGTGAGCTTGCTGGGCTCGGTTTTTTAGCTTTTGCTCCTCCTTTTCTCGACATCTGTATAGTAACAGGCCGGGGACAGTGCCGATAGGGGGAGGACCGTACAAGCGAGTACGCAGAACCGTACTTGACGAAAAGGCGGTGCGTGTGGTACAAGCACGCGCATGTGGGCGTGCGCGTGCGTGCGCTCAGGCGCTTGCGTGCGCTCAGGCAGTAGGTAGGGCAATGGATTAGAGCAGCCAAGGCAGCCAAGGCGGAGGGCGGGGCGGCCAGCGTCGGGCGGCGTCGGTCAGCGTCGGGCGGCACTGCTCCCAGGGCGGCTGCTGGGTCAGGAGTTAGTTATGCGGATGAGAGCGGATAGTGGAAGTTTGTATAAACTACTGGATTGATTGCTCCTGTATGTCAGGGGGCGGGAGGCGTGGCGCGGTTGGCCATGCGTTAACCCGGCGGTCTTGGGCGCGGTAGGCATAGCGGGATGGGCGAACCGTTGGCTATGCGCAGCCTCCCGCGTCTTGGCATGGGTCAAGTATGCCTAGAACGCGGGTCCTACCTCGGGTGGGGGTTAAGTATGGGGCCTTGGCCTCGCACGATTTTTCTAGCGACAGCGCCCGTACGTTATACAAAACATCAACTTACTTGCCCCGGCCATTTTCC
>JBCBTI010000008.1:0-105978 GCA_039818745.1 Cyanobacteria bacterium J06638_7
GATCGGAGCCCTGTTGTCGCGTCCTGAGACCCGCCTATGTAGTTGCGCGGACCCGCCTACCTAATCGTCGCCGAACAACGATCCGGGATCGGAAGGAGCGATCGCGTGCCCACAGACAACCGGACAGAGCGAGTGCGGAGCAGGAAGGAGCTTGCCGCTGAGATCCGAGGTCTCAGGTCGCAGCGGGATTTCAGAACGGCACACGATCGCTCCCTGGAGCACACCAGGCACAACCCCGATGATCCTGTGGCCTGGAGCACTATCCGGTCGCGCTGAAGGCCATCCGGCGCGCCGTTCGGCTCAACCCCAACTACAGGGCCGCCCTGGTGGCCGGGGTGGAGCTGGGGCTTCGCTCAGAGCAGCATCGGATCGCCTTGCGATACGCCAGGCTTCTGATCAGGAACCATCCGGATTTCTGGCGTGGCTATTGGCACGCCGCACGAGCCTTGACGAGGATGGGCCACTATGCGAGGGCTGAACGCATCAACAGGCTTGGGCGGGAACGCCATCCGGAAGAAGATCGCCTTCAGACCTTGGAGCAGCGATACGCCAACCGGGTACAACTGAGGGAGTTTCTGCTGTCGCAAGGCATCGAGTGGAAGGAGCAAGCCTTCTATGAGAGTGCATGCGAAAACCAGGCGAGGTATGTTGTGCTGGATGGACCACCACCATCCGCCAACCAGAACCGGTATCCCCAGGCATTGGTACTGCTCCGTTTTGGCAGGATGTCCAACTTTCTGATTCAGCTCAGCAATGCGATGGGTTTCGCTCTGCGGGTGGGTGTGAAGGAGATTCATGCACCAGCTGATTCAGTGACCACCTTTCTATTCTCGGGTCGCCAGAGTGTCGCCATTCCCGACTGCGGGCTGCTCCTCCATCTCGGGATGCATCGGAAGGATATCCTGGGATTGGCCAGCACGTTCTTTCACATGCGCAGGGATCTTCCTGGCGTGTTTGATGGAATACCACCAAGAAACATTCTCCTGAGGAGCCTGGGAAAGAGCATCGATCTGGAGACCAACGGCAACAGCCAGCAGAGGTTATCCAGCAATCACGGCCGGATTCTCACGATTCATCTGCGATCCGGAGATGTATTCTCTGAGGCAAGCCCGTATGACAAGCTCGGCCAGCCGCCATTGAGTTACTACATCATGGCAATCGAGCACTACGCTCCCGAGGCTGTGCTCATGGTTCATGAAGACAATCTGAATCCTGTGATCCAGCTGTTGCAGGATTATTTGAATGATCGTGGTTTGCCCAACAGTTCGGCATCATCTGGAGACTTGCGATCGGATGTTCTTGCCATTGCCCACGCCAGCGCCCTTGTGATGAGCAGGGGTACCTTCGCCAAAGGGATCGTTGCCTTGAGAGACACGCTCAAAACCTGTTATCTGTTCTGCGAGCAATACTGCTCTGAGATCGATCAAGTTTCAGGCTTTGTGGATGCGTCTGTAGACCTGTACAACATCTACGATGCCAACGGCGACTATGCCAGGGACGTGCTGTTCTCATGGGCTGGCTCGGATCATCAGAAGCAGATGATGCGTGAGTACCCACGGGAGCACCTGCTCATGGAACAGCTCCCTTGAACGCCAGCAGGACCGTGAGTCCCGGGGCCAGTGATTCACCATCGCTCGGCTGAGCTCTGTAGTTTCCCTTGGAGAAGGCGGCGCGACCGCTTGCCGCTGCCGCATGCCAGAGCCCTTCTGCCTGTGAATCCGCTGAAACCGAACTGCGCGATCGCCCAGCAGCTGGATGACGCCTTCCTGGCTGGCGACCTCGACGCCATCCTGTCCCTGCTGGACCCTGAGATCGAATGGGAGATCGTGGGGCCGGAGGAGGCTCCCCACTTCCGGCTCTAACGGCCTCATCGTTCGCTCCCGCCTCTACCAGGACACGGCCCAGATGGTGGATGTCTGGCGGTCCTGACATTCCTCTCCACCGTTCGCCCGCCGCCCGGGGGAGCGCTCAGCCCGTGCCAAACCGATGGCTGGCCACGATGCTTGCCTCACCGGTTCCGGGTACGCCGGGATCACCAGCTTCCCGATCCACGATCGAAACCCCCTTCACCGACCCGTCGGTGAGAAACCAGTGGTCGCTGCAGAGGGCACCGAAGAGCTCCCGCGCCTCCTCCAGTGAGTTGAAGTCGCCTACGCAGGTGTTCCCCCAGCCGTCATGGCTCACCACCCCATAGCGCTTGCCGGCACCGGCCCGGGTGGTCACAGCAGATTCGCCGCCAGCTCGGCCAGCTCGCTGCGCTCGCCGCGCTGCAGCGTCACGTGGCCCGCCAGGGATTGCCCCTTGAAGCGCTCCACCAGCCAGGTGAGACCG
Source organism: Cyanobacteria bacterium J06638_7 (assembly GCA_039818745.1). Lineage (GTDB taxonomy): Bacteria > Cyanobacteriota > Cyanobacteriia > PCC-6307 > Cyanobiaceae > NIES-981. The sequence continues at coordinate 2,332 of JBCBTI010000008.1, forward strand.
TTGCTCTCGGCATCCACGTAGGGGTTGTCGATCTGATAGGGGTCACCGGTGAGCACGATCTTGGTGCCCTCCCCCACCCGCGTCACGATCGTCTTCACTTCATGGGGGGTGAGGTTCTGGGCCTCATCCACCACCATGTACTGACCGGGAATGGAACGACCGCGGATGTAGCTGATCGCCTCCACCTCCAGCAGCCCCATGCCCTTGAGATCACTCCAGCTGCTGCGCGGCTGGCGGCTCGTGCCCCGCTGGCTGGAGCCCTTGTGATGCTCATCACCGCCGAGCAGAAAGTCCAGGTTGTCGATGATCGGCTGCATCCACGGCCCCATCTTCTCCTCCACATCCCCGGGCAGGAAACCCAGCTCCTTGCCCAGGGAGATCACCGGACGGGTGACGAGCATGCGCTCGTACTGCCGCTCGTCGGCCACCTGGTTGAGCCCGGCCGCCAGGGCCAGCAGGGTCTTGCCCGTGCCGGCCTTGCCCACCAGGGTCACCAGCTGCACCGAGGGATCGAGCAGCAGATCGAGGGCGAAGCTCTGCTCGCGGTTGCGCGCCTGGATGCGCCCCAGCCGGGCCTTGCCGGCCCGCTGCAGCGGCAGGAGAGTGGCGGTGGCGCTGTGGTGACGGGCCAGCAGGGTGTGGTTGGGCTGGCTCTGATCGATCAGGGTCACCCCCTCGTTGGGCTGCAGGGGATCCGCCAGCGCCAGTGCCTCGATCTCCAGGCCCGGCGCCAGCTTCACCCGGTCCATCTGGTCCGCGCTCACCCACAGCTCGCGGAAGCCCGGATAGAGGTCGGCGATGGCCACCCGGTCGCTGGTGTAGTCCTGGGCGATCAGACCCACGGCATCGGCCTTGATGCGCAGGTTGGTGTCCTTGGTCACGAGCACCACCGGCGGCTGATCGCCGATCACCACCTCCAGGCTCTGCTGCTCGAGGGCCACCGCCAGGATGTTGTTGTCGCCGTTGCCGCCCTTGAGTTCCGGGGGCAGGGTGGCGAGGGTTTCGCCGCGGCAGAACACAACCTTCAGCTGGCCGCCCTGGGGGTCGATCGGCACGCCGTCGGCCAGGTTGCCCTGGGTGCGCAGGTGATCGAGCCGGCGCGACACCTCACGGGCATTGCGGCCCTTCTCGGCCGGGTCGCGCTTGAAGCGGTCGATCTCCGCCACCACCTCGATCGGGATGACGATGTTGTTGTCCTCGAAGCGGCCCAGGGCGCCGGGATCGTGCAGCAGCACATTGGTGTCGAGCACGAAGGTCTTGCGCATCGCGCCAGCGGCCGCTGAGGTCGCGCGACGTTAAGGCGCCGGGGGGCCGGTACGCTCCGGCGAGCCGTTTCACGCCCCCCGTGCTGTTCCCGGTTCTGCTCCGGCTGGCCCTGGTGGCCGTTCTGCTCTTCGGCCTGCTGCTGCTCGTGCTGGAGCTGCGCCACCGGCTGCGGCCCGTCTCGCCGCTGCGGCTGGGAGCCGGCCGCTTCGATGTGCAGCCCATCGCCGGCGGCGGCCTGCGGGTGAGCGGTGAGATCACGATCAGCAATCCCCACCGGCGCATGGAGGTGTTCGTGCCCGAACTGGAGCTGCGCCCCACCCTGCTGGGGCGCGGCGATCTGGCCGCGGTCAGCCTGCGCAGCCAGGTCACCGCCCTGCATCCCGACGAGGAGGAGCGACCGGACGGCTACTGGGCCGCCTACATCGTCAAGGCGCGCAAGACCACCAGCGCCCGGCTCACGGTGGAGATCGGCGGCGGCGGCGTGGATCTGCACGCCCTGCTCGACACCCTCTGGCTGGAGGTGCTGTGGCTGAACTACGGGCCCTTCGGCCGCCTCTGGCGTCGTGACGGCATCCTCATCCCCCTGCGCCGGCCCCAGCCCCAGCAGCCCGCCACGGCCCACTGGCGGCAGGGCGAGCACTGCCAGGTGCTGCCGCTGCGCACCCACCTGCTGGGCACCCTTGATGATCCCGAACAGGTGCTGCGCCACTACGCCGGCGGGGTGCTGCGGGACGGCGACGTGCTCACCATCGGCGAGACCCCGCTGGCGGTGATGCAGGGCCGCTACCACCACCCCCAGAGCGTGCGGCCCTCGGCCCTGGCACGGCTGCTCTGCCGCGCTTTTCATCCCACCAGCTCCCTGGCCACCGCCTGCGGCATGCAGACCCTGATCGATCTGGTGGGACCAGCCCGGGTGCTGTGCGCCTGGCTGCTGGGAACGGTGCTGAAGCTGGTGGGCTCCAGGGGATGGTTCTACCGGCTGGCCGGCGAGCAGGCCCGCCTGATCGACGACGTCACCGGCACCACGCCGCCCTACGACCAGACGATCGTGCTCGGCCCCGATCACCCCGAAGCCTTCTGCGATCAGATGGCCACGGCCCTCGGGGTGGGCGTGGCCGTGGTCGACGTCAACGACCTGGGCCGCGTGAAGGTGCTGGCGGCCAGCCAGGGATGCGATCAGGCCCTGCTGCAGAGGGCGCTGCGCCCCAATCCGGCCGGCAACGCCAACGAGCGCACCCCCCTGGTGCTGGTGCGCCCCGCCTGAGCCGCGCTGGCAGGACGGCGTCGGTACAGTTGAACTGACCACCCTGTGGACTGCCCTGGGATGACGGTGCAATCCCCCTTGGTGCAATCCATTTCCGTGTCCTCCAGCGTCTGGCTGAGCGCGGTCCTGTCGGCGCGCCAGCAGCCGGCCGGTGTGCCCTCGCCGCCCACGCCTGGGCCGCGGCCCGAGGCTGCCGCCAGCGACCCCTGCGCCCAGCAACGGCCCCGGGGGCTGGCGCAAGGGCCTCAGATCGAACCGCTCGCCGGCTGGCATCTGCCCCTGCTCAGCGACCCGGCCTTCCTGCCCCTGCAGCCGCTGCTGCAGCGGGCCGCCCTGCTGGCTCCGGCGGGTCGGGCGCTGCGCTGGCTGCGCCTGCCTGCCGCCACCAGCCTCAGCGGCGAAGTGCTGGTGGCCCGGGAAGGGTCCTCGCCCCTCGGGCTGATCGTCGCCCGCCCGGAAAACCGCAGCGGCAGCTGCTGGCGGGTGCAGCACCTGCGCCTGGCGGTCGAGCACGGCCGGCGCGAGCTGGCCGGCACCCTGCTGCGGGAGGCGATCCTGCGGGCCCGTGGGGCCTGCAGCTGGATCGCCATCTCCTCCACCCTCGACAGCGACCGTCTCGCCGCCCTGCGTGAGCAGGGTTTCCAGCCCCTGCGCCGGGAGCGCCTCTGGCGCTGGTGTGCCCACGACAGCGCCGACGCCGGGGCCGGCGCCGCCGGGAGCGCGGCCGCGGAGTGCTGGAGTGCCACCCCCCTCAACCGGCGCAGCGCGCTGGCCCTCTGGCAGCTCGAGCAGGCGGCCTGCCCCGCCCTGCTGCGCCAGCTGCTCGATCGCCATGTGGAGGATCTGCTCGACCGCAGCCGCGGCCGGGGCTGGCTGCTGATGGACCCCAGCCGCAACCAGGCCGTGGCGGCGGTGCGCTGGCTGGGCGACCACGCCGGCGGCGGCCACGACCTCGAACTCACGGTCCATCCCGGCTGGGGGCGGTTGATCGGAGCACCCCTCAGCCGGCTGCTGGCCCAGGCCGCCCGGGCCCTGGGCCGCCACCACCCCCTCTGGCTGCGCAGCGACAGCAACGACGAGGCCCTCGAACGCTGGCTGCGCCAGCTCGGTGCCGAAGCCCGCGGCGAACGGGTGCTGATGGCCCGCAGCGTCTGGCGCCGCCAGGAGCTGCATGCCCCCGCCCAGGGCGCGGCGCGGCGCCTGGAGGCCGTGCTGCAGCAGCTGCAGCCGCGCCGCAGGCCGATGCCCACTCCCGCGGCTCCCCGCTGAACCGGCCGCCCCAGCCCCGCTCAGTGCTGGCCCTCGATGTGGGGCGGCGGCGCATCGGTCTGGCGGGCTGTGATCCCCTGGGCCTCACCGTCACGCCCCTGCCCCCCCTGGCCCGGTCCCACTTCCCCGCCGACCTCGCCTGCCTGCAGGTGCTGATCCGTCAGCGCCGGGTGCAGGCCCTGGTGGTGGGCCTGCCCCTCGACAGCGGCGGCAGGCCCGGCGTCCAGAGCCGCCACTGCCGGCGCTACGGCGAGCAGCTGGCCCGCGCCACCGGGCTGGCGCTGGCCTGGGTGAACGAACACGCCAGCAGCTGGGCTGCCGCCGAAGACCACGGCCTGCACGGCGACCGCAGCGGCCGGCTGGACAGCGCCGCCGCCGCCCTGCTGCTGGAGCAGTGGCTGCGCGAAGGCCCGGAAGCCGAGCTGCCGGCGAAGATGCACCCGGCTCAGCGCCGCCGGTCCTCGGCGGCCGATCCGGGCGGCCGGGCCGGCTCTGATCCATCCTGAGGGCACAGCTCCATCTCCGGCGAGCACCGCGGATTCCTCCATGACTGCCTCGGGCGACCTCCCCACCGACGTGCCCACCGTGCTGGCCAGTGATCAACGAGGCCGCCAGCTGCTCTGCTTCCTGGAGCAGATGATCCCCCTCGATGGTCGCGACTACGTGCTGCTCACCCCTGTGGACACACCGGTGTGCCTGTTCCGCCTGGGCGAAGGTGACGAGCCCGAACTGATCGACACCGTGGAGGCCACAGAACCGGTGCTCTCGGTGGCGGATGTGGTGCTGCAGGAACACGACCTCACCCTGGTGCGCTCGGCGGGCACCCTCACGGTGAACGGCGAACTGGAGGAACCCGACCTCGACGAGCTCGACGACCTGGAAGCCGACGACAAGGACACCTATGAGCTGCTGGTGAGCTTTCTGGTGAACGACCAGGAGTACAGCCTCTACATCCCCCTCGATCCCTATTTCGTGGTGGCCCGCATGGACGGCGGCCAGGCGGTGCTGGTGGAAGGGGAGGAATTCGACCGGGTGCAGCCCCGCATCGAGGCCGAGCTGGGGGAGCGGGAGGGTCTGCAGTGAGCCTGCGTCAGTTGCTGCGTCCCGACTGGCTGCTCGACCGCACCCTGGCGGAGCTGCCGCTGCAGCAGCTGCTCGACCACCAGATCGCCGCCCTGGTGCTGGATGTGGACCGCACCCTGCTGCCCCGTCGCCAGGCCAGCGTGCCCGAGAGCTGCCGGCGCTGGCTGGAGGAGGCGCGCCGGCAACTGCCGATCCACCTGCTCAGCAACAACCCCTCCCGCCAGCGCATCGGCGCCGTGGCGGCCGAGCTGGGGGTACCTTTCACCACCTCCGCCGGCAAACCCCGCCGCGCCGCCCTGCGCCGGGTTCTGCAGCAGTTGCAGCTGCCCCACCGCCAGGTGGCCCTGATCGGCGATCGGCTGTTCACCGATGTGATCGCCGGCAACCGCCTGGGGCTGTTCACCGTGCTCGTCAAGCCGATCGACCCCCAGGGTCAGCCCTGTCAGCGCGACCGCTTGCAGCGCCTTGAGCTGCGCCTCGCCCACTGGCTGGGCACCAGCCTGGGATGAGTTCGGATGCGGCGATGGAGCAGCGGGCCGAAGGGTCCCGGCGGCGCGTGCTCAAGGTGGGCACCAGCCTGCTGCGGGGCAGCGCCGGGCGGCCGACGGCCGCCCTGATCGCCGACCTGGCCGCCAGCATCAACCGGTCCCGGCGGCGCGGCGATGCCGTGGCCCTGGTCACCAGCGGCGCCGTGGGCCTGGGCTGCGCCGTGCTGGCGATGGCCCGCCGCCCCGCCGAGGTGGCCGCCCTTCAGGCCGCCGCCGCCGTGGGGCAGGGCCATCTGATGGCCCTCTATCAGGACGCCTTCGCCGTGCGCGGTCTGACGGCGGCCCAGGTGCTGCTCACCCGCGGCGACCTGGCCTCGCGACGCCGCTATCAGAACGCCTGCCGCACCCTGGAGCAGCTGCTGGCCTGGGGCGTCGTGCCGGTGGTGAACGAGAACGACACCCTCGCCACTGACGAACTGCGCTTCGGCGACAACGACACCCTCTCAGCCCTGGTGGCGGTGGCGGTGGGAGCCCATGAGCTGATCCTGCTCACCGACGTCGACCGCCTCTACTCCGGCGATCCCCGCAGCGACCTCGGGGCCGAACCGATCGAAGAGGTGCGCGACCTGGCGGAACTCGAGCGGCTCGCCCATGTGGCCGGCAGCGGCGGCCGCTGGGGCACGGGCGGCATGACCACCAAGCTGGCCGCCGCGCGCATCGCCACCTCCAGCGGCATTCGCGTGCACCTGGCCGACGGCCGCGACCCGGCGGTGCTCGATGCCCTGCTGGCTGGCCAGCGGGTGGGCACCGTGTTCCAACCGTCCTGCGAGCCCCTCGCCACCCGCAAGCGCTGGCTGGCCCATGCCCTGGTGCCCAAGGGTTCGCTGCAGGTGGATGCCGGCGCCGAGCGGGCCCTGCGCAGCCGTGGGGCGTCCCTGCTGGCGGTGGGGGTGACGGCGGTGGAGGGCGACTTCAGCCCTCGCGAGGCGGTGCGCCTGCTGGCCGCCGACGGCCGCGAACTGGGGCGGGGCCTGGCCAGCCTGGGCAGCGCCGAACTGCGCCAGCTGATGGGCCGCGCGGGGGTGGAGGCGGTGCACCGCGATCGCCTGGCCCTGCTCTAGGGGCCTGCCTACGATCCGCCCAGCCGGAAGCCCTCAGGGCATGCGCTTCAGCCAACTGCTCGGCCACCTCAGCGAACTGCACTCCGCCTGCGCCGATGGCCCCGCCCGGCATCTTGCCGGCGATCCGGAGCTGGAGGGCTGCGGCACCCTGCGGGAGGCCCGCGCTGGCCAGCTCAGCTTCCTGGATGCGGGCAGCGGCCTGGCGGCGGCCCTCCCCGGCACCGGCGCCAGCGCCGTGCTGCTGCCCGCCGGTGAGGGCCAGGCCGATCTCGGCCGCCAGCTCAGCGCCCGTGGCATCGCCTGGGTGGCGCTGGCCGATCCGCGCCTGGGCTTCGCCGAGGCGCTTGAGCTGCTCCACCCCCGGCCGCTGCCGCCACCGGGCGTTCATGCCACGGCAGTGGTGCACCCCAGCGCCGTGGTGGGCATGGGCAGCCATGTGGGAGCCCAGGTATGCATCGGCGAAGGCGTTCAGATCGGCGCCGGCTGCACCCTGCACCCCCACGTGGTGCTCTATGCCGATGTCGAACTGGGCGACGGCTGTGAGCTGCACGCCGGTGCCGTGGTGCACCCCGGCAGCCGCCTGGGGCCGGGCTGCGTGCTGCAGGCCAACAGCGTGATCGGCGGCGAGGGCTTCGGCTTCGTGCCCACCGCCACGGGCTGGCGCAAGATGCCCCAGACCGGCCGGGTGGTGCTGGAAGCGGCGGTGGAGGTGGGTTCCGGCAGCACCATCGACAGGCCGGCGGTGGGGGAGACCCGCATCGGCGCCGGCACCAAGATCGACAACCTGGTGCACATCGGCCACGGGGTGAGCACCGGCCAGGGCTGTGCCCTGGCCGCCCAGGTGGGCATCGCCGGCGGCGCCCGCCTGGGCAACGGCGTGATCCTGGCGGGCCAGGTGGGCCTGGCCAACCGGGCGGTGATGGGCGATCGGGCCATCGCCAGCTCCAAGTCGGGGGTGCACGGGGAGGTGGCCGCCGGGGAGGTGGTGAGCGGCTATCCGGCGATCCCCAACCGCCTCTGGCTGCGCTGCTCGGCGGCCTTCAGCAAACTGCCTGAGCTGGCCCGGGCGTTGCGCCGGCTGGAAAAGCGCAGCCAGACCGGCCCGGACCCCGACCCCTCCGCGCCCTAGCCTCCGCGGCTGCCCCGCCGTTCACGTCGACGCCGCCATGACCAGCCGCCACCGGATCACCCTGCTCAGCGGCGACGGCATCGGTCCCGAGATCATGGCGGTGGCCCGCCAGCTGCTCGATGCGGTGAGCCGCCGCCAGGGCCTGGATCTCAGCTATGACGAGCAGCCGATCGGGGGTGTGGCCATTGAGGCCTGCGGCGAGCCCCTGCCGGCCACCACCCTGGAGGCCTGCCGGGCCGCCGACGCGGTGCTGCTGGCGGCGATCGGCTCACCGCAGTACGACACTCTGCCCCGCCCCCAGCGTCCCGAAACCGGCCTGCTGGGTCTGCGCGCCGGTCTGGGGCTGTTCGCCAACCTGCGACCGGTGAAGACCGTGCCCGCCCTGATCGGAGCCTCCACCCTGCGCCCCGAGGTGATCGCGGGGGTGGACCTGATGGTGGTGCGCGAGCTCACCGGCGGCATCTACTTCGGCACCCCCAAGGGCAGGGTGCAGGCCGGCGGTGAGGAGCGGGCCTTCAACACCATGGCCTACAGCGCCTCGGAGGTGGACCGCATCGCCGCGGTGGGCTTCGATCTCGCCCGCCAGCGCCAGGGCCGGCTGTGCAGTGTGGACAAGGCCAATGTGCTCGAGGTGAGCCAGCTCTGGCGCCAGCGCGTGGAGGCCCTGCATGCCGCCAGCTATGGCGATGTGGAGCTCAGCCACCTCTACGTGGACAACGCCGCCATGCAGTTGCTGCGGGCGCCGCGCCAGTTCGACGTGCTGCTCACCGGCAACCTGTTCGGCGACATCCTCAGCGATGAGGCGGCCATGCTCACCGGATCGATCGGCATGCTTCCCTCGGCCTCCCTGGGGGGCGAGGGACCGGGACTGTTCGAGCCGATCCACGGCTCCGCCCCTGACATCGCAGGCCAGGACCGGGCCAACCCCCTGGCGATGGTGCTCAGCGCCGCCATGCTGCTGCGCATCGGCCTGCGTCAGGATGGGGCCGCCGCCGCTCTGGAAGCGGCGGTGGACCGGGTGCTGGCGTCGGGCTATCGCACCGCTGACCTGATGGCCGAGGGCTGCACCCTGGTGGGCTGTGCGGCCATGGGCGAGCAACTGCTGCGGGCGCTGGAGGGCTGAGGTCGGCCTGGGGTGCCGCCAGCCTGGGGTGCCGCCAGGGGGTGTGCCGGCGACCTGCCAAACTCGGCCACGGTCTCCATTCTGCTGCGCCATGTCGAAGCGTCACCCGGTTGTGGCTGTCACGGGTTCCTCGGGGGCCGGAACAACCACTGTCAAGCGGGCCTTCGAATACATCTTCACGCGCGAGGGCATCACCCCGGCGGTGGTGGAGGGGGACAGCTACCACCGCTACGAGCGCGGGCCCATGAAGGAGGCGATGGCTGCCGCCATCGCCCGGGGGGAGAACTTCTCCCACTTCGGCCCGGAGGCGAACGTCTTCGACAAGCTCGAGGAGCTGTTCCGCAGCTACGGCGAAAGCGGCACTGGCCAGAAGCGCTACTACCTGCACTCCCCCGAGGAGGCGGCCGAGCACAACAGCCGCCTGGGCACCAACCTCCAGCCCGGCCAGTTCACGCCCTGGGAGCCGATTCCCGGCGCCACCGACCTGCTCTTCTATGAGGGTCTGCACGGCGGCGTGGTGGGCGATGGCTACGACGTGGCCTCGGTGGTGGACCTCCTGGTGGGGGTGGTGCCGATCACCAACCTGGAATGGATCCAGAAGATCTCCCGGGACAACGCCGAGCGCGGCTATTCGGCCGAGGCGGTGGTGGACACGATCCTGCGGCGCATGCCCGACTACATCAACCACATCTGTCCCCAGTTCAGCCGCACCGACATCAACTTCCAGCGGGTGCCCACCGTGGACACCTCCAACCCGTTTCAGATCCGCAGCATCCCCACCGCGGATGAATCCTTCGTGATCATCCACTTCCGCAAGGGGGCGCGCGAGAAGTGGAGCATCGATTTCCCCTACCTGCTCGACATGATCCACGACTCCTTCATGTCCAGCCCCACCTCGATCGTGGTCAACGGCGGCAAGATGAGCTTTGCGATGGAGCTGATTCTCACGCCGATCATTCACCGCATGATCGAGGATCGCAAACAACTGCTCTGAGCGCTCTGTTCACCGCAACGGCCCTAATCTGTGCCGCAACCGGAGTCGGTGAGGCCATCACCTACACCCCACCCCAGCCCCAGGCCAGTGCGGGCCCATCCCCCCCTTCCCAGGGGCCTCCCTCCCAGGCACTCGGGTCCAGGCCGTCCTTCGCGATCGCCGGGGCCGCCTCCCCTCCAGCCGCCGGCCTGCGGCTCGACCGCATCAACAGTGCTGAGGTGCTGCAGCAGGCCCGCCGCGTGATGTTCGGCTATGCGCAGGGTTGCCCTGCCGGCCCGGCGCCCTGCGGAGTGGTGCTGCTGGGGTCGCGGGGCCGGGTGGTGTTCGAGCGGCCGGTGCTGCTCCCCGACGAACAGTTCATCCCCGTCGACCTGCTGCAGGGGCGTGCAGCGGTCGGCCAGACCAGGCGGCTGCGTCTGCCGCGCAGCCGCTGAGCGGCCCCGTGCTCGCCCTTCCGCCCGACACCTTCCCAGCAGCGCCGCTGGCGGCAGCGCTGCTGGCGGCCCTGCTGGGGGCCTGCATGGGCAGCTTTCTCAACGTGGTGGCCTGGCGGCTGCCCCGGGGGGAGTCGCTGCTGGGGCCCGGCAGCCACTGCCCCCGCTGCGGCACCCCCCTGGCCTGGTTCGAGAACCTGCCGCTGCTGAGCTGGCTGGGGCTGCGGGGGCGATGCCGCCACTGCCATGCCGGCATCGCCCTGCGCTATCCCCTGGTGGAACTGCTCACGGCCGGGCTCTGGGTGGCGGCCCTGGCGGCCCGACCGGCCAGCATGGGGCCGCAGCCCCAGCCGTTGCTGCTGCTGCTGGCGGGCTGGCTGCTGCTGAGCTGGCTGATCCCCCTCAGCCTGATCGACATCGACCGCCTCTGGCTGCCGGAATCGCTCTGCCGCATCGGCCTGCTGCTGGGCCTGGCCTGCACGGCCCTGCTGGGCTGGCTGCAGAGCCCCGCCCTGGCCCGCGAGCTGCTGTTTGCACATCTGCTGGCCGCAGGTGCGGGCCTGCTGGGTTTCGAGGCGGTGAGCGCCGTGGGTGAGCGCCTGGCCGGCAGGCCTGCCCTGGGGCTGGGGGACGCCAAGCTGGCCGCCCTGCTGGGCGCCTGGCTGGGACTCAGCGGCCTGGGGATCAGCGTGGTGCTGGCGGTGGTCTGGGGGGCGGCGGCAGGGGTGCTGGGCCGGCTGAGCGGCAGGCTGGGGCGGCACCAGCCCTTGCCCTTCGGGCCCTTTCTGGCCGCAGCCGGGGCGGCGGTGTGGCTGCTGGGCAGGGGCCTCTGGCTGGACCTGCTGGGGCGGCTGGTGCTGGCCGGCCCCTGAGCCTGCCGCTCACCCCTTTAATGGGAGCAGTCCGAAAGCGGCGCCCTCCGCGGCGCCTTGCCCATGTCGCTGTTCGACTGGTTCGCCGATCGCCGCAAGAACCCGCCGGTCGTCCGCAACCCCCAGGAGCCCGAAGAAGGCGACGGGCTGTGGAGCAAGTGTCCTGACTGCGGCCTGGTGGTGTACCGCAAGGACCTGGTGGCCAATGCCAGCGTCTGCAAGGGCTGCGGGCACCATCACCGCATCGCCAGCGAGGAGCGCATCCGCCTGATCGCCGACCCGGGCAGCTTCGAGCCTCTGGATGCCGACCTGGCGCCCACCGACCCCCTGGCCTTCAAGGACCGCCGCAACTACGCCGACCGCATCCGCGACAGCCAGCAGAGCACCGGCCTGCGCGACGCGGTGGTCACCGGGCTCTGCCGCAGCAGCGGCCTGCCCCTGGCTCTGGGGGTGATGGACTTCCGCTTCATGGGCGGCTCGATGGGCTCGGTGGTGGGCGAGAAGCTCACCCGGCTGGTGGAGGAAGCCACCGCCCGCCGCATGCCGGTGCTGATCGTCTGTGCCTCCGGTGGCGCCCGCATGCAGGAGGGGATGCTGAGCCTGATGCAGATGGCCAAGATCGCCGGTGCCCTGCAGCGCCACCGGCAGGCCGAGCTGCTCTACATCCCTCTGCTCACCCACCCCACCACCGGCGGCGTCACCGCCAGCTTCGCCATGCTGGGCGACCTGATTCTGGCCGAGCCCAAGGCTCTGATCGGTTTCGCCGGCCGCCGGGTGATCGAGCAGACCCTGCGCGAGAAACTGCCGGAGGGTTTCCAGACCGCCGAATACCTGCGCGACCACGGCTTCGTGGACGCCATCGTGGATCGCACCAAGCTGCGGGACACCCTGGCCAGCCTGCTGCGCATCCACGGGTGCCGCAGCCGCGTGCCGGCCTGAGCGAGGAGCCCCCATGGCACCTGCACCGCCACGGCTGGGCCCGCCCCACAGGCGGCACCGGCAAGCTTCCTGGCTGGCGGCACTGATCCTGGCCGCCGCGCTGCTGCTGGCACCCCTCGGCCCGGGGCCCCTCTCCGGCCTGCCGGCGGTTCTGGCCGCACCTGTGAACTGGCATGAAGTCCCCCCCACCGAGGCCGGCCGCCAGTGGTGGGATGCGGGCAGCCTGCGTCTCAGCCGCGCTGGCAACCTCAGCGTGCTCAGCCGCTTCCAGCCCGCCGCCGCCAGTGACGACGAGCGGCCGCGCCTGGGCGATCTCTACGTGATGGAGATCGACTGCGGCCAGACCCTCTACCGCGACAGTTCGGTAAACGGCCTGCCCCGCTGGGGTGCCGAGTGGCAGCCCGCCGACGGCGACCCGCTGCTGATGGCCGTGATCCGCGAGAGCTGTGAGGCGGCCGCGCCGCTGCTGCAGGCTGGTTGAACCCTGCCCACCGGCCCATGTCCAGCAGCACCGCTCACCCTGGCCAGCCCCTGAAGGTGGCGATCGCCGGCCTGGGGTTCGGCCAAACGGTGCACCTGCCGGCCCTGCGGGCCTGCGCCGGCTGCGAGCCGGTGGCCCTCTGGCATCCCCGTGCCGAGCGGCTGCAGGCGGCCTGCCGCCAGGCCGACCTGCCTGGCCACAGCGACTTCGACGCCCTGCTGCGGGACCCGGCGGTGGAGGCGGTGGTGATCGCCACCCCCCCCGAGCCCCGCTTCGAACTGGCGCGGCGGGCGCTGCAGGCAGGCAAGCATCTGATGCTGGAGAAACCGGTGGCTCTCCATGCCGGCCAGGCCGAAGAGCTGCAGCGGCTGGCGATGGCCCGTGGGCTCTGCGTGGCGGTGGATTTCGAGTACCGGGCCGTACCCCTGTTCCAGCAACTGCAGGCGCTGCTGGGCGACGGCGCCCTGGGGGACCTGGTGCTGGTGAAGCTCGACTGGTTGATGGGCAGCCGCGCCGACCCCTCCCGGGCCTGGAGCTGGTACTCCCAGGCCGCCGCCGGCGGCGGTGTGCTCGGCGCCCTCGGCAGCCACGCCTTCGACCTGCTGCACTGGCTGGTGGGACCCACCCTGAAGCTCCAGGCCCAGCTGAGCACGAGCATCGGCGAGCGGCCTCTGGCCGACGGCAGCGGCCGCCTGGGGGTGGTGGACGCCGAGGACATCGCGCTGGTGCAGCTGCAGCTCGACAGCGCCCGGGGGCGCCCCCTGCCCGCCCAGCTCAATCTGGCTTCGGTAACGCGGCCGGGCCGGGGCTGCTGGCTGGAGATCTACGGCCGCGAGGGGGCCGCCGTGCTCGGCTCCGACAATCAGGCCGACTACGTGCACGGCTTCAAGCTCTGGCTGAGCCGCGGCGGCGAAGCGCTGCGGCCGGTGGAGCCCGATCCCCGCTGGAGCTTTGCGCGCACCTGGGAGGACGGCCGCATCGCGCCGGTGGAGCGGCTGCACGGCTGGTGGAGCGCGGCGGTGCGCCAGGGGCTGCCGATGCTGCCGGGCCTCAGCGAAGGGGTGGCCAGCCAGCGCTGCTGCGACCAGGCCCGGGGCGCTGAGCCGCCCCTGAGCTGAGCTGAGCTCAGCTGAGCGGATCGGTGCCGTGCTGAACGGACGGATGAAATGGCATCACCTAGACTCCACCAGAATCCCATTCCAGTTCAGAGAGGTTTCCCATGGCGCTCGTTCCGCTTCGGCTGCTGCTGGACCATGCCGCCGAAAACGGCTATGGCATCCCTGCCTTCAACGTCAACAATCTGGAGCAGGTGCAGTCGATCATGGAGGCGGCCCACGAAACCGACTCTCCCGTGATCCTGCAGGCCTCCCGCGGCGCCCGCAGCTACGCCGGTGAGATCTTCCTGCGTCATCTGATCATCGCCGCCACCGAAACCTACCCCAGCATCCCGGTGGTGATGCACCAGGACCACGGCAACAGCCCGGCCACCTGCTATTCGGCGATCACCAACGGTTTCACCTCGGTGATGATGGACGGCTCCCTGGAAGCCGACGCCAAAACCCCCGCCAGCTACGACTACAACGTGGCCGTCACCAAGGAAGTGGTGGACGTGGCCCACAGCGTGGGCGTGAGCGTCGAAGGTGAGCTGGGCTGCCTGGGCTCCCTGGAAACAGGCAAGGGAGAAGCCGAGGATGGCCACGGCTTCGATGGTGAGCTCTCCCGCGACATGCTGCTCACCGATCCTGCCGAAGCCGCCGACTTCGTCGCCAAGACCAAGGTGGATGCTCTGGCGATCGCCATCGGCACCAGCCACGGCGCCTACAAGTTCACCCGCAAGCCCACGGGCGAAGTGCTGGCCATCAGCCGCATCGCCGAGATCCACAAGGCCCTGCCCAACACCCACCTGGTGATGCACGGGTCCTCCTCGGTGCCCCAGGAGTGGCTGGACATGATCAACCAGAACGGCGGCGCCATCCCCGAGACCTACGGCGTGCCCGTGGAGGAGATCCAGGAGGGCATCCGCAACGGCGTGCGCAAGGTCAACATCGACACCGACAACCGCCTGGCCTTCACCGCGGCCGTGCGCGAAGCGGCGGCCAAGGATCCGGCCAACTTCGACCCCCGCCACTTCAACAAGCCCGCCCGGGCCTACATGAAGAAGGTGTGTCTGGACCGCTACCAGCAGTTCTGGTGCGCCGGCAATGCCAGCAAGATCAAGCAGCAGACGATCAACTTCTACGCCGGCCTCTACGCCAAAGGCCAGCTTGATCCCAAAACCGCCGTTGCCGTCTGATCGGCGGGAGCGAAGCGGAATCGCTGCGGGGGAGGCCTTCTGGGCCTCCCTTTTTGATTGCGCTTGTTCAATCTCGGCCGGCCGCCCGTCGGCCGCCCGGGCGACATCCTGCCGTGGCGATGCCGCTGAGGCTCTGAGCAGAACCTCTAGCCTGCACAGGCAGGCTGTAAATGATGCCACTTCAATGACCTATTGCGTGGGCTACTGGCTGGAGAAGGGTCTGGTTCTGGCGTCTGACTCCCGCACCAATGCCGGGGTGGATTACATCTCCACCTACAGCAAGATGCATGTCTTCCAGCCGGCCGCCGACCGTCTGTTCGTGCTCATGGCCGCAGGCAACCTGGCCACCACCCAGGCCGTGCTGAGCTGGATCCGCCGCGACCTCGATCGCTTTCTGGAAACCGCCGATGGCCCGGCGCAGGATCTCCGTCACTGCGACTATCTGTTCGAGGCGGCGGCCTACCTGGGCCGCGTCAGCGTGGCGGTGCAGAACGAGAATGCAGAAGCCCTGCGCGCCATGGGCGCCAGCTCAGAGGCCTCCTTCATCCTGGCCGGCCAGATCGGCAGTGAGCCCCACGGGCTGTATCTGGTCTATCCCCAGGGCAACGCGATCATGGCCAGCCGCGACACACCCTTTCTCCAGATCGGCGAAAGCAAATACGGGAAGCCACCACTCGACAATGTGGGCAGCACCCACCTGGGCCTTGAGGATGCCGCCCGTCTCTGTCTGATCTCGCAGGTGCTCACCCAGCGGTCCAATCTCACCGTCGGTCCCCCGTTCGAACTCGTCACCATTGCCGCCAACAGCCTCTCGATCTCCCACCATCACCGCTTTGAAGCCGATGATCCCGACCTGGCTGAGATGATCGAGATCTGGAGTGATGCGCAGCGCGAAGCGCTTCATCGTCTGCCGCCGTTCCCGTGGGAGCGCCAGGAGGCGGAGAGGGAGAGATCCCGCTGATCAACCAGCCCAGGACTCGTTCGTCCACCCGTTCAACCTGCCGCCGGATCGCCTCAACCCATGACAGCCGCTCGCCCCGCATGGGTCTCCACGGGTCATCTGCCCGAGCCGGAGGTGGTGGAGTCCCTGGTCCGCCAGGCCCATGATCAGTTCGCTCCGGTGCGGGGAGGCCTTGTGGCCGACTACATCCCCGCCCTGGCCGCCGCCTCCCGCAGCTCCTTCGGGATCTGCGTCGCGGCGGTCAACGGTGCCCTGTTCAGGGCGGGCGACACCGAGGAGCTGTTCAGCATCCAGAGTCTCTCCAAGCCGTTTGTCTTCGCCCTGCTCTGCGAGGCCATCGGCGAGGATGAGGCGCGGGAGAAGCTGGGGGTGAACAGCACCGGGCTGCCGTTCAACTCCGTGCTGGCGGTGGAGCGCAGCGCCGCCGGGCTGTCCAACCCGATGGTGAACGCCGGCGCCATCGCCGCCGCCAGCCTTGTGCCCGGCGGCACGGCTGAGCAGAAGTGGCGCTTCATCCGTGATGGTCTCTCCCGTTTCGCGGGCCGGCCCCTGGCGTTGGATGAGGCGGTCTACGCCTCGGAGCAGGCGACCAACCACACCAATGAGGGGATCGCCAGCCTGCTCAGCGAGCGGGCGGGGCTGTGGTGCGATCCCGAGACCGCCATCGATCTCTACACGCGCCAGTGTTCCCTGCTGGTGTGCGCGCAGGATCTGGCGCTGATGGCCTGCACCCTGGCCAACGGCGGCCAGCATCCCCTCAGCGGCGAACGGGTGGTCGATCCGGTGATCTGTCAGCACGTGCTGGCGGTGATGGTCACCGCCGGGCTCTACGAGACCTCCGGCGACTGGCTCTACGCCACGGGGCTGCCCGGCAAGAGCGGGGTCTCCGGCGGGATGATCACCGTGGCTCCGGGCAAGGGGGGGCTGGCGACCTGGTCGCCGCCGCTCGATGGAGCCGGCAACAGCGTGCGCGGCCAGCTCAGTGCCCGCTTCCTCAGCGACCGCCTCGGCCTGAACCTGTTCGCCTCCCGCCCGCTGGCGGCGGCTCAGGCCTGACCAGCATCGGCAGGCCCGGCAGACGGGCTGTCGGCAGGCACCAGCGCCTCGCTGGCCGGCAGCGAGCGCTTGGGATCGAGCAGGGCATCGAGAGCCCCGGCCAGGGTGGACTCCATGGCGATGCGGGTGCCGTCGCTCACCACCACCCGCGTCAGCGTGGGCAGCCCACCGCGCCGGGCCTTGAGATACACCGGCTCCACGTAGAGCAGGGCCTCGCCCACCGGCATCACCAGCAGGTTGCCCTGCACCACCTCGGCGCCGGAGCGGTTCCAGAGGCCGAACTGCTGGCTGATCATCGGGTTCTGGTTGATCAGGGCCGTGATCTGCTCGGGACCCAGGATCGGTGTCTGGCTGGGGAAGCGCAGCAACTCGAGCTTGCCGTAGTTGGGGGCGTCGCTGCGGGCGGCGAGCCAGGCCACCAGGTTGGGGCGGGCCAGGGGCGTCAGCGGCTGCAGCAGCAGGAACTCCGGCGCCAGCTCGGCGGCCAGCTGGCCGCTAATGTGGTACGGCACCATCGGCACCAGTTCGGCCCCGTAGATCTCCTTGGGGATCTGCCACACGTCGTCACCGCTGTAGAACACCGCCGGATCGGTCACGTGGTAGCGGAGCAGCTGGCTGGTCTGCAGCTCGAACTGCGGGATCGGGTAGCGGATGTGGGCCTGGAGGGCCTGGGGCATCGCTTCGAGCGGCTGGAACAATTCCGGGAACAGCCGCTGCCAGCCGGCGATCAGAGGGTCCTCCGGCTCGGCCACATAGAGCGCCACCTGGCCCTCATAGGCATCCACCACGGCCTTCACCGAGTTGCGCAGATAGCGCACATCCAGACGGCCCGGCACCGGCGCGCTGTAGGGGTAGGTGCGGCTGATCGTGAACCCGTCCACGATCCAGAACTGGTGCTGGCCGGAGCGGAAGGGTCCGGCATCGGTGCCCAGCCGCACCGAAGCCAGGTAGGGCTCAGCTTCGAAGTCCACGAACGGCACCAGACGGCGCACCCGCTCGCGCACCTCGCGGCGCAGCAGCAGCCGGGTGTCGGCGGTGAGGGCGCCGTTCACCAGCAGCCGCGGCTCCCGCAGATAGAGGGCGGCGGCGAGACGGGCGGCGGTGCTGCGCAGCGGCACACCGGCGTCGCCGCGGTAGTGGGTGTAGAAGTTCACGTCCCCTTCCGGGAAGTTGAATTCCCGCACCTGGGTGGGCGCCAGGGCATAGGCGCCGGGGAGGGTGCCGAAGTAGAGGCTGGGCTCGCCCACCGGGATCGCCGCCATCACCTGCTCCCGGCTGATGTCGAGATCAGGGCTGCCGCTGATGCGGCTGTTGGCACCCAGGTCGCTGATGAAGAACTCCGGCAGCCCGTCCGGCGTGCTGGTGTTCACCGGCGTGACGGTGAAGCCCTGACCGTGGGTGAACACCAGGTGGCGGTTCAACCAGGTGCGCGCCGCGCTCTGCAGGCCGGAGCTGTCCACCTCACGGGCCGTGATGATCACCTGCTGCTGCTGGGGCGGGCCGTTGCCGGAGGCGATGGCGTAGCGGTCCACCGTGGGTTCCGAGAAGCGGTAGAAGACGCGCAGCTGCTGCAGCTGACGGTTGGTGGCCAGCAGCGGCTGGCTGTCCCACAGGCGGATGTTGCGGATGGTGGCCTGGCTCTGTTCCAGGTCGCCACGGCTGAGCCGTTCCTTGGGATTGACGTTGCGGGTGTCGATGCGATCAAGCTGAAAGGCGGCCCGGGTGGCACTGATGGAACGGGCCAGGTAGGGCGTTTCGCGTTCCAGTTCGCGCGGATTCACCACCAGCAGTTGCAGTGCCGGCAGCAGCAGCGCCTCCAGCAGCAGCACCAGCAGCAGCAGCGCGCCGCTGACCAGAAAGATGCGGCTGCGCCAGCCCCGCCGGGGCAGGGGCAGCAGCAGCAGCACGCCGGTGGCGAGGGCCAGCAGGGCAGCCAGGCCGCGCAGGGGCAGCGAAACGTGCACATCCACCCAGCCGGCCCCCGGCACACTCCCCAGGGTGCTGAGCAGCAGCTGGTGGCGGCTCAGCCAGAAGCCGGCCGCCAGGGCCAGGGCAAACAGACCCCAGGGCTGGCGCAGGACGCGCAGCTGAGCCGCACTGAAGCCGGCGAAGCGGCCATCGCTGAGCTGGGGGCGCCGCGCCAGCAGTCCCCAAAGGGCTGCGGCTCCCAGGTTTGTGCCCAGGGCCATGGCCAGGGTGAGACCCAGAGCCAGGGCTGGAAAGCGCACCAGGGCGAAACTGACATCGGCGCCGAGCATGGGCTCGCGCAGGCCGCTCTCGGGGGCCAGCAGAGCCAGGCTCCAGAGCCCCCAGCCACGGGCCAGGGCCACGGCGGCGGCGGCACTGGCCAGCCCCGCCAGCAGGCGCGGCGCGGCCAGGGGCCAGCGCAGCAACGCCAGCAGCAGCGGCACCGCCAGCAGCGTCACAGCCAGCCAGGGCAGCTCCACCAGGGCCACCAGCCCATGCAGCCGGCGCGGATCGAAGGGATCAAGCAGCAGTCGCTGGGCCAGCCGCAGCAACAACAGCAGCGACAGCACCTGCACGGCCGCCAGCGCCAGCAGCACCACCAGGTAGGCGAAGGGGGGGAGGGCAAAACGGGCTGGGTCGCCGGGACTGGCGACCGGGCGCCGCCAGAGCCAGCCCAGCCAGGCCTGCAGGCCGGCGGCCAGGGCCAGCCCCAGCGCCAGGCCTGCGGCCTGCAGCAGCCAGCGGCGCACCAGCACGGCCCCCCAGCCGAACTGCCCGAACCACTGCCACTCCACCCAGGCGCGGGCGGTGGCCACCAGGGCAACGGCCAGCACCAGGACCAGGGCGGCCAGCAGCACCGGCCAGGGAAGGCGCCGCAGTTGCCGCCGCATCAGTGCTGACCTCTCCCGGGGACCTTAGGCAGGGCAGCGGGACCGCACCAGTCGAAACGCAATCCCGATCTGAGGGATCGGCATTGATTCGTCAGATCTGGCGGCGCTGTTAACCTCCGGGGCGACGATCCGGTGCCGCCGTGACGGTCAGCCTTTCCCGCTCCGCCCTCTCAGGCCCCACCTTCACCGGTCTGCGCTGCAAGGAATGCGGCCACGCCTATGAAGCCGGCGCCCGCCACGTCTGTGAAGACGTGTGCTTCGGGCCCCTCGAGGTGGTGTACGACTACGAGGCGATCCGCAACAAGGTGAGCCGGGCCACGATCGAGGCCGGGCCCGCCTCGATCTGGCGCTATCGCGACTTCCTGCCCATCGAGGGCGACCCGATCGATGTCGGCACGGGCTTCACGCCCCTGCTCAAGGCCAGCAACCTGGCCAGGCGCCTCGGCCTCAAGAGCCTCTACATCAAGAACGACGGCGTCAACATGCCGACCCTGTCCTTCAAGGACCGGGTGGTGTCCGTGGCCCTCACCCGCGCCAAGGAGCTCGGCTTCAAGACGGTGAGCTGCGCCTCCACCGGCAACCTGGCCAACTCCACCGCCGCCATCGCCGCCCATGCCGGCCTCGAGTGCTGTGTGTTCATCCCCAGCGATCTGGAGCTGGGCAAGGTGCTCGGCACCCTGATCTACAACCCCACCCTGATGGCGGTGCACGGCAACTACGACCAGGTGAACCGCCTCTGCTCCGAGGTGGCCAACACCTTCGGCTGGGGCTTCGTGAACATCAACCTGCGCCCCTACTACTCCGAGGGCTCCAAGACCCTCGGCTACGAGGTGATCGAGCAGCTCGGCTGGCAGCTCCCCGATCACATCGTGGCGCCCCTGGCCTCCGGCTCCCTGTTCACCAAGATCCGCAAGGGCTTCGATGAGTTCATCAAGGTGGGCCTGGTGGAGGAGAAAGCGGTGCGCTTCAGCGGCGCCCAGGCCGAGGGCTGCAGCCCCATCGCCCAGGCCTTCGCCGCCGGACGGGACTTCATCACCCCGGTGAAGCCCAACACCATCGCCAAGTCGATCGCCATCGGCAATCCGGCCGACGGCCCCTACGCCATCGACATCGCCAACCGCACCCAGGGCAGCATCGCCGCGGTGAGCGACGCCGAGATCATCGAGGGCATCAAGCTGCTGGCCGAAACCGAGGGGGTGTTCACCGAAACCGCCGGCGGCACCACCATCGCCGTGCTCAGGAAGCTGGCGGAGCAGGGCAAGATCAATCCCGACGAAACCACCGTGGCCTACATCACCGGCAACGGCCTCAAGACCACAGAGGCCGTTGCCGATGTGATCGGCCAGCCCTACACCATTGAAGCCCAGCTCGACAGCTTCAAGGCCGCCTGGCAACAGGCCCAGGCCAGCCAGAGCCAGGCGGCCTGAGCCGCTCTGTCCAAACCCTGATCCCTCACCGGGCGTTCCGGCCCCACGCGGGGCCGTGCTCCTTCCCACCTCCTACCCCGTCCCTCCGCTACCCCCATGGGCATCCAGGTCCTCATCCCCACCCCCCTGCAGAAATTCACCGGCGAGGAGGCCAGCGTGGAGCTCGAGGCCTCCAGCGTCGATGGCCTGATCGAGGCCCTCGAGGGCCGTTTCCCCGGCCTCAAGGCCCGGCTCTGCGATGAGAACGGCAAGCTGCGCCGCTTCCTCAACATCTACGTGAACAGCGAGGACATCCGCTTCCTCGACAACCAGGCCACCCCCCTCAAGAACGGCGACGAGGTGTCGATCGTGCCGGCCGTGGCCGGCGGCTGAGCCGCAGCTCCCGGGCCGTAGCGATGGCGGCAGCCAGGCAGTCGCGCTTGCTCCTGAATAACGTCACTGAACGCAATGGTTCCGGTCTTCCCTGCGGAATCCCCGGAGCGCCTACCCGGCCCCTCCCATGACCAAGGTTCCCCTGCAGCCCCTGAGCCCTTCGCCAGGCCCCACGGCCGGCAGCCACGACGCCCGCCGCTGGCAGGAGAAGGCCCAGACCTTCGACTACCGCCAGGCCGCCAATCCGATCCGCCGCGGCCTCACCGAGCCGATCCCCGATCACCACTGGGGCCCGGAGGTGCACCGCTCCGGCCCCACCGGCGTGATCCCGCTCGACATCAGCGCCACCCTGGGCTGCAGCGGCCCGGCCACCAGCCCGGCCCTGTCGGCCAACTTCCTGCGCATCCTGGCGGGCGAGGGCCTCAAGGCCGCCGCCGCTGCCACCAGCTCCCTCTTCTACGTGCTGCACGGCGCGGGCGACCTGCTCTGGAATGGCCGCACGCTCTCCTGGCAGCAGGGGGATGTGATCACCCTGCCCAGCGGCGATGCCCCCCTGTTCCACGCCAGCCAGGAGAGCGTTCTCTACTGGGTGCATGACGCGCCCCTGCTGCGCTTCCTCGGCGCTGAGCCAACTACGCCCCGCTTCGAGGCCACCCACTTCCCGGCCGCGCTGCTGGAGCAGAACCTGCAGGCCCTGCTGGCCGATCCCAGCTCGGCCCGCAGCAACCGGCTCAGCCTGCTGCTGGCCAACGCCGATTGCCCCACCAGCCGCACCGCCACCCACACCCTCTGGGCCATGCTCGGGGTGGTGCCACCGGCCACGGCCCAGCGTCCCCACCGGCACCAGTCGGTGGCCCTGGATCTGGTGATCGACTGCGAACCCGGCTGCTACACCCTGGTGGGCACCGAGCTCAACGACGACGGCACGATCCGCAACCCCAGCCGCTCGATCTGGGAGCCCGGTGCGGCCTTCGTGACGCCCCCGGGCCACTGGCACGCCCACACCAACGAAAGCGGGCGCATGGCGCGGCTGCTGCCGATCCAGGACGCCGGCCTACACACCTACCTGCGCAGCCTCGACATCCGCTTCAGCGGTGGCCTGGCCGGCTGAAGCCTGGTCATGCATCTCCACCAGGCGCCTGAACCTGTCCCCGTCGATCGTCTCCTCACTGATCAGCAGGTTCACCAGCTCATCCATCAGATCGCGACGCGGCTCGAGCAGAGCAACCGCCTGATCCAGCGCTGCGCAGGCCTGTTCGCGCACCTGGTCGTCGATGCGACTGCCGGTGTCCTCCGAGTAGTGGGGCTGGGAACGCAGCCAGTCCCGGCCGAGGAACACCTCCGGCCCATCGGCTTCCAGGGCCAGCGGGCCGAGGGGGGAGAAGCCGTAGCGGGTGACCATCTCGCGGGCAATGCGGGCCACCAGCTCCAGATCGCTGGAGGCCCCCTGGGTGACCTCATTGGGCCCGAACACCACCAGTTCCGCGGCCCGCCCCCCCATCGCCACCACCATCCGGGCCTGCAGGTAGGCCTTGCTGATCAGTCCCGAATCGAGCACGTCCTCATCGGGCATGGTGCGGGCGAAGCCCCCCACGCCCCCGGCCCGGGGCAACAGGGTCACCTTGTCGAGGTGGTCGGCGCTGGGCAGCAGGGTGGTGAGCAGGGCGTGACCCACTTCGTGGTAAGCGATCAGGCGCTTCTTGGCGGTGTCCTGCAGCGGCGCCGCCGCCAGTCCCATGGTGATGCGCTCGAGGGCATCGCCGAGGGCGGTTTCGTCGATGGCGCTCTGATGGCGCCGGGCGGTGAGGATCGCCGCTTCGTTGAGCAGATTGGAGAGATCGGCGCCGGAGAAGCCCGGGGTGCGGCTGGCCCAGGCCGCCAGTGACACCCCCTCCACCAGAGGGCGGGTGCGGGCATGCACCGCCAGGATCTCCTCGCGGCCGCGCCGGTCAGGCAGGTCAACGGTGATGCGCCGATCAAAGCGCCCGGGACGCAACAGGGCGGTATCGAGCACATCGGGCCGGTTGGTGGCCGCCAGCAGGATCACGCCGGAGTTGTCGGCGAAGCCATCCATCTCGGTGAGCAGCTGATTGAGGGTCTGCTCGCGCTCGTCGTTGCCACCACCGATGCCCGCCCCCCGCTGCCGGCCCACCGCATCCACCTCGTCGATGAAGATGATGCAGGGAGCCTTCTCCTTGGCCTTGCGGAACAGATCCCGCACCCGGCTGGCCCCCACGCCCACGAACATCTCCACGAACTCGGAGGCTGCGATCGAGAAGAAGGGCACCCCGGCCTCACCGGCAATGGCACGGGCCAGCAGGGTCTTGCCGGTGCCCGGCGGACCCACCAGCAGCACACCCTTGGGAATGCGGGCGCCGATGGCCGTGTAGCGCTCGGGTGACTTCAGGAAGGTCACCACCTCCTGCAGCTCCTCCTTGGCCTCGGCGATGCCGGCCACGTCCTCGAAGCGCACGCTCACCCCGCCCTCCGGCTGCAGGCGCGGCTTGCTGGCGCCGAAGCCCAGGGCCCGGTTGGCCACCTTCGCCGAGCGCTTCAACAGCAACGCCAGACCCCCCAGCAGCAGCAGCACCAGCAGACCGTTGGTGAGCAGCGCCGTGGAGGCCGCATCGGCCCGGTCGTCCCGCACCGACAGCGGCACTCCGGCCTGCTGGGCGGTGCGCAGCAGCTGCTGGTCGTTGGCCAGCACCGCGACGCGCTCCTGGCGGCCGTCCTGGAAGTCGACCACCACCTCGCGCTGGCGCGGCGACAGCTCCAGGTCTTTGACCCGGCCCTCGCGGATGTCCCGCAGCAGCTGGCTGTAGGAGGGAGGGTCGCCGTCGGTGCCCGGCAGGGAGCTGGCCGGCTGGATGTCCGGGCCTGGGGCGGGGCCTGGGGCGGGGGCTGGAGCGGGGCCTGAAGGGGCTTTGCTGGGGCTGGCGCTCACGGCATTCCATCGCTACTGCGAGCCTAGCGATTTGACGTAGGGCAAGTCCGCAGCCGAGGATCAGCGTTTGGCTGAACGCGAGCGCGGGGATGGCTGTACCCAAGAAGAAAACCTCCAAGGGGAAGCGCAACCAGCGCCACGCCCAGTGGAAGGCCAAGGCCGCAGACGCCGCCCAGCGGGCCATGTCCCTCGGCAAGGCGGTGCTCAGCGGCCGGGCCCAGGGCTTCGTCTATCCGATCGACAGCGACGAGGACGACGCCGAGGAGTGAGGGCCTGGCACCCCGCCGGCCACCAGTCGGCGGCGTCCATCGAGCACCCCGGCCACGGCTACCGCTAGCCCCCCTGGGTCGGCGACCCCTGTGCGCGCCTGCGGCTGAGCCGGCTGAAGGGGTTCGATGTAGAGCTCTGGCGGCAGGCTGGCCAGGCTGCTGCGTACCAGCCGCTCCAGCGCCCGGGGCGCCAGCGCTGGGGCGCCAGTGCGCCGCTGCCGGGCCTCGGCCTGAAAGCGCCAACGGCGAGGCTGGCTCCAGCAGCGGGGTCGCAGCAGCCAGAGTTCATCCAGCCTGGCCCAGGCAGGCTGGTAGGACTGCAGAGCCCCATCCCAGCGCGGCAGCCAGGCCTGCTCGGCTGGGCTGAGCGCCCGCTCGCCGGCACCGACCATCACCCGATCGAGGTCGATCGCCTCCAGCGCCGGACCCAGGGGCCGGCAGCCGATCAGCCAGCCCTCCAGCAGCAGGGCATCGGCCTGCAGGGTCTGCTCGCCGCAGCGGTCCCCCTCGCCGCCCCGCAGACGCTTGTCGAAGCGGGGCAGCCGCAGCGGTGCGCCAGCGCGCCAGTCGTCAAGGCAGCAGCACAGCAGGGCCGGGTCGTGGCTGCCGGGAGGAACCCGGGTGACCGCGAAGGGGTTGCCCGCCAGAGCCCGGCAGCGTGCCCACCAGGGAAGGTAGAAGTCATCGATCGAAGCCACGGCCAGGCGCAGTCCCAGGCCTGGGGCGAGCTGGCTCAGCAGCCTGCAGAGGCTGCTCTTGCCGGCACCCACCGGGGCGTTGAGACCGATCGCCGGCCGCGGCCGCTGCTGTGCCAGCAGGCCCAGGCGCTCCAGCAGGGGCAGCGCAAAGTGGTGCAGCAGGGCCGGGTCGAGGCGGGCGTGGGGCCGGGCTTGATCCACGGCCATCAGGTGCCGAGTTTGTAGGCCTCCAGCACCACGGCATACACGAAGCCGAGGCGCAGGTTGTCGGCCAGCCGCCAGCCCAGCCCGGGCTGGCTCTGCACCAGCCGGCCACGCAGGCGCACCACGAACTCGAGCGCCAGCACCAGCGCCAGCACCAGCACCGGCCGACCACCGGGGAACAGGGGCAGCAGATAGGAGGTGAGGTTGCCGCCGATGTAGAAGCCCAGCAGCAGGGCCAGCAGCACGGCGCTGCGATCCCGCCAGCTGCCGCGCAGCTGGCCCGCGAGCAGCTCGGCCAGGGCCGTGCTGAAGCGCTGAAAGCGGGTGCTCTGCAGGGCCGTTGGACTCATCGCAGCGACTGCAGATAGGAGAGCGTGATCCCGCCCGCCGGGCAAGCGGGGCCGCGCAGAACCCGTCCGCCCCTGCCCAGACCGCTGACCACAGCCCGGGCTGCCGAAAACAGCTGCAGGGGTTCGCTGCGGCTGTAGTGACTGAGGGTGAGCAGGCAGGGCACGCCTGCCGCCGTGGCCGCCGTCAGCCCGGCGGGGGAGTCCTCGATCGCCAGGGCGGCACCGGGCAGCAGGTGCAGCCGGCCCAGAGCCAGCTCGTAGGCCTCGGGATCCGGCTTCTTGCGGGCCACGTCCTCGCCGCATACCCACAGCTCGATGGGGGCAGCAAGGCCGCCCAGCAGCCGGGTCGCCAGGGCCTGCACGGCCTGGCGGCCACTGGTGGTCACGATCGCCTGGCGCAGGCCGGCTGCGGCCGCCTCCCCGATCAGCCCGGCCACCCCCGGCCGCAGACGCAGATCACCGGCAGCCATTTGGGCGGCATAATGCTCCTGTTTGCTGGCCTGCAGGGCCGCCACCAGGGCGGGGTCGGGCTCGGCCTGCTGCAGCTCCGCCAGGGCGGCGCGGATCCGTTCGGCGCCGCCGGCGATGCGCAGCCAGCGGCCATAGCTGCGGGCATCCCAGCGCAGCGGCAGCCCCCGCTCGGCGAAGGCCCGGTTGAAGGCGCGGCGGTGGCCGTCCCGTTCGGTCTCCGCCAGCGTGCCGTCCACATCCCAGAGCAGGGCACGCAGGGCCATCGGCAGCCAGCTCAGCGGCACGGCATGCTGAGGGTAGGCAACGCCCCGCTCGCCGCCTGAGCCGGGCGCTGCGGCCCTGGGTGGCCGGTGACTGCACAATGGCAACGCCGCCGCCGCCGAGCCGTTGCTCCCCGCCCTCCACGAGCAGCGCTGGCAGCTTCCTGCAGCCTTGGGGGCGCTGGCCGATCCGCAGGCCCTGCGCCAGCTCAACCCGGCCGGAGTCGAGCCCCTGCCCGATGCCCTGCTGGCCCTGCTGGCGCGGCGGGGCCATGGCAGCGCCGCGGCGGTGGCGGCCCTGCTGCAGCCGCCCCAGGCGCCTGAGCCGCTGCAGCACTTCGCCGATCTGGAGGCCGCGGCTGCGCGGCTCGAGCGGGCCTGCTGCAACGGCGAAGCGGTGGCCATCTGCGGTGACTACGACGCCGACGGCATGACCAGCACGGCGCTGCTGGTTGGCGTGCTCGGCCGTCTGGGGGCCAGGCCCAGAGCAGCCATCCCCAGCCGCCTGGAGGACGGCTACGGCCTCAACACCGGCATGGTGGAGCAGCTGGCCGGCGAGGGGGTGGCTCTGCTGGTGACAGTGGACAACGGCGTCTCCGCCCACGCGGCCCTGCAGCGGGCCCGGGAGCTGGGGCTGGAGGTGATCCTCACGGACCACCACACCATTCCCGATCCCCTGCCTCCCCACCTGGCCCTGCTGCACCCCCAGCGCACGCCGGCAGGGTCGCCCTTCCGCGGCCTGGCGGGGGTGGGCCTGGCCTACGTGCTGGCGGCGGCCCTGTGCCGGCGCCAGGGCCGCGCTGACGGTCTGCGCATGGCCCTGGATCTGTTCTGCATCGGCACCATCGCCGACATGGCGCCGCTGGCTGGGGTGAACCGGCGCTGGCTGCACGACGGCCTGCCGCGGCTGGGGGGCAGCGAGCTGGCCGGACTGCAGGCCCTCAAGCGTCTGGCGGGACTGGACGACCAGCCCCTCGATGCCGAGGCGGTGAGCTTTCGCATCGCCCCCCGCATCAACGCCGTGGGACGGCTGGGGGATCCGCAGCTGGTGGTGGAACTGCTCACCACCGAGGACCAGGAGCGGGCCGTGGAACTGGCTCGCTCCTGTGAGAATCTCAACCGCCAGCGGCGGGAGCTGTGCGAGGCCATCGAGGCCGAGGCCGTGGCCTTGCTCGAGGCCGCCGGGGCCGCAGCGCCGGGGTTCGTGCTGCTGGCCCAGAACCACTGGCACCATGGGGTGATCGGCATCGTCGCCGCCAGGCTGACGGAGCGGTTGAACAGGCCCTGCGCCCTGCTGGCCGGGGAGGGGAATGGCCAGCTGCGGGCCTCGGTGCGGGCGCCGCGTGGTTTCGCCGTGGATGCGGCCCTCCATGACTGCGCCGATCTGCTCGAGCGCCATGGCGGCCATCCCGCCGCCGGGGGCTTCAGCGTGCGGGCCGAGCGTCTCGAGGAGCTGCAGCAGCGGCTTGAGCAGCGCGCCCAGCTGTGGCTGCAGCGCTGGGGCGGCAGCCACCCGGTGGAGCCCGAGGCGATGCTGTCGCTGGCGATGATCGACCGGCAGTTTCTCAGCCATCAGCGCCGCCTGGAGCCCTTCGGCATCGGCCATCCCCAGCCCGTGTACTGGAGCAGCCGCTGTGAGCTGCGCAGCCAGAAGCTGCTGCGGGGCGGCCACCTGCAGCTGGAACTGGAGCAGAACGGCGCGCGCCTGCGGGCGATCGGCTGGCGCTGGCGGGGTGAGGCCCAGCTGCCGCGCTGGCTGGATGTGGCCTACCGGCTGCGGCTCGACCGCTGGCAGGACCGGGAGCGGCTGCAGCTGGAGCTGGTGGGACTGCGGGCCAGCGCCCTCGGGGAGGAGGGCGATGCCGAGGTGATGCTGCAGCGCGGTGATCGGCTCTACTGGTGTCGCCGCCAGGGAAAGGAGATGGTGATCCGCAATGCCGCCGGCGAGGAGTTGCGCAGTGGCAGCAGCCCGCAGCACCCCTACCTGCGGGCCCTGCTGCAGGACGCCGCCACGGCTCTGGGACTGGCGGCCTGAGATGCCCTTCGCCCTCTCCGATCTGCTCAACCTGGGGAGAGTGCTGCTGCTCGGCGTGCTGGTGGGCGTGGCCTGCTGGCCGCTGAACCAGGTGGACATGCTCCAGGACCGGCTGCTGGGGCTGCTGCCGGCGGTGGGTGGCGAAGCCTGGAACCTCACCAGCCTGCTGTTCGCCCTGGCACCGCTGCCGGTGATGCCCCTGCTGCTCTGGCTGCAGCAGGGGCCCTGGGCCGCCGGTGCGGGCTCCGGCATCCCTCAGACGATGGATGCCCTGGGCAGCCCCGAGGGGGCGCGCCGCCAGCTGGGCCCAAGGCCCACGGCGGCGCGCCTGGGGCTGTGGACCATCGCCAGCCTGGCCCTGTTTCCCCTCGGCCGGGAGGGCCCGGTGGTGCAGCTGGGAGCGTCGGTGGCGGCGGCTCTGCAGCGGCGGCTGCCGCGGCTGGCACCGTGCTTCGAGCCCGAACTGGTGCTGGCCATGGGGGCCGGTGCCGGACTGGCCGGGGGATTCAACAGCCCGTTGATGGGGGCCCTGTTCGTGATGGAGGAACTCACCCGCCGCTTCCTGCCCAGGATCCTGTGGCCTTCGCTGCTGGTGTGCGTGGCGGCCGCGATGGTCAGCAATCTGGGTGGCATCCCCCTCTTCCCCCTCGGCATGGTGAGCACCGATGCGCCGGAATGGCGGCAACTGCTCTGGGCCCTGCTGGTGGGGTCGCTCACGGGCCTGCTGGGAGGCCTCTTCTCCCGCACCCTGCTGGCGGTGCGGGACGCGCTGAGGCCCTGGCTGGTGCGGCGTCCCGTTGCGCTGGGGCTGGCGCTGGGCGCGGCCCTGGCGCTGATGGCCGTGCTCAGCGGCGGCTGGAGCGGCGGCGATGGTGAGGTGCTGATGCAGCGGCTGCTGGAGCGTCAGGGCCCCCTGCCCGCTGAACCCTCAGCCAGGGCAATCGTCGACTGGCTGCTGCTGCTGCTCAGCCGGGTGCTGGCACCGGTGCTGGCACTGGCGGCTGGGGTTCCGGGGGGCCTGATCGACCCGTCCCTCACCGTTGGCGCCCTGTTCGGCGGCGGCGTCCTGCACATGCTCGGTGGTGAGACTGCGCTGGGAGTGGCTCTGGGGATGGCCGGTGCCCTGGCGGGAGCCACCCAGCTGCCCCTGACGACGGCCGTGTTTGCCATCAAGCTGGGCGGCGACCAGCAGTGGCTTCTGGGAATCGTGCTCAGTGCGGCCCTGGGAGCCGAGGTCGGCCGGCGGCTGCAGGCCGAGCCGGTGTATCACGCCCTCAGAGGGCCCCGCGGCGGTAGAAGAGAATGAAGATCACCGCAGGTCCAGCCAGAGTGATCAGGGCCAGGGCGGCGAAATTGGCGATGAGGTTGAAGTCGATGCCCATGGGTGCCGGCGGTTTGCCGCAAATCGCTGGGTCCCAGCCTACGCCCGCAGGCGGGGGCTCCAAGGCTGCCTGCACCCCTCTGTGACCGCCTGTCACGCCCGCGAGCCTGTGAAGCGCACCCCCACCTGGACCTGCATCGCCGGCTGCGGAGCCTGCTGCCGCCTCGATCCCAGCCTGCGGCAGGAGGCGCTGGCCGCGCTCGACCGGGAGCAGCGCGAGGCCTACCTGGCCCTGGTGGGCCCCGATGGCTGGTGCCGTCACTACGACACCGGTGGCCGTCGCTGCCGCATCTACGACGGGCGGCCTAATTTCTGCCGGGTGAGCAACCTCACGGGGCTGTTCGGCGTGCAGGGGCAGGCCTTCGACGAGCTGGCGATCCGCTGCTGCCTGCAGCAGATCCGCAGTGAGTACGGCGGGCGGGGCAGGGAGATGCGCCGATTCCGGCGGGCGGTCGGCCGGCCATGAGCAGCGAGGAGAACAGGCAGCCGCGGGCTGAGCCGCAGCAGGTTGACCAGCAGCACCAGGTGAGCGGCCCCACCGATCCGGCGGCATCGCCTCGGTCTGGCGCCGCCTTTCTGGGGGCCCTGGTCACCACCTTCACCACCGTGTTCCTGGCGGAGCTCGGGGACAAGACCCAGCTGGCGGCCCTGCTGCTCTCCGCCCAGTCCGGCCGGCCCCTGGTGGTGTTCGTCGGGGCGTCCCTGGCGCTGGTCTGCTCCAGTCTGGTGGGGGTGCTGCTCGGCCGCTGGCTGGCCCGGCTGGTGCCGGCCCATGAGCTGGAGCGGCTGGCTGGCCTGCTGATGGTGGCCCTGAGCCTATGGCTGGGCCGCCAGGCGGTGGTGCAGCTCACGGCTCCGCCGCCCGATCTGCCCCTGGGCTGACCGCCCCTGGGCTGACCGCCGCCGCCAGCCAGCCCCCCTGCCCGCTCCCCAGCCCAGCCCAGCCATGGACATCAGCCTGCTCGCCTCCACCTTCGTCACCGTGTTCCTGGCGGAGCTGGGCGACAAGACCCAGCTGGCGATCGTCAGCATCAGCGGCACCAGCAGCCGCCCGCTGGCGGTCTTCGCCGGCAGCTCCCTGGCCCTGGTACTGGCCAGTCTGCTGGGGGCCGCGGCAGGGGGATCCCTGTCGGCGGTGATCCCCACCAATGCCCTGCAGCTGGCGGCCTCGGCGGGATTCCTGGTGCTCGGGATCCGGCTGATCCGCAGGTCCGCCGGCGGGGAGGCCGCCTCCAGCCAGGCCGATCCGGGACCGAGCTGAGGAGCGGGCCAGCGCTGGCCCGGACGAACGCCTGCGGCAGGCGGCTGCATACAATCGGCGCAGCAGGATCAGGCAGGTCGTGGGCATCGCTCCGAGCCCGGACCCACCGTTCCCGTCCGCCCTCGCCGCCCGTAGCGCCTGGCGATGGCCACCGCCAAACACCCGGATACCCCATGAAGTTCACGGTCGCCGACCTGCTCGACCAGCTTCCCGCCGCTGAAGCCCTGCCCCTCGCCAAGCTCGAGAAAGCCCTGGGGCTGAGCCACAAAACCGACAAGCAGCAGTTGCGCATCGCCCTCGATGCCCTGCTCAGGCTGGGACTGCTGGAGGAGCGTGAGGCGGGCCTGCAGCGAGCCCAAGCTCCCGAGCTCATCCCCGCCCGACTGCGCTGTTCCAGCAAGGGCTTCTGCTTCGCCCTGCGCGAAGATGGCGGCGAGGACATCTACATCCGTGAACACCTGCTCAACCACGCCTGGAACGGCGATCGGGTGCTGGTCAAGGTGACCCGGGAAGGGGGCCGGCGGCGCTCCCCCGAGGGTGGTGTGCAGTGCATCCTCGAGCGTCAGACCCCCTCATTGCTGGCCCAGATCGAGCAGCAGCAGGATCAGTTGCTGGCCACTCCGCTCGATGACCGCCTGCTCACCAGCGTGGCGCTGCCCGCCAGCGATGCCGAGCATCTCGACCCCGAGCAGCAGTCGGTGGTGGAGGTGGTGATCGATCGCTACCCGGTGGCCCAGTTCTCCCCCCAGGGTCACGTGGCCCGGCGCCTGCCGGTGAATGGAGGCGAGGACGCCGACCTGGAGCTGCTGCTCACCAAACACCGTCTCAACACCCGGCCGGCGGCTCCGCGCGCCAGCCTCAAGGTGCCCGCCGCCGCCGGCCGCGAGGATCTCACCGCCCAGCCCGCGCTGCTGCCTGAGCTCTGGAGCGGCGAGGCGGCTCCGCCCCTGCCGGCGCTGGCCCTGGAGGCCCGGGCTGGGGGCTTCACCCTCTGGCTGCACAGCCCGGCGGTGGCTGAGCGGTTCGCCGCCGACGGCAGCCTCGATCAGTGGCTGCGTGAGCAGGGCGATGCCCTGTGCATGGGCCGCCGCTGGCTGCCGCTGCTCAGTGCGGCCCTGAGCAAGGCGGCCGCCTTCACCGCCGGGCAGGCCCAGGCGGCCCTGTCGGTGGCGCTCGAGCTGGACGCCGAGGGCCGGCTGCAGGGCTACCGCTTCTGCCGCAGTCAGATCAAACCGGTGGCCAGCGTCGATGCCAAGGCCCTCTCCGCCCTGGCGGAGCGCAAACCCAAAAGCCGCACCCTGCCCGCCGCGCTCAAACCGCTCAAGAACGAGCTCGCGCAGCTCGAACAGCTGGTGGCCCTCAGCCAGCTGCTGCGCACGCGGCGGCTGGAAGCCGGCTCAATCGAACTTGACCTGCCCCTGCCGCCGATCGAGAGCCTGGGCGACCTGGGGGTGCCGGCCCCGGGCCCAGCCCTGCAGGGCTGGCTGCTCAGCCTGCCGCCCCACCACCCGGGGGCGATCCTGCGCGAGGCGGCGCTGCTGGCCGAGCGCGCCCTGGGCGAGCACCTGGCGGCTCTCGATCTACCGGCGATGTTCGCCGTGAATCCCGCTGCCGACAGCAGCGATCTCAATGATGTGGCCAAGGCGGCTCTGGCGCTGGACATCCCGCTGGAGCTGGGCGAGGAGGGCCATGCCGGTGCCGCCGAGCTGGCGGCGGCCTTCGCCAGCTCCAGCCGCAGCCGCTCGCTGCAGCAGCAGCTGAGCGGAGTGCTGCAGTCCGTGCTGCTGAGCGACAGCCGCGGCGACCATGCCCTGGCCGGGCTGGTGGGCGAGGAGGCGGCCCTGGCTCCCTGGACCTCAGCGGCGCTCCACTACGCTGACATCTGGAATCAGCACCTGCTGGTGCTGCTGCTCAGCGAGGGCAAAGACCGGCCCAGCCCCCGCCACAAGACCCATCTCGATCTGGCCTCGCCGGCCTGCCACGGTGCCATCGACTGGCCGCTGCTGGAGGCCGGAAAACTCAGCGCCCTGCGCCAGACCCTGGCGCAGGGGCTGGTGCAGCGCCTGAACGGCAAACGGCGGTTCCAGGCCGAACTGGAGGCCGACCTCCTGGCCATGGCCCAGGCGCGCCAGGCCGAGCCCCTGGTGGGCCAGGTACTGCCCGGGGTGATCAGCGGCGTGCAGAGCTATGGCTTCTTCGTGGAGGTACCTCCGTCCAACGTGGAGGGACTGGTGCACGTGAGTTCGCTCAAGGACGACTGGTACGAGTACCGCTCGCGCCAGAACCGGCTGGTGGGCCGCAAGAACCGGCGCACCTACAGGCTGGGTGATGCCGTGGACGTGGAGATCGAGAAGGTGGACGCCCTGCGCCACCAGATCGATCTGGCCGTGGTGCAGCCCGAGATCGAGCCCCCGGACGACGAGGGCGAGCAGATCCGGGACGACGACCGCCAGGCCGCCGGCACGGAGCACGGGCGGGGGAACGACAGCTTCGCGGCCGTGCCGGTGCTGAGCGAAGTCTGAGTGCGGGCGGCCGAAGCCATGGGCCCGGGCGCACCGGTGGTGCTGGCCATCTCCGGGGCGTCGGCCCAGCCCCTCGCCCAGCGGGCTCTGCAGCTGCTGCTGCAGGCCGGCGAAGCGGTGGAGCTGGTGACCAGCCGCGGGGCGATCGGCGTGTGGCAGGCCGAGCTGGGGCTGCAGGTGCCCGGCGATCCCCGCGCCCAGGAGCAGTTCTGGCGCCGGCGCACCGGCTGCAGCGGCGGCTGGTTGCGCTGTCACCGCTGGAACGACCAGGCGGCCGCGATCGCCAGCGGCAGCTACCGCACCCGCGGCATGGTGATCCTGCCCGCTTCGATGGGCACGGTGGGCCGGATCGCCACCGGCGTGGCCCTCGACCTGGTGGAACGGGCCGCCGACGTGCACCTCAAGGAAGCCAGGCCGCTGGTGATCTGCCCCCGCGAGACCCCCTGGAACCTGGTGCACCTGCGCAACCTCACCACCCTGGCCGAAGCCGGAGCGCGCATCGCCCCACCAGTGCCGGCCTGGTATCACCAGCCCCGCACGATCGAGGACATGGTGGACTTCCTGGTGATCCGGGTGTTCGACCTGCTGGGCTACGACCTGGGACCGCTGCGCCGTTGGCAGGGGCCGGTGGGGCCAGCAGACTCGGACCCGGCTGCCGTTGAAGCCGAACCTTGACCCTGCTGCGCCGCCTGCTGCTGCTTCCCCTGCTGGCGCCGCTGCTGGCGGTGCTGCTGGTCGGGGCGGCCAATCCGCGGCCGACGGTGCGCCTGCGGCTGCTGATCTGGGCCTCGCCCCCCCTGCCGGTGGGTGTGTGGCTGCTGCTGGCCGGCGCCGGCGGGGCCCTGCTCAGCGGCGGTGCCACAGCCCTGGCCCTGCGGGGGCCGGAACCGAGCCTGCAGCGCCAGGTGTTCCGGCCCATGGGGGAGCCACCGGAGCCGCGCCGTGCCGCCGCTTCGGCACCCGCCGCCGCCGCACCCCCTGCCGCGGCCCCGCCGGTACGTTCGGCCGCCCCTGATGCCGGCCCCAGCCGCGAACCTGGAGATCCCGCGCCCACGGTGGCCGTGGCCTACCGGGTGATCCGCCGCCCGGCCGCCCCTGCCCAGGCCAGCGCCCATGGCGCAGCCGTCGCCGCCCCTGCCCCGGCAGTCACCAGCCGCCCCTCCGAGGCCGACCAGGGCTGGGATGCGCCGCCCCTCGGCGAGAACTGGTGAGGCCCTGGCCCAGTACCCCCGGGGCTGACTAGAGTCGCCACACCCATGGCGCACGGGGCCTGAAGCCGGTGAGCGATCCCACCCCCTCTTCCACCCCACCGGCCGAGCAGGCGGCAGGCAAGCCCGAGAGCGCGGTCAAATCCCAACAACCGGTGACTCCCGAGAAAGCGGCGAAACCGGCCAAGCCACCGGCTCCGGAGGACGCCCCCTTCGCCAGCTTCATCCCCGATTCGCTGCTGCCCGCGCTGACGCGTGAAATCCGTGCCTACGGCGGAGCTGAGCCGAAGCTGCGCTTCGAGCAGGGCAGCATGCCTGTGGTGGGCGGCAGCTGCTGGATGGTGGCGGGCGAGCTGCCGGGGGAGCGACGCTTCTGGCTCTGCTTCAGCGCCGACACGATCAACGCCGCCAAGACCGTGGCCCTGGCCGAGCCGGGGGCGGAACCGTCCCTGCTGGAGCCCTTCCTCTCCGATGAGAAGCGCATGAGCCAGGCGCTGCTGGTGTCACGCCTGGTGCAGCGGCTCAACGGCCAGAAGTGGCTCGGGCCCAACTGAAGCGCCGCTGCAGCAGCCTGCAGCGGCGCTTTACATCAGCCACCCTTGCGGGGTGTGGCGCCCTTACGATGCCAGCACCGCTCCGTGCTGCTCCTCGATGGTGCCCCCCTCCGCAGTCGCTTCCACCGACGCCCCCGGCGTCAGCAGCCAGCCCATCGGCAGTGCCGGGGCGCCCGCCATCAAGGATCCCGCCAAGGACGCGATCCTCACCCCCCGCTTCTACACCACGGATTTCGACGCCATGGCGGCGATGGATCTGCGGCCCAACGAAGCCGAACTCGAGGCCATCTGCGAGGAGTTCCGCAAGGACTACAACCGCCATCACTTCGTGCGCAACGAGGAGTTCGACGGTGCCGCCGAGAAACTTGACCCGGAAACACGTCGGGTGTTCGTGGAGTTCCTCGAGCAGAGCTGCACCTCGGAATTCTCCGGCTTTCTGCTCTACAAGGAGCTCAGCCGCCGCATCAAGCAGAAGAACCCTCTTCTGGCTGAGTGTTTTGCCCACATGGCCCGCGATGAAGCCCGTCATGCCGGCTTCCTCAACAAGGCGATGGGCGACTTCGGGCTGCAACTCGACCTGGGCTTTCTCACCGCCAACAAGGCTTACACCTTCTTCAAGCCCAAATTCATCTTCTACGCCACCTATCTGAGCGAGAAGATCGGCTACTGGCGCTATATCGCCATCTTCCGGCACCTGGAGCAGAACCCCGAGAGCAAGATCTTCCCGATCTTCAACTTCTTTGAGAACTGGTGCCAGGACGAGAACCGCCATGGCGATTTCTTCGACGCCCTGATGAAGACCCAGCCCGACACCGTGCGCGGACTGCGTGCCCGCCTCTGGTGCCGCTTCTTCCTGCTGGCGGTTTTCGCCACCATGTACGTGCGCGATGTCGCCCGCAAGGAGTTCTATGAGGCCCTGGGCCTGGACGCCCGGGAGTACGACAAGTACGTGATCGACAAGACCAACGAAACCTCGGCCCGGGTGTTTCCGGTGGTGCTCGATGTGCGCAACCCCCGCTTCTGGGAGCGGCTGGAGCGGATGGTCGAGACCAACGCCAAGCTCAGTGCCGCTGACCGGAGCAGCGCCCCAGCCCCGCTCAAGGCCATCCGCAAGCTCCCCCTCTGGCTGGCCAACGGCCTGCAGATGGCGGCGTTGTTCCTGATGAAGCCGATCCGCAGCGAGGACTTCCAGCCCGCCGTGCGCTGAGTCCCCGCCAGTCAGCGGCCCCTCCCCCCGGGCCCCGGCCACCACGGCCGGGGCCCTTTTGCTAGGACCACCGCACTGCCTCCCCTCCCGATGGTCGTCACCGCCCCTCCGCCCCGCCTGCAGCAGCAGCTCGACGCTGGCTGGAGGCCCCGGCTGGAAAGCCTGCTGGCCGCCGGCAGGGCCGCCGGTGCGGATCTGGTGGAGGTGTTCCTGGAGCGCACCGATCACCTCGGGGTTCTGGCTGAACAGGACGGCATCACCAGCGTCAGCCCGGCCTTCAGCACCGGCTGCGGCCTGCGACTGTTCCGCGGCCTGCGCGACGGTTTCGTGAGCACCAACGACCTCAGTGAGGGGGGCCTGATGGCCGCCCTCGAACAGGCCCTGGGCATGCTCGGCCTGGAGCTCAGCCCCAGGGCAGCCAGCGGCTTCGAGGGCCTGCCGGCGCTGCGCGACCACGGCGGCGGCAAGGGCGACTGGCTGCTCCATTGCCCCGACCTGGGCGAGGCCACCGCCAAGCTGCTGGAGGGCACCCGGCACCTAGAGCGGCTGGGCCGCCACCTGCAGGTGCGCCGTGGCAGCTATGCCCGTGACTGGCAGGAGGTGCTGGTGGCTGCCAGTGACGGCACCTTCGCCCGCGACGTGCGCCTGCACCAGTCCCTGGGGCTGAGCGTGCTGGCGGCAGACGGCGACCACCGCTCCAGCATCGGCCGCCGCTACGGCAGTTCAGACCGCCCTGACCAGCTGCGTCACTGGGATGCCGAGGCCAGCGCCCGGGAGGTGTGCCAGAGCGCCGGCACCATGCTCTACGCCGACTACGTGCAGGCCGGCCAGATGCCGGCGGTGCTGGCCAACCGCTTCGGCGGCGTGATCTTCCACGAGGCCTGCGGCCACCTGCTGGAGACCACCCAGGTGGAGCGGGGCACCACCCCCTTCGCCGACAAGGTGGGGGAGCCCATCGCCCACCCGGCCGTGACGGCGATCGATGAGGGTCTCAGCGACGGTGCCTTCGGCTCCCTGTCGATGGACGACGAGGGCATGGAGGCCCAGCGCACCGTGCTGATCGAGAACGGCGTGCTGCAGCGCTTTCTCTCCGACCGGGCCGGCGAACTGCGCACCGGCCACGCCCGCACCGGCAGCGGCAGGCGCCAGAGCCACAACTTCGCCGCTGCCAGCCGCATGCGCAACACCTTCATCGCCGCCGGCCCCCACAGCCCCGATGAGTTGATCAGGTCGGTGGACCGCGGCCTCTACTGCAAATCGATGGGCGGCGGCAGCGTGGGACCCACCGGCCAGTTCAACTTCGCCGTGGAGGAGGGCTACCTGATCGAGAACGGCGCGCTCACCAAACCGGTGAAGGGAGCCACCCTGATCGGTGAGGCCAAGGAGGTGATGCCACGCATCTCCATGTGCGCCAACGACCTCGACCTGGCCGCGGGCTTCTGCGGCTCGGTGAGCGGCAGCATCAACGTCACCGTGGGGCAGCCCCACATCAAGGTTGACGCGATCACCGTGGGAGGGCGCTGAGAATGACGACCACAGCGATGACCTCCGCCCCGGCCGCCGCTGCCGGCTCTGGCTCCGCTGCCGGCGCCGCCGGTCTCGATGCGCCGGCCCTGCGCGAGAGACTCGCCGAGCTGGCCAGCCGCCACGGCATCGAGCGCTGGGATCTGGGCGCCTCCTGCAGCACCGACACCTCGGTGCAGGTGGACCGGGGCGAACCCAAGCAGATGAAGGGGGCCCAGCGCAGCGCCATCACCGTGCGTGTGTGGAACGGCTCGGGGCTGGTGGGTGTGACCAGCACCTCCGACCTCTCCCCCGCTGGACTGGAAACGGCCCTGATGGGCGCCCAGGCCGCCAGCGCCTTCGGCAACCCCGAGGACGCACCGGCCTTCTCCCCTCTGGCCAGCGCTCCATTGCCGCAGCTGGAGCAGCCGCTGCGCCCCGCACGGCCGATCCTGCAGCTGCTGGCCAGCCTGCAGGACGCCGAGCGCCAACTGCTCGAGCGCCATGGCGCCATCAGCACTGTGCCCTACAACGGTCTGGCCCAGCGCCGCAGTGAGCGCCTCTACCTCAACAGTGCCGGCGCCTGCCGTCAGCAGCGCCTGAGCACCGCCAGCCTCTACCTCTACGCCCGAGCCGAGGAAGCCGGCCGCAAGCCCCGCAGCGCCGGTGCGGTGCGGCTGGCCTACGGCGTCGACGACCTGGATGTGGCCGGCTGCATCGCCGAGGCGGCCGCGCGCACCATCAGCCACCTGGACTACGCCCCGATCGACACCGGCCGCTACACCTGCGTGTTCACGCCGGAGGCATTCCTGGACCTGGTCGGCGCCTTCTCCAGCCTGTTCAACGCCCGCGCCGTGCTGGACGGCGTCAGCCTCAGCGGTCGCGATGCCATCGGCCAGGCGCTGGCGGTGCCGTTCCTGTCGATCCACGACAACGGCCTGCACCCCGGCAACATCGGCGCGGCGACCTTCGACGGCGAAGGCACTCCCACGGGCCGTCTGGCCCTGATGGACGGGGGGGTGCTGCGCCATTTCCTGCACTCCGAGGCCACCGCCCGGGCCTTCGGCGTGGAGCCCACCGGCCACGCCGGCATGGGGGCCAAGGTGTCGGTGAGCCCCGACTGG
The DNA here is from genome assembly GCA_039818745.1 of Cyanobacteria bacterium J06638_7. GTDB lineage: Bacteria > Cyanobacteriota > Cyanobacteriia > PCC-6307 > Cyanobiaceae > NIES-981. The sequence continues at coordinate 41,753 of JBCBTI010000008.1, forward strand.
TTCGAGGTAGGGCCCACCCCGGGCAGCGGTGGCGGCCAGCAGGGGCTCGATCACCGGGCGGCGGACCAGAGCAGCGGCGCCGGCCTCGTGGTGATCGATTCCCTCTCGGCCCTGCACGCCGGGGTGAAGGCCAGCCAGGGCAGCTTTTCGCTGCCCTTCGACGGCTGGCTGGTGCGTGCTGGCGAGGCCCGCTCCGTGGAGGCCGCCACCGTGGCCGGTGACATCCGCCAGGTGCTCAACGCCATCGTGGGCTTCGAGGGAGAGCCCGAGGTCACCCCCGACGGTCTCTGCCCGTATGTGTGGGTGGAGGGGCTCACGATCACCGGCGACGCCTGAGGCGCGGCCGGGTCGCTGCGGGGGACGCAGCGACGGCGCAGGCCATTGCCCAAGCTGGGGCCATGAAGATCCTGTTCTGGGGTACGCCGGCCTACGCCGTGCCCAGCCTCGATGCCCTGGCGGCCGCCGGCCATGAGCTGGTGGGGGTGGTGAGCCAGCCGGACCGGCGGCGCGGCCGTGGCAAGGCCCTGATGGCCAGTGCCGTGAAAGCGCGCGCCATCGAGTTGGGCGTACCGGTGTTCACGCCGCAGCGCATCCGCCGTGAGCCCGACACCCAGAGCCGTCTGTCAGCCCTCGGGGCCGAGGCCTCCGTGGTGGTGGCCTTCGGCCAGATCCTGCCCCCGGAGGTGCTGAGCCAGCCGCCGCTGGGCTGCTGGAACGGCCATGGTTCGCTGCTGCCGCGCTGGCGGGGAGCGGCACCAATCCAGTGGAGCCTGATCACAGGCGACGGGCACAGCGGCGTAGGGATCATGGCTATGGAGCCGGGTCTCGACACCGGCCCGCTGCTGCTGGAGCGGGCGATTCCGGTGGGGCTGCTGGAGAACGCCAGCCAGCTCGCCCAGCGCCTGGCGGCCCTCACCGCCGAGCTGCTGGTGGAAGCCCTGCCCCGAATCGAGGCAGCCGGACCCGGCGAGGAAGCGGATCGGCTGGCACGGCTGGGGGTGCGGCAGCAGGGCGAGCTGGGCCTCAGCCATGCGCGACTGCTGACCAAAGACGACTTCCGGATCGACTGGCAGCAGCCAGCCCTGAGCATTCACCGGCGGGTGATGGGACTGCATCCCGGAGCCCACACCGACTGGGGCGGGCAACGGCTGCGGCTGCTGGCCACCGAACCGCTGGTGAGCCGACTGGCCGACCAGCTCAGCCCCGAGGCGGCGGCCCTCTGCGACCGCTTCCGGCCTGCGGCGGAAGCCGTCACAACCCCCGGCAGCGTGCTGGGGCTCGAGCCCGGGTTGGGGGTGGTCGTGTCCACCGCTGGCTGCCCGCTGCTGTTGCGCGAGGCTCAGCTGGCCGGCCGCGCGGCCTGTTCCGGTACGGCCCTGCTGCAGCAACTGCAGCCGCGGCCGGGCGACCGCCTGGGGGACACATCTCAATCTGTGTTGTCAGCAGATCCGCACGCTGCAAGCGGCGCCCGGCAGGGGTAAACAGGGATCGCAGGGGCTTACCGCACACAGGCCATGGCCAAGACCACCTCGATCCTCGGTGTCAACACGGGCCTTGGCAGCGGCACGGACATGGGCAGCAGCGTCGCCGAGCGCGGCTCAGCGGTCCAGCTGAGCCCTGAGCTGCGGGCGCGGCAGCATCGGCAGGCGGGCCTCTCCTACGTGGCCGAGACCGCTGACGGCTGCCGCATCTATCGCCAGACCAACGGCCTCTATGCCGTCTGCGGGGCCGGAACCGACAAGCCCGCGCGCCCGGCTGCCACCCTGGCCGGCGCCTACGCCGTCTGTCAGGAGATGGCAGGCTCGGCCGGCTGGTCGCTGTCCCGGGAGGCCGCGGAACGGCGGTAGCGACCGTGCAGGTCCTCGAGTTGCTGGTGAACGGCGCGCAGTTGCTCACGCACCGGCCCGCTGTCCTCGATGCGGCCGAGCACGAGCAGCATGGACTCGATCTGGCTCTTGCAGTCGATCAGCACGCGGCACTGCGGTGATCCGGGCTCGTAGGGCATGGGGTACTCAGAGGCTGGAGGGGCGCGCTGGCATGGCGCGTCAGTGGGCCCATCCGAGCGGAGGTCAGCGGTTGCGGTTGTGTCGGTTGTTGCTGTTTGCCGGCCGCCTCCCCCGGCTCCCACCACCCGCACTGCGCCCACCCCGGCTCCGGCCGCCGCTGAGATCGAGGGGGGGCGCCGAGAGCACCGTGGGTTCGAAGCCCGGCACCTCCTGGCGCGGCAAGCGGCTGCCCAGCAGCCGCTCAATGGCCCGCAGCAGCTCATGCTCCTCGGCCGCCACCAGCGAGATCGCGTGGCCGGGGTGGCCAGCCCGGCCGGTGCGGCCGATGCGGTGCACGTAGTCCTCGGCCTGGTTGGGCAGATCGAGGTTGACCACATGCGGCAACTGGTGGATGTCGATGCCGCGGGCGGCCAGGTCGGTGGCCACCAGCACCCGCAGCTCGCCGCCCTTGAACCCGGAGAGAGCACGGGTGCGGGCCCCCTGGCTCTTGTTCCCGTGGATCGCCGCAGCGGCCATGCCCGCTTCGCTGAGCTTCTCCGCCATGCGGTTGGCGCCGTGCTTGGTGCGGGCGAACACCAGCACCTGCTGCCAGCCATTGCTGGCGATCAGGTGGCTGAGCAGGTCGGGCTTGCTGGCCATGTCGCAGGGATGGAGCAGGTGCTCCACCGTGGGAGCGGCCTGGTTTTCCGGCGTCGCCTGCAGCTGCACGGGCTGGTGCAGCAGGCCGTGGGCCAGGGCCTTGATCGGTCCGCTGAAGGTGGCGGAGAACAGGAGGTTCTGGCGGCGCTCGGGCATCAGGGCCAGCAGCCGGCGGATGTCACGGATGAAGCCCATGTCGAGCATGCGGTCGGCCTCATCCAGCACCAGCACCTCCACCCGGTCGAGGCGGAGGGCGCCCTGCTGCTGCAGGTCAAGCAGCCGCCCCGGGGTGGCCACCAGCACATCGGCGCCGGCGCGCAGGCGGTTGATCTGGGGGTTGATCTTGACGCCACCGAAGACCACGTCGCTGCGCAGGTCGAGGTAGCGCCCGTAGGCGGCCACGTTCTCGGCAACCTGGGCGGCCAGTTCGCGGGTGGGCGTCAGCACCAGGGCCCGCACCACGCCCGATCGGGCATGGGGGCCATGGCGCAGCCGCTCCAGCATCGGCAGGGTGAAGCCGGCGGTCTTGCCGGTTCCTGTCTGGGCGGCGGCCATCACATCGCGCCCTTCCAGCACCGCGGGGATGCACTGCAGCTGGATCGGTGAAGGCTCGCAGTAGCCCTTGGCCGCCACCGCCTGAACGATCGGCTGGCCCAGGCCCAACGCGGCAAAGGGGGCCGCGAGGCCAGGATCCACCTCGGCGCGGGCTGCCGGCACCTGGCACTCGCCATGGGGCTTGCGGCGACGCCGGGTGCTGGGGGTGAGGCTGGAGATGGGAAACGCCACGCAGGGTTCGCATCACCCTACGGGCCCCTTGCGGGAGGGTCACCCCTCGTGGCAGAGCTTCCGGGCGGTGTTCAGCACCTCCTGCAGTTCAGCGTGATCGAGTTCAAGCCCATCGCCGCAGCTCTGGGAAACCAGCCAGCGGAGCAGGGTCGGGGCCGCCTGCGGCAGGATGGCTGCACGGGCCGGCGCAAGCGCTGACCATGCCAGGGGGACTGCTGCAGCCGCCAGCGGCAGCCGGGCAGTCGCAGGCTGAGGGTGCCGGGGTGACAGCCGGAAAGATCGAGCCCGAGCCGGGCGAAGTGGGGGGCCTGGCGCGATGGTGCCCGCGGGGCAGGGCTGGCGGTCGCCTGGCCTGAGGCCAGCGCAGGGCGACACTGGGGATCGCTGGCTCAGGCGTGGGTGCGACCGGCATCAGCCCGCCACCCCGCCGCCCGGCGAGAAGTGGCTGCAGCGCTCGCAGGGCCCTTCGGGCAGCACGGCACAGCGCAGCAGAGGGCTGCGGGCGTTGAAGCGGCAGTCAGGATCGCCGATCACCCAGCCGCCGCCCCAGCGGCGGGCATCCCGGGGACGGCGCTGCAGCTTCACCTGCAGCGCCACCGCCGCCAGCTCGTAGCGGCCGCTGCGCAGCCTGTAGCGGTGGCGGCACTGCAGCACCAGGAAGCTGCGCAGTCCGCACTCCAGCCAGCGGCCGGGCTGGGGCACCTCGCCGAGGGTCTCCACATCGAGGGCATCGAGCAGCTGGTCAGTTCCGATCTCGCGCAGCTCCACCCGCATCGCCAGGCCCCTCAGTCGGCTTCCAGCGGGGGGATGCTCACGGTTGCAGCCGGCAGCTGGCGGGCGGAGAACCCCCACAGGAAGACCGCCGCCACCGCTGCCAGCAGCAGCCATTCGGGCGGCACCAGATCGGGCAGCACCAGGCGCAGCAGCAGACGCAGGCCCACCAGGCCCACGGCCAGGTAGCCGGCGGTCTCCAGGTGCCGGAAGACCTCCAGCCAGCGGATGAACAGCTCCGCCGTGAGCCGCAGGGCGATCACGCCGATCACCCCGCCGGCAATCACCAGCCCGATGCGGTCACTCACCGCCACGGCGGCGGCGACGCTGTCGAGAGAGAAGGCCAGGTCGGTGAGCGCCAGGGTGGCGATCACACCGCCCAGGCCCGCACTGAGGTGCTCGCCGGCGTGGCCGGCCGGGTGGGGGCGGGCGGCGTCGGCCGGGGAGGCATCGGCCTCCAGTCCCTCTTCCCTGCCGGCAGACATCAGCGCCAGGTGGCGGCCGCAGAGCCAGAGCAGATAGGCGGAGGCCGCCAGCTGCAGGGGCCAGAAGTTGAGCACCCAGCGGGCCGCCAGGATCAGGCCGATGCGGAACACAAGGGCCAGCAGCAGCCCCAGGTTGAGGGCCATCTCCTGGCGGGCGCGGTCGTGAAGACGGCGGGAGATGGCCGCCAGGGCGATGGCGTTGTCGGCGGAGAGCACCGCCTCGAGGGCCACCAGCAGCGGCAGCAGCAGCAGGATTTCGCTCCACTGATCCGCCGCCTCCAGCACGGGCGTGAGCGACTCGATCGTGCCGGCTTCCATTGTCTGCAGTGGGGGACATAACTCTAGGGAGGGAGCTTGACTGGGGCGTCCGCGGGCGCTGATCGATGCAGGTTCTGGTGCGGCTGGTGCATGCAGAGCCCGGCACCCGGGTGGTGGAGGTGAGCGCCCAGCGCGACGGGCTCGCGGTGGCCAGTGCCCTGGGGGAGGGGCCCACGGCGGAAGCCGCCGAGGATCGGGCCCGGCAACGGCTGCAGCAGCAGCTGGCCCCGTCGCAGCCCCCAACGCCATCAAGCCCCCAGCCGGCGGCCAGGCCGGAGGGGCAGGCGGCGGCTGCAGCGCCGGTTCTGCCGCACGGGCCTGCGCCTGAGACCACGGCAACGCCAGCGGCCGCGGCTGGGACAGCGGCGGCGGAGGAGCCCCCTGCCGATCCTGAGGACTGGAGCGGAGAACTGGCCCAGATCGACCTGCAGCTGCAGCGGATCGGCTGGCAGCGCGAGCAGGAGGCCACCTATCTGCACCGGGCCTTCGCACATCCGAGCAGGGCCAGAATCACCACCTTCGCTGACCTGATGGCGTACCTCAAGGCGCTGCAGGCTCTGGCCGCCGGCAGCGATCCCGCCCAGGCCCCGGTTCCCCTGCGCCGCACCGAGCTGCTCGCCCAGAGCGACCAGCTGCTGGCCCAGCTGGGCTGGAACGCCTCCCGGGGGCGTCGCTTCCTCGAGCAGCACTTCGCAGCGGCCAGCCGCCAGCTGCTCAGCGACAGCCAGCTGCTGCAGTTCAACATGCTGCTGGAGGAGGCACTGATCAACCCCACCACGGTGGCGTTGCCCTCAACCGGCAGCGGCGGCTGAGGGCTGAGCATCGGAGGCGCGGCAGTGGTTGCGCACCAGCTCGGCCCCCAGCCCAAGCTGCCGCTGGTTGGCATAGGCCTCCCTCTCCAGCTGGCGCTCCAGGGCTGTTGCCTGGCTGTAGAGGGGCTCGTCGAGCACGGGCTCCAGGGCTGCCGGCACCCGCTCGCTGATGCCCAGGGGCCGGGGCGTGGCGCGCAGGTGGCCGTTGCGGCAGCTCTGGGCCACGTGCATGGCCTCATGGTTGAGCACCTGGAAGAACTCCACACTGCCGCTGTCCGCCACCTCGGGCTGGATGCGCAGGCTGCGGGCCCGCGGATCCCACTCGCCGGCGGCGCCGGGGCGGTGCGGGGGGCTGAGCTGGACCCGCACCCCCACCTGGCCGAGCACCCCCAGCAGCTCGTCGATGGCCTGACGCTCCTGCCCGAAGCTGGGGGGGTTGCGGATCAGGGAGCGGAGCTCCGCCACCGAAAGCTGGGGGTCGCCGCTGCGGCGCTTGTAGTGGTAGCGGGTGCGGCCATCGGCGAGCCGCTCGGCTCTGGGGATCCAGGCGGCGTCGGCCCGGGCCAGGCGGTCCATCAGGGCCGCCTTGGCGATGCCCTCCAGGCCGGCCGGCGGGGGCGGCGGCACCAGGGCGGCCAGCGGGGCAGGGGGATCGAGGGCCAGCCCGAGGTCGTCCAGGGCCGGCAGCTGAAGGCCGCTGATGGGCTGCAGAGGACTGCCCCCCTGGGGCAGAGCGGTGAGGCCGAACCCCAGGGCCAGCAGCAGTCCGGCTCCCAGGGGCAGGCCCATCAGCAGCAAGGGACCCGCCGGCACCTGACGCTGCACAGGCCCGCCGCAGTGCTGGCAGCTCCAGTCCCCAGCGCTGCTGCGGCGGATCGCCAGCGGCCGGCGGCGGCAGTGGGGACAGTGGTAGCGGGCCACGGGTCCATTGTGGCGGCGGCGGGCGGCAGACGCCGCCAGCGGCGGGGGGTGGTTGCGAAGATCAGGGGCTGCACAACGCCTTCCCCATGCCCCTCTCCCCGCTGGTGCGCCAGCTGCAGCAGGCGCCCCTCACAGCGGAGGTGCTGGAGCGCACCCACCGGCCGCAGCGGCTCAGGCTCAGCGGCGCCGGCCGGGCGGCGCGGGCCCTGATCAGCAGCGCCCTGGCGGGCCTGGCCGGGCCGCAGCCGCTGCTGGTGGTGGTGCCCACCCTGGAGGAGGCGGGCCGCTGGGCGGCCCTGCTGGAGCTGATGGGCTGGCGCAGCTGTCAGCTCTATCCCACCAGCGAGGGCAGTCCCTACGAGCCCTTCGATCCCACCAGCGAAATCATCTGGGGCCAGCTGCAGGTGCTCAGCGAGCTGCTCGACAGTGATCGCCGCGAGAGCGGAAGCGGCGAGCAGGGGGGCACCGCTGCGGGCCTGGCGATCGTGGCCACCGAGCGGGCCCTGCAGCCCCACCTGCCCCCCCCAGCCGCCCTCGAGGCCCACTGCATCAGCCTGCGCAGGGGCCAGACCATCCCCCTGGAGCAGCTCGCCGCCACCCTGGCCCAGCTCGGCTATGAGCGGGTGCCCACGATCGAGCAGGAGGGCACCTGGAGCCGCCGCGGCGACATCGTGGATGTGTTCCCGGTGAGCGCCGAGCTGCCGGTGCGGCTGGAGTTCTTCGGCGAGGAACTGGACAAGCTCAGGGAGTTCGATCCTGCCAGCCAGCGCTCCCTCGACACCACCGAGGTGGCGCGCCTCACCCCCACCGGCTACACGCCGCTGATCGCCGAGGCCCTGCGGGAGTCGATGCCGGCTGAGCTGGAGCAGCTGCTGGCCCCTGAGGCCCTGGAGCAGCTGCTGGAGGGCGGCACCCCCCCGGGCCTGCGGCGGTTGCTGGGCCTGGCCTGGCAGCAGCCCGCCTCCCTGCTCGACTACCTGCCGGAAGGCACCCTGGTCGCCGTGGACGAACGGCGCCAGTGCCTGGCCCATGGCCAGCAGTGGTTCGAGCACGCCGAGGAGCACCACGCCGAGGTGGAGCGGGAGCTGGGCGGGCCGCTGCCGGCGGTGCTGCACCGCCCGCCTGAGCAGGCCCTGGCGCAGGCCCAGGCCCAGGCCTTCGCCGGCTTCGATCTGGCCGAGCTGCACGAGAGCGATGGGCACGCCAACAGCTTCGATCTGGCCTCCCGCTCGGTGCCGGCCCACCCCAATGCCTTCGGCAAGCTGGCGGCGCTGATCAAGGGCTTCCAGCAGGAGAAGGCGCGGGTGTGGCTGCTCTCGGCCCAGCCGTCGCGGGCGGTGGCCCTGCTGGAGGAGCACGACTGCATCACCCGCTTCGTGCCCAACCCGGGCGACCAGCCGGCGATCGAGCGCCTGATCGAGCAGAACACGCCGGTGGCGCTCAAACTCCGCGGCACGGCCGAGCTGGAGGGCCTGCAGCTGCCCGCCTGGAAGCTGGTGCTGATCAGCGACCGGGAGTTCTTCGGCCAGCACGCCCTGGCCGCCAGCGGCTATGTGCGCCGCCGCCGCAAGGCCGCGAGCCGCACGGTGGATCCCGGCAAGATGCAGCCGGGCGACTTCGTGGTGCACCGCAACCACGGCATCGGCCGCTTTCTGCGGCTGGAGAAGCTGGCCATCGGCGGCGAGGAGCGCGACTACCTCGCGGTGCAGTACGCCGACGGCCTGCTGCGGGTGGCCGCCGACCAGCTGGGCAGCCTGGGCCGCTACCGCGCCACCAGCGAGAGTCCGCCCCAGCTCAACCGCATGGGCGGCACGGCCTGGACCAAAGCCAAGGAGCGGGCCCGCAAGGCCATCCGCAAGGTGGCGCTCGATCTGGTGAAGCTCTACGCCGAGCGGCTCAAGGCCGCGGGCTTCGCCTTCCCCGCCGACGGCCCCTGGCAGGGCGAACTGGAGGACTCCTTCCCCTACGACCCCACCCCCGACCAGGTGAAGGCGATCGCCGATGTGAAGCGCGACATGGAGAAGCCCGAGCCGATGGACCGGCTGGTGTGCGGCGACGTGGGCTTCGGCAAGACCGAAGTGGCGATCCGGGCGATCTTCAAGGCCGTCACTGCGGGCCGCCAGGTGGCGATGCTGGCCCCCACCACCGTGCTGGCCCAGCAGCACTGGCGCTCCCTGAGCGAACGGTTCGCCCCCTACCCGGTGAAGGTGAGCCTGCTGAATCGCTTCCGCACCAGCGCCGAGCGCAAGCAGATCCAGGAGGGCCTGGCGGGCGGCACGGTGGATGTGGTGGTGGGCACCCACCAACTGCTGGGCAAGAGCACCACCTTCAAGCAGCTGGGGCTTCTGGTGGTGGACGAGGAACAGCGTTTCGGCGTGAACCAGAAGGAGAAGATCAAGGCGCTGCGCAAGGACGTGGACGTGCTCACCCTCAGCGCCACGCCGATCCCCCGCACGCTCTACATGAGCCTCTCCGGAGTGCGGGAGATGAGCCTGATCACCACCCCGCCGCCCCTGCGGCGGCCGATCAAGACCCACCTGGCCGGCCTCGATGAGGAGGCGGTGCGCAGCGCCATCCGCCAGGAGCTCGACCGCGGCGGCCAGATCTTCTACGTGGTGCCGCGGGTGGAGGGCATCGAGGAGGTGGCCGAGGGGTTGCGCCAGATGCTGCCGGGCCTGCGGCTGCTGGTGGCCCATGGCCAGATGGCCGAGGGGGAACTGGAGAGCGCCATGGTGGCCTTCAACGCCGGTGAGGCCGATCTGATGCTCTGCACCACGATCGTGGAGAGCGGCCTCGACATTCCCCGGGTGAACACGATCCTGATCGAGGACGCCCACAGGTTCGGCCTGGCCCAGCTCTATCAGCTGCGCGGCCGGGTGGGCCGCAGCGGCGTGCAGGCCCATGCCTGGCTCTTCTATCCCGGTGATGCCGCATTGAGCGAGGCGGCGCGGAAGCGGCTGCGGGCCATCCAGGAGTTCGCCCAGCTGGGCAGCGGCTACCAGCTGGCCATGCGCGACATGGAGATCCGCGGCGTGGGCAACCTGCTGGGGGTGGAGCAGAGCGGCCAGATGGAGGTGATCGGCTTCGACCTCTACATGGAGATGCTGCAGGAGTGTCTGGCCGAGATCCAGGGCCAGGACATTCCCCAGGTGGAAGACACCCAGATCGACCTGCCGATCACCGCCTTCATTCCGGGCGACTGGATCACCGACAACGACGAGAAGATCGCCGCCTACCGCGCCGCCGCCAGCTGCAGCGGCAGGGAGACGTTGCTGGAACTGGCGGCCGGCTGGGTGGATCGCTACGGCGCCATCCCCGCCCCGGTGAACGCCCTGCTGCAGCTGATGGAGCTGAAGCTGCTGGCGCGGCGCTGCGGCTTCAGCCGCATCCGGGCGGAGAAGCCCAACATCGTGCTGGAGACGCCGATGGAGGAACCGGCCTTCCGGCTGCTGCGCCAGGGGCTGCCCCAGCATCTCCATGGCCGGCTGGTGTACCAGGGGGGAACGGGCAGCACCGCCAGGGTGCTGGCTAGGGGCCTGGGGGTGTTGCCCATGGACCGGCAGCTGGAGGACCTGAAGAGCTGGCTGGAGCACATGGCCGCCCAGATCCCTGGCGCCGATGGCCTCAGCGAGGCCCAGCAGCGTGAGCGGCAGCGCCAGCGTGACGAGGCCGTGCTGGCGGTGTGAGCCCAGGGCCAGCAAATGTTCGTTACAATTTCACGAACTTTCGTAAAGCGGGCAGGGAGAAGGGCATGGGTGAGCTGATCGAGGTGGGCCGCAACTCCGCAGTGGGTCTGCAGCTGGTGTCCACCATGGTCAGCGTGCTGGCCCTGGCACTGTTCGCCCTGCTTCAGGGCGACAGCCGCAACGACGATGACGATTCCGGCCCGGGCGGCGGCCTGATGCAGCCCGTGGCCTGATCGGAGCTGACGGCTTCCTCACTCCAGGTTGGCACCGCTGCGGAACTGGGCGGGAGCGACCACCAGGAACAGCCACCACCACAACAGCACGGCCATTGCCGCCGGTGCGCTGATCCACCAGCGCTGCAGCAGCATCCAGCTGGCGGCGATCACAACCATCCCGGTCAGCACAATGCTCCAGGGCTGGCACCACCAGGGCTTGAGGCTCCAGATCGAGCCGTTGGCCTCCCCCTGGTTCAGTTCGGGGACATCGGTGCCAGTCGGCTCAGCCACGGCAGGCCATCGTCAGCACGGCAACGGGGTCGGGAGCGCTCAGCGCGGTGAGACGGCTTCGGCGGTGGGCAGAGCCGCGGGCAGGTTGGCGCTGCCGGGCTTGAAGGTGCTCTGCGAGCGGCTGGCGGTCTGCAGGGCCTTCACCAGAGTGGACTCCGCCACCCGGTACTGGCTGTCGCGGCGGGTGCCGATGTCCTCGAGCTGAAGGCGCTGGGCTTCCTGCTCACTCATCTGCACCGCTACGTCGGGCTCGATGCCGTGCTTGTTGATGTCCCGGCCGCTGGGGGTGAGGTAGCGGGCGATCGTCACGGTCATGCCGCTGCCATCGGAAAGGCTGCGCACCGACTGCACCAGCCCCTTGCCGAAGGTCTTCTGGCCCACCAGCACGGCCCGCTTGTTGTCCTGCAGAGCGCCGGAGAGGATCTCGCTGGCACTGGCCGAACCCTCGTTCACCAGCACCACCAGCGGCCTGTCGGTGAGCGCGCGGCCCTTGGCACGCTGCACGTCAACGATGCCTCGACGGGTCTGGGTGGAGACGATCGTGCCCTCGTTGAGCAGCTGCCTGGCGATCTCCACGCTGGCCATCAGCAGGCCGCCGGGATTGCTGCGCAGGTCGAGCACGTAGCCCTCCACACCCTCTTTCTCCAGCTCCCGCAGTGCCGCCCGCATGTCCTTGGTGGCATTGGCGTTGAACTGCTTGAGGCGGATGTAGCCCACCCGGGCGCCGTCCGGCGTCACGTTGATCTGGTGGTCCACCGCGTGCAGCTCGATGCGGTCGCGGGTGAGGGGCACCTCGAGGCTCTGGCCGCTGCGCCGCAGGGTGAGGGTCACGGTGCTGCCGGCCTTGCCGCGGATCAGTTTCACCGCGTCCTCGGTGCTCATCCCCTCGGTGGACTGGCCATCGATGGCGGTGATCACATCCTTGGGCAGCACCCCGGCGCGGGAGGCCGGCGACCCTTTGATCGGGGCCACCACCACCAGTTCCTTGGTGTCCTTGTCGAGGCTGAGCTGGATCCCCACCCCGGAGAGTTCCCCGGAGGTGTCGATCTGCATCTCCTTGAACTCCCGCGGATCGAGGAAGCGGGTGTAGGGGTCGTCAAGGGTGGCGAGCATGCCGCGGATCGCCTCATGGGCGTCCTTGGGCGTGGCGTAGCTGCGGGCCAGCACCTCACGGCGCAGTTCCCGCCACTCCTCGGCGGTGTACTGGCCGTTGATGTCGAGGTAGTCGCGGAAGACGATCTGCCAGGTCTGATCGATCACCTCCTTGGGGCTCTCGAGGATGCGGGGATTGCCCGAGGAGGGGCTCACCGCTTCTCTGGCCATCACGGCGGTGGCCGCGCAGGCGCCCAGGCCAACCACAACCACAAGGCCAGTGCGCATGCTGGTCATTGCTGTGAACCTCACAGGGCCCGAGTCACCTTGATCAAGCTAGCGCCGCCGAGCGGTGCATCCATGCAGGGGTGACCGGTCTGGAAAGGGAACCCTGATGGCGGCCTTCAGGGATCCACCCAGCGGCCGTCCTCCTTGATCAGGGCGATCAGGGCCTCCACCCCCTCGGCCTCCGGCACCCGGCGGATCTCCTCGCGGCCGCGGTAGAGGGAGATGGTGCCCGGGGTCTTGCCCACGTAGCCGTAGTCGGCGTCGGCCATCTCGCCGGGACCGTTGACGATGCAGCCCATCACGGCGATGTCCAGACCCGTGAGGTGGGCCGTGGCGTTGCGCACCACGTGCAGCACCTCCTCCAGGTTGAACAGGGTGCGGCCGCAGCTGGGGCAGGCCACGTACTCCACCATCGTCTTCCTGAGGCCCAGGGCCTGCAGGATCGAATAGCACACAGGAATCTCCTTCTCCGGCGCCTCGGTGAGCGACACCCGGATCGTGTCGCCGAGGCCCTCGGCCAGCAGGGTGGCGATGCCGGCGGTGCTCTTGATGCGGCCGTAGTCGCCGTCGCCCGCTTCGGTGACGCCCAGGTGCAGGGGGTAGTGGAAGCCGCCTGCGTCCATGCGGTCGGCCATCATCCGGTAGGCGGCCAGCATCACCGGCGCCCGCGAGGCCTTCATCGACACCACGATGTTGTGGAAGTCGAGGCGATCGCAGATGTGGATGAATTCCATGGCGCTCTCCACCATCCCCAGGGGCGTATCGCCGTAGGTGAACAGCATCCGCTCGGCCAGCGATCCATGGTTCACGCCGATGCGCAGGCCCTTGTCCTGCTCCTTGAGCAGGCTCACCAGCGGTTCGAGCGTGGCCTGGATGCGCTCGCCGATCGCCGCCACCTCCTCGGGGCTGAATTCGGTGCGGTGGGGATCGGGCTTGTCGAACACGTAGAGGCCCGGGTTGATGCGCACCTTGTCGACGTGCTGGGCCACCTCCAGGGCGATCTTCATGCCGTTGTGGTGCACATCGGCCACCAGGGGCACCGGCTGGTAGGTGTCTTCGAGGCGCTGGCGGATCTCCTTCACCGCCCTGGCATGGGCCAGGCTCGGCACCGTGAGCCGCACGATCTCGCAGCCGGCCTCATGCAGGCGGCGGATGCCGGCCGTGGCGCCGGCGATGTCGAGGGTGTCCTCGTTGATCATCGACTGCACCACCACCGGGTGCTCGCTGCCCACCCACACGTCGCCCACCCGCACGCTGCGGGTCTTGCGGCGGCGGATCAGGGTGTCGTAGCGGGGGTTGCTGGCGTCGAACCCGGGGATCTCGCCCATGGGGGAGGCGCCGGAATGCTGGGGACGGGCCAGGGTGCCGGTCATGGCGGGAGGTGCCTGAGACATTGGCGCCAAGGCTGTCACAGGAGCAGATCAGCTGGCGGATTGCAGCTGGTCGAGACGCCGGCGCACATCCTGCAGATCGTGCCAGGTGAGCCACTTGGGGCTGCCCTGCTCGCGGGAGGGATTGCGCAGCAGATAGGAGGGATGCAGCAGCGGCATCAGCCAGCGGCCCGCCAGGGGGTCTCCCTGCCCCTGGCGCCACTGGCCGCGCAGGCGGGTGATGCCGCCCTTGATCCCGAGCACCCCCTCGAGGGCGGAGGCCCCGGCGAGCAGGATCACGGCCGGGTCGACCAGGCGGATCTGCTGCTCCAGCCAGGGCCTGCAGGCGGCGATCTCCAGCGCCGCTGGCTTGCGGTTGCCGGGCGGGCGGCACTTCACCACATTGCAGATGAAGGCCTCGCGGTTGGACGCGATGCCCACGCTGGCGAGCATCTGATCGAGCAGCTGGCCGGCCCGGCCCACGAAGGGCTGGCCGCTGGCATCCTCCTGGGCGCCGGGGGCCTCGCCGATCACCATCAGCCTGGCGGCGGGGTTGCCGCGGCTCACCACCACCTGCTGGCGGCCAGCGGCCAGACCGCAGCGGTGACACTGGCGGCAGGCGGCGTCAAGGCGTTCGAGGCTGGTGGCCATGTCCATCGCCATGTCCATCGCCATGGCCTCGGGCGCTGGCGCGACCTCAGGGGCATGGCCCTGGAACAGGCTGATCTGCCGAAGTGCGGGCGGCCCTGGGTCGGAGGCAGCTTCCATGGCGGCCATCCTGCCGTGAGCGCTGGCCTGGGGGGCTGTACGAAGTGTGAATGGCCCTGGCCAGATCCCTGGGTAAGCGGCCTGGAGGTGCGTCAGGATGTCCAGACGCCCATGCCGCGCGCTCCCGCAGCCGGCACCGCCGCCGATGCCGACCTCCGGGATGCCCATCTCCGCTGCGACCCGGCCCGATGCGCAGATCATCCAGGCCACGGTCTCACCGTCACCCGCACCCACGATGCCCGCTCCCCGGCCGGCGCTCCCCATCAGCCCGAGCGAGCGGCTGAGCGCCAGAGCCAGAGCCCTGCGGCCCTCCCTCACCCTGGAGATCGCCGCCAGGGCGAAGCAGCTCAAGGCCGACGGCCATGACATCTGCAGCCTCAGCGCCGGCGAGCCCGACTTCGAGACACCGGAGTTCATCCGCCGGGCTGCTGCCGAGGCCCTCGCCGCCGGCCACACCCGCTACGGCCCCGCCGCCGGCGAGCCGGCCCTGCGGGAGGCGATCGCCGCCAAGACGAGCCGCGAGAACGGTCGTGCCACCCGCGCCGGCGAGGTGCTGGTGACCAACGGCGGCAAGCAGGCGCTGTACAACCTCTTCCAGGTGCTGCTGCAGAGCGGCGACGAGGTGCTGCTGCCCGCTCCCTACTGGCTGAGCTACCCGGAGATCGCCCGGCTGGCCGGTGCCACCGTGGTGGAGCTGGCGAGCAGTTCCGGGCAGGGCTTCCGCCTCAGCGCCGAGCAGATCGAAGCAGCCATCACTCCCGCCAGCAGGCTGCTGGTGCTGAACAGCCCCGGCAACCCCACCGGCGCCGTGCTCAGCCGCAGTGAGCTGGAGGCGATCGCGGCGGTGCTGCGCCGCCATCCCCAGGTGGCGGTGGTGTGTGACGAGATCTACGAATTCCTGGTGGACCCCGCCCATCAGCACCACAGCCTCGCCGGTCTGGCGCCGGACCTGGCCGATCGGGTGTTCATCGTCAACGGCTGCGCCAAGGGCTGGGCGATGACCGGCTGGCGGGTCGGCTGGCTGGTGGGGCCCCAGCCGGTGATCCAGGCCGCGGCGGCCCTGCAGAGCCAGAGCACCAGCAATGTGTGCAGCTTCGCGCAGTACGGAGCTCTGGCGGCTGTGACCGGACCGCGCGACCACGTGCAGGCGATGGCGCAGGAGTTCAACCGCCGCCGTGCCCTGCTCAGCGATGGCCTGCGGGCCATCGACGGCATCACCCTGCAGCCGCCGGAGGGGGCCTTCTATGCCTTCCCCGATCTCAGCCACAGCAGACTCGACTCGATGCAGCTCTGCAACCGCCTGCTTGATGAGGTGGGGCTGGCGGTGGTGCCCGGGGTGGCCTTCGGCAACGACCACTGCATCCGCCTCTCCTGCGCCGCCTCGCCGGCCACCATCGAGGACGGACTGGCGCGGCTGCGGCAGTTCCTCAGCAGCCTCTAGGGGGGCACAGCGGGCAGGATCGTCGGGTCGTCATCCCCTCTTCGACCCTTGACCACCCGAGAACGCTGGGCCGTTGCGCTCGCCGGCCTGCTGCTGATCGGCCTGCTGCCAACGGCCTGTTCCCCCCGTCCCGACTCCGCCGCGGCGCCCCAGCTCAGCGCCGGCGAGGCCACGCGGCCCAACGAGAAACGCCTGCTGCGCATGGGCGCCATCCCCGATCAGAACCCCGAGAAACTGAACCGCCTCTACGGCCTGGTGGCCGATGAGCTGAGCGAGCAGCTGAAGGTGCCCGTGCAGTTCGTGCCCGTCACCGACTACACCGCCGCCGTGAGCGCCTTCCGCACCGGCGACCTGGATCTGGTGTGGTTCGGCGGCCTCACCGGCGTGCAGGCCCGGCTGCAGAAACCGGGCGCCCGCGCCCTGGCCCAGCGCGACATCGACCGCTCCTTCCACAGCGTGTTCATCGCCAACCCCGGCAGCGGCCTCAAGCCCTTCAGCGCCCAGAGCGACCTGCAGCAGCTCAAGGGCAAACGCTTCACCTTCGGCTCGCAGAGTTCCACCTCCGGCCGGCTGATGCCCCAGTACTTCCTCGACCAGGCGGGCGTGCAGCTGGACGACTTCGCCGGCGGCAGCCCGGGCTTCAGCGGCAGCCACGACACCCTGATCGCCCTGGTGCAGAGCGGCGCCTATGACGCCGGAGTGGTGAACGAGCAGGTGTGGCGCAGCCGGATCGAGGAGGGCAAGGTGGACACCACGAAGGTGGTGGAGCTCTGGCGCACCCCCGGCTACGCCAACTACACCTGGGTGGTGCAGCCCGGCCTCGACGAGGCCTACGGCGAGGGCTTCACCGGACGGCTGGAGCAGGCCTTCACCGGCCTCGACCGCTCCGATCCACGCCAGGCCCAGATCCTGGAGCTGTTCGGTGCCGACAGCTTCGTGCCTGCCAGCAATGCCAAGTACGCGGCCATCGAGGCGGTGGGGCGCCAGGTGGGCAAGATCCGCTGATGACGGCGGTGCTGGAGCTGGAGGCGATCGAGGTGGCCGGCCGCAGCCGGCCCCGGCTGGACGGGGTGTGCCTGCGGCTGGAGGCCGGTGAGCGGGTGGCGCTGCTGGGGCCGAGCGGCGCCGGCAAGAGCACCCTGCTGGCGGTGGCCAATGGCCTGATCGCCCCGCACCGGGGCCGGCTGCGCTGGCAGGGCCGCGAAAGGGCCCGGTCGCGGCGGGCCCGGCGCCTGCAGCAGAGCCGCATCGGCACCCTCTGGCAGGACCTGCGCCTGATCGAGGAACTGAGCGTGCAGCAGAACCTCAACGCCGGCCGGCTGGGGCAGTGGGGCTGGCCCCGGGCGCTGCTCAACCTGCTGCTGCCGCTGGAGTCGGGCGCCTGCGCCGCCGTGCTGCGGCGGCTGGACCTGGATCCGGCCCTGCTGGATCAACCCGTGTCGGCCCTCTCCGGGGGCCAGCGTCAGCGGGTGGCCCTGGGCCGGCTGCTGCGCCAGGAACCCATGCTGCTGCTGGCCGATGAGCCCCTGGCCAGCCTCGATCCCCGGCTGGCCGGCGAGTTGCTGGAGCTGCTGCTGCAGGAGGGCCGTGCCCCCCGCGCTCTGCTGCTCAGCCTGCACCGGCCCGACCTGCTGGCCGGCTTCGACCGCGTGCTGGGGCTGCGGCAGGGACGGATGCGGTTCGACCTGCCGCGGCAGGCGGTGACGACCGCCGTGCTGGCGGATCTCTACGGCGCCGCGCTGCCATGAGCACGGTCGGGGCCGGCCAGCGCGCCGGGGGGGCGTTCAGCGGCTGGTGGCGGCCAGCGGCGCCCTTGTGGGTGCTGCTGCCGGCCCTGGTGCTGCTGCCGCTGCTGGTGCTGCTGCCCGGGCTCAGCCACGGCGGCGGCTGGAGCCTGCTGGCACAGTTCGGCCTGGCGGCGCTGAGGCCCTCGCTGGATCCGCTGGTGCTCGGCTCGGCCGTGCGCGGTCTGGGGGTGACTGTGGGCATGGCCCTGCTGGGCTGGGCCCTGAGCCTGGCCCTGGGCCTGGTTCTCGGGCTGGCCAGTTCGCGGCTGGTGTGGCAGCGCTGCAGCGGCCGGCTGTGGCCGGCGCAGCTGATCCGGCGGCTGCTGGCCCTGCCGCGCTCGATCCACGAGCTGCTCTGGGGCCTGATCCTGCTGCAGCTGGTGGGCTTGAAGCCGGCGGTGGCGGTGCTGGCGATCGCCATTCCCTTCGCCGCCCTGGTGGCGCGGGTGCTGAGCGACCAGCTCGACGCCCTGCCGACCGCCAGGGTGGAGGCCCTGGAAGCGGCGGGGGTGCCGGCGCCGGCGGCCCTGCTCACCGCCCTGGGGCCGGCGCTGCTGCCCCAGGTGCTCAGCTACGGCGGCTACCGGCTGGAATGCGCCCTGCGCAGCGCCACGCTGCTGGGGGTGTTCGGCCTGGGGGGTCTGGGCACCGAGCTGCGGCTCACCCTGCAGTCGCTGGCCTTCGAGGAGCTCTGGACCGGTCTGTGGCTGCTGCTGGCGGTGATGCTGGCACTGGAGGGGCTGGTGGGCTGGCTGCGGCGGCGCTGGACCATGCCCACGCGCCTGAGCATCGGCCCGCAGCCCGTCACCCGGGGAGAGAGCAGCATGGGCCGCAGCGGCCGCGAACTGCTGCTGGCGGCGGCCCTGCTGGTACCGCTGCTGGTGCTGGTGGCCTGGAGCCTGGAGGTGGAACCGGGCAGCCTGTTGAACTGGCAGCCCCTGCCGCCCCTGCCGCCCCCCGACTGGCGCGCCCTGGCGGCGCTGCCCTGGCCGGCCCTGGTGGGCAACACCCTCAGCCTCACCCTGCTGGCGGCCGCCCTGGCGGTGGGCCTGGCACCGCTGCTGCTGCTGCTGGTGCGGCCCTGGCCCCTGGGCCGGGCCACCCTGCAGGGGCTCTGGGCCCTGGGGCGGCTGTGGCCGCCGCCGCTGATCGCCCTGCTGCTGCTGCTGGTGCTGCAGCCCGGGGTGGTCACCGGCGCCCTGGCCCTGGCCCTGCACAACCTGGGCGTGCTGGGGCGACTGCTGCTGGAGAGCGCCGAACACCGGGGGGAGGCGGGCGAGCAGGCCCTGCTCTGCTCCGGCAACGGCCCCCGCCTGGCCCTGCTCTACGGACGCTTCAGTGCCCTGGCCCGGCCCTACCTGGCCTACGGCGCCTACCGGGCCGATGTGATCCTGCGCGAATCGGTGGTGGTGGGGCTGGTGGGCGCCACGGGCCTGGGCAGCCAGCTGCTGGAGGCGCTCAGCGCCTTCGCCGCCGACGAACTGGCGGCTCTGATGCTGGCCTACGCCCTGCTCACCGTGCTGGGCGAGGAGCTCAGCGACCGGCTGCGGCGCCGGCTCCTGGCGGGCTGAGGCCCGCTGCCCCGTCCACCAGGCCGCGGCCCAGGAGCAGCTCAGCGGCAGCCTCGGGTGTCAGCGCGCCGAGGTCCACCGAGGGGCCGGCCTCAGCGCTGAGGTCGTGGTCGTAGCAGCGGTCGTAGTAATCGAGCATCTGGCGGCAGGCGCCGGCCCAGTCGCGGGCGGCAAGGGCCTCCAGGGCGGCGGCGGTGCGCTGGGGCCCGAGCCGGCGGGCGATGCGCCGGGTGGCGTCGGCGAGCTGATCGGCATCCTGCACGCCGTAGATGCGCACCAGCTGCTCCAGGCGCTGCTCGAGGGGCCGCTGCACGGCCAGCAGCGGTGCTGCCCCCATCTGCCGCCAGAGGCCGCCGGGGATGCGGCAGCGGCCCACCTGCACACTCTCGGCCTCCAGCCAGATCTCAGCTGCACCCTCCAGAGCGCGCAGGGCCATGGCCAGGCGGTTCTCATAGTGCTCGCTGCTCGGCTGCGGGGGCAGGCCCAGGCCGCCGAAGCTGCTGCCGCGGTGGTGCGCCAGACCCTCGAGGTCCACCACCGCCACCCCCCGCCGCGCCAGGGCCAACAGCAGGTCGGTCTTGCCCGTGCCGGTCCGGCCCCCCAGCAGCCGCAGCGGCCAGGGCCGCTCGAACAGGGCCAGAACCCAGCGGCGGTACGCCTTGTAGCCCCCCTCCAGCAGCAGCACCGGCAGCGCCAGCTGGCCGGCCAGCCAGGCGACGCTGGCGCTGCGCATGCCGCCCCGCCAGCACAGCAGCCGCAGGGGCTGGCCGGGGCTGGCGGCGGCCCGCTCGACGAGCTCAGCGGCCATTGCCTCCAGCCTCGGCCCCACCAGGGCCAGGCCCCGCAGCACCGCCGCCTGACGCCCCCGGCGGCCATACAGGGTGCCCACCTCGGCCCGGCCAGCGTCGTCGAAGAGGGGCAGGTTCACAGCTCCGGGGATGTGGCCCCGGGCGAACTCGGCCGGGCTGCGCACGTCCAGGAGCGTGCCGGCAGCCGCCAGGAAGGGCTCCACCGCCAGGCGCGCCATCCCCTGGCCCTCGGCCGGTTGGCGCTCGGTCGTCATCGCTGTGCCGCCTGATCCCGCACCGGACATCCGCCCCTCGCCACTGCCCAATGCTGCCGTTACGGCCGCCGCCGCAGGCATGGTGCAGGATCGGGCCGTGATCCTGCCCGCCGCCGTGCCCAAGCTCGCCGCCGTGCCCAAGCCCGTCGCCGTGCCCCGCAAGCTGATCGTGCTGGGGGACAGCGGCGTCTACGGCTGGGGCGATCCGGCTCAGGGGGGCTGGTGCGAGCGGCTGCGGCGCCACTGGATGGGCCTGCCTGCCGCTCCGGTGCTCTACCCCCTGGGCGTGCGCGGCGACGGCCTGGAGCGGGTGGCGGCGCGGCTGCAGGCGGAGGTGGCCTGCCGCGGCGAACTGCGCCGCCAGCAGCCCCAGGGAATTCTGCTTGCCACCGGCCTCAACGACAGCGCCCGGGTGGGACGCCCCGACGGCCGCCCCCAGCTGGAACCCGAGGGGTTTCTGTTCGGTCTGGAGCGGCTGCTGCAGCGGGCACGCAGGACCGCGCCGCTGCTGGTGCTGGGGCTGACACCGGTGCGGGAGGAGGCGATGCCCTTCGCCGACGTGCTCTGGTATGGGCTGGAGCAGGCGCGTCGCTATGAGCGGCTGCTGGAGGAGGCCTGCCTGGAGGCCGATGTGCCCTTCCTGCCGCTGCTCGAGGATCTGCTCGCCGATCCCCTCTGGCCGCAGTGGCTCTGCGCCGACGGTCTGCACCTCAACAGCGAGGGCCACCGGCAGGTGTACGAGCGGGTGCGCCAGTGGCCGGCGCTGCTGGAGTGGGCCGAAGCTCCGCTGCGCAGCCATCACCCGTTCGGGTGATCGGCTCGACCGGCTGCGGCGAGCCAGGCAGCAGTGAGCTGCAGGACGGTGAGACCAGCATCCTCAGCATCAACGGCCATGCCCAGCTCACCCTGCCGCACCGGCAAGGCCAGTGCCAGTGCCAGTGCCAGCCCACACGATCACCGGCCCGGCGGCGGCTGCAGCGGCGCACGGGCCATGGCGGCCAGCTCCCATCGCCAGAGCAACAGCACCCTGCTGCAGCGGCTGGGCCACAGCCGCAGCTGCGATGCTCGGCTGCACTGGCGCAACGCGCTCGTGGTGAGCAACCTGGCGCTGGTGCGGATGGTGGCGAACCGCGAGAGCCGGCGCAGCGGCCAGCCCTTCGATGAGCTCTACGCCAGCGGCTGTCTGGGGCTGATCCGGGCGGTGGAGGGCTTCGATGCCGGCCGCGGCGTCGCCCTGAGCACGTTTGCGGTGCCCTACATCCGCGGCGCCATGCTCCAGGAGCAACGGGACCGCAACCAGCCGCTGCACACCCCCCGGAGGCTGCGGGAACTGCAGCGTCGTGCCGAGAAGCTGGTGGAGCAGCGCCGCGGCGCTGGGCTGGCCACCCTCAGCTCCGCCGAACTGGCAGCAGCCCTGGGCTGCGCGCGCGAACGACTGGAGGAGGCGGGCCGGGTGAAACGGGCCCTGGGCATCAGCAGCCTCGATCAACCGGCTCCAGGCAGCGAGGACGACGCCAGTGCTGCCTCCTGGCTGGACAGGCTCGCGGACCCGCGCCAGGGCGGAGGCTGCGGACCGGCCGATCCGCAGCGCGGCTGGTTGCGGGGCCGGCTGCGGCAGCTGGAGGCATCCGAGCGGGACCTGCTGGAGGGCCGCTGGATCGATGGCTTGAGCTGGGGCGAACTGGCCCGGCAGCAAGGCATGGTGCCAACGGAGTGCCGGCGGCGGGCCGAGGCGCTGCTGCGCGAGCTGCGGGGCGCCGCGCCCGCCCCTCAGGCCAGCGCCAGTCCGCTCCAGGCCAGCATCGCCAGCAGGGCGGCCAGGGCGGTCTGAAGGCCGTTCACCAGCTCGTTGCTGAGCCAGCTGAAGCGGCTCTGGGCCGTGGCGCCGATGACGCTCTCCAGCAGGGTTGCCAGCAGTCCCACGGCACTGATCAGCACGGCGGTGGCAGGCCGTGACGGGGGCGAGTCCGGCACCAGGCCCAGCGCCAGGGCCAGGGCCACCATGGCCACACTGCCCCCGAGACTGGCGATGGTGCCCTCGAGACTCACCGCCCCCTCGGTGCCAGGCGGCACCGGCCGCAGGCTGGTGATCAGCACGGTGTGGCGGCCCCAGCGCTTACCGATCTCACTGCCGCAGGTGTCGGCCAGCTTGGCGGCGAAGCTGGCCGTGAAGCCCACCAGCAGCAGGGGCCGCCAGGGGGGTGGAGCCAGGGCGCTGGCCATGGCCAGCAGGGCACCTGTGGCCGCCGAGCCCCACACGTTCTCCGGTCCGCGGCGGCCGCCGCGGCCCTCGGCCAGACCCTGCTGCTGCTTGCGCCGCAGGCCCAGCCTGGTGACCAGGGAACCCAGCAGCAGATAGCCCACCACCGCCAGCCAGCCGCGCGGGCCCAGGCACCCCCAGAGCACGGTGCCGAGCATGCCGGCGTGCACCCAGCCGGCCCCGGTGAGCAGGGGCAGGCGCTGGGCCAGGCTGATCAGCACGGCGTTGAGGCCGAGGGCGAGCAGCCAGGCCAGCGGCTCCTGGGACGCGGGCAGCGCGACCGGCGGGACGGGGGTGGGGAAGACGGCGGGGAGGACGGTGGGGAGAGCGGACACGGCGGCGGCCGCGGCGGGCGGGCCCAGTGTGTTGCACACCCCTAAGGTCAGCGCTGCAGCGTGGCCCAGGGGCGGATAATCCCTCCTGTGTGCCGGCGGCGTCGATGATCTTCAAGCGCAACACCTCCTTCTTCCTCGACCTCAGCAAGCCCGGCGGCAAGGCTGTCGCCGGCGAGCCGGCCTCGAGTCCGGCCCCGGACGCCCCAGAACCCTCCGCTGAGCCCCCCTCCGGGCCCCGTGCTGAGCCCTCAGCCAGCGCCCCGAGCGCGCCAGCTCAGGCGCCAGCTGCCGAGGCCGGGGCGCTGGAGATGGCCGCCGCGGCTGACGCCGCTGCCCCGCTGCAGCCGGCGCTCACCACCGCCGAGGCGATCGCCGCTGAGCTGCGCGCCGTCCAGGAGGCCCGGCCTGCCCCCAGCCAGGTCACCTTTGCTCCGGAGTGCCTGAATCCAGCCAACGCGGTGCCCACCCCCCGCCGCCGCGCCGGCGCCAACCTGGGCGTGTTCAAGGGGATGGTGGACGAGATGTTCCGCAGCTGACGCCCAGCCCCCGGCGCCAGGCCGCCAGCAGGGCCGCGGCAGTGACGGCGGCGGTGGAGGTGCGCAGAATCGTCGCCCCCAGCCCCACCGGCTGCCAGCCGGCCGCCTCGGCCGTCTGCTCCTCCGCCTCGCTCCAGCCCCCTTCCGGCCCGATCGCCACGCACACGCGGCAGCTGGTCTCCTCCAGAGCCGGTTGGTCGGCCGCAGCGCTCACGCCATCCCCGCCGCGCACGGCAGCGCTGGGAAGGTGCTGCCGCAGCCGCTGCTCCAGGGATGGCAGATCCTGGCGCCTGGTGGTCGCCAGCAGCCGCAGCAGCGACCCTCCGGCGGCGGCGGCAGGGGCCGCCAAGGCCGCAGCGGCAGCCGTGGGGGGATCGAGAACAGGCAGCCAGAGGCGCTCGCACTGTTCCAGGGATTCCCGCAGGATCGCGCTCTGACGCTGAGGTTTCAGCGGCTCGGCGGCGCTGCGGGCCGCCAGCAGCGGCGTGAGGCGATCCATCCCCAGTTCGCAGGCCATGCGCAGCAGCACATCCGCACCCTGCCGCGGCAGAGCCACCGCCAGCTCCAGAACCACAGCCGCTGCAGGCTCGCTCTGCAGCGGCCGCCCCAGCGGCTGCTCGAGCAGGGCGCGGAGGGAGGCCTCGCCTGCCCTGTCCGCCTCCGGCGCCGCCGCCAGGGTGGCGCTCCAGAGGTGGCCGGCTCCATCCACCAGGGCAAAGCGCTGGCCGGGACGCAGCCGCAGCACCCGCCGCAGGTAGTGCAGCTCAGATGGCGCCAAGGACAGATGGGCCTTGGCGCCCTGATCAGCGGCGGCGGCCGCCAGCCGTTCGGGGGGTACCAGCAGCCGTCGCCACTCCCGCGCCACCGCCGCGGCTCCGCTCAGGTGCCGGTGAAGGGGAGCAGGTCCTGGGGCTGCTCCTCGATCGGCCAGTCGTCGTTGACACCGCCGATCACCAGCTCCTCGATCTCCACCACATCGCGGCTGAGCTGGCCCACGGTGTTGATCAGCACGTCGATGGCCAGGGCGTCACTGAGGCCCAGATCGAGCCAGCAGCGCGCCCAGGCACCCTCATATTCCACTGCCCCCATGGAGTGCATCAGGGCCGGTTGGGCTGCAGCGGCCGCCTCGGCGTCGTAGGCCATCCAACCGATCTCTCCGCCATCGGCGTCATGGGCCTGGAGGTTCTCGGCATTGAAGCCGCCGAGCTTGCCGAGAAAGAACCAGCTGTCGAACACCGTCTCCACGTAGGCCCGCTCGCCCTGGCCCGGGGGATGGGGGAACCGCAGCCAGATCCAGCAGTTGAAGGGGTCGATCTCGCGGAAACGCACCTCCATTGCAGCGGCCTCGGGGCGGGTGCATCACGATCCCACACCAGGGCCCTGCCGTCCGCCGCGCTGCCCAGCACGGGGCCGGCGGCCAGCCGGTCATGCTGGAGCGATGCTGGAACTCTGCGGGGTGCGCTACCAGCCGGCCACGGCGGCCCGGCCGGTGCTCGAGGATGTGGACCTGCGGCTGCAGGCTGGCCGGCTGGCGCTGGTGGCGGGGCCCAGCGGTGGCGGCAAGACCACCCTGCTGGAGGTGATCAGCGGGCTGGCCGAGCCGGAACGGGGACGGATCCGCTGGCAGGGGGAGGTGCTCAGCGGCCGCCAGCGGCGCTGGCTCTGCGGCCTTGTGTTCCAGTTTCCGGAACGCCATTTCCTCGGCCTCACCGTGGCGCAGGAACTGCGGCTGGGGCACCGGCGCCTGGACGCCGACCGGCAGCAGCGGGTGCTGGAGCAGGTGGGACTGGCGGAGCTGGGGCTGCAGCAGCAGCCCGAACGGCTCAGCGGCGGCCAGCAGCGCCGGCTGGCCCTGGCGGTGCAGTTGCTGCGCGAGGCGCGGCTGCTGCTGCTGGATGAACCCACCGCCGGTCTCGACTGGGCGGTGCGGGGCGAGGTGGTGAAGCTGCTCGGGGAACTGGCCAGGGAGCGGGCGGTGCTGGTGGTGACCCACGAGCCTGAGCTGTTCCGGGCGCTGGAGCCGCAGAGCTGGCGGCTGGAACTGGGGCGGTTGAGCCCCATGGGCCCGGAGGCGCTCCGTACCATGCCCGCAACCGGAGGGCCTGCATGACTGACCAGCTGCTGCGGGCAACCGCCGCCGGCGGGGGCATCCGGCTGGTGGCGGTGACCACCACCGCCACCAGCCGCGAGGCGGCCCGGCGCCACGGCCTGTCGTTCCTCACCAGGGCCCTGCTGGGCCGGGCGATGACGGCGGGCCTGCTGCTGGCCAGCTCGATGAAGGTGGCCCACGGCCGGGTGAACCTGCGCATCGCTTCCGACGGCCCCCTGCGGGGCCTGATGGTGGATGCCGGCCGCGACGGGAGGGTGCGGGGGTATGTGGGCCATCCCGGCCTGGAGCTGGATCTGGTGGCGGCAGCCGACGGCAGCCACCACTTCGACTTCGCCGCCGCCACCGGCACCGGCTACCTGCACGTGGTGCGCGATCTGGGGGAAGGCGAGCCCTACAGCTCCACGGTGGAGCTGGTGAGCGGCGGCATCGGCGAGGACCTGGCCTCCTATCTGCTGCACTCGGAACAGACGCCTTCGGCGGTGTTCGTGGGCGAGCAGATCGACAGCCGGGGGATCCAGTGCAGCGGCGGGGTGCTGGTGCAGGTGCTGCCGAAGGCCGCCCAGGAGCCGGCGCTGGTGGCGCTGCTGGAAGCACGCTGCCGGGAGGTGAGCGGCTTCCCGCAGCGGCTGGCGGCGTGCGAGGGCGATCTGCACTCGCTGCTGATCGACATCTTTCCCGACCTCGATCCCCAGCCGCTGGGGGCGGGCAGCGACGCCGGCCGGCCGCTCACGCCCGTGCGCTTCGCCTGCCCCTGCAGCCGCGACCGCAGCCTCGGCGCCCTCAGGCTGCTGGGCCGCGACGAGCTCAGCACCATGCTGGCGGAGGACGGCCAGGCCGAACTCACCTGCCACTTCTGCAATTCCGTGTACCGGGTGAACAGCGGCGAACTGCAGGAGCTGATCGCCGAGCTCACACCGGTGGCGCGGTGAGGTTCAGGCCACCAGCAGGGCGCCGAGCAGCAGCAGCAGCAGGGGGGGAAGGCTCTGCAGCTGGGCCAGGTTGAGCGGCAGCAGCAGGGGCAGGGGAGCGGCAGTGGCCGCACTCACCAGCAGCCCGCCCACCAGGAGGCCGAGGCTGAGCAGGCCGAAGCCCCAGCCCACCGCAGCCAGGAAGCGGCGCCGGCGCCGCTGCAGCACCACCACGCAGAGGCCGGTGCCGAGGGCGAGCAGGAGTTCGGCCGGGGCGGTGGGCACCAGCAGCAGCAGGCTCACCAGGGCGCCGAAACCGCCCAGGGCCAGCAGGCGGTCGTTGCCCTCGGCCATCGCCAGGGTGGGCGCGGCCAGGGAGGGCGCGGCCACCCGGGGCAGCGTCACCTTGGGCAGGGAGGGCAGGGAGGGCCGAGGCGGCGATGGCGGCGCCAGCTGCTCGCGATCGGAAGCCGTTCGCGCCGCGGTGCTCACCCGCCCCTGCTGGCGCTCCTTGAGCCGGTCCATGAGCACGGCGTCATAGGCGGCCTCCACCCTGGACCGGGCGAGGGGGTCATCGCCGACCTCGCCGAGGCGGGCCTGGCGGGCGGCCTGCACCTCATCGAAGCTGGCTTCGGGCTTCACACCCAGCCGCTCGTAGGGACCGGCCGCGGGGTCGGAACCGGGATCCGATCCGGAATCGGAGGGCGGTTCGAGGAGATCGGACATCGGCGGGGGCGACCGGGGCGGCGGCGGACTGACTCTGCCTGCACAGAGCGTATCGAGCCAGGGTCAGAACAGGGGCTTGCTGCAACGGAATCCGCCCTCGCGCTGCAGGCGCTGGCGCTGGCGTTCGGCCTCCAGCGGATCGAGGCGATGACGGCGCTTGAGCAAGGGCATCTGGGGGGGCAGGTGGCTGCCTTCACGCATCTCCACCGTGGACAGACCCAGGGGCTCCGCCCCGGGGTGGCTCTGAAAACTGACGTAATCCCAGCCCCCGTCAGCGCGGGGGCGCACCAGCCAGACCGGATCCGGCATCGTCTTGACGGTTCGTTACATGGAAGTCTGGCGCACGCCGACGGCCAGCGTGGGCCCGGCCCCGCCCCCCTCAGAGGCCGATCGGCTCCACCCCGCTCACCACCGGCGCCACGGCACTGAGCTCCAGATCGGGATGCTCCTCGCCCAGCTGGTTGAGGTTCCAGGCATTCCTGAACAGCAGCACCGGCCGGTTCCAGGCGTCGCGCACGGTTTTGCAGTTGAAGATGCGGCCCACCTGGTCCAGGGCCGGCCAGCCGCCCGCCACCCAGCGGGCCACCGTGAAGCCGAGCGGCTCGAGGCGGGTCGCAACGCCGTATTCATGCTCCAGGCGGTACTGCACCACCTCCAGCTGCAGCTGGCCCACCGCCGCCAGGATCGGATCGCGCTTGCTCTCGTCGGTGTCGTAGAGGATCTGCACCGCCCCCTCCTCGCGCAGTTCGTTGACGCCCTTACGGAAGGTCTTGAAGGTGGAGGGGTTGGGATTGCGCAGCCAGGCGAAGATCTCCGGGCTGAAGCAGGGAATGCCCTCGTATTCCACCTTCGGGCCCAGGTAGAGGGTGTCACCGATGGCGAACACACCCGGATTGTTGAGGCCGATCACATCGCCGGGATAGGCGTCCTCCACCACCTCGCGGTCCTGGCCGAAGAGTTTCTGGGGTCTGGAGAGCCGGATCGTGCGGCCTGTGCGGGCGTGCTGCACGCTCATGTCCTTCACGAAGCGGCCGCTGCACACCCGCACGAAGGCCACCCGGTCGCGGTGACGGGGATCCATGTTGGCCTGCAGCTTGAACACGAAGCCGCTGAAACCCGGGGCCACAGGATCCACCTGACCGCTGCTGCTGGAACGGGGCACGGGTTTCTGGGCGAGCTCCAGGAAGGCGTCGAGGAAGGGGCGCACGCCGAAGTTGGTCATCGCCGAACCGAAGAACACCGGGCTCAGCTCGCCCGCCCGCACCTGCTGGAGATCGAGTTCGGCGCCGGCGCCATCCAGCAGCTCCAGCTCCTCGAGGGCCTGGTCGAGCAGGGCGGGCTCCACGGCGCCGCAGGCGCGGGCCTCCGCCACCGAGAGACTGCGCTCGCCGGCCTGCCGGCCGCGGTCGGCGCGCTCGAAGAGGATCAGCCGCTGGCTGCGGCGGTCGATCACGCCCCGGAACTGATCGCCACTGCCGATCGGCCAGTTCACCGGCCAGCAGGCCAGATCGAGCTCCTGCTCGATCTCATCGATCAGTTCCAGGGGGTTGCGCCCCGGCCGGTCCATCTTGTTGATGAAGGTGAAGATCGGGATGCGCCGCATCCGGCACACCTCGAACAGCTTGCGGGTCTGGGGTTCGAGGCCCTTGGCGGCATCCTCCAGCATCACGGCGTTGTCGGCGGCGGCCAGGGTGCGGTAGGTGTCTTCCGAGAAATCCTGGTGGCCGGGAGTGTCCAGGAGGTTGACCGTGCTGCCGGCGTAGTCGAACTGGAGCACGGTGGAGGTGATCGAGATGCCGCGCTGCTTCTCCAGCTCCATCCAGTCGGAGGTGACCTTGCGCTGCTCCCCCTTGGCCTTCACCGCCCCGGCCTGCTGGATGGCACCGCCGTAGAGCAGCAGCTTTTCGGTGAGGGTGGTCTTGCCGGCGTCGGGGTGGGAGATGATCGCGAAATTGCGCCGCCGCTCCACCGCCCGGGCGAGCTCGGCGAGGTCGGCCGTGGCTGAGCCGGTCGTGGCGGGGCTGCTGGTCATGGTCACAGCCTGCCAGCCGAGGGGTCAGCGGTGCTGCCGGGCCGGCCTGGCCAGCAGGTGCACGAGCTTGCGGCCGTAGTCGGCATCGGAGGCCGGCTCGATCAGCAGTTCCTCGCCGGGCTCGATCCAGCGGGCGGCGATCACCAGCTGTTCGCCGTGGGCGGTGCGCGCTGAGAGCACTGAATTGGCGGGATCGCCGGGGGCCGGAAAGTTCCAGAAGCGGGCGGCATCGCCGCACACCACCACCCAACCGGGCCGGCGCGGGTTGGTGTAGCCGTAGTGCAGCAGGGCGAGGCGTTGCCGCGCCGGCAGCCCCGCCAGCGCCAGGGCCCGGTCACTGCCGGGCTCGAACCGCCAGAGCAGGGCGCCGGGCTCCAGCCGGGCCAGGCTGAACAGGCCGCGGCCGTGGATGGGGCTGGCACCGATCCGGTGCGGGATCTGAAGCCCCATCAGGGCTCGGGGTCCCGACGGGAGGGCAGGCCGGGCAGGGGGGCCGCAGAGGGGGCCTGTCCGTCACGGCGCTGCCAGCCGTGCAGGGTCTGGCGCACGTAGGCCAGGCTGCGAAAGGGTTCCGGCAGCGCCTCCAGCAGTTCGATGGCGTGGGCCTGACGGCCGGCCAGGGCCGCGGCTGTGGCGGCTTCGAAGCTGGCGGCGAAGGCCAGTTCGGACGCATCGAGATCGTCGCGGACACCGCGGATCTCGAACAGTTCCACAGGCTGGGTGATGCCGCGCAGATGGGCCTCATCCACCTTGATGATCAGATAGCGCTGCCGCTCAGCGCCAAGCGCTTCGATCAGGGATCGGGTGGCGAGGATGCGGGTGCCATAGCGGCGGTTCACGGTTTCCACCCGGCTGCAGAGGTTCACCCGATCGCCCACGATCGTGTAGTTGACCCGGCTGGCGGAGCCGATGTTGCCCACCACCACCGAGCCGTAGTCGAGGCCGAAGCCGGTGGGGAAGCGCAGCGCTGAGCCCTCGCGCTGCCAGCGCTCGTTGAGCTGCTCGAGGCGCCGATGACAGACCAGGGCGGCGTCCACGGCGGAACGGGCGGGATGGTCGATCGCGTCGGGGGCGCCCCAGAACAGCAGGGCCGAGTCGCCCATGTACTTGTCCACCACCCCCTGAGTGGCTTCGGCGGCTTCGTTGATGACCGTGAAGTAGTCGTTGAGGGCGTTGAGGATCAGCTGAGGATCCAGCGTCTCGGTGATCTGGGTGAAGCCGATGATGTCGGTGAACAGGATCGCCAGCTTGCGCACCTCGCCATCGAGGCGGATCTGATCGCTGTTCAGCACCAGCTTGCGCACCAGCTTGGCAGGCACATAGCGGTTGAAATCCACCAGGGCGCTCTCGACGCGCTCCATCGAGTCGGAGAT
Organism: Cyanobacteria bacterium J06638_7; assembly: GCA_039818745.1. GTDB lineage: Bacteria > Cyanobacteriota > Cyanobacteriia > PCC-6307 > Cyanobiaceae > NIES-981. The sequence goes on from JBCBTI010000008.1 coordinate 72,343, forward strand.
CTCATGGATCTCGTGCACCCAGCGGCCGGTGATCGCTGGCGGCGGATTGCTGGGGTCGAAATCCAGCTGGGAGATGGCCAGCAGGCGACCGTTGATGCGGCGCAGGGGGCTGCTGATGCGGCGCCCGAGGAAGGCGGCGGTGGGCAACAGGATCAGCAGGCTGAGCAGATAGCCCTTGGAGAGGGTGCCGAGGATGCGCTGGCGCTCGTCGATCACATGGTCGGAGATGATGTCGATGCCGAGCACCGCCTCAAAGCTGCCGTCCCGCTTGAACAGGGGGTAGTAGCCCGAGAGCCAGGTGCCCCATTCGTCGGTGACGAAGCGGCCGTCGGCCTCGAACTGCCCCGTCTCCCACACCCGGTGCAGGGAGTCGGTGCTGGGACTGGTGGTCATCACCGCGCCGATGGGCTCGTAGTCCTCGCTGGCGTAGGGGGTGCCATCGACGATGAAGCTGTAGCGGGAGAATTCGTCGGTGGGCGTGCCCTCCACCCTGCGCAGGGTGTACACGAAACCCACCCCGTCCACCTGAAAGAGGGTCTGCTGCATCAGCGCATGGGTGCGCAGGTAGATCGAATCACCGCTCTGGGAGGAATCCCTCAGGGTGGCGAGGCCATCGGCATCGATCTTGGCCGCCAGGGAGCGGGTGATTTCGCGCAGACGCTTGGTGCTGTTCTGGCGAGCGATATCCATGCTCTGGGAAATCACCATCGCACCGTTGATCGCCGTAGCGGTTGTTACCGTCACGGTGAAAATCAGAGCCAGGGTGGGGGCGACGCGCCAGCGCGCCGGCGTCCAGCGCGGCCTCCAGCCGAGCAGCTTCCCCAGTCTCCGGTGCGGCAGCCGCAAGGCCCGGGAGCGGGGCGGGTGCGACTGCGCTGCACCGCCCTGGCGGACCACGACCATGGCGGCAAGAGTGCTGGCTGCAGGCCGAAGGTAAACGGAAGCCTCAGTTCCGTCCACCGGCAGGGATCGCGCCCGTTGGCGAGCACCGCCCCGCTGGGCTCGTGGTGGCGGCGCCGGCGGTGCGGAAGATGTGATCCCAGAGGGTGAGGATCAGGCCGAAATGGCGCTGGGGTTGGCGGTGGTGTTCCAGGTGATAGGTGCCACAGGCCAGCACCCGCGTGATCGCACCATCAATGGCGGGATTGTGATCGAAGCGACCATCACTGAGCAGAATCTCATAGAGATAATGAAGTGCCAGCAGGGCGGGGCCCTGGGCAGGGAGCAGGGCCGCGATCAGCAGGGCGGGCAGGGTGAGGGTGATCCACACGTCCATGGTTTCGGCCCTGGTGTCGAACCAGAACAGCAGGTGATGGAAGCGCAGGGGCCGGGGTGTGCTGAGGTAGGCGGGCGCGTGGTGGGCGCGGTGCAGACGCGCCAGGAGGTTCCACTCGCCCGAGTGGTGGGCCAGCCGGTGGATGGCGTAACCCAGCGCCGTCCAGGCCAGCACGGCCAGCAGGAACAGCACCAGCCAGCGGGCGATCTCCGGGATGGTGGGGAACTCCAAGGGCTCGCGGCAGGCCGGGGCGCTGCGGGCGCTGCTGCCGCGAACTGTAGTGAGCCCCGGCCACGCTGGCGCTGGTGGCAGGTCTACCTTGCACACACCACGAGTGGCGTTAGGGTGCTGGCCACCATTGGCCTGTGCCCCCCGTGACCCTCTCCGCAACGCCACCAGCTGTCGCGGCCCGCGCCACCGCTGCAGAGGCGATCGCGGCCGCAGACGGCACCCCAACCGCGGCGGCCCGGGGCGACTTCCCGGCCACCGCCCCGGCCGCCAATCCGGTGTTCTACCGCACCTATTCACGCCAGACGGATGCCGGCCGCGAGAGCTGGCGCCAGGTGGCGGAGCGCAACCTGGAGGGCCTGCGCCAGCTCGGCCACCTCAGTACAAACGAGGTGGAGCTGCTGCGGCGCATGCAGTTGCAGCAGAAGGCGCTGCCCTCGGGCCGCTGGCTGTGGATCGGCGGCACCGGCTGGATCGAGCAGCGCCACAATTTCTCCGGCGCCTACAACTGCACCTCCACCAACCTGGTGGACTGGGAGGCTTTCGGGCTGATGATGGATCTGGCGATGATGGGCTGCGGCACCGGCGCCATCATCGAGCCGCGCCTGATCGCCCGGCTGCCGGTGGTGCGCAATGCCCTGGAGATCACCAGCGTGGCCGACATCGGCGCCACACCCCCGGGCCAGCGGCAGCAGCACACCACCCACACCATCGCTGGCCAGAGCGTGGCGATCAAGGTGGGCGACACGCGCCGCGGCTGGGTGGACAGCTACCAGCTGCTGCTGGAGCTGAGCAGCGACGTGCGCTTCGATGGCGCAGCGCCGATCCGGGTGAGCGTGGATCTCTCCGATGTGCGGCCGGTGGGCGAAACGCTGAAGGGCTTCGGCGGCATGGCCAACCCGGTGAAGCTCAAGGACCTCTACGGCCGGGTGGCCAGGATCCTGGGCAAGGCGCGGGGCCGGCAGCTCACCTCGGTGGAGTGCTGCCTGCTGATCGATGAGGCGGCGGTCACGATCGTGGCCGGCAACATCCGGCGCAGCGCCGGCATGCGCCAGTTCGCCGCCGATGACACGGCGGCCGCCATGGCCAAGGACAACCTCTGGCAGCAGGACGGGGAGGGCAACTGGCGCATCGACCCGGAGCGCGACGCGCTGCGGATGGCGAACCACACGCGCGTGTTCCACACCCGCCCCAGCCGCGCAACGGTGCTGGAGGCGGTGACCAAGCAGTTCCAGAGCGGCGAGGGCGCGATCCAGTTCGCCCCCGAGGCGATCGCCCGCTCCAACGCCGACCTGCTGAGCACCCCGGAACTGCGGGAGGAGTTCGTGGGCATCTACTGCGACCAGGGACGCGAGCAGGCGGCGCAGTGGCTGACGCTGCATCATCCTGGACTTGAAGATAGTGAATTGGAGCACAGGTTAGGCCGATATGGCCTAAACCCATGTGGTGAGATATTGGGCGCTGATTTCCACTGTAATCTGGCGGAAATACACCTGAATCAAATCCATCCAACCGATTTCCAGGCCCAGGAAGACGCCTTCCGCGCCGGCGCGATCGCGGTGGCCTGCCTGCTGAATCACGACTTCGAGGTGGAGCGCTACCGCCAGAGCCGGGCCTGGGATCCGATCGTGGGCGTGAGCTTCACCGGCCTGTTCGACTTCTTTGTGCATGCCTTCGGCACGCCGTGGCTGCGGTGGTGGGAGGCGGGCCGGCCGGATTCGGAGGAGGGCCGGGCGTTCAAGGCCCGGGAGCGCGAGTATCTGGAGCGCTGGAAGCGGATCGTGCACGAAGCGGTGGGTGAGTACTGCGACCGCCACGGCATCCGCCGGCCCAACCGCTGCACCACGGTGCAGCCGGCGGGCACCAAGAGCCTGCTCACCGGCGCCAGCCCCGGCTGGCACCCGCCCAAGGCGCAGCGCTTCATCCGCCGCATCACCTTCCGCAAGAACGATCCGGTGGCGCTGGCCTGCATGGACTACGGCTACACGATCGTGCCGAGCCAATCCGACAAGGACGAGCAGGGGCGGCTGCTGGATGATCCCTTCGATCCGCGCTGCAGCGAATGGCTGGTGGAGATCCCCACGGAGGTGAGCTGGGCGAATCTGCCGGGGGCAGACGCGGTGGAGATCAACAATTTCTCCGCCCTGGCCCAGTTCGATTTCTACATGCAGGTGCAGCAGCACTACACGGCCCACAACACCAGCGCCACGGTGGAGTTCCGCGAGCACGAGATCGAACCGCTGGCCGATGCCATCCACCGCGCGATCGACGAAGGCCAGGGCTACATCTCGGCCGCGCTCCTGGCCCGCTTCGATGCCAACGCCACGTTCCCAAGGCTGCCGTTCGAACCGATCGACAAGGCCACCTACGAACAGCTGCACCGGGAGGTGGAGGCCCGCCGTAGAGAGCCCGATTTCTTCCAGGCCCTGGCCCGCTACGACCGCGGCGAGCAGATGGAAGCCGGCCCCGCCGGCTGCGATTCGGACAAGTGCCTGCTGCCCCTTGCCAGGCCTGAGGGGTGAAGGGGCCGTGGGTGACGGGGCGCCGAGAAGTTCGAGAATGGTTCACGGGTCCTTGAACCACTGGGTGAGGCGGGCCGTGAAACCGCGGATGATTGGTGCAGCAGCAACTCTCAAGCCTTTGGCTGGTGGTGATCAGGGCCGTTATACGGAAAAGAAGAGAGTATGGAGGGTGGTTTGCGGAACCGGCTAAAGACTAGTAAGAAAGAACTAAGATCGCCCGCATGGCCAAAGGTCCCCAGTTCACTCGCTACATCCTTCCGATTCTCCACGTGCTTAGGGAAATGGGAGGATCGGCCACGGCAGCTGAGGTTACAGATGCGGTCATAGAGCGTGAAGATCTCCCCGAAGATCTGCTTGAGCAGACCAATAAGAATGGGCAGTCCAAGGTTAGAAATCAGATCGCTTGGGCGCGCATGTATCTTGTCCACTCAGGGCACATTGACTCTTCTACGCGAGGGGTGTGGAGTCTTACTGAGAGAGGGCAACACGAAGATTTGGCCCGCCTCAACGTAGCCTCTCTGTTCAAAGGCGTACAGAGCACATTCAAATCAGTCCCAGAGGAAAACACTTCGGCGAAGGGCAGCGAATCTGTTGAGGCCGCCGAAAGCAAGCTCGAAGCCGAGGAGACCGCACTTCTCCCGATAATCAAGGCGCTTAGTCCGGAGGGATTTGAGAGGCTGTGCCAGAGGCTCTTACGAGAGCACGGATTTCAGAACGTACGAGTTACAGGGCGATCTGGAGATGGGGGCATTGACGGCGAAGGGATTCTTGAAATTAATCCCCTTCTAAGCTTTAAGGTCTTGTTTCAATGCAAACGCTACCAAGGTTCCGTAGGAGCTGGAATGATCAGAGACTTTCGCGGCGCACTAATCGGAAAAGCGGATAAGGGGATCTTGCTCACTACCGGAAGCTTTACAATGGATGCCAAGCGAGAAGCAGTAAGAGACGGTGCGAATCCCATTGAGCTTGTGGACGGAGAAAAGCTTGTCAGGATGTTTGAGCGTCTCGAGCTTGGTGTAAAGCCAAAGGTTGTTTACGAAGTAGACATGGATTTTTTCAATGACTTCAAGTAGAGTCTTTCTAACATCCAGCTACAGAAGCCGGGAGCGGGGTTGGCCTGTCAAACCGTTGAGCGTCCGCCCGCTTCTGATCTGGAGCGTAGGCCTGATCACAGGATAACTCGATGCTCGTTCGCAACCACACTCTGGAAGGCATTCGTACAGGCCGGATCACGCTGGCAATCAGGCGCTGGAGGCGGCCATATCGGTACGGGCGGGTGGCACCTTGCTCACCCCGATCGGCCAACTGAGCATCGAGTCTGTCGAGGTCGTAACGACCGGCCAGATTTCGGTTGATGATGCCCATCGCGCAGGGCATGGATCGAAGCAGGAGTTGTGGAGAAAGTTGCTGCGAAAAGCCCATGGCGAGATCTACCGGATACAGCTTGGAGCACTGGCTGCAGACCCACGAATCGCGTTACGCGAAGCTCCACTGGCTACCGAATCGGAGTTTCACGATCCCCATGCTCGCTTGACTCGATTGGATCGGAGGTCGCCGGATGGGGCCTGGACTCTCCGAAGCTTGGGAGTGATCGAACCCTCCCCAGCTGTGCGGGCAGGCGATCTCTGCAGTCTGCTGGCTCAGGAGAAGGACCGCTTCAAGATCAACGTGCGCAAACTCAAGAATCTCGGTTTCACCGAGAGCCTCGGCACGGGTTACCGCCTCTCGCCACGCGGCCAGGCCCTCATCGGTTTCCTGCACGCGGCGGCGCAGATCGACACAACCCACCATCCCCGCCGTGGTTGATCCGGGAGATGCCGTTGGGCAGCCTGGATGAGAAATGTGAGGTGATCATCAAAGCCAGGCAGGCTCTCAACGAAGAACTCGAGAAGGCTGCGGAGCTGTACCCGGCACAGCTCGAGAAACTCCGCTCGGCAAACCGCCGCCCTTGATAAACTGAATCCTCGCAGGAAATCCGGCCATGGATGTGAAAGCCCTGCTGGCGGAGCTTCAGGCAGTGCCCGAAGGCACCTTTCTCAACGTGCTGCCGTTCAACGGCCATGCGATCGGCGCCTGCCGCATCACCGGCGTTTCCCCGGTGTGGGAGATGCATCCGGACACCGATGAGTTCTTCTACATCCTGGAAGGCACCTTCGAGCTCACCCTCCTCACCGAAGAGGGCAGCGAGTTCCACAGCGCAGCGGCGGGTTCGGCCCTGGTGGTGCCCCGGGGGCTCTGGCACCGGCCGGGCGCACCGCAGGGTGCGCAGTTTCTCTACTTCACCCCCGGCCAGTCGCTCCATTCCGAGGCCGCCGATCCGCGCCTCGCCACCCCATGACCAGCCTGGGGCTCAGGCCCCCTGCCGGTCGTTGCTCCAGATCCGCTCCAGCGCCGCTCTCGCCTGCTCCGGATCGAAGCCGCGGGCCGGCAGGTGCTGACGCACCAGCCCCGCGAACCGCCAGATCTTGAGGCCCACCGCCCCCGCCAGGATCGCCCAGGGGATCAGCATCCAGATGGGGTGCTCCATGCCGCGGCCGGTGGCTTCCACGCCGTTCTACCGCTTCCGGCCGGGTCCTGGGGTCACCACCGCCACCCCCAAGGCGGTGCACGGCCGAGCTGCCTACTTGCGATCCACCGACCGCAGGGTGTCGCTGGCCAGCCGTTCGCTGAAGCCGGCCAGGAAGGCCACCAGAAAGATCTTGTAGAGCTCCTGGGAGTCGAGCTCCCCCAGCGGATCCCGGCTCGCCAGCAGTTCCGTGGCCGGATCGCCGGATGCACCCGGCACGGCTGCGGGCCGGCCGTGCAGGCGGAAATTGGCCGGCATGAAATCGATCACGTTGGTGCTCAGGATCATGAAGGTGACAATGCCGAACACCGCTCCGATCACAGGCTTGAGCGCACCCACCAGGAACGGGCTTTTCACCTTCTTGCCATCCATCTGATCCAGGCGGATCAGGATGCTCATGATGCTTCCGAGCGCACCGGCGAAGGCCGCCAGCACCAGCCGGCGGGAGTGCCGCAGGAAGGCCGGATCCTGCACCGGACTGGCCAGCACATCCACCACCGAGACATACCAGATATCGCTCAACCCGCTGCCATTGAGCACAACCGTGTTTCCCGCAAGGGGCATCGCGGCCTGCGCTTCAGTGGCTGGTCTGGTGGACAGCTGGGTTTCCAGCCGGGAGAGGCCGGAGAGCAGCTGGGTCTGGTGGTCAACCTTCAGGGCCAGCTCCCGCTGCTTGTCCGCTCGTCGATCGTTGAGAAGATCCAGTTCCGCTTGTTTCAGCATCACCAGGATTTGCGGATCGGGAACACCGTCCTCGGCGGCGCTGTCGGGGCCAGCCTGCAGATCCTTGATCGATTGAACGGAATCATCGATCGAGGTGTTCAGCAGTTCGAGGTCGGCCTCGATATCCAGCCGCTGGTTGTTGTTGTCGAGCAGCTTTCTCACCTGGCTGGCCATCACGCTGTACGCCTCGGCGTTGCGCAGGCGGGCATTGGTCTTGTTGATGGCTGCCAGCGTGCCCAGCAGAAACGTGGCCGAGGTGGCCAGGGCGTAGAAGCCCAGGGCGATCGAGAGCGACACCCCCAGCCCCGCCAGGATGCGGCCCTGGCTCGACTCCTGGCGCTGCCAGCGGGCCAGTTTGCGCGACAACCATCCCAGGGAGGGAACCAGAGGCCAGCGGCTCCTCTGCCGAGCTTCCAGATCACAGAGCTTCTCTTCGATGCCGGCATTGCGGGCGATCCAGTAGCTGGCATCCCCGGCTGATCCCACGCGCTCGCCCTTGGCGGCCTCCTCGATCTGCAACGCCAGGGAATGCAGATCCGGCAGGATCGTCTGCGGCTTTCCGCCCAGCAGCGTGCGGCAGCGGTGCACGAACGATGCCTGCATATGCAACGCCTCCAGAATCTCGGGGCGCTGGCGAAGATCCGATTCAATGGTGCTCAGAACGGCCACTTCCCTGTTGATTCGATCCTGCAGTCCGTTCGGGCCCGTGCTGCCCGCACCGCTGTTGGTGAGACCCGCTTCGAGCAGGGCGAGTGCGTTGCGCAGGTAGTCGAAGGACACCGCCCGGCCCTTGCCGGCGATCTGGGGCTGTGCCAGGCGCTGCTCAACCTGCGCCAGCAGTTGCTCCGCTCCCACGGTGTCCTGCAGCACCAGATCCCGGCTGGGCTCGGGCAGGTCCGGCTGCTTGCCGGCAACATCATTCCTGATCAGGGCGATCAGCACGCCAAGACGCTCGATGCACTGGCGCAGCAGATGGTCGATGTTGATCTCGAATGCTCTCCACTGTTCACGCTCATCATCAATCAGCGCCAGGGTGCGCGAGAGGATGCCCTGAATGTGCGGCGCGCTGTCTTCCTGGGGCAACCCTTCGCCTGGATCGGAATTGATGGGGATTTCCATGCGAAATCGAGGCTGCTCTTGGTCGGATGGTACAGCTCATCTCCCTGCGGGCCAGAGATGGATCGCAGCCTCAACCACGACGCTGCAGCGCCTCTTTCATCGCCCAGGCGATCACCCGGATTCGAGCACCTGTGGCCGCGCGGATCGACGTTCCTGCTGCCCTCAGACGCAGGTCTCGGCCTCAGCCGCCACCCCGCCCCGGCGGCATTCGGCCCGCTGGCTGGCCAGCAGGCTCTGATGCAGCGCCTCCCCCATCGCCCCGGCCAGCGGCCCGCAGCCGGCAAACGCCTCGCTGGCCGCCTCCAGGCTCTGGGGCAGGCGCTCGGGCGGCACGGGCAGCAGCGCCGGATCTCCCGCCACCGGCGCCGGCAGGGCCAGAGGCTGCCGCAGGCCCTCCGCCACCAGGGCCAGCAGCGAGCCGCACAGCAGGTAGGGATTGGCGGCGAGGTCGGCCACCTTCAGCTCCAGGTGGGCCGGTGCGCCGTCATCGGCGGCGGGGATCAGCCGCAGGGCGGCTTCGCGGTTCTCCACCCCCCACACCCGGTACGGCGCCGACCAGTGGCTGGGCCGCAGGCGCGCGTAGCTGAGCACCAGCGGACAGCTGATCGCCAGGAGCGGCGGCAGGTGATGCAGCAGGCTGCCGATCAGCCCCGCCCCGGCGGTGCTCAGGCCCCACGGGCCGCCGCCGCCGCAGAGCAGCGGCACCCCCTCGCGCTCAACGCTGAGATGCAGATGGCCGCCATTGCCCACCTGGGCCGGATCCGGCAACGGGCTGAAGCTGGCCTGCCAGCCGAAGCGGGCGCTGACCCGCTGAATCAGCAGGCGCGCCGCCACCTGCCGGTCGGCGGCGCCGAGCGGATCGGCGGGCGCCAGCGAGAGCTCGAACTGCCCGGGGCCGTACTCGGGATGGATCTGCAGCCATGGCAGGTCCGCGGCATCGAGGGCCGAGCCGAGAGCGGCCACGTAGTCAAGGCCGTTCAGCAGCCGGTCGGCGCCGTAGGGGCCGCCGGCGATCGCGGCAGCCGACGGCTCCCCGGCTGCCGGCGTGCGCACCACCCACTCGATCTCGAAGCCCATGCGCACCGCCACCCCCTCGGCCTGCAGCAGGGCCTGCTGACGGCGGCAGAAGCCGCGCTGATCCAGCGGGTAGGAACTGCCGTCGGCACAGCGGCGATCCCCGGGTGCCCAGGCCCAGCCGCTGGCGGCCTCCAGCGGCAGCAGGGCCGCCAGGTCGGGCAGCAGGCGCAGATCGCCGTCCGGCACCGCCTGGGGATGGGCCGGATCCGGCACTCCGTCGCCATCCCAGGCGTCGGACACCGGCGAGAAGCCCACCCCGCCCCGCGCCACCGCCTCCAGCCGCTGCAGCGGCACCACCTTCACCAGGCAGCTGCCGGCGTGGTTCACCCAGGTGATCATCAGCCGCCGCACGCCCTGCTCCCGCAGCTGGGCCTGCAGCCGGCCCGCCAGGGCGGCGGCCGCCGCCGGCTCGCTCGTCATCCGCTCTCCCGGCTTCTGCCGTCAGGATGACGCAGCCGCCCCCGGCGATGACACCCCCCACCCCCCTGCCGCCCCTGCCCGCGGGGCGCACCGCCCTGCTGCTGGTGGATCTGCAGAACGGCACCTGCGGGCCGGAGCAGGCCCGCCGGCGGCCCGGCTTCCAGCAGCGCTTCGCCAGCGTCACCCTGCCGAACCTGCAGGCCCTGCTGCAGGCCAGCCGGCAGGCTGGCCTGGAGGTGATCCACACCGTGATCGCCAACCTCACCGCCAACGGCCGCGACCGCTCGGCCGACTACAAGCGCTGCGGCATGGGCTTCCCGCCCGGTTCCAGGGAGGCCCGCGTGATCGCGGAGCTGGCGCCCCTGGGCGATGAGCTCGTGCTGCCCAAGAGCTCCTCCTCCCCCTTCCACTCCACCACCCTCGACTACCTGCTGCGCAACATGGGCATCGAGGTGCTGGTGGTGGCCGGCCTGCTCACCGACCAGTGCATCGACCACACGGTGAAGGACGCGGCCGACCGCGGCTATGCGGTGATCTGCGTGCACGACGCCTGCCAGGCGGAAACCCCGGAGCGCCATCAGGCCGCCCTCGCCTGTTTCGGCGGTTACTGCCGGCAGGTGTCCTGCGCCGGCTTCGCCGGCGCGCTGGCCCGCAGCTCCAGCACCGTGGGGCCCACCCAGTAGCTGCCCGCCCGCATGCGCGCCGCCCCCATCTCGGCCTCCGCCTGCCGGGCATCCTCCGGGCTCCAGCGGCCCTGCCGGATCAGCGCACGGCCGTAGATGCGCACGAACCGCTCCAGCCAGCGCGCCCAGGGATCCCCGCCCCTCCCGAGCACCGGCAGCGGGCGCAGCTCATCGATCCGGAAGCCCCGCCGGGCCAGCAGGCCGGGCAGCCGGCGGTTCACGTCCGGCTCGCCGCCGGCCTGGCGGAAGCTGGCCATCACCGCGTCGCTGAAGCGGGCGATGGCGACCCCGTGGGGATGGAGCGCGAAGGTCTGCCAGTGCACGTATTCATGGGCCACCAGCTGCCCGCCCGGTCGCAGGCAGCTCTGCAGCAGGGCGAGCAGGGGTTCGAGGGTGGGCAGGAACATCGCCACCCAGCGGATCCAGGCCAGATCGAAGCCCCCCTCCGCCACCGGGCCCGCGCCCAGGTCGTGGCGGCGGGCCTCCAGCCAGGGCAGCCCCGCCCGCTCGGCGGCGGCGCGGCACTCCTGCACATAGGCGGGGCTTTGCTCGAGCGCCAGCACCCGGCCGGCGGGGCCCACCCGCCGCGCCAGTTCGAGGCTGCAGTCGCCTGGGCCGGCCCCGAGATCCAGCACCCGCCAGCCGTCGCCGAGGCCGGCGCGCCGCCAGGCGGAACGGGCCCGCGGCAGCCACAGCTGGTGCTGCTCCCGCAGCCGCTGGCGCTCCTCGCGGCCGGTGCCGAGCACATAGGAATCGGCGGCCATCGGCACAGATCCGCTCACCTCAGCCTGCAGGATCGTGCCGCCGCGCAGAAGGCCGGGGGGAGGGGGCGGGCGCCGGCAGGCGGGGGTCCGTAGGATCGGCGCGCCTGCCAAGCCGGAGCCGCTGCCGTGGACGTGATCGAGGCCATCTACGGCCGGCGGGCCGTGAAGCACTTCGACCCCGCCCACCGCCTCAGCGCCGAGGAGGAACGGCGCCTGCTGGAGGCCACGATCCAGGCGCCCACCAGCTTCAACATCCAGCACTGGCGGTTCGTGATCCTGCGCGATCCCGCCCTGCGCGCCCGCATCCGGCGGGAGCTGGGCAACGACCAGGCCCAGATCACCGATGCCTCCCTGCTGGTGCTGTTCACCGCCGACACGATGGCCTGGGCGAAGCATCCCGAGCGCTACTGGGAGCACGCCCCGAAGGAGGTGGCCGAGCTGCTGGTGGGCTGGATGGGCCCCTTCCACCAGGGCCGGGAGTGGCTGCAGCGCGATGAGGCCCAGCGCTCGATCGGCATGGCGATGCAGACGCTGATGCTCGCCGCCCTGGGGATGGGCTACCAGAGCTGCCCGATGATCGGCTTCGAACTCGAGAAGGTGGCCGAGCTCATCCGCCTGCCCCACGACCATGTGATCGGCCCGATGGTGGCGATCGGCAGGGGCACCAAGGACCCCTGGCCCAAGCCCGGGCAGCTGCCGCTGGCGGAGCTGGTGCTGGAGAACGGATTCTGAGGCCGCCCATGGCCCTGCCGGCCCGCCATCAGTTCAGCATCACCTACCTGGATCGCCTCGACATCGAGAACAAGCGCCAGGGATTGCGGGAGCCTTCCGGCCTGGCCCTCTGCGGCGATGGGCAGGCACTCTGGGTGGTGAGCGATGACACCCGCCGAATCTTCCAGATCGATCTGCGGGGCCACATCCAGCCCAAGGCCTCCTTCGCGATCGACGCCAGCGGGCTCGAGGGCATCACCCTCGATGCCAGCGGCCGCCATCTGCTGGCGGTGGCGGAAGACGGCAACACCTTCCTCAAAGCGGAGATCGAGGCCCGGACCATCGTGCAGACAGCGCAGTTGGCGGCGATGGCCGGCTACGAGCCGATCGCGCCCTACTTCGCCTCAGGCCCGGCCAACAAGGGACTCGAGGGTGTCGCCTGGAACGACAGTTCGCAGACGCTGTTCGCGCTCAAGGAAGGACAGCCCGGGCTGCTGATCGAGGTGACAGCGGATCTGCAGACGATCGTGAGTCACCGATTGCTCGATGCTGACCAGGGGTTCGTGGACAGCGAGCTCGACCCCGAAGCCATCGACTTCTCCGATCTCTGCTACGACCGGCTGCGGGACTGCCTGTGGATCATCAGCGACAAGGCCCGGCGCCTCTTTCTCTACGACTGGCGCGGCGGCAGGGTGCTCCAGAGCTGCAGGCTCGCCTACGGCGACCAGGGCGACTACCGCGAGATCAACAAAGCCGAAGGCCTCGCCATCAGTGCGCAAGGCGATCGCCTGTACGTGGTGAGCGACAAGGAGGCCCGTCTGTACATCTTCGATCTGCGCAGCTGACGGCCTGCGGCTGCTCAGCCGCTGAGCCAGTGCTCCGGGGCAGGCAGGCGCAGGGGCCGCTCATGGTCGAGGGCCTGCAGGGCCTCAAGGCTCTCGGCGCTGCGCACCTCCACCGCGTAGCGCATCGAGGAGCCCACCCCCGTACCCCGGTAACGGCCGCTCACCGGTGCCGCCAGGTGGTGGTCGGGGGCGGCCGCCAGCACCACATGACCGTCGGCCACCGCCAGCCCCAGGCTGGGGTCGTAGCCGCGCCAGCCGCCGCCGGGGAGGTAGACCTCGGCCCAGGCGTGCAGTTCGTGCTCGCTCACCTCCTCGGGATGGTGCATCGAGTAACCGCTCACGAAGCGGGCGGCCAGCCCCAGGCTGCGGCAGGCCTGCACGTAGAGCATGGCGGTGTCGCGGCAGGCGCCGGAGCGGCCGGCGAGGGTGGCCGCGGGGCTCATCGGCTCGCCGTCGGGCCGGCCGATGTGGTGAAAGTGATGGTGGATCGTGTCGGCCAGATGCATCAGCACATCGGTGGTGCCGCCCCCCGCCGCCCTCGCCAGATCCGCCGCCCAGCGGCGCACCGGATCGGGCGTGGGTGAGGCTGGCCTCTCCAGACAGGGAGCCAGGGAGAGGGCTTCGCCGGGCGGGTAGGCGGCCGGCAGGCCCGTGGCCGGCGGGTGGGTGATGATCCAGTCGAAGGGGTTCTCGCGCAGGGTGCGCACCACCATGTCCACCTCGATGCTCAGCCCCTGCTGCAGAGCGTCGAACCAGAGCACCACCGCCTCGCCGCCGTCGGGCTCGAGCACCCGGCTGCTGCCGCTGGGCTCCGGGCTGAGCACAAGACTGTGATGCACAAGCCGCTGGGCCGGATCACTGCGGGGCGTGAGCCTGAGCGTGGTGGGCTCCAGGAACACCGCCTGATCGTAGGCATAGCGCAGAGCATGGCGCACGTGAAACAGCATGCTGGGCGGGGCTGCGGCACCAATCCTCCCCGCTGGCGGGGTGAGCTGGCCTCTGGGTCACGGTTGTTGGTGAAGGGCGCGGGCGGTTCCCTCAGAAAATCCCCATCACACCCCCTTTCACCTCGATCTGAACGGGACGATCCTCGCTGTCGAGGGTCACTTCGGAATCCACCCGGATCGGTGTGGTGCTGCTCACGTCCACCTCCCCTTTCACCGGCAGCGGCTGGGCGGCGGTCACATCCACGGTCCCCAGCACCGGCAGGGGCGCGGCGGCCGTCACGTCCACCGCACCGCGCACCGGCAGGGCTGAAGCCGCCTTCAACTCCACCGGACTGGTGACCACCACGCGGGGCTCACCGCTGATCGGAATCGGGCTGGGGGTGTCCAGCGCCACGCTTCCCCGCACCGTGATCGTTTCATCCAGGTCGATGCCGATGTCGGTGTCCAGCTGATCCACCTTGATCGGCCCCGCCAGCTCCGCCACCTGGGCCTTCACGGCCAGGGGCTGATCCAGCGGCAGCGACAGGCGGATGGGAATCGGGCGGCTGAGCACCTGCAGCAGCACGCCGCCGAGCATGGCCGCGGAGGCCACCAGGGCCACCGGCCAGCGCACCGCCAGCAGCACCTTGAACCAGGTGCGCTCGTCAACGGCGGCGGACTTGGGAGCTTCAGTCATCGGATCGGGGGCGGGTAACCATGCCTGCAGGATGGGCCCAAAGGCCGGCGGTGGGTGCACAGGTTGTGGAAGGGTGTGACGGCCGCTGGACCCGCCGCAGCAGTGGCGCCAGCGTTGGGCTGCCCCGCAGGCCCCTCCATGAAGCGCATCCTCAGCCTTGACGGCGGTGGCATCCGGGGACTGATCCCGGCCCTGGTGCTGGCGGCGATCGAAAGCAAGACGGGCAAGCCCGTGGCTCACTGCTTCGATCTGATCGCCGGCACCTCCACCGGCGGCATCCTGGCGCTGGGCTTCAGCCGGGATGACGGCAACGGCCGCCCCCGCTACACGGCCAACGACCTGGCCAAGATCTACCGCAAGCGTGGCAAGGACATCTTTTCGCGCTCGTTCTGGAAGGGGGTGTCCTCGGTGGGCGGATTCGCTGACGAGCTCTATTCCCACGACGGACTGGAGGCGGTGCTCGAGGAGTATTTCGGCGAGGACACGCTTGGCTCCTGCCTCACCGACACGCTGATCACCAGCTACGACATCCAGAACCGCCGGCCGCTGTTCTTCAAGAGCTGGAAAGCGGCCCACAGCGCCGTGCTCTGCCGCCACGCCGCCCGGGCAACGTCCGCCGCACCCACCTTCTTTGAGCCGGCCCGGGTGACGGTGGACGGCGCCATGCAGAACTTGGTGGACGGCGGCGTGTTCATGAACAGCCCGTCGGTATCGGCCTACACCGAGGCGCGCCGGCTCTATCCCGGGGAGGACATCCTGGTGGTGTCGATCGGCACTGGCGAACTGGTGCGGCCGATCGACCACAGGGAGGCCAGGGACTGGGGACGGCTGGGCTGGCTGCTGCCGCTGCTCAGCTGCATGTTCGATGGGGTGGCCGATGCGGCCGACTACCAGATGAGCACCCTGCTCGGAGAGCGCTACATCCGCCTGCAGACCGACCTCACCACGGCCTCTGATGACATGGACGACGTCAGCAATGGCAACATCGAGAACCTCACCCAGGAGGCCAGGAAGCTGATGCGCAGTCATAAACGCCAGCTTGAGGCCATCGTGCAGCTGCTGGCCAGCTGATCCGGTGCGGCGCGCCAGCCCCCTGCTGCTGCCCCTCCTCTGTGGAGCCGTGCTGCTGCTGGGCGGGCAGCGGGGGCGGGCCGAGCCTGGCCCGCTGCCGGCCTTCACCTACCGGGGCATCGTGCTGGAGGGCAGAACCCTCAGGTTTGCCCCCAAGGGCCGGCTGGAGCGGCCGGCACTGATCCAGGTGGAGGGCCTGCTCGCCAATCCCCTGGGCCGCTACTACCTCTACTACTCAGCCCACCATCACGCCGGCATCGGCCTGGCCTATGCCGACAGCCTCGATGGCCCCTGGCAGGAATACCCCGGCAATCCCCTGATACCGGATGTGGCCATCCCCGATGTGCTGTGGATCGGCGACAGCGGCAGCCTGCATCTCTGGGCCCACGGCAGCAACAGCCACACCGACCTGTGGACCAGCAGGGATGGCCTGAACTTCGAGCGCCACAGCACCAGCATTCAGGCGTCAACGGTGAACACGCGCAACGCCACCTACACGCGCACCTACGAGCATCCGCTGCGGCGCTTCGGCTCCCGTTACATCATGCTGTATTCAGGCTGGAGTGAAGCGCGGGGCCTGCGGGCGATCTGGCTGGCCCACTCCAGCGACGCCGAACAGTGGACGCAACATCCTGAGCCCCTGGTGGAGCCGGCCCCCGATGAAACCCGCAACATCTACGATCCTGCCCTGTTGCAATTGCACGGCAGAACCTTCATCGTCTACCAGGACCAGAGCGATCACCGCGGCGGCGCCATCCGTTACGTGGAGATCGACCCCGAGCTGCATCCGATCGGCAGCGGCGGCGAGCGCTTCCTGCTGCTGGACCCCGATCCCGCACCGCCGATCAGCGGACGCTTCCGCGGCAGCACCTTCCACCGGCACGGCGACAGGATCCACCTGATCACCGGCGCCGCATCCCGGCCGGGAATCATCGTGGATGCCACGGCCGATGCGGAGCCCGCGCCGCCTTAGGGCCGGGCCCGGCGATGCAGCGGCCAGCCGCTCAGACGGCGAAGGCGAAGCTGTCGAGCGTGCCTGACACCTCGTTGGAGACCAGCAGCACACCAGCCCTGGAGCCGGTCTTCACGAAGGTGAGCCCCTCGGGGCTCAGGGAGCCGGGGCTGTTGAACACGGTTTCCAGCCGCGGGCGCTCGGGGTTGGACACGTCGAAGGCCGTGATCACCGATTCGGTGGGCCGCTCCAGGCCCACGAAGGCGAAGGTGCGCCCGCCCAGCCGGGCGGTGGTCACCGCCTCGGGTTCGATGCTCTTGTCATCGCTGCGGCCGTCGTCGTAGAGCCCCAGCCGGTTGACGATGCGATCCAGCCGGTCTCCCGAGTCGTACACCGTCTCGCCGGTGACCGCGTCGTAGATGGTGAAGGAGCGGCCGCCGAACGCCACCAGCCGGCGTTTCGTGTTGGCGTCCGCGATGGTCTTGAGGCGGCCTTCATCCGCACCGGACACGATGCGGTTGTTCCGGGGATTGCGCAGGTCGCCGGCGCGGATCTCGTCGCTGTAGAAGCCGTCATCCGATTCGGCTCCGTATTTCAGGGTGATGAAGAACTCATCCTCCGCCTCGGCATCGAACGAGCCGCGGGCGCCGTGGGGATTGTCGGTGACAAACACCTTCCTGCCGGTGAGGGGATCCTCGAACCTGGCGAAGATGTGGCCAACCTTGCGGGTTCCGTAGAAGTAGGTGCCATCGACTGGGGCTTTGAAATTCACATCATCCGGGCGCACCCTGCCATCGCCCTCGTTGGCCGTGATGATGTACTGCTTGCCATCCTGCTCAAAGGTGTCAAGGCCGTCGGGCATCATCAGGCCGAAAAATCTCCTGATTCCGGGCTGGAAGCCGCCATCCTCATCGGAGGTGTCGAAAATGCCCGCCCGTCTGTAGTTCTGCTCACCCGCCGAGAAGATCCGCTTGATCGTGCGGTTGGCGAGATTGACCTCCGCAATCGCGTTGCTCTCCTGCAGCGTTACAAAGGCCCGCCTGCCATCATCCGTCACCGCAACGTTCTCGGGTTCGATGTCGGTGCCGGGTGTGGTTCCCTTCAGGCCACTGATGCGCACATCCTTGTTGCGCAGCTTCTTGGTGGAGAACTCGGTGAAATCGAGCTTGGTGAGGCGCGACTGACCGGGCTTGCGGGAATTGATGCGCAGAATGGCGATCGATCCCTGCGGATCTCTGCCGTCTTCGGTGCCGAAGAACTGGTTGGGTTCACCCTCATTGGCCACCACCAGCTGGTCGCCGGAGGGGGTGAACGCAAGTGAATCCGGAAGGTTCCCCACCCGCAGCCTGCCCTTGCTGCGGATGCTGCCGTCTTCGCGGATCTTGAAGAACTCCACCAATCCCCGGTTTTTCGGGCCGAAGGCTGTGGCCACAGCGATCAAGCCATCGTCGTTGACAGCCACGCTGTTGGCCGAGCCCCTGAGGGAAAGGCTCTCGAGCAGCTTGGGTTTGGCGAAGTTTCTATAGCGAATTACATCCAGGCTCTCACCTCCATTCACCACAAAGGCGCGGTTGAAGCGTTGACTGAATGCCGTGATTTCCGCACCATTCTCAAGCTCCAGAGTGGAAACCGGCTTGCTGATTGACTTCACAGAGACATCGATTCGCTCACAATTGATTATCCGGCTCTGAGCGCTCAGGGCTGTGCTGTGCAACACCCGCACACGGTGCCCAGGCGCACAGCCGCCGGGCCGCGGCGGGGCCATCGGGCAGGGTGGGGGCTTGTCTGCTCGCACCACCATGGCGGAAGCGCCCTATCTGATCGCCCTGGGTTTCCTGGAGCAGAACGGCCGGCGGGCCCTGCCGCTGAACGGCAAATCCCTGCCGACAGCAGCTGCTGCTGCTGCCAGCGATCCTGGAGAGGATGGTCGCTCGCTGGCGCTGGAGCTGCTGCTGCGCATGTGGCAGCGCAGCGCTGAAGGCCCTCTCCAGCGGGCTGCCGGCAGCGACAGCCTGCTGCTGCTGGTGATGCCCCTGGCGGCGATGAACGAGCAGTTGCCCAAGATCAAGGCGGCCTGGATCGAAGGCGCCGACACCGCCGACACCATTGAGCAGCTGCGGGCGCTGGCCTCGCGGGCCTGGACGGCGGCCTTTATGAAGTACGAACCTGTGAGCTTCAGCCCCATTCCATGAGCAGCGTTCTGGTCACCGGCGCCAACCGCGGCATCGGCCTGGCGTTCTGCCGCCGCTTCCAGGCCCGCGGCGATGCTGTGGTGGCGGTATGCCGCACCCCGTCAGCGGAGCTGGAGCAGCTGGGGGTGCGCGTCGAAGCCGGCCTCGACATCACGGCGGCTGGCGCCGGTGCAGACCTGCTGCAGCGGCTGGGGGATCTCAGCATCGACGTGCTGATCCACAACGCCGGTCGGCTGGAGGCCGACAGTCTCGAGAGCGTCAGCGCCGATGGCCTGCGTCGCCAGTTCGAGGTCAACGCCATCGCGCCTCTGATCCTCAGCCGCGCTCTGCTGCCCGCCCTCAGGCCTGGGGCCAAGCTGGTGCTGATCACCAGCCGCATGGGTTCGATCGCCGACAACGGCTCCGGCGGTTATTACGGCTACCGGATGTCAAAGGTGGCCCTGGGGATGGCCGGCGCCTCGCTGGCGATCGACCTCAAGCCCCGCGGCATCGCCGTGGCCATCCTGCATCCGGGCCTGGTGAGCACGCGCATGACCGGCTTCAGCGCTGGCGGCATCACGCCGGCAGTGGCGGTAGCCGGCCTGATGCAGCGCATCGATGAACTCTCCCTGGCCACCACCGGCTGCTTCCGCCATGCCAACGGCGAGGCGTTGCCCTGGTGAGCCTGCCGCCGCCGGCCGTCTCCCTCTCGGTGATCATTCCCACCCTCAACGAGGAGACCTGCCTGGGACGCACCCTGCGGCAACTGCGACTGCTCGATCCGCCGGCCCATGAGGTGCTGGTGGTGGATGGGGGCAGCCGCGACCGCACCACCGCCATTGCCGCCGGGGCCGGTGCCACCGTGCTGCACGCCAGCCGGCCGGGCCGGGGGGCGCAGATGAACCACGGCGCCGCCCGGGCCCGCGGCGACCTGCTCTGTTTCCTGCATGCCGACACCCTGGTGCCCGACGACCTGGTGGCGGTGACGGCCCGCACCCTCGCCGATCCGGCTGTGGCCGGGGCCGGGTTCGTGTCGCTGATGTGCGGGGACACCAGCACCCGCTGGCTGATCTCGGCCCTCAATGCCGCCAAAACCCCCCTGGCGCCGTTGCTGTTCCGTCCCCACCTGTTCCTGCGCGGCCTGCGGCTGCTGTTCGGCGATCAGGTGATGGTGATGCGCCGCCGCGACTTCGAACGCTGCGGCGGCTTCAACGCCGACCTGCCCCTGCTGGAGGACGGGGACCTCTGCCTGCGCCTGGTGAAGCTGGGCCGGATCCGGCTGATCCAGCGGGTGGTGATCAGCTCCGACCGGCGGGTGCGGCGCTGGGGGCCCTGGGCGGCCACGGCCCGCTATCTGGCGATCGGGGTGCTGTGGGGCCTGGGCGTGCCACCCAGGCGCCTCAGCTGGCTCTATCACGATCGGCCCTGAGGGGCCCCTGCGAAGCTGCCGCCACCGTGGCAGCTCAGGCGCGGCTGGCCGCCAGGGCCTGCAGGGCCATCTGGGCGTGGGCCCGCAGAGCCCCCATCGCCATCAGCTGGCGGGGAGTGCGTCCCTGCGCCATCACCTCACCGGAACCCTCGAAGGCCTTGAGCAGCCGCACGCTCAGCTGGCCGTAGGCCTGCAGCAAGGCCTCCGCTTCGCTGCTGTGATCCACCCCGGGTTCGTGGCCGTCGATCACCTCGGCCCTGGCCGCTTCGGTAGCCGCAGTGCGCAGCAACTGCGCCAGCTGGCGGTGACTGATGGCCTCGGGAATGGGCTTGGGGGACTCCATGTGTCGTGGGGGATCCGGGAATCGTGAGGAGGGGTTCCGGCATGGCTGCGACAAGGCTATGAAGCGAAATGCTGATGGCGAAGCGGCGGCAGGTAGGGATCACCAGACTCCCCGAGGCAGGGCGTGGGAGAATCCCGCAGGTCCCAGCGGGGCCGTCGGCGCCTGGAGGGGTGGTCGAGTGGTTGATGGCTCCGGTCTTGAAAACCGGCGACCCGCAAGGGTCCGTGGGTTCGAATCCCACCCCCTCCGTTCCGGAGAACCCAGGCGGGACGGGGGATCTGACAGACCAGGGGCCCGCCGGTTCAGGCCAGACCGACGGCCCAGCTAGGCAAATCAACTAGGCAAAAACGACCCGGATCGACCAGCATTAGGCAAATGCCTAGGCAAATCCGGTGCCCGCATCCGACCCCTGGCTGAGCCGCCAGAACGACGCCCTCAAGCTCCGCGGGCTGGCCGTCTCCCTGGAGCTGTTCGGCACCCGCATCAGGTTGCGGGCCTCGATGCCGCCACGGCCCACGGACCCGCCCGCGACGCCCTGGCGGCAGCAGCGGTTCAGCACCGGCCTGGCCTATCCAGCGCAGGCGGCCGCAGCAGTGGAGCAGGCGGAGGTGCTCGGTCGTGCACTGGAACGCGCCCGTCTCGGGGAGACGTTCGACTGGGCGCCCTGGGACGCGATGGGACGGCGCAGACGCAGCGCGGCTCCGGCCATGGACGGGATCAGCGGGCAGGCCGCGATCCGCCAGGCCTACGGCTGGTGGAGCCAGCAGCGCAAACGCGGGCGCAGCGCTGATGCCACCTGGGACGTGGACTACCGGCAGCCGCTGGCGGCGCTGCGGACAATCGAGACGCTGGAGCCACGGCATCTGCTGGCGCTGGTAGGTGCCGCACAGCCCGCCAGTCGGAGCCGCCTCCGTGCCGCCCGTGCCGCTGCAGCCGTGGCGCAGGCGCTCGGCTGGGGCGACGAACTGGTGGGTGAGCTGCGCCAACGCGGTAAGGGCTACAGCGCCGCCGATGCCGCACCTCGGGAGCTACCCCGCGACCGCGAGATCGAGGCACTGGTCGATCGCCTGCCTCCGGACTGGCAGTGGCCCGTGGCGGTGGTCGCCACCTACGGCTGCCGCCCCCATGAGGCCTTGCTCCACGCTGAGGTGCTGCCCTCCGGCCTGGTGCGGATCAACGACGGCAAAACGGGCGCACGGCAGTCACTCGCCATGCCTGCCGAGTGGATCAGGCGCTGGAGCCTGAACGAGAAGCGCTTGCCGCCCACCATGACGCCGGGGCGCGACCACCGCGCCGCCGGTATGGCAATGGGGCGGAAGTTCCGGCGGGTCGGGGCGTCGTGTGTGCCCTACGACCTGCGCCACGCCTGGGCGGTGCGGGCGATTCACAACCCGAAGATATCGCCCTCACTGGCGGCCAAGTCGATGGGTCACAGCTTGGCGGTTCACAGCAGTATCTACCAACGCTGGTTCGATGCCGCCGAGATGGAATCGCTGCAGGTGCAGCTCAACGCAGCGATTTGAGATACCGCTCCACATTCACCAGATAGGTGTTCCGCTTGCCCGATGGCGACGGAATCACCCGGCAGCAGTCGGGCGGGAACGTCCCGCGTTGAATCCGGCCCTTCAGTGCTCGTGCGGACTTCAGGTGCAGCATCCGTGCAGCCTGGCCCAGCGGCAGCCATGGTGACGGCTTCGGCAGCGGATTCGCTGCATTGAGCAGCTCCAGTCGTGCTGTGAGCTGCTGGATCTGAGCGGCGAGTTCGGCGGCGATCGTGTCCATCTCCGTGGATCTGTGTCGTTCCTAGAGAATGATCGACACGGCGGCACATGTCCATAGACAACTTGCTGGACATCTTGCTGGACATTTGGCGCCAAGGCGTGGATCTTGCTGGACATTTGGCCCGTAAGAGGCCGAAAGATGTCCAGGGACATGTCCATTGATCTCGATGTATTCCCATGAGTAGGTTTAGTTCGTCTCGCCAGATACCTCCATGCTGAAGGTCTGCATCCCTGAGCCACTCGTCGAGGTTCTCACCGTGAAGCTGACTCGCCCAGCGATGCAGCAGGTAAACGCACTGGCTGCCCAGAGCGGCTGCACTCGCTCTATTGCCGCCCGTGCACTCCTGGAGGCCGGGCTTGCGCTGGCTGCAGCTCAGTCGGTGGATCCCACCGCATAAAAAACGACCCGCCCGGGAGTCAGCCGGAACAGGTCGCCGAACCCGAAGGCCCTGAAATGAACCAGCTTAATAATACCCAGAACCACGCTGCTTGCGACGGCTCAGAAGACCTCCGCGCCTACGAGCGCGAACGCGGACACTTCTATTCCGACGAGCTAAGGCCGCCGCAGTGCATCGACCAGTCCTGGCACCACCGCCACCCGGACAGCCGGTTCCCGGAGGCCTTTCATGCGCTGACCGGCAGGATCTGGGGACCGTTTGACCCGTGCCCACGCTGCAAACGCCCCCGCAGCGAGGCCAAGCCCTGTCACCCGCAGGCTGGTGTCGGCGCCGCCTGCGGCGAGTGCGGGGTGATGGGCGGCCAGGAAGTCATCGCCGGCCTGCTCGGCCTCTCCCCCGCCCAGGCCGAGCAGGCCATAGCTCACTGGATGGATACCGGCGAGGCCCAGATCCCCGACCGCAGCGAACGTACTGACGACGACAACTACGGCCCCCAAGAGCGGATTACGCGGCGTGCAGAACGTCGGCGACCGCGCACCCAGCAGGCGCTGCAACCACGCCGCGACTGGAGAGAGGAGGTTGACGGCCGGATGCCCGAGATCCTTCAGGCGCTCGGCGGTGTATCGCCGGATCAGCTCACCAACCGGCATCAGCCCTGTCCCGCATGCGGTGGCACCGACCGTTTTCGGTGGGATTCCGACGACGGCAAGGGCAGCGCCTATTGCAACCAATGCGGCGGCCGCAACCGTACCGGCGGCGGCATGGATGGCATGGGCCTGTTGGAGCGCGTCACCGGCAAGTCATTTGCCGACCTGGCAAGGGAGGTCGAGGAGTACCTCGGGATCCCGCCACGTCGCCCCCAGCGCCGCCAGCCGCCGCCGGCCATCACCCTCGCCCGGCTTCCAGAGCCGCTCCCTGAGGCCCCGCCTGATCACCTGCCCGCCGGGCAGCGCATCAACTACAGCCCAACCCAGTGGACCACCTGGGAAGACGGGACCCGCACCGGACAGGACGGGGAGATCAAGACCAAGGGCGAGCGGCCCCGTCACATCGACGCCAGCGGCAAGACGCAGTACAGGGCGGGCTCGGACCCCTGGCCCCTCTTCGGCAGTGAGCACCTCCCACACGCCAAGGGCAAGTGGATCGTCGGGGCCGAGGGCCCGAAATGCGCTCGGTGGCTGCAGGCAGGTGGCCTGGTCGGCGTCTCACAGCCCGGCCACGACCACAAGGGCAAGTCGATCACCCGCCGCTTTCGTGAGCTGCAGGCCGCCGACATCGCCGGGATGGTCTACCTGGCTGACAACGACGACGCCGGCCTGAGGAAAGCCCAGCAGCTGGCCGATTGCGCCCGCGAGGTCGGCTTCAACCTGCTGGTGATCCGTGCCGCCTCTGTCTGGCCTGACATCCCTGAGAAGGGTTCAATCGACGACGCACCGGGCACCGCCACCGAGCGGGTCGAGGCCTTTGTGGCGGCCGTTGCTGCTGACAAGGCCGAGCCCCTGGGGCCAGCGGCCGACACCAGACGCCCCAAGGGTGACCACGCTGTTGCAGTGGCCGCCGCCACCGGCATCGAGGCCGTGACGCTCGCGCCGGGGAGCGGGTGGGTTGAGGACGAGAACGGGCACCGGCATCGGAGCGCCCTTGCAGGTGGTGACCTGTCTCGGGTGCTCGCTGAACAGCTTGGCAACCGGCTCGGCTTCGACGAGCTGAACCTGCTCCCAGCCGTGGACGGCCAGACCCTCACCGGCCCCGAGATCGACCTACTGCATATCCAGCTGCAGGAACGGGGCTGGAAGATCGGCAAGGCCGCCGCGATCGACGGCCTGATGCGGGCGGCCCACCTGGCGCCGTTCCATCCAGTGAGGCAGTACCTGGAGGGGCTCGAAGCAAACGACAGCATCGAGCCGATCGATCGCAACACCTTCGGCCCCGACTACTGGCGGGTGGATGACCCTCTGCATTGCCGCTTCTTGTGGGTGATGGTCCTCGGTGCGGTCTGGCGGGCGATGGAGCCCAGCACAGACTTCAAGACGGCCGTGGTGCTCCAGTCCGAGCGGCAGACGCTCTTTAAGTCCCGCAGCCTGGAAGCCCTCGCCAGCCCGGAGTGGTTCTGCGACACCGGACAGGACGGCGACAAGGATCTTCTGCTCGCCGTTCACACCTGCTGGATCTATGAACTTGCCGAGATTGAGACGCTAACCAGTAAGAAGGACGCCGGGAAGCTAAAGAATCTGCTCAGCAGTAAGCGCGACACATTCAGGCCGCCCTATGGAACCGGCATGGTGAAGAAGCCGCGCTCCTCAGTGTTTATAGGCACCTGTAATCGTGATGACTTCCTGGTGGACGAAACCGGCAACACTCGGTTTCTGATCGTCAAGATCAACAAACAGATCGACTACCGGAAGATCGAGCGGGACCGGGACATGATCTGGAAGGCCGCCATGCAGGCCTACCGGGCTGGAGAGCGCCCTTGGCTGAGCGAGGCCGATCTGGCGCTCTCTGAGATCCAAAACCAGGACTTCACCCCCGAGCACGAATGGACGGCACCGGTGGCCGCCTGGCTGCGGGGTGACCGGCTCGAACCGCACAAGCGGCAGGGGCACCTTGAAACCCTCGCTAAGGGCTTCACCATCAACGACTGCCTGGTCGGGTCCCGGCTGCGGCCGTTTCTGGATCGCATCGAGGCCGGCCGTGACGGCAGGCGGCTCGCGGGAGTGCTGAAGGCCCTCGGCTGCACGCGCGGCACTGGCCCAATTCGGCGGGAAGGGGAGCGGGTGCGGGTGTGGTTCCCGCCTGAGGCCGGCACACGTGGCACACCTGGCACACGTTCAAGCGAGCAACGTGTGCCATCCTCAGAGCCCAGTGGTGGCAATGGATCTGGGGAGGGTGGCACACCTGGCACACCTCTTTTTTCTGAAAAGGTATTTAAAGGGGGTGAGCAGGTGAGCAGCACTGCTCACGATCACCCGCAAGAACTGAAGGGCGGAAAAATAGGTGTGCCACGTGTGCCACGTGTGCCATCGCCTGCGCCGCAAGGGATCTGCCCCGGCACACGTCCCGGCACAGCATCAAGGACGTGTGCCACCCCTCCCTGGCTCGGAACGCCCGATGACAGGGACTCCAGCCGGGGCACACCACCCCCCGACCGCCAGGCCGACACCCGCCGCGAGGAACGGATCAGTCGCAACCCCGCCGCCGTGGAGCAGACCGACGCGGACCGGCTCTGGGAGCACCAACACGACCGCCGCACCGCGCACCAGCCGGACCCGTTCTGGCCTTCGCCGGCGCCGCCGCCCTGGCTGCCCCAACTGCGCGAGCTGCTGAGCGAGCAGCCCGACGCCGCGGCTTACACCCTGGCGATCCAGCTCGATCCCGGTGACACCGGCAAGCCCACCGGCCGGGAGGTAGCCGCCTGGCTGGCTCGGCTGCGGGCTGACCGCCACCAGGAGGCCGCGTGATGGGCCGCGCTTCGCATCGCCGGACTGACCGCGAGCGGCTGCAGTGGATCGAGGGCCAGCCCTTGTATCAACGCAACTACCGGCGTTATCGCTCACCCGCCGGATGGCCTCGATGGGACCGACTGCTGCAGCTGGCGGCTGCGGTCGCTGAGCCGAGTTGCCTGCAGACCGCCGCCGCCTCAGGCGACTACGCGGGCGTGACCGCATCGCAGGTGATGGCCTACGCGCTGCGGACCGAGGCACCGGCCCGCTGGCTGGCGCCGACCCTGGTAGCAGAACTGACGGCAACGACACCGCCACCCGTCACCACCGAGCTGCTTGAGCAGTTTCCGGCTGTCCATCTGCTCCTGCCTGCCGGAGCGCTGGTGGGCGACGAAGGCAGTTCGCTGGTGCTCCTGACCGTCGCATCAGACCAGGCGATCTGGAGCGGTGCCTCGGGCCTGAGCGTCGCAGCGCTCGCCGGCACGGCCAGGTCACCTTTCTATGCGGTGCGGATCGGCGCCGACGGAGCCCACGCCAGCACGCTGCCGGTGGCTGTCCCCCCGGGCGACGAGCGCGACGAGGTGCTGGACACGATGGAACGCATTCGCAGGGTGGCGCTCGGCGCGCTTGCTGTGATGGCGTTCCAGCCGGAGCTGGTGAGTGGTTCGAGCCACCGCCCCCAGCCGGCGGCGTTCGGCGCGAGCCGTTCCCGCCAGGCACCACTGCCGCCCACCTGGATCGGCAGGGACCTGCAGCCGCTGCGGCCAGACGCCCCGCACCAGGTGGCATGCGGCACCGCGGTGCGGACCCACTGGCGCCGCGGCCATTGGCACACCGTCAGACATGGCCCGGGCCATAGCTGCCGGCGCCTGCAGTGGTTCCGGCCCGTGCTGGTCGGAAGCAGCAGCACCGCACCGCCTGCAGCCGGCCCCCACCGCCGCGGCTTCGGCTGAGCCACCGCGGCCCGCACGGAGCCGCACCCAATCCGGCATCGCAAACCCATCGACCGGCAGACCGCCGGCTCTCCACGATGAAAACTCCCAACCAGTGCCGCCGCCCCGAAGCCACCGCGGCGCTCAGGGCCGCTGAGTTCGACCGCCTGTTTCAGCGGGCCATGGCGCTGATCGGCGACCGAGCCGAATTGCTGAACATGACCGGCAGCAGCACCGAGCGGATGGAGCGCCTGCTCGATCCGCAGAACTGGCACGGACAGGGCGATGCTTATCGCAGTTTCGTTGCCCTGTGGAACGCCCTGGGGTGAGCGCCCCGCAGCGGGGCGCAGCAGACCGTGCAGTGCTGGTCATGTGTGCAACTGATCCCTCCCGTACACACCCCATCCCTTTTCACCTATGGAAACCCTTAACACCACTGCAGTTGCTGCCTTTTCCAAGCTGAAGGAGATTGGGTTTCGCACTGCCCATGGCACCAGCCCTGAATTTGCGGAGCTGTGGCTCAGGCTGCATCGCCACGGCCAGCGGTCGGAGGACTCCATCCAAGCCCAACAGCGCTGATGGATGAACAGGACAAGGAGATAGGTGAAGTGGAGAAACGACCGAGGGCTGGCAACAACTGACAGCAACCCTGGCACTGGGCATCAGTGAAGTGGTTGATGCCCAGTGCTGCTGAACGATTTGGCTAGTGCCATGGGGCCATGTATTCGTCAGAGCCCTTCAGGTCAGCACTGATTAAGTACGACCTGCAAAAGCGCAGTCCAACCCGAGCACGCTCAGTATTACGACGTGCGTGGTGCTGCTCTACATCCCGGGGATCACCCACTAGAAACATCTCAAGCCACTGCCTTTCCAGTAGTGCAAACTCTTGAGCCGAGATAATCTCCAGATCGTCAGCCGAGACGCTGGCCAAGCATTTGGTAATGCGTTGTCGTGCCCGGTTCCGTTAACAGGCCCGCCAGCAGCGGGAATGCATAGAACTTTGACAGGGTGCTCCCAGGCAGGTTCAGTTTGCGCACGCAGACTATCTGCCTGTGCCTGACTCGCGGTTACTACACCAACTGGTGCTCCATTCGCGTACCAGTTGGTGCGGGAGAGGATGTCACATGCATAGTCGATCAGTTGATCCTTAGGGTCGAACGCCCGAATGGCTGGTAGACGCAGTTCTCGTGTGCAAACGCGGTGCCGACCTGCGCGTGGGCCGCTGGCACCGCCAGAAGCAGGGCGGCAATGCAGGGATTGAAATGGTTCACGATTCAACGACCAGGCAAGGGAAATCAGATGCTGTCCCAGGGCGAACCGAGGCAGATGCTCTCGGCACCCTGCCGGCGCAGGAGGCACTCGCTGGCTCGCTGGCGAGAGGCATACCAGAAAGCGCCGTGAACAGCTGGGGCAGCAGTGTCATGGTGGTAAAGCTCGACATCAGAGGCGTATTTATCAATGAAGATCACGGGTCCACCGACGCCATTGGTGATGACACGGCAGAAGAAAGTGCTGCTCTAGCCAGTGGCGTGGTTGGTGTACACGCCAGTAGGGCGGCTTGGTGGTGCCGGGACTTGGCTCTGTGCTTGGGCTGCTACTGGTGTAATCAGCAGCAGGGCCGCGGGGACGAAGAGTGATTGTCTCATCCGTCGTCCTCAGCAAAGAAGTCCTCGTCGACACCGCCGACCTTGAAGGTCTCTCTGACCTGGACGCCGACGCCGTGGCGGATCATCAGAGTGGCGAACTTAGCTCCAGCGATCAGGATCACCCTCGTATCTCGCAGGCTGTTGACCCATTCGATTGCCTCATTTGTGAAGCGCGATGTGGTGGCAAACACTCCCTTGCGGCAACCATCGCAAGACATGGCGCCCACGAAACCCTGAACTACAGGCCGACTGATGGCCCCCTCCTTGTGGCGTTTCGCCTGGATGTAGATCCTGTCCAGACCGAGCGGGTCCTCTTTGATCGCCCCGTCAATGCCGCCGTCAGCACCGCGGGCCACAGTTCGCATTGAGCGCTCGTCTCCCCCGCCGTAACCCATTCGGACCAGCAGCTGCAACACCGCCTTCTCAAACCGCTCCGGACTGGCCTGCTTGAGCCGCTCCAGTAGATCGCCTGCCAGTTGCTCGTCGAGGCGGGCAATGCCTGCGGCGATCAGCTCCTGTGGTGTGCTCTCTTCCACGGGATCAGAGGCATCAGTAGCCGGCCTGCTTGCGCTCTTGGCTTCCTGAGCCTGTTTATAGGCCGGCATGGCCTTCAACTCGGCCAAGGTCAGCGGGTGGTCGAGAGCCAGGATCTGCGCAGCAGTAGACCCCAACTCATAGGTAGCCCTGGCTGGGCGATGAAGCGCCTGCGCATCGCAGAGGTAGGACAGGCTCCAGCCGATACGGCCTGCTACTACTGAGTTTCCATCGGAGGGAATGGACTCGGCCATCTGTTGAGGAGTGATGGCGAGGTGCTCGATCACGGCCGCGACCAGGTCACGCCTTGTCATCTGTCCCCTGTCCCTCAGGACCTGGAGAACGGGGGTGAAGAACTCGTGGAACTTGGGGATCGCGGTTGTCATCGGCCCTCTTCTAGCTCCAGCTCCAGCACGCGCAGCTTCGCAAGACTCAGGTGCCGCTGTCCCGTTTTCGACGGCCTGTTGGCCAGAGCCCAGGCGGGGCCTGCAGGCCCGTCATAGACAGTTCTTGCCGTGCCGTCTGGACGGAGCTGCAGGACCACCAGGCGGTCGGCAATGGGCTCGTCGCCGGTGATGGCGACACCGCGCTGCCCGGTGGTGGTCTTGACCTCAACCCGCCGCCCCGCCTGGTCAGAGGCATCGAAGCCCTCATTGCTGGGCGGCTGCAGGGTCAGAGCAAAGCGCTCGGCCGCAAGCACCTCGCCGATGCTGCCGATCATGTGGCCATCCGGGCTGAACGGCCGGCCGTGCCGCCGCTCAAGCTCGGCGGCGATGGCGAACTGCTGGGCGATGAGCTGGGCGTCGGATGCTGCTCGCAGGTTCATTCCTCCTCCTTCTGCGGGCGAAGTAGTGCAGCACGCACTTTGGGAGTGTTCATCGTGCCTTGGGAGTGAGCGTTGACGTATCGCTATTTCCCTCTGTGCAGGGCTGGGTGGTTGAAAATGGAAACCTGTCCAAAATCAACCACCCCCCAGGCCAGGCGGACGGGCAGCCGTGGGGAGTGGTTCAACACTTCGATGTCTGTCCGCCGCAGCGGCCCGCTCAGGGCCGTCTGGCGCGGGTGTTGCTCCAGGGCCCAGCGCGGGGCTCGCAGCGGCCCGTCAGCGAAGGGGTGACCGGTTTTGGACAGGTGTCCATTTTCGGTCACCCCCCCGGGTCAAACTCCCGGCGCCAGCTCCGCCCCCGTCACCTGCTCCGGCTCCCGTTCCGACTGCTCCCGCTGCCAGCGCCGGTGCTGCGCAGAATCGAGCGGATTCTCCCCCTGCGGCGGGTGTGGAACATCATCATCGACCGGCTCAAGAACGGGCGGGGCAGCGTAACGCATGGTGCATTAGTTCGTTACGCCAATTCTGGGTTACCTCAGCGCCAGAGCCCAGTTCGGCGCCCGTCGGCCCATGCCCATCTGGCGCCGGATGGCGGGGTCTGTAACGGTGACGACAAGGCCATCGGACGGTGGATAGCCGTCGTGGCAGTAGGCGCCATCGCACCACGCCTGCCACAGGTCCCCGATCTAGCCGGGCTCGTCGGTTGTAATCGAGACCGGATTCCGGTACTGCTCCGGCCACTGCTGCCGCTCCGCGATGCAGCCGGCGTGCGCAGTCCATCGGATCCCAGCGGTCGCATCCCTGGCGCGCAACCGCCCGGCCGCACAGCCACGCCCGCGAGGATGCCATGCCTCACCCCTGGCGGTGCCGGTGAACCCATCAGCGCGATGCGGCAGGTCGAGACAACCCACCGGCACGTCCAGTTTTCTACTCCGCGCCGCGAACGGTTCGCCACGCTCATAGTGCACGAGCACTGATACGCCGTCGATCTTGAGTTCAAGGTGGTAGAGACGCCCAGTCTCAGGAGCTGTTGATAACCAGTCGTCCAGATCTTCATCTCGCCGCGCGTTGTTCAGACTCGGAAGTTCAGCCGTCACGAACGGCTCGTGGCCGGCGGCAGCAGCGAGCAGGTCATACTCATAGTCACCGGTTAGCGGTTCCATGCCGCTGTAATAGGCGTCGTCTGCCTTATGCAGAAACGTCTGCATCTGAGGGCTTGAGACCGGCGGCAGGTCGGCCGGCATCCCGGGATCTAGCAGTGTCGGTTTCATGGGCTTAGGCGGGGTTGCTGGGTAGCCAACATTAGCACCAGCTGGCAGCGCCTGGGTGTCGGGTGACGTGATGCGTAATACCAGAGAACCCGTTCCCCTACTGCGTTTGTGACCGTAGACGCATTGGCGTTCGCATACGTGGACGCCTACGTTATGCGCCCTGGCCGCCCACCCGTTCTGTCTGTCCGAGCGCGTCTGTGATATCCAGCAGCGACCGCAGCAGATACCAGCACCAGGGCGGTGTAGTAACCGGAGATATAACCTGGACAACTTCCACAGAAGAACGGGTCCTTTCTCAGATCTAGGGTGAGGGGGTGTTCCTAGCGCACGGGTAGGCTACTTAGCCCGTCAAAAGTGACTGAATCCGGCTATATCTAGCAGATCCAATCAGATCTTTACCCCTGCAAATGAGTAGGGACTAAACGAGCAAACCGTCCAAAATAGCAAACATTTGCCTAGGCTTGATTGAAATCGCCCCTGTTCCATGATGGCTAAACGCGGACGGCCACCCAGCGCGATTGGTGTCAATGCCGCCGCTGCGTTGCTGGAACAGGAGCTGGGTATCCAGATCACGCCGGCCGGGCTGTGCTGGCACCTGAATCACGGCAGGCTGCGCAGCGCCGTCAAGAGCCGCCGGCCTTGGCGTCTGCGGCCCGATGCGTTGCTGGTGGCTTATCCGCTGGAGGTCCGCAACACCAGGCCGCGCCCTCCCCGCCGACCGCCGACGTTGAACGCCAAGGAGGAGCGCCAGCAGTGGCGCCAGGAAGCCCGGGGGCGTGTGGCGGAGATCACGGAGGCGGCAGTGCAGCGCGGCGCAGCGCGCCCTACTGAGCCCCGTGCCGCGACCTTGTGGTTGGAGCTGGAGAAGGCCCGCAAACTGCAAGCTGAACGCATAGCCTTCGCCGGCCAGTACATCGATCGGCGGCAGGTCGAGCAGGGCTGGGCGCAGGTGGTGCGGCTGATCGAGGCTCGGGTGGATGGCATCGCAGATCATGTGGCCACGAAACGCCCCGACCTGGGGCAGGCGGTGATCGACTCGATCCGCCGCGAGTGCCGTGACGCGCTCGAAGCCGCGTTCGGCGACAGGCTCACCGTCTGAGCATCGGTGCCGGCCAGGGGGGTGTCCGAAAATGGCAGAGCTGCCAAAATCGCCCACCCAGTCATCCACGGTCTTGCGCGGCACGCCGGTTGCGTCTGCCCGGTGTCAACTACGTAGGCGGGTCGCGTCAATTACGTAGGCGGGTTCCGCCCTGTCCTCCCCCTGCCATGGCAGGGGGAGGCGACAGCTAAAACTGAGCCACCGCAGGCGAGCCGACACATGGCCCACCTTGCCCCGGTCCTCTGCCATGGTCGGCCCCAGGCGTCAAGCCTGTTGGCTGACGCTCTTGCTGTCGTCCCGCCTGAGCGCTGCAGTGGAGCGCACGAGCCGGCGGACCCCACGGTCCGGCGGCAGCGCGGAGCCCATCAGCGGCACCTGGCGCCAGGGGTTGTTGGCAGTTGGCGGGTAATTGACGCCTGGTCGCGGCGACAAATCAGCCCGTGCTGGGGCGACCAAGGCGGCGGGCCCGCTTGCGGCGGTAGCTCTCGCCACTGATCTGAATCAGCGTGCTGTGATCCACCAGCCGGTCCACCGCCGCCACGGTCATGGCACTGGTGGAGAACACGTTCTCCCATTCGCTGAACGGTTGGTTGCTGGTCACCAACAGGGATTTCCGTTCGTAGCGGTGCATCACCAGCTCAAACAGCACCGAGGTCTCGGCCTCGTCCTTGCGCACGTAGCTGATGTCGTCGATCACCAGCAGGGCAAAGCGATCCAGTCGGGTCAGGGCCTTGGCCAGGGCGTAGTCGGCCTTGGCCCGCTGCAGCTCCTGCACCAGGGTGGTGGCGGAGAAGAAGCGTGCGGAGCGGTCCAGGGCGATCAGGCTGCGGCAGATGCCAGCCGCCAGGTGGGTTTTTCCCACACCGCTGGGGCCAAACAGCAGCAGGTTCTCGGCGCGGTCCAGCCAGCCGGTGTCGTGGGCGAGCTGCTCGATCTGGGGACGCTCCAGATCCGGGATGGCGTTCCAGTCGTATTCCGCCAGGGTCTTGGGAACCGGCAGTTGGGCCTCATGCAACAGCCGCCGCTGACGGGTCTGATGCCGCTGCTGGTGTTCCTGCTCCGCCAGCACGTAGAGGTAGCTGGCCGGGCTCCAACCATCGGCTGTGGCCTGTCAAGCGACATCCGCTTTTGGTCCTCCGGCGACACGAAAACTGGTCCACCTGATGGCCTGCTGATGGGGGCCTTA
>JBCBTI010000009.1:0-92844 GCA_039818745.1 Cyanobacteria bacterium J06638_7
CTGTTGTGTGGCGGTGACGGAGGCCTAAGACCTATGCAGTTCTCAGGGTTCAACCCTGGAGAGAAGACGATGTTCCTGGTGTCCATGGCGCAGTGGACCCACGCCGATCCATCTCGAACTCGGCTGTGAAACGCTGCAGCGCCGACGGTATTGGGGGGGTAGCCCCCTGAGAGACTAGGTCGATGCCAGGACCAATCTTCCCCATTCCATGCCCTCAGGCCACTGCCCTCAGGCCACTGCCCTCAAGGCCCTCAGGCCAGTGCCCTGAAGCCGCTGCGCACACGTCATCGCGTTGACGCTGGTCCCATGTCGCGCCCTTGAGGCCCCCGGCCTGCTGCAGGCCGGACGCCCGCATCGAGGCTTCTGCAGCAACACCTCTGCAGCTGCTGCACCATGCTCGGCCATCGGCGCGCCAGCACAGGTTCCCGGAGGCCGGGAATCCTGCTGGACGGGCAGGGTTCTCTGCTTACCGCATCGCTGCCGAGGCGGCGGTCGATAGCCTGTGATCAGGTCGCCGCTGCAGTTCATGGTTCGGGTTGTCCAGTCGTTCGTTGCACTGGTACGACCCTTCTGGCGGGCGCTGCTGATGTGGAACCGGCAGGGATGCCCTGACCTGAGTGCCGCCTTTGCCTACTACACCCTGCAATCACTGTTGCCGATCCTGCTGATCGCGCTCTCCTTCATTGCCTGGATCCTGGGGAGGGATGCCGTGCTGGTAAGCCAGCTGAGTGAAGCCATGCTCGATTTTGTGCCCGCCCAGTCCCTGCCGGATCTGGAGCGCGCCCTGGTTGGCTTCGTGCGCCAGAGTGCCGGGGCTGGAGTCCTGGGCCTTGTCGTGCTTGTGTTCACTGCCAGCAACGCCTTCCTCGCCCTCAGCCGTGGTGCTGATCATCTCTGGTGGAATGGCGATCCGCACAAAGGCAACGACTCATGGCTTGTTGCATTGCGGCATCAGTTTCAGGTGCGGTTCAAGGCCATGGCACTGCTGGCCCTTTTTTCGCTGCTGTTCATCCTCGATCAACGTGTTTCCCGGGGACCACTGCAAGTGCCGGCACCTATCCAGGATTGGCTGAGCATCCAGTTGCCGTTCATCCAGGGATGGCAGCAACCGGTCGGTGCCGGCGTGGATGTGGTGGTGTCCCTGGCGCTCTCCTTCACCGCTGCGCAACTGCTCCTCTGGCTGCTGCCCTCACGGCACGTGCGCTGGAGCCTGCTACTGCCGGGCGCTGTGTTCATCGCCTCCGTTCTCACGCTCCTCAATCAACTCCTGGGCCGTATCCTTATCCACCTGAGTGAGCGCTTTCAGGCCTATGGAGTGGTCGGGGGTGTTCTGGTGTTCAGCCTCTGGGTGTGGATGGTGGGCGCCATCGTCTACTACGGCCAGTGCCTCTCCATCGCCATGGGCAGGCGTCAGGATGGAGCCAGCCGGCAGTCCCCCTGAGCATGCAACGGCAGCTTCCCTGGCCCTGGATTCTGCTGGCACTGCTGCTGTTGCTGGCACCCGGACCAGCCGGCCGCTTCCTGCTCGATCTGCTGGGGGGCCTCACCCTGCTGGTGCTGCTGCTGCCGCTCCTGTTCGGCTTGGCCGGGGTGGTGGGCTGGCAGCTGCTCAAGCGCCGGCTGCGCACCTGTCCCGACTGTGGTTTGACCAGCATGGGCCTGGGGGTGTGTCCGAGCTGCGGGGCGCCCCTTGATTCCGCCACCATGAGCTCGACAGGCTCCGCTGACCCCGGCCCGGCGGGGCCCGATCCAGTGCGCGCAGGGGAAATCCGCGCCGCGGACGCCACCATCGACGTGGAGGTGGTGGAGGTGGAGGATCAGGGAGTCTGAGCACTGCCCGCACCAGCCGGGGGATGGTCAACCTCTGCCGCCAGCTCCGCCAGTCGCCGCTCGCGCAGATACAGGAACAGCGGCGCACCACAGGCGAAGGCGATCGTCAGGCAGCAGAGCAGCACCCAGGGCAGGCCGCGCATCTGCAGCCTCCGGCTTTCCTGGACGATCCAGATCAGCACGGCCGTGGCGCCGATAGCCAGGTCGCGGGAGAGGGATGCCGCTGCCGGGTTGGCAGAGGCCATGGCGATGAACAGCCCCAGATCAAACCCTGGACCGCTGCTGCGGATGAACTCGAGATTGGCCAGCCAGGGAAGCACAGCGCCGGCAACGGCCAGGAGCAGATAGAACCACTGCAGCCGGCCGCCGGGGGTGCCGTCACCGGGCTGGGTGGACTGGGGTGAGAGGGTCGTCATCAGGGCAGCGGGCGGATGGGCTCGTCGGCTGAGAGGTCTGGGCTGGGTTGGGGGGAGTCGGCCGGATCGTTGAGGCCGTCCCAGAGCAGAATCTCCTGCTCCACTTGGTCCAGGATCTCCTCACAACGCCGGGCATAGGCCTGGCCTCGGCGGTAGAGACCGGCCATGGCCTCCACATCCAGGTCGTTGGTCTGGAGTTCGGCAAGCACCAGCTCCAGGGCAGTGCGGGCCTGGCTGTAGCTGAGATCGGCGGCCCCGCCATCGCCGTCGCTGAGGACCTCAGCCGCCGACTCGTTCAGGGTGGCTGCGGCGGCGGCTGAGGGCTGTCTCCGGCCGGGGCCTTGGCTGGACTGTCTGGCCATGGCTCAGCGCATGCCTGGGGCATCGGCAGGGTATTCACGACTCTGGCGCAGTTGCTGGGGCGCCTGCCCGTTCAGCCGTGGCCTCTGAAGCACCCGGGCGTCGGCCCGGCCATCGGCAAACTGCAGCCGCACCGTTGCGCCGGAATGAAGTTCGGTGGCACTGCGCAGCAGCCGGCCGTCGGCGGTGCGCACGAGACTGAAGCCCCGCTCCAGCACATGCTGGGGCGAGAGCGCCCGGAGCAGCAGACGGCCGCTCTCGAGATCCTGGCGGCGCCGCTGCAGCAGGCCGCGAGGGTGAAGCTGGCGGAGTCGTTCCTGCAGCCGCCCAAGCTGCTGGCGTTCCCCCTGCAACCGCAGCCCCAGCAACTGAGCAAGATGGCGGCGCAAGTGCCTCAGGGCCGGCCCCGCCTGGCGTCGATCCGGCAACAGGGCCACGAGGGCGGCAGTGGGTGTGGCCGCCCTGTAGTCGGCCACCAGATCGGCAATGGTGGTGTCGTCCTCGTGGCCGATGCCGCTCACCACCGGCACCGGGCTGGCCGCGATCGCCAAGGCCAGCCGCTCGCCATCGAAGACCGCCAGATCCTCACGGCTGCCGCCACCGCGGGCCAGCACGATCGCCTCCACGCCGAGGGCATGCGCACGGCTGGCGAGGGATTCGAGAGCGGCGACGATCTGCTCCTCCACACCGCCCTGCACCGGGATGGGAACCACCACCACCGTGGTGGCTGGCCAGCGCTCGGCAGCGGTGCGCAGCATGTCGGCCAGGGCCGAACTGGGAACACTGGTGAGCATGGCGATGCGGCTGGGCGCTTCAGGCAGAGGGCGCTTGCGCTCGGCGTCAAACAGGCCTGTGGGGGCGAGGCGGTCATGGACCCGTTCGAAGGCCCTGAGCACGGTGGAGAGGCTGGGCCTCAGGTCGAGCACCTGAACACTGAGGCTGGCGCGGGCCGCCCAGAAGTTCAGCCTGCCCACCACCAGCACCCCGTCGCCATCGGCGGGTTGGTAGCTCAAGCGGCTCAGCTGGCTTGCCCAGACCACCGCCGAGATCGAGGCGCTGTCGTCAACCAGCGTCATCCACAGGTGACCCTTCTTCAGTTGAGGCCTGCTGACGCTGGCATCGAGCAGGAAGCGGGGAGCGAAGCCGCGATCCAACAGACCGGATACGGTCCGATTGAGGCTGCTGACGCTGTACCGCTGCAGG
This sequence comes from Cyanobacteria bacterium J06638_7, assembly GCA_039818745.1. Taxonomy (GTDB): domain Bacteria; phylum Cyanobacteriota; class Cyanobacteriia; order PCC-6307; family Cyanobiaceae; genus NIES-981. Next base: position 3,810 of record JBCBTI010000009.1, read on the forward strand.
GATGGCTCAGTCATGGCCAGGACCTCGACTGACGGGGCGGATGCCGGCAGAGCCATCGGCCTCGCCTCTGAAACTGGCATGAACACCGTGAAACCCCGGTGCTGATGAGCGACCAGCAGGGCAGCAGCCGCTGCCCGCAGGCATCGCAGAAAGCGGATTGATCAAGACGGGGGGACCTGAAGGCACTGGCTGCCGCACCATTGGGTCGCAGCAGCCAGTGTCCTGCATGGCGATCGCCCCCCGCGGAGCCGGGGGGCGGGCCGCTCAGGGATGGCGATGTCAGCCCAGGCCGATCTGGGAGAGAATGCCCTGGCCGGTGAGCAGTTCGGTGGCCAGACCGATGACGAAGCCCATCATGGCCAGTCGGCCATTCCAGGTTTCGGCGAAGGTCACGAAGCCAAAGCGGGACGGAGAAGCATCAGACATGACGAGATCGCAACGAGGTGGTGGTGGGTGGATCGGACGCTGATGGGCGGTTCGGCCTGCGGACCCGGCAAGGAGGGATCCTGGACCGGCAGCCGGAGCAGCGTTGATTCAATTGTAAAGAACAATGGCGATGCGTTGACGGATCCAGGCCCGGCTGTTTGTTCTGACTTCGAGCCTTGACTGCAGCCCATCCATCCTGTAACCACCTGTCTCCCCGTGCCCAGAGCCAGCAGAGTGCTGCGGAGCGGTTGCAGCGCCGTCTGCACCTGGAGCGCCAGCTTGAAACCCCCCTGCCCCCGGCCCCCGAGCTGGTGCTGGTGAGCGATCTGGACGGCACACTGCTGGCCGGCGACCAGGGGGCGCGACTCCATCTCTACGGCTGGCTGCGCCAGCGGCGCGAACGGGTGTTGCAGGTGTTCTGCACGGGGCGCAGCCTGGCCTCGATCGGGCGTCTGCTTGTTGAACAGCGGCCGCTGGGGTTGCCGGCTCCCCATCTGGTGATCAGCGACGTGGGCTGCACCGTGGCCTGCGGCACCAGCCTGCGCACCCTGCCGGAGCTGCTGGAGCCGATCGAGGCCCGCTGGCAGGGCAAACCCCAGCAGCTGGCACCGCTGCTGGCCGGGGTCGCCGGGCTTTCGGCCCAACCGATCAACAGCGAACGCCGCCTGGCCTACCACTGCGACCCCGCCTGTTTCGACATCGCCCTGATTCCCAGGCTCGAGGTGCATGGCGTGGACTGCCTGCTCTCGGATCAGCGCTATTTCGATGTCCTGCCGGTGGGGGTGAACAAGGGCACCACCCTGCAGCTGCTGGTGGAGTGGCTGGGGCTGGACAGCAGCAGGGTGGTCACCGCCGGCGACAGCCTCAACGACCTGGCCATGTTCGAAACCGGGCTGGCCGGGATCATGGTGGGCAATGCCGAAGCTGCCCTGCGCTCACGGCTGCCCCAACTTCCGCGCGTCTACGGGGCCCGCGCTGCGGGCTGCGAGGGCATCGTGGAGGGATTGCGCCACTTCGGCTTCGCCCATCTGTTCGCCTGAGGCCGGACCTCAGCCTGCAGAGCTTTGTGCCTGGCGGGCCTTGGTGTGGGCCGTGGCCGTGGCACTGGCTCCGTCCTCCGGCCAGGGGTGTTTCGGGTAACGGCCCCGCAGGTCACGACGCACTTCCCCATACCCCTGCTGCCAGAAACCGGCCAGATCCCTGGTGATGGCCGCGGGCCTGCCCGCTGGGGTGAGCAGGTGAAGGGTCACGGGCAAGGCTCCCGCGAGCACCGACGGGGTGTGCAGGCAGCCGAACAGTTCCTGCAGCTTGACCGCCAGCACAGGCTCGCCACTGCTGTAATCGAGCGCGGCATGCCGGCCTGACGGGATCGGCAGCGTGCTGGGCAACAAACGCTCCAGCTCCTGGCGCAGCGGCCACTGCAGTTCGCCCCACAGAGCTTCACGGAGGTCGAGCCGGCGCACCTCCGCCAGACTGGATAGCCCGATCAGGCTGGAGCCCAGCCAGGCCTCCAGGTCCGCTGCCAGAGCCCCATCCCGGCAGTCAGGCCAGGGGCTGCCGAGCAGCCGGTGGGCCAGGCAGAGGCGCTGCTGCAGCTGGCGACAGGCGGGCGTCCAGGGCAGAGCACCCAACCCCATTCCGCGCAGGCCTTCCAGCAGGGCGTCGAGCACCTGGTGCGGCGGCGCCTCCGGCCAGGGCTGGCGCTCCAGCACCAGGGCCCCCAGCCGCAGACTGCGTTCGCAGCGCACCCTGCCGGCCTGCTCGTCCCACAAAGCCCTGCCGGCCCAGCTGCCATGCTCCCGGGCCAGAGACTGCAGCTCCCGCCGCGCCAGGGGCAGGGCCAGCTGGATGCGGGCGTCTGGACCGACTCCATCCAGCGCCGCCACCGCTAGGGCCTCCTCGTGATTGAGGGGGTCGTCGGCGTGGAGGCTGGCCCCCTGACCACTGCGCAGCAGAAACCGCCCGGGCTGGTCGTCGCGGGCCAGGGCCAGCCACTCGGGAAAGGCTTCACCCACCAGCAGGGCAGCCTGGAGATCCTCCCCGGCGACGTTGCCGTCGACGCCGGCAGTGTGCGAGGGCGGGCAGCCCCGGGCCTGCGTCAGCTGGCCCTGAAACTGCCGCCGCAGCTGCTGCATCGGATGGGCGGAGGCCTGCCGCCGCATCCAGTCGAGCCGTCGCCCCAGGTCGCAGCCCGCCTGCTCGCGAGGCAGCGGATCCCGCTCGCTGAGCAGCACCGCCAGCTCACAGGCCAGGGCCGTCAGCCCCCGTTCCTGGCCCCGCAGCAGCAGGTGGGCCAGCCGGGGATGGAGCCCCAGTGCCGCCATGGCGCGGCCGTGGGTGCTCAGCTGGCCGGCTTCGCTCAGCGCGCCCAGCTGCCGCAGCAGGCGGCGGGCTGCCGCCAGAGCCGCCGGCGGCGGTGGATCGATCCAGTCCAGGGCTTCGCCGAGGGGATCCCCCCAACGGGCAAGGTGCAGGGCCAGGGGCAAGGGATCGCTCTCCAGCAACTCGGGCGGATCCTGCGCCGGGCGCTTGCGCTGCTCGGCCGGCGACCACAGCCGCAGGCAGCGGCCCGGGGCGAGTCGGCCGGCCCGGCCAGCCCGCTGCTCGGCACTCGCCCGGCTGGCGGGCACGGTGACCAGGCTGTCCATGCCGCGGGTGGGATCGAAGCGGGTGCGGCGGCTGAGACCAGCATCGATCACCAGGCTCACCCCGGCGATCGTGAGGGAACTCTCGGCGATGCTGGTGGCCAGCACCAGCTTGCCGGCAGCCCCGCGAGCCGGGGCAATGGCACGGGTCTGCTCCGCCAGGCTGAGGTTGCCGTGCAGGGGCGTCAGTTCCAGGCCCTCGCTCCAGGCTGCAGCTGCGATCTGCCGGGCGCAGCGCTGGATCTCCCGTCGCCCGGGCAGGAACACCAGCACACTCTCTGCCGCCTGGCGCTTCTCCAGCCAGTGCTGCTCCAGGGCTCGGGCCACCTGCTGCTCCAGGCGCTCGCCGCTCCGAGGCACCTGATGGCTGATCTGCACCGGAAAGCCCCGCCCCTTGCTGCGCAGCACGGCGGCTTGCGGCAGTGCACGGTTCAGGTCGTCCAGCGCCAGGGTGGCCGACATCACCACCAGGCGCAGTTCGGGGCGCAGCAGCTCGCGCACCTGACGCAGCAGCGCCAGGGCCAGATCGGCGTCAGCGCTGCGTTCGTGGAACTCATCGAGGATCAGGCAATCCACCCCCTCAAGGGCTGGATCGGCCTGCAGGCGACGCAGGAACAGACCCTCGGTGAGCACTTCGATGCGGGTGGCGGCGCTGGTGCGGCTCTCCAGGCGCACGCTGTAACCCACCAGCCCCCCCACCTCCTCTCCCCGCTCGGCGGCCAGCCTCTGGGCGGCACAGCGGACGGCGATCCGGCGGGGCTCCAGCATCCACACCCGGCCAGTGAGCAGGGGCTCAATGGCGCCGGGAACTCGGGTGGTCTTGCCCGCGCCTGGCGGGGCCTGCAGCAGCACGGTGGAACCCGGTGGATGCACAGCAGCCCGCAGCTGGGGCAGCAGCGCATCGATCGGCAGGGTGGGGAGCACCAGGGCGCCAGGGCAGGGGTTGGGCTCAGCGCACGTGCCGCACCCCATCCACCGGATGGTAGGCCTCGTCGGTGAGTTCTTCGTAGACGATGGCGGGCAGACCCGTTTCGAACATCGTCTGCAGAGCTTCCTTGAGGTAGGGGTTCCAGCCGCCGGTGCTCACCGTTCCATGGCGCACCGTCCAGTCCCAGGTGCCCTGCAGATCACGGGGAATGCGGCCTTCCCGATCCCGGCGGGCGACCAGATCCTGGGATTCCAGCAGACCGACGAGCACAGGAGCCTTGCCGTAAGCAGGGGTGAGGCTCAGCTCGAGCCGCACAGGATCCTCCTTGACCAGCTTGAGGCGAAAGCGGGGCGGCAGCTTCAGATTGCGCAGCACTGCTGCCACGATTCGCGTGCGTTGATCCAAGCCGGACGTCTCCCTGAACTCAGTGACTCAACGGAGAGCCTATTCAGTGGCGGTGACGGGCAGGATTCAGCCGGGGTCCTGGGGTGGGCTGGAGCGCTCCTGATCACCGCCGAAGCGCACGGTGAGGAGGTCCTCGCGGGTGAGTTCCCCTTCGGCATCCAGCAGCTCGGGATGGACGGTCAACTGGCCGGTGCGATCAGCAGGGCCGGGGGCGAGGGAGCCACCATCTCGGGAGGCGGCCTGGAATCCCTTGCTCATCACCCGGAAGGCCTGCCAGAGCAAGGCCAGAAAGCAGGCGCCGTAAAGGATGGGGAAAATCTGGGAGAGGAGGGCTTTCATGGCCTCGGGCCTGCTGCGGTGTCGGGAAGGGCAGCGGGCCTGACCATCATCGCCCGGCCTCTCCGGAATTGCTGCTTGCGGTGGCAAGCATCCAGGCCCAGAGGGTGGTGCAGGCGGCGCCAAAGGCCAGGAAGGCCAGCAACAGGCGGGAAGTGTCCACGGCTCGATACATTTGTTCATACATCCTAGGTCGCTGCGGCTTGCGGTGGTGGGCGATGCCATGGCCGGTCCGCCCCCCTTCCGGGCCAGGGCCGCCCTGCTTACGGTCGAATCACTCCTGTGCTCAGCGTTCAGCTCACCGTCATGTCCTCACTCCGTTCTCCGGCCTCCCTGCGGAGGCCGTTGCTGCTGCTGCCGCTGCTGCTGGCGGGCCTCAGCCGGGCTCCCTCAAGCCTGGCCTCTTCCCCCGCCACCATCGCCGCCGCCCCGGCCGCTTCCCCGGCCCTGGCCGCAGCTCTGGGCCGCCAATCCTTCGTGGCCGCAGCGGTGCGGCGCACCAGCCCGGCGGTCGTGACCATCGACACCGAGCGCACGGTGGCTGTGGCGGGTCAGCGCGGGGTGCCCAGTTCCCTGTTCAACGACCCCATTTTCCGCCAGTTCTTCGGGCTGCCGCAGCAGGCTCAGCCCTCCCGACCCTCCCAGCGCACTGAGCGCGGCCAGGGCAGCGGCTTCATCTTTCAGGCCGATGGCCTGGTGCTCACCAACGCTCACGTGGTGGAGCGCTCCGACCGGGTGACCGTGGGGCTGCTGGACGGACGCAGTGTGGAGGGCACCGTGGTGGGACTGGATCGGCTCACGGATCTGGCTGTGGTGCGCATTGAGGGCAAGGGCCCCTGGCCCGTGGCTCCCCTGGGAGACTCCGATCGACTGGAGGTGGGGGAATGGGCCATCGCCGTGGGCAATCCCTACGGGCTCGACAACACCGTGACCATGGGGATCATCAGCAACCTCAACCGCAATGCGGCCAAACTGGGAATCACGGATCGGCGACTGGATCTGATCCAGACGGACGCCGCCATCAACCCGGGGAATTCCGGGGGCCCGCTGCTCAACGCCGACGGTGAGGTGATCGGCATCAACACCCTGGTGCGCACTGGCCCCGGTGCCGGCCTGGGCTTCGCCATCCCGATCAACCGGGCCCGGGACATCGCCCGCCAGCTCGTGGCCAGCGGCTCGGTGAGTCACCCGGTGATCGGCATCGGACTGGATGCCGTACGGCCCGGCGAGGTGAGAGGAGTGGATCGTGGCGTGCGCGTGGCCTCAGTGGTGGCCAACAGTCCCGCCCAGCGGGCCGGGTTGCGCCAGGGAGACGTGGTGGTGGCAGCCGATGGCCAGCCGATGCTGGAACCGTCTCAGCTGGTGGCTGCCGTGGAGAAGGCGGGAGTGGGTGGCCGCCTGAGCCTCAGCATCAACCGCCAGGGAGAGATGCTGAGGCTGGATGTGGTGCCCTCCCAGCTGGGAAGCGGACGCTGATCTCGGCGTCCGGCAAGGGAGTGGGGCAGCGGGCTCAGGCGGCCTGATCGCAGGGACCGCCGGCATGACCACCGATCTGACCGGCGATGCTGCGCGCCAGCGTTGGGGGCGCACCGAGCTGCTGGCGCATCACCCACTGGGTGGCGGCCTTCTGGCTCTGCCAGGCCTGCAGCAGCTGCTTGGCAATGCCCTGGAGCACCTTGGGATCTGCCGTCTCGTCGATGGCCCGGCTCATGCGCTCCAGCTCGAACTGCTGGCCGAGGGAGAGGGCGAGGGGTTCCGTCATGACGGGCTCCAGAAGCGACTGGTACGAACGCAAAGCTACAAACTGTTGCAAGGTCTTGCGTAGCGGTTGCAACAGGGCACCACTTCTGTGTTCGTTTCCGCGTCTGAGTTGCCGCTCAGCCCCCTGACGTCCGGCGGGCTGCCTGCTTCTGGCGCTGCCGCTCGCGCCCGGCGCTGCGCCGGGCGGCGCGGGCCGTGTCCTCGGCGGCGGCCCGCGCCGCCTCGGCCTCCTCCTGCTTCTTCTCCAGGTAGTAGGCGTAGTCGCCCCGGTAGAGCACCAGTTCGCCATCGCGGAGCTCCACGATGCGGTTGGCCACCCTGCTGATGAAGTAGCGGTCGTGGCTCACCAGCAGCGCAGCCCCCTCGTAGGCGATCAGGGCGTCCTCGAGCATCTGCTTGGCGGGGATGTCGAGATGGTTGGTGGGCTCATCGAGCACCAGCAGGTTGCAGGGCGTCAGCAGCATCAGGGCCAGGGCCAGGCGTGCCTTCTCGCCGCCGGAGAGCTTGCCGGCCTGCTTGAACACGCTCTCGTTGCTGAAGCAGAAGTTGCCCAGCAGGGAGCGCACCTGGGTCTGGGTCCAGTCGGGCACCACCTCGAAGATCGTGTCGATCACGGTCTTGCTCAGGTCCAGGGCCTCGGCCTGGTTCTGCTCGAAGTAGCCGGCGATCACGTTGTGCTCCCCGAGGCGGGCATGGCCCCCATCGGGGCGCTCAAGCCCCATCACCAGCCTCAGCAGGGTGGACTTACCGGCGCCATTGGGGCCCACGAAGGCGATGCGGTCGCCGCGCTCCACCTCCAGCTCGGCCCCCAGGAAGAGGATCTGATCGCCGTAGCTGTGGCTGAGGTCACTGATGCGGGCCACCAAGCGGCCCGAGCGCGGCGCGGCGGGGAACTGGAAGCGGGGCCCGCCGATGCTCTCGATCGGCGCCTCCACCCGCTCCACCTTCTCCAGCAGCTTCTCGCGGCTCTTGGCCTGGGTGGAGCGGGTGGCGCTGGCCCGGAACCGCTCGATGTAGGCCTGCTGGCTGGAGAGCTCCTTCTGCTGGCGCTCGAAGGCGGCCTGGGTGGCCTCCCGCTCCAGGGCCTTCTGCTCCAGGTGCTGGCTGTAGTTGCCCAGGTAGGTGCGCGAGACCCCGCGCTCGGTCTCCACGATCTGGGTGCAGACCCGATCCAGGAAGGTGCGGTCGTGACTGATCACCACCTGGGCGGCGCTCTGCTGGATCAGATAGCCCTCGAGCCACTGGATCGTCTCCACATCCAGGTGGTTGGTGGGCTCGTCGAGCAGCAGCAGGTCGGGCTCCTGCAGCAGGATCTTGCCCAGGGCAATGCGCATCTGCCAGCCGCCGGAGAAGTCGCCCACCAGCTGCTCGGCCCCCTCGGCGCTGAAGCCGATCGTGGGCAGCAGCTTGTCGATGCGGGCATCGAGCTCGTAGCCGTGCAGGGCCTCGAAGCGGCTGTGCAGGCGGCCCAGCTCGTGAATCAGCGCATCGAGATGATCGGGATCGCTGGCGGCCTGCTCGCTGACCATGGCGTGCTCCACGGCGTGCTGGCGCACCAGCACCTCGGCCGCCTCGCCGAAGGCCTGGAACAGCTCCTCGCGCACGGTGCGCTCGGGGTTCACATCGAACTCCTGCTGCAGGTAGGCGATGCGGGGGTCGCCCTGCTTCACCACCTGGCCGCTGCTGGCCTCCTCCAGGCCGGCGATGATCTTCATCTGGGTCGATTTGCCGGCGCCGTTCACGCCCACCAGGCCGATGCGGTCGCCGGGCTTCACCTCCCAGGTGACATCCCGCAGCACCTCCCCGGTGGGATAGATCTTGCCGAGACGTTCCAGGCGGAGCACGGGAGGCGTATGCAGAGTCCAGCGGCCGGCAACAGCCGACCTCCGGCCCATCATCTCCGCCGGGCCAGGGGGGTGGGAACCCTGGCCCCTCGGTCAGACTTCCGCCAGCCTCCCTGGAGCCCGCGATGATCAAGCGCCTCGAGCAGGTGGCGGCCCTGGTGGTGGCGGCAGGCCTGGCGATCGTGAGCTACTGGCTGTTCTTCAGCTGGGCCCAGGGGGGCGGCCTCAACCGCCCTCCCCGCGCCCCCCGCTCAGAGGCCGCCACGGGCCTTGAGCAGCCACTGTTTGCTGGCGGCATCGTCGAGCGAGGCCACGTGGGCTTTCACCTCAGCGCGGCTCACCGGCAGGCCGAGCTCCTGGCCCAGGGCCACGATGCGCTCCAGGGCACCGCCGGGATCCTGCAGCGCCTGCCGGAACAGGGACTGGGTGAGGCTGGCGTCAGCGCTGATGTGGGCGTAGAGGGCTGCGGCATGGCCCGTGGGGCTGCCGGCCGAGGCCGTGGGGTGGCTGGTTGCGGTGGCGTCTGACGCAGATGGCTCGGGGCTGCCGGGGCTCATGGCGGTGGGCTGGTTGACCTGACCCTATGGGTGCCGCTGCTCTGCCGCAGCCTGCCGTTACACAGGGCCGGAATCAGGTCTCAGGCGGCCTGGGGGCTGTCATTCACCGGGGTGCCGCTGGCGGAGGCATCCTCCATGGTGCGGGCATCCAGACACAGCACCTTGCGCAGCTGGGCGTAGTTGGCCGCCAGAGCGGTGCGCCCCTCCTGCTGGGCGCCGTACTCGGCGCGCTGCAGGACGTGATGCAGATGGGTGAGCAGATAGGTGCTGATCACGGCCGACACCAGCACGTCGCTGCGCTCGGCCTGGCGCTGCACTCGGGTTTTGGGCATGGGAAACCTCGGGGCGGAAACCGGACTGGATCCCGCCGGGGCGGAAACCTGGGGCCCGGCCTGGCGAGCCGGGGAAGGAGTGGATCTGTGCCCGCAGCATAGGCGCGGATACTACCCATGCGCATCCCACTACACTGGTTCGTAGCGGAAACCATCCAACGGCTCCTGCTCTGCGCCCTCTGCCTGAGTGCCCTCCGCGGGCTCCCCGAGCGTCTCCCCCTCTCCGCCGGCTCCCGTTTTCGTCCAGCTCTCCTTCCCCTTCGACCCTGGCGTGGCCACGCGGCAAACCTCCTCCAGCGGACGGCCCAAGTCGCCCAGGATCCAGGTGGTCCTGCCGGAGGAGCTCTGCAGGCGGCTGGGTGAGCTGGCCGATCTCGAGGCCCGCACCGTGAGCAACATGGCCAGGGTGCTCATCCAGCGGGGGGTGGAGCGCCTCGAGCAGCAGAGGTCCGAGCCCGGCGTCGGGGACGCGGCGGCCGCCGCCCGCTTCCGCGCCCAACTGGAAGGCCAGCGCAGCCGGCGACTGCGGGCGGCCCCGCGGCGCCTGCGGCTGCGGCGGCCTGACTAGGACGCCGGACCGGCAGGCTCGGCCCAGACCCCCAGCACCGCCGGACGCTGGGCACCGGTGATCGAGGGCGCATTGCCGGCATGGGCATGGCGGTGCCACCAGGCCAGCAGGGCGAAGGCCAGGGCCTCCCGTTGGCAGGCAGCGATACCCAGCTCCGCCAGGGGGGTGACGATCACACCCGTGCAGCGCTGACGCAGCGCGGCCATCAGCACCGGGTTGCGGCTGCCGCCGCCGGCCACCAGCATCTCCACCGGCCTCGGTCCGCGCTCAAGGTCCTGGGCGACCACGGCCGCACTGAAGGCGGTGAGGCTGGCCAGGGCATCAGCGGGTTTCAGCGGCTGGCCGTCCTGGGCCGCAGCCTGCTCCAGCTGCTCCAGGCGGCGTTCCAGATCGGCCTGGCCGAACAGTTCACGGCCGGTGGACTTGGGGCCGGCCTGCCGAAAGTAGGGCTCCTGCAGCCAGCCCTGGAGCGTGCGCTCGTGCACCCAACCGCGGCCTGCCCAGGCGCCGTCCTGATCGAAACTCTGGCGCCCGCCGCTGAAGTGGCTCACGGCCAGATCGAGCAGGCTGTTGGCGGGGCCGCAGTCCCAGCCGCGCACGGTCTGGCGGCGGTCGGGTCCACTGCGGGGGGGAATCAGCGTGAGATTGGCGATGCCACCGAGATTGAGCACGGCCCGCCAGCCGCCCGTGCGGCCGAGGAGGGCCTCATCGGCCGCCGGCACGAGGGGCGCACCCTGTCCGCCCAGGGCCAGATCAGCCGCCCGCAGGTCATGCACCACCGGGCGCTGCAGCAGCTGGGCCAGCAGGGGAGCCTGTAGCAGCTGCCAGCTGGCCCCCCGCCGCCCATCCCCCGGGGGTCGATGCCAGATGGTCTGGCCGTGGCAGCCCACCAGGCGGGCCCGGCCCCGAGGGTCGCAGGCCCGGGCCGCGGCGGCCTGGGTCTCGGTGACAGCCTCAGCCAGGTCGAGCAGCTCGGCGCTGCTGCGCCGAGCGCCCTGGCCCACCGCCACCAGTTCCTGGCGCAGATGGTGGGGGTAGGGAACGGAGTGACTGGCCAGGATCCGCCAGCGGGGGCGATGGCGGGGGCCGGCGAAATGCGCCAGCACCCCATCGACCCCATCGGCGCTGGTGCCGCTCATCAGCCCCAGCACAGCCATCGCGGCTGGCCTCACTTGTTGGGCTGAGGGGTCATGCGCAGGTAGGGCTTGATCTCGGTGACGCCCTTGGGAAACTTGCTGCGGGCCTCGTCGGTGGGGATCGAGGGCACCACAACGCAGTCCTCACCGTCCTTCCAGTTCACCGGGGTGGCCACTTGGTGGTAATCGGTGAGCTGCAGAGAATCAATGACTCTCAGGATCTCATCGAAGTTACGGCCGGTACTGGCGGGATAGGTGATCTGCAGGCGCAGCTTCTTGTTGGGATCGATGATGAACACCGAGCGCACCGTGAGGTTGTTGAGGGCATTGGGGTGGATCATTCCGTAAAGATCCGCAACCTTCTTGTCCTCATCCGCCAGGATCGGATAATCGACACTGGTGTTCTGGGTTTCGTTGATATCGCCGATCCAACCGTTGTGGCTGGCGGCAGAGTCCACGCTGAGGGCAACGGTCTTGACGTTGCGCTTCTCCCACTCAGGGCGCAAGCGTGACACTTCGCCAAGTTCTGTGGTGCACACAGGGGTGTAGTCAGCGGGGTGGGAGAACAGCACCACCCAGCTCTCACCAGCGAAGTCGTAGAAGTTGATCGGGCCCAGCTGGGAATTCTGGGTGAAGTCGGGCATGGTGTCGCCGAGTTGAAGGCTCATGGTTGAAGAAAAAGATGACAACAGAGAAGTGACCTTTGCAGTGCACTTTCGAGGGCTCAGCGCGCGGGCTGGCTGGCCGGAGCCCGCACGGTTGAATATAGGTGGTGCTTAGCACCTGGCGGGTTACCCGGGGGCTGGAAGGAGTGTGCCGGGGGTGCCAGCGGTGTTGCGCAGGCTGAATGAAGGCCTGGCAGTCACAGCTCCAGCTGCGCACGTCGGCCTGTCCGAAAGGACCCTAGAGGCCGAAGTGCCGGCAGATGAGCGCGGGCACAAGCAGCGTCATGGTGAGCGTGAGTGGAAAGCCATAGCGGGTAATGTCGAGAAAGCGATACCGTCCCGGCCCGAACACCATCAGGTTGGTCTGGTAGCCGACCGGGCTCAGAAAGCTCTGGCTGGCCCCAAACAGAACCGCATAGACGAAGGCCAGTGGTGGATGCCCGAGACCCAGGCCCAGCTGTCCGGCGATCGGGATCAGCAGAACCACCGTGGCGGCATTGCTCATCACTTCGGTGAGCAGGGTGGTGAACAGGAACACCGCCAGCAGGGCCCAGTAGACGGACCAGCCCTGCAGAGCCAGGAGCAACCCCTCGGCCATGGCCTCGGCCAGGCCGGTTTTCTGGAGGGCCACACTGAAGCTGGCCAGAGAACCGAGCAGCAGGATCACGTCCAGGCGAATGGCACGCTGCAGCTCGCCCGGCCGCAGGCAACCGCTGGCCACCATGGCTGCGGTGCCCAGCAGCACCGCAGCCACCAGGGGGATCCAGCCGAGGCCGGAGATCACCACCACCAGCGCACTGATCGTGATCGCGACCCGTTTGCGGCTGATGCTGGGGAGATCCTTCTCGAGCTGCTCGAGCACCACCAGATCATTGTTGGCCTGCAGGCCGCGGATGGCATCCCGGGGGCCTTGCAGCAGCAGCACATCGCCCTCCCGCAGCACCGCCTGGCCGAGGCGCTCGCGCAGCACGGCATTGCCACGCCGCAGGGCCAGCACCGTGGCGTTGTAGCGCTGGCGGAAGCGCAGATCGCGCAGACAGTCTCCGGCCAGCGTCGAGCCCGACGGCAGGAGCACCTCCACGATGCGCTGGGTGTTGTGGAGGTCGTCGGAGCGGGCCTTGCCCCGGTCTTCCGGAGTGGGGGCAAGGATCACCGTGTGCTCCTGCTGCAGCCTCAGCAGGTCGCTGCGGGAGCAGCGCAGCAGCAGCCGGTCGCCTTTCTTGAGGGTGCGATCCGCCAGCGGGGGCAGAAAGCGGTCCTGATCGCGGTGCAGCTCCAGCACATCGACGTCGTAGCGGCGCTGCAGGCGGCTGCCATGCAGCGACTGGCCGATCAGTTCCGAAGCCCGCGGGATCTCCACCTCCGTGAGGTAGCCCCCGCTGGCGAGGCTGGCGATCAGTTCGTCCTCATCGCAGCCCCGATCGGGCAGCAGCCGATCGGCCAGCACCACCATCACCAGACTGCCGGCCAGCCATACCCCAAGGCCGATGGAGGTGAAGCTGAACAGGCCGAAGCCGCCGTAGCCCAGCTTCTCGCTCACCTCTCCGGCAAGCAGGTTCACCGAACTGCCCAGCAGGGTGAGGGTGCCTCCGAGCACGGTGGAAAAGGAGAGCGGCAGCAGCACCTTCGACGGGGAGATCCCGCGCCGGTGGCACCAGCCCTCGACCACGGGCAACAGGGTGGCGACGATGGGGGTGTTGGGCACGAACGCGGAGACGGGCCCCACCACCCCGGCCATCAGCGCGATCATGCGCTTCGGGCTGCGGATGGCGTCGGAACCCATCAGCGCCCGCAACCGGTCGAGCCCTCCGGAGCGGAACAGGCCCGCGGACAGGGCAAACAGCCCCAGCAGGGTGATCAAGGCAGGGCTGCCGAAGCCCCGCAGGGCCTCGGCGGGAGTGAGCACCCCGGTGGCGATCAGCAGTCCGGCGGCCAGCAGGCCCGTGACTTCCGGTGCCAGCCGGCCGCTGATGAACAGCAGCACCGATCCCGCCAGCACCGCCAGGGTGATCGCGGCGTTGGGCTCAAAGCCGGCCAGGAGGGAGGCGAACATGGCCAGGCTGAAGGAGACCCAGGCTGTGGAGCCACTATACGACGCCGCACTACTCGGGAATTACGAAGCGTGTCTCCTGAGTACTGACAGGGTTTCTTTGGCCATCTGGTGCCAGATCTGGATCAATCCCTATTTACTTGCCGTGGTTTATCTGTCGCCACAGCGGCGGCCGCTGACTGTGGCCAGCAGCGCAACTCCCCACTCAGGCGATGCAACCCGAGGCCTGCCGTTGCCGACACGAACAGCACTTCAGGATCGAAGCTGCGGGCACGTTCCAGCTCGCCTGCAGGGCAGCGGTCAATCTGGTTGGCCAGCAGCCGCCTGGGGGCCTCGGAACCGAGGCCGTCGAGGATGGCGTGCACGGTGCGCAACTGGTCGGGCCAGGCCGGATCACTGAGATCCACCACCAGCAGCAGTCCATCGGCGGCCAGGGCCTCCTCGAGGGTGGAGCGGAAGGCCTCCAGCAGCGAGGGTGGTAAGTCGCGGATGAAGCCCACCGTGTCGGTGAGCAGCAACGCCGTGCAGCCTCCTCCGCCAGGGTCGGCCACCTCGACACGCCGGGTGGTGGGATCGAGGGTGGCGAACAGCCTGTCGGCGGCGAGCACCTGCCGGCCGTCACGGCCGCGCACCATGGCATTGAGCAGGGAGCTCTTGCCGGCGTTGGTGTAGCCCACCAGGGCCAGGCGCTTCAACGATCCCCGGGCCTGACGCAAGCGCGCCCGGTGCTCCCCCAGCTCCCGCACCTGACGCTGCAACCGTTCGATACGCCGGGCGATGGCGCGGCGATCCTTCTCCAGCTGGGTTTCGCCCGGCCCCCGGGTACCGATGCCACCACCCTGGCGCGAGAGGCTGCGACCCCGTCCCAGCAGCCGGGGCAGGCGGTAGCGCAGCTGGGCCAGTTCCACCTGCAGTCGACCGGCGGCGCTGGCGGCGCGCTGGGCGAAGATGTCGAGAATGAGTTCGCTGCGATCGCTCAGGGGCAGATCCAGCAGCCGCTCGAGATTGCGGCCCTGCACCGGGGTCAGCTCCCGGTCCGTCACCACCAGGGACGCCCCCAGCCGGCGGGCCTCCAGGGCGGCCTCGGCGAGCTTGCCCTGGCCCCAGATCGTCTGCGGCGCAAGCTGGCTGCGGCGCTGCTCCACCACCCCCACCGGATCGGCGCCGGCGCTGCGCACCAGCCCTTCCAGCTCGCCGAGCCGCCGCTGGGAGAGGCTCCGATCAGCCGGGCTGAGGGCCAGCAGCAGCACCCGCTCCCGGCTGGCCCCGGGCGCTGCGCCGCGTTGTCGGCGACTGCGGGCTGCGGGCTGCGGGGAGCTGCTGGCGGTGCCGCCAAGACCCTGGGGATCGCGGCCGCAGAGCACGGCCAGCTCTTCCAGCTCGCGCACCTGCCAGGGCTCCGCCCGCTGGCGGGAGGCCTGCAGCAGCAAGGCCGGCCACTGGCCTGCCGCGCTCATCCGATCGCCGTAGCGCAGCCACAGCAGGGGCTCGAGATCGAGAGCCGCCACCCCCTCCCGGCGGTCGGGCTCCAGCTGACGGCTGCGGCCGCAGCAGGTCACCAGGCGCAGCTCCCTGCCCTGCCCCCGCCTGGCTCCGGGCAGACCTTCACCGCACTGGCCCCAGGCCTGCAGGGGTCCCACCCAGACAAGGCGGCAGAGACCGCGAGCATCGATCACCAGGGTGAGCGGCAGCTCCAGCTCGCGGCTCTCGGCCGCCAGCCTCTGCAGGGCCAGCACGTCGGCCACGGCTGCCGGTGGGTGACGGCGGTGGCAGATGCGCTCCAGCCGGCGGCGCTGGGCTGGCCTCAGGCCGGCCGTACGCCCCCCCAGCACCCCCTGTTTCAAGGCCGGCGCACCAGCAGGCAGCGCAAGCCGGCGGCGGCCGCTCCCTGGTGATCCTCCGGGCTGTCGCCCACGTGCCAGACCTGCTCGGGGCCCAGCCCCAGGCCCTCCAGTGCAAGGTGGAAGGGCACCGGACTCGGCTTGGCGGCGCCGGCGGCGCTGGAGACGACCACCAGCCTCAGCCAACGGCTCAGCCCCAGGCCCTCCAGCAGGCCGGGCAGCCGGCTGTCGAAGTTGCTCACCACCGCCAGGGCCAGCCCGCGCCGATGCCAGCGCTCGAGCACGGCGGGCACGTCCTCGTAGACGCGCCAGAGGCCCGGTTCACCGTAGAGGGCGAACAGCTCGCTCACCATCTCCGGCGGGGCTGCAGGGCCGCCGGCTCCGGCCAGGGTGGCGTTGATTCGATCCCCCCACCAGCTCACTTCCGCCGCCACCAGGGCTGCACCACTGAGGCCCGGGAAGGCCAGGGGCGGGGCCTGGCGGTAGACGCTGCGGAACACCCGCTCCAGCGCCTCAGGCTTCACCGTGATGTCATGGCCTCGAGCCACGCGGGCATAGGTGCGGCCCAGCGGTTCGCGCAGCGCCATCAAGGTGCCCATGGCATCGAGCAGCAGGCCGCGCGGGCGCCGGCCCGCCCTCATCGCTGCCAGTCGGCAAGCCAGCCCGCCGCCACCTTGAACTGATGGGAACGCCCCGGCAGCCTGGCGAGGTAGGCCAGGCGGCGCAGCTGGAAGGCGGCGCTGCCGGCCAGGGTGAAGCCGCCGGCCACCAGGCTGGCCTCACCCCGGCCCAGGCTGATCATCTCGCCCAGATCCTGGAAGTGAAAGGGCTCCAGGGGGTCACCGCGCCTGGCCCGCAGCAGGTTCTGGCCCAGGCAGGTGGCCTGCTGAAAGGCCACCTGCGCAGTGGGGGGGGGCGGCATCTCCTCGCCTTCGCCATCGCCCGCCAGCCCGGCGATGTCGCCGGCGGCAAACAGGTGCGGCACACCGCGGATCCCGAGGGTGCCATCGACCAGCAGGCGGCCGCGGCGATCGCGCGGCGGCTCCGGCTGGATGGCCGGTGGGCTGAAGTCCAGGCCGGCAGTCCACACCACCGCCTCAACCCCCAGGCGCTCAGGACCGTTGCCGGTGTGCAGATCCAGGTGGTCCGAGCCCACCTCCAGCACCCGGGAGCCGCAGCGCAGGCGCACGTCGCGCCGCTGCAGGGCCAGGGTTGCCTGCTCACGATTGAAGGCTCGGGCCTGGGGCAGGGCCATCGGCCCCTGCTCGATCAGCTCCACCACGGCGGCCCCGTCCAGCAGATCGGCCAGCTTGCAGGCCAGCTCCACGCCGCTGGGACCGGCCCCCACCACCGCCAGCCGCTGCAGCGGCCGGCGTTCCTGCCGCAGGCGCCGGACCACCCGCTGGAGGCGGTCCACATCGGCCAGGCTGCGGAAGCCGATGCTGTGCTCGGTGACCCCGGGGATGCCGAAGCTGTGGGTACGGGCTCCCGTGGCCAGCACCAGCTGGCCGAAGCCCAGGCTGCGGCCGCCGTGGGTCTGGAGGCGGCGCTGGTGAGCGTCGATGGCCACCACGCGGTCCTGAAGCCAGGCCACGCCCCGGCCGGCCAGAAGCCTGTCGTAGCGGGGTGCGATCTCCCAACGACGGAGCTCATCGCTGAGCAGTTCGTAGAGCAGGGGCAGAAACAGGAAGCGCTCCTGCGGCTCAATCAGCAGCAGGGGCGGATGGCGGCTCTGCTGAGAGAGCGCCAGGGCTGTGTAGAGCCCTGCGAAGCCGCCGCCCACGATCACGATCGGCTCGCCGCTGTCGGTCCCGGCGCCGTGGAGCGGCTGCGGGCTGGTGGGCCCGGGTTCGGGTGGCTCGGAGGTCTGCGGATCCGTGCGGGTCATCGCTGCGGGTTCGCCCATCTGCCGGCTGAACCCTAACGAGCGCTGTGGTCGGGGAGTGATGATGGAGCGATGCTCAGCGCCCCGCCCCAGGCCCTGCCCTGCGACCACGAGGGTCAGCCCGTGGACGTGGAGGCTGCCTGCGAGCAGCTGGCCGGGCGCGACGCCTACGGCCGCCTGCAGTGGGCGCAGGAGAGGTTTGGCGATGGCTTTGCCGTCACCACCAGCTTCGGAATCCAGTCAGCGGTGCTGCTGCATCTGGTGAGCCGCCTGGGCAGCGACCGCGGCCGGGCCATCCCGGTGGTGTGGGTGGACACGGGCTATCTGCCCGCCGAGACCTACCGCTACGCCGAACAGCTGCGGGAGCGCCTGCGGATCGAACTGCATGTGGCCCAGGCAGAAATGAGCCCGGCCCGCATGGAGGCGCTGTACGGCCCCCTCTGGGAAACCGGGCAGGCGGAGGATCTCAGGACTTACCACGCGATCCGCAAGGTGGAGCCTCTGGACCGAGCCCTGGGTGCCCTGGGGGTCAGCTGCTGGGCCAGCGGTGTGCGCGGCACCCAGACCGACCACCGCCGCTCGATGGCACTCCTGGACAGCGTGCGCCAGCTCTGGTCGCTGCGGCCCCTGCTGAACTGGACCAACCGCGACGTGTATTACTACATGCTGGACCACGACCTGCCCCAGCATCCCCTGTTCGAGCAGGGCTATTCCACTGTGGGCGACTGGCACTCAAGCGCCCCGGACAGCGATTCCCAGAGCGGCCGCCTCACCCGCTTCGGTGGACTCAAGCAGGAATGCGGCATCCACCTGCCCGGGCTGATGGGTGAAGGCATCTGAGGCGGCTCCCCGCTGGCTGCTGATCGGCAACAGCCGCTGGCACTGCGCTCGCCCCGAGGGGACGGGATTGCACTGCTGGAGCGAGGCTTCGGGCCGGCCCGGCACCATCGGCAGCAGCCAGGGGCCCCAGCTGGGCCTGCTGCTGGGCTGGGCAGCAGTGGGGCCGCTGCCCGAGGACGCCGCACTGGATCAGGGTTGCCGGATCGGGCTCAGCCGGGTGCCGCTGCAGCGGATGCCGTCCTGGCTGGGCGTCGACCGGGCCCTGGTGGGCTGGCAGGCCTGGCGCCGCAGCGGCACAGCGGTGCTCGTGGCCGATGCCGGCACCGCCCTGAGCCTCACCCTGGTGGATGGCGAGGGCCGCTTTCGCGGCGGGCGCATCCAGGCCGGCCTGGCTTTACAGCTGCAGGCCCTGGCCAGCGGCACCGCCCAGCTTCCCGTGGTACCTGCGGTCACACCGGAGCTGGGGCTTGCCCCTGGAGCCAGCCCCAGCGACCCCTGGCCCACGGTGACCGCCGAGGCCATGGCCCTGGGGGTGGCCGAGGGGCTGGTGGCGGCTGTTGCAGAGGCCTGGCGCCAGGCCCGCAGCTCCGAGCCGGGCTGCCGGCTGTGGATCACCGGCGGTGATGGCGCCCGCATCGCCGCCAGGCTGAACTGCCCTTACCAGCCCTGGCTGGCACTCGAGGCGCTTGCTGGCCTGTGCCCCGTGAGCGAACTCAGGTCAGGCCCAGATCGCTGAGGATCGTGTCGGCCATGGTGTCGGCCTTCACCTTGGTGTAAACGCGCTCGATGACGCCCTGGGGATCCACCACGAAGGTATGGCGCATCATGCCCATGTACTCGCGGCCCATGAATTGTTTAAGGCCGTAGCTGTCATAGGCAGCCGCCACCGGGCAGGGCTCGGCGTCGGTGAGGAGGGTGAAGGGCAGATCGTATTTGGCGATGAATTTGGCATGGCTGGCCGCGCCGTCCTTGCTGATACCGAGCACCTTGATGCCGTGCTGTTCAAAGGCACTCCACTGGTCGCGGAAGTTGCAGGCCTCCTTGGTGCAGCCGGGGGTGTCGTCCTTGGGATAGAAATAGATGACAACCCTCTGACCGCGCAGATCGGCGAGGTTCACGGTCACGCCGTGCTGATCGGGAAGGCTGAACTCGGGTGCGCTGGCGCCGGGCTCCAGGGCCATCAGGTTCTGGGCGGAGGGCTACCGAGCCTAGGCGATGCTCTGATTCCTCCGGATCATTGATCTGGCCGCAGCATCCGGCTGCACGGCCCGGCCGATGCCCCTCGTCTCACCCCTCAGCGCCGCTGGCCTGAAATGGACGCTGCGGGCTCTGCGGGCCGGATCCCCACTGTGCTGGCTGGCCTGGAAAGCGATCAGCAGCCGCGATCATCAGGCGCTGAGCCGCCGCAGGGGCCATCCATCCGCTTGGATTGTGTCGATGTCTTGATCGAGCTTGCGGCTGGTGGGCAGATCTGTGAGTGCTGTTTAGATTAAGAGAGCATCCAACTTTTGCTCCCGTGATCAAGCATCTGCTTGCCGGCCTCGTGGTGGGTTCGGCACTCACGGCCTCCGCCCTGCCCGCGTCCGCCGCAGTCGACAACGACCTGCCCGTGCGCTGGAACACCGGTGGAGCCGTCTGGTCCACCAACACGGACGCCATGACGACCTTCCTGGAAACCGGTGATGTCACCGACCGGGGCCTGCGGGGTGGTCTTGACCTCTCCGGCTGGAGCGATGACGAAGTGCGCGAAGGCCTCACCAAGTCGTACGACGTTGATCTGATCGGCGTGCACCGCTTCCTCTACTCCGACGAGGGTGTGCAGTTCCTGAAGAATCAGACCACCAGCTATTTCCCCTACCACAGCAAGACCGAGTATTCGGTGCAGGCGCTGCGCTCGGCAATCATCGCCGACGCCAGCGACGGCAGCATCTCCTCGGCCGGAATCATGGCCAACCTGCCGGTGGACATGCGCCTGGCTGATTTCTGCGGCACCTACACCGGCGCCCAGAACGTCTGCGCCGAGGGTCAGTGCCAGGGCGACGCCCAGTGCACCTCGCTGTTCTCGTGGTACGTCTTCCTGCCGGCCTGCATCGAGGCCAATCAGGCCTCCGCCCCCGTGGTCGAGGTGCGCCGCAGCACTCCCGCACCGGCGCCCATGCCCCAGCCTCAGATCATCCGCGGCCTCTGGTGATTCACGCCCCGGCACCGCTCCATGGCGGTGCCGGGGACCCTCAAGGGCCGGCTTGGCCGGCCATCAGCAGCGTGTGCCTCAGATCCTGGGGTAGCGTCTGCCCCAGGCTGCGGCTCAGTTGCTCGGCCACCTCCGCCATCTCGGCCTCCCCCAGCGAGTTCAGCTGCAGCAGGTAGGCACCCTCCGGATCCAGCCAGCGACCCAGCAATCTGGCGTTGAGTTCCACCTGCAGGCTCTCGTTCCAGTGTTCGCTCCGCAGGCTCAGGCCTCGACCCTCCAGGGCATCCCGCCAGTTCTTGATGGCCCGGTGCTGGCTCTGCAGGGCCCGCCTTTCGGCCGCCATGGCCAGTTGCAGTGCTTCTGATGGCTTCCAGCTCGAAGGCTGAACCTGGCGCAGCGCACTGATCGGCCCCAGCTGTGGCTGGCTGAACAGCAGGCGCCACTGGCCCCGGGGGGCGAGCAGAGGCATGAGTGCATCCAGCCAGCGCTCGATCTGCGCTCTGGCGGGCTCGGCACCCACCCGCCGCGCAGTGATCCACTCGAAAGTGCCGGCAGCGCAGGCTGCCGCCAACCGGGCCGGATCCTTCTCGGGTACCACCAGCAGTTCGGGCCGACGCAGGCTGTCGAGCAACTGCAGCTGGGCGCGGAGCCGTTGGGCTACGGCTTCCTCGTGAACCACCAGCGTCACCCCGCCTTCCGGAGTGGCCTGCAGCGGGTCGAGAGCCCAGAGCAGGGATCGGCCATCGAGCAGCAGCACCCGGTGATGGCGCTGCCAGGCAGCCCCGGCCCAGAAGCGTTGCCGCAGGGTGTCGAGCCGGGCCCCCTCACTGGCCCCCTGGCGCTGGAGCCAGCGCTCAAGCTGCGGTTCATCCGGTGCGCTGCTGAGCTGCTCCCCCCAGGTGTGGACAGTTTCGGCTGCGGCCGCCAGCTGGGCGGCGCGGCGCTGCTGCAGCCGCTGGCGCAGGGCTCCCTCCCAGCCCAGCTGGCCCGGCTGCCAGAACACCTCACCCTGGAGTTCCCTGGGCAGGTACTGCTGGGCGACCCAGTGCTCTCCGTAGGCGTGGGGATAGCGGTAGCCCACGCCATCGCCGAAGGCGCGGCTGTCCCGGCTGGCGTCCCGCAGGTGAGCCGGCACCTGCTGGCGACTGGTGGCGCGCACGGTTTTGACCGCATCGAAGAAGCCCAGGATGCTGTTGCTCTTCTCGGTGCCAGCCAGATAGAGGGCCGCCTGGGCCAGGGGATAGAGCCCTTCCGGCAGCCCCACCCGCTCGAAGGCCGCCGCGCAGGCCTCCACCACCACGATCGCCTGGGGATCGGCCAGACCCACGTCCTCGCCGGCGGCGATGAGCATGCGGCGGAAGATGAAGCGGGGGTTTTCACCCGCCTCCACCATCCGCGCCAGCCAGAACAGGGCAGCGTCAGGGTCGCTGCCGCGCAGCGACTTGATGAAGGCGCTGATGGTGTCGAAGTGGGCATCGCCCTGCTTGTCGTAGAGCACGGCCCGCTGCTGGATCGACTCCTCGGCGATGGCCAGATCGATGGCGATGGCGCCATCGCCATCGGGCTCCGTGGTCTCCACAGCCAGTTCCAGGGCATTGAGCAGGCTGCGGGCATCGCCGCCGGCCACATCCACCAGGTGGGCCATTGCCTCGGCGCTGATCGCCACCGCCCGGCAGCCGTAACCCAGCTCCGCATCGCTCAGGGCCCGCTGCAGCAGCTGGTGCAGGTGATCGGGTTCAAGGGGTTGCAGCCGAAACAGACGCGAACGGCTCAGCAGCGCCTTGTTCACCTCAAAGAACGGGTTCTCCGTGGTGGCACCGATGAGAGTGATGCTGCCGTTCTCCACCCAGGGCAGCAGGGCATCCTGCTGGGCCGTGTTGAAGCGATGCACCTCGTCGATGAACAGGGTGGTGCGCAGCCCGTGCTGATCGAGCCGCTTCCGGGCCGCCTCCACCTCCACGCGCAGATCCTTCACTCCGGCAAGAACGGCGTTGAGGCTGCTGAAGTGCGCCCGGGTTGTGCCGGCGATGATCCGCGCCAAGGTGGTCTTGCCCACCCCCGGAGGTCCGTGGAGGATGAGATTGCCCACCCGGTCGGCGGCGATGGCGCGACGCAGCAGGCGGCCGGGGCCGAGAATGCCCTCCTGACCCACGAAATCGTCCAGGGTGCGGGGACGCAGGCGGTCTGCCAGGGGCGCCAGTTGGCGCAGGCGGCTTTGCCGCTGATGGGCGAAGAGGTCGGTCACAGTGGCCTATCTTCCCGCGTCCGGCTCGGCAACCGGCAGGCCTGAAGGGGTGGCTCAGGTCTGGCCTGCAAGCAACAGGGAGCAGGGCGATCCGGGCTCAGCCCTGCGCACGGGGCAGCTCTGGGGAGCGGCGGTGCAGCAGTTCCTTGAGCAGCACATAGAACGCCGGCACGACCACCAGGGAGAGGATCGTGGAGATCAGCACTCCGCCGAAAATCACCGTGCCAATGGATTGCTGAAAGGCAGCGCCGGCCGATGTGGCCACGACGAGGGGGAAGAAGCCGGCAAGGCTGGCGATGGCCGTCATCAGGATCGGCCGCAGTCTTGAGCAGGCTGCCTGCTGGGCGGCATCGGCGGCGGAGAGGCCTTCACTCATCCTCAATTCCGCCAGTTCAACCACCAGGATGCCGTTTTTGGCAGCCAGGCCGATCAAGGTCAGCAATCCCACCTGACCAAAGATGTTGAGTTCCATCCCGCGCAGGCCTGTGAAGGCCAGTGCTCCCAGCATCGCCAGAGGAACGGTCATCAGGATCGTGACCGGTGTGGCGTAGCTTTCATACAGGGCAGACAAAACCAAGTAGACAACCAGAATACCGAGGGCGAAAATGATCGCCCCAGTAGCCCCAGCTGCGATCTGCAGTCGGGTCAGCCCTGTGAAGGCGGTGCCGATCGCATTGAGATTAAGCCGCTTAACCAGTTGATCCAATGTGGCAAAGGCATCGGAGCTGGAGACGTTGCTTGCAGGATTACCTTGGATCTGGATGGTGCGATAGAGGTTGTAGTGCTGAATGGTGGGCGGGGCATCGACGGTATCAACGGTCATGAACATGCTCATCGGCACAAGGTTTCCGTCTCGGTCTTTGACGTAGTAGCCGCTGATATCTTCCAGAGTGCTTCTTGACTCAGGTGTCGCCTGGATGTAGATCTGTCGAACCTGGTTATCCTGATACGTGAGACCAGCATAGGCAGAGCCGGTGAGCGCGCCAAAACTGGTCATGGCATCGTCGTAGTCAATATTCAATGCGGCCAGCAGGTCCCTGTCGATGTTGATCTTGAATTCTGGAGCCAGAAGAAACTGATCATAGATCGGGTCAAACTTGTTGGTCTGCCTGGCTTCAGTGACAAAACGGGTGGCCATCTTACTGAATTCATCAAGCCCTAGAGTTCCTGTCTTGTCAAAGAACTGATAATAGAACCCCCCCTGGGGGCTGAAGCCAGGAACAGCTGGTGGGTCCCCAACAGCAGCAAAAGCGGTGTCGATCTCCGCGGAGAATCTTTCGCTGAGACGCCTGAACACTTCAGTGGAGGAGTGCTCCTTGCCCTGGCGCTCCTCAAGAGGTCGCAATCCCACGAACGCAGCACCCTGATTCGGGGATGGCCCATCGAAGCCATAACCCGCACCGAAGAAAGCCGTTTCCACATCCTCCTCGTCCTGCATGATCTTCTGGATACGCTCGGCCGTCTGCGAAGTCTGCTCGAGGGAGGCTCCAACGCGCATCTGCCAGAACCCAAAACCAAAGCCCTGGTCGGTGGTGGGGATGAACCCGTCGGGCACGGCCCGGAAGCCGATGATCGTGAGCACGAGACCTGCCAGCAGCCCCAGAACCACCCAACGACGCCAGTCAATCACCCGCTTGACGAAGACACTGTAGAAGCTGGAAAAGCGGCTGAATCCGTGGTTGAAGCTGCGGAAGATCAAGGCGAGGTTCTTGCCAACCAGACCGCCAACGATCAGACCCACCACAAACCAGATGCCGCCCCCCAGAAAATGTCCTCCCGCAAAACCGAAGAGCGCTCCAAGCACAACCCAGATCCATCCCTGGGGCTCGCGCTCTTCTCCCTCGATGCGACCTCGGAGAATCAATCCTCCCATCATGGGAGAGAACGTGAGGGCATTGAAGGTGGAGATCGCAATCGCAAAAGTGATCGTGAGAGCAAACTGGCGGTAGATGATGCCAATGGAACCGGGGTAGGCGGCAACGGGTATAAACACCGTGAACAACACCAGAGAGGTGGCGACCAGGGCACCAATCAACTCACCCATACAACTTTCAGCCGCCTGCCTCGGGCTCATGCCCTTCTCAATGTTGGCCACCACCGCTTCCACCACAACGATGGCATCGTCAACCACCAGACCCACGGCGAGCACAAGGCCCAGGAGAGTCAGTTGGTTGATGGAGAAGCCAAACAACTTCACGAAGGCAAAGCTGCCCAGCAACGAGATCGGGATGGCCAGGCCGGGAATCACCGTTGTGCGCCAATCCTGCAGAAACAGGAACAGGATCAGCACCACAAGCAGGATGGCCAGGCCAAGGGCGTCAACCACGCCACTCACAGAAGAGCGGATGAACTGGGTTTGATCAAAAACCTTTTCCACCTTCACCCCCGGCGGCAGTGTGGCCCGGAATTCCTCAATGACCTTGGCCGCCTCATCGGCAACATCAATGGCGTTGCTGCCAAAGGTTTGTTGAATCGGGACACCAATGCCATTGTTCCCGTTGAGATCAAAGCCTTTAAGGAAGTAAGTATTCAAGCCAAATTCAGTACTCCCAACATCGCCAACTCGGATCACATTTCCATCGGGAGTGCGCGAGAGAATTACGTTGTCGAACTCTTCGACCGAAGAGAGATAACCCGTAATTTCAATCGGATAGGTAAATGCCTGATCCACAGGAGACGGCGGTCCGCCCACGGAACCCGCTGCCACGATGAGATTCTGGCTGCTCAAGGCTTGCAGCACATCGGAGGCAGTTAACTGGAATGAAAACAGCTTATCCGGGTCCAGAAACAAGCGAAATGACGGCGTTCCACCACCCCACGGCGTGATCGGGCTCTGAATTCCAGACACCCGTTCAAGCGGAGAGATCAGATTGAGCTGGACCAATCCATTGAGATATTCTGATGTGTAGCGATTATCATCGGCAACCACGGCATACACGGCCAGAAAAGATGGATTGCTCTGAATGACTGAAACACCCGTCTGGCGTACGGAGTCGGGAAGTTGCGGGTCTGCAAGGTTGACAAAATTCAGGACATTAACTTGATCGATGTTGATGTCAGTACCTTTCTTGAAAAAGATGCTGACTGTACTCTGACCACTTTGAGTGCTCTGGGATGTGATGTAGTCAGCGCCAGGAACGCCATTGATGTTCTGTTCGAGCGGGATGGTCACCGCCTGCTCGACAGTTACAGCTTCAGCACCGGCAAATGTTGCCGATACGTTAATTGTAGGAGGCGCAATGTTGGGGAGATTCTCAATCGCAAGCAAAGGCAGGCTGATCAGTCCCATCAGCACAAAGAGAATGCTGCACACCGTGGTCAGGACCGGGCGGCGTATGAAAACGTCAGACAGGGACATTGACTCAGCTACCCTGCTCTTGAGCGGCGGCCTTGGCCAGCTTCACCTCAGAGCCGGTGCGAAGGTTGCTGGTATTGGAGATGGCTACAAGATCACCGCGATCGAGCCCCTTCCTGAGGGGGAAACTCTTGCCCTCCAGGGTTCCGACCTCGATCGGTGTCTGCACAGCCACCTGAGCTGTGGCGGGAAGTTTCTTGAGGTCGTCGATCAGCTCGGAAGAAATGGTGGGATCTTTCTGCAGTTCTCCCAAGGCAACATCTGCCTTGAGGATACGGAACACAAAAGCCTGCCCGGCCTGAATCGTCACCGCTTCCACTGGAACCGAGATAGCCTGGAGATCAGAAAAGATCAAGCGTGTTTTGACCACCTGTCCCGTGCGCAAGCTGGCATCGGTGTTGTCGAATACCGCCTTGACCAGAAGGGTCTGGGACTGGGGATCGACATTCGGCGCCACGAAGGAGATCGTGCCCGTTTTACGCAGCGGCGGATTTCCCGGTGCGGTGAGGTCGACCTGCTGCCCGAGCCGAACTCTGTAGGCAAGTGACGAGGGAACATCCAACCGCGTCCAGAGCTGGCGGTTGGAGGCGACGGTCACCACCGGATCATTTTCCTCGAGGACATCACCCACTTCAGGCAGGATATCGGCGAGGTTGCCATCAATGGGAGAGCGCAGGAACTTGTATGCCAGGTTGGCCTTGAGATTGGCCGCATTCTCGGCTGCCGCCACAGCCGCACTCACATCCTGATCGCGTTGCTCAGAGGACACCGCGCCGTTTTGCCAGAGAAACTGCGAGCGTTCAGCCGTCACCTTGGCCAGATCAGCTTCTGCCTGCGCCTGACGATACTGAGCCTGCTGCTGCTCGTCGTCGAGTACGGCGATCAGATCGCCCTTGGCGACCGCTGCTCCATCGGCCATGGCAATCCGCACAACCCGCCCCTGAATCTGGGGACGCACCGTGGCCACCTGCAAGGACTGCAGCACACTGATGTAGTTGTTACCCGGTTGAAAGCTGCCAGCCTGCACCCGCACCGCCTGCAGGCTGGTGGGCGGTGGGCCCTCGGCGGGCCTGGTGGGCCCGCAGCCACTGAGCACAGCCAGGCTCAACCCCGACCCCAGCAGCCACAACCGGGGTGGAACGGATCGGCCCGGTGGCATGTGTCGCGGAGTTGACATAGCACGCCCTGAACCCACCGGGAAGCTCATCGCAATCCTAGGAGCCGAAGCTTCCGGCGCCAGGCTTCAGGCTTCTGAATCGGCGTTCGCACGCAGTGCTGACCGCAATCCGGGCTGCAGCCTCAGGCCCACCGGCCACCCCCGGGGTTCGGCGCTGAGCAGCACGGGCAACAGCTCCGCCCCTTGGCGTTACTGGAAGTTGAGGCAACCGAACCCTGCTTCACAGATTTCAGTTGCGCAGAATCAGCTATGTCCGCGATGGCATGGATGCGCTCCAGCCCCACTGCAGCCAAAGCCAATCTTCTGTTCTCTGATCATGGCATGATGATGTGGTGATGTGCGGCGCCTCTGTCGCCGTGATCGGATCGGGTTGGCCGGCCGCCCGATCGATCACCGCCTCGCCATCCGGGAGGCCACTGAAGCTCTTGGGCGGCCATGGGATCGGGCGCGGCGCTACCCCGGGAGCAGTGAAGGTCTCGCCAGCTGGCCGGCGGCCGGTCACAATGGCCGCGACTGCCGGTGGTGCGTGTTCGATCGCAGGATTTCTGCTCTGGTCCTCACCAGCTGGGCCCTACCCGCTCTGGCGGCCTGCGCGCCCCGCCCGGAGGCCGGTGCAGCAGCCCCGCTGCCCGTGCAGGCCACGCCGGTGGTGGCGACACCCTTCACAGACCAGCTCAACACCGTGGGCACCCTGGAGGCCGTGGACAGGGTGGCCCTGGCCGCCCGCGCCGGGGGGCGCATCGAACAGATCCTCGTCAGCGAGGGCGATCTGGTGCAGGCCGGCCAGCTGCTGGTGGTGCTGGATCAGAAACAGCTGCGCGCCGAGCTGGCGGCCGCCCGGGCCACCATGGAACAGAACAGGATTGACTTCCAGCGCTTCGACTTCCTGGAGCAGCAGGGAGCCGCCAGCACCTTCCAGCGGGACCGCTTCCGGGAGGCCTTCGTGCAGTCCCAGGCCAATGTGGTGGCAAGGGAGGCCGACCTCGGCTTCAAGGATCTGCGCGCTCCGATCGCCGGTGTGGTGAGTGACATCGAGGTGAAGGTGGGCGATGTGATCAGCGAAGGGGCCCCCTTCACCAGCCTGATCCGCAACGACCGCCTGCAGGTGCGCGTGGACGTTCCCGCCGTCTATTCCTCCCGGGTGCGGCCGGGCCAGCAGGTGGTCCTGGAAGCGCCCACAGGCGGAGGCACCCTGGCCAGCGGTCAGGTGAGCTTCGTCGATCCCAGCGTCACGGCAGACACCCAGGGCTTGCTGGTGACCATGCCGTTCCAGAACCCCGGGCCGGATCTGCGCAACGGCATGCGGCTGCGCACGCGGCTGGTGTTCGACACCCGCCAGCAACTGGCGGTGCCCTTCAGTGCCGTGCGGCAGACCTCAGGGCAGAGCTTCGTGTTCCGCGTGGGCAGCCTGCAGGACCTCAGGGCCAACCCCGGCCAGGTGAGGCCGGAGCAACTGGAGCGGCTTCCCCCCGGCGGCAGCTATGCCCTGCAGACACCGGTGGAACTGGGCTTCGTGCAGGGCGACCGCCAGCCCGTGCTCAAGGGCCTGCAGCAGGGGGAGCGGGTGATCACGAGCAACCTGATCAAGCTGCGCCACGGTACGCCGGTGCTGGTGCAGTGAGGCCCTGAGCGATGTCTCCTTCCAACAATTTCATCACCAGGCCGGTACTCACCACGGTCTGCAGCCTGCTGATCGTGCTTGTGGGATTGATCGCCATTCCGATCCTGCCGGTGGAGAACCTGCCGGATATCGCCCCACCCACGGTGACGGTGAGAGCCACCTATCCAGGGGCGGACGCCACCTCCGTGGAGGAGGGGGTGACCTCGGTGCTGGAGCAACAGATCAATGGTGTTCAGGACATGGAGTTCATCACCTCCAACAGTTCCGCCGACGGCGTCTCCAGCATCACCGTGTCCTTTGCCAGTGGCACTGACGGGGATATCAACCAGGTGAACGTCCAGAACAAGGTGTCGCTGGCAGAGCCCAGGCTCCCGCAGGAAGTGCGCCAGACTGGGGTGAGCGTGGAAAAAGCTTCAAACTCGATTCTGCTAGTTTATAATTTCACCTCCGAGAATGCTGATAACCCCTACAGCGTTGAGTTTCTATCAGGGATTCTGGATCAGAATCTCACCGACCCGGTCCGCCGCGTCAAGGGGGTGGGATCACTCACCTATTTCGGTAACCGCCAGCTGGCCTTCAGGATCTGGCTCGACCCCAATCGGTTGAGGTCTGTCGGGCTCACCTCTGCAGATGTACGCGCTGCACTGCAGAGTCAGAATCGCCTTGTGCCGGCTGGTCAAGTGGGCGGTGAGCCCGCTCCCGAAGGGCAGCAGTACACCTTCACCGTTCAGCTGCAGGGCAGGCTGCGTTCCCTGGAAGAGTTCGAGAATCTGATTCTCAGACGAATGGGGGATGGATCCCTGATTCGCCTCAAGGATGTGGGTCGTGTTTCCCTCGGTGGAGAAACCTTCAACATTGCCGCTACGGACCTCAATGCAGTGCCGTCAGTGGGCATGGCGCTCTATCAGTTGAGTGGCAGCAACGCAGTGGATGTGTCATCGGGCGTCCAAGCCGTTGTTGATGAGTTCGTAGCCACTCTCCCACCCGGGATCAAGGTGGAGAAGATCTACGACACCACGGATTTCATCAATGCTTCGGTTCGCGGCGTGGCCGATGCTCTGCGCGATGCTGTGGTGCTGGTTGTGTTGGTGTTGTTTCTCTTCCTGCAAGACTGGAAATCCACTTTGGTGCCAGGGATTGCCATCCCTGTCGCCTTGATCGGCACCTTCGGTGGTGTGCTGGCAGCAGGATTTTCCCTCAATCAGCTCACCCTGTTTGGACTGGTGCTGGCCACAGGACTCGTGGTGGATGACGCGATCACGGTGATCGAGGACACCACAACCAAAAAAGAGGAGGGGATGACGGCAATCGGTGCCGCCAAGGCAACGATGGATGAGCTGTTCTCCGCTGTCATCGCAACCTCACTGGTGCTGTTTGCGGTGTTCGTGCCTGTGCTGTTCTTCCCAGGAGCCACTGGCACGATCTACCAGCAGTTCGCAGCCACAATCATCTTTTCTGTGTCGGTGTCCACGTTCAATGCCCTCACATTCTCACCCATGCTCTCGGGCCTGCTGCTGGGGCTGGATACAGCCAAGCCTTCCAGGCGCACCTATGCCATTGCCGGCGGATTCGTGGGTTTCGTGTATGGGCTTCTCTCCGCTGGTGGAGGTGTGATCACGGTGCTGCTGGCCACCCTGGCGGGGTTGCTGGTGGGCTTTGCACTCAAGCTGATCACCAAACTCCCGCTCAGACTGCCCTTCACCATTGCCGGCGCCGCCGGCGGACTGGCCTTCGGTGGAGTTCCCAATCTTCTGCCGGTGGTTGTGTTCACCGCCATCGGGCTGGGGCTGGGGCTCTTCGTTGAGCCGATCTTTGCCCGTTTCAACAAGGTGTATGCACGCTTTGAGAGCTTGTACAAGTCGCTGTTGACTTGGGCGCTGCAGCATCAGCGCGTGGTGATGGGAATCCTGGTGGGTGGAATTTCGCTCACGGCCGTGGCCTTCAGCGCCATGCCGTCAGGATTTGTGCCGATCGAGGATCAGGGCTATGGCATTGGCTTCGTGCAGGCAGCCGATGGGGGTTCCCTGCAGCGCACCGAAGCCATCAATCGCAACGTCGCTGAGATTCTGCGCACCGAGAAAGAGTATGGGCTCAAGAACGCCGCCATCTTCAGTGGTGCCAGCCTGGATGGCAATTCGCCGAACAAAGGGCTGTTCTTCTTCGGTACGGAGAACTGGGATCAGCGGCAAGACCCAGAGCGCAGCGTGGGGGCCATCGTTGAGCGCCTCAACCGCAAGCTGCAGGCCGTGGAGGACGCCAGGATCTTCGTGGTGGAACCCCCCGCCGTGCCGGGCTACGGCACTGGTGGCGGTTTCGAATTCCAGCTTCTCGATCAGAGCGGCGGAGCCTTCTCCCTCAGCGAGCTCAGCGAGCAGGCCAATACGCTGATCGGCAACGCCATGCGAACGGGGGTGTTCAGCCGAGTGTTCACCCAATTCTCTCCCGAAGCACCCCAACTGGAGGTGACGGTTGATCGTGATCGCATGGCGGCACTTGGAATCGACTATGGCGAAGCGATGAGCAGCTTCAGCTTTTACTTCGGGGGCTCTTATGTTAACGATACCTTTGATGAAGGAAAAGCGCGCAGAGTCTACATACAGGCCGATGATGTCTACAGGTCAACCACCGATTCGCTGAAAGAGCTGTTCGTTCGCAACTCATCAGGTGATCAAATTCCGCTGGCCGAAATCTTTTCCTTGAGATCCACCACCGGACCCTCCATCATCCCCAGGTTCAACCTCTACCGCTCCATCAAAGTGGAAGGCAGTGCGGCTCCGGGCAACAGCTCAGGTGATGCCATCAACAGCATCCGTTCCCAGTTCGAGCAACTCAACATTCAGGGGCTTGGCTTTGACTGGACAGGTATTTCACGCGAAGAGGTGAAAGCTGGAGCCCTCGCCATCGTGATTTTTGTTCTTGGCATTCTGGTGGTGTTCCTGGTGCTCTCTGCGCAGTATGAGAGCTACACCGATCCCTTGATCATCCTGATGACTGTGCCCACTGCCATGCTGGGTGCCCTGATCTTCCTGGCCCTTCGCGGGGAGGTGCTCAATGTCTATGCCCAGGTGGGCCTGGTGATGCTGATCGGCCTGGCCGCCAAGAACGGCATCCTGATTGTGGATCTGGCCAATCAGCGCATGGCTCAGGGCTACACGGCCGTGGCCGCGGCCCGCGAGGCTGCCCAGTCACGCCTGCGGCCGATCCTGATGACAGCGATTTCCTCCCTCTTCGGCTTCCTGCCGCTGGTGCTGGCCTCCGGGGCTGGGGCCCGCAGTCAGTCCTCCCTGGGCACCGTGGTGTTCGGCGGCCTGCTGGTGGCCACCGTGCTGTCCCTGCTGGTGGTGCCGGTGTTCTATGTGGTGATGAAGCAACTGTTCGGTGACGGCGGCGACGACAATGACGCCATACCAACGCCGATGGCCGACAGCTGATGGCTCGCCGATCCAGGTTCAGCGGAGCTGCCGCCACCGTGGCCGCCCTGGCCGGCGGGGCCGTGGGATTCTGCGTGGCCCTGTTCCTGCGTTCGCTGGTGTTGAACACTCCGGCCGAGGCGCAACCCGGCACCTTCTATTGGTGGTTCGTGCTGCTCAGCGCCGCAGGGGCTCTCTGGGGGCTGGCCACGCAGTCCATGAAGCAACTGGAGCAGCTCCAGGGCTATCGGCCTTCGGCCTTCAAGCAGTCCCGGAGTCCGGAGTCCGGGGGTACCCCGCCGGACTCCTCACCGGGCCAGAGCCAGCCCCGCCCACCGCAACGATGAGGCCCTGGTGGTGATTGATTCCACCAGGCTGGCCTGAATCCAGCGATCGCTGAGCAGTCAGCCCGCGGCCGTTACCGCCCTGGGGCTAGGTGATCACAGTGGGGCGCGCCATGCCGGTGCGGGTTCTGATCTCGGCCAACTGATCAACGGCGCCGATCAGCTCGCCCAGAGCCAGCTGGGGTGCCTGGCTCAGGGGGCCCTCGGGGGGCACATAGCTCTCCAGGTACACCCGCAGGGTGGCGCCCTGAGTGCCGGTGCCGGACAGCCGCAGCACCACGCGGCTGCCGTCATCGAGCAGCAGTCTCAGCCCCTGACCAGTGGTGAGCGAGCCATCCACCGGGTCGGTGTAGGCGAAGTCGTCGGCGGTGGCGATCGACCGCCCGGCGAAGGACTGGCCGGCCAGGGAGGGCAGCATGGCCTGCACCCGCCCGTAGAGCTCCTCGGCGGCCTGGCTGGGGATCGCCTCGTAGTCGTGGCGGGAGTAGTAGTGGCGGCCGAAGCGGCTCCAGTGCTCCGCCATGAGCGCGGCCACCGAGCAGCGCCTGCGGGCCAGCAGGTTGAGCCAGAACAGCACGGCCCAGAGGCCGTCCTTCTCGCGGATGTGGTTGCTGCCGGTGCCGAAGCTCTCCTCGCCGCAGAGGGTGATGCGTCCGGCGTCGAGCAGATTGCCGAAGAATTTCCAGCCGGTGGGCGTCTCGAAGCAGGGGATGGCCAGCTCGCGGGCGACCACATCGACCGCGGCGCTGGTGGGCATGGAGCGGGCCACGCCGCTGAGTCCGGCCGCATAGCCGGGCACCTGGGTGGCATTGGCGGTGAGCACCGCCAGACTGTCGCTGGGATTGACGAAACAGCGGGCCCCCAGGATCATGTTGCGGTCTCCGTCGCCATCGCAGGCTGCACCGAAGCTGTAGGCGTCGCCATCAAGCAGCAGCCCTGCCAACTCATGGGCATAGGTGAGGTTGGGGTCTGGATGGCCGCCGCCGAAATCCTCCAGGGGGATGGCGTTGCGCACGGTGCCGGCAGACGCCCCCAGCCGTTGTTGGAGCAGGCGGGTGGCATAAGGCCCGGTGACCGCATGCATGGCATCGAAGGCCATCGCAAAGTCGCCCTGGAGCAGATCGGCGATGGCCTCGAAATCGAACAGCTGCTGCATCAACGCTGCGTAGTCGTCGACGCCGTCGATCACATCGATCTGCAGCTGGCCCAGGCTGGCGCTGCCGGTGTGCTCCAGATCCAGGCCGCCGCCGCCAGCGGCGATGCGGTAGCCCTCCAGGGTCTGGGTGACGGCAAAGATGGCATTGGTGATCGATTCGGGAGCCGGCCCGCCGTTGGCCCCGTTCACCTTGACGCCGAAGTCCCCATCCGGACCGCCCGGGTTGTGGCTGGCCGAGAGGATGATGCCGCCGATGGCCCCGTGGCGGCGGATGAGGTGGGAGGCCGCCGGGGTGGAGAGAATGCCGCCGCTGGTGGTGATGATCCGTGCCAGGCCATGGGCAGCGGCCATGCGGGCGATCACCCCGATCGCCCTGCGATTGCCGTAGCGGCCATCACCGCCGAGCACGAGCGTGCCGCCCGCCACCCCCGGCAGCACCCGGAAGATCGCCTCGACGAAACTCTCCAGGTAGTGGGGCTGCTCAAACTGGCGGCTGCTCTTGCGCAGGCCGGAGGTGCCGGGCTTCTGGTCAGCGAAGGGCTGGGGCAGGCTGATCTCCCGGACCTTGAGTTCCTGGACGTTCACTGCCATCAGGCCGGGGGACGGGGCGCGCTCAAACTAACCCTGCAGTTGCGGCGCCACCGGACAGCCTGGCTACCGTCAGGGGGCAATCTGGCTCACCGTCCGGCCCGCCGGCGGCCAGCCGCCAACCCCTGAACAGGGTCCCCTGCTGATGGATTCCGTCTTCGCCCCTGAGGCTTCGGCAACGGCCGCCAGCCACCGCCCGGCCCTGCTGCGGGCTGGTGCCGTGGCTGTCGTGGCGCTGGCAACCTGCGCCAGCGCGCTTCCCGGCGGCGCCGCGGTGATGGGGGGAGCCCGCGCTCTTCCCTATGACCAGGCCGTGGACCGCACCCGCAGCGCCGCCACGGCCGTGCTCTCGGGCAAGGGAGAGCAAAGCTGCCTGCGGGGCAAGCTCACCAACGCCCTGCTGGTGATGGTGGCCAGCTGCAAGGCGGCCGGAGAGACCAACGCCCTCTGCGACCTCTCCCGCCAGGCCGTGGTGCAGCCGACCTGGTCATTCCCCTTCATGGAAACCACCAGCCAGGACCTGCTGGATCTGATCAGCGCCCGGGGGGGCCTCCCCTGAAGCCGCCGCCTGGAGGGCCGCCACCGGGGGGTCCGCCGCTGGCTGCCGGAGCCGTGGGATTGCGGGGGCAGAAGCGCATCAGATCCTCGCCGGCCTGATCCAGCCGGTCACGGCGCTCGAAGCTGTTGCTGGCCGCCACCACCGCCTCCTGGCTGATGGTCCAGAGGGAGTCCTTGCAGAGACCTGACAGGCGGGGATGGTCGAGCAGGCCATCGGCCTGGAAGCGGGCGCGATCGCAGTCGTCGTTCTGGTTGTCCCGTGCACAGTTGAAGGTGGTGAGCTGCAGGTCGCGCAGCTGGCTGCGGGCGGGATAGGCCGGTTCACTGGCCCGCACCAGCGACGGCAGGGCCAGCAGAGCCGACCAGCTGCACAGGGCGGCAGCGAACAGCCGGCCGGGCCGGGGCTGCAGGCCCTGACTGGACGAGCGGGGCGCCGGTGGGGCAGAAGCGTGGGGCATGGCTGCATCGGGCCTGGCACTGTCTTCCATCATTGCCGCCCTGCCGGGGGGCCAGCTGAGCCGCTGGCCCCTAGAGAGGAGTGATGCCGAGACGCAGGGGCGCCTGCTGCGAGCGCCAGCGGCGGGCCACCAGCGGTCCCAGCCAGGGGGCGGTTCGCGCCAGCCCCTGCCGCAGCCAGGCCTGCTGGCGGAGCAGGTTGCCGCGCCGGGTCTCCTCCGCCTGCAGCCGCTGCAGCGCTTCGCTCTCGGGCCGTCGGCGCGCTTCGATCCCCGCCAGCACCGGATCCAGGGCTGCGGCCGTCCAGCCCTGCTGCGCAGACCCGGCCCCGGGCAGGGCAGCCAAAAGAGCTTCGGCCGCCGTGCAGGCATCGCGCAGGGCCAGATTGATGCCCTGGGCTCGCACCGGACTCATCGGGTGGGCGGCATCGCCCAGCAGCAGCAGCCCGGGACGCCACCAGCGCCGGGCCTGCCCCACCTCCACCCGCAGCGGCAGCGGCGGCTGCAGTGCTGCGGCTCCAGCCCGCAGCCAGGCTGCAAGGTCGGGTGGGCTCAGGGTGGCGAAGCGCTCGGCCCAGTGGCTCCCCTCGCTGGCGACCGCGGGGCTGCCCGCGCTGGCGCCGCCGGGCTGCCGGTCCAGCACCCAGCCCAGCTGCACACCGCCGCAGGCACTGTCAAAGGCGCTGAACAGCCCCCCGCAGCCCACCACTGTGGTGAAGCACCCCTCCAGGGGGCTGGGGTCGTGGCCATCCAGCCGGAACCAGAGCAGATCGATGGGGCTGCCGCACCTGAGCAGCGGCAGTTCCGCCTGCTGCCGCAGCCGCGATCCCCTGCCGTCAGCCGCCACCACCAGGCTGGCCTGGAGAACCTCACCAGCCGCCAGGCGCACCCCCTGCACACGCCCTTGGCCCTTCAGCAGGCCAGTGGCCCGCTGGCCCAGCAGCACCCGCGCCCTGGGCAGGCTCAGAAGCTCCCGAAGCCAGTGGCGCAGCAGCGCCGGCTGGCTGATCAGGGTGCAGGGCAGAGCGGCCGGCAGCGGTTCCAGGGGCTCGCTGAGGCTGAACAGCTGGCGCTGATCGAGCACGAAACGCCAACCGGCCAATGGTCGCTGGGGCACAGCAGCCGGCAGCGGCAGCAGTTCCATCCTCTCCAGTGCCGCCAGGCCATGGGGCATCAGGGCTTCGCCCCGAAAGCGGCGCTCCAGGCCATCCAGTGGGCTGGCCTCCACCAGGGTCACGGGCTGGCCGGCGCGGGCCAGCCGCAGGGCCAGGCTGGCACCGGCCGGGCCGGCCCCAACGATCACCACCGGCAGCCGGGCGCAGCTCTGGGACCGAGGCGTGGCGTCAGAGATAGGAGCCGTAGCTGGGATGGGACTGGCCGTCCGGGCAGTTCTGACCCATCAGCTCACCCTTTTTGGCCAGCAGGTAGTCCACCAGTTCCTGCTGCACGTCGAGAAGCTCGCGGGTGCAGCCCCGGAAGGCCGCGCGGTGGCGGATGTCATCGTGACGCGTGTGCAGGTCGCGCAGCATCAGCTGGATCGCATCCAGGGTGGCGCCTTGAGCGCTGGATCCGAGGGGGGCGGGCATCGTTGCAAGGGTCCCTTCCGTTGATCCTAGGCGGCAGCCCGGCGGCCACTGCCGCAGCGCTCCTGCAGGCGCTCCTGCTTGCGCCGCAGCCGTTCACTGACCCCCAGTTCAGCCCCTTTCCAGAGCCGGTCCACCTCGGCGCCGAAGTGGGCGGCCAGCCTGGTGGAATCAATCACCAGCAGGGTCTCATCGTTGCGGTGGGCGGCTGAAGGGCTCCAGTTGAAGGAGCCCGTGATCACCCGCCGGCGATCGATCACGGCCAGCTTGTGATGCAGCTTGTCACCGCGGGCGAGACGGGGCGTGCCCACTCCCGGCAGGGGCTCGCGCCGCGGCCGGTTCTCGGCCTGAACGATGCAGCGGTGATCGGGCAGCTCCAGCCCGAGCAGGTCGAGCACTTCGCTGAAGAAGCGGTTGGCGAAGCCCGGGTCGGCCAGCAGACGCACGGCCACCCCCCGGTCATGGAGATCCCCCACCAGATTGCCGAGCCTCTGATCGGAGAACACGAACAGGGCCAGATCGAGCTGCTCTCCGGTGTCCTCGAGGAGCTGCTCCAGCAGCCGCAGGGCGTTGCGCTCATCGGCCGCCCGGTGGGGGGAGAACAAGACTCCCACCCGGGTGCTGCCCACCTGCACCCAGCGCAGTCCCTCGCTCTGCTTGGCCAGACCGAAGCGGCTGTCCGGTGCCCCTCCGGGGCCATCTCCCCAGAGGCGCTCGAACTCCTGCCGGAAGAGCTCGGCCAACTCCCTGCTCTGCAGCTTCAGCAGGTGGTTCACATTGCCCCGGGTGCTGGTGTCATCGGGGTCGCCATGCATGCCCGAGGCGGTGAAATTGCTGGAGCCGGTGATCACCTCGCGGCCATCGATGACCACGAACTTGTGGTGCATCAGGCCGCTGCCGGCGCTGCCGTCCGCCCGGTCGTCGATCACCGGCACCCCACCCTGACGCAGGATGACCAGGGCATCGCCGCCGCCAAGGGCCTGGAGCTGCTCCAGGCGCTGGCGCTGGCGGGAGTCGAGGCCGGCGGGGTGCTGCTCACTCCAGGGGGTGCTGTAGGTGTGCTCCAGCACCACACGCACACGCAGGCCCTGGCGGTGGCGGGCCACCAGAGCCCGGGCGATGTCAGGCAGGCTCAGCTCCTGAACCGCCACCAGGATCTCGCGCTCGGCGCCGGCGATGGCCGAGAGCACGAAGGCCTCCAGGTTGTCGCCCTGGCGCCAGCGCCCATGGATGGGGCTGCGGTAACGGCTGGCGGCGTTGTGGTTGAAGGCCACGGCGATGCCATCGGGCAGCGGCTGTGGGGCCGGCGGGGAACCCACCAGGCGGGCTTCGGCGCTGCAGCCGGCCAGCAGCAGGCTGAGCATGGCAGCCAGGGAACGGCGACAGGGGGCCACGGTGGGGACTGCAGAGCGGGCGCCGCTTCAGCATTGCCCCGGGGCCTCAGTGAGGCGAGGGCATCTCGGCGCTGCGCAGCATCACCATGAACCAGAGGCTGCCCAGGACCACGGCGGTGAGCACGGCCGCCGGCAGTCCCAGCGAGCGCATCACCAGCGGCACGGCCAGGGGAAAGGCCAGGGCTCCCAGGAGCGGGGTGGCCGCCACCAGGGCACGCTTGACGCCCACCGTCAGAACCACTCGCTGGCGGCCTTTTCTGCCGGGTTGCTGTTGTCCTCAGGAGTGGTGCGGCTGAACTCCAGCGTGATGTTGCGCTTCTGGACGCCGTCGGCGGCCACCGCCTCGATCGGGTAGAGCTGCTTGCCATCGCGGAACGGCACCTGCACCCGGAAGGTGCCATCGGCGGAGAGCGGCACCTCCTCGCCGCCGATGCTCAGGCGGGCGGAGGGATCGGTGGCGCCGTAGACGATCAGCTCGGCGTCGGCCACCAGCCAGAAAGAGCGCTGCCGGGGGGCGAGGCCACCGATGCCGGAATCGCGGCCACTGGCCCAGAGGCCCAGGCCCGAGGCGTGCAGATCGCCGGAGTCGAGACCGGCCCCCTCCAGCTCATGGAAGGATTCGGAGCCGCGGCCGATGCGCCGCCACTGGGCCGTGGCGCTCTGATAGAGGCGCTCGTGCAAGCCAGTGTCAGCAGCGTCGATCGCCGCTTCGGGAAGGGCCTGGGGGTAGGGGGCCGGGGAGCTGTCGAGGGAGAAGGGAACGAACTGATCGAGGATCTGCTCGCTGGGGTGAAGGGCCGGCACCCGGGCCACCGAGGAGAAGGCCAGGGAGATCCAGCCACCGGAGCTGCCCTGGCGGTAGCCCAGCTCCACCCGGTAGTCCCGGTCACTGAGGGGCACGGGAAGGTACCACTCGGTGGCATGGCTGTCGACGATCAGCTCCTGGAGGGTGTGGGGGTGAACCGATCCGCCGGGCAGACCGGTGACGTCGGCCACCCGCAGGCAGAGCTGGGTGGCGCCGGCCGCCTGGGCGGAGGCGCGGTCCTGCTCGGAGATCTCCCAGAACACGTAGGCCCACTGGGGATCGCGGGGCAGAAACACCACGCTGGTTTCCGCTGAGGGCCTGGGGGCAGGCTCCATCTCGGCCTCCAGCGCCTGAAGGCTGGGCTGGCTGCTGTCCTCTTCGTTGCGCTCTTCAATGGCGCTGACCAGCTGGTGCTTGGACTTGCGGCTGTAGAGAGCCACACCGAGATCACTGGCGATCTGACGCAGTTGCCTCAGGGTCAAGCGGGCCAGCGAACCGAGTGACTTAGCCACAGCGCAACGATTCCTTTGGGATCAGGGGCCTGACTATCTCACCCCTGACCGGAGCCGGGATCGGGTGGTCAGCAAGCACTGACGACCGGGCCGTGGTGGATGACAGCAAAAAGGCGGCCTTGCGGCCGCCTGGCTGACGATGCAGCCGGGGAACCCTCGGCACGGATCCCTCAGCGGCCGATGCTGCGGTAGGGCACCCGCGCCAAATAGTCCATGTCGGCACTGGCTGAGGCGCTGCTGGCCCGCAGGG
The DNA here is from genome assembly GCA_039818745.1 of Cyanobacteria bacterium J06638_7. Classification (GTDB taxonomy): domain Bacteria; phylum Cyanobacteriota; class Cyanobacteriia; order PCC-6307; family Cyanobiaceae; genus NIES-981. Next base: position 43,673 of record JBCBTI010000009.1, read on the forward strand.
CCGGCAGGCTGCGCACCCAGGGGAGGTAGTCCTCGGGAGAGCCGCCCCGACGCTGGCGGGCCCGCTCCGGGAACGCCCGGGCCGTGCCGGTGTACACCACCTGGGGGAAGCCCAGGATGTTGCGGTGGTAGGCGTCGTAGCGCGGGCTGGTGATGTTGAAGGGGGTTTCACCGAGATCGCGGCTGCCCACCACCCGGTTGCGGTGGTAGGGGACGGTGTCGTAGCCGAAGGCTTCGAGGTACTCCTGGCCATCGAGGATGTCATCGACCATGCCGCTGACCCCGCGGGTCATCAGCACCGCCGACCAGGCGATCTCTTCGGCCTTGCCGTGGGTCTTGCGGCCCAGCAGCTTCTCCACCAGGTGGCGGGCCACCTTGTAGTTGCTGTTGAGGTTGTAGAAGCTGCGGGTGAAGGTGTCGGAGAGGCAGAGGGAGCGGATGAAGTCCCGCACCGTGATCTGGCCATCGCGCAGCTGCGACTCCAGGGTGCGGTCACGGTCGACCTTGAAGGCGTGGAAGAAGATCTGGCGGTAGGCCGCTTCGACCACGAAGTTCTGATCTTCCCGGTCCATCGCCTTGTCCATGGACACCGCCTTGGGGTCCTCGTCCGAGCCCACCCGCAGGGATCGGACCCTTGCGTTCTGGGTGATGGGCGCGTACTTCAGGAGAGGCAGGGCCACATGTCTTCAGCATCCGTCGCTGGGATCGTAGAAGTGCGGCCCCACAGCCACCGAGGGGGCTCCTGCAGGGCTCACAGTCCGTAACGTTCGTCACCATCCCCGACAGCTCACCAGCCGAGCAGCGAAAGGGCTGTCCTGCCCTCGGCCGGCAGCGGGGTCGTCGCCGCCGCCGGCACGGCCTCTTCCCCCTCCACAACCCGGGTCTCGACGCAGAACGACGCAGTGTTGGAGAGGCCCTCCACGGTGCTGGTGCGCAGCCGCACGTTGGGGCCGGCGAAGCTGAAGCGCTCCAGGCTGTTCATGGTTTCGTAGCTGGTGGTGAGCAGCAGCCCGTCGCGCTCATCCATGGCGAAGTGCCCGGCCACCGGTGCGGTTTCGGCATAGCCGCGGTCGCGCAGGAGCAGACCCTCCCGGCCCTTGGCATCGGTTGGGATCAGGGCGAACACGCTGTCCCCCTGGTGGGCCTCGCCAGCCTTGTCCCAGGCCATGGAGGCACTCCAGGTGACCCTGCAGCCGCCCACCACCGCCTCGGAATCCTGGCCATGCAGGGCGGCAATGGCGACCAGCCGCGGATCCAGGGCCGCCAACTCCACCACCTCGATCCAGGAGCCACCGGCCTCGGCCCGGCGGTGCAGCAGGTGGTGGCTGCTGCGCTGGGAGCGCCAGCGACCGCAGCTGAGCCGGAAAAAGCTGATGGCGTCGGCGATCGGCTCGGACACAGCAGGCAGGCGGCTGTGGCGATGATCGCAGGACGTCGGGGCTGTTCGCGGTGGCGACAGGGGTGGCGGCGGCCCTGCTGGCCGCCCTGGGCTGGACCCTGGCCAGCGGTCTGTGGCGCCGGCTGCCCACCTCCCTGGGACCGGCCCGGCTGAATCTGCTCAAGAATCTGATCGCCCTGGCCCTGCAGTTGCCGCTGCTGGCGCTGGCCCTGCCGGCGGTGGCGCCGCTGCCTCTGGGCCTGCTGCTGCTGAGCGGCGTGATGGGCATCGCCGCCGGCGACAGCTTCTATTTCGCGGCGCTGCGCCGCCTGGGAACCCGCCGCACGCTCACCCTCGAGGCGGGTGGACCGGCGGTGACCAGTGCCGCCGGGGTGCTCCTGCTCGCCGAGGTGCCCCTCGCCCGGCAATGGGCCGGCACCGGGCTGGTGAGCCTGGCGCTGGTGCTGGTGGCCCTGCAGCAGCCACCGCGGATCGCACCACCTGGTGCAGGCAGCGGCCGTGATCAGGGCGCCGCCCAGGCTGCGGGGGTGGCGCTGGGTCTGCTGGCCCTGCTCTGCGGCAGCGCCGGGGCCTTGCTGGCCAGGGCGGCGCTGCGCCTGCAGCCGATCTCGCCCCTGCAGGCCTCCAGCCTGCGGCTGCTGGGCGCCTGCCTGGTGTTGCTGCCGCTGCTGCCGGCACTGCTGAGTGCGGCTCTGCGGCGCCAGGGCCCGGTCCCGGAGGGTCGCCGCTGGCCGCTGGTGCTGGCCGCCACCCTGCTCGGCACCACGGCCGGGATCGCCCTGCAGCAGCTGGCCCTGTTGCGGCTGCCGGCGGGGGTGGCGGTGGCGCTGCTGGCCACGGCCCCGCTGATGGCGGTGCTGCTGGCGCCCCTGGAAGGGGACCGCCCCGGCCCCAGAGGCTGGCTGGCGGCCTGCCTCGGAGTGCTGGGGGTGGGGCTGCTGGTGGCCTGATGGCACGCCCCGGTGGGCGGCGGCGGGAGACTCAACCGAGACGCTGATCGGCCTGGCTGCGGGCCCACTGCGTGAGCTGATCAAGACTCAGGGCCAGAGGGTCACAGTGCTGGGCGGCGGCGATCGCCGCCAGCTGGCCGGCCAGGCTCTGCAGCTGATCGATCAACACCTGGGCGAACTCCGGGGCAGAGGCGGCCTGTGGCTGGCTCAGAACCCAGTGCCTGAGTTCGGAGACGTCGGGGAGATCGCCGTGGCGGCGGCCCGCCGCGGCCTGCAGGCTGCGCAGGCCATGGGCCAGCAGCCGCAGGTGATGACGCTCCAGGGCCGGCAGCAGGGTGGAGTCGAGCTGATCGACTTCCGCTGGGCTGAGCGGGCCCACCTGGGGATCGGCCTGCATGGCCTCAGGCGGGGGCAGGATCTGGCTCGGCTGAGGTGGGGCGCAGCCGGAAACCACAGGAGTGGCCCTGTTCGAGCCGCCACTGCACCCTGTCCACCTGGCAGTCGGGAAAGGTCTGGCGGATCAGCCGCAGTTCCTGGTCGCAGACGCAGGGGAACTGCTCAGCGATCCTCATCACCGAGCAGTGGAGTTCGCGCATCAGCCAGCCGTTCCCGTCAGGATCGGGGCTGCATTCGCTCACGAAGCCCTCCCGGCGGCGCAGGTCAACGAGCCGTTCCAGGCGCTCACGGAGGGTTCCCTGGCCGATGCGCAGCCGGTAGGTGGTCGCCTTCTGATGGGCCTGCTGAGTGAGCAGCTGGTCCATCGTTTCCGCCGGCAGCACACCGGCCATCGACTCCAGCAGTCCGAGGGCGAAATGCTCGCTGCCGTCGGGGAACTGGCTCTGGGCCTTGGCGGTGAGCTGCCAGCGGTTGCTCGGCCGGCCCGGACCCTGGTTGGAGGTGCTGGAGCGCACCAGGCCTGCATCTTGGAGACCACGGAGGTGGCGGCGCATGGCCTGGACGGAAACGTCGAGCAGCCTGGAGAGCTCGGCCGCGGTGACCTCTCCATGGCGCAGCAGCAGGGAGAGCACCGTTTCACGGGTGGAGGTGTCGCGGGCGGCGGTTGCGCGGGTGGCGCTGTCTGCCTGCCCGGGTGACGGATCGGACTGGATCGGATCGCCTCCCGGAGGTGGAGCCAAGGGATGCGCTGCGCTTGAATGGATCTCGGCTGGAGCATGGGCTCCGCCAACGGCAAGAACCTCGGCCCCGGGGGCAACGGCACGGTTGCCGGCAGCGGTGACGAGTGGGTTGCCCATGGTCATGATCTGGCCAGCTCACGATGCCACGCAGCCGCGGCAGTTGGGGATAGGCAGCCAGGGCGGAGCGGCACAATGGCCGCGGACCCAACGGCTGCACCTTTGCCCTAGGGTTGCCAATAACGAAACAATCATGTTTCGCAACTCCTGCGGCAAGCCTTCGCGGGCCGTTCGCAACCAGCCCCGTCGTGTCCTGGCTGCCTCGCAGTCGGTCTGCGAACGGCTGCAACCCAGCTGGCCTCTCCCCAGGCGGCCTTTCACCGTTGGTCTCTCCACCTGTGATCTGCTCACAGCTGTGTCCCCAGCCCCTCACGATCGGCAAGCGCCCTCCCCGACCCCGTGGCCAGTCCGGCAGGCTCCAGCCCGCCACTCCCAGCAGCTGGGCCCCGGGTTGGTTCTATACCTGCCGTGCAGAACCCCAGCCCCCATGTCCGACTCCCAACCCAGCAACGCCAACGAGCCCAGCGCCGCGGCCTCGGACGCCGGCGCCTCCCCCAGCCGGGAAAGCCTTGAGATGATCCGCAAGTTCGCGGAAACCTACGCCCAGCGCACCGGCACCTACTTCTGCAGTGACCCCGGCGTTACGGCGGTGGTGCTCGAGGGTCTGGCCCGGCACAAGGAAGAGCTCGGTGGTGCCCTCTGCCCCTGCCGCCACTACGAGGACAAGGAGGCCGAGGTGGCACAGGCCTTCTGGAACTGCCCCTGCGTGCCCATGCGCGAGCGCAAGGAGTGCCACTGCATGCTGTTCCTGACCGACGACAACCCGTTCCGCGGCGAGAAGCAGACCATCACCACCGAGGAGATCGAGGCCGCCGTTGCGGGCAGCTGAGCCTCCTCGCTGCCCCTCACTGCTGTTGTCCGTCACCGCTGTCCATCACCGCTGTCCATCACCGCCCGCCCCTCTCCCATGAGCAGCACTGCCACCGTTGGTGATCTGGTTTCCCAACCGTACAAGTACGGTTTCGTCACCGACATCGAAACTGACAAGATCGCCAAGGGCCTCAGTGAGGAAGTGGTGCGGCTGATCTCCTCGATGAAGGACGAGCCGGCCTTTCTGCTCGAGTTTCGACTGCGCGCCTACCGTCAATGGCTGCTGATGGAAGAACCGGATTGGGCTGCCTTGGGGCACCCACCGATCGACTACCAGGAGATCATCTACTACGCTGCTCCCAAGCAGCAGCAGAAGAAAGCCAGTCTCGACGACGTCGATCCCAAGCTGCTGGAAACCTTCGACAAACTCGGCATTCCGCTGAGTGAACAGAAGCGCCTCTCCAATGTGGCTGTGGATGCGGTCTTTGACAGCGTTTCGATCGCCACCACTTTCCGCGCGCAACTGGCTGAGCATGGCGTGATCTTCTGCTCGATCAGCGAGGCCGTGAAGGAGCACCCCGAGCTGGTGGAACGGTATCTCGGCAGTGTGGTTCCAGGCAATGACAACTACTTCGCCGCTCTCAATTCCGCCGTATTCAGTGACGGCTCCTTCGTCTTCATTCCCAAGGGCGTGGAATGCCCGATGGAGCTCTCCACCTACTTCCGCATCAACTCCGGGGATACGGGGCAATTCGAGCGCACCCTCATCATCGCTGAAGAGGCCTCCACGGTGAGTTACCTGGAGGGTTGTACCGCCCCGATGTTTGACACCAATCAACTGCATGCGGCCGTGGTGGAGCTCGTGGCCCTTGAAGATGCCTCGATCAAATACTCCACAGTTCAGAACTGGTATGCCGGCGACGAAAACGGCGTGGGCGGCATCTACAACTTCGTCACCAAGCGTGGCCATTGCCGTGGCGACCGCAGCCGCATCAGCTGGACGCAGGTGGAAACGGGCTCGGCGATCACCTGGAAGTATCCCAGCTGCGTCTTGCAGGGCGCCGATTCAGTGGGGGAGTTCTATTCCGTGGCCCTCACCAACAACCGCCAGCAGGCCGACACGGGCAGCAAGATGGTGCATGTCGGCCCACGCACCCGCTCCACGATCGTGAGCAAGGGCATCAGTGCCGGCCATTCCGCCAACAGCTACCGGGGTCTGGTGCAGATCGGCCCCAAGGCCGTGGGTGCCCGCAACTACAGCCAGTGCGACTCCATGCTGATCGGTGACCAGGCGGCCGCCAACACCTACCCCTACATCCGCTCCCAGCAGCCCAGCTCCAGTGTCGAGCACGAGGCCAGCACCTGCCGCATTTCCGAAGATCAGCTCTTCTACCTGCAGAGCCGGGGCATCGGCTTCGAGGAGGCGATCTCAATGATGGTGAGCGGCTTCTGCCGCGACGTGTTCAACCAGCTGCCCATGGAGTTCGCCGCCGAGGCCGACAAGCTGCTGGCCCTCAAGCTTGAGGGTTCGGTGGGCTGACCCTCCCCGGCCCAGACCCGCCTCCAGGATCTGCTCTTTCCTCTTCCCCCTCCTTTCTGCCGTGATACGCCCGGACGCACCGGTTCTGCTCGAGATTCGTGATCTCCACGCCTGCGTGGAGGATCAGCCCATCCTCAAGGGGGTGAACCTCACCATCCGGGCCGGCGAAATCCATGCCGTGATGGGTCGCAACGGCAGCGGCAAGAGCACTCTCTCCAAGGTTCTTGCCGGCCACCCTGCCTACACCGTGACCGGCGGCAGCGTGCTCTACAACGGTGGCAACCTGCTGGAGCTCGAGCCTGAACAGCGGTCCCGCACCGGGCTGTTCCTCGGATTCCAGTATCCGGTGGAGATCCCGGGGGTCAGCAATCTGGAATTTCTGCGGGTGGCCACCAATGCCCGCCGCGGCCAGCGCGGCGACGAGGAGCTCGACACCTTCGCCTTCGAGGATCTGGTGCGTGAGCGCCTGGCGCTGGTGCAGATGGATCCAGCCTTCCTGGAGCGCTCGGTGAACGAGGGCTTCAGCGGCGGCGAGAAGAAGCGCAACGAGATCCTGCAGATGGCACTGCTGGAGCCGCTGGTGGCGATTCTCGATGAAACCGATTCCGGGCTCGATATCGATGCCCTGCGGGTGGTGGCCGCCGGAGTGAACCAGCTCTCGGACCCGGACAACGCCACCCTGCTGATCACTCACTACCAGCGGCTGCTCGATCTGATCACCCCCGACCACGTGCACGTGATGGCTGCTGGCCGCATCCTGCGCAGCGGCGGCAAGGAGCTGGCCCTGGAGCTGGAGCGCAGCGGCTACGACTGGGTGGATGAGCAGCTGGCCGCTCCCCAGGGGCAGCAGGGTCGTCAGCCGCTGGAGGTGGGCTGATGCTGGCCGCCCCCGCTGGCACCGCGGTGGCCGCCGCACCCGGCTCCGCTGCCCTGGCCTGGCTGGCCGAGCTGGCCGGAACGCCGCTGCCCTCCCGCCGGCAGGAGGACTGGCGCTTCACCGATCTTTCCCCCCTGGCTGCCATTCCCGCCGGGATCGCCACCGGATCGAGCGGCCCTAGCGCCGATCCCTGGGCTGAACTCAGCCTGCCCGCCGGGGTGAGCAGGCTCGCCGCCGGCGATCCGCGGCTCGGCAGTGCCCTGGCGGCCAGCGACTGTGAGCAGCACTGGCCGGTGCTGCTCAACGCCGGCGCCCGGCCGGCCCTGCTGGCGCTGCAGGTGGAGGGCGACGGCGGCAGCCTCGAGCTGCCTCTGCCCGCTGCCGCCGCCGGCGGCCTGGTGGCCTGGCGCCTGCTGCTGGTGCTCGAGCCGGGGGCCCGTCTTGAGCTGCTGCTGGCCCCGGCTCCAGCCAGCGCCGAACCCCAGCTGCTGAGCCTGCTGAGCGAGGTGGTGCTGGGGGAAGATGCCAGGCTGCAACTGGGTTGCCTGGCCCTGGGCAAGGGCCACGCCTGCCTCCTCGATCATCTGGTGGTGCGCCAGGCCGCCGGCAGCGAACTGCTGGCCACCACCGTGACCAGCGGCTGGGCCCTGGCGCGCCACGAACCGCGCATCGTGCAGGAGCAGGGTGCCGCCCGCACCCGCCTGCGCGGCCTGCAGCGGGTGGATGGCCGCCAGCTGGCCGACACCCACAGCGCCGTGCGTTTCGACGGGCCGGATGGGCGGCTCGATCAGGTGCACAAGGCTGTCGCCGATGGAGCCGGGCGCAGCGTGTTCAATGGCGGCGTGCAGGTACCCCGGGCCGCCCAGCGCACCGACGCCGCCCAGATGAGCCGCAACCTGCTGCTCTCGGATCGGGCCCGCATCGACACCAAGCCGGAGCTGGAGATCGTCGCCGACGACGTCAAATGCGCCCACGGCGCCACCGTGAGTCAGCTGCAGAGCGAGGAACTTTTCTACCTTCGCAGCCGGGGCATCGACTCCGCCACGGCCGCCCGCCTGCTGCAGCGAGCCTTCTGCCAGGAGGTGCTGCAGGAGCTGCCGGCCGCGGCGCGCCGTCACGATCCCATCGCCGCTCTGCTGGGGACCACCTGATCACCATGACCGCTTCCCCCGCCATCCGTCCCCCGTTCGAGCCGCGCCAGGACTCCGGTTCTCCCGCGCCGGCCGATGCCGGTGGCGTCCGGCCTGGCGTGGCGGCCGGCGGCGAGGACCTGGCGGCCCTCACCCGTCCGGACTTCCCATTGCTGGAGCAGATCGCCTGCCTCGGCCAGCCGCTGATCTACATGGATTACGCGGCCACCAGCCAGAAGCCCACCGCCGTGCTGGATGCCCTGCAGCGCTATTACGCCCACGACAACGCCAACGTGCATCGCGGCGCTCACCAGCTCAGTGCCCGGGCCACCGACGGCTTCGAGGCGGCGCGGGCGAAGGTGGCCCGCTTCGTGGGGGCCGCCGACGCCCGCGAGATCGTGTTCACCCGCAATGCCAGCGAGGCGATCAACCTGGTGGCCCGCACCTGGGGCGAGGCCAACCTGGGCCCGGGCGACGAGGTGCTGCTGTCACTGATGGAGCATCACAGCAACCTGGTGCCCTGGCAGCTGCTGGCCGCCCGCACCGGCTGCGTGCTGCGCCATGTGGGCCTCAGCGCCCACGGCGAGCTGGATCTGGGAGACCTCAAGGCCCAGCTCAACGAACGCACCCGGCTGGTGAGTCTGGTGCACGTGAGCAACACGCTCGGCTGCCTCAACCCGATCGCCGAGATCACCCCCCTGGCCCACGCGCTCGGTGCCCTGGTGCTGGTGGATGCCTGTCAGAGCCTGCCGCACATGCCGGTGAAGGTGGGTGAGCTGGGTTGTGATTTCCTGGTGGGCAGCTCCCACAAGCTCTGCGGCCCCACGGGCATGGGCTTCCTCTGGGGCCGGGAGGCCCTGCTGGAGGCGATGCCACCGTTCCTGGGGGGCGGCGAGATGATCCAGGACGTGTTCCTGGACCACAGCAGCTGGGCCGAGCTGCCCCACAAGTTCGAGGCCGGCACCCCGGCCATCGGTGAGGCGATCGGCATGGGGGCGGCCCTCGATTACCTCGAAGGCATTGGTCTGGAGCGCATCCATGCCTGGGAGCAGGGGCTGACCCGCCGCCTGTTCGAACGTCTGCAGGCCATCGAGGGGGTGACCACCCTCGGGCCCAGCCCCGATCAACAGCCCCACCGTGGCGCCCTGGCCGCCTTCACCGTGGACGGGCTGCACGCCAACGACATCGCCGCCCTGCTCGACTCGGCCGGGATCTGCATCCGCAGCGGCCACCACTGCACCCAGCCCCTGCACCGCCACTACGGCATTGCCGGTTCGGCGCGGGCCAGCCTCAGCTTCACCACCACCGCCGAGGAGATCGACCGCTTCGCCGAAGAACTGGAGGGCACGATCGGCTTCCTGCGCGAGCACAGCTGAGATCAGGGCACCGGGTCGAGGCGCAGCAACTGGCCATCACTCGGGCTGTCGGTGAGCACATAGAGAGCACCATCGGGGCCTTCGCGCACATCGCGCACCCGCGCGCCGATGGGAATCGACTCCTCGCTGAGCACGCGCCCGCCCGGATCGAGGCGAAGGCGGCGCACATCGGCCGACACCAGGCCGCCGGCGAAGACGTCACCCCGCCAGGCGGGATGCCGCCGGCCGCTGGCGACGGCCAGGCCGGAGGGTGCGATCGCCGGGGTCCAGACCCGAATGGGATCCGTGAAACCCGGGGCGCTGCGGCGACTGGAGATCTCAGGCCCGAAGTACTCGCGGCTGTGGGTCACCAGGGGCCAGCCGTAGTTGGCAGCGGGCTGCAGCCGGTTGAGCTCGTCGCCGCCCCGCGCCCCGTGCTCGCTCGCCCACAGGGCCCCGGTGAGGGGATCACGGGCCATGCCCTGGATGTTGCGGTGTCCCAGGGTCCAGAGGGCGGGATGGGCGGCGGATTCCCCGGCGAAGGGATTGTCGCTGGGGATGGTGCCGTCGTCGTTGAGCCGCAGGATCTTGCCCAGGGCGCTGGCGGGGTTCTGGGCCTGCTCGCGGATCAGGCCCCCAGCGAGGCTGAGGGGCGGGTTGCCGCCGTCGCCGATGCTCACCAGCAGGGTGCCGTCGGCCAGCCAGAGCAGCCGCGAGCCGAAGTGCTGGGTGCCCGGTTTGGTCTGGGGCACGGCGAACAGCACCTGCAGATCGCGCAGGGCCCGGCCGTCGAAACGGGCGCGGGCCAGCAGCGTGCGGTTGGCGTCCCTGGTGCCCTGGGCATAGGTGAGGTAGATGAAGCGGTTGGCGGCGAAGCGCGGGTGCACGCTCACATCGAGCAGTCCGCCCTGGCCCTGGGCGAGCACCGCGGGAACGCCCGGGATCGGGCTGGGATCGAGCAGGCCGTTGCGCACGATCCGCAGCCGGCCCGGCCGTTCGCTGATCAGCAGAGCACCATCGGGCAGCCAGGCCATCCCCCAGGGGTGCGCCAGGCCGTCCACCACCACGGTGGGGCGTACGTCGGCAGCCACGGCCACCGCGGCGGCCTCCGAGCCGCCGGAGGCTGGGCCTGACGGCTGGGCACGGGAGCAGCCCGGCAAGAGCAGCAGCGCCGCCAGCCCGGCCGCGGCGGCCCGGGCGCAGCGGATGGCCGGCACCCTGCCGGTGGCCACAGACAGCTGGGGCGGCGGCTGCACTCCAGCGGCTGGGGCTGCTGCAACCAGGGGTGACGCCGCGCCTGATTCACCGCCGGCCGGAAGCGGCCGTGGGGCAGCAGGGCGGCAAGCCTGGCGGGCACTGCAGGTGCACACCCCGATCCGCCGCACCAGCCCGGCGTCCAGCAGCTCCTCCATGGCCGCCCAGGTGCGCTGCAGAGGCAGCTGCTCGAAAGGGATCCGATCGGCGCGGCGGGCATCAGCACTCCGTGGCGGCGCGCCAAGGGCCGGGGGATCCGGCAGGGATCGAGCCAGGAAAGCCACGGATCGGCCAGGGTGCGCTCCAGGGCGGGGCAGGGCGGCGAGCGGCGGGACCATCGGCAGGCGCGGGGCGGCTGGGACCAGACCCAGCCTGCCGCCGCCGTGATCTGGTTGGCTGGGGTGGCAAGCGCAGGAACGATGCCCGCTTCCCATCCACCGGCACCGGAGCTCTGGCTCGCGGTGCTGGGCGGCCGCGCGCCCGGCTGCCACATCGAGCTGCACGACGTGCGCTTCGTGGCGGCGGCCACGATCGAGGCGGCGATCCCGGCGCTGCGCCGCCAGTGGTTCGGGCGGCGCGAGGGCCTGCACCTGGATGCGTACATGGCGGTGCGGGCGGTGGATGGCTGGGCGGTGCACCTGCGGCGCGAGCCCGCCGCGCCCGGGGGCGAGCGGCTGTGGTTCGTGAACCTGGGCGCCTACCGTCCCGACTGCCTGGCGGAGCTGCACCACTTCGGGCTGGTGGTGGCCCGCTCGGCCCAGGCCGCCAAGGCCGCCGCCAAGCGCCGCTGGCTGAGCGGTGCGCTGCAGCAGCACAAGGACGACCTGGCGGCCGTGGACGACTGCCTGGCGCTGGAGCAGCTGGAGCTGCTCGGCGGCGAGCGCTGGCACGTGGCGCTGGAGCCGCACCCGCAGGGCCTGAGCCAGCCGCAGGTGCCGGACTGGTGCGGCTACCGGCCGATCTGAGTGGAAGGCAGACTGCAGCCATGAACATCGACGGCAAGCCCTGGCGCACGATCTGGCTGGAGCCGGACGGATGTTCGGTGGGTGTGATCGACCAGACGCTGCTGCCGCACCGCTTCACCACGCGCACCCTGCGCAGCTGCGACGAGGCGGCCGAGGCGATCCGCACGATGGTGGTGCGGGGGGCGCCGCTGATCGGCGTGACGGGTGCCTACGGGCTGATGCTGGCGCTCCAGGCCGACCCCGGCGACGCGGCCCTGGCCGGCGCGTTCGAGCGACTCAATGCCACCCGCCCCACGGCGATCAACCTGCGCTGGGCGCTGGAGCGGGTGCGCAACCGCGTGCAGCCCCTGCCGCAGGAGCAGCGGGCCGCGGCGGCCCGGGCCGAGGCCGCGGCGATGGCCGAGGAGGACGTGGCGATGTGCGAGGCGATCGGCGGGCACGGCCTGGGGCTGCTGCGGCAGCTGGCGGCCAGCCGGCCTGCGGAGCGCCAGGGGGAGCCGCTGAACGTGCTCACCCACTGCAACGCCGGCTGGATCGCCACGGTGGACTGGGGCACGGCGCTGGCGCCGCTCTACAAGGCCCACCGCGCCGGCCTGCCGGTGCATGTGTGGGTGGATGAGACGCGGCCGCGCAACCAGGGCGCCAGCCTCACCGCCTGGGAGCTGGGCCGCGAAGGGGTGCCGCACACCGTGATCGCCGACAACGCCGGCGGCCACCTGATGCAGCACGGCCGGGTGGATGCGGTGATCGTGGGCAGCGACCGCACCACCCGCTCCGGCGATGTGTGCAACAAGATCGGCACCTACCTCAAGGCCCTCGCCGCCCACGACAACGTGGTGCCCTTCTACGTGGCGCTGCCCGGCTCCACGATCGACTGGACGATCGCCGATGGGGTGGCGGAGATCCCGATCGAGGCGCGCAGCGCCGCGGAGGTGACGCACATCCAGGGCCTGGGCGCCGATGGGGCGATCACCGGTGTGCAGCTCACCCCGGAGGGCAGCGTGGCCTTCAATCCGGCCTTCGACGTGACGCCGGCGCGGCTGGTGAGCGGCCTGATCACCGAGCGGGGGGTGGCACCGGCGAGCGAGGCGGGGTTGCGCGGGCTGTATGGGGAATGGGTGTGACCAGGTGGAGGTTGGTTTGTGGCTGTTGGTGGGCGTACTCGCTGCCATGGCTCAGAGAAGATACCCATAAGGTGGCGGCTCAGATGAATGGCGGTGTTAGCGAGTGGCAGGCGTGTCAGGCTCAAGAAGCGGTAACACCCTCGCAGTCACCATCGCCATTACATCTGTGGAAATCCGCTCGATAAACTTCACTTTCCTCGATCGCCAGTCAAGGCTCTTGAGTTGATCGGACAGAACAACTCCACTCACGGCATATCCATCAGGAAGCTTCACCTCAAATGGGTATCCCTTGATCTTTGAAGTCAATGGACAGAATAAGGCCAGACCGACTTTTCCATTGTAGGACTTTGGAGATAAGACTAATGCCGGTCTTCTCCCACGCTGTTCACTACCCGCTTGCGGCGTGAACTCCAGCCAAACAAGATCACGACGATCGGGCACGTAGGACGACATCAGAATGCTTCGGCGCCTACGGCATCGCCTGCATCAACAGAGGCGTGGATGTTCTCTGGCGTGACCTCCGCTAGGAGATCCGCTAGCCTGAGTCGGCTTGGCACGGCGGGTCTCAAGACCAGTTCGCCATCCTTCGCGGTAAGGCTGACCTCAGTACCAGCCCCCAATCCCACCTCTTCAGCCAAGCCGCGCGGAATCCTCACGCCAAGGCTGTTTCCCCACTTCTGGACCTTCGTCTGCACGACCCAAGCAGCGGCTATACGCGGACTATATCACCTATGGCTTCGGCTGCCTGTGTCCCCATCTCTCTAACGCTGCAGATCAGAAGCGGGCCAGAATCCTTGCATCGCCCCCATCTCGCGCTCCCGTCTTCTGTATCTTGATGTTAGGCCAAGCACCATTTCCGACCCCCTGGTCAAATTTATTGCTAGCGAAGCTGAATGCTGACAGAGTCTCGACGGCAATCAATATGAACTTCCTAAATGCCCTTTTTCTGCTGGCGTCTGACACTTTCTTCTGATGATTTGATTTGCGCGATACGTCTTTGCTTGCCACAGAGTCTTGAAGATAATCTGCAATTAGACCTTGTATCTTCTTGGTGTCTTCACGGGGCCTGTTAAGTCTATGCAGAAGCCCAAATCGCTTATTGTTGAAAAACAGATCCACGCCGTTTTCGTGGGAAGACCTGTGCACAAGCCAATCTCGTTCTGCTTTACAAGCTTAAAACACGGTTAGCAGTTCAGGATCTGGAACTTGGCTATCTTCACGATTCGGATAGCAGCTCTAAGCGTATTCTCTCGATGCTTGAAAAGCAATCTATTGGCATTGTTGGCGCCAGCTCCACCCCTCTCTTCGATCTCAATCTTAACAGTAGTATATGCGTTAAGGCGTCTTCGACATGTTGAATGTGCCAGATACCCGAACCAATGAGCGTAAGGAAGGCTTGAATCACCTTTTCGTTGATGTGTCGACAATCGTTGTTCATAAGGGTCCAATTCCGGCATCAGGCGCTTGGGGCATGGGTGGCCTTGTTGGCAGCGGTGAAGATGATCGATGCAGGCTGCAGCCTTCTGGGATGGATGGGCTCGCGGATCTCAAATACTGCCAATCCGTTGGCTGAGAAAAGGGCCACCCAGGTTTCGAGCGTTCTGAAGTACCAGGGGGCCGGATCGGCAAAGCCTGAGCCACAGCTAACCCAGGAGCCGTCACGCCATCCGTCGCGATAGGGCAGCTCGCTGGCGGCCAGCGGGTGAAGGGTCTGCACAACCAACACACCATCAGGCTTCAGGAGTGCGGGTACGGCGGCAACCAGCGCGTGCACCGACTCTTGGCCAAGCAGCGAGAAGTTGCAGACAACCACATCGAACTGGCCTTCCAGGAGGCCTGAAGCGATGTCCTCATAGGAGGCCACCAGAAACTGGCCTCCGCCTGCACGTTGAGCCTGCTCAATCAGATCAGGCACTGCATCCACACCCACCCGATGCGGCACGTGAGCAGCGAGCTCCCGGATGAGCCACCCTTCGCCGCAGCCGATGTCGACCACGGATTGAGGAGAATGCTGCAGCACGGCCTCCACGATTGCTCTGTTTGTGATTAGTTGCCGGCTCTCGATCTGGCCGCATCGGACCGCTTCAGACCATGGAGCGGCGTTCCTCTTCCATGCCTCAAGAATGCGTTGGTCGCTGTAGGCGTTCATCGGCTGAGTCGTTCCAAGCGGCGTGTGGTTAGGCCTTGGCGATCAGATACGATCCTACGCCCATCATCAGGCAGCCAGCCGTGAGTTTCAAGCTCCGCTCCGCTCTGTGGTTAGCCACCGATGCCACAACAAGCCGAGCGAAATAGGCATAGCCCAATTTCACACCGCCAACCGCGAAGATGGTTGTGATCGCAATCTGTGTAATCTCGGATGGTCCGATGCTGGCCAGATCAACAAAGGCGGGGAACAGGCTGCCATAGAACACGATCGCCTTCACATCGCCAAGCGTGAGCAGCAGCCCAGAGAAGAAGCTTGAGGACAGTGTTGATGCTGATCGGCCAGCATCCGCGAGCTGGAATCCAGCCTTTGATCTGATGAGGCTGAGTCCAAACCAGATCAGGAAGCCGCCCGCCAAGTAGCGCAGAATCAGGAACAAGCCGCCCATGCTGTCTGCCAGTGCACTCATCCCTGCAACAGCCAGAGCGATGAACACAAGATCACCGCATACAATCCCCGTCACCACCGCACTGCCGTTCAGGAATCCGGCGGAGGATGAACGCGCAACTACCAGGGCAACGCTGCTGCTGGGAACGAGCGCTAATGCAGCCAGCGCTGCAAACAAGCCCAGAAGCTGCAGGAAGCTCATTGTGGTTTCTTCGCCGACGGTTCGGCGACCGGCTGAATAAGCCTAGATTAGCTCACCATAACCTATCGATCGCTTAAACCTTGTTGTGAATCGATCGGCTCTCGAGGCTCTTCGTGCTGACGGTGGTGATAGACAAACTCCGTCATCAACCATCATCAAAGAATGAATTGGGAAGACTTGGGTCTCTCAACTTTGCAGCGGCGCCAGCCTGTAGACTAACGGCGGGCATGAGAGGCTGGACGAAGCGCGTAGCGCTTTGGCCAGTCCTTCTCGATGCCATTGTTAGCGTCGATTCTCATGCTCGGTGACAGGATGTTCTCCGAGGTCCTCTGGAAGCTCTTCGAGCAACTCACTCGCCCGGTACTCGAGAACTATTTCCCCTTTGGTTAGTCTCTCAGTCCAATATCTTCCTACGAGTTTCCGCTCCGGCCTTTCAACTATTCTGAATACGGCCGTTCCATCGTGTGGAATGCTTCTCTCACTCAAGCTTAGCCTGGGCTTGCTTGTATAAGAATACGCTACGTTCTTGATTTGCCTGTCAGGATCAACAAGGAAGCCTTCGGAGTATGAGGAACTCTCCATTTCACTAGTACACATCATGCAACTTATGTGAAAGAAGGACTGATTGATAGTTAGCATTACCGGTATCGGAGGTGGTTTCTCTCCCGTGTTAGGGTTCTTCCAATCTGAGTGTATAAAACCCACCCATGTTCCATTCAGGTCAGGAAATGGGACGAGCCACCCTCGAAACACTCGATGTTTCCAGCCCCACTTGACAAATACACCGACCACCAGCAAGTCAATACTTACAACTTTTGGAGCAAGCCCAAAGAAGTCCTTTATCTTTGACAGATCCAGTCCGCCAACGTACGCAAGAGAAAACCAAGCAACTGCGGAAACTCCGACAAGCAGGTAGAGCGAACTCTTGAGCGTCACATTGCGCATTACTGCAAACCGAAGTAGTTCCAAGCCGCTTTAGCAAATTCACGCCCGTCAGTACGAGTCCATTTCTGTTCGGGATGAAAAAGAAAGAAGCATTCATTTACTTCCACCCAGCGGTCCTCACTCGGCTCATCGCCTTGTAGATTGTCCCAAAGATGAAACAGCATGGCTCGCAGTCGGTCGGTCCATGTTGGACCTGAAAATGCGTGATCGGGACAGTTGTATGCCAAGCATTCCATGAAGAAGGAAGGCAGTTCGCGAAATGTTCCGTCTGCGGCCATCGCATTTTCGATTCGCTTTAACAGACGCGCTCCTCTTTTGTAGGCATAGCCTGTCGCCTTATTCTTCTCTGTACCGTTTTTGAGCTGTTGTGCGGGATAGTTGACGATACTGCTGCCGTCCGTCTTGAATATCTTGGTTCCATCTCTCGTTTCATGCCCCATGTAGTAACGATAACTAAAGCAGGGCACCACATCAGCATCCACGCGTGCGGAGCTGGAGTTGATCTGTATGGCCGTCGAACCAGAAGAATCTACTTGGTTAGGGAATTTGGTCTTCATAGCGGCAAGAAGCTCAGTCCTTAGCTTGTCTGGCGTCCAGATTCCCCTGTATGGATCGCGGGGAGGGTGATTGCCTTCTTCAGATTCCCCCCAATACTGGCAATCTGTGCACTGCACCGCTATGTCCACATCGCTATCGGTTCGCACGTTAGTATTGTTAGCGTAAGAACCTTTTGCGAAAACACTCAACGAACATTCGGCAAACGGGTCGTGCGCGCTTATTGCTTCGCGAATCATCCGTTCGGTCCGGTCTTGCTTGTCCTTTTCTGTGTCACTAGAGGGCCCTGTCCATCCTGACAGCTTATCTTCCAAACTCATGGTGCCTCCGTGTAGAATGCTAACTACTAGCTGAGCCGCACCGCCGTTCTTGACGAACGTCGTTCGGCTAGCAGGCGGTGTCGGCTCGAGCTTGATGTTGCTTAGCCGTGCAAGCATCCTAGGCAAAAAGAACAACCGTAAAAACACGGTCGAAGCAACAGTGATTCGGCGGACCGCAGAAACTGCCGCCAGCCTGCGCTTTGCCGCATAAGCTGCCGATCGCTACCTTCTCTCCTTGGCTCAGGTCATTGGTAGCAAGGCGTCTTGGCTGTCACCACCTGCTTCACGGGGTGTTACGCAGTCTGCGGAAGATCCCACCCTTCCTCAGAGAAGGTCGGCGGGGCTTCGTACCCCTGCTGGCCCTCGGTTCAGCACATGGGTATAGATCATGGTGGTTTTCACATCGCTGTGGCCGAGCAATTCCTGAATCGTGCGGATGTCGGCCCCCTGCTCCAGAAGGTGCGTGGCGAATGAATGCCGGAAGGTGTGGCAGGTCGCAGGCTTGGTGATCCCCGCGGCCTGCACGGCTGCGCGCACGGCACGCTGCACGAGGCTGGGATCGAGATGGTGCCTTCCCTCGATGGCCTGCCGTGGATCCCGCCACCGTCGGCTCTGGGGAAACAGCCATTGCCATCCCCACTCTCTGGCTGCGTTCGGGTACTTCCTCTCTAGAGCATGGGGTAGCTCCACCGCCCCCCAGCCGGCTGCCAGATCGTCCTGATGCTGGCGCCTCACGTCGCGGAGGTGCCTTTGCAGAGGCTCCACCAGTCGGGCGGGGAGCACCGTGAGTCGGTCCTTGTCTCCTTTGCCGCTGCGCACGGTGATGCAGCGCTGCTCCAGATCCACATCCTTGATCCGCAGTCGCAGCGCCTCCATGAGCCGCAGGCCACTGCCATACAGCAGCTGGGCCACCAGGCCCTCTGTGCCCTCCAGCTCATCCAGAACGGCTCGCACTTCCGACACCGTGAGCACAACGGGCAGGCGCCGGCGCTTGCGGGCCCGGATCACCCCCTCCAGGCTGCCCACATCACCCCCGAGCACCGAGCGATAGAGAAACAGCAGCGCGGCCAGGGCCTGGTTCTGCGTTGAGGCACTCACGTGCTCTTCCGTGGCCAGATGGCTGAGGAAGGCATTGATCTCGGCCTCTCCCATCTCCCGGGGATGCCGCATCCGGTGAAACCGCAGGTAGCGCCGCAGCCATTGCTCATAGGTCGCCACCGTCCGACGCGCATAGCGGCGCACCTCCAGCTCCTCCCGGTAGCGCTGGATCAGGCCTGCTGGCTTGGCCTCGGGTGCCATGGTGATGCCTTGGGGGGATGTCTCAGGGTTGCCTCGCCATGGCTTCCTACGCTCTCTCCAGCCCACCTGCCCCCATGCCGCTGGCGAACGAGGAGTCCCGGCGCCAGTTGGTGGCTGCCGCCAGGCGGCTTCAGGCGCTGGGGCTGAACCAGGGCACGGCCGGCAACCTCTCGCTGCGCCTGCCGGATGGGCTGCTGATCACCCCCAGTTCCCTGCCCGCGGAGCGGATGGGCCCGGAGGATCCGGTGGAGCTCGATGGCCAGGGCCGCGTGCGTCAGGCCGCCCCCGGCCGCCGGCCCTCCTCGGAGTGGCGTCTGCATGCCGATCTCCTGCGCAGCCGGCCCGAGGTGCGGGCGGTGGTGCACTGCCATTCGATCCGGGCCACGGCCCTGGCCTGCCACGGCCGGGGCATTCCCGCCTTCCACTACATGGTGGTGCAGGCCGGGGGTGCCGACATCCGCTGCGCCCCCTACGCCACCTTCGGCGGCCAGGAGCTCTCCGACGCGGCGCTGGAAGCCCTGCGCGAGCGCCGCGCCTGCCTGCTGGCCCACCACGGCCAGGTGACCCTGGGCCCCGATCTCGATCAGGCCGTGGCGCTGGCGCTGGAGGTGGAAACCCTCGCCCACATGTACCTGGAGGCCTCACGGCTGGGTGAGCCGCCGCTGCTCGATGCCGCCGAGATGGAGCGCGTGGCCGCCCGCATGGCCCACCTCCACTACGGCGCCGCGCCCGCCGGCCGCTGACGCGCCATCCGCGCCCCGAACGCCAGCGCCGCCGCGGTGCAGGCCAGCGCCAGAAGGGTCCACAGCGGCAGGCCCAGCGCCACCAGGGCGATCGGCGCGAAGGCCGTCACCAGCCCGCCGCCCAGGAAGGGCTCGTAGGCCAGCTGCTTGAACGAGAACGCCTCCAGCGCCGGGCTGCGGCCATAGGGATCGGCCATGCGCAGCAGCAGCAGCCCGGTGGCGGTGACGCCGGTGCTCTGGCCGAAATCGGCGATCGCCCGCTCGCACCAGGCATCCCGGAACAGCCGCGGCCCCAGCCAGAGGAACACAGAGACGTTCCAGCCCAGCCCCGCCAGCGCCAGCACCAGCAGCGGCAGCCAGGCCTCCTCCACCAGCGGCAGGTTGAGGCTGGCCATCGCCGCCGCGATCAGCACATCCATCGCCAGCGAGCCGATGCTGCGCTGCACCGCAGAAGAGGCCAGCCGCGGATGGCCCTGCCACTGCAGCAGCCGCTGCACCAGCAGGCCCCCCACCATCGCCAGCGGAAACAGCGGCACGGCCGCGAACAGCTCGGCACTCGGCTCCCCCCCCAGCACGGCCGCCAGGCGCACCATCGCGTGGCGCAGCAGCACCCCCAGGCCGATGGCGCCGCCGATCAGCGCCAGGTTCACGGTGAGGCCGTCGATCGTGGCAGAGGCCTTAGCCGCCGCCGGAGCCGGCTCGGAGTGCCCGGCGGGCCGGGCCGGCGGCGGTGATTCCGGCAGCAGCCAGCGGCGCCGGCGGCCGATCACCACCAGGGCGCTGCCCACCAGCACCCCCGCCAGGATGCCGAAGGTGGCCATCGCCAGCCCCAGGGCCTCGCCCGACTCCAGCCCCAGCCGGCGGAAGGCGGTGCCCATGCCGGCCGCCGTGCCGTGGCCGCCCTCGAAGCCCACCTCGATCAGGCAGGCCATCAGCGGATTCACCCCCAGCAGCGGCCGCAGCACCAGCAGCACCACCAGCCCGCCCACCAGGTACTGGCCGAAGCCCAGCACCATGCCGAAGGCCGTCTGGCTGGCGGCCCGCTCCCACACCATCCGCCGGCTGGGCAGGGCCTCGCCGATGAACAGGCTGGCGAACACCACGTTGATCAGCACGCCCGGTGTCTGGCTCCACACCCCGTAGACGCTCTCCGGGAACGGCCGCAGCGGGCTGAACGGGCCGATCGCCAGCCCCAGCAGCCCCGCCACCAGCGCCTCAGGGAGTCCCAGCCGGCGCAGCAGCGGCAGCCGCTGGCGCAGCGCCGTGGCCAGCAGCAGCAGCAGGCTGAGGGCCACGAAGGCGATCAGCACATCGAACAGCTTCATGGTGATCCGGTCTCAGGGCCGAAAACGGGCCAGCAGCAGCGCCAGTGTGATCCAGAGAACCGTGAGGGCGAAGCACAGCTCACTCCACAGCGGCAGCCCCCAGCTGTGCACCGCCAGCGGCGCCACCACTGTCACCACCCCTCCGGCCAGCAGCGGCTGCAGCACCAGCTGCTTGATCGAGAAGGCCGGCAGGGCGCCGCTGCGGTTGCCGGGATCGGCCATCCCCAGCAACAGCAGACCGCTGGCCGCAACTCCCGTGGCCTGGCCGAATTCGGTGAGCGCCCGCTCGAACCAGTCCAGAGGAAGAACCCGCCGGGCCAGCACCAGCACCACCAGCAGATTCCAGGCCAGACCGGCGCTGGCGAGCACCGTGAGCGGCAGCCAGCTGCGCGCCAGCTGGGGCAGATTCAGGCCTGCCATCGCCGCGGTGATCAGCAGGTCGGTGGCCAGACCCCCCAGACGGGTCTGCAGCTGGGGAGAGGCCAGATCGCTGCGGCCGCCGCGCTCCAGGGCCAGACGCACCAGCAGCGAACCGGCCAGGGCCAGGGGGTACACGGGCAGGGCGTCGACCACGGTGCGCCAGGCGCCATGCAGGGGGCTGGCAGCCCAGTTGAGAGCGCCCTGCATCAGCACTCCCAGGCCCACCGCCAGGCCGGCCAGCCCCAGGTTGATGAGCAGCATCGCTGCCTCCCCCAGCTCGCGGCCCGCCTCCGGATCGGGGATGGGGCAGCTGGGCTGGTGGGGGTCGGCTGCCGGCTCCGGCGGAGCGGCTGCCTGGGCCACGGGCTCCAGGGCCATCAGCCAGCCGTAGCGCTGGGCGATCACCACCAGCACTCCCCCCAGCACTGTGGAACTGAGCAGGCCCACGGTGGCCATGGCCAGCCCCAGATCCGTGCCCTCCGCGAACCCCAGATCGGCATAGATCGGACCCATCACCGCAGCGCTGCCATGGCCGCCCTCGAAGCCCACCTCGATCAGACAGGCCATCAGCGGATCCACCCCCAGCCAGGGACCCAGCAGCCACAGCACCGCCAGGGCACCCATCAGGTACTGGCCGAAACCCAGCGTCAGCCCGAGCAGGATCTGGGCCGTCGCCGCCCGCCAGAAGCGCCGCACCGCCGGCAGGGGCCGCCCCAGCATCAGAGTGCCGAACACCAGGGTGAGCAGGATCGTGGGCAGCCGGGCCCAGAGCTCCTCCACCGCCGCGGGCAGCAGCGGCCAGGGGCCATCGGGGCCGATCGACAGCCCCAGCAACCCGGCCACCACGGCCGCCGGCAGGCCCAGCCGCTGCAGCCCCAGGGCCGGCCCGATCGCCCGGCCCAGCGCCAGCAGCAGGCCCAGCGCCGCCAAGGCCAGCGCGATCAGGCCGACGGCCGGCAGCGGGGTCATGGGCCGTCGAGGCCGAAGTGGCGGCGGAAGAAGGCCTCGGTGGCCTGCAGCACCTGCAGCTGCACGGCCCCGTCGCGAAAGCCATGGCCCTCGCCGGCAAAGCGGTGCACCTCCACCGGGATGCCGTTCGCGGCCAGCGCCGCGGCCATGCGCTCGGTCTGCTGGGGGGGCACAACCGGGTCGTCAAGTCCCTGAAAGAAGATCACCGGGCAGCGGATGCGGTCGGCCTGCTCCAGGGGGGAGCGGGCCGCGTAGGTGGCAGCCGCCTCGGGCCAGGGTCCGATCAGAGCGTCGAGGTAGCGCGCCTCGAAGCGGTGGTCGTGAACCGCCAGCGCCGCCGGATCGCACACCGCGTAGCGGCAGGCGGCAGCGCCGAAGACATCACTGCCGCAGAGGGCCGCCAGGGCGGTGAAACCACCGGCACTGCCACCCTCGATGGCGACGCGGGTGGGGCTGGCGCGCCCCGCCGCCACCAGGGAGCGGGCGGCGGCGGCGCAGTCGGCCGCATCCGCCACCCCCCACTGGCCGTCGAGCCGTTCCCGGTAGGCACGGCCAAAGCCGGTGGAGCCGCCGTAGTTCACATCCACCACTCCCCAGCCGCGGGATGTCCAGAACTGAATGGTCAGGCTCAGCCCCCGGCGCGCCATGCCCGTGGGGCCGCTGTGGCCCTTCACCAGCAGGGGGGATTGCGCCGTGGCGCCGCCGGCCGGCGGGTAGTACCAGGCGTGGGTGGACAGGCCGCCGTAGCCGTCGAACCACCAGGCCTGGGGCTGGCTGATCGCCTGCGGCGCCAGCGGGCTGGGGGCCACGGGCCAGTGCTGCCAGTGGCCGCTGGCCAGCTCCAGCTCCAGCAGCCCCTGGGGGGTGCTGGGGGAGCTGGCCAGGGCCACCAGCCGCCCCTTTTCGGCACTGAGGCCGGCCAGGTCGTCGAAGGGCACGCTGAGGGGCTGCCAGGCGGCGGCGGTGCCCAGCCGATCGGGATCCAGGGCCAGGCGGCCCAGCTCCCAGACGCCCTGCCGGCAGGCGGCGGCGATCAGCTCGCAGCCGTCCCAGGCCGTGGTGCGCAGGCCATCGACCCACTGGGGCTGGGCGAACTCCGCCGGCATCGGAGCCAGGCACTGCCAGCGGCCGGAGGGGGTGTGCAGCCGCTGCAGGTTCCACCAGCCGCTGGCATCGCTGGCCACCACCAGCTCGGTGGCGCCGATCCAGAGGGGCTGGAACAGTGACACCGCCCGGGCATCGCCGCCCCGCGATCCAGCCACGACGCGGGCATGGCGCAGTGCCCCGTCCGGGGCCACCTCAGCCAGCCACAGCTGGGTGCGCTGCCAGGGCATGTGCGGCTGCTGCCATTCCAGCCAGGCGAGCTGGCCGCCGTCAGGGCTGAGGCAGGGGGAAGCGCAGAAGTCGGCGGGCCGGTGCAGCGTGAGCGGCTCGCCGCCCGCCAGCGGCACCGCCACCAGCAGATCACGGCCCGCGGCCTCCATCACGCCGATCCAGCGCTGCCGTGGCGCATCGATCAGGCCAGCGGCGAAGGCCCGCGCGGCCGCGGTGGTGAGGGCCTGGGGTGGCCCCTGGGGCAGGCCGTTGCGGGGGTCGAGACGCAGACCCCAGAGGCAGCGGTCGCCGTCGTGCACGAACACCAGCTGGGGGCCGGCCAGGGCGTAGCTGCCCCCCCCGTAGGCATGCAGGCGGGTGCGCAGATTCCAGGGAGGCGGGGTGAGCTCCAGTGGCTGCACCTGCCCTTGCCCGGCCGGCCGCATCAGCAGGGTGGTACGGCCCCCCTCGCCGGGGCGCTGCTCCAGCCAGTGGAGGCGACCGTCGAGCAGCAGCGGTTCGCTCAGGCTTGGCGCTCGCCCCACCACGAGGTCTGCTGGCAGGGGCGCCCCTGGTGTGTCCGACTGCCGCATGGAGGAGGGCTGGACCCGGCTGTGGGTGGGGTCGCCTTAAACTGCCATAACTCCGGCACGCAGGGATTTGGCACGCAGCTTCGCCCAGATGGCCCGCTCGGCGGAGCAACCCGGCCGCAGCGTGCAGGTGCCCAAGGATGCGGTGGCCGAGCCTCCCCTGCCGATCCACATCCTGGGCGATCGGGCCCTGCGCAGCCCCGCCCGGCGCGTCGGCAAGGTGGATGAGTCGGTGAGGGACCTGGCCCGCGACATGCTGCGCAGCATGTACAGCGCCAAGGGGATCGGCCTGGCCGCCCCCCAGGTGGGGGTGCACAAGCAGCTGCTGGTGATCGATCTCGATCCCGAGAACGCCGCCAGCCCGCCCCTGGTGCTGATCAACCCCGAGATCCGCGCCTTCGGCTCCGGGCTCGACACCTATGAGGAAGGCTGCCTCAGCATCCCCGGGGTGTATCTCGACGTGGTGCGCCCCTCCACCGTGGAGCTGCAGTACCGCGACGAGATGGGCCGTCCACGGCGCATGAAGGCCGATGGGCTCCTCGGTCGCTGCATCCAGCACGAGATGGATCACCTCAATGGGGTGCTGTTCGTGGACCGGGTCACCGACGAGCTGACCCTCAACAGCGAACTCCAGGACCACGGCTTCCAGCGCGGCGACGTGCAGTCCATCCGCTGAGCGGGTCATGCCGATGAAACCCCTGGCCGGACTGTTCCTGGCCCTGGCCTGTGTGCTGGGGATCGCCGCCACCGGCTGCGTGTTCGAACTGGCCTACGGGGATCCGGATCTGGGCCTGGGGCCCACCCGCTGGATCCTGGCGCTCAGCGGGCCCGGCACCGTGGCCACCCTGCTGCTGGCCATCCGCATCAACCGGCCGGCCTGAACGCTCGCCGCATTGGCTCCCGCCCCTGGTGAGCGCGGGCCGGTCTGCATACGATGGGCCCCTGCCTGGTCATCCCCGCCATGCTCCCCCCCGCGCCGTTCCCGCCCGCGAGGCTTCGCCGCCCCGTGCCCGCCCTGCTCACCGCCCTGGGCGTGTGGGCCGCGGCTGCCGGCGCCGCGCCGCAGCCGGGCCGGGCCGCCTCGCTCTTCCAGGCCGTGGAACTCGATGAGCAGCGTCTGGTGCTGGTGGCGGCGCCGATCGGCAGCACCGGTGCCCGAGCCCAGCTGCACATCTACGAGCAGCTCAACGACCGCCGCCCCTGCTATTCCGTCAGCGGCGGCCCTCCCTCTCTGGTGGACCCCCTGCTGGCCACGTTCAACTTCACCGGCATCTGCGGCCGCTACCTCGACGCCAACGGCTACTCGCTGCGCGTCGGCGGCAGCGACATGGGCACCGTCTACCGGCTGAGCGTGGTGCGTGTGGATGGCGACAACCTGCTGCTGGCGGTGCCCACACGCCCCGGCGCCGGCCCGGAGCTGGTGGTGGCCCGCACCCAGGGGCCCGGCACCGACTACCTGCAGCTGGTGCTCGAGCCGGGCTGGCGCCTCAAGCGACGCGCCTACAACGGGCGCAACCTCGGTCATGTGTACTTCTACCAGGACGACTGGCCCTCAGCGGCAGTCGCCACCGATCAAGCGGAGCCGGAGACCGGCCTGGAGCCGGAGGCCGCCGAGGAGCTGGCCCTGCCGGCGATCGAGGTGGAGGAGCCACCCGCCGAGGGGGAGGTGCGGCTGGGCAGCGATGAGCTCATGGAAGCCCCCCCTCTCTGAGCCCTGTTGGAGCAGCAGGAGCCCGGTTGCTAGATTGGTTGGCTGTGTGAGATGAATCCTCCTTCATGACCCAGGTCACCGTCGGCGAGAACGAAGGCATCGAATCGGCGCTGCGCCGGTTCAAGCGCCAGGTGTCCAGGGCAGGCATCTTCGCCGACCTCAAGCGGCTCCGCCACCACGAGACCCCCACCGAGAAGTACAAGCGCAAGGCCCAGCAGCGGCGCCGGCGCCGCTGAGCCCCCGCAGGATGGCTCCCTCAAGCCCGCCTCCTCAGGGCCGCTCGATCGAATCGAAGCTGCGGTAGGTGAGCGCTTCGGCCACCGCCGCCACCCCCACCCGGGGGCTGCCATCGAGATCGCTGATCGTGCGCGCCACCCGCAGCAGCCGCTCCCCGGCCCGTGCGGTCAGCCGGCGCTGGCCCAGGGCCCGCTCCCACAGCGCCAGGGCGGCAGGGTCGAGTGCCAGCACCCGCTGCAGCGCGCCTGAGCCGAGGCGGCCGTTGCCCACCCCGCCGGGGTTGCGCGCCAGCATGCGCCGGTGGGCTGCCATCACCCGCAACGCCACCTGCGCGGTGGTTTCGGGGAGCGCCACCATCCCTTCCCCGCTCCGGTAGGGGGCGGCAAGGGCTGAGGCCTGGGGGCGGCGCATCACCACCTGCAGGTCGATGCGGTCGAGCAGGGGGCCGGAGAGCCGACCCCAGTACCGCCGGCGCTCGCCCTCGCCGCAGCGGCATTCCCGCTCAGGGTCGCCGTACCAGCCGCAGGGGCAGGGGTTGGCAGCGCCGACCAGGGTGATCGAGCAGGGGAACCGGCTGCGCTGGCGGCTGCGGTGGATCCAGATCTCGCCCTCCTCCAGTGGCTGGCGCAGCAGATCCAGCACACCGCCCCGGAATTCGCTGAGCTCATCGAGGAACAGCACCCCATGGTGGGCCAGGGCCAGTTCCCCCGGTCTGGGGATGGAACCGCCGCCGATCAGCGCCGCCCCCGAGCAGCTGTGGTGGGGGGACCGGAAGGGCCGCTGCCCCACCAGACCCGCCCCCGGGCCCAGCAGCCCCGCCACGGAGTGGATGCGGGTGAGTTCCAGGGCCTGCTCCCGGTTCAGCGCCGGCAGCAGCCCGGCCAGGCGCCGGGCCAGCATCGTCTTGCCGCTGCCCGGAGGGCCCACCAGCAGCAGGTGGTGGCCGCCTGCCGCCGCGATCTCGAGGGCACGGCGGCCGTGGACCTGGCCGTGCACCTCCGCCAGGTCGGGAGGCTGGGCTGCCGCGGCACAGCCGCCGGCGCACGGCCAGGCCCGCACAGGCCTCGGCCGCGGGTTGCGCAGCTGACCCACAGCCCCCGCCAGATCCGCCACCCCCCACACCGCCAGCCCCTCCACCAGAGCGGCCTCGGCGGCATTGGCCTCGGGCACCAGCAGGGCCCGCGCCCCCTCCGAGCGGGCCCGCAGTGCCACCGCCAGCAGTCCGCGCACGGGCCGCAACCGGCCATCCAGGCCCAGCTCTCCGCTGCTCCACACCTGCTCCAGCGCCTGGGGCTGAAGCTGGCCGCTGGCCATCAGCAGCCCCAGGGCCACCGGCAGGTCGAAGCCCGGACCCTCCTTGCGCAGGTCGGCGGGGGCCAGGTTCACCACCACCCGGCCGAGGGGCACCCGGAAGCCGCTGTGGCGCAGGGCCGATCGCACCCGCTCGCGCGCTTCCTGCACCGACGCCCCGGCCAGCCCCACCATCTGCAGGGCGGGCAGCCCAGGCCCCAGATCCACCTCCACCGTGACGGGGAGCGCCTCCAGGCCCAGCAGGGCCGCACTGCTGCATCGTGCCAACATCGGCTTCGGGCCACTGCCTCACCAGTGCCACCCGCGTCACCGCAGTCCGCTTCCCGCCTGGTCGCCATGGCAGACACCCACCAGCCCCAGGGACGGCAGGACACGATCTTCGGGCGCATCCTGCGCGGCGAAATTCCCTGTGACCAGGTGCATGCCGATGAGCACTGCCTGGCCTTCCGCGATGTCGCTCCCCAGGCGCCGGTGCATGTGCTGGTGATTCCCCGCGAACCGATCAGCCGCCTCGATGAGGCCGGACCCCACCAGGCGGCCCTGCTCGGTCATCTGCTGCTGGTGGCCGCTCGCGTGGCCCATGAGCAGGGGCTCAGCGGCTTCCGCACCGTGATCAACACCGGCGTCGAGGCGGGCCAGAGCGTGTTTCACCTGCACGTGCACGTGATCGGCGGCCGGCCCCTGGCCTGGCCGCCGGGCTGAGTGGTTGCCCGCCGGCACGCTCAAGCAGCCCCGGTGGTGAGAATGGGCGCTACCAGTTCGCCCGCATGAATCCCCTCAAGGCACTCCGCAGCCAGCTCGGCAAGCTGCAGCGCCTGGCCCAGCCCTACTTCCTGCCCCTGGAAGACACCCGGTTGTGGCAGTTCCCCCTGCTCGTGGCCGCCCTGGTGGCGGTGGTGGTGGGCCTCACCCTGCTGCTGCTCACCGGCATCGTGGCCCTCAGCGGTGCCCTGATCCCGGAGCTGCGGGGACGCTTCCTGCCGGGCGTGCCCGAGCAGGTGGCCGCTCTCTGGAGCAGCCCCTGGGGCGTGATGGTGATGGCGCTGATGGCGGCAGGCCTCAGCAGTTTTGCCGCCCTGCGCGGCAAGCTGCGCCAGGGCCGCTGGCTGCCCTGGTTTCTGCTGGGGGTGATCCTGCTGCTGATCCTGGTGATCAACGGCATCAACGTGGGCATCAGCTTCATTGCCCGCAATGTGGATAACGCCCTGGTGGCGTTTGATCAGGACGCCTTCTGGAAGATCGTTGCCATCTATGCCTTCTGCCTGGTGCTGGCACTGCCGATCCGCGCCCTTCAGAGCTATCTAATCCCCAAGCTTGGCCTCCTCTGGAGGGAATGGCTGAGTGGCCGCTTGCTGGGGCGATACCTCAGCAACCGCGCCTACTACGTACTCAACCCAAACGATGAGTCAGCGGAGGAGATTGATAATCCCGACCAGCGGATCGCTCAGGATACCGACAACTTCACCCGCACCAGCCTGAGCGTGACAGTGGAGATCCTGTCGGCCCTGCTCACCTTCTTCAGTTTCATCATCGTGCTGTGGAGCATCAGCTCCCGGTTGGCTTTGCTGCTGCTCGTGTATTCGGTGGGTGGCACGGCGCTGATCGTGTTTGCCAGCCGTAAGCTGGTGAAACTCAACTACCAGCAACTGAGACTCGAGGCCAACTTCCGCTATGGCCTGGTTCACATTCGTGACAACGCCGAGTCAATCGCCTTCTACCGCGGTGAAAAGCAGGAATCCCGCGAAGCGGTGCGCCGCCTGGATGGCGCCATTGAGAATTACAACCGCCTGATCATCTGGGAGGCGCTGATCAGCGTGATCCAGCGCTCCTACGACTACTTCTCCCGCTTTCTGCCCTGGCTGGTGATCGCCCCGATCTACTTTGCCCGCGAGGTGGATTTCGGTGTCTTCGGCCAGGCCAGCATCGCCTTTTCCCAGGTGCTGTTCTCGGTCAGCTACATCGTCAACAACATCG
This sequence comes from Cyanobacteria bacterium J06638_7, assembly GCA_039818745.1. GTDB lineage: Bacteria > Cyanobacteriota > Cyanobacteriia > PCC-6307 > Cyanobiaceae > NIES-981. The sequence continues at coordinate 72,837 of JBCBTI010000009.1, forward strand.
ATCGCCTGGCGGCGTTCTCCGCCTCCATCAGCCGGCTGGAGGGCTTCCAGAGCAAGGTGGACGAGATCAGCGGTGAACAGGCCGCCCTGCCAGGCCGCAACGGCGCCGGCACCCTGCGGCGTGCCGATTCGATCCTGGTGAGCCACGTAGACCTGGTGCCACCCCGCAGCGATCGCACCCTGGTGCGCGATCTGAGCCTGGAGGTGGACCGCGATCAGCGGCTGCTGGTGGTGGGTCCATCGGGTTGCGGCAAGACCTCCTTTCTGCGGCTGGTGAGTGGCCTCTGGCCGCCGGCGGCCGGTGAGGTGGAGCGCCCCCGGGAAGGGGAGCTGCTGTTCATTCCCCAGAAGCCCTACATGCTGCTGGGCAGCCTGCGGGAACAGCTCTGTTACCCGCTCCAACCGGAGCGCTTCGGCGACGACCAATTGCGCCATGTGCTCGGGGAGGTGTGCCTGCCGGAGCTGGTGCGCCGCTATCCCGACCTGGACATCAAGCAGGACTGGCCGCGTCTGCTTTCGCTTGGCGAGCAGCAGCGTCTGGCCTTTGCCCGCCTGCTGCTCAACGCCCCCCGCATCGTGGTGCTCGATGAGGCCACCAGCGCGCTGGATGTGGCCACCGAGCGCCACCTCTACCATCTGCTGCGCGAGCGCGACATCGCCTTCGTGAGCGTGGGCCACCGTCCCACCCTCACCGAGTTCCACGACACGGTGCTGGAGCTGGACGGTGCGGGACACTGGCGGTTGCTGCCCGCCGCCGGCTATGTCTTCGGCGCCGATGCCTGATCCCATGCCCTCCCCCGCCGCTTCGCCCGAAGCCGAGCTGCCTGCCACCAGCGCCACCACTGGCGATCTTCCCGCCTTCGGCTGGAGTGCCTACGCCGAGCGGGTGAACGGCCGCTTCGCCATGGTGGGGTTCACGGCGGTGCTGCTGATCGAAGCCCTCAGCGGCGAGACCTTCCTGCGCTGGGCCGGCCTGGTGCCCTGATCCCCGGCCGGCCCGGAGTCAGGGCACAGTGATCAGGTCGATCTGCCAGAGGCCGTCGCGGCTCACCTCCACCGCCAGACGGCGGCCATCCGCACTCAACTGCACCCGCCGGGGCACGCCGGCCGGTGCGATCGGCAGGCGCCGCAGGCTCGCCTGGGAGCGCCGGTAGAGCACCAGCTCGGTGCGGTTCTCCAGTTGGCGCACCAGGGCCAGGCGCTCACCGGCCGCGTCGACTGACACGCTCAGCGCCTGGGCATCGGCACGGTTGAGACCCGGCAGGGGCAGCCTCACGCCGCGCTCCACATCCACCAGCAGCACCCGATCACGGCCGTCATGGGCACTGATCAGGGCCAGCCAGCGGCCGGCCAGGGAGGGCTCCCGGCTGCTCTCCTCCTGCGCCAGCTGCAGATTGAGCGCCACCAATGGGCGGGGCCGGTCGCCGCCGCAACCGGCGCTGGCCAGCAGCAGCGCCACGGCGGCGACCAGCGCGAGCCGGTGGCGGGCAGCGGCGGCGGCGGTCATGGCTGGCCCACCCCACCGCCGCGCACCGGCTGAGCGGGGGGCAGGTCGGGCTCCAGCAGACCGCGCAGATCGAAGAGCTCCACGCCGCGGCGGCCATTGCGCAGCACCTGCACCGCCAGGCGCGAGCCGTCGCTGGCCAGGCTGAGGCGCTCGGGCTGGCTGCCCGGCGGCAGGGGCAGGCGCAGCACGCGGCCGCGCAGGCGGTCCTCGATCACCGCCCGGCGCCCGGGCCCCTCCTGCACCAGCACCGCCAGGTAGCGGCCGTTCCAACTCAGGCTTGGCGAGCTGTGGGGCAGGCGGCGGCGCAGGCGCAGGCGGCTCAAGCCCCCACCCGGCTGCTCCTGAAGGATCACGCGACCCCGGCCCTCGCGCTCCAGCACCGAGGCCAGCAGACGACCGTCGCCATTGAGGGCTGGATCGAGGCGTGCGCCCCCGCCCAGCCCGAGGCCCGGCGCCTGCCGGACCGGCGCCAGGCCGCAGCCCGCCAACAGAAGCACCGCCAGCAGGCTGCCGAAGTGAGCGGCTCTGGCCAGGGGAGGCCCCATCAGGACAGGGGACAGGGCTCAGCCGTCACCAGGCAACAGGTGATGGCGGCACCGGTGAGCGCGGCACCGGGGCCTGCAGCTCAGTCATCGAAGCGGGAGGAGTTGTCGCGGCCGCTGCCGCCAGCTGGAGCCTCGGGGCGGGAGCGGCGGGCCACCGGTGTGTAGTCGGCATCGCTGATGGCGCCCGAAGCGGCGCCGCGGGAGCGGATCGGAGATCCCTGGGGCACGCCAGGACGGCCGGAGGCGGCCGTTGCCGACGGGGGTGCGGAGGAGGACTGGCTCTCACCGGCGGCGCCAGGGGCACTGGCGCCGCGGCGGCTGGAGCGGGGCATGGAGTCGCTCGCCGCCACAGGCCGGCTGCCCCGGCGCAGCTCACTCTGGCTGTCACGGTCGCGGCGGCGGGCGCCGAATTCGGGGGTGCCGCTGGAGCGGCCGGCGCTGTAGCTGCGCGGACTGGAGTCCACGGGAGCCCGGCTGGCGGCGCGCTCGGGAATAGCCGCCCGACTGGGCCGGCGCGGCCTGTAGAAGTCATCCTCCTGATCCTCCTCAGCGCCCCGGGCAGGGATGCGGCGGCGCAGGGCCTGGGGTTCGTCCAGCCGATCGGGGCCGTCCTCATCCCAGCTGCGGCCACCCACGCGGGGGCGGTAGGGCGGCTCGGCGGGCATGGGCTCGTCGTCGTCGAAGTAGGCGGAGCGGCGTGCCTGTTCAGTGGTGACGCCGCGCAGGCGGACGCTCTCGTAGGCAAAGAAGACGGTGGTGCCGGCCAGCAGGAACTGACCGAACTGGAGAATTGGATCGAGGCGCCAGCCCTGGAAGAAGAGGATGCCGCCGCAGAGCAGGCCGACGGCGGCGAAGAAGACGTCGTAATCCCGCGCCAGGGCGGGCTTGAAGCTGCGCATGAAATAGAGCAGCGCACCGCCCACCGCCAGCACGATGCCGACGATGCTGGCCCAGTTCAGACTGGCATTGACCACAACCGATCCCCTGCGGAGCGTGTGCCCACTCTAGGGAGGGCCTGCCAGCCAGGCCGCTCAGAGGCGGCGGTCCACCTGATCGGTCTGGCTGATCAGCACCAGGGCCACGGAGATGGGCACCACCACGATCACCGCGCCCCAGGCGAGGCTGCTGAGAAAGTTGGCAAGGGAAGGGGTCATGGGGAGGCCGCTGGGGACGCTCGTTGATGCCGGCGATCCTAAGCAGCGGCTCGGGCTTCCTACGCTGGGTGGATCAATGCTTAGAGGTTTGTGACGGCTCTGCCCGCCTCCCCCCTGGCCTGGACCCACCTGCTGCTGGGCCTGCTGCTGGCGTTGTGGACGTTGCTGTTCCTGTTCCGCATCGTGCTCACCTGGTATCCCCAGCTGGACCTGCAGCGGGGTGTTCTGCGCCTCATCGCCCTGCCCACCGAGCCGCTGCTGGTACCCAGCAGGCGCCTGATTCAGCCCATCGGCGGGGTGGACGTGACACCGGTGGTGTGGGTGGGTCTGATCAGCCTGCTGCGCGAGGTGCTGGTGGGGCAGCAGGGGCTGGTGAGTCAGCTGCTCCAGCAGGCCAGCTCAGCAGCCTGAAGGCCGGCGGCAGCCACAGCGGCGGCCTTCAGACCATGGGCTGCATGTCCAGCTCCACGAACTTGGTGTGCACGTCACCGGCCTGGAACTCGGGCCGCTCGATCAGGTGCAGGTGGAAATCGATGGTGGTGGGAATGCCGGTCACGGCACATTCGGAGAGGGCCCGGTGCAGGCGGCGCAGGGCATGGTCGCGGTCCACACCCCACACGATCAGCTTGCCGATCAGGGAGTCGTAGAAGGGCGGAATCTCATAGCCCGTGTAGACGTGGCTGTCGATGCGCACCCCCGGTCCTCCGGGGGGCAGCCAGCCGGTGATCTTGCCGGGGGCGGGCCGGAAGTTCTGGCGGGGATCCTCGGCGTTGATGCGCACCTCGATGGCATGGCCGCAGAGGCGGATGTCCTCCTGTTTCAGCGACAACGGCTCACCGCCGGCGATGCGCAGCTGTTCGGCGATCAGGTCCACCCCGGTGACCATCTCGGTGACCGGATGCTCCACCTGGATGCGGGTGTTCATCTCCATGAAGTAGAAGTTGCCGCGCCGGTCCACCAGGAACTCCACCGTGCCCGCGCCCTCGTAGCCGATGGCCCGGGCCACCGCCACGGCCGCGTCACCCATCTGCCGGCGCAGATCGGCGTTGATGGCCACACTCGGCGCCTCCTCCAGGAGCTTCTGGTGGCGGCGCTGGATCGAGCAGTCGCGCTCCCCCAGATGCACCACGTTGCCGTGGCGATCGGCGAGCACCTGCACCTCCACGTGCCGGGGCCGGTCGATGAACTTCTCCATGTAGAGCCCCGGGTTGCCGAAGGCCGCTTCCGCTTCCCCCTGGGCCGCCTTGAACAGGCTCTCCAGCTGGGAGGGCTGCGGCACCAGGCGCATGCCGCGGCCGCCACCACCCGCGGTGGCCTTGATCATCACCGGGTAGCCCATCTGCTCGGCCAGCTCCCGGGCGTCCTCCACCGAGGCCAGCAGCCCCTCGCTGCCGGGGATGGTGGGCACCCCCACCTGCTGCATCGTGGCCTTGGCGGTGGACTTGTCGCCCATCGAGCGGATCGACTCGGGCGACGGCCCCACGAAGGTGATGCCGTGGTCGGCACAGATCTCGGCAAAGCGGTCGTTCTCGGCCAGAAAGCCGTAGCCGGGATGGATGGCGTCAGCGCCGCGGGAAGTGGCCGCGGCCATGATGTTGGGGATGTGCAGATAGCTTCTGGAGCTGGGCGCCTCGCCCACGCACACCGTTTCATCGGCCAGCTGCACGTGCAGGGCGTTGCGGTCCACCGTGCTGTACACCGCCACGGTGGGGATCCCCAGTTCGCGACAGCTGCGCAGGATGCGCAGGGCGATCTCGCCACGGTTGGCGATCAGCAACTTGCCGATGGGCATGCGCCGCGTCTCTGCTCAACCGGGCCGCAGCGGACTGTATCAGCGTTGACACTCCGTTCCGCTGCAGGGCCGGGGGGAGGGCGATGGGTATATTGCGGGGCGTCGCGCCGCAGCGCGCGCGCCGGCGCTGGATCCGCGTCCCGCCCGGCATACCAGCGGATGTGGTGGAATTGGTAGACACGCACGTTTGAGGGGCGTGTGGCTTCGGCCTTGCGAGTTCAAGTCTCGCCATCCGCATTTTTCCTTCAGCCCTGAGCCGCCCCCCAGCCCCAGCAGCCGAGCCCTTCGCGATCGTGCTGGTGAGCAACGGCCCCGGCGAACTGGCCACCTGGGTGCGGCCCCTGGCCCTGGGTCTGCACCGTCAGCTGGCCCTGCGGCCCCTGGCCGCGGGGGCCGCAGGGGCCCTGCATTTAGTGCTGGTGCCCTGCCCCAACGGCACCGGACGGGAGCATCGGGCGGCGGCGGCCTGGGGCCTGTTCGAGCGCATCTCCCCGGCCCGCCGCTTCTGGCGCCTGCTGCTCAGGCCCGGCTCAGGCGCTGCCTGGCCCCGCCGCGGGGTGGTGGTGTTCCTGGGAGGCGACCAGTTCTGGACCGTGCTGCTGTCGGCGCGGCTGGGCTACCGGCACCTCACCTACGCCGAATGGCTGGCGCGCTGGCCGCGCTGGAACGATCGCATCGCCGCCATGGGGCCGCGGGCCGCCAGCCGGCTGTCCCCCCGCTGGCGGCAGCGCTGCACGGTGGTGGGGGATCTGATGGCCGACCTGGGGGACCAGGCGCGGCGCGATTCACCCCTGCCCCCGGGGGAGTGGGTGGCCCTGCTGCCGGGGTCGAAGCGGGCCAAGCTGCTGGTGGGGGTGCCCTTTCTGCTGGAGACGGCCGACCGGCTGGCGGCGCTGCGGCCGGGCTGCCGCTTCCTGTTGCCGCTGGCCCCCACCATCAGCCTGGCTGAACTGCTGCACTGCGCCGGTGGCGGCAATGCCATCGCCCGCCACTACAGCTCGGGCGCGCCCGCACCCACTCCCTCCAGCCTGCTGGAGCCGCAGGGGCTGGCGCTGCTCACCCCCGTCGGCACGCGCATCGAGCTGACGCGCGCCTCGCCGGCCTACGGCCCCCTCAGCCAATGCGCCCTCGCCCTCACCACCGTGGGGGCGAACACGGCGGAACTGGCGGCCCTGGGGGTGGCGATGCTGGTGCTCGTGCCCACACAGCATCCCGAGGTGATGCGGGCCTGGGACGGGCTGGCGGGATGGCTGGCACGGCTGCCGGGGCTGGACCGGCTGCTGGGCCTGGCCCTCACCGCCTGGCGGCTGCGGCGGCGGGGTCTGCTGGCCCTGCCCAACATCAGGGCCGGCCGCATGCTGGTGCCGGAGCGGGTGGGCGTGATCACCCCGATCGCGATCGCCACCGAGAGCGCCCACTGGCTGGAGCGGCCCGAGCGGCTGGAAGCCCTGCGCCAGGAGTTGCGCAGCCTGCGCGGCACCGGCGAGGCCGGGGGAGCGGTGGATGCCCTGGCGACCCTGGTGCGGGAGCTGCTGCCGCAGGCCGGCGGTGATTCCTAGGGTCGGGGGGCCCGCGCAGCGATCGCTCCATGTCCGAGTCCACCCCCGCTCCGGCCTGCGGCCTCGACAGCGGCCTCAGCCGTGATGCCCGCGAGGAGGTGTGGCGCCAGAAGCTCACCCCCGAGCAGTTCCGCATCACCCGCCAGGGCGGCACCGAGCGCGCCTTCAGCGGCCGGTACTGGAACCACAAAGCCAGCGGCACCTACCACTGCCTGTGCTGCGGCGCTCCCCTGTTCAGCAGCGCCACCAAGTTCGAGTCCGGCACCGGCTGGCCCAGCTTCTGGGACGGCGTCGATGCGACGGCGATCACCACGCTGGTGGACAGCAGCCACGGCATGGTGCGCACCGAGATCCGCTGCGCCTCCTGTGAAGCCCACCTGGGGCACGTGTTCGGCGATGGACCCGCCCCCAGCGGTCAGCGCTACTGCGTGAATTCAGCTTCGCTGGAGTTCAGGCCGGCCTGAGGCGGAAGCGGAGGCGGCTCACCAGGGGTCAGGGAGGTCGTCGGCCTCCACATCCAGCGGCTCGCGGTTCAGCGGCGCCGCAGGGCGGCGGCGCAGGGGACGCGGCGGAAGGGGCTCATCGAGCCGCGAGGGCTCCGGCAGCGCTTGCGGCGGCCGCTCCTGCAGCGGCGAGGGCCGCTGAGGTTCGGGCGCGCCCCGGTCCCGGGCCGGCCGCTCAGGGCGGTCCTCCTCGTCCTCGTAGTAGCGGCGCTGGCGCAGAGGCTCGCGCTCGCGGCGCTGCTCCACCTCCACGTAGTCGTAGTCGTCGTCCTCTTCGGGTTCGAAGGCGCGGCTGCTGGCGGGCTGGATGCGGCGCTGCTCCTGAACGGCAGGCAAGCCTGCCGCCAGCTGGTTCTCCACCGGCACCATCGCCCCGCGGTAGCGCTGGCGCTCCTCCTGTTCCCAGCTGGGCCCGCCGATGCCCAGCCGCTCGAGCAGGCCGCTGCCCAGCTGCTTGAGCTTTTCCTCGGCGCCCTCGTAGACGATGATCCGGTCACTGCCGCTGCTCACGATCTCCTCCACCGGCAGCTCCCAGGTGCTCAGCACCCCCTCCCCCAGCAGGGGCACCCCCAGGGCGCCGAGCACGAGGGTGCTGAGCTCGCCGGTTTCGATGTCGAAGCTGAAGCCGAGCACCTTGCCCAGCTGCTCCCCCGCCTCGCTCACCACCTGGCAGTTGATCACCTTGCTGTAGCGCTCGGGGTTGAAGCTCTCAGCCAGGGAATCGGCGGAATCCACCAGGATCACATCGCCCACCTGGCGGATGCGCTCCAGGGGCATCCAGCGGGGCAGGCCCGGCAGAAAGCGGGTGAAGGGGTTGTCGCGCAGCCCCAGGGCCACCACCTCGCGGCGGTCGATGTCCACCACCACCTCGCCCACCACTCCGAGGCGGCGGCCGCTGTCGCGGGTGATCACCTGAGTGCCCATCAGCTCCGAACGCAGCCAGAGGCGATCGCTGGGGGAATCGCCCAGGGGGTCGCTGGACGGGGCGGGCCGGTCGCCCCCGGGCGGATTTGTGGTCATCGGGGCATTCTCTCCCAGAGCCTGGTTCTACGCGGCTGGCGGTAAACCCACCACCTGCGTGTGGGCGCCGCGGGCCTGGGTGACACCGATGGTGCGCATGGCGGCGGCGATCATCGGCCGCCGGTGACTCACCACCATGAACTGGGCCTGGCTGGCCTGGCGGGCGATCAGACCGGCCAGCCGTTCCACGTTCACGCCATCGAGAAAGCTGTCCACCTCGTCAAAGGCATAAAACGGAGAGGGACGAAAGCGCTGAAGGGCAAACAGAAAACTCAGGGCCGTGAGCGACTTCTCCCCTCCGCTCATGGCATTGAGGCGGCGCACCGCCTTGCCCTTGGGATGGGCCACCAGGGTGAGACCGCCCTCCAGCGGCGCTTCGGGATTCTCAAGCTGCAGGTAACCCTCGCCATCGGAGAGCTCGGCGAAGATCGTGCGGAAATGGCCGTCCACGGCGCTGAAGGCCTCCAGAAAGGCCTCCTGGCGCAGGGTGGCCACGGTTTCGATGCGCAGCAGCAGCTCCTCCCGTTCCTGGCTGAGCACCGCCAGGCGCTGCTCCAGGTCGGCCAGGCGGCCTTCGAGCTGCTCGAGTTCCTCGAGGGCCAGCATGTTCACCGGCTCGAGCGCCTCCATCCGCGCCTGCAGGCTGCGCAGCTCGGCCTGCAGAGCCTCCAGCCCGGCAGCGCGCACCGCCGCGGGAACATCGGGCAAGGGGTGAGGGAGCTGCCGCTGCAACTGCTCCAGCCGCAGCGCCTCGCTGCGGCGCTGCTCCGCCAGCGACTGCAGATCTTCCGCCAGCCGCTGCAGATCCCACTGGCGCTGCTGCAGGGACTGGCGCTGGGCGGCCACGCCGGCCTCGGCCGCGTCCCGGGCCCGCCGGCGTTCCCCGAAGCGGGCCTGCAGCTCGCTCTGCCTTGCCTCCAGGGCCAGGCGCTGGTCATGGTCCGCCTGCTGGCGGCTCTTCCACTGCCGGCGCTCCTCCACGAGGGCCTGCACCGCGCTCACCAGCCGTTGCTCCTCGGCGGCCAGGCCAGCGGCCTGCTGCTGCAGCCGCTCGGCCGCCAGGATCCGCTCGCGGCGGCCCGCCAGCAGGCGGTCGCGCTGCTGGCGGGCCGCGCCCAGGGCCTGATCGGCCGCCTCCAGGTCGTGCTGGAGCACCTGCCAGCGGGCGGCATCGCTGGCGCCCTCGGCGCTGGCCTCGGCCTGGAGGAGCCCCTGCAGCTGCCCTTGCAAAGGCTCCAGCTCAGCCTCCAGCTGCTGCAGCCGCAGCTGATCGGCGGCCAGGGCGGCGCGCAGCAGCTGCAGCCGCTGGCCGCGCTGCTGCTGCTGCTCCAGCCGCGGCGCCAGGGCCCGCTCCAGGCTGCTGCATTCGGCTTCCAGCGCCGCCTGGCGCTGCTGCTGCGCGCCGAGTTCGGGGCGCAGGCTGTCCAGCTCGCGGGCCAGCTCGGCCTCCTTGCGGCGGCAGGCCACCAGGCTCTCCCCCAGCTCCAGCAGCCGGCGGCGCAGGGGCGCGGCTTCGTCGCTCTCCGCAGCGCGGCCGAAGCTCAGCTGAGCGCCGCGCTGCTGCAGGCTGCCGCCGGTCATGGCGCCACTGCGCTCCAGCAACTCGCCATCGAGGGTCACAGCCCGGCAGCGGCCCAGTTCCCGGCGGGCGCTGGCCAGGTCGCTGAACACCAGCGTGTCGCCGAACACGTAGCGGAACACCTCCCCGTAGACGGGCTCATGGCTCACCAGATCGATGGCCCGGCCCACCAGCCCGGCCGCCGCCGCAGGGCCGCCGCGCTGCAGGGCCGCCGTCGCCCCCGGACGGGAACCGGCGCGGATCTTGTTGAGCGGCAGAAAGGTGAGCCGGCCGGCGCGGCGCTGGCGCAGCAGTTCGATCGCCCGGGCGGCGATGGCGTCGTCATCCACCACCACCTGGGCGAGGCGGGCACCGGCAGCCACCTCCAGGGCCAGGCGGTAGCGCTCCTCCACCTCCGCCAGCTGGGCCACCGGGCCGTGCAGGCCGGCCAGGCCGGCCTCCAGCAGCATGCGCAGGGCGCCGGTACCGCGGCTCTCCTGCAGGGTTTCGCGGCGGCTGTCGAGCCGGGCGATCTCCTTCTCCAGCTGCGCCTGCTCCTGCTCCAGGCGGCTGCGCGTGCGCTGCTGCAGGGCCAGGGCCTCGGCCAGGTGCTGCAGCTGCCCCTGGCCGCTGCTGCTGCGCTGGCCGCGCTGCTGCAGCTCGCTGCGCAGCCGCTCGAGCTGGCTCTGGACGCGCTGCTGGTCCTGCGCCTCCTGCTGTCGTTCGCGATCGAGCTCGGCACAGCGGCTGTCGTTCTGGCGGCAGCGTTCGCGCAGCTGCTGGCCTTCGGCCTCCAGGGGGCTGATCCGTTCGCTGAGGCGCTGACGCTGCTCGCTGCGCTGCTTCTGCTCCTCCAGCCAGCTGCCGGAGCGCCCCGCCACCTCGCCCAGGCGCCGGCGTGAGAGCTCCACGGCGGCCTCGGCCGCGCGGCAGTCAGTTTCGGCGGCCTCCAGGGCCGTGCCGTCCTCGCCGGCCTCGAGCTCCAGCTGCTGGGCGCTCAGGTGGGTCTGGCGCTCAGCCAGTTCCTGGCGCTGGAGCTGCAGAGCCTCCGCCTGCTGCTGGTGCCGCTCCGCCTGGCGGGCCAGTTCGCGGCCCCCGGCCTCCAGGCCGCCCAGCTCGGCCTGCACCGCCAGCAGCTGATCTTCCCCAAGGGCCTTGACCTCCCCCTGGAGCTGCTCGAGAACCCTGACGGCGGCGGCAAGGGCCTGCTCAGCAGCCGCGATCGCCTCGCGCTCGCACTGCTGGCGGCTCTGCAGAGTCTGCTGGCGGAGTTCGAGCTGGCCCAAGCCCTCGCGGGCGGCCTCGAAGGCCAGCACCTGCTCCTGGCCGCGGCCCTGCTGCAGGCCGGCACGCAGCTCCTGGTAGGTGCGGGCCTTGGCGCAGTCACGCTCCAGCTTCTGGCGCGCCGCCAGCAGCTCCTGCTGCACGATGGCGCAGCGCTCCTGGCGCTCCTGCACCTCCTCGAGCTTGCCGCGGCTCTGCTCGATGCGGCTGTCGAACAGGGCCACACCGGCCAGCTCATCGATGATCGTGCGGCGGTCGCGGGCCCCCATCGACACGATGCGGGTGACGTCGCCCTGCATCACCACATTGCTGCCCTCCGGGTCCACCCGCAGGCGGCGCAGCTGGGTCTGCAGCTGCTGCAGGTTGCAGGGCACGCCATCGGCGCTGAAGCTGCTGGCGTAGGTGCCGCCGGGGGCCACCCGCAGGCGCCGGCACACGGTCCATTCGCTCTGGCCGGGACGGATCCAGGGACCCTCCTGGGGCGGTTCCAGGCCTGCTTCGGCGTCATCGGGCTGCCAGTCGCCGAGATCGAAGCGCACGCTGACCACGGTCTCGGACGCCCGGCCGGCCCGCAGCATGGCGCTGTTGATCAGGTCGGGCAGGCGTTCGGCACGCATGCCCCGGCTGCTGGCCAGACCCAGGCAGAACAGCACGGCATCAAGGATGTTGCTCTTGCCGGAGCCGTTGGGGCCGGTGACCACGGTGAAGCCGTTGTCGAGGGGGATCGTCATCGATCCGCCGAACGACTTGAACTGATGCAACTCGACCTGATTGATGTGAACCAACAGGCCCGTGCGCCGAGCACGTGAAATGTAGCGGAGGGTTTCGCAAGCTCAAGCCCCTGCCTAGGTTGAAACCAGGCCGCCCGCCCTCTCTGCGGCGCTCTCCAGTCCACCCGATCCGTGCTCCTGGTCGACACACCTGGTCGACACACCTGACCGCCTCACCTGACCGACCGGCCTGCGCCCCTCCCATGACCAGCGATTCCAGCAGCGATCCCGCCACCCACGCCAACAGCGGCGCCAACAGCCACGCCGGCAACGACTCCGGCAGCGACCCCGCCGCCGCAGATGGGCGTGCTGACGGGGCGGCTCCGGCCACGGCCAGGCCCGAGGGCTGGGCAGCCCAGGCCCTGGCTGAAGGCTTCCGGGAGCGCTTCGAGACCCTTCTGCCCCGCATTCAGCAGCAATGGCCGGACGTGGCACGCCACACCCTGGAGGCCACCCGCGGCAGCTTTGATGACGTCACCCAGGTGATCGCCGAGCAGAGCGGCCGCACCGTGAGCGTGGTGCGCCGCCAGCTGCTGGAGCTGGCCGATGTGGCGGGGCACCAGACCCATCGCCTGGCCGAGAGCCTCGAACCGCTCGAGCAGCAGCTCGAGGGTCTGCTCGATGAACTCAATGCCACCCTCAGGCCCCGCATCGAGAAGCCCGTGCGCGAGCGGCCGCTGCTGGCCATCGGCATCGCCGCCGGCGTGGGCCTGCTGCTGGGCATGCTGCTGGCTCCGGGCCGGCGTTCGGCATGAGCCCGGCAGCGGAGAACGGCGACGCCAGGGCCGAGCGCGGCGGGCTGCCCCGCGGAGCGATGGGCCGGGTGGGCTCCCTGGTCACCTCGGTGATGGACCTGCACGTGCGCATCGCCCTGCAGGAGGCCGATCGCGAGAAGCGGCGCCTGATCAGCGGCGCGCTGCTGCTCAGCGGCGGCCTGGTGCTGCTGCTGCTGGCCCTGATCGCCGCCGAAGTGGCCCTGCTGCTCTGGCTGCCGGAGGCCCTGGGCTGGAGCTGGATCCACAGTGCCCTGGCTCTGGCGACCCTCAACCTGGTGCTGGCCGGGCTGTTCCTGCGCATCGGCGGTCTGCTCACCAAGGGCCCCTACCTGCCTCAGACCACCGCCGGCCTGAGCAAGACCACGCGGGCGCTGCTGGGGCGCTGAGGCTCAGCGGATCTCGTAGCGCAGCCAGCGGCAGTCGATGCCGCCGTTACTCACGGGGATGCGGCGGCTGGCCTTGAGGCGCAGGGCACCGGTGAGCTCCGGGTTGCCGCTCAGCAGCCACAGGGTCCAGCCGGAGCAGCGCTCCTTCACCATCGACCCCAGATCGGCGTAGAGCGCCTCGAGGGTCTCAGGCTCCCCCAGCCGTTCGCCGTAGGGAGGGTTGCACACCAGCACCCCGGGCCCGGCGGGCGGCTGGAAATGGCGGCAATCGCCGGCCTGCAGATCGATCCAGGCCGCCACCCCGGCGGCGGCGGCGTTGGCGCGGGCCTGCTCCAGCACCTCGGGGTTGTGCTCCAGGCCCACCAGCGGAGCCAGGCAGCCGCCGTCGCTGCGCTGCTCGCGCACCAGGCTGCGCGCCGCCTGCAGGTGCTGCTGCCAGAGGGCGGGGTCGAAGTCGGGCCAGCGCTCCAGGGCGAAGTGGCGCCCCAGCCCGGGGGCGCGGCCCAGGGCCAGGCAGGCGGCCTCGATCAGCAGGGTGCCGGAGCCACAGAGCGGATCAGCCAGGGGCACCGAGCCATCCCAGCCGCTGAGGGCGATCAGGCCGGCGGCCAGATTCTCCTTCAGGGGCGCCAGCCCCATGGCCGCCCGGTAGCCGCGCCGGTGCAGGCTGGTGCCGCTGCCGTCAAGGCTGAGCACCGCCTCGCCGCCCCCGAGGTGCAGGTGAAAGGAGCGATCGGGAGCCTCGAGATCCACCGAGGAGCGGCGTCCGAAGTGCTGGCGCTGCAGATCCACCAGGGCGTTCTTCACCTCCAGGGCGCTGTAGTGGCTGTGGTTCAGCCCCGGGGCCATGCCGCTGCCATCCACCCGCAGGCTGGCTTCGGGTGCCAGCCACTGCTGCCAGTGGTCGAGCGACAGCAGGGCGGCCTGCACACCGGCATGGAGCTGCTCCCGGCTGCGGCAGGGAAAGCGGGCCAGCTCCCGCAGCAGCCGGAAGGGCAGGCGGGCCTGCAGGTGCAGGCGGTAATAGCCGCCAAGGCTGGTGCGGAACGGCACCGCCCGGCGGCCTGGGCGGGCCTCCAGACAGCCGAGGGCCAGCAGCTCGGCCGCAGCGGGCTCCTCCAGCCCTGGCGGCACCACCGCCACGCCGTGGATCGGTTCGGTCATGCCCACCCCCGGCGGCCGGCTGCACTGCTGCCAGAATGACGGGGTCCAGCCTCGGCTGGACTAGGTGGCTCACACCAGTGTTTCGGACAGCGGTTCGATTCCGCTCAGCTCCATTCCCCCAGCCCCCGGCCTCCACGGGTGCACCACAAGGGGCTGCAATGGTTTCGACGGGGCATCAGGAGAGTGACTGAAGCCTGCTCGGTGAGAGCAAACCCGTAACAGCGAACAACATCGTTCGTTTCTCCCGTCAGCCTGCCCCCGTGGCTGCCTGACATCTCTAAGGGAGATGGGGTGAGGTCAGCCTTATCACCCAAATGACCCATGGGGCCTGGAAGGGCCCCTTCACCCTATGAGGGCCTGGAGTCTTAACCGTCTCCCGCTCTTTGGCCTCGACGCGCGTGTGCAAAACGTGTGCAAGCGCCTTTCCCCCTTGTCTGCTCCCGCCGTCCTAACCACGTGCCATCGCCATGAGTGGTGAACGAGATCGTGGAGCCAGCGTCCGCCGAGGGCTGCGGCAAGCCGCGCGCCGAGGAGTGAAGCTCGGGGGCCTGAGGGATCCACGGGAGAAGGCCAACCAAGAGTCTCACCGCTGCGCGCTTCGACGTTCCCTCGATTACGAACAGGTCCTTGACGAAGGACGGGAGAAGAGTCTTGCTGCGCTCAGCAGGGATCTCTTTGCTCGTGGTTGCGCAACGAGTTCCGGCAGGCCCTACACACCTGAAATGGTCCGGCGGATGAGAGCTAGGCTTGAAGAAGCAAGGCTGAAGGGAGCCACGCTGGAAGAAACCAGTCCGAAGAAGGCAACTCCAAATAAATCCAGACTGGAAGAAGCCAGACCGAAGGGAGACAAGAAAGCGACGAGAAAGTCTCGCTCAAACGCAAAGTCATTATCCTGGGATCCTCATGATGCGATCAGAGAGGCCATTACAACTCGCAATTCATACGCCCTGCCCTGGTTGCTGAAGATGGCCAGGAAGGAGCTCGGCGGACAGCTTGCCGACGACCTGATGAGGGGCTGGCTCGACACGGAGCACGCCAGCTGGATTCGGGGAGCTCTTCAAGAACCCTGAAGTAGCAAGCCTTCTCAGTCACAACCTGTGAGCGCGCAAAGTTTCTCACATACCCTCCTCACCTCCCGAATATGGACTGAAGTTCTCCGCCCCCCCCCAATGGCGCCCCTCAGTTCCAAGCAATGGCTCGATACCTCGCAGATGGCAGGGCGTCTTGGCATTCACCCCAAGACGTTGCTCCGCCTCCGATCGGCTCCCTTCAATCCTTTCCTGGAGGGCTTGCACTACCGGAGAGGCGGTCTGACCACAAGGGCTCCCCTCCAATGGCACGGTGAGCGGTGTGAGAGAGCCTTTACCGATTTCAGTCGGGTCGACCCAGCTTCTGTAGAGGCTTTTTGCCGGGGGGAACTCTGATGGCCCGTCCCCCCATCAAGCACCTCGAGGCATCGGGGGCAGTCGTACATGAGAGCTGGAGGCCACTGCTACTGGCATGCATGTCCTACCTCCAGGACCAAGAGCAGCAGGTTGAAAAACCAGCACTATTCCCGCGCTCAGAGCTGGAGGTTGCCTAATGGTCCTCTCTGAGCCCCATCGACAGCACCTACTGGCTGAAGTGGGGGAGCAAGGCCTGGAAGTCGCCATCGAGTACGGCGCCCGCACCGCCGATGCGGATGAAGTTCAGGCACTGGGCTTCCGCTACCAAGGCTGGCGTGGTGGTGGCCTTCTGCTGCCATTCGCCGATGGCTTCGCCCAGCTCCGCTGCGACGAGCCACCTGTCAGCCGCTGCGGCGATGCGGCTAGGTACCTGAACCTCAAGGGTGCCAAGCAGCAACCGGCGACCTTTGGAGGCGGCAAGCCTGCCATCGCCACCGAGGGCTGGAAAGATGGCCTGCGCTTGCACCTCGAGACCGGCGAAACAGTGCAGGCCATCCCCGGCGTTACCGCCTGGAAGAAGCTGGCACTAAGCATTTGGCTGTTGATCTACGACGCTGATGCACCCCTGAACCCGGCTGTTTGGGGGCAACTGATCCGTGCCGGCCTGGAACGTCCTGCCCTCCAGCTGTCGTTCTTTCCCCGCGAACTCGCCGGCAAAAAAGGCGGTGCATGCGAGTTCTTCAACGCCGGCGGGCACCTAGCCATGGTGACAAGGTGTAAACCTCGCGAGCTGCTGAGGGAACTGCCCAGCAAGTGGGACCGTGATTTACGCGTGGATTGGCATGCTCCTGCTGTCCGCCAGCTGGCAGTGCTTGCAGTGGAGGCGGGCCTGAGCCGCGACGCCGTCAAGCAATTGGTGGAGGGCGCCGCGAAGAGGATCGGGCTGCCCGTCCGCCGCGCCCGCGAACACATCGCTGCCGCCCGCAGGGGCCTCGCACCATTTTCGCAACCGGAACAAGGCGGCCCGGTTCCGCGCAACGATGCCCCGCCCGAGAGGCAAGCAGCCCAGCTGCTCTACGGAGAACTTGGCGGCCTCGTCGCCAGCTACGGCCGCCGCTTCTACCGCTACGACCACGTAGCGGGTTACTGGCGGTTCTGGTCTGATGGCGACGCCCAGACCGCCGCGCTGGCTGTTCTGCAGCGCATGTTCCACACGGACGAGGAAGGACTACGCCAGACGTTCGCCTATGGCACCGCCCATCAGATGCAGGCGACCGTGACGCTACTGGCCCGTATCGCCGGCCCCGGCCCGCTGAGCGGCACCCCGCCGGCTGTCGTGGTGCTCGGCAACGGAACCTTCAACCTTCGCACGGGGCGGCTGGAGCCCCACAGCCCCAAGAACGGGGCCACCTGTGCGCTCGATGCCGATTACATCACCGGCGCCAGCTGCCCAGGACCACTCCGGCGGGTAATCGAGACCTGCTACCCCGATGGCGCTGAAACAATCATTCGCGCCGAGATTCGGTGGGTGGTTGATCCCACCATCCGCTATGGCGAAGCATTTCACCACCTTGGCCCCACCGGCAGCGGCAAGGGGTTGATCGTCGCGTTTCTGCAGAGCCTTGTGCCGCCAACCCTCCAGTCCAGCCTGACGCATCCAGCAGACATCAAGGACCCGGACAAGCTCCACCAGTACGTCGCAGGAAGGCAGCTGATCGTGTTTCCGGACGCCCCAGCGAGGTACCGGGACAGGGGCCACTGCGGGATGTTCTACGAGCTTGTCGAGAACAAGCCTCAGACCGCGAGGCGGCTGCATTCCAGCGACGCCGAGGACGCCCGGCCCATGTACTCCCGGTGCATCCTGGCGAGCGTCGCGCCCTTGCAGTTCGGGGATTCCCTCGACGGCTTCCAGCGCAGGGTGCTTACCCTGCACACCCTGCCCCGCTCGGGCGATCCGGACCCAACCCTGCAGAGCGATCTGATCTGCAGCCGCCAGGCCCGGAGCGAGGCGGTGAGCTGGGCGCTGTCCATGCCCCCCGACGAGGTGAACGCCGTACTCGACAAGGATGACCCTGAGGGGCTGCTCCGACAGGGCGAGGCCGAGGCCGCAGCTGCCGGTGACTCCGTGAGCCAGTGGGCTGATGCCTGCCTGGAGCCTCATGCAAGTGGCCACGGCACCTAGGTAGATGACTTCTCTCTGAACCAGATGTTTGAGAGCTACCTCGGCTTCTGCCGCTATGCCGGCTTCCAGCACGCGATGCAGCGGTCCAATTTCATGGGCCAACTCCGCCGTCTGCTCGGCCCTGGGCGGTGCTTGCCTCGTCAGAAGGAATCCATGGCCGAGGTGCGTGCCCGCGGTTGCAGTGGCAAGGCGGACCGCCTGGACCTGCCCCGGCTCGACGCCGGCTTCGCCCTCCGGGCTGGTGTACTGCTGCCAGGTGCGATGGGAGGGCATGGCGACCGGACCACCTTCAACCGTCTGGCGCTCGGATCAGGGGGGCTTGCAGCCATTGACGGGCTCCCTCCAGCGGCTCGGCCAGGGACGGGAAGCCCTGCGACACCCAC
Organism: Cyanobacteria bacterium J06638_7; assembly: GCA_039818745.1. Lineage (GTDB taxonomy): Bacteria > Cyanobacteriota > Cyanobacteriia > PCC-6307 > Cyanobiaceae > NIES-981. Next base: position 90,804 of record JBCBTI010000009.1, read on the forward strand.
CCACTCCAGCTCTGCGACACCTTCAGCTTCCCGCAGCGCCCAGCATGATGATATCCCCTTCAGCCAGCCATACCACGCTGAGGGCCCTGCGACACGGGGGGTGTCGCAGGGGTTGTCGCGAGGAGTGGGCAGGGGTGTCGCAGGGCTGTCCCCATCACCCGGGATGATGGCCAGCACTGGGGTTTTGGCCAGTTCTGAGGGGGTGTCGCAGTGCTCTCCTGACTATTCCTCAGTAGGGGGGGAAAAAGAAGTCGGCAAGGCGGGGGGGCCTACACACACTGCTCCCCTAAGAACAGAAAGTGGTGCCGACAGCCCTGCGACACCCCCCGAGGCCATCGCGCCAGGCGATGCAGTAGAAGTATTTAACTCAGTACTCCGGTGCTGGCAGAACGGCTGGCGCCTGGTGGCCGGGCCGGACATGGAGGGCCTCTACCGAATCCAGAAGACCCAGGGTTGCCGTTCGCAGCATGTGCGTCGTGGGGCAATCAGGGGATGCGCAGAGAGGCCAGATTCTGCACCCTTTTCAGCCCCAGAGTGTCCAGCAAGAGCTCCAGAAGACGTGGACACCGGTTAGTTCTGGTCCCAGGAGACCTGAAATCTTTCCCATTTCTGCTTCCCTATGCGTGGAGCGATTTCGAGACAACACACCAGAAAAAGCAGGAAGTATGAAACCGCACCCTCTCCCCTCTTCCTAGCCAAGTGGCAATATCTAGCATTATTACATACCTCTGCCGTTCGTGTGCAGCGTAAGTATCAGGTGTAGCAGGTCACTCGTCTAATCGCAGTGGGGGCGACCCGTGCTGATCTCCTTGATCACTGTGCAGAGCAGTAGGGGGGGGTCTCATCTCTTCCCACAGACCCCATGATCGCTGCCGCGCATGAGCGGATTGCAGAGCAATGGAGATGGAGCGGCCTCACTTGCTGAGTATCTTGCTGGCACGTCTGGAAGACGCCTCAAGCCGCGCAGCGAAAGTACCATGCTTTGGGGCAGATTGGGGCCTTGGCGCTGATAGCTAAACTTGACCAGGCTCATTGGTATGGGTGTGTATTAAATCCAGGCAACTTTTGGTGGTCATGACAGGACACCACAGCCAGCGAGCGGTGACTGCCAGGAAAGATGGCGCCCCTGCCGCCAATCAGGCGGCCATCACCAACGTAGCCGTAGTGATGCCGTTCTCCAGTTGTGGCGGATTGATCCAGACCACCTCCGGCTGACGCCAGCAGCGAGTACCCCGGCTCCAGCGTCGAGGATGCCGCTGACGGGCCTGCTCGTAGACACGGACACGCGCCAGGCAGATGGCATTCGCCTGACCGCTGTGGCGCTGATTGGGCGTCACGAACCGGATGCCGCTGTGGTGATGCTGATCGTTGTACCAGCTCACGAATGCCGCCACCCAGAGGCAGGCTTCGTCCTTGCTGCGGAATGGCCGCCTGGGGTAGTCCGGCCGGTACTTCACCGTTCGGAACAGCGATTCTGAGTAGGGATTGTCGTTGCTGACCCCAGGCCTGGAGAAGGATCTGAGCACCCCCAGCTCCTCCAGCCGGCTCTCCAGCGTGGCAGCCCGCATGGCGTTACCGTTGTCGGCATGGAGGATCAGCAGCTGGCGGCGACCTTTGCTGATCCGCTCCCGCAGTCAGGCCCGGCCCAGCAGATCGGCGGCGACCTGGGCGTCTTCCCGATCGGCCACCTCGCAGGCCACCACCTTGCGGCTCCAAACGTCGATCACCAGGTAGAGGTAAAGCCAGACAGCACGAACGCTGGTGGGAAGGTAAGTAATGTCCCAGCTCCATACCTCATTGGGGCCCCTGGCCTGCAGCCGTGACACCGGCGGGGGCTCCTGAGGCGGTCTGGCGCGGCCCCGGCGATGGGCCTGGCCATGGGCATGGAGCACCCGGTAGAAGCTGCGCTCCGAGCTGATATGGAGGCCCCGGTCCGCCAGGGCTGGCACGATCTGCCCCGGCGGCTGCCCGGTGTCAACTACGTAGGCGGGTCGCGTCAATTACGTAGGCGGGTTCCGCCCTGTCCTCCCCCTGCCATGGC
>JBCBTI010000010.1:0-85476 GCA_039818745.1 Cyanobacteria bacterium J06638_7
GATCGGAGCCCTGTTGTCGCGTCCTGAGACCCGCCTATGTAGTTGCGCGGACCCGCCTACCTAATCGTCGCCGAACAGTGATGCCGAGCCACCGCATGATCGGTGAGGTTTCGAAGGGAGATGCAGCAGGCGGCTCGGCTTGGGGGTTTGCCGCTCCAGCGGATCAGGGTGCGCTGCAGCAGCTCGTGGCCATCGGCTGGTGGATTGGGACCTTCGAGCAGGCCTACAGCTTCTTGGATGTAGGGCGCGTAGTTGGTCCGCCAGGTCTGAATCTGGATTTCATTGCGGCCGTTCTGCAGAGCATCCTTGAGGCTCTGGGCGATGGCCCGCCAATCCGCCACTGGGGCCATAGTGTCGCTCAGGCCTAGGGTGGTGATGAGCGCCCCCTTGAGTGTCTGCTGATTGGCGGCGACCAACTTGTAGATCCGCCCGATCAGTTGCAGAGCCGGGCTCACGGAAGCGGGCGACCACTGCAGAGGCAGGACTACGCCCTGGGCGGGCTGGCCAGCACGGCGCACCTGGAGCCGAATCCGGCCCCGGTGCGGGCTCACGGTCCAACCCGGCGCGACTTTGGCCGCGCCCCGGAAGCCGATCTCCCATGGCTTGCTGCTGGAGCTTGTGGCGGACATCGCGAGAGAGGATTTGCACACGGGCGTGTGCAAGATTGCCCTATGAGCTTACCCGAGGTTCCTCGCTGTCACCAGAGATCCCTTCCAGATACTAGTGTCTCATGTATGGCTCATGGTCTCAAAGTCTGTATCACCCAAATGACCCATGGGGCCTGGGAGGGCCCCTCCAACGCGCCACCTCAGCGGTGGGGCTCAAGACTCATCCAAGGGAGCGGCCGAGAGATGACGGGCCAGTGCCATCGGACTGCTGCGCTTGCAGAGGGACGTGGCTTCGGCGGTGGAGATGGAGTGCTTGTAGTGCAGGTAGAACCGCACCAACTCTCTCCAGGCTTCTTCCCCAAGCTTGCTGAGAACCATCTGATGGGCAAGTTCCTCCTGCGCATGGCCGGTGAGCAGGTCCGGAATCGTGAGGGTCTTGCGGCATTGTTCCATCAGAGCAAGCAGTTTCAGGCGGGTTGGGAGGCCGTGCGAAGCCGGGGAGGTGAGCTGGCCTGGCAGGGTTGATTTGCTAGCCTTGAAGCGCTGAAACAGACATTTCAGAAGGATGTCGTCAAAGGAACGCGCCCAGTAGTGGATGAGCTTGATCGTATTGGTTCTCTCGTCCTTGCTCGGCAGATCGCCGGCCATCAGAAATGCATGAGGCCCGGAAATCCCCATGATGCTGCGGGTTCGTGCCGCCATCTTGAAGATCGGACTGGGATAAGCAGCACGGCGCGATTGATTGTCGAAATCACAGCAGGAAATGTCCCATTTAATTCGCATACAGCCCTGAGAAGTGCTTTCAATCAGGGCAGGAAGGGAAGATTCAGACCCTTGGAAGTTGATGTATTCATCCATATCAATCGACAGCAGGTAGGGAGCCTCGAGCAAGGAGAGGTCAAACAGTCTTAGAGCCCGATTGGGACCGGCGAACACTGGTACAACGATGCCGTTGGCATGGCCGGCGGCAGCCAGTGTTTCCTGCAGGGTGGAGGCTGTAGAGGAAAAGTGTTCCGGGTCGCTGATGATATAGAGGATTCGATGAACTCCCAGGGTCCTGTAGTGCGCGTGGAAAGCGCACGCGTAGGGAAGCTCAGCTGATGAATTACGGGTCAGAACCTCGACACCGGCCATCAGGCCTGAAGAGTTGGGCTGGCTCATGCACTGAATCAGGTGTTGATTATTGGCACATTGGTGACTCTCTCCACGGCTTAGAGGAGAGCTGCTGAACACCGCCATGCCAGTCTCCCAAAGCGGCTCGCTGAAAGCAAGTTTGACAGGCGGGTCGCTGCGGAAGACATGGAGGTGCGGTGCAGCAGAAACTCGCATGAGCAGGGCTGAAAGCCTGGCGAGTGCCATGCCACGATTCAGCGAATCAGGAACCGCCACCGATGAACAGATTCGGTGTTCACTGAGGCCATCGGCCGACCGAGGAGAGGCCGGCGCAGGGGAGCAGGGATGAGGCAGGGTTCGGTGGTCGGCCTGGTTGAGCAGTGATACGGATTGAGACATCGCGGAGAGGACAAGCTCATCCTCTCAAGCCGATTGCATGCTGGGGGGTGGCTGGAGCTGATGGATCCTGTTGCCGGCTAGATTGCGAGCGGCTATCATCTGGATGTTGATACCGCACCGATACCGTCGCTGCTCGAAGCATGGTTCAACTAGCCCCCCAGCCAAGCTCCGTGATCGATGGGGTCAGGCTGCGATCACTGACCAACCACCAGGACCAGCGCGGCTCGTTTGCAGAAATGTACCGCCAGGAATGGTTCAGTGACTGCCCAGAAGTTGTTCAGTATCAAGTGCTGACAAGCACCGCCAAGGTTATGCGTGGCGTGCATGTCCACGCGGTTCACCATGATTATCTCGTCACGATTGGAGGCTCATTCCTGCTCGGTCTTCGAGACATGCGGCACTTCTCTCCAAGCTATGGCAAAACGCTCGCTCTTGAATTGACCAGCGAGAATCTCACTCTTGTGTATATACCTCCAGGAGTGGCTCACGGCTTCTACACTCCTGATAGCTCTGTTATTCTACTCGGCGTTTCTCACTATTGGGATCCAGAGGATGAACTGGTGATCCGCTGGGATGATCCAGATCTTGACATCAACTGGGGGGCGGGCGTGCAACCCCAGAATGCTCTTGAGCGAGACCTGTGCTGTGATCCTTATGCCAAGACAGAAGCTCACCTGGCATCTCTGCTCACCGGGCAACAATGAAGATCGGGCTGGTTGGCTGTGGGCGATGGGGGAAGAATATCCTGCGCGATTTACTCAGCCTGGAGACGGATGTCTACGTCTGTGATCCCAGCCCCCAGTCACGGGAAGCTGCCATCAGTGTTGGCGCCCGGCGGGCAGTGGCCAACGTCGAATCCCTGCCTGCGGATTCGGATGGCTATGTGGTGGCCAGCCCAGCGACGTACCATTTGAACAATATTGTATCCCTTCTTCCCCGTGGCGCTCCCATCTTTGTGGAGAAGCCGCTTGTCAGGAGTCTGGAGGAGTTCAACATCCTGAAATCCACTCACAACGCCGCCAAAACTGTTTTTGTTATGCACAAGTGGCGGTACCACGAGGGTGTGGCTGCCCTGAAATCGCTCATTGAGCAGGCCACGCTCGGACAAGTGCATGGGCTGCGCCTACAGAGAACAAGCTGGGCTGAAATGCATCCAGATGTGGATGCCACACAACAGTTGCTGCCGCATGATCTATCCATAATTCTACATCTTCTCTCCACAATACCTCCGTTGGATATCGTCAGATCCACGCCACTGGGGCCTTCCAGATTTGGTTTTTGGGCCTCATTCCGTTGCCCAGACAGCCTGATCCCCGTGCATCTCGAGATTGACAACCTCCTGCCACCTGTGAGTTTGCGTTCCTGCAGCATTGGATTCGATCATGGTGTCGCAACATTCTCCAGCCTTCAGCCCGATGTCGTGAGCATCTACAGGCACGATTCGCCTGTTGCCGACGAGATCAATCTTCCGGGACAGATGCCACTGCTGGCCGAACTGAGGGCTTTCAAGGCCCACATCCTGGGTGGTCCTCCACCCCTGAGCTCGCTTGCGGACGAATCCATCATCAATGCCCGCGCCTGCCAGATTCAGGAGTGTCTCCAGAGAGGCTGCCATCAATGACCAAGCCTACATTCAGCATCATTCTTCCCACGTTCAACAATGGTCGTCTGATTGAAAATGCAATCACATCCATCCTCCGCCAGACGCGTCAGGATTTCGAGGTCTTGATTGTCTGTGACGGGGCAGTCGAGGAGGGGGTTGCCAGTGCCAGGGCGTGGGCCCGCAAAGATCCTAGGTTCATTGTTCACGAACATCCCAAGGGTCCGGCCCATGGAGAAATCTATCGTGACCAGGCCATTCGCAAGGCCAGTGGGTCGTTGATCTGTTACATCGGTGACGACGACATCTGGCTGAAGGACCATCTGGCGACGGTGGCTGAGGGTCTTGGCAACCACGACTTCGTCTACACCATGCGTTGCCGGGCCACACCCGGTGGGTTTTTCACGACCCAGAATGATGCCTTTGCTGGCCCGAAATCTCAATGCCTCGACAACCCGGCATACAGGGAGAAATCCATCGAGGATAAGAATAAGTTGTTCGTTGCTCAGTTCTCTGCTACTGCCCATACCCTTTCGAGCTATCTTGCCTTAGCCAGTGGCTGGTCAAAACGGGAAAAGAATCTACGCAGCTACCAAGCCATGTGGTATAAGTTCGCCGCAGATGAGAGAGTGAGGATTAAATTCATCCCCACCATCACTTCGGTCGTACTTCCCTCCAACCTGCGATCCATTGACAAGAAGCAACGACATCTCAAAACACGCGATGAGGAGGGCAAGGCGTGGCTGCGATTGATGGAGTCGAAGTTCCTCAGGGATGCCATGAACTACTATTCGCACCATGCCCGAGGCCCCACATGGACCCTCGAGGTGCTCAACGAATGCAGCTACCTTGACCAAGCCAATGGCAACCGCATCCACGTGGGTGCTCACCTTGCCGATGCAGCTTTTGCCTACGCCACACGCTTCCCTGGGGTGCGCCATTCGGCACTCCTGATTGCCACCATCTACAGGCTCAGAACGTTGGGACTGATGCCCAGCAACCAGGCCCTCGGCGTGAAGTGTGCAGCCCAGCCCCCCTTCGAGTCCTCCACCTCAGATCTGCCGGCCGCAGCACGCGCCGCGGCTGCCGGAGCGCAACCGGAAGAGTTCCCCGACCACACCTGACGGTTCACTCCAGCACTCTGGAGCCACAACCAGCCGAGGCAGATTCCCTGCCGTGAATCCCACACGCTGCTTGCGACAGTTCGAGGTGCCCCTGATCCTGAGGCACGGGGCACGGGGCACGCCAGATCCTGTCGCCGGAGGGATGCCCTCTGTCCACCGAGGCCTAGTATGGCTCCCCTGCGGAAACACCGTTCCCCCAACCACGTGCAGCCCTCTTCAACCACCCAACACTCGGGAGATAAAGCTGAGGTCAAGGACTATTTTGAAACCATCGGCTTCGAGCGCTGGAATCGCATCTACAGCAACTCGAACAACGTCAACAGGGTGCAGGAGAACATCCGCATCGGGCATCAGAAAACCGTCGATACGGTGTTGGCTTGGCTCCGCGATCAGGGGCGGCTCGATGAGCGCAGCTTCTGTGACGCAGGCTGTGGCGTGGGAAGTCTGGCCATTCCCCTGGCGCAGCTGGGGGCGGGCTCGATCGCGGCCAGCGATCTCTCCGAGGCGATGGTGAGCGAGGCTGGCCGGCGGGCGGCCGAGGCGGGCCTCAGCGAAGGCACACTCCACTGGATCGTCTCCGATCTGGAAAGCCTGGATGGCCACTACGACACGGTGATTTCCCTGGATGTGTTCATCCACTATCCCCAGGCCGCCGCCGAGGCCATGGTGCGTCATCTGGCCGGGATGGCGGAGACACACCTGATCGTGAGCTTCGCTCCCTACACCCCCCTGCTGGCCCTGCTGAAGGGCGTCGGCCAGCTGTTCCCGGGCCCCAGCAAGACCACCCGCGCCTACACCCTCAAGGAGGAGGGCATCGTGGCGGCCGCAGCCGAAGCCGGCTTCCGGCCCATAAGGCGAACCCTCAACAAGGCTCCCTTCTATTTCTCCCGGCTGATCGCCTTCGAGCGCGGTTGAAGGTGATCAGCCGGCGCCGACAAGCGAACGAGCCGGAAGGTGAGATTCAGCCGCTCGCGCTGAACTCGAATCCTGCGCGGCAGGGCGTGCTGCCACCAGTGCTGGCTGGGGGGATCCATCAGCAGGAGATCGCCGTGGGCCAGTTCGACCTGGACGGCGGCGGAGGCCGCAGCCATCGACCTGTAGCCCGGTGGCGGCCCGCCGACGGCGCGGGGGCTGGGCCGCGGCCGCAGACGGAAGTGCCGCGACGCCCCCAGGCTCAGAGAGGCGATCGGCGCTGCGGGATCCAGCTCCGGCTCGTCGTCGGCATGCCAGCCCATGGCATCGCGGCCGTCCCGGTAGCGGTTGAACAGCAGGGAATTGAAGCGGCAACCGGTGAGGTCCTGGAGCTGCAGACGCAGGCCCTCGGCCGCGGCTGACCAGGGCTCGATGGCATTCTCCAGGCCGCTGTAGCGGTAGCTGCAGCCCGGGTCGGCCATCCAGCAGGTGAGCCGCGGCAGCGGGTGCCGCCGGCCGTAGAGAGTGATGGCCTCCTGTTTCCAGGGCACCTCGTCGAGCAGCTGCTCCTGGAGGGCAGCGGCACCACGGGGAGCCAGCCAGCCCGGCCAGTGACGCAACCGCAGTCCCGGACGCTGGATCAGCCGTGCGGCGAGCGGGCCAGCCTCATGCGGCAGGCAGTGCTCAGACATCGGCAGCAGTCCGCAACCACCCTGGCAGCGGAGCCTCGAGGGCCAGCCACTCCCCCGTTTCGAGGGGCAACCGCAGCCGGTGGGCATGCAGGTGATAGCCGCCAGCACCGGGCAGCACCTGATGCCGGGCCGTGCCACCCCGCCGGTAGAGCGGATCACCCTGCAGGGGCGCCCCGCAGACGGCGGCATGGATACGGATCTGATGGGGACGGCCGCTGCCGATCTCCACCTCCACCAGCCAGGCCTCCCCCGCAGGGCCGGAGCCGCCGCCCCTGAGCAGCCGCAACCGGCTGCGAGCTGGAAGAGCGGCCGGATCTCCGGGCTCCGCCACGGCCCACACCCGCTCAAGCAGCTGATGGCGGCATCGCCCGATGGCTGCCGAGATCTCCAGCGTTTCGCCTGGCTGCAGGGGAAGCAGGGGCGAAGCCGCTGCCGGGGGCTCGAGCAGGGCTCGGTAGGTCTTGCAGCAGCCAGCGCTGATGGAGCCGGGGCTCATGGCTGCGCCTGCACAGCTGGCCGTGCTCTCCCGCAGCAGGGCACTCAGCCAGGCGCGGGTGGCCGGGCGGCGGGCGCAGAGCAGCAGGCCGGAGGTCCAGCGGCCCAGCCGGTGCACCGGCCGCGGCAGGCCGGCGGCGCCATCCAGCCGGCCCGAGGCCACCTGCTGCTCGATCTGCCGCAGCAGGGTGTGCTCGAGGAAGCCCCCGGCCGGCAGCACCGGCAGCCCGGCGGGTTTGTCGAACACCAGCAGATCGCCGTCATCGAACAGGGGGCGGGGCAGGGCCGGCACGGCGGGTTCGTGCCAGGGGGGCCGATGCCAGCTCAGCCGATCGCCGGCGGCGAGGGGGCCATCGGTCCAGAGCTGCCCGCCGTTCCTGGAGATCTCGCCGGCGGCGAGCCGCTGCAGCCAGTCGGCGCGGCTGGAGTGGCTGTGACGGCTGGCATAAAAGTTGCTGATCATGGCGCCGGCCGGGGAGCAGCAGGCCACAGCGGCCAGATCCTGGGGCCGCACCCGGTCGTGATAGCGATGGCCCTGGTTGCAGGCGGCAGCGATCGTGGCAGTGCCACGGTCGGCGCCAGCCGAGGCCGCTGCAGCGCTGGGTCTAGGCGCCATGGTGGCTGGACGCACCGGCGCCGCCCAGGAAGGCGGACTCCCCCTGCTTCTCGCGCCGGGACCAGTGGGTCTCCTTGGGCAGGAAGTGAATGCTGGTGCCCACCTGAACCTTGCCCGCCAGTTCCTCGATGGGGATGACGCGCACGATGCCGTCGTAGTCCCCCGCTTTGAGGGTGTCGCGGAAATGGCCGGGCCCGTAGTCGAGCCAGATCCGGCGGCATTGCCGCGCCAGGAGGCGCCTCTCCACCGTTTCCCAGAGGGCGAGGAGGAAGGGATGTCCGGGGCGGTGGGCATAGATCACACCGTTCCAGCACTGGGGCGGCACCATGTGCGGGCGCCGCAGCATGACCAGGCCATCCTTGCGGCGCAGCCAGCTGCGCAGCGGCGCCCGGCAGATGGTGCCGGCATCCACCCAGAGGCCGGCACCGCGAAGCAGACGCGCCACGCGGAACACATCCGACATCATCGAAGGCATGCGGATGTCGAGGAAGGCCTCCCGCACGGCGGATCCATACCCCTGGCCGATGTACTCCGCCGCCGAATCGCGGTCGTACACCTGGTAACGCCAACCGGGATTGAACCGCCGCCAGGCTTCCATCCTCGCCGCCAGGGCAGGCAAGGGTTTGCCGTCATCCCAGAAGCGGATGATCGTCTTTGACGGGTGCGCCCGGCGGCTGGGCTCGGGGCTCACTCCACCAGGCCATGCTCAAGGGCGTAGCGCACCAGCTCCGTGCGGCTGGCGGTGCCGGTCTTGATGAACAGACGGCTCACGTATTTCTCCACGTTGCGGATCGAGGTTTCCAGGCGCCGGGCGATCTCCTTGTTCATCAGACCCTCGGCCACCAGTTGCAGCACCGAAGCCTCCCGCGGTGTGAAGTTGATCTCCGGCACCGCCGCCGCTTTCCTGGCCGAACCGCCTGTGGCCAGCAGTGAGCGGATCTCGGTGATCTGCTTGGCCATCTGGCCGATGTCGGCATCGGCGAAGCGGGCGGCCTCGGCCAGCAGCCGCTCCTGGCGGCGCACGGCATTGCGCACCCGGGCCACCAGCTCGTCGGGATCGAAGGGCTTGGGGATGTAGTCGTCGCAGCCGGCCTGGAAGCCGGCGATGCGATCGGCGGTCATCCCCTTGGCGGTGAGGAAGATCACCGGGGTGCCGCCCAGGCGCTCATCGCCGCGCAGCTTGCTGAGCAGGCCGTAGCCATCGCAGCGGGGCATCATCACGTCGCTGATCACCACATCGGGCAGCAGCTCCTGGGCCTTCTCCCAGCCCTCCTCGCCGTCGGCGGCGGCGGTCACCGCGAAGCCCTCGTCCTCCAGGTAGGCGGTCACGGCCGTGCGCAGGCCGGGCTCGTCGTCCACCAGCAGCAGGCGCACGGGGGCCTGGCTGGTGGCGACCTCGGCTGCTTCGGGAGCCTCGGGGGCTTCAGCGGCGCCCCCCTGGAGGGCATCGCCATGGATGGCGGCGGCCTGGCCGGGGGCTGTGGGGTCGGTGCTCATGGGCCCAGTCTGCAGAGCGTCAGCGGGACCGTCCAGGCAGCACCTGCTCGGATTCCCGCAGCTCACCGCTGTAGCCCAGCTCCCGGGCCAGGGGAGCCAGGGAGGCCGGATCCCGGCCCGCCTGCTCGGGGTGACACACGGCCCACCACACCAGATGGTCGACGCGGTTGGCCGCGCTGACCGGGCCGCCGGGGTTGAGCTGACGCACCACCCAGCGCTCGCCCCGCCGGGTCATGCGCATCGGCGCGGTCAGCGAACAGCTCAGGGTGTCGGTGTTGAGGCTCACGTCGCTGCCCTGCTGAATCCAGAGTTGAACGCGCCGCACACCGGCGCTGGCCGGATCGATCTGCACCCCGTAGACCCCCAGCACCCTGGTGCCCTTGAAGCTGGGTCGCTCTTCAAGCACCACCAGCCCGGGGGGCCTCTCCTGCAGCGACGACTGGGCGACAGCAGAGGGCATCAGCGCCAGTGGCAGGGCGGCCGCAACTAGCGGAGCCGCCAGCAGCCGAGCCGCGAGCAGGGGAGCCAGGGGGGCCGGCCAGCTCCAGGCCGGCGGTGGGCTTGTCAGCATGAACCGCAGGCAACCACAGCCATGCTCGCCTACCTCGACCACCAGGCCAGCAGCCCCTGCGATCCGGCGGTGCTGGCGGCGATGGCGCCCTGGTGGGGCGAGCACTGCGCCAACCCCTCCAACCGCGGCCACCGCGCCGGCCTCAGCGCCGCCGCCGCCGTGGAACGGGCCCGCGGCCAGGTGGCGGCGGCGCTGGGGGCCGAAGTGCACGGGGTGGTGTTCACCAGCGGCGCCACCGAAGCCAACAACCTGGCGCTCAAGGGCGTGGCCGAAGCGGCGCTGGAGCGGGGTGAACCGCGCCGCACCCTGGTGAGCCTGGCCACCGAGCACCGGGCGGTGCTCGATCCCCTGCGCTATCTGGAGGGCCACGGCTTTCCCCTGCGGCTGCTGCCGGTGGATGCGGGCGGGCTGGTGGCGCCGGAGGCCGTGGCGGCGGCCCTCGGCCCCGACGTGCTGCTGCTCAGCGTGATGGCGGCCAACAACGAGATCGGAGTGCTGCAGCCGATCGCCGCGATCGCCCGCCTCTGCCGCCAGCACGGCGTGCTGCTGCACGTGGACGCCGCCCAGGCCGCCGGCCACATCCCCCTGGCAATGGCGGAGCTGGGGGTGGATCTGCTCAGCCTCAGCGGCCACAAGTGCTACGGGCCCAAGGGGGTGGGGGCGCTGCTGGTGCGCGAGGGGGTGGCGCTGGCGGCCCAGCTGCACGGCGGCGGCCAGGAAGGGGGCCTGCGCGCCGGCACCGTGGCGGTGCCCCTGGCGGTGGGCCTGGGCGAGGCCCTCGAGCGCGCCCTGGCCGACCGGGAGCCGCGGGCGGCGCGCCTCGGCGGCCTGCGCGATCAACTGCGCCGGGAGCTGCTGGCGCTGGGGGGCATCACGGTGAACGGAGCCGCGGCGCCGCGTCTGGCCCACAACCTCAACGTCACGGTGGGCGGGGTGGACGGCGCCGCCCTGCACCGGCTGCTGCGCCGCAGCATCGCCGTGAGCAGCGGCTCGGCCTGCAGCCAGGGCTCCCCCTCCCACGTGCTGGCGGCCCTGGGCCGCAGCCGCGCCGAGGCTGCCGCCTCGATCCGCTTCGGGCTCGGCCGCGGCACCGGCGCGGCCGAGATCGAACGGGCCGTGGCCAGCGTGGAGGCGGCGCTGCGCCAGCTGCGCCCCTGACGGCCGCTGCCGCCAGGCCTGGGTTCCACACACCACCACCCTGCGGCCATGGTCACGACCCCAGGCAGTGCTGGCCGGCGGCAGATCCTGTTGGCCGTGCAGAAGGGCTGGACCGCCTTCTGCGGCGCCCCCTGGCCCTTCGTGCTGTTCACCCTGCTCACCGGAGCGCTGTCGCTGCTGTTCCAGAGCCTGGCCAGTCTCGACAGCCTGCCGGTGCCATCCAGCCGCCTGCCCTGGTGCAGGTGCTGGGCGCCGTGGTGGGAACGCTGGGCGGCGTGATCGTGAGCCTGTGGGGCACGGCGGGGCTGCCGCGCGGCTCCTGGATGGTCCTGCAGGGCGGCCGGCCGGACTGGACCACCTTCAGCCGCTGGGACAGCGGCGCGGCGGGCCGCCTGCTCATGCGGCAGCTGCCGCTGGCGGTGCTGCTGCTGGTGTTGATCAGCGTGGCGGCCATCCCGGCGCTCGTCGCCTTCGCGGTGCCGGTCTACCTGCTGGTCAACCAGACCTTCCTGCCCTGGCTGGCGCTGCTGGAGGGTGAGGGCCCCCTGGCCAACCTGCAGCGCGGCCGCCAGGTGGTGGACCCGCAGTGGTGGCTCGTGCTGCTGCTGGTGCAGGGGGCGATCGTGCTGGCCGGTGCCCTGCTCTGCGGCGTGGGCCTGCTGGCAGCGGCCCCCCTCAGCCTCTGTGTGGCCAGCGCCGCCTATCGCCAGCTGTTCGGTGGCGAGGACCGCACCGGGCTGCTCAAACCCGCAGGCTGGTGAGCAGCACAAAGCCGGCGGCGCCCAGGAGGGCCAGCAGGGCCTGGGCCACCTTGCTCACCAACATCCCGGCCACCACGGCCAGGCCCACCACCAGGGACCGCCGCAGCCGCAGCAGCCCGATCGGCCCCAGGGCCGTGGGGGCCGTGATCAGTTCCCCGAGGCTGGCCCCGAGCAGCGGGCCCAGCAGGGCCCCCAGCAGCGGGCCGCCCACCGGCAGGGCAGGCAACAGGCCCAGCAGCCCCACCAGCAGGCCCAGGCCGGCCCCGATGTAGGCCCAGCGGGTGGCCTTCAGCCGCGCCGGCCCCAGCACCAGCCCCAGGGCATCGGCGCCCCAACCCAGCAGCAGCAGCAGGCAGGCCAGGGCGAAGGGCAGCCAGGCGGCACTCCAGCCCACCGCCCAGACCCACAGCCCAGCCCCCAGGGGCAGCAGGGCCAGGCCGGGCAGCAGGGGCAGCAGGGTGCCCGGGATAGCCAGCAGCTGGATCAGCAGAGCGATCCACCAGAGGGCCTCAAGGCCGCCGGGGGGTGTCATGGCCGGGGCAGGGCCGTGCTCACAGGCCGATGTGCGTGGAGACGAACTGATGATCGCCAATCCGGCGCCCCCGGGCCGAGGAGGGTTTGGCGTGATGCGACACAGGTGTTGCCGTTGACGTCATTTTGTGGCAACACCTACAGCGGTCGATAGCTTCGGGGCAGCGTTTCCCTCCCCCTCCGCATGACAGCAGGCACCAGCAGCAGGCTCCGCGTGGGCCAGGCGGTGGAAGACGGCTGGCAGGCCTTCCGCCGCTCCCCCTGGCCCTTCGTGTTCTTTGCCCTGCTGGTGGGGGTGCTGTCGGCGATCGTCCAGGCCATCGGCAATGCGGGCATCAACGAAGAGGGCGAGGTACTGGGCGCCGGTGGGCTGATTGCCGCCCTGGTCTCCCTGATCGGCAGCACGATCGTGAGCCTCTGGGGCACCACCGGCCTGGTGCGGGGTGCCTGGATGGCCCTGGAGGGCCGGCGGCCGGCGTTTGCCGATTTCAGCCGTTGGGACGGCGCCGCGGCCACGCGCCTGTTTGTGCGTCAACTCGCCCTGGCCCTGGTGATCCTGGTGATTGCCGCGGTCGCTGCCGTGGTGGCGTTCGGGCTGATGCAGATCAATCAGCTGCTTGTCTGGATTCCCGCCGTGGTGGCCCTGGCGGTGTTCGTCTATCTGGCCGTGAACCAGAAGTTCATCGCCTATGTGGCGCTGCTGCAGCAGCGCGGCCCGCTGGACACCATCCAGCACGGCAGGCAGGTGGTGGACCCCAGCTGGTGGAGCGTGGTGCTGCTGCTGATCGTGGAGTCAGCGATCATCCTCGTAGGGCTGCTGCTCTGCGGGGTGGGGTTGGTGGCAGCCTTCCCGCTCGCCCTGTGCATCTCCACCGCGGCCTACCGCCAGCTGTTCGGCAGCGACGATCAGACCGGGCTGGCCAGCTGAGCGCTGTGGTTCAGCTGAGAAAGCGGCTCAGCAGCCGCATCGGCGCGCCAGACGCCAGCGGGCACTGCGGCTGCGGGGGTTGCTGGCCTGCTCCTGCTCGTCGGCCTGAACCGCCCTGCGGCTGAGGCGCTCCAGCCGTTCGTCGCCGAGGAAGGCCTGCTTGACCCGCCGGTCTTCGAGGGAGTGGAAACTGATCACGCCGAACAGCCCCCCAGGCAACAACCAGTCGGGCGCCTGCTGCAACAGCCGATCCAGGGCCCCCAGCTCGTCGTTGACGGCGATCCGCAGCGCCTGGAAGCTGCGGGTGGCGGGATGGATCCGGCCCCGGCGGGCCTTGGGCGGGTAGCAGCCGGCCACCGCATAGGCCAGGGCAGCGGTGCCGCTGTAGGGGCCAGAGGCGGCGAGATCGGCCTTGATGCGGCGCGCAATCCGGCGCGAGAGCCGCTCCTCCCCGAAGGCGTAGAGGAGATCGGCCAGGGCGTTTTCCTCCAACCGCTCGATCAGTTCCGCCGCCGTCTCCCCCTGTTCGGGATTCATGCGCATGTCGAGCGGCCCGTCGGCGCGGAAGCTGAAGCCCCGCTCGGCCCCATCGAGCTGGGGACTGCTCACCCCCAGATCCGCCAGCACCGCCAGGGCGGGGCCCGGCGGGCGGTAGCGGGCGAAGTTGGCCGCCTCGATCCGCACCCGCTCGCCGAAGGGGGCCAGGCGCTCGGCGGCGGCGCGGCGGGCGCTGGGGTCCTGGTCCAGCCCGATCAGGCGCAGGCCGGGATGGGCGGCCAGCAGCAGGGCGCTGTGGCCGCCGCCGCCGAGGGTGCAGTCGATCAGCAGACCGCCGGGCTGGGCGGCCAGCAGCTCGCCCAGGGGCTCGAAGCCGGCGAGCACCTGGCTCGGCAGCACCGGCTGGTGCAGGAAGCCGGTGCCGGCCGCTGGCTCGGAAGGTGGCAGGGGAACAGAGCGGGGCGCCAAACCTTCCTAAGATCCCGGCATTCGCCCACACCCCTGGCCCCATGACGCAGCTGGAGACGCGCACGGAGCCGATGGTGGTCAACTTCGGCCCCCACCACCCCTCGATGCACGGGGTGTTGCGGCTGGTGGTGACCCTCGACGGTGAGGACGTGGTGGACTGCGAGCCGGTGATCGGCTACCTGCACCGCGGCATGGAGAAGATCGCCGAGAACCGCACCAACGTGATGTTCGTGCCCTACGTGAGCCGCATGGACTATGCGGCGGGCATGTTCTACGAGGCGATCGTGGTCAACGCCCCGGAGCGTCTGGCCGATGTGCCGGTGCCCAGGCGCGCCAGCTACATCCGGGTGCTGATGCTGGAGCTCAACCGCATCGCCAACCACCTGCTCTGGCTTGGCCCCTTCCTGGCGGATGTGGGCGCCCAGACGCCCTTCTTCTACATCTTCCGCGAGCGGGAGATGATCTACGACCTCTGGGAAGCGGCCACCGGCCAGAGGCTGATCAACAACAACTACTTCCGCATCGGCGGGGTGGCCGCCGATCTGCCCTACGGCTGGCTGGAGAAGTGCCTCGACTTCTGCGACTGGTTCGGCCCCAAGATCGACGAATACGAGAAGCTGATCACCAACAACCCGATCTTCCGCAAGCGCATCGAGGGGCTGGGGGTGATCAGCCGTGAGCAGGCGATCAACTGGAGCCTCTCGGGGCCGATGCTGCGGGCCTCCGGGGTGCCCTGGGACCTGCGCAAGGTGGATCACTACGAGTGCTACGACGACTTCGACTGGTCGGTGGTGACGGCCCAGGAGGGCGACTGCTTCGCGCGCTACCGCGTGCGGGTGCAGGAGATGCGCGAATCGCTGAAGATCCTGCGCCAGGCCTGCGCCATGATCCCGGGCGGCGCCACCGAAAACCTGGAGGCCAAGCGCATGGCCGAAGGCAAGGGCAGCGAATTCGCCGGTTTCGATTATCAATATGTGGCCAAGAAGGTAGCGCCCACCTTCAAGATTCCCGACGGAGAGCTCTACACCCGGCTGGAATCGGGCAAGGGCGAGGTGGGTGTGTTCATCCAGGGCAACAACGACGTCACCCCCTGGCGCTTCAAGATCCGCGCCGCCGATCAGAACAACCTGCAGATCCTGCCCCACATCCTCAAGGGCAACAAGGTGGCCGACATCATGGCCATCCTCGGCTCCATCGATGTGATCATGGGGTCGGTGGACCGCTGAAGCGCTTGCTGCGCCGCCTCCAGCACGCAGGCTTCCTGCTGCCTGCGGCCCTCACGGGCTATCTGTGGCTGAAAGGGGGCCATGCAGCCCTGCCCGGCTGGCCCTGTCCGCTGCGGGCCCTCACCGGCATCCCCTGCCCCACCTGCTTCCTCACCCGGGCCACCAGCCTGGCCCTGCGGGGAGATCTGGCCGGTTCCCTGCAGTGGCATGCCTTCGGGCCGCTGGCGGCGGCGGGCCTGCTGGGCTGGTCCGTGCTGGCCGTGCGGCAACGTCGCCTGCTGCCGCAGCGATTGCCGTGCCGGCCCCTGGCGGCGGCGGCGGTGGGGCTGATGGGCTACTGGGGAGCGCGGCTGGCCTTGCAGTTAGGCCTGGGCTGGGCCAGCTTCCCGGAGTTTTCGCGCGGTTTCGGGCAGCCGTGACACCATGGCGCCATGGACCCCACCCGCTGGCTGCTGCTTGAGCGCAGCGTGCGTTTCGGCGACACCGACGCCGCCGGGGTGATGCACTTCCAGCGGCTGCTGGGGTGGTGCCACGAGGCCTACGAGGAGAGCCTGGAGCGTTTCGGGATCGCCGCCGCTGAAGTGTTCCCCACACAGGGAGCGGTCCCGGCGGTGGCGCTCCCCGTGGTGCACTGCCAGGCCGATTACCGGGCGCCGCTGGTGTGCGGCGATGCCCTGCTGATCCACCTGGAACCGCGGCTCCTCGACCCCGGCAGCTTCGAGCTCCGATACAGCTTTCGCAGCGGCGAGCGCGAAGCGGCCCTTGCCCTCACCCGCCACCTGGCGATTGAGGCGGCCAGCCGCCGGCGCTGCACCCTCCCCGATTCCATCAACCGCTGGCTGGAGGCCTCAACGCTGGCGCAGGGTGTTCAGCCCCTGTAGGAGCCCCGCAACGCATAGAACAGGGCCGCCAGCTGCAGGGGCAGAAGCGCCGCCAGCACCGCCGCCAGCGGCAGCTGGAAGGCCTCATGGGGAGCCGTCCCCATGGCCCCCACGCTCACCAGGCCAGCCCCCACCAGCACCAGCAAGGGCGCGGGCCGCCGGCGCAGCCCCACAGCCACATCGGCCGGGCTCAAGGCCTTGCCGTCAGAACCAGGGTTTCTCGGCATCGATGTAGGCGGCTTCGAACTCCTCGTTGGTCTTGGTGAGGTAGATGATGCCCTCGATCAGGCCGATCACTCCCATCACGAAACTGGCGACACCACAGGTCACCAGGCCGCCGGCCAGAGACACCACCAACATGATGATCGCCGGCTTGGTGTAGCCGAGGATGAACTTGTGCACGCCGAAGGCACCGAGGAAGATGCCGGTGAGCCCCGCCGCCAGCTTCTTGTTGCTGATTTCGCTATCGCTGAAGGTGCTCATCGGCGCTGGCGGGGTGATCGCTGTGTCCCGCTTCTAGCGCCTGCAACCAACGCTGCCAACGGCCGCGCTGCCACTTGCCCAGCGCCGATGGGGCCAGCTCGGGGCAGAGGATCCAGCGCCGCGGCCGCTCAGCCGCAGCCCAGTCGGCGCAGAGCGTCTGCAGAAGCTGCAGCAGCGCCCCGCCATCGGCGGCCGGCCCAGGCCGCACCAGCGCCACCAGCCGCTGGCCCCACTCGGGCTCGTCCTGCCCCAGCAGCAGCACCGCCTGCAGGGGCAGGTCGGCCACCGCCGCCGCCGCGCTGAGGCGCTGCTCCAGCTGCTCGGGGAAGACGGTTTCGCCGCCGCTGTGGATGGCGCCGTCGAGCCGGCCCCGCAGCTCCAGCCCCTCGACGCCCAGCCGGCCGGCGTCGCCGCTGCGCCACCAGCCCTGGCCATCGCGGGGCAGCGGCCGCAGCTCGCCCGACTCCAGAAAACCGGGAGTGAGCCGCCCGCAGCGCAGCTCCACCGCGCCGGCGGAGCCCACACAGCGCAGCTCCACCCCGCCCAGAGGCGGCCCGCAGCCGGCCGCGCCCGCCAGGAATCGCTCGGGTGGCAGCGCCGTGACCATGGCGGCGGTTTCCGTGGCCCCGTAGCAGGGGGCCAGGCGCAGGCCGGCCGCACGGGCCCGCGCGGCCAGCTCCGGCGGCAGCGGCGCCCCGCCCACCCAGATCAGCGCCAGCCCCTGCAGCCAGGCCATGCCGGCAGACTCGGCCATCAGGCGCTGCAGCTGGGTGGGCACCAGCGACAGCAGCACGGGCTGGTTGCGGGGAAGCGCCAGAGCCGGTTCCAGCAGCTGCGGCTGCCGCATCCAGGCCGGCTCCAGCCGCCGCTGCCGCGCCCCCCAGCTGCGGGCCCGCAGCCACGGCAGCAGGCCACTCACGTGATGCAGGGGCAGGGGGTTGAGCAGCAGGCAGGCCGCCGGATCCAGGCCCAGCCCCTCGAGCCAGCGGCCCGTGGCCGCCGCCGAGGCCTGCAGCTGGGCCAGGGGCAGCAGACACCAGCGCCGGCCGGCACCTTCACCGCCGCGGCTGCCGCCGCTGCCCAGCACCACCCCCGGCCCCCAGCGGCGTTCCAGGGGCTCCAGCCCCGCAGGGCCGATCGCCGCCGCCAGGGCCGCCTGCTCCTGGGGCACCGGCGCGGCCAGGGGCACGATCCGCCCCTGGCGCCAGGCCCGGGCCAGCTGCACCGGCCGCAGCGCCGCGGTGGGGATCGCCTCAGCCGTCACGGGCCGCGCTCCACACCCGCTCGGGATCGCCGCTGGCCAGCTCTCCGGCGGCCTGCCAGCCCGGCGCCAGCCCGGGAGCCGCTGGCGTGGGCCCCTCGCTCTGCAGAGCCGCCAGGTGATGCAGCCAGCGCCGGCCGATGCCGGTTTCAAAGCCGGTGCTGAGCAGCAGCCGCGGCCGGCCGCCCTCCAGCTCGGCCAGCAGCGGCCGGGGATCGCCCTCCTGGGCCGGTCGCCGCACCTGCCAGCCGTCCCAGCTGGCGCGCAGGCCTGGGTGGCGCTGCAGCGATTCGTCCAGGGCCACAGGCAGGCCAGGGCAGCGGCGCTGCAGATCGCCCAATCCCTGATGATCCAGGGGGTCGAGGGGCTGCTCCAGCCACTCCAGCCTGGGTTCACCCCGCAGCCGCTCGGCCCAGGCCCTGGCCGTGGCCCGGTCCCAGCCGCCGTTGGCATCGAGGCGCAGCCGCGCGCCAGGCGGCAGCCGCTGCAACAGCCGCTCGAGAACCTGCCGTTCCAGGCGGTCCTCGCTGACAGCCACCTTCCATTTGCAGGTGAACGGCCCCATTCGGATCCCCGCCGCCGCGGCAGCGCCAGCCTGTTCACCCCCCGGCCCCTGCGCCGCGTCCAGGGCTTCAAGGGCAGCCGCACCAGCGGGTAGCAGCAGGGCCGGCGGCGGGGCCGGCAGCCAGCGGCGCCGCGGCAGCCCCTGCAGCTCCGCCAGCGCCGCCCCCAGAGCAAAGCCCAGCGCCGGCGGCAGGGCCGGCAGGGCCTGCTCCAGAGCGGCGGCCCGGTGGGCAGGGCCCAGCCCGGCGATGGCCGCCGCCAGGGGCTCCAGGGCGCCATCGAGAGGCGCCGCCTCCCCCCAGCCCAGCGCCCCGTCAGAAGCCTCCAGGCGCAGCAGCCAGCCGCGTTTGGCGGCGATCAGCCCCCGGGCGGTGCGCAGCGGCTGGCGCAGACCGAGGCGGAAGGGGCGCCACCGCAGCCGCAGGCAGCCGCCGCCGGCTGCGGGCTGTGACGGGATCGCTGGGGCCGCCATCACCGCCTCACCCCAGCCAGCGGCCCAGGGCCAGGCCCGCCGCCAGGCCGAGGCCATTGAGGGCCTGGAAGCGCAGGGCCAGAAACTTGCTGCCGCTGATCTGCTCCGGCTCGTGGTGGTGGTGCCGAAGCAGACGGATCAGGCGGCGGGCCGGCGGCAGGCCGATGGCCCCCAGCAGGGCGGTGAGGGGCCAGCGCTGGGCTGCCGGGGCCACCAGCACCGGGGCCCACTGGCAGGCCAGGGTGGCGGCCACGAACCAGGGCACCAGGGCGGCGGCGGCCGCCGGGCCCAGGTGCACCACCGGCGAGCGCTTGCCGTTGGCGGCGTCCTCCTGCACCTGGTGGAAATGGGAGCAGAACAGCACCAGGGTGGTGGCCACAGCGGCGCCGCTGCCCAGCTCCAGGGCCTCGGCCCAGGGCACCGGCGGGCCGGCAGCGCTGAGGCGGGGCGGGGCCAGGGCCAGGAGGGCGGCGGCAGTGGCGAGCGGGCCGAAGGCCAGCCAGCAGAGCGGTTCGCCCAGCCCCCGGTAGCCGAGGCGGAACGGCGGCCCCTGGTAGAGGTAGCCGAGGCCGCAGCAGGCCAGCACCAGCAGCAGCACGGCGGCGCTGCTGCGCCAGGCCACCAGGGCCATCAGCAGCAGCCCCAGCGCCAGGCAGCCGTTGGCCAGCACCGCCACCCGGTCCCGCCGACCGGTGAGGTTCACCAGCGAGTGGGGCTTGCCGTGGGTGTCGACGCCGGTGTCGGCATCGAACACGTCGTTGGCCAGGTTCTCCCAGGCCAGCAGCAGCACGGCCGCCAGCAGGAACAGCAGCAGCTGATCGAGGCGCACGGGTTCGGCCCGGCCGAAGCGCCAGCCGGCCGCCAGCAGCACCGGCATCACCGCCACCGCGTACATCGGCCACTTGATCGCCGAGCGCCACAGCTGCCGACGGGCGTAACGGCTTGCGACGACCTCGGGCTCTGGCATGGGGGCCGGCGGCGGGGGCAGGGGCAGGGCCCATACATTTGAGCAGCCCAACGGAGCGGCGCGGCTTGGCAACCACCGGCCCCGAACTGGTGCAGGCGGGCGGTGGCTTCTCCGCCCTGCTGGAGCAGGCCAGCCGCCGCGCCGGCCAGCTGGAGCAGGACGGCGTGCTCAGCCTGGCGATCCCCCTGGCCGGCGGCGATCCCTTCACCCTGCTGCCTCACCTCGACGCCGGCGGCGAGGGCAGCGGCGGTTTCCGCTTTCTCTGGGATGGCGCGCCCGGACTGTGCATCGCCGCCAGTGGCCGCACCCACAGCCTGGAGCTGAGTGGCCCGCGGCGCTTCGAGCTGGCCCGCCGCTTCGCCAGCGCCACCCTCAACCGGCTCACGGGCGAGGGGGGCGATTCCGACCCCTGTCCGCGCCATGCCCGGCCCCGGCTCCTGCTGGCCTTCAGCTTCTTCGACTCGCCCCTGGAGGGCGAGGCCAGCGCGGCTCCCGGCGTGCAGGCGGTGCTGCCGCGCTGGCAGCTCAGCCGCCACGGCCAGCACTGCTGGCTGCGGCTGCAGCGTGCCCTGGGCGGCGGCAGCACGGCCCGCAGCCTGGCCGAAGAGCTCTGGGAGGCGGCCAGGGCCCTGGAGGCGGTCGCCGGCGACCACGCGCATGCAGCCGCCAGCCCCGGTGCCAGCGGCAGTCTGGCCGCCGTGATCGCCCGCTCCCCCTGGCAGGAGCGCTATCGCCTGGCCGCCAGCCAGGCCCTGGCGCTGGTGGATGAGGGCCGGCTGGAGAAGCTGGTGCTGGCGGTGCGCCAGCAGCTGCGGCTGGACCGCGCCCCCGACCCGCTGGCCCTGCTGGCGCCCCTGCGCCGCCACCAGAGCGGCAGCTGCCGCTTTCTCTGGCAGCGCAGCCACAACTCGGCTCTGCTGGGCGCCTCGCCGGAACGGCTGCTCACCGTGCGCCAGGGGCAGCTGCGCAGCGATGCCCTGGCCGGCACCGCCCAGGCGGGCCAGGGTCTCGCCCTGCTGGCCTCCGCCAAGGACCGGCTGGAACACGAGCTGGTGGTGGACACGATCATGGCCGTGCTCAGCCGGGAGGGTCTGCGGCCGCAGCGGCCGCGCCACCCGCGGCTGGCCCGCCACGGCCATCTGGTGCATCTGCACACACCGATCCGGGCCGCCCTCGGCGGCCGCCACCCGCTGGCGATCGCGGCCGCCCTCCATCCCACACCCGCGGTGGCGGGCCTGCCGCGGCGCGAGGCGATGGGCTGGCTGCGCAGCCTCGAGCCCTTCGAGCGGGGCCACTACGCCGCTCCGGTGGGCTGGATCGACAGTGCCGGCGACGCCGACCTGCGGGTGGCGATCCGCAGCGGCACCCTGCGCGGCTGCGAGCTGGAGCTCACCGCCGGCGCCGGCCTGGTGCCGGGCTCGGCGGTGGAACGGGAGCTGCAGGAGGTGGCGCTGAAACTGGGGGTGCTGCAGCAGCAGCTCAACCTGCCCGTTCCCGGGCGCTGGTGAATCCACGGTGACCCCCCTGATCGCGGCCATACCCCAGCTGGGCCTGCTGCTGGCATTGCTGCTCACGGCACTGCTGATGCGCCGCGCCGTGGGCAAGCGGCGACTGGCGCGCATCATCTTCGAAGCCGACACCCCGGCGGGCCGCCAGTTCGACCTCGCCCTGCTGGGGGCGATCGTGCTCAGCGTGGTGGCGGTGGCCCTGGAAAGCGAACCGCGCCTGCAGACCCGCCATACCGGGGTGTTCATGCCCCTGGAATACGGCTTCTCCAGCCTGTTCACACTCGAATACCTGCTGCGGCTGCTCTGCAGTGAGCGTCCGCTGGCGTACGCCCGCAGCTTCTTCGGCATCGTCGATCTGCTCTCCAGCATCCCCCCGCTGCTGGCTCTGGGCAGCCTGAGCGGCAAGTACCTCACCGTGATCCGCATCCTGCGGCTGATGCGGGTGTTCCGGATCCTCAAGCTGGGGCAGTACATCCGCGAGGCCGAGCGGCTGAAGCAGGCTCTGGCGGCCAGCCGCCGCAAGATCCTGATCTTTCTGCTGATGATGGTGAACCTGGTGGTGATCATCGGCGCCCTGATGTATGTGATCGAGGGCGAAGCGGGGGGATTCACCAGCATCCCCACCGGCATCTACTGGGCGATCGTCACGATCACCACGGTGGGCTACGGCGATGTGGCGCCGATCACTCCCCTGGGCCGGATCACCGCCTCAGCAGTGATGTTGCTGGGCTACAGCATCATCGCCGTGCCCACCGGCATCGTCACCGCCGAACTGGGGCGTGGCCGCGGCGATGGCGGCGCGGCAGGGGCCGCTGCCGAACCGGCGGGCTGCTCCAGCTGCGGCGAG
The DNA here is from genome assembly GCA_039818745.1 of Cyanobacteria bacterium J06638_7. Classification (GTDB taxonomy): domain Bacteria; phylum Cyanobacteriota; class Cyanobacteriia; order PCC-6307; family Cyanobiaceae; genus NIES-981. The sequence goes on from JBCBTI010000010.1 coordinate 22,181, forward strand.
CGTCAGCATCCGGCGGGCGCCCGTTTCTGCCACCGCTGCGGCGCCGGCCTGGCCCTCAGGAGCAGCGGGCCCCTCGGCCCCTGAGGACGCCCGCGGCTAGGGGGCGGGGGGCAGCTGCTCGATCGTGAGGTCCGCCAGCGGCACCCCGCCCAGGCGCTCCACCTCACGGATGCCCGTGGGGCTGGTGACGTTGATCTCGCTGAGGCGGCCGTCGATCACGTCGATGCCCACGAAGAACAGCCCCTCGGCCCGCAGGACCGGCGCCAGCGTGGCGCAGATGCGCCGCTCCGCCTCGCTCAGCTCGGTGGCCTCGGGCCGGCCGCCCACGGCCAGGTTGCTGCGGAACTCGGCGCCGCTGGGCACGCGGTTCACCGCCCCCAGCGGCTCGCCGTTCACCAGCAGGATCCGCTTGTCGCCGGCACTCACCCCGGGCAGGAACGCCTGGGCCATCACCGGCAGGGTCTGCTGGGCGGTGACCAGCTCCAGCAGGGCCCCCAGACCGGGCGTGCCGGCGGCGGCGAACACCACCCCCTGGCCGGCCCGGCCGCCGAGGGGTTTGAGCACCACATCGCCCTGTTCGGCGGTGAAGGCGGCCAGGGTGTCCACCCGGCTGGCCACCAGGGTGGGTGCCATCAGGTGGCTCCAGCGCAGGGAGCTGAGCTTCTCGTTCCAGGCCCGCAGAGCGGCGGGGCGGTTGATCACGGTCACGCCCCGGCGCGCAGCCAGCTCCAGCAGGTGGGTGGCATAGAGGTAGGCCTCGTCCACGGGCGGGTCCTTGCGCATCCACACGTGGGCGAAGGCCGCCAGCGGCAGCAGCGCCGCCTCGCCGAGCTCGTGCCAGGGCTGGGCGCGCAGGGGCCGGGCCCAGGCCCAGGCGCTGTGCCCCCCGCCATCGCCGGCGGGCATACCCGCCTGGGCGCGGGCCATGAGCTCCGCAGGGGTGGTGACCCACACCGGCCGGCCGGCCCGTTCGGCCGCCTGCATCAGGGCGGCGCTGGAGTCCTTGGCGGGATTGAGGCGCTCAATCGGGTCGATCACGAACAGCTGGGCGCCGCTGCCCACGCCGCCCGCCGCGGGGGCGCTGACCATGCCTCAGGCCGCCAGCAGAACGTCGAGCCGGCCGCTGCGCTCGAGGCCATGGAGCTCATCGCAGCCGCCGATGCCGAGCTCGTCGATGAAGATCTGGGGCAGGCTGGTGCGGCCGCCGGCCCGCTCGATCATGGCCGCGCGGGCGTTGCGGTCACCATCGATGGCGTACTCGCTGTAGGCCACGCCCTTGCGATCCAGCAGCGCCTTGGCGCGGATGCAGAAGGGACAGAAGCGCCAGGTATAGATCTCGACCTTCGCCGCCATCAGGGCCGCACCACGGGTGGGTGAATCCTAGAAGTGCGGATCCGCCGCGCCGCCCCCGCCCGCGCTGATACGGTCGAATCACGATTCCTGGCCAGAACGCCGTGACCCTCACGCCGCTACGCGACCTCAGCGACTTCAAGCGCGACCTCTCCGAGCTCACCGACCGCCTGGGCAACGCCCAGGACTGTCTTTGACGTTCCGGCTCTGAGCGCACGCCAGCGGGACCTCGAGCAACTGGCCGCGCAGCCCGGCTTCTGGGACGACCCCAAGCAGGCCCGGCTGACCATGCGTCAGCTCGATGAGGTGAAGGCCCAACTGGAGCAGCTGCAACGCTGGCGGGCCGCGGTGAGCGATGCCGAGGCCAGCGTGGAGCTGTTCGAGCTCGAACCCGACGGCGACCTGCTGGAGGAATCGGCCACGGGCCTGGAGCGCCTGCGCGGCGAACTCGATCGCTGGGAGCTCGAGCGCCTGCTCAGCGGCCCCTACGACAAGGAGGGCGCCGTGATCAGCATCAACGCCGGCGCCGGCGGCACCGACGCCCAGGACTGGACCCAGATGCTGCTGCGCATGTACACGCGCTGGGCCGAGGACCACGGCATGACCGTGACCGTGGCGGAGCTCAGCGAAGGGGAGGAAGCGGGCATCAAGAGCTGCACGATCGAGATCGAGGGCCGCTACGCCTACGGCTACCTGCGCAACGAGAAGGGCACCCACCGGCTGGTGCGGATCTCGCCCTTCAATGCCAACGACAAGCGCCAGACCAGCTTCGCCGGCGTGGAGGTGATGCCCAAGCTCGATGAGGACGTGAAGCTCGACATCCCCGACAAGGATCTGGAGATCACCACCTCGCGCTCCGGCGGTGCCGGCGGCCAGAACGTCAACAAGGTGGAGACGGCGGTGCGCATCCTGCACGTGCCCACCGGCCTGTTCGTGCGCTGCACCCAGGAGCGTTCGCAGCTCCAGAACAAGGAGAAGGCGATGGCGCTGCTGATGGCCAAGCTGCTGGTGATCGCCCAGGATCAGCGGGCCTCGGAGATCGCCGACATCCGCGGCGACATGGTGGAGGCGGCCTGGGGCAACCAGATCCGCAACTACGTGTTTCACCCCTACCAGATGGTCAAGGATCTGCGCACCCAGCACGAAACCACCGATGTGCAGGGGGTGATGGACGGCGACCTCGATCCCTTCATCCAGAGCCTGCTGCACGCCGGCGTGGCGGTGGCCGGGGGCGCTGATGACTGAACCGGAGAAGGCCAGTTTCGTGAAGCTGGCGATGCGCAACATGGTGCGCAAGGGCCGCCAGAGCCTGCTCCACTTCGGGCTCACGGCGGCGGGCTTTGTGGTGTTCATCACCCTGATCGCCTGGCTGGGCAGGCCCCAGCTGCCCGGTGGCTGAGGTGGCCGCCGGCCTTGACCTCGACCTGGCCTTCGCCGTCGAGGCGGCGGCGCCCGCAGACTCTGACGGCGCCGCCGCCTGGCTCGATCCCGGCAGCGGTGAGCAGCTCTGGCGGCAGTTGCTGGGCGGCTGGCTGCAGCAGCTGAGCCCGGGACTGCAGCCGGAGCTGCGCGCAACGGCCTACAGCCTTGGTCTCCGGCTTGTGGACGACGGCGCCATCGCCGCCCTCAACGCCCGCTGGCGCCGCCAGAGCGGCCCCACCGATGTGCTCGCCTTCGCCGCCCGCGACACCGGCCTGGACCAGCTGCAGCCCCTGCCGCTGCCCGGCCCGGCCGAGGCGGAACCACTGGAACTGGGCGACATCGTGATCGCGCTGCCGACGGCCGCCCGCCAGGCACCAGCCCACGGCCACGACCTGCTGCGGGAGCTGCAGTTCCTGGCCAGCCACGGACTGCTGCATCTGCTGGGCTGGGACCATCCCGACGAGGCCAGCCTGGAGGCGATGCTGGCGCGCCAGGAGCGTTTGCTGACCGGCCCTGGTCAGCCGGGATGACGGCGGTAGGGTTCAACCGGCGATGAAGGGTGATGTGCTGCCTCTGCCTCCTCCCGAGCCCTACGCCCCCCGCAACCGGCCCAGCCGCCCCAGGGCCGTGGCTCCGATGCTGAGGCGCCGGGGGCGCACGGCGCGGCTGGGGGCCTGGACGGTGGCCAGCGATCTGCCCGCCAGCTTCCGCTACGCCGCCCAGGGGCTGGTGTACGGCTTCCGCAGCCAGCGCAACTTCCGCATCCATGTGCTCACCGGCGGGGGGGTGTTCGGGCTGGGGCTGTGGCTGCAGCTGCCGGCGCCCCAGCTGGCCGTGCTGGTGCTCACGGTGGCGGCGGTGCTGGTGCTGGAGCTGATCAACACCGCCACCGAGGCGGTGGTGGACCTGGCCATCGGCCGTCAGTTCCATCCCCTGGCCCGCATCGCCAAGGACTGCGCCGCCGCCGCCGTGCTGGTGGGGGCGATGGCCTCCCTGCTGATCGCCGTGCTGCTGCTGGCCCCGCCGCTGCTGGCGCGCCTCGGCCTTTGAATGGGTGTTCACATGCGGCGCCGCCCGGGCGCTGAGGCAAGGGGCCGATGCTGTTGGTGCTCGACAACTACGACAGTTTCACCTTCAACCTGGTGCAGTATCTGGGCGAACTGGCCCCCCAGCACCCCCTGGCGGCCGAGCTGCGGGTGGAGCGCAACGACGCTCTCAGCCTGGAGCAGATCCGCGCACTGAAGCCGGAGGCGATCGTGATCTCGCCGGGCCCCGGCGACCCCGACCAGTCGGGGGTGTGCCTGGAGGTGCTGCGCCAGCTCAGCCCCAGCGTGCCCACCCTGGGGGTGTGCCTCGGGCATCAGGCGATCGCCCAGGTGTATGGAGGCCGGGTGGTGCGGGCCCCGGAGCTGATGCACGGCAAGACCTCAGCGGTGCTGCACGGCGGTGCCGGCGTCTTCGCCGGACTGCCCAATCCGCTCACCGCCACCCGTTACCACAGCCTGATCGCCGAGCGGGCCTCGCTGCCCGAGGAGCTGGAGATCACCGCCTGGCTGGAGGACGGCACGATCATGGGCCTGCGCCACCGCCAGCACCCCCACATCGAGGGGGTGCAGTTCCATCCCGAGAGCGTGCTCACCGAGTCGGGCCATGCGCTGCTGGCCAACTTCCTGCGCCAGGCGGCCGCCTGAGCGGCGGGCAACCGGATGAGCGTCCCCCGCCGGCGGGTTCGCCCCGGCACCTGCAGTAGCGTCGCGCCCTTCCAGGCTGCGCTGATGCGACTGCTGCCCACCCTTGCCGCCGCGACCGTGGGGCTGCCGGCCGCGATCCTGCCCCTGGTGGCGCCGGCGGCCGCTGCCGCTGCCGTGTCGATCACCAGCTACGGCCACAGCGCCCTGCTGATCCAGGGGGGCGGCGCCCGGGTGCTGCTCAACCCCTTCAAGGCGGTGGCCTGCGCCACCGGCCTGAGCGAGCCGCGGGTGAACGCCAGCGTGGTGCTGGCCAGCAGCCGGCTGCTGGATGAGGGGGCGCCGGTGGCGGCAGGCCGCTTCCTCGCCGATCCCGGCACCTTCCAGGTGTCCGGCCTGCGCATCGAGGGCATCGGCTCCCCCCGCGACCGTGTGGGCGGCCGCCGCTTCGGGCAGGCCACCCTGTGGCGCTGGCAGCAGGGTGGTCTGAGCTTTGTGCACATGGGCGGCACCGCCGGCCCCCTCACCCCCTCCGACAAGGTGATGCTCAGCCGCCCGGATGTGCTCATCCTCGGCGTGGGCGGCGGCGCCAAGGTGTTCGACGGCGCCGAGGCGGCCGAGGTGGTGCGAGAGCTGCGCCCGCGGGTGGTGATTCCGGTGCAGTACGTGAGCGGCAGCGTGCCCGCCGGCTGCGATCAGGGCAGCGTGGAGCCCTTCCTGCAGGCCATGGGCGGCACCCCGGTGCAGCGCACCGGCCGCACCCTCAACCTCTCCACCAGCCTCGGCGAAGGCCCGGTGATCAAGGTGATGCGCTGAGGTCAGCGGCCTGATAGGCGGCCCAGAAGCGGCCCATCTGCTCGGTGGTGCCCACGCTCACCCGCAGCGAACCCTCGATCAGGGGCTTGCCGGCCATCGAGCGCACCAGGATGCCGGCCTGGCGCAGGCGGGCCTCCACCGCGGCCACCGGCGCCGCCGGCCAGATCAGCAGGTAGTTGCCGCCGGCGGCATGGTGGCGCACGCCCGCGGCCTCAAGCCGGGCCAGCAGCCAGCGGCGGGCGGCCTTCACTTCGGCCACGTAGGCATCGGTGTAGGCCTGGTCGGCCAGGGCGGCGAAGGCGGCGGTGACGGCGAAGCTGTTGATGTCGTAGGGACCGGTGACGCGGCTGATGCGCTCCACCACCGGCGCGGCGCCGATGGCGAAGCCGATGCGCAGCCCGGCCAGCCCGGCCGTCTTGGCCAGGGAGCGCAGCACCACCAGGTTGGGGGTGGCGGCGAAGTCGGCCAGGGGCAGCACGCTGTCGCCGCTGAAGGCCTCGTAGAGCTCATCCACCACCACCAGGGTGTGGGGCGCCGCGGCGGCCAGTTCCAGGATCGCCTGGGGCGCCAGGCGGGTGCCGGTGGGGTTGTTGGGGTTGCAGATCAGCAGCAGGCTGGGCCAGGGCTCGTCCACCAGGGTGTGGCGGATGGCTGCCAGCGGAAAGCTGAACTGCGGCCCCTCGTAGGGGATCGCCTCGATCCCCATCCCCTGCATGCGCGCACAGGGGGTGTAGTAGCCGAAGGTGGGGCTGGTGGTGAGCAGCGTCTCGCCGCGGTCGCCATAGGCATGAAAGATGGCGTGGATCGCCCCATCCACGCCGTTGAACAGGCCGATCTGATCCGGGCTGAGGGGCAGGCCCAGGTTGGCCACCACGGCCTCGCGCAGGCCCTGGTATTCGGGATAGATGGCGATGTGATCGGCGGGGATCGCCCGCAGGGCCGCCGCCACCTTGGGGCTGGGGCCGATGGTGTTCTCGTTGAAATCGAGCCGCAGCAGGCCTCGCCGCCCCTCCAGCGGAGCGCTGTAGGCCTTCAGGGTCTCCACCTCCTGGCGCGCCGGGGGGAAGGGGCTGGTCACAGGGGCAGGGCCGGGGCGGGAAGGGCAGCCTAGGAATGACGCCGCTCCCGGCCAGAGCGGAACGGCAGGGCATCAATAGGGTGAGGGCGTCCCCCCTCCCACCGCCGTCCATGAACGCTGCACACGATGGGAAGCTGACCCGGCGGGTGCCGGCCCTGGGTTGCCTGCTGGCCCTGGCCCTGGCGGGGGCGGCCCTGAGCGGCTGCGGGGAAGGCCAGAAATCCACCGCCCAGAGCAGCCCGGCGGCCACCGCCACCGACAGCGCCGCCATGGAGGCTGATCCGCAGGCGGGGATGCAGCGTTCCGGGGCCTTCGTGGATGGCGAGCATCCCACCACCGGCACGGCCCGTCTGCTGCAGCAGGACGGCAGCACGACGCTGGAGCTGGATGAGGCCTTCAGCACCTCCAGCAGCGGACCCGATCTGGTGGTGGCCCTGCATCGCTCCGCCGATGTGATCGGTTCCACCACACCTCCGGCGTTCCCGATCAACGAGGGGGACTACGTGGTGCTGGCGCGGTTGCAGAGCACCAGCGGCGCCCAGAGCTATGCCGTTCCCCCGGAGATCCAGACCGACGAGTTCGAATCGGCCGTGATCTGGTGCCGGCGCTTCAATGCCACCTTCGGCGCCGCCAGGCTTGTTCCCCAGCCGTAGCCGCGGCGGCACGCTCAAGAGCCTGAGGTCGGCGTTCAGCCTGGGCAGGGTTAGGCGCCATCGCCGCGGGCGCTTTGGCGGGGGCGGCGGGTCCAGCCCTGAAGAAGCCCTCAGCAGCTGCTGAGTCGTCGAGAACCGGGGCCAGCTGCCGCTCAGGCAAACCGGCCCCTTGGGCACCATGTTCGGACAGAGAGTGAGACCACCCGGCATTGGCGCGCCTGCGCTCGCACAATCCACTGCCGCGTCTTCGTGATGGTCATCAGCGATCGTGCAACAGAGCATGGATTGCATGGATTGCATGGATTGGTTCTTCGGAAAGAAATTTGATGGCGCTGTCTGAACTGGAATGCCGGGCTAGGAAAGCTGAACTTGCCCTCCTTGATTAACGACAAGGAACTGAACTGGTTATCATGCAACTTTGCAGCGTGCACTTTCTTCCGCGCGGTGACTGGTGCATGATCTCTCGGCTGCAGGCTGTTGATCCGACTGGATCAGCATCGGTGGTGGAGCGTGGTCCCTGATCGCCCCGTCATCATTCCTGGCATTGGACTGCCAGCAGGACTGGGGTTCCCCCGGTTTCAAGGTCAAGTCGATAAGGGTCACGCCATGACCACCAGACTGTCCAACGATGACCAGCCCCCTGATACCAAACGCCGGTTGACGCCGCAGCAGAAGGCAGTAACCACAACGATCACCTGAAGGAAGAAGCAATTCCCCACACTCCCGCTCCCCACACTGCCGTTGCCTGGCGGCTTGGCCTTCTGTTCAGCACCCTGACCAGCCTGTTAAACGGACCACTACGCCCATCAGCTGGATCAGGGTGGCTCTGCAACCATGGCGCTTTCCTGCACAACCTGAAGGAGCTCAGGGAACCTCACGTCATGCCGGGGGGCCATCAGCGAGGGCAGGGTCGGATCCCGGCCCTGCCTCAAGAGTGCGTTAACGAACGCACCCTGTGCTCCTGCGGGCTGATTCCGCGGACCCGCTTGAAGGCTGTGCTCAGCGCGAACGGCGTGCTGTAGCCCAAGGCGTTGGCAACCGTGCCGACTGTGGCCTCCGGGTCGCAGAGCATGTCCGCGGCGAGGGCGAGTCGCCAGCTTGTGAGAAACTTCATGGGCGACTCCCCGACGACGTCCTGGAAACGTCTGGAGAGCGCGGCTCGTGAAGCCCCGACTTCGAGCGACAGCTTCGCCAGCGTCCAGGGAAACGCCGGATGCTGATGCATCACCTGCAGGGCGCGGCCGACCACCGGGTCGCTCTGTGCCCGGTACCACGTGGGCGCGGCGGCTGAGGGTCGTGTGAACCAGGCGCGCAGGATCGCGATCAGCAGGAGATCGATCAGCCGGTCGAGAACGGCCGCCTGGCCAGGTGCCTCCTTCTCCATCTCGTCGCACAGCAGGCTGACGAGGGGCGAGTCCCAGGAGTCGTGGGAGAGCGTCAGCACCGGTGGCAGAGCACGCAGCAGCCGATCACTGATGTCGCTGGTCGACTCATAGGCGCCCACCAGCATCAGCGTCGAACCGTTCGGGTCGTTCCCCCAGGTTCGAACGCCGTGCATCAGCTCCTGCTCAAGCGACTTCCCGTCGCGGTTGCAGCAGCGCTGGCCGGGGTGAATCACGATCTCGGGCATGGTCGCCGGGTGGTCCGCCACGGTGTAGTGGTCCGGCGCACGGGTCACGGCAACGTCGCCCACACCGAGGCGCACGGGATCGCTTCTGTCGGGGATGACCCAGGCATGCCCGCGCACGATCGCCAGCACCGTGATCGGGGACTCGGCAAGGATCCTGAGCGACCACGGCGGACTCATCACGGAGCGCAGCGCAAAGGCTCCACGCGCCCGCGGACCGTCGAGCAAGCCACCGAACAAGTCCATACCTCGCAGGGTATCGGCTGGACGCTCGCGTATGGATCTGAGCACCTCGGCGATGGTCCGACCGGAGGTTCCTGCCGAGGATCTGAATACACCCTCAAGAGGTTCGGGTGCCCCGTGCCATAAGGGGAAACCACCACCATTTCATCCAGCTCATGCCAAGCACCCTTCCCAACGAAACGACCCTGGTGATCGGAGCGAGCGGCAAGACCGGTCGCCGCGTCACGGACAGGCTCATCGCTCAGGGTCGGCGGGTTCGCCCCGTTTCCCGCTCCACGCAGCCACGCTTCGACTGGCAGGACGACAGCACCTGGGCCCCAGCCCTCGCCGGCGTCGCCGCCGCCTACATCACCTACTTTCCCGACCTGGCGCTGCCCGGGGCAGCCGAGACAGTCGACGCGTTTGCTCGCCTTGCCGTCGAGCGCGGCGTGCGGCGCCTCGTCCTGCTCTCCGGCCGCGGCGAGGCGGGTGCCCAGCGGGCCGAGCGCTACCTGCAGAACTCGGGGGCCGATTGGACGATCGTGCGCTGCGCCTTCTTCAACCAGAACTTCGACGAGAACTTCGCCGACTCCGTGCGCCACGGCGTTCTCGGGATGCCAGCCGGTGACACCGCCGAACCGTTCGTCGACGCCGACGACATCGCCGACGTCGTCGTTGCGGCGCTCACCGACGACCGCCACATCGGCGAGCTCTACGAACTGACGGGCCCTCGCCTGCTCACCATCGCCGAAGCCGCCAACGAGCTCAGTGCCGCCATCGGCCGCGAGGTGCGCTACGTGCCGCTGAGCGCCGAGGAGTTCGGCGCCGAGCTGGGAGCCCACGGGATGCCGGCAGCGGATGCCACCCACCTCGCCGGGCTGCTCAGCGAGGTGCTCGATGGCCGCAGCTCCCGCACTGCGGATGGCGTCTTGCGGGCGCTGGGACGCCCAGCCCGCGACTTCGCCGATTACGCCAAGGACACGGCCGCGTCAGGCGCCTGGCAGCTGGAGACGTTGGCCCCATGACCGTGCTGATCATCATCTGCGCGGTAGGCACCGCCGCCGCGGGCGGTGCGCTCTTCACCTTCTCGAACTTCACCATGGAAGGGCTGAAACGGCTGCCGCCAGCCCAAGGGATTGCCGCGATGCAGTCGATTAACAGGGCGGCTCCCTCGCCGCTGTTCATGCTGCTGCTGTTCGGCACCGGCGCGGCCTGCCTCGGGATGATGCTGCTCGCCGGGATGCACCTCGAACAACCGGGCTCCAGCCTGCGCCTGAGTGCCGGAGGGATCTACATCGCCAGCGTCATCGTGACCACGATCACCTACCACGTGCCGCGTAACAATCGTCTGGACCGTGTTGATCCCGACAGCGCCGAAGGGGCGGGCTGCTGGGAGGTCTACCAGCGTGAGTGGATCCCCATGAACCACATTCGCTCGCTCGCGCCGCTGGCCTCGGCGGCGCTCATCGCGTTCTCCCTGACCTGCTGAGGCTTCTCACGGACTGACCGTCTTGCTCGCCTTGTCATCAGCGCAGCTTGCAATGCTGTGCCTTCTGGAGCTGAGCTCCCGGGATGCGGCGTTGGCAACCCCAGGGGATGTTCGGAGGATCTTTGGCGTCACCGCAGCTGGCTGAGGCCGGCGCCGGATGGCCAAGGCGGCCGGTCGCCCTAGGGAAAGCCGAAGCGAAACGGTGCTCTGGATGGCCACAGCGAGTGGCTGCGGGAACGCTTCCTTCCCCACAACGGCAATGCCTATGGGGTGCGCCAGGAGCCACGGGCCATCCCCGCGTGTGCGGGGAGAACGCAAGGCACTGTGGGCAGCAACGCTGATGCCACGGCTGCAACATCAAGAAGATGCGGCAGCAGGGGATAGCCGCCATGGTCTGGCACTGAACCTGCGGGTGGGGATTTGGCCCATCAATCTGCCGTACAGACTGCCGTGCAGAAGCCTGCGCTCGTAGAGCGAGTGGTGCCTTTCAACGCTGCACGTTTTCTGAATCCAAACTTAGAACCAGACAACCAAAGCCGCAACGGCTGACACGGCAGGAAAAACCTGGTGAAGGCAGGACATCGCTACTTGATGCATTATACTTTATGTCCTGATGTGCACAGAAGGCCATGCGTAAGCTGATTGCAATCTCTTCCGCCACTGTGCCAGGCTGCTGCTGTTTCTTTCTGCTCCGATTCAGTTGGATCTAACAGCATCCTTTACATCCGCTCCAGGGTGGGAATCCCCAGCAGCCCCAGGCCGAGCTTGAGGGTGTCGGCCGTGAGCCGGCAGAGGGCCAGGCGCGAGCTGCGGGCCGGTTCCTCGGCCCTGAGCACCGGCACCTGGTCGTAGAAGCGGTTGAACACCTGGCTGAGCTCGAACAGATAGCTGCACAGCCGGTTGGGCAGCAGCTCGGTTTCCACCTCGGCGATCACGGCATCGAACTTCAGCAGCTCCCGCACCAGTGCCCACTCCTGGGGTTCGCTGAAGCTCAGCTCGGCGGGCTGCTGCGAAGCGCGAGCCCCGATTCCGGCAGCGGCCCCATCACCACCCTTGCGGGCCATGCCGGCGATGCGCACCACCGCATAGAGCAGATAGGGCGCCGTGTTGCCGCTCAGGGCCAGCATGCGATCGAAGCTGAACTGGTAATTAGTGCTGCGGTTGGTGGAGAGATCGGCGTACTTCACCGCCGCCAGCCCCACGGTGGTGGCCACCTGCTGGATGAAGGCCTCGTCTTCACTGCGCTCTTCTTCGCGGAGGCGGCGGCGCAGATCGGCCTCGGCGCGCTCCACGGCCTCATCCAGCAGGTCCCGCAGGCGCACGGTGTCTCCGGCGCGGGTCTTGAGCTTCTTGCCGTCATCGCCCTGCACCAGCCCGAAGGACACGTGCTCCAGGCGCGCCCCGGCCGGGATCCAGCCGGCCCGCCTGGCCACCTGGAACACCCCCGCGAAGTGGGCCGCCTGGCCGGCATCGGTGACATAGATCACCCGCCTGGCGCCATCGCCCGCGGGCGGCGGCGCCAGGCGATAGCGGATCGCCGCCAGGTCGGTGGTGGCGTAATTGAAGCCGCCATCGCGCTTCTGCACGATCAGGGGCAGCGGTGCCCCGTCCTTGCCGCTCACCCCCTCCAGGAAGACGCAACCGGCGCCGTCGTCGACCACCAGCAGGCCGGCGTCCCGCAGGTCGTCCACCACCGCCTGCAGACAGGGGTTGTAGAACGACTCACCGCGCTCGCTGAGGCGGATGTCGAGCCGGTCGTAGAGCTTCTGAAACTCGCGGCGGCTCTGGTCGCAGAGCAGCCCCCAGGCCTTCAGCGACAGCGGATCCCCCCCCTGCAGCTTCACCACCTCCTCGCGGGCCCTGGCCTGGAAGGCGTCGTCGGCATCGAAGCGGGCCTTGGCCTGGCGGTAGAAGGCCACCAGATCGCCCAGATCCACAGCACCGGCGGTGTCGAGGGCCTCCGGCGCCACCTGCTTGAGATGGGTGATCAGCATGCCGAACTGGGTGCCCCAGTCGCCCACATGGTTGAGCCGCAGCACCCGGTGGCCGCGGAACTCCAGCACCCTCGCCAGGCAGTCGCCGATGATCGTGGAGCGCAGGTGCCCCACGTGCATCTCCTTGGCGATGTTGGGGCTGGAGAAGTCCACGATCACCGGCCCGCCCTCCCCCGGGGCGGCCATGGGCACTCCCAGGCGCGGGTCGGCGAGCCGGGCCGCCACCTCCGCCGCCAGCCGCTCGGGGCGCACGCTGAGGTTGATGAAGCCCGGCCCGGCGATCTGGGGTGGCTGGCAGAGGTCGCTGAAGCTGCTGTCCGCCGCCAGCTGCGCCACGATCGCCGCCGCGATCTGGCGGGGCGGCTGGCGCAGCGGCCTGGCCAGGGGCAGGGCCCCGTTGGCCTGAAAGTCGCCGAACTCGGGCTTGCTGGCCGCCGCCAGCTGGGGATCCAGTGGCGGGCGCGGATCCGCGCCGGCAGCGGGCGGAAAGGCCCGTTCCATCGCCGCCTGCAGGCAGCTGTTGAGCGCTTGGAAGACCGACAGCATGCAGCAGGGAGGCGGCGGGCCGGGGTAGAACCCAGCCCTGATCATCCCTCCTGGCCCGGCGGCGGCCGTGATGGTGCGGAGCAGACGCCGAGATCCTGCGCCAGCGTTAGGCTTTCAGCCCGAAACGTGACATAAGCTGCTTGACAAGATGCCACTTTCGTGGTATAAGGGAAAATGCTTAGACAAGAGGGCTTGCTGAGTCAGCTCTGCAGAGCTTTTTCTGAAAACAATCAGGTCACATCCGCGGCACGCAGAACAGCCCTCCACCGGCACCAATTGATCAATAACACAACAGATCAAAAGCGGGGAACAAAATTATGAGCACTGAGTTGCAGGAACGATCCACCACCAAGATCAGCCCCATCCCCACCCCTTCACCAGGCCATCAACTTGCAGCCGAAACAGCCATGACCAGTGGCAGCAGCAAGTTCGTTCTCGTCTATCACCGCTCGCCCTATGACGAGCGCATTGATGCCGACGGCCAGCGCCAATGGGTGGACCAGAAAAGTCCCAATGGCATCATCCCCACCCTGCGCAATCTCTTCCATGAAGAGCGGGCAGGCACCTGGATCTCCTGGCGGGAAGATGCCGAGGCGGCCAGCGCCGCCGATGAGCGCCTGAGCATCGACAAGGACGGCCAGAGCTTCAGCCTGCGCCGCCTGCCGCTCACCCCTGAGCAGATCTCCAGCTTCTATCACGTCACCTCCAAGGAGTCGTTCTGGCCGATCCTGCACAGCTTTCCTGGGCTGTTCAGCGTGGACAACTCCGACTGGCCCATCTTCGAAGAGGTGAACCGATCCTTCGCCCGCGCAGCCTGCGAAGAAGCCGCCGAGGGCGCAACGATCTGGATTCACGATTACAACCTCTGGCTGACCCCCGGTTACATCCGTGAACAGCGCCCCGATGTGCGCATCGCCTTCTTCCACCACACGCCGTTTCCTTCCAACGACGTCTTCAGCATCCTGCCCTGGCGTGACGCCATCCTCGACAGCCTGCTGAGCTGCGACCTGGTGGGCTTTCACATCCCCCGCTATGCCAACAACTTCGCCCGCAACGCCATGAACCTGCGCGGGGTGCTGGGCGGCGATCCCGTGCCGGTGGATGCCAAATTCCGCCGCGTGGGCTGTGCCCTTGCCGAACCCACGGCGGTGCCCTGGCTGGAGCACGCCGGCCGCCGGGTGCATCTGCTGGCCTCGCCGGTGGGCACCTCCCCGGAAGCCCTGCGCGCCATCGCCGCCAGCGAGGAGGTGCGCGCCACGGCCACCCAGATCGCCGACCAGCACGAGGGCTGCAAGCTGATCCTCTCGGCCTCGCGGGTCGACTACACCAAGGGCAACGAGGAGATGCTGCTGGCCTACGAGCGTCTGCTCGAGCAGCATCCCCACTGGCACGGCAAGGTGGAGCTGTTCCTGGCCTGCGTGGCCGCCGCCAGCGGCATGCGCATCTACGAGGACATCCAGCGCTCGGTGGAGGAGATGGTGGGCCGCATCAACGGCCGCTTCGGGCGCATCGACTGGACCCCCATCCGCCTCTCCACCCGGAGGGTTCCCTATGAAGAGCTGCTGGCCTGGTTCAGCGAGGCCGACGTCTGCTGGATCACCCCTTTGCGCGACGGCCTCAACCTGGTGGCCAAGGAATACGTCGCCGTGCGCCAGGGTCGCGGCGGCGCGCTGGTGCTCTCCGAGTTCACCGGCGTGTCGGTGGAACTGGAGCAGGCCCTGCTCACCAACCCCTACTCCCACAACAGCATGGACCGGGCGATCCTGGCGGCCCTGGAGATGCCGGCCCAGGAGCAGCGAGAGCGCATGGCCGCCATGACCGGCACCGTGGAGACGTTCACCGTGCAGCACTGGGCCGAGGAACAGCTGGGAGCCCTGCGCGCGCTTTGAGCCCGCCGCTGCCGCGGCAGGCGCCCGGCGGTCGGCCGGCGCCAATCGCCCTGGGGCTGCTGCTGGCCCTGGTCGTCGGCCTGCTGAGCTGGGCCTGGGCCCGACCAGCCACCGTGGTGCGGGTACTGATGCCGGCCCCTTTCGCCGACGCCACCGCCGACCTGGTGGCCGAGTTCAACCGCAGCCACCGCACCACGCGCATCGCCGTCACCCGCGGCCCCTTCGAGACCGACGCGGTGTCGGACCTGGCGATCAGCAGCCTGCTGCTGGGCGACAGCCCCTACGACCTGCTGCTGATGGACGTCACCTGGACGGCCAAGTACGCCGCGGCCGGCTGGCTGCAGCCCCTCGATGGCTGGCTCGGACCCGAAGCCCTCGAGCCCCTGGTGAGCGGTGCCCGCGCCGGCAACCGCATCGACGGCCGCCTCTACCGGCTGCCCCTGGTGGCCGACATGGGCCTGCTCTACTGGCGCACCGACCTGATGGCGGCCCCCCCGCGCACCCCGGACGAGCTGGTGGCGATCTCCCGGCGCCTGCAGCAGCAGGGCCGGGTGCGCTGGGGCTACGTGTGGCAGGGCCGCCAGTACGAGGGCCTGAGCTGCGTGTTCCTGGAACTGATCAGCGGCTTCGGGGGGCAGTGGGGGGCGGACGCGTCCGGCTTCGGGCTGGCCGGCCAGCCGGCTGCGCGGGCGGCGGGCTGGCTGCAGCAGCTGGTGCGCGAGGGGATCAGTCCCCGGGCGGTGGCCAACTTCGCCGAACCCGAGGCCCTGCAGAGCTTCGAGGCGGGGGAGGCGGCCTTCCTGCGCAACTGGCCCTACGCCTGGCAGGAACTGCAGCGCGACGGCAGTGCCGTGGCCGGCCGCGTGGGCGTCACCACGATGGTGGCCGAACCTGGCGCGCCCCATGCCGCCACCCAGGGCAGCTGGGGCCTGTCGCTGCTCAGCGGCAGCCCCCATCCCGAGGCGGCGGTGGAGGCGCTGGCGGCCCTCACCGGCGAGGCCAGCCAGCGCCAGCTGGTGACCCGCTACGGCTACACCCCCACCCTCACCGCCCTGTTCGACGACCCGCAGCTGGTGGCCGAGCGACCGCTGCTGCCCGAGCTGCGCCAGGCCCTGGAGCAGGCGGTGCTGCGGCCGCTCAACCCCGGCTACGCCCAGCTCAGCGACATCCTGCAGCGCCAGCTCAGCGGCCTGATCACCGGCCGCGGCGATCCGGCCGTCGCCATGGCCCGGGCCGGCCGTGAGAGCGATCTGCTGCTGCGCGCCAGTGGCCAGGCCCGCCGCCGCGGCCAGCAGCCAACGGAGCCGGGGCGATGAGCCACCTGCTGCTGATGGCCCCGGCCCTGCTGCTGCTGCTGGCGGTGTTCGTGTGGCCCCTGCTCGACTACGCCTGGCTGAGCCTGCAGGCCCAGTCGGTGTTCACCGGGCTGGAGACGGTGCCTGTGGGACCGCTCAACTGGGAGCGGCTGCTGGCCGACGGCCGCTTCTGGCAGGACGCCTGGCAGACCCTGCGCTTCGCGGCGGCGTCGGTGGCACTGGAGCTGGTGGCGGGCCTGGCGATCGCCCTGCTGCTGCACCAGCGCTGGCGGGGCCGGGGGGTGGTGCGCAGCCTGGCGCTGCTGCCCTGGGCCCTGCCCACCACCGTGATGGCCCTGGGCTGGCGCTGGATCTTCAACGATCCCTACGGCCCGATCAACGGCCTGCTCCAGGGGCTGGGGCTGGCCAGCGTGCCCTTCCTGGCGTCCCCGCAGCTGGCCTGGATGGCCACGGTGATGGCGGATGTCTGGAAGACCACCCCCTTCGTGGCCCTGCTGCTGCTGGCCGGGCTGCAGATGATCCCGAACGATCTCTACGAGGCCTTCGCCCTCGAGGGCGGCACCCCCTGGCAGGGTCTGCGGCGCATCACCCTGCCCCTGCTGCGTCCCTACGTCTTCATCGTGCTGCTGTTCCGCCTGGCCCAGGCGCTGGGGGTGTTCGACCTGATCGCCGTGCTCACCGGCGGCGGTCCGGCCAGCAGCACCGAGAGCCTGGCGCTCTACGCCTACCTCAACGCCATGCGCTTCCTCGATTTCGGCTACAGCGCCACGGTGATGCTGGGCATGTTCCTGCTGCTGCTGGCGGGGGCCGCGGCGCTGCTGGTCTGGCGCCGCCAGGCGGAGGTGCGGGCATGAGGGCCGGTACGCGCACGGGCCTGGTGGCGCTGCTGCTGCTCTGGAGCCTGGGGCCCATGCTCTGGCAGCTCTACACCTCCCTGCGCACCCCCGAAGCCCTGCTCGCCGGCGCCGCCGGCCTGGGCGGCGGCTGGACCCTGGCCAACTACGGCGCCGTGCTCGGCGGCGATCCACCCTTCTGGCGCTACCTGCTCAACAGCAGCGTGGTGGGCGCCCTCAGCACCCTGCTCACCCTGGCGCTGGCGATCCCCTGCGCCTATGCCCTCAGCCACCGCGGCGGCCTGCTGCGCTGGCTGGTGGGGGGCGGCCTGCTGGCGGCGGCGGTGTTCCCCTACGTGCTGCTGTTCCTGGCGCTGCTGCAGGCGGCCCGCCAGCTCGGCCTGGCCAACAACCTGCTGGCCCTCTGTCTGCCCTATGCCGGGCTGCAGCTGCCCCTGGCGGTGCTGCTGCTGCAGGCGGCCTTCGCCGAACTGCCCGGCGAGCTGGAGGAGAGCGCCGTGCTGGAGGGCTTCAGCCTCTGGCAGCGGCTGCGCTGGATCCTGCTGCCGCTGATGGGTCCGGCGGTGGTGAGCACCGGCCTGCTGGTGTTCCTGTTCAGCTGGAACGAATTCCCGATCGCCCTCACCTGGATCAGTCGCAGTGAGCTGCTCACCCTGGCTCCGGCCATGGCCCGCATCGCCGGGTCCTCGGTGTACACCGTGCCCTACGGCGCCTTCGCCGCCGCCACGGTGCTGGGCAGTGTGCCCCTGCTGGCCCTGCTGCTGCTGTTCCAGCGCCAGATCGTGGCCGGCCTCACCCAGGGCGCGATCAAGGGATGAGGCCGCCACCGCCGGGATGCCCCCGTCCCGGGATCCACGATCCCGCCAGCCCCGACCCCACTGCCACGCCATGACTGCCACACCATGACCGCGCTTCCAGCCCCCTCCGCCGCTGCCACTGACGCCGCCAGCGCCGACGCCGCCAGCTGCCTGCGCCTGGAGGGCCTGGGGCGCCGCATCGGCGAGCGGGTGATCCTCACGGACATCGATCTGGAGGTGGCGGCGGGCGAGTGCCTGGCCCTGCTGGGTCCGAGCGGCTGCGGCAAGAGCACCGTGCTGCGGGTGATCGCCGGCCTCGATCCCTGCGACGGCGGCCGCATCCTGCTGGCCGGACGCGACATCACCCGCCAGGCCCCGGCCCGGCGGCGGGTGGCGATGGTGTTCCAGAGCTACGCCCTCTACCCCCACCTCGATGTGGAGCGCAACCTCACGCTGGGGATGGAGCTGCGCGGGGTGGCCCCGGAGCAGCGCCAGCGCGATCTGGCGGCCGTGCTGGAGCTGCTGCAGCTCGGCGACCTGCGCCGTCGCCGCCCGGCCCAGCTCTCCGGCGGCCAGCGCCAGCGGGTGGCCCTGGCCCGGGCCCTGCTGCGCAAACCCGAGCTGATGCTGCTCGATGAGCCGATGAGCAACCTCGATGCGCAGCTGCGCGAGGAGCTCAGACCCCAGCTGCGGGCAATCCTCAGCGGCGGCCGCGCCCCGGCGATGTACGTGACCCACGATCAGCAGGAGGCGATGGGCATCGCCGACCGCATCGCCGTGCTGCGGCAGGGCCGGCTGCAGCAGTGCGGCAGCCCACGGGATCTCTACCACCACCCCGCCAACCTGTTCGTGGCCGGCTTCATCGGCCGCCCCCAGATCAACCTGCTGCCCCAGGCCGACGGCACCGTGGTGGCCGTCCGCCCGGAACATCTGCAGGCCATGAGCGGCGGCGGCGGGCTGCCGGTGCGGGTGCTGAGCCGGGAGTGGCACGGCGCCAGCCAGCAGCTGCTGCTGGAGAGCGCCCAGGGACAGCTGCGCTGGACCTGCGACGGCAACCAGGCGATCGGCGACGACCTGCGGCTGGGCTGGGAGCCGCACCACGAGCACCGCTTCCAGCAAAGCAGCGGCCGGCGCTGCTGAGGTCAAGCCTGTTGGCAGGCTGATCCGTTCTGCCTAGACCGAACCACAGACCCCCCGATGGCAAGGCATTGATGGCGGACCAGCCCAGGCACTGGTGGGAGGGATGCGTGATCTACCAGCTGATGCCGCGCAGCTTCAACGACGCCAGCGGGGACGGCATCGGTGATCTGGCCGGGGTCACCGCCCGCCTCTCCTATCTGGAGTGGCTGGGGATCGACGCCATCTGGCTGACGCCGATCTACCCCTCGCCGCTGCGGGACGGGGGCTACGACATCACCGACTTCACGGGGATCCATCCCGACCTCGGCAACCTTGATGACCTGGTGCAGCTGATCGGCCAGGCCCACGCCCGTGGCATCCGCGTGATCCTCGATCTGGTGCTCAATCACACCAGCGTGCTGCACCCCTGGTTCCAGCGGGCCCGCTGGGCCGCTGCCGGCAGCGCCGAGCGCGACTTCTACGTGTGGCGCGACCACGACCGCGGCTACGCCGAAGCGCCGGTGCTCTTCCGCCACTTCGAGCGCTCCAACTGGGAGTGGGACGAGGTGGCCCGGCAGTACTTCCTGCACCGCTTCCTCCGGCATCAGCCCGACCTCAACTACGCCAACCCGGCGGTGCAGGCAGCCATGCTCAGCGTGGTGGATTTCTGGCTGGAGCTGGAGGTGGACGGGTTCCGGCTCGATGCCGTGCCCTTCCTCTGCGAGGAGGAGGGCACGCGCTGCGAGGGACTGCCGCAGACCCATGCCTTCCTGCAACGGGTGCGGCAGCACGTGCAGGCCTGCGGCCGCGACGTGCTGCTGCTGGCCGAGGCGATCCAGCCGGTGGGCGAATCAGCCCCCTACCTGGCCGAGGGGGAGCTGCACGCCGCTTTCGATTTCGTGCTCACCGCCCAGCTGTTCGCCGCCCTGGCGCAGGGCCAGGTGGCGGAACTGGGCGCCTGCCTGGCCCATGCCCAGGAGCTGGTGCCGGGCTGCCGCTGGGCCCTGCCCCTGCGCAACCATGACGAACTCTGGCTGGGGGACGGCCACCTGGTGGATGAATCGGTGGTGGAGGCGATCCGCGCCGGCTTCCCCACCGCCGAGGGGCACTGGCTGAACTGGGGCATCAACCGGCGCCTGGCGCCCCTGCTCAACGGCGATCCCCGCCCCAACATGCTGCTCAACAGCCTCATCTACAGCCTGCCGGGCATGCCCTGCCTCTACTACGGCGACGAGCTGGGGATGGGCGACTGGCCGGGCCTGCGCGACCGCGACCCCAACCGCACGCCGATGGCCTGGACCGGGGATCGCAACGGCGGCTTCTCCAGCGCCCCCGACCCCCTGCTGGTGCTGCCGCCGATCACCGCCCCCGGCTACGACTACCGGGTGATGAACGTGGAGGTGCAGCAGCAGCTGGCGGGGTCACTGCTCAACTGGCACCGGCGCATGCTCAGCAGCCGCCGCTCCCTGGCGGCACTGCGCCACGGGGATTTCAGCCTGCTCGCCAGCGACCACCCCAGCGTGCTCTGTTACGCCCGCACCAGTGCATCGATGACCCTGGTGATCGCCGCCAACGTGTCGGGCGCCGGAGCCGCCACCCGCCTCGACCTCAGCCCCTGGCAGGGCAGCCAGGTGCGCGAGGTGATCTGGGGCTGCGAATTCCCTCCCGCCGGCAGCGACTGGTTCGTGTATCTGCCCGCCTACGGCTTCTTCTGGTGGCTGGTGCGGGAGGAGGGAGCGGACGACCAGCCGCCCGCCGGGGAATCCCGCCCAGCCAGCCAGGACTGAGGCGGGTGGTCCCCGGGGCGGCGGACTCAGCTCCGCGCCGGGGCCGCCCCTTGCAGCTCCTGCTGCAGCAACTCCTGCACTGGGTCGTGCAGGCGCTCGGCCTCGGCCCGGTCCACGAAGCCCAGCCGGCAGCGGCGCTCCAGCACGTCAGCCGGATCCCGGGCCCACTCGTGCCGGGCCGCGTGGCGCACTTCGGCTGCGGTGAGGGGGATCACGGCACTGAGGGGCTCCAGGTCCGCCGGCCCGGCGGCGCAGGCCAGCACCGCCTCCGCAGCCAGGCCGTGGCTGGCCAGCAGATGGGCCACCAGGGCCGGCGGATGGCGCTCGCCCAGGCGCTGCTCCAGGGCCGCCAGCTGTCTGCGGGTGCTGGCAGCATCAGCCGCGGCCCCATGGATCGGCGTGGCACCCAGTGGCGCCGGCAGCGGGCAGCCAAGCTGCTCGGCCGCCGCCGCCAGGGCATCGAGGGCCATCGGCCGGCAGGTGGTCCACTTGCCCCCCATCAGGCTCACCAGCCCACAGGGCAGGGTTTCCACGGTGTGTTCGCGCACGATGCCGGCCGTACCGCCGGCGCCGCCGCCCTCCGGCAGCAGCAGCGGCCGCCCGCCCGCCCAGCGGCTGGCCACCACCGGTTCGCCGTGGGCCGGGAACCAGCGGCGCACGTAGTCGAGCAGGTAGGCCTCTTCGGCGGCGCTGGGGCACTCGGCCGCCTCCCTGGGGCAGGCGCTGTCGGTGGTGCCCACCAGAGTGAGCCCGTAGAAGGGCAGCACGAACAGCACCCGGCCGTCGTCGGTGGACGGCACCAGCAGGCCGGTGCCACCGGGGCAGAGATCGGCCTCGAGCACCAGATGGGCGCCCCGGCTCACCTGCAGGCGAGGGGCGGCATCGGCCTGGGCCAGCCGCCTGATGGCATCCGCACCGATGCCGGTGGCGTTCAGCACCACCCCGGCCTGCAGCCGCAGGGTGCTGCCGTCGTTCTGCTGCAGCACCGCGCCGTTGAGCTGCCCCGCAGCGTCGCGCAGCAGCTCCACCACCGGCGCCCGGGTCCACAGCCGCACCCCCAGGGCCACCGCGCTGCGCACCAGCAGCAGGTTGAGGCGGGCATCGTCGAACTGGCCGTCGCTGTAGGCCACACCGCCGTGGCCGGGGGCGAGCTGGGGCAGCCGCCGCTGCACCTCCGCCGACGGGACACAGCGGCTGGCGCCGATGCTGCTGCGGCCGGCGAGGGCGTCGTAGAGCGCCAGGCCGGCGCCGTAATAGAGCTTGGCCAGCGGCTGGCGGGTGGGCAGCAGCAGCTCCAGGGGACGGGCCAGGAACGGCGCCGCCTCCAGCCAGTGGCCGCGCTCGGCGAGGGCCTCGCGAACCAGCAGCAGCTGACGCCGGTCAAAGCGGCGGAAGGCCAGCTCCAGATAGCGCACGCCTCCATGCAGCAGTTTGGTGCTGCGGCTGCTGGTGCCGCTGG
This sequence comes from Cyanobacteria bacterium J06638_7, assembly GCA_039818745.1. Classification (GTDB taxonomy): domain Bacteria; phylum Cyanobacteriota; class Cyanobacteriia; order PCC-6307; family Cyanobiaceae; genus NIES-981. The sequence continues at coordinate 44,287 of JBCBTI010000010.1, forward strand.
CGATGTCGCGGCCCTCCACCAGCGCCACCGACAGCCCGCGGCGGGCGGCCTCGAAGGCGATCGAGGCACCGCTGGCCCCGGCGCCGATCACCAGCAGATCGAAGCGGGGGTGGGCAGCGGTACTGGCAGCGGCGGCGGGGGCGGTCATCAGGACTGGCGGACGGGGGGGCTGGAGGCCGGTGCGTCCGAGGCTGACGGGCTGGAGGCCGCGGCGGGGGTGTGCCAGGCGAGGCTGCGGCCCAGGGCCTCCTGCCAGCGGCCCAGCCAGCGCTGACGCTCGGCCGCGCCCAGCTGCGGCTGGAACTGGCGGGGCGGCTCCTCCCCGGGCACCTGCCGCCAGGCCTCCAGATCCGCCACCTGCCCCGCCTGGCGGGCGGCCAGCAGGGCCACCCCGCGACTGGTGCTCTCCAGATCGGTGCGGCGGCGCACCACCAGGCCGGTGGCGTCGGCCTGGGCCTGCAGCAGCAGATCGGCCGCCGCGGCGCCGCCGTCGGCCGCCAGCTCGGCCAGGGGCGCCCCCAGGGCCTCGCTGGCCAGCTGCACCAGGGTGGCCACCGCCAGGGCGATGCCCTCGAGGGAGGCGCGCGCCAGCTGGGCGGCATCGCTGTCGCGCGTGATGCCGATCAGCAGGCCGCGGGCCAGGGGGTCCCAGTGGGGCGTGCCCCAGCCGGTGAAGGCGGGCACCAGCATCAGGCCGCCGCGCGCCGCGGCCCGGCTGGCCAGGGCGTTCACCTGATCGGCCCGCTCGATCACCCCCAGCCCGTCGCGCAGCCACTGGATCACGGTGCCCGCATTCATCAGGCTGCCCTCGAGGCAGTAGGTGGCGCGGCCCTCGGCGTCAGGCCAGCCGTAGGTGCTGAGCAGACCCTGGCTGGACCGGCGGATCTCCAGGCCCGTGTTGATCACCAGGAAGGCTCCGGTGCCGTAGGTGCACTTGGCCTCCCCCACCCGCAGGCAGCTCTGACCCAGGGTGGCGGCCTGCTGGTCGCCGAGCATGGCGGTGATCGGCACCCCGGCGAAGGGCAGGCCGGCGGTGATCGCGCCGAAGTCGGCGGCGCTGGGCAACAGTTCCGGCAGCAGCGCCTGCGGCACCCCCAGGGCCTCGCAGAGCTGCCCGTCCCACCGAGCCGCGTGCAGATCCATCAGCAGGGTGCGGCTGCCGTTGCTGGGCTCGCTGGCATGGCGCCGGCCGCCGCTGAGCTGCCAGAGCAGCCAGCTGTCCACCGTGCCGAAGGCCAGCTCGCCGGCGGCGGCGGCCGCGGCCGCCCCGTGCTCACGCAGCAGCCACACGATCTTGCTGGCGGAGAAGTAGGGATCGGCCAGCAGGCCGGTGCGCTGGCGCAGCAGCGGCTCCAGCCCCTGGCCCTTCCAGTGCGCGCAGATGGCCGCCGTGCGGCCGTCCTGCCACACGATCGCCGGTCCGATCGGCTCACCGCCGGCCCGGCGCCAGAGCAAGGTGGTTTCGCGCTGGTTGGCGATGCCGCAGGCCGCCACCGCCCGCCGCTGCTCGGCGCTGATGGCCCGCTCCAGGGCCGCCATCGCCTGCAGCTGGCTCTGCCAGATCGCCGCGCCGTCCTGCTCCACCCAGCCGTCGGCGGGATAGCGCCCGGCCAGCGGCGCGCTGCAGCTCAGCAGCCGCCGGCCGCTGCTGTCGATCAGGGCCGCCCGGGAGCTGGTGGTGCCCTGGTCCAGGCTGAGCAGCAGGGGCTGGGTCATTCGCTGGCGTCCTTGGCGGTGGTCCCTGGTTTCGTGCTAGCGCTGCGGCAGCGGGGCACCAAGGGGATCGATGGGGCTTGCAACACCGGCCTGGGTGGCCGACGCGGTGGTGGTTCAGGTGTTTCCCGACCGCTTCCGCCGCAGCGGCCGCGTGGAGGCACAGCAGGATCTGGAGCTGCTGCCCTGGGGCAGCCCCCCCGAGCAGCGGGGCTTTCAGGGCGGTGATCTGCTGGGGGTGATCGAGGGTCTCGATCGACTGCAGGCCCTGGGCGCCACGGCCCTGTCGCTGAATCCGGTGTTCGCCTCAGCGGCCTACCACCGCTACCACACCTTCGACTATTTCCAGGTGGATCCGCTGCTGGGCGGCAACACCGCCCTGCAGGCCCTGATCGAGGCCGTGCACGGCCGCGGCATGCGCCTCATCCTCGACGGGGTGTTCAACCACTGCGGGCGGGGCTTCTGGGCCTTCCACCACCTGCTGGAGAACGGCCAGGCCTCCCCCTACCGCTCCTGGTTCCACGTGCAGCACTGGCCCCTGAACCCCTATCCCGCGCCGGGCGAGAGCTGCGGCTACGCCTGCTGGTGGAACGACCCGGCCCTGCCCCGCTTCAACCACGCCCACCCCGGTGTGCGCCGCTACCTGCTGGCGGTGGCCCGCCACTGGCTGCAGGCGGGCATCGACGGCTGGCGGCTGGATGTGCCCGATGAGGTGCCGATGGACTTCTGGCACGCCTTCCGTCAGACGGTGCGCGCCACCCGGCCCGACGCCTGGATCGTGGGCGAGATCTGGCGCGACGGCCGGCCCTGGCTGGGGGAACCGCCGCTGTTCGACGGGGTGATGAACTACCCGCTGGCCTGGCCGCTGCTGGGCTACTTCGGGGCGGCCGGCCTGCGCAGCGAACTGGTGCTGCCGGCACTCAACAGCGCTCCCTACCAACCCCTCGACCGGATCGGGTTCGAGCGGCGGGTGCAGGAGGTGCTGGGCTGGTATCCGGCCGCCACCCAGCGCGCCATGCTCAACCTGCTCGACAGCCACGACACCCCCAGGGCCCTGCATGTGCTGCAGGGGGATGGGCAGGCCCTGCGGCTCTGCCTGCTGTTCCTGTTCCTGCTGCCGGGGGCCCCCTGCCTGTACTACGGCACCGAGATGGAGCTGGCGGGTGGTCCCGAGCCGGGCTGCCGCGAGGCCTACCCCTGGCAGCAGCGCCCCGGACCCCTGGCCGACTGGATCGGCCGGCTGGCGGCCCTGCGCCGCGCTCAGCCGGCACTGCGCTCGGCCCAGCTGCGCTTTCTGCCCAGCCACCACGACGACCTGGTGCTGCTGGAGCGGGGAACGGGCCCGCAGCGGCTCTGGGTGGCGATCAACCGCGCTGACATGGCCCTGCTGCTGCCCCCACCGGAGGGGGCGGCTGGCGCGCTCTGGCCGGCCTCCCAGGCTGCCGCCGGGAGCGGCGACCTGCCGAGCCGCTCCGGCGAGCCTGCCGTGCTCCAGGTTGCGGGGCGCTCGGCCCTGATCCTGGCCTGGCCGTTCAGGCGATCGGCAGGGAGAAGCGCATCGAGAGATCCAGCCAGGGGCTGCGGGTGACCGGGGCACTGGTGGAGATCAGATCCACACCGCTGGCCGCGTAGGCACGCAGCCGCTCGGGGGCCACGCCGGAGGCCTCCAGCACCGGGCTGGCGCGGCCGGCCAGCCGGCGCAACTGCGGCACCAGCTGGGCGAGCCGCTCCGGGCTGAAGCCATCGAGCAGCACGCCGTCGGCCCCGCCACGCACCGCCGCCAAGGCCTCGGCCTCGGATTCGGCCTCCACGATCAGCCGCGCCGGCCAGGGGGCCTGGGCCCGTACCGCGGCGATCGCCGGGGCCACGCCCCCGGCCCAGGCCAGGTGGTTCTCCTTGAGCATCACGGCGTCATCGAGGCCGAGGCGGTGGTTGATCCCGCCACCGCAGCGCACGGCGTACTTCTCCAGCACCCGCAGCCCCGGGGTGGTTTTGCGCGTGTCCGCCAGGCCCACCCCGGTGCCCTCCAGCTCCGCCGCCAGGGCAGCGGTGGCGGTGGCGATGCCGCTCAGCCGCATGGCCAGGTTGAGGGCCGTGCGCTCGGCGGCCACCAGGGCGTCGGCGGCACCCTGGAGGTGGAGCAGCACCTGGTCTGGCCGCACCGGCTCACCATCAGCCACCAGCAGCCGCACGGTCACCGCCGGATCAAGCAGGGCAAACAGGGGCGCCACCAGCACGCCGCCGCAGAACAACCCCGCCTGGCGGGCGATCCAGCGGGCCTCGCCGCGGCGGCCGGCCAGGGCCGGGGCACTGAGGTCCCCACGGCCCAGATCCTCCGCCAGCCAGGCGCGCAACTGCTGCTCGAGGGCGGGCGTGAACGACAGGCTGGCGGCCATCACAGCGACCGGCTCAGAGCCAGGTGCCGGGGAGCATGGCGCCCTGGTCCTCGAGGGCGGGCCAGGCTCCGAACCTGGCCAGGGCGCCACTGATCAACTGCTGCAGGCTGGGCCCCTGCTGCAACTCCTGGCGGGCGGCCCACTCCGCCTCGGCCACCTCCCCATCCGCCAGCTGGAGCTGCTCCAGCAGCAGGCGGTAGGCCCGTTTCTCAGCAGGGTTGATGGCCGCTGCATCCTCGGGCCGCTGGTTGACGCAGGCCATCTGGAAGGCGAGCTTCACGGCCAGCTGGCGGGCGTCGGCGCTGGCCAGATCGGCCACCAGGGCTGTCAGCTCAGGGGGCTGCAGGGCCTCCGCCAGGAGCAGCTCCACGGCATCGGCAGCAGCGTCCGCCTGCTCCGGCAGGGTGCGGGCCACCACCGTCTCCAGCAGCTGCCGCTCCTGTTCGGCGACGTCGCCATCGGCCATCGCCACCCAGCACACCAGCCGCAGCAGCGCCCACTGGGCGGGGAGGAGGGTGGGGGCAGGGTCAGGAGCGGTCATGGCAGCGGCTGCAGTGGGCCTGAAGGCCGGAGCTGCCCGCAGTCTGCAGATGGCCGGGGACCCTGGCAGCTACTTGCCGATGCAGAAGCGGGCGAACACCCGGTCCAGCACCGCCTCGCTCACCTCCTCGCCGGTGATCTCCCCCAGGGCCCGCACCGCGGCGCGCAGGTCAATGGTCCAGAAGTCCCAGGGCAGCTGCTGGCCGGCGGCCTCGAGGCTGCGGCCCAGGCCGCTGGCGGCGGCGGCGGCCAGCTGCTGCTGGCGGGCGTTGAGGGCCACCAGCAGGCCCTCGGCAGGGGCCGCGCCGCAGCAGCGCAGCAGCTCGCTCACCAGCGCCGGGCGGCCGGCCCCGCTGAGGGCGCAGAGGCTGAGGTCAGCCGGCGGCGGCAGGGGCGGATCTCCGGACTGGCCGGCAGCGGCCACCAGTCCGGCGGGGAGTCTGGCGGCATCGGCCTTGTTGCCCACCAGCAGCAGCGGCACCCCGGGCGGCACCAGCGCCCGCAGGGCCTCGTCCTCGGCGGTCCAGCCGGCGCTGAGATCGAACAGCAGCAGCACCGCATCGGCCGCCGCCAGGGCCTCGCGGCTGCGGCCGATGCCGAGCCGCTCCACCGGATCGTCGGTGGGGCGGATGCCGGCGGTGTCCAGCAGGGTGAGGGGCACGCCCTCCAGCACCAGCTCGCTCTCCAGCAGGTCGCGGGTGGTGCCGGGCAGATCGGTCACGATCGCCCGCTGCCGCCGGCTGAGCAGGTTGAGCAGGCTGCTCTTGCCCACATTGGGTCGGCCCACGATCGCCACCCGCAGGCCCTCGCGCAGCAGTTCTCCCTGGCGCGCCTCGGCCACCAGCTGCTCCAGCTCCCGGCGCACCGCCGCCAGCTCCGCCACCACAGCGCCGCCATCGAGGGGGGGCAGATCCTCCTCGAAATCCACCCGCGCCTCCAGTTCGGCCAGCTGGTCGAGCAAGCGCTGGCGCAGCGCCGTCAGCCGCCGCTGCAGCCCGCCGTCGATGCCGGCCATGGCCAGCTGGGCGGCGCGGCGGCTGCGGGCCGTGATCAGCTCGCCGATGGCCTCGGCGCGGGTGAGATCCAGGCGGCCGTTGAGAAACGCCCGCTGGCTGAACTCCCCCGCCTGGGCCCGGCGGGCTCCGGCGGCCAGCACCAGCTCCAGCACCCGCTGCACCGCCACCAGGCCGCCGTGACCGTGCAGCTCCACCACGTCCTCGCGGGTGAAGCTGCGGGGCGCCTTCATCAGCAGCAGCAGGGCCTCATCCACCCGCTCGCCGCTGGCCGGGTCCACCACATGGCCGTAGAGCACCCGATGGCTCTCCCAGGTCTGCAGGCCCGGGGCCCGGAACAGCAGGCGGCCGATCGCCTCCGCCCGGGGGCCGGAGATTCTTACGATCGCAACGCTGCCCTCCCCCGGAGCCACGGCCGTGGCGATGGCGGCAATGGTGTCCGTGGCGCTCATGCCTCCATTTCAGCCCCACGCCTCACCCCTGCCCGCCCTGCTGCAGCGGTTGATCGCCCGCGGACGCGGGCTGCTGGCCTGGCTGTGGGCCCAGGAGGGCAGCCAGGGCGAGCGGGCGCGGGGGCTGGCGGCGGGCATCTTCTGCGGCTGCTTCCCGTTCTTCGGTCTGCAGACCCTGCTGGGGGTGGCCCTGGCCTCGCTGGTGCGCGGCAACCACCTGCTGGCGGCTGCCGGCACCTGGATCAGCAACCCGCTCACCTACGTGCCGCTCTACTGGTTCAACTATCACCTGGGCTGCTGGCTGATCGGTCCGGCCGAGGCCTGGCCCGGGATCACGGCCCTGAGGGCCGAGAGCCTGGGCCATCTGGGCTGGAGCGTGGCCAGCCGGCTGCTGCTCGGATCCACGCTGATGGGCCTGCTGGCTTCCGCCGTCGGCGGCGGTCTCTACTGGCTGTGGCTGGAGCGGCGACCGCAGGGATCCGGGGATTGACTGCCGGAGCTGAGGGCGAGGACTGAGGCGAGCGCTCAGGAGTTGGCCAGCCCGGGAAAGACCATCAGGTCGATCTGACCGCCGGCGGGATGGCGCCACTCGCGGAATTCGGCGGCCAGGGCCTGCTGTTCGGCACCGAGGGCCTGGGTCTGCAGAGCCTGGAGCCGGTGGTGCACCAGGGCCAGCGTGTCGTCGATCAAGCGGGCCGCCTGTTCGGAGGTCATGGCTGCAGGAAATCAGTGGCCCCGGTGTAGGCCAGTCGGGCCCGGTGTGCTGTCGTGTAAAGCACGGCCAGCTTTACCCGTGGGCCCTCAGTCCCAGCGCGCCGCCGCCAGCCAGGTGTGCAGCGGCTGCCAGGGGGGCTGCGGGGCAGCGGCTGGAACGGGGTCAGGGCATCCGGATCCTCGGGCCTGGCCTCCAGCAGCTGCAGGGTGGTGGCCCGAGTCGGTCAGCCCGGAGGCGACCGGGGCGGTGGCGACCGGGGTTCCTGCAGCAGACACTCAAGGCGATCGGACTGACGCCGGTGGGGCGGCCGCTCGCCGGTGCCGAAGGGCAGCTGGGTGGGCGGAAACCGTGCCGCCTCCACCACGTCCCAGCAGTCGGGGCCGTCCTCAGAGAGCTGCCAGCCTTTAGGAAGCACACAGCGACCGAAAGCACCGGCACGCAGTCATAGTTCGACACAGGTAGCTTTTCACGGGCCGGCAGAGCGCGTTATCGACGTTCGAAGCGATCTTGACGTGCTCGAATCCGCAACCTGCCGTGCCCCTCGTTCGTCACTCCGAGTCACTCAATCCTTCACCATGAAAAAACTCGTTGCCCTGGCCTCGCTGAGCTTCATTGTTGCGGCTGGCTTTGCCCATCTGGCTGCCATCCCATCAGCCGCCGCGGCACCTCTGGTCGCGGACAAGAAGGCTATGGCCAAGAAAAACATTGTCGAGACAGCGGCAGCCGATCCCCGCTTCTCCACGCTGGTTGCCGCCGTTCAGGCCGCTGGCCTGCAGGACGGGCTGGCCAGCACCGACAACATCACGGTCTTCGCCCCGACCAACGATGCCTTCGCAGCACTGCCCGCTGGCACCGTTGAGAATCTGCTGCTGCCGGAAAACCGCGAGCAACTGAGCGCAATCCTCACTTATCATGTGGTGCCCAGCAAAGTGATGGCTGCGGATGTGAGCAGCGGCGACGTACCGACCCTGAACGGTGCTGAGCTCACGATTGACGTTGCCGACGGCACCGTGACAGTGGGCGGAGCTGAGGTCATCGCCACCGACGTGAAAGCCAGCAATGGCGTCATCCACCTGGTCAACCGCGTGATCCTGCCGCCGACGAACTAATGCGGCAGCACTGAAACAGCGGTTCAGCCGATGCCGGCGCCTGGCGAAGTCAGCGCGATGCTGCCAAGCCGGGGACAACCCCGGGCGCGAGGGCCATGCTCTCCAGCTGGGCTTCATTCCAGGTGCTGCCCCGCCAGCGCTCGGCCAGGCCCCCGCTCACGGCACTGACCAGCAGCAGCTGCGGCAGCAGCTGGGGATCAGCCTGCAGCGTGAACACGAACAGGGCGCAGAAGATGGGAGTGCGATTGGCGGCGGCGAACAGGGCCGTGGCACCCACCGCGGCCAGCTGTGCCCGGGCGCCCTCGGGCAGGGCTTGCAGGGGTGAGGCCAGCAGCGCCCCGAGGGTCATGGTGTCGTGCATCACCCCCCCCGGCGCTCCGGCGGCGATGCTCAGCAGGGAGGCCAGAAAGCGCCAGAGCAGGGTGGCGAGGGTGCCGCCCTGCTGCCCCTGCAGCGCCGCGGCCAGCGACAGGGAGCCATCGTTGAGGCTGAGGCCCCCACTCAGCAGCGCCAGCAGGGCCAGCAGGGCCGCCACGGCCAGCGCCGCCGGCAGGCGCCTGCGGCGCAGCTGGCGGGCCAGCCAGGCCGCCGTGGGAATCAGCAGGCGCACGAACAGTGACCCCAGCACGGCCCCCAGCAGCGTGATCAGCAGCGCCCAGCCCCAGAGCTCCACGCTCAGCGGGCCCAGGTCCAGCCCCGTCAGCCGCGCCGGCTGGCCCAGCTGGGTGTTCACCAGGGCGCCGCTTCCCGCCAGCAGCAGCGTGGGCAGCACCAGCGACAGCCCCTTCTCGCGGCTGAGCTCCTCGATGGCATAGGCCACTCCCAGCAGGGGTGAACGGAACGCCGCCCCGAGACCGGCGCCGCCGCCGATGGCGGCGACCAGGGGCAGGGGCAGTGCTGCCCAGGGGCGGAAGCGGGGCCAGCGACGCCGCAGAGCCAGCAGGAATGCTGACCCCAGGGCCGCCGAGGGCGACTCCACCCCCACCGTGAGCCCGCCCAGGTGGGTGAGCAGCATCAGTGGCAGCCGGCGCAGCTGGGTGATCAGATCCAGACGCTCCAGCAGGGCCGGCGCATCGGCGTTCTGCTGCAGAGCCAGCGACGGGGTGATGCCGCCACCACGCCCGCCGGCCAGGGGACCCCAGGCCAGCCAGGTGAGCGCCAGCGCCGCCGCGAACACCTGGGCAGCCCCCAGCCCGTGGCTTCCCGGCACCTCCAGCCAGAGCCGCTGCTGAAGCGCAAAACCCAACTCCGAAAGCAGCTGGTAGGGCCACTCGAGCAGACCCAGCAGCAGGCCGGCGAACAGCCACACAGCCAGAGCGCCGAGCGCCACGGCGGCGCCCATGGTCAGCCGATGCCGGTGCGGGCGATGTCGAGCACGTCGGCCATCGAGCGGATCTGGTTGAGGGTGGAGGCCAGCTGGGTGGCACTCTCCAGTTCCACCCGCAGATCGATGCGCGCGGGCTTGCCGGGGTTGGTGCGCACACGCGCGTCGCTCACGTTGATGCGGTGATCGGAGAGGCGCGTGAGGATGTCCTTGAGCACGCCCACCCGATCGAGCACCTCGATGCGCAACTGCACCGGGTAGCGGCGTGGCTGGGGCAGCGCTGGATTCCAGCGCACCGGCAGGCGGCGCTGGGCCGGCACCTGGGCCGCATTGGAGCAGTCCTGGCGGTGGATCGTGATGCCGTGGTTGCCCAGGGCCACGGCGCCCAGGATCGACTCGCCGGGCAGGGGACTGCAGCAGCCCCCTAGGCGGTAGTCGAGGCCCTCGAGCCCCAGGATCGGACTGTCGCTGCCATGGGCCACCATGCGGGCGGCCGGGCGCTGGGCGGTGCCGGCGCCGCCGGGCTCGGCCTGGGCAGAGACGCTGCGGGCCAGCTCCTCGTTGCTGAGCGGTGCCGTGGCCGCAGCGCTGTCGAGGCGCAGTTCCTCCCGCAGGCGGTTGAGCACCTGATGCAGAGTGACGCCGCCGAAGCCCAGGGAGGCCAGCAGGTCGTCGGTGGCCACCAGGTTGCAGCGTCGGGCAACCCGGGCCATCGCCTCGCCGTTGAGCAGGGCATCGAAACCTTCGCGGCCCAGCTCCCGCTCCAGCAGATCCGTGCCGCGCTGGATGTTCTCCTGACGGTGGCTCTTCTTGTACCAGGAGCGGATACGGTTGCGGGCCGTGGGGGTGGCCACGAAGTTGAGCCAGTCCAGGCTGGGATGGGCGTTCTTGCTGGTGATCACCTCCACGAAGTCACCGTTCTGCAAGGGCGTGGCCAGGGGGCAGAGACGGTCGTTGATGCGCACGCCCTGGCAGTGATTGCCCACCTCCGAATGGATCCGGAAGGCGAAGTCCACGGCCGTGGATCCCTTGCGCAGCCCCAGCACGTCGCCCTTGGGGGTGAACACGAACACCTCCTCATCGAAGAGGTCCTCCTTGATCGAACGCAGGAAGTCGCTGCTGTCCTCGCCGCCATCGTCTTTCTGCCAGTCCACCAGCTGGCGCAGCCAGTTGAAGCGCTCGGCATCGGCACCGGCGGCAGCCGGGGAGCCCCCTTCCTTGTATTTCCAGTGGGCGGCGATGCCGTATTCCGCCACCTGATGCATCTCATTGGTGCGGATCTGCACCTCGATCGGCCGGTGGCGGCCGATCACGGCGGTGTGCAGCGACTGGTAGCCGTTGGGCTTCGGCAGACCGATGTAGTCCTTGAAGCGGCCGGGGATCGGCCGGAAGGTGTCATGCACCACCGCCAGGGCGCGGTAGCAGCTCTCGAGGCCCGGGCAGATGAGGCGCAGGGCGGCCACGTCGTAGATCTCGTGGAAGGCCTTCTGCTGCAGATGCATCTTGCTCCAGATGCCGTAGAGGTGCTTGGGCCGGCCGCTCACCTCGCAGGCGGCCAGTCCCACGGCCTCCAGCCGGTCGCGCAGCAGCTGCACGGTCACCGCCAGGCGCTCCTCCCGCTCGCTGCGCTTGGTGGCCACCTGCTGCTGCACCTCCCGGTAGGCCACCGGCTCGAGGATCTTGAAGGCCAGATCCTCCAGTTCCCACTTGAACCGGCCGATGCCCAGGCGGTTGGCCAGGGGGGCGTAGATCTCGCGGGTTTCGCGGGCGATGCGCTGCTGCTTCTCCGGCCGCAGGGCGGCCAGGGTGCGCATGTTGTGCAGCCGGTCGGCCAGCTTCACCAGCACCACGCGGATGTCGCTGGCCATCGCCAGGAACATGCGCCGCAGGTTTTCGGCCTGGGCTTCGGTCTTGTTGGTGAAATGCAGGCCGCCGAGCTTGGTCACCCCCTCCACCAGGGCCCGGACCTCCGGGCCGAACTGCTGCTCAAGCTGCTCGGAGGTGACGTCGGTGTCCTCCACGACGTCGTGAAGGAAGCCGGCGGCGATCACAGCCGCGCTGGCGCCGATGTCGCGCAGCAAGTCGGCGACCGCCACCGGGTGAATGATGTAGGGCTCGCCGCTGGCACGGAACTGACCGTCGTGCAGCTGGAAAGCAAAATCAAACGCCGAGGCCAGCAGGGCCTCGGCGTTGGTGGGACTGCACGGCCCGCGCCGGGGCCCGGCATTCTCGATGCAGCGCTGCAACCAGTCGGGCAGGGGCACGCCGTAGTCGGCGGGCTCCTGGGGCGTACAGGGCTCTGGGGACAGGTCACCCTGCTCCGGGGCCAGCCGGAGCTGATCGGGGGCCGCAACGGCGGGGGACTCCGCCAGCGGATTGAGATCGGTGGCCGCCGGCAGCATGGGGTCCTGCGGAGTGGCCTCATCGTATGCAGGCGGCGAGACTCGGGGGCGAATCCGCCCAGACCGTTGTCCGATCCCCACCTCACCACCCTCGGCCGCTGACCATGGCCGATGCCACCGCCAGCGGCCCCCTGCTCAGCCTCAAGGGGCTGCGGGTGACCTATCCCCAGAGCCGCCAGGCCACCCTCGACGGCCTCGATCTCAGCCTCGACCCCGGCGAGACCCTGGCGCTGGTGGGGCCTTCGGGCTGCGGCAAGAGCACGGTGGCGCGGGCGGCGCTGCACCTGCTGCCCCAGGGCAGCAGGTGCAGCGGCGAGCTGCTGCTGGCGGGCCGCGATCCGCGCCGACTGCCCCGGCCGGAGCTGCGCCGGCTTCGGGGTGAGGCGGTGGGGCTGGTGTTTCAGGATCCGATGACCCGGCTGAACCCGCTGCTCACGATCGGCGCCCACCTCACCGACACCCTGCGCGCCCACCGTCCCGACTGGAGCCGGCGGCAGCTGCGGCAGCGGGCCGAGGAGCTGCTGGGCCGGGTGGCTATCGGCCTGAACCGTTTCGGCAGCTATCCCCACGAGTTCAGCGGCGGCATGCGCCAGCGGCTGGCGATCGCCCTGGCGATGGCCCTCAACCCGCCGCTGGTGATCGCCGATGAGCCCACCACCAGCCTGGATGTGGCAGTGGCGGGCCAGGTGATGGCCGAGCTCACGGCCCTCTGCCGCGAGGCCGGCAGCGCCCTGCTGCTGATCAGCCACGACCTGGCCATGGCGGGGCGCTGGTGCGATCAGATCGCCGTGCTCGACGAGGGCCGGCTGATCGAGCGCGCCCCCGCCCGGCAGCTGCTCACGGCACCGCGATCGCCCCTGGCCCAGCGGATGGTGGCCCGGGCGCGGGAGCGCGAAGGCAGCCACAGCCAGCCCCCCGAGGCGGCGCCGCTGCTGCTGGAGATCGAAGCCCTGCGCTGCTGGCATCCGTTGCCGGGTCTGCCCTGGCAGCGCCAGTGGCTGAAGGCGGTGGACGGCGTCAGCCTGCGCCTGCAGCAGGGCGAGACCATCGGCGTGGTGGGGGCCTCCGGTTGCGGCAAGAGCACCCTCTGCCGGGCACTGATGGGCCTGGCGCCGGTGCGGGGCGGCGCCGTGCGTCTGGAGGGGGTGGACCTGCAGCACCTGCGCGGCGCCCGCCTGCGCCGCGTCCGCCGCGGCATCCAGATGGTGTTCCAGGATCCGCTGGCCTGCCTCAACCCCCAGATGCGCGTGGGGGAGGCGATCGCCGACCCGCTGCTGATCCATGGCCTGGCGGGCCGCAGTTCCGCCCGCGAGCGGGTGCGCGAGCTGCTGGCGGCGGTGGGACTGAACCCGCCGGAGGCCTTCGAGCAGCGCCTGCCCCGCCAGCTCTCCGGCGGCCAGCAGCAACGGGTTGCGATCGCCCGGGCCCTGATCCTCGAGCCCCGGGTGCTGCTCTGCGACGAGAGCGTGAGCATGCTCGACGCCGAGGTGCAGGCGGAGGTGCTGCAGCTGCTGCGCGATCTGCAGACCCGCCTGGGGCTGGCCATGCTGTTCGTGACCCACGATCTGGCGGTGGCCAGCGGCTTCTGTCACCGGGTGATCGTGCTGGACGGCGGCCGCATCGTCGAGGAGGGGCCGGGGGCGGCGCTGCTGCACGAGCCCCAGGCGACGATCACCCGCCAGCTGGTGGACGCCTGCCCGCGCCTGCCGGCCCTGGCCTAGGGCGATCCCCCCGCCCGGCGGCGCAGCCGCAGCAGCAAGGTCTCGAACTCCGCCGGCAGCGGCGCCTCGCACACCAGTCGCTCGCCGCTGATCGGATGGTTCAGCCCCAGCTGCACGGCGTGCAGGGCCTGGCCCGGCAGGTGCAGGGGCAGTCGTCGGCAGCGGGAATACAGCGGATCGCCCACGATCGGATGGCGCATGTGGGCGCAGTGCACCCGGATCTGGTGGGTGCGGCCGGTGTCGAGCCGGAAGCGCAGCAGGGCGTGGTCACCCAACCGCTCCAGCACCTGCCAGTGGGTGCTGGCATGGCGGCCGCCGCTGGCCACCACGGCGTACTTCTTGCGGTCCACCGGGTGGCGGCCGATGGGGGCCACGATCGTGCCGCCATCGGCGGCCGGCTGGCCATGCACCACGGCCAGATACTGGCGCGAGGCGATGCGCTGCTGGATCTGCACCTGCAGCTTCACCAGGGCCTCCTGGCTCTTGGCCACGACGATGCAGCCGGTGGTGTCCTTGTCGAGCCGGTGCACGATGCCGGGGCGCAGCTCGCCGCCGATGCCGGGCAGGTCGGGGCAGTGGTGCAGCAGGCCGTTCACCAGGGTGCCGTCCCGGTTGCCCGGAGCCGGGTGCACGGTGAGGCCCGCGGGCTTGTTGAGCACGATGAGATGGTCGTCCTCGTAGAGCACATCCAGGGGCATCGCCTGCCCCAGCAGGTAGGGCAGGGGTTCGGGGGGCGGCATCCACAGCTCCACGCTGTCACCGGGGCGCAGGGGGGTCTTGGCCCGGCCCGTGGTGCCGTTCACGCGCACGTAGCCGGCATCGATGAACTTCTGGATGCGGGCACGGCTCTGCTCCGGCCGCTGGCTCACCAGCCAGCGATCCAGGCGCATCGGCAGCGGCCTGGGGTAGGTGAGCGAGAGCAGCTCGCCCTCACCCTGGCCGAAGCCGCTCATGGTGCCGGCGGCAGCTCCAGGGCCACCGGCCCCAGGCGGCTGCAGCGGAAATCATCGAGCAGCTTGGTGGCCATGCGCAGGCTGTCCCCGCTGGTGTGGCGCTCGGCCGCCGCCGCCAGCCAGCTCTCGGCATCGGGGGCGCCGCCGGGCTGCCCCTGCAGCGGGATGCCGTAGCGCTGCTCCAGCAGGCCGGCGGGCACGCCTGCCGCCGGCACGGCCTGCAGGGAGCTGAGCAGGGCGATGAAGGCCTGGGCCACCGCCCTGGCGTCGTAGGCAGCCTGACCGATGTCATCGCAGAGGGCCAGGTGCAGGGCCGCCCGCTGGTCGTCCAGCCGCGGCGGCAGCACGCCGGGGGCATCGAGCAGGTCGAGATCCTGGCCCAGGCGCACCCAGCGCAGGCTGCGGGTGACGCCGGCCCGGCGGGCGCTCGCCACCACCTTCTGGCGCACGAGGCGGTTGATCAGGGCCGACTTGCCCACGTTCGGGAAACCCAGCATCAGGGCCCGCACCGGACGCGGCTTCATGCCCCGGGCATGGCGGCGGGCATTGAGGGCCTCACCGCTGCCGATCGCCGCCTGCTGCAGTTGCTTCACGCCGGTGCCGGCCCTGGCGTCGCACCACAGCAGCCCCTGGCCGCGGGCCCGGTACCAGTCCGTCCAGGCGACCCGCAGGGGAGCCGGGATCATGTCCAGGCGGTTGAGCACCAGCAGGTGCTGGCGGCTGCCGATCCAGCGCTGCAGGCGGGGATGGGCGGTGGCCAGGGGGATGCGGGCATCGCGCACCTCGATCACCAGGTCCACCTTCGCCAGGGCTTCGCGCAGTGCCCTCTCGGCCTTGGCGATGTGGCCTGGATACCACTGGATCGCCGGCGCATTGAGGCTCAGCCCAGCAGCAGCCGGCACCGCGGCGGGATCGCCCATCAGGGCACCACCAGCACGGGGCATGGTGCCAGCTGGATCACCCGTGCCGCCGTGCTCTGCTGATCGCTCTCCAGGGTGATGCCGCGGGTGCCCATCACGATCACATCGGCATCGATCTCATCGGCCACGTCACCGATCACGAAGGCGGCCTTGCCCTCGCGCTCGATCACCTCACAGGCCACCCCGGCCTGCTGGAAGCTGCCCCGGGCCTTCTCCAGCAGCTGAGCCACGGCGGGTTCGTCGTCGCCTGGCTCCACCACCGAGAGCAGCACCAGGCGGCTGCCGTGCTGCTGCACGAGCTGGAGGGCCACCGCGGCCGTGTCCATGGCCTGGCGGCTGCGGTCGATCGGAAACAGGACGGTGTTGAACATGGCTGGCGGGGCCCGGCCCCAGCGAGGTGATGCCGGATCAGGGGTTCAGTCTGAACGACGCCCAGCGGGCTAAGCTCCCGCCCGTTTATCCCCATTCCCAGACGCACCCCATGCCGAAGCGATCTCTCGCCAGCCTCAGCCACGACGAACTGCGCGGCAAGCGGGTGCTGGTGCGGGTGGACTTCAACGTGCCCCTCGATGACGCCGGCGCCATCACCGATGACACCCGCATCCGCGCCGCCCTGCCCACCATCGCCCATCTGCGCGAGAAGGGAGCCAAGGTGATCCTGGCGGCCCACTTCGGCCGGCCCAAGGGCCAGGTGGTGGAGGGGATGCGTCTCACCCAGGTGGCGGCACGCCTGAGCGACCTGCTGGGCCTGCCGGTGGCCAAGAGCGAGAGCTGCGTCGGCCCCGATGCCGAAGCCAAGGTGGCGACCCTGGCGGAGGGGGGCGTGCTGCTGCTGGAGAACGTGCGCTTCTTCGCCGAGGAGGAGAGCAACGACCCCGCCTTCGCCAGGCAGCTGGCCTCCCTGGCCGAGGTCTATGTGAATGACGCCTTCGGCGCCGCCCACCGCGCCCACGCCTCCACCGAGGGGGTCACCAGGTTTCTGAGCCCGAACGTGGCCGGCCACCTGATGGAGAAGGAGCTGGCCTACCTGCAGGGAGCGATCGACGCCCCCAGGCGCCCTCTGGCGGCGATTGTGGGCGGCTCCAAGGTGAGCAGCAAGATCGGCGTGCTCGAAGCCCTGATCGACAAGTGCGACAAGGTGCTGATCGGCGGCGGCATGATCTTCACGTTCTACAAGGCTCGCGGCCTGGCGGTGGGCAAGAGCCTGGTGGAGGAGGACAAGCTGGAACTGGCCCGCGAGCTCATGGCCAAGGCGGAGGCCAAGGGGGTGCAGTTCCTGCTGCCCACCGATGTGGTGCTGGCCGACGCCTTCGCCCCCGACGCCAACAGCCAGGTGGCGCCTGTGGAAGCGATCCCCGACGGCTGGATGGGCCTGGACATCGGCCCCGATTCGGTGACGGTGTTCCAGCAGGCCCTGGCCGACTGCCAGACGGTGATCTGGAACGGTCCGATGGGGGTGTTCGAGTTCGACGCCTTCGCCGCCGGCACCAACGCCATCGCTCACACCCTGGCCGAACTCAGCGCCAAGGGCACGATCACGATCATCGGCGGCGGCGATTCGGTGGCCGCCGTGGAGAAGGTGGGCGTGGCCGAGAAGATGAGCCACATCTCCACCGGCGGCGGCGCCAGCCTGGAGCTGCTGGAGGGCAAGGTGCTGCCGGGCGTGGCCGCCCTCGACGAGGCCTGAGGAGGGGGGCGGCGTGACGGCGCCGGGCGATGGCTCCAGACCCGCTCTGGCCTTCCTCGGCCTGGGGGCCCTCGGTGCGCCAATGGCCGCCAACCTCGCCCGGGCGGGATTCCCGCTCACGCTCTGCAACCGCACCGCCGAGCGCTGCCGGGCCCTGATCGCCGACCTGCAGCCGTCCATGTTGAGCACGGTGGGGGTGGCAGCGGAGCCGGCGGAGGCGGCAGCGGCGGCGGCGATCATCTGCCTCTGCCTCAGCGACGATGCCGCTGTGGAGGCGGTGCTGGCGGCGGCGGCCCCTGGGCTCAGGCCAGGATCCCTGGTGATCGACTTCTCCACGATCGCGCCGGCCACCAGCTGCCAGGCGGCCGCTCGCTTAGCCGACCACGGCGTGGCCTACATCGATGCCCCGGTGACGGGGGGCACCGAGGGGGCCGCCGCCGGAACCCTCTCGGTGCTGGTGGGGGCGATGGCGCAGGATCTGCAGCGAGCCAGGCCCGTGCTGGAGGTGGTGGGGCAGCGCATCAGCCACTTCGGGCCCGTGGGGGCTGGCCAGCAGGCCAAGGCCGTGAACCAGGTGCTGGTGGCGGGCAGCTACGCCGCCGTGGCCGAAGCCCTGGCCCTCGGTCAGCGGCTGGGGCTGCCGATGGAGCGGGTGGTGGAAGCCCTGGGCGTCGGCGCCGCCGGCTCCTGGGCCCTGGAGAACCGCAGCGCCGGCATGTTGCGTGGGGAGTTCCCGCTCGGCTTCCGGCTGCGCCTGCATCGCAAGGATCTCGCCATCGCCCTGGACAGCGCCGCCGCCTGCGGCCTGCAACTGCCCGTGGGCGCTCTGGTGGCGCAGCTCGAGGACAGCCTGATCGAGCGGGGCCACGGCGACGAGGACGTCTCAGCCCTGGCCCGGCTGTTCCAGCCGCCGGGGGCCTAGGGCAGCAGCTGGTCGCGCTCGGTCACCACCCGCACGCGCTTGCTGGCACTGACGAGACCGTCGGGATGCACCAGTAACACCGCCCAGGTCTGCGCACCGGGATTGAGCGGTGCCCGCACGACGCGGAACAGACCACCGCCGCCGAGGGCGCCGATGCGCAGCGCCGGGCTGTCGAAGGCGGTCACCTGGTCGCGCGTGAGATCGACGATGCCGCCGGCCAGGATCGAACCTCCCAGGGGCTCATCCACGATCACGTCCACGTCGTAGCGCTCGCCGGTGAGCACGGTGTCGGGGATCATCACCGTCACCGGCAGGTCGGCCTCACCGCTGCGCAGCAGCGCCTGCTCGCGCAGCACCGTCTGCCCGTTGATGCGACGCCCGTCGCTCTCCAGCAGCAGCTGCTGCTCCGCCTCCAGGCGGAAACGCAGGGGGCCATCCTCACGGCTGCCGCGCACCTGCACGAGCACGGTGGAGCGACCGCCCGGCAGGGCCGGACCGGGGGCCAGCTGCCAGCGGGCGTCAGGGAACTGCCGCAGCAGCCGCTGCCGTCGCGCCTGCACCGCCTCGGGATCGAGGCCGGGCCCCTCCTTCAGCAACAGGCCCAGATCCCCCTGGCCGTTGAACGCCGCCTCCAGGGCCTGCAACTGCTGGGGCGAGGGCGGCGCCGCCCGGCCGGGCAGGGCGACCGCCAGCAGCAGGGCGGCCATGCCGGCCAGGGAGGCGGCACGGCGGCGACCGGCCAGCGCCGGGAACGGGGAGGAGAAGGGGATGGCGGAACGCCGCATGGGCCTGCAGGAAGCGCTTTTAAGTTAGGCGCGCTCGAGAGCGCCACCCATGCCCAGGCTCCTTGTCGCCGCCAGCGGCACCGGTGGCCACCTGTTCCCAGCCCTGGCGGTGGCGGAAGCCCTGCCGGCCGGCTGGGACGTGCGCTGGCTGGGGGTGCCGGACCGGCTGGAGCGGGAGCTGGTGCCCAGCCGCTTCCCCCTGCACACCGTGCGCGCCGGAGGCCTGCAGGGCCGAGGCCTGCGCAAGCTGCTCAACCTGCTGCGGCTGCTGGCGGCGATCCGCAGCGTGCGGCGGCTGATCCGGCGCGAGCGCATCGAGGCGGTGTTCAGCAGCGGCGGCTACATCGCCGCACCGGCGATCCTGGCGGCCCGCTGGGTGGGTGTGCCGGTGGTGCTGCATGACAGCAACGCCGTCCCCGGCAGGGTGACGCGTCTGCTGGGGCGGCTGTGCACGCGCCTGGCGGTGGGGCTGGCTGAGGGGGCCGAGCGGCTGCCCCGCTGCCGGCCGCTGGTCACGGGCACGCCGGTGCGGCGTGAGTTCCTGGAGCCTGCCCCCGCCCCCGCCTGGCTGCCCCGGGGTGCGGGTCCGCTGCTGCTGGTGATGGGCGGCAGCCAGGGGGCAGTGGGCCTGAACCGCATGCTGCGGCCGCTGCTGGAGCGGCTCAGCGACGCCGGGGTGCGCGTGGTGCACCTCACCGGCAGCAACGACCCCGAGGCGGGCCGGCCCCTGCCCCCCGGCGTGGTGGAGCGGCCCTTCAGCACCGAGCTGGCGGGGCTGCTGCAGCACACCGATCTGGCCATCAGCCGCTCGGGGGCCGGCGCCCTCAGCGAACTGGCCGTCTCTGGCACCCCGGCGATCCTGGTGCCCTACCCGGCCGCCGCTGACCGGCACCAGGACGCCAACGCCCAGGCCGCTGCCCGGCTGGGGGCCGCGCTGATCGTGAGCGAGCACGCCCCCGACCAGCCCACCCTGGAGCGGGCGATCTGGCGGCTGCTGGGCCCGCGCCTGCGGGGGGTGGCCAGCACAGCCGATCCGCTGGTGGCAATGGCGGCGGGCATGGAAAACCTGGCCGTGCGCGATGCCGACCAACGCCTGGCACACCTGCTGATGGAACTGGTGCAGCCCGGCCGGGGCCCTCAGTCCAGCTCCTGATCCAGGGCCCGCAGCAGACGCCGGTGGGCGCGGCGCTGCTGCAGGCCGATGCGCAGCCAGCGGCTGTCCAGTCCCTCGAAGGAGCGGCAGTCACGCAGCAGAATGCCGTGACGCACCTCAAGGGCGCGGCGCAGCCCGTCAAGGCAGCTGTCGCCATGCAGCAGCAGGAAGTTGGCCGCCGAGGGCCTGGGGCTGAGCTGGGGCCTGCGCTCCAGCTGCCGCGTCAGCCAGCAGCCTTCGTGGGCCGTCCAGCGCTGCACCCGGGTCGACCAGCGCGGCAGCCAGCCGGGCCACTCCAGCAGGGTCTCGGCCAGAGCCAGCGCCAGGCCGTTGACGGGCCAGGGGTCGCGCCAGGCCGCCCAGCGTGCCAGCCGCTGCGGAGCCCCCAGGGCATAGCCCAGGCGCAGACCGGCCAGCGCCAGCAGCTTGGTGAGGCTGCGCACCACCACCAGGTTGGGGTGGATGGGCAGCAGCGGAATCAGGGACTCGGCCTCGCCACCGCTCACCAGGGGCAGGAAGGCCTCATCGCAGATCACCAGCTCATGGCGCTGCAGCAGCGGCTCCAGGGAGGCCCGGCTCCAGAGCTGGCCGGTGGGGTTGTGGGGGTTGGTGAGCCAGAGCACCGGGGCGCCGGCAGCCGGCGTGGGGAAGGGCTGGGGGAAGGCGGCATCCCAGCTCAGGGGCAGGGGCAGGGAACGCACCGGAGCGCCCCAGCAGTGGAGAGCGCGCCGGTAATCGGCGAAGCCCGGAACGGGCAGCAGGCTGGGCCCGAGGGCGGCGGCGTCGCGGGCCGCCCAGGTGAACAGCTCGGCGGCGCCGTTGCCCGGCAGCACCCACTCCAGCGGCAGCCCGTGCTGGCGGCCCAGCGCCTGCCGCAGCGCCTGCCAGCTGCGGTCGGGATAGATCCGCGGCGCCGGTCCCAGCACCGTTCGCAGCAGCTCCAGCCGCAGCGCCAGCGGCGGCGCGAAGGGCACCAGCGAGGCGCTGGCATCGAGCAGGGAGCCGGGGGGGCGTCCCAGCCGCCGGGCGGCGGCCGCCAGGTTGCCGCCGTGGCGCTCGCTCTCCTGCCCGCTGGCCATCCACGAACCCTACGGTCCGCCGCCGCCATCCGACGGCGCTGGTGGGGACCGCTGGCGGGGGCGCCAGAATCGGAGCAGGACGGTGCCGGCGGAGGACCTTGGCGGCCTGCAACGATCTCGTGGCCGGCATCGGCCGGGTGCTGCTGGGCAAGGAGCATCCGGTGCGGCTCGCTCTGGCCTGCCTGCTGGCGGGGGGTCACCTCCTGCTAGAGGATCAGCCGGGAACGGGCAAGACCACCCTGGCGGAGGCCCTGGCCCGCAGCTATGCCCTGGCCTTCAAACGGGTGAGCTTCACCAGCGACCTGCTGCCCGCTGATCTCACCGGCATCAACCTGATCGATCCAGCCAGCGGCAGCTTCCGCTTCCAGCCCGGTCCCCTGTTCGCTCAGGTGCTGCTGGCCGATGAGATCAACCGCGCCAGCCCCCGCACCCAGAGCGCCCTGCTGGAGGCCATGGCCACCGACCGGGTGAGCGTGGATGGCGTCAGCCACGAACTGCCGCGGCCGTTCATGGTGATCGCCACCCAGAACAGCATCGATCAGGTGGGAACCTCCCCCCTGCCGGAGTCCCAGCTGGACCGCTTCCTGATGCGCCTCAGCCTGGGGTTCCCCGAGCGGGAATCCGAGCGTGCGCTGCTCAACGGCCAGGCGCTCGATCTGGGCGCGATGGTGGCGGCCGGCCGGCCCGACGAGCTGCTCAACCTGCGCCGCCGCTGCCGCCAGCAGCACTGCAGTGCGGCCCTGATCGACTACGTGCTCGATCTGGTGGCCGCCAGCCGGGGCCCTGAGCGGCCTGGAGCACCTCTCTCGCCCCGCGCCTCCCAGGGGCTGGTGGCGGCGGCACGGGCCTGGTCGCTGCTGGAGGGGCGCGACTTCGTCACCCCCGCCGATGTGCAGGCGGTCTTCCCCGCCGTGGCCGAGCACCGCCTCGACCCCGCCGCTGGCGGTGCACTCAGCCGTGCCCTGCTGGAGGCCGTGGATGCGCTGCGCTGAGGCCAGCAGTGGCGGCTTCGGCTGGCCGGGCCGCTTCGGGCCGGTGCAGCGGGGCGAGCGGCTGCGACTGGGGCTGGGGAACCTGCTGATCCTGCCCACCGGGTTCGGGCTGCTCTGGCTGGGGGGCTCCCTGCTCCTCCAGCTGGTGGGAATCCAGACCCAGCGCAACGGCCCCCTGCTGCTCAGCTATCTGATGCTCAGCCTGCAGGTGCTGGCCCTGCTGCTCACCCACTTCAACCTGCTGGGCCTGGAGCTGCGCTGCGCCCGCAGCGAGCCCGGCTTTGCCGGCGAACCCCTCACCTACCCACTGCTGCTGAGCAGTCGCCATCCCCGACACGCCGTGCACGTGCGTCTGGCCGGTCAGCCGGTTGACACCGCTGCGCCAGCGCCCCTGCGGCTGGCCGCCGGCACCAGCAGCGTGGAGCTCGGCTGGCGCTGCCGGCAGCGGGGCCTGCATACCCCCGGCGTGTTGCTGATCCAGAGCAGCGCGCCCCTGGGGCTGTTCGTGTGCTGGTGCCGCTGGGCCCCCGCCGCAGCCCAGGCGGTGGTGCCGGCGCGCCAGCGGGGGCCGGTGGCTCTGGCCCAGCCGCCGCGTCCGGCGCTCGGGAGGCGGCCGCTGGACGCCGACCGGGACGGGAGCGAGCACTGGCACGACCTGCGCCCTCACCGGCCCGAGGAGGGTCAGGCGCGGGTGGCCTGGAAGGCCCTGGCGCGGGGCCGCGGCAAGCTCAGCAAGGTGTTCCGCGACCGCGCCGGCGAGAAGCCACTGCTGACGCTGGCGGCGGGGGTGGAACCAGAGCAGGCACTGCGCCATCTGGCTGCCGAGATCTGGCAGCGCAGTCACCGCGGCGAGGCCTACGGCCTGGTACTGCCCCACCAGCAGGTGCCCCTGGGCCAGGGGCGCCGCCACCGTCAGCGCTGCCTGCTGGCCCTGGCTACCGCCCCGGGGGCCGCCCTGGGCACGGCCCGCGGCAGCTGATGGCCAGGCCCTGCCCATGAGCCGCACCGGCGCCGATTCCGGCCTGCCGCCACGCCATCTGCAGGCGGTCGCCCTGGTGGCACTGGCGGCCGCCAGCGTGGGGATCGATCCCAGCTGGCTGCTGGGGGCCCTCACCCTGGCACTGCTGGTGCTGGCGGCCCTGAAGCTGCTGGAGGCCCGCGACCGCGGCGGCCGGCGGCTGGTGGCGCTGCTGCAGCTGCTGGTGTGCGGGTTGCAGGCGGCCCAGCTGCCCGATCTGCTGCCCAGCCTGGTGCAGCTGCTGGCCGTGGTGCTCAGCCTGGCCGGGCTGGTGCAACTGGAGGGCGGAGTCACGGCTCCCTGGCAGGAACTGCTGCGCCAGAGCCTGCAGGTGCTGGCAGCAGCGCTGCCGATGGCCCTGGTGCTGTTCCTGCTGGTACCGCGCCTGGAGCCCCTCAGCGCGATGCCCGCCAGGGCCGCCGGGCAGGCCCTCACGGGGCTGAGCGCCGATCTCGACCCCGGCAGCATCGCCAGCCTGGCCGAGGACGACAGCCCGGCGGCGCGGGTGGCCTTCGCCGACGACCGACCACCGGCGCCGCAGCAGCGCTACTGGCGGGTGCTGGTGCATGAGCGCTTTGACGGCCGTCGCTGGCAGCGCGATGAGGCCGGCGAGACCTTCGATGCAGGAGAGATGGCTGACGCCCCTGGCAGCGCCGCCCTGCAGCCCGACCCGGAGGCCGGCTCGGCGGACACGGCGGGGCGGACCCAGGTGTGGCTGGCGGAGCCCAGCCGCTTCACTGCCGTGCCCTGGGATGGGCGCAGTGGCAGTGCCGACCCCCGCCTGCAGCTGCTGCCTGAGGGGGAACTGCGGCTGCGGCGCCCCCCGATCGAGCGCCGCAGCTACCGCCTGCGGCCCGCGGCGATGCCCCTCAACTGGCAGCGGCAGCCACCCGGGCCCGGCACCCTGACCCTGCCCGCCGGCAGCAATCCACGCCTGCAGGCCCTCGGCCGCAGCTGGGGCCAGCTGGCGGAGCCGGCGGAGCGGATCGCGGCGGCCCGGGCCTGGTTCGAGAGCAGCGGCTTCCGCTATGACAGGCGCCCTGGAGCCCTGCCGCGGCGGGACGGACTGGATCAGTTCCTGTTCCAGAGCCGGGTGGGCTTCTGCGGCCACTACGCCAGCGCCTTCAGCGCCCTCATGCGCGCTGCGGGGGTTCCCAGCCGCACCGTGAGCGGCTATCTGGGCGGCCGCTGGGTGGTGCCGTTGGGAGGTGCCAGCTACCTGGAGCTGCGCCAGAGCGACGCCCATGCCTGGAGTGAGGTGTGGCTGGCGGATCAGGGCTGGCTGCGGATCGACCCCAGCGACTGGGTCGCGGCCCCGGCGGAGCAGGGTGCGCCGGCGGCGCTGCTGGCCGGCAGCGATCAGGGGCTGGGCCGCTGGACCTGGCTGCAGCGGCAGTGGTGGGGGCTCGACATGGCCTGGAGTCGCTGGTGGCTGGGCTTCGATCGCTCGCGCCAGCAGGCACTGCTGGCCTGGCTGCTGGGCGCCCGCCGCGGGGCCCTGGGGCTGGTGATCCTGGCGGGGCTGGCTCTGGGCCTGATCGCGGCGCTGCTGCCCTGGCAGCTGTGGCGGTCGCGCCAGCAGGGGGATCGCGTCAGCCGCGATCTGGCCGAGCTGCTGCTGCTGCTGCGCCGCCTGGGACTTCAACCTCTGCCCGCAGAAACCGTGGAGGCGTTCTGCCGGCGGGCCGCGGCGGCCCGCCCGGACCTGGCCCCGTCCCTGGAACGGCTGTCCCGCAGCCATGGCCTGCGGCGCTACGGCCGGCCGGCCGGCCAGGACAGGCGGGCGCAGGCTGCCGAGTGGAGAAGAACCCTGCTGCTGCTGAAGCAGGCCCGTCCGGGCGCTATAAGGCAGGGGAGGACATCCGGCCCATGACCCACCGTCACCGGCGCGCAGGGGCCGGGACCACCACCGTCGAGACCGTTGCGATGGCGACTGCCCTGCGCCGCGCTGCTGCCCTGCTCTCTGCCGGCCTCGTGCTCGGCGCCGCCGGACTGCTTGACCTCAGAAGCCCTGCCCGCGCCCAGGTGGGCAACGCAGCCCAACCGGCCCCAGCCCGCGGGGCCGAGGCCCTGATCCTGCTGCTGGAGCAACGCAGCTGCCTGGGCTGCGATCTGGCCGGCGCCGATCTGGTGCATGCCCAGCTGGCCGATGCCGACCTCAGCGGCGCCCGGCTGCAGCGCGCCAACCTGGGCCAGGCGCGACTCGATGGCGCCCGCCTCAGTGGCGCTGACCTCAGCTTCACCACCCTGCTGGGCGCTTCCCTGCGCGGTGCCGACCTGCGCGGCGCCCGGCTTGAGGGCACCGATCTGCGCCAGGCCGATCTCAGCGGCGCCCTGCTCAGCCCCGGTGCCCTCAGCCGGGCCCACTGGCAGGGAGCCCGCGGCATCGACCAGGGACAGCTGAGCTTCGGGGAGCTGCACAACGCCGGCGTGGATGCCGCCCAGAAGGGCCGCTACCCGGAGGCTGAGCAGTGGTTCAGTGCCGCCATCAGCCGCGAGCCCGCTGCCGGGGTGAGCTGGCTGGCGCGGGCCATCACCCGCAGCCAGATGGGCCAACGGGAGGCGGCGTCCAACGACTTCGCCTACGCCGCCAGCCTCTACGAGGCCGCCGGAGAAGAGGAGCAGGCCGAACAGCTGCGCCAGGCGGCCAAGCAGGTGAACGCGTCACCAGACCAGCCCGGGGGCGGCAGCGGCATCGGCTCGATGGCCCTCACCGGCGCCCTCGGCGTGCTCCAGTTTCTGGCACCACTGGCCACCCAGGCCTTCATCCCCCTGCCCTTCTGAAGGCCTCCGCCCAGTACCGCTCTGTGCACAGTCCCCGGGCCGCGGGCCACCTGGTGCTCGCCGGCGGCGGCCACACCCATGCCCTGGTGCTGCTGGGGTGGGCCATGGCCAGCGCTCGCGGGCAGCGGCGCGGCGGCAGCGCCGGAGCCGGCCCTGGCGGCCTGATCAGCCTGGTGAGCCGCGCCAGCACCACCCTCTACTCCGGCATGGTGCCAGGCCTGCTGGCGGGCCTGTACACCCGCGAGGCCTGCAGCATCGACCTGCGGCGCCTCTGCGAGCTGGCGGGGGTGACCTTCATTGCCGCGGAGATCACCGGCCTGGACCCCGGCGCCCAGACACTGCAGCTCGAGAGCAGGCCGCCGCTGCACTGGGACTGGCTGAGCCTGGACGTGGGCTCCCTGACTGCCATGCCGGACGCGGGCCCGGGCACTGCGCCGTGCGCGGCAGCGGCCATGGCCGTCAAGCCCCTGGAGCCCTTTCTCGCCTGGGCCGAAGCCCGCCTGAGGCCAACCCGCAGGAGGCCACAGGAGCCTGCTGGGCAGTCGAGCGAGCTGCCCATCCGGGGCGGTGGCGCGGCGGCGGTGGAGGTGGCTCTGGCCCTCAGGGGCCGCGGGTGGCGGCCAGCCCTGCTGTTGCGTCATCAACACCTGCATCTGGGTTCAGCAGCGGCGAACCGGCTTGGTGAACGTCTGCTGAGCGAGGCCGGGGTGCCGCTGCAGCGCCAGGTGGATCCCGCACAGCCGGCGCTGCTGGCCTGCACCGGCAGTCGCGCCCCGCACTGGCTGGCGCTGGCCGGCCTGCCCACCGAGGCGGCCAGCGGTCGCGTGCTCACCGAGGCCACACTGCAGGTGCTGGGGCGTCCACAGCTGTTCGCCTGCGGCGACTGCGGCCTGATCGCCGCCGACCCCAGACCGGCCTCGGGGGTGTGGGCCGTGCGGGCCGCCGCCACCCTGGGGGCCAACCTGAGGCGCTGTCTGAGCGATCCCCGCTCCCCCGCACCACCGGGACTGCGCCGCTGGCACCCCCAGCGCCGGGCTCTGCAGCTGCTGGCCGACGGCAGCAGGCCAGGCCGGCCCCGGGCGATCGCTCTGTGGGGTCCGCTGGCGCTGGGACCGAGCCGTTTTCTGTGGCGTTGGAAGAACCGCATCGACCGCCGCTTCATGCAGCAGTTCGAGGCCCTCGGGGCAATGGCCGCCCCAGCGGAGGGCATGCCGATGGCCTGCCGTGGCTGCGCCGCCAAGCTGGCAGGTCCCACCCTCGCGGCGGGCCTCCAGCAGGCGGGCCTCGGTGAGGGGGGCCTCAGGCCGCCCCAGGGGATGCCGGCGGCCATCAGCTCCGAGGACGCAGCCGTGACCGGGCGGGACGCCCGCGGCCGGCTGCTGCTGCAGAGCGTGGATGGCTTCCCAGCGCTGGTGCGCGATCCCTGGCTCAACGCCCGCCTCACCACCCTGCACGCCTGCAGCGACCTCTGGGCCTGCGGGGCGCGGGTGCGCAGCGCCCAGGCCCTGGTGACCCTGCCCGAGGCCGATCCGCGGCTGCAGCAGCAGTTGCTGGTGCAGTCGCTGCGAGGCATCGCCTCGGTGCTGGAGCCCCTGGGGGCCGCCCTGATCGGCGGCCACACCCTCGAGGGCCGCGACGGCGCTGGGCTGGCCCTCAGCCTTTGCGTGAATGGCCGTGTGGCGGCGCATCACCACTGGCCCAAGGGCCCGCTGCAAGCCGGCCAGGTGCTGGTGTTGACACGGCCGCTGGGCACCGGCGTGCTGTTCGCGGCCGCCATGGCCGGGGCAGCCCGTGCCGGCTGGATCGATCAGGCCCTCGAGCAGATGCAGCAGAGCCAGGCGGAGCTCGTGCAGCCGCTGCGGCAGCTGGGCTGTCGGGCCTGCACCGACATCACGGGTTTCGGCCTGCTGGGCCATCTGGGGGAGATGCTTGCCGCCAGCCCTGCGGGGGTGAGGGTGCGGCTGGACGCCGGGGCGGTGCCGGCCCTGCCGGGCGCCCTCGAACTGCTGGCGCGGGGCCGGGCCAGCAGCCTCGCAGCGGCCAACGCCAGCGCCCTGGCGCTGTTGACGGGGCCGGTGCAGCTGAGCGATCCGCCGGAAGCGGCGGCAGGAGCGCTGGGGAGCGCCCGGCGCGGGCTGCTGATCGATCCCCAGACCTGCGGCCCCCTGCTGGCGGCCCTGCCGGCGGCTGCCGCCGACGCGGCTGTGGAGGCGCTGCGCCGACGCGGCTTCCCTGCCGCCCAGGTCATCGGCCGGGTGCTGAACCTGGACGGGCCGGGAGGGGGAGGCTGTTGAGCCAGCGCCGGGCCTGGGAGAATGAGCACGACGTCGCTGCTGCCCTTGTCCGCCCTCACCCGCTGCCTGGTGGAAGAGGCCGCCGCCATTGCCGCCAGCGCCTCACGTCTGGATCCCCATCAGGTGGAAGCGGCTCTGCAGCACCTGGAGAGTTGCCGGGCCCGCCGCGGCAAGCTTCTGGTCACCGGGGTGGGCAAGAGCGGCATCGTCGCCCGCAAGATCGCCGCCACCTTCTCCTCGATCGGCCTGACGGCGGTGTTTCTCAACCCCTTGGACGCCCTGCACGGCGACCTGGGGATCGTGGCGGCGGAGGATGTCATCCTGCTGCTCTCTAACAGCGGCGAGACGGCCGAGCTGCTGGCGATCCTGCCCCATCTCATCAGCCGCGGCACCCTGCGCATCGCCCTGGTGGGGCGGCTGAACTCGACCCTCGCCCGAGGCTGCGATGTGGTGCTCGACGGCTCGGTGGACCGGGAGGTCTGCCCACTCAACCTGGCCCCCACCGCCAGTACGGCGGTGGCCATGGCGATCGGCGATGCTCTGGCGGCGGTGTGGATGGAGCGGGCCGGCATCTCGCCGGTGGACTTCGCCATCAATCACCCCGCCGGCTCCCTTGGCCGGCGCCTCACCCTCACCGTGGCCCACCTGATGGTGCCGGCCCACGAACTCACCCCCCTGGCCCCCGACGCTCCCCTGCCCCTGGTGATCGCCGAGCTCACCCGCGGCAGCCCCAAGAGGGGCAGCCTCGGGGCCACCTGGATGCATCGCGCCGATGAGCCCACTCACCTGGCAGGGCTGATCACCGATGGCGATCTGCGCCGTGCCCTGCAGCGGCACGGGGCCGCCGAGTGGGGCCGGGTGACGGCCGCCGCCATGGCCACCCGCGACCCGATCACGGTGACCCCGGAGGTGATGGCCGCCGCCGCCCTGGAGCTGATGGAGCGCAACCCAAGGCAGGCGATCTCGGTGCTGCCGGTGGTCCACCCCGAGCACACCAGCCAGCTGGTGGGTCTGCTGCGCCTGCATGATCTGGTGCAGGCCGGCTTCAGCGCCAGCTCCGGCTGATCTCTCCACCTCCGATCATGCCCAGTCCCCTGGTCCCCTCCCCCTGGCCCTCCCGATGACGTTTCGCCTGATCGCCGGACCCTGCGTGATCGAGAGCCGCGATCTGGTGCTGCAGGTGGCCGAACAGGTGAGCGAGCTCTGCACCCAGCTGGGCATCAGCTACGTGTTCAAGGCCAGCTTCGACAAGGCCAACCGCAGCTCCGGACGCTCCTTCCGCGGCCCGGGCCCCGAGGAGGGGCTGCGCATCCTGCAGGAGGTGCGCGAGCAGCTGGGGGTGCCGGTGCTCACCGACATCCACGAGAGCCACCAGGCGGCGATGGCCGCCGAGGTGGTGGATGTGCTGCAGATTCCGGCCTTCCTCTGCCGCCAGACCGACCTGCTCGACGCAGCCGCCAGGGCCGTGGCCGGCACCGACAAGGTCGTGAACGTGAAGAAGGGCCAGTTCCTGGCGCCCTGGGACATGGCCCAGGTGGTGAACAAGCTCGGCGAGGCCGGCCTGACGCCCGGGAGCGGCCGCCTCTGGCTCACCGAACGGGGTTCGAGCTTCGGGTACAACACCCTGGTGGTGGACTACCGCAGCCTGCCCCAGCTGCAGGCCACCGGCTGCCCGGTGATCTTCGATGCCACCCACGCCGTGCAGCAGCCCGGCGGCCAGGGCACCACCTCCGGCGGCCAGCGGGAGTTTGTGGCGCCGCTGGCGCGGGCGGCCGTGGCCGTGGGCGTGGACGGACTGTTCATGGAGGTGCATCCCGATCCGCCGGCAGCCCTCAGCGACGGGCCCAACATGGTGCCCCTGCGCCGGCTGGAGGCGCTGCTGCGCCAGCTGATGGCCCTGCGGGCCGTGGTGCAGCAGGGTCTGGCCGTGAGCACGCTCTGATGCGCTTCGCACCCTGAGCCACACCCCAGTCCCATGCCGGCATCCCTTCTCGCCCTGCGTTCGCGCCTGCAGCGCCTGGCCGCCGGCCGGCGGCTGGCGGCGGTGCAGCTGCTGGTGTGCGACGTGGACGGCGTGCTCACCGACGGTGGCCTCCACTACGACGCCAGCGGCGGCGTGGTGAAGCGCTTCAACGTGCGCGACGGCCTGGCGATCCGCATGCTGCAGCGCGCCGGCATCGAGGTGGCCCTGCTCAGCGGCGGCCGCAGCGGCGCCATTGAGCACAGGGCCCGGCATCTGCAGATCCAGCACTGCCGCACCGGGGTGGGCGACAAGCTGCTGGGCCTGCGGGAGCTGCAGACGGCGGTGGGCATCGGCGCCGCCCACACCGCCTTCATCGGCGACGACCTCAACGACCTGGCCGTGCGGCCGGCGACAGGGCTGCTGGTGGTTCCGGCCGATGCCGACCGGGGCCTGCGCCGCCAGGCCGACTGGGTGCTGCGCAGCTCAGGCGGCCACGGCGCCGTACGGGAGCTGGCCGAGGCCCTGCTGCGCGGCCGGGGCGCGCTGCGGAGCCTGCTCAGCGAGGGCTGGCGGGAGGGCA
Organism: Cyanobacteria bacterium J06638_7; assembly: GCA_039818745.1. GTDB lineage: Bacteria > Cyanobacteriota > Cyanobacteriia > PCC-6307 > Cyanobiaceae > NIES-981. The sequence goes on from JBCBTI010000010.1 coordinate 74,802, forward strand.
ACGGCTGAGCACGAAGCTCAGGGCGAAGCGGAGCGTCAGTCGGCCCCGGAGGCCGCCACCAGCCCCCTGGCCTGCTGCAGCTGCTCGGGAGTGTCCACGGAGAAGCAGTCGTGGGGCACCGCAAAGGTGACGATCGGGATGCCCGCCTCCACCAGCCGCAGCTGCTCCAGCTTCTCCAGCTCTTCGAGGGGGGAGTGGGGCAGGGCGTTCCAACCGGCCAGCACATCGCCGCGGTAGCCGTAAACACCCACGTGGCCCCAGTAGGTGGCTCGGCTGGTCCAGAGCTCGGGGGCCAGGCCGCGCACATGGGGCAAGGCGCTGCGGGAGAAGGTGATCGCCCGGCCGTCCTGGGCGCGCAGCACCTTCACCACGCTGGGGTCGTGCAGCTTCTCGGAGCCCAGGGGGTACACGGGCGTCAGCACCGGCGGAGCCCCCAGGGCCAGAAAGCGCTCCACGATCGCCTCGATCACCGCTGGATCGAGCAGGGGCTGGTCGCCCTGCACATTGATCACCAGGGTGTCGGCGGCGAGGCCGCCAGCCGCTTCCACCAGCTGGTCCACCACCGAGGCCAGTCGCTCACTGCCGCTGCTGCAACGGGGGGAGGTAATCAGGGCGGCAAACCCCCAGGTGGCCGTCGCCTCCCGCACCAGCTCGCTGTCGGTGCACACCACCACGTGGTCGACCCCCCGCGCCTGGGCGCAGCGCTCGAGCACGCGGCGCAGCATCGGCCGGCCGGCAATGTCGGCGAGCACCTTTCCCGGCAGCCGGGAGGATTCCAGTCGGGCCGGAACGGCCACCACCACCGGGCAGGAGATCAGATCGGCCAAGCGCGGCGATCGGCTGGGCGGATCCTATGGGGCAGGTGCAGAGCAGAGTGCAGCTGGAGCCTCCTAGGTGGAGGGCTCAAACACCCAGACATGATTCTTTACCTTGTCAGTGGTGAGATAATTGTTTCTGTCGGCACAGAGATACTGCTCGCTGAAATGCTCATTGCGAATGCGTACTGCTTCACCATAGTGAATCCTGTCTCCGTCGCGGCCACCCTGGGCCTTTTCGACGATCCAGTTCGTTTTGGATCCGTAGTCACTCCAGTAGTAGAGCTGACGCGCATCTTTGAAGGCCCCCAGATAGGTACGCGGCTTCCACTTACCCGGCCACACTTCAGTGGTTTTGATGCAGAGGTTGCTGCCGTGAGTGAGCGGCCGGCCGCCTCCGTCGAGTTGAAGAGTCAGCGGCTTATTGCCAATCTTGGCATAGTAGTAGCGTGTCGCTGATTCCGAAGCAGTGATGCAGCGGTCATCGGCATTGCGCAGCACGACTCTTGCATTTTTCTTCACCACCACTGGAGCCGGTGGCGGCACTGGATCATTCAGCAGCAGTGGATTGGTGTGCTCCTGCATGTAGGGACCCCAGGCGAGTTCCAGCACGGCTCGCCGCTCCGGCGTGGCAGCCAGCTCATAGATGGGCACCAAGCCGCCGCGCCCGAAATCAGCAATCGACACGAAGTGCGGCACGCTCTCAGCCCATTGCCGGTAGTGGGCCGCGGCGTCGCCATGGGAATCCATGATGGCGTTGGCCCGGGCCGGATCACCCCCCATCACGCGGATGCGGCGGTTGCCCGACACCTTGCTGAGGTCGTTCTTGTCCACCGAGCCGCCCGAGGCCTCCCCTTTGACAAGCTCCAGATAGGACGCCTTGAGTGCCGCACTCATCTGAAAGTTTGATGTGACGGTTGAACTGTCGACGTGGCTGGAGAAAAACACCCGGGCACCGATCAGCACTGAACGCAGGACGTGGGTGCCATAGGTGGAGAACAGCAACTCGGGCTCGGCACTGGCAATCGCTTCGGCGGCGGCGGGCAGCAACGCAGCAGCATCAGTAAGGCTCAGCCGCTGATAGGCTTGAACCACTTTATTAGTCGCGTACACATTGTGACTCACCTGAAGCACATCATCGCTGAAGGCACTCGATACTTCTCCGGAAAACCCTGCGTACCCGCCAGACAGCGAGATGTTGGCTGACAGCTGACTGAAGTAGCTGCTGTGACTCTCTCCGTAAATCAGGGTTTCGTCAAAGCTGGGGGCTGGCTGCACCTCCACCACACTGAGATCGGAAAGGTCAAACAGGGGCTTGAGCACACTGCGCGGATCAGCGTAGTAGCCCCAACCCTCATAGCCCTTTCCCAGAAATTCATGGGCGCCTTGGGCGGCGCGCCCATCCATGGCCAGCGGCTCATCCACGGTGTCGGGAGAAACAGCCAGTTGTTCTGCTCTCAATTCTTCTGACATGTCAGGTTCCCAGCGGTCAGCGACAGTATCCATCCAGATCACCTTACGGGAGTCTCAAGGGTTCAGGCTGATCGGTTCCATCCATGTGCCCAAGCGCCATTGACTGGACCGGCTTCACCTAGGCTCCCAAGCCCTTCCTCCTGCTTCATTGTCTGTGCGGAAGTGGCTGAAGCTCCGCCCGAACGAGCAGCGATCTGAATCCAGAGCTTGCTTGGCAATTGACTGAATCTGGGATGCTCTGCTGGTCGAGATCCTGCCTGGCAGCACCCGATCAATCACGACAGCCCAGGCTGGTTCGTTGTCTGGTTCGTTGTCTGGTTCGGAGGTGATGCCATGGCTCGAAATGCGTCGGCACCCACGGCACAGACCGACATTCTGAGGCCGTGAATCTCAGCCAGACCCACCGGGCCGGACAGCCTTGGCAGGACCGTTGCCAGCACCAGCAGCCCGGGGCGGAAGGCAAGGTGCTGGCCTCAACAGCGGCCAGTGCCCCGAGCCAGCCCAGATGGGCCATTGGCCCACCGGATGAGCTGAGGCCCAGCTTGAGGAACAGCCAGAACACCTCAGCAGGCGTTCGAGCCCTCAGAGCGCTCGGCCCTGGCCCTACAGCGTCTCCCGCCCCAGCCGCTCCTGCCGCAGCTGGTGCAGCCGCGCCCCCAGCTCCGGCCCCGGCGCCAGCCCCCGGGCGATCAGCTCCCTGGCCCCCACCGGCGCCTGGAGCCCCCGCCAGCGCAGCCACCAGCGCAGCAGCGGCCGGCGGGGGCCACTGCCCATCACCAGGGCCAGGGCCACCGCCTCGGCGCTCACCCCCGGGGCCTCCAGCAGGGCACACCAGGCCGCCACCGACTGGGGCGCGGTGCTGGCCCCGGACGCCGCCTGCACCACCAGGGCGGACCGCAACGCCAGCCACTGGGCCAGCAGCCGGTGCTGGCGGTGGGGCAGCTGCAGGCGCTCCGCCAGGGCCAGGGGCTCGGCGGCCCCGGCCACCAGGGCCACCAGCAGGGGCAGGCCGGCCCGTTCGGCCCAGCGCAGGCGGCGCCGCCAGCTGTCATTGGCCTGCAGCTGGGCATCGAGCAGGGCCAGGCCGCCCCAGTCCTGCAGGATCGCCAGGGCGGCGGGCCAGGGCTCACGCCGCAGCAGCAGCTCGAACTCCATCCGCAGCCTCGTGCCCAGGGCCGCCGGGGCCTGGCCGGGCCGCTCGCCGGAATGCCAGGCCCAGGGCCAGGCCGCCAGGGTGCGCCGGGCCTGTTCGCGGCTGGCGGCCTCCAGCTGGAAGCCGAGCCGGGCGGCGTAGCGGGCGCCGCGCACCAGGCGGGTGGGGTCATCGCGGAGGCTGTGGGGGTGCAACAGCCGCAGCTGCCGCCGCTGCAGATCGGTCTGGCCGCCGTGGGGATCGATCAGCTCGCCGCTGGCCAGATCCAGGGCGATGGCGTTGATGCTGAAATCGCGGCGGGCCAGGTCGTCGGCGAGCAGACCCGGCACCACCTTCGGGTTCTCCCCGGGCTGGGGGTAGGTTTCACGGCGGGCGGTGGCCACATCGAGCAGCACCGTCTCGTTGTTGAGGCCCAGCTCCACTTCGACGGTGCCGAAAGCGCCGTGCTCCTGGGCGGTCCGCAGCGAGCCCGGCGGCAGCAGCGCCTCCAGCCGCCGCACCAGGGCGATGGCCGAGCCCTCCGCCACCAGGTCCAGATCGGGCACACCGCGCCAGGGGTCGTTGTGCACCCGGTGCAGCAGCAGATCGCGCACCGCACCGCCCACAAGCGCCAGCCGGGAGGCGGGATGGCCGGCGCCCACCCGATCGCCAGGTCCATCCCCTGCCGCCACACCGCCCCGGGCCGCCTCGGCAAGGGCGGCCGCCAGCGCCTCCGGGATGCCGGGAACCTCCAACGGCGGCCTCAGAGGGGCTCGATCGGCGCCAGACGCGGATCGAGGATCTTCGGGCCCATGCCCTCGAACTTCACGGCGATCGAGATCTTCTCGCCGCTGCCGAACAGGTGGGTCACGTGGCCCTCGCCGAAGGCTCCATGGCGCAGGCGGTCGCCCACCGCCCAGGACCGGCCGGATGCGCCTCGGCGACGCACCCCATTGGCCGCAGCGCCAGCCGCACCGCCGGCCGCCACCCGCCGGCTGTCCTCGCGGTCCACCCGGGTGAGGCGATCGAGGCGCTGCTCCCGCCGGATGGCGGCGCCGCCGCTGCGGGGGATGTCGCCCTGCACCAGCTCCTCGGGCAGCTCCGAGAGGAACACCGAGGGAACGGCGGGCTCGCGCATCCCCCCCCACAGCCGCCGCTCACTGGCATGGGAGAGGAACAGCCGCTCCTTGGCGCGGGTGAGGCCCACGTAGCAGAGCCGCCGCTCCTCCTCCAGGGCGGAGGGGTCATCGAGGGAGCGGTAGCTGGGGAACAGGCCCTGCTCCAACCCCACCAGGAACACCACCGGGAACTCCAGGCCCTTGCTGGCGTGCAGGGTCATCAGCGTGACGCGGTCCTGCTGGGTGTCCTTGCTGTCGGCATCGCTGGCCAGGGCCGCCGAGGCGAGGAAATCCTCGAGCGAGCCCTCCTCGTTCTCCTCCTGGTACTGCAGGGCGGCGTTCACCAGTTCGTTGAGGTTGCGGCGCCGGTCTTCCGCCTCATCGGTGCCATCGGCGATCAGCTCGGCCAGATAGCCGCTCTGCTCCATCACCCGCTGCACCAGCTCCGAGGGGGCAGCGTCCTGGCTGCGGGCCTGCAGGTCGCTGATCAGTTCCCGGAACTGCAGCAGTCCCCGGGCGGAGCGCCCCCCCAGGGAGCGCACGGCCTCGGCATCGCTCACCACTTCCCAGAGGGGGATGCCCAGCTGGTTGGAGGCGTCGGTGAGGCGCTCGATCGTGGTCTTGCCAATGCCGCGGCGGGGCACGTTGAGCACCCGCAGCAGGCTCACGGTGTCGGCCGGATTCACCAGCAGCTTGAGGTAGGCGAGCATGTCCTTGATCTCGCGCCGGTCGTAGAAGCGCAGGCCCCCCACCACGATGTAGGGGATGCCCCAGCGCACCAGCGACTCCTCCATCGCCCGGCTCTGGGCGTTGGTGCGGTAGAGCACCGCCATGTCGCCCCAGCGCAGCTCGTCGTGGGCGGCATCGAGCATGCGCATGCGATGCACCACCGCTTCCGCCTCGGCGATCTCGTCGTCGCAGCGGGTGAGGGTGATCGGCTCGCCTTCACCGCGGGTGGGGCGCAGCACCTTGTCGATGCGCTCGCTGTTGTGGGCGATCAGGGCGTTGGCGGCCGCCAGGATCGTGGCGGTGGAGCGGTAGTTCTCCTCCAGCTTCACCATCGTGCGGGTGGCTTCGTCGACGGCGCCATCGCCGAAGTCGTCCTGAAAGCCCATCAGGATCGTGAAATCGGCGGCGCGGAAGCTGTAGATGCTCTGGTCGGCGTCGCCCACCACGAACACCGAACGGCCCTGCCAGTTGTCGTAGCTGTCCGGGTCCTGGCCGTCGGTCACCAGCAGCTTGATCAGGTCGTACTGGGTGCGGTTGGTGTCCTGGTATTCATCCACCAGCACGTGGCGGAAGCGCCGGTGCCAGTAATTCCGCACCTGCTCGTTCTGGCTGAGCAGCTGCACCGGCAGCAGCAGCAGATCGTCGAAGTCGAGGGCGTTGTTGGCCGCCAGGGCGCGGCGGTAGCGGCGGTAGGTCTCGGCCATCAGCTTGCCCCGCTGGCCGCCGGCATCGGCCTCCAGCTGCTCCGGCAGCCAGCCCTGGTTCTTGGCGTTGCTGATGGCCCAGCGCACCTTCTTGGGTTCGAAGCGTTTGGGGTCCAGGCCCAGCTCCTGGGTCACGATCTCCTTCACCAGGCTCTGGGCGTCGCCCTCGTCGTAGATCGAGAACTGGCGCGTCCAGCTGAGCCCCTCGGGATCGCGGAACTTGTCGATGTCGAAGCGCAGCAGCCGCGCGAACAGGGCATGGAAGGTGCCGATCCAGAGATCCTTGATCACCTCGCGGTAGATGCGGCTGCGCAGCTGGCGCTGCTGCACCGGCGGCAGGGTGCTCCAGGGCTGGCCGAACTGGCTCTGGGCCAGCTTCTGGGCCAGCAGCAGCTCCAGGCGCTCCTTCATCTCGCGGGCCGCCTTGTTGGTGAAGGTCACGGCCAGCAGCTCGGCCGGATCGGCGCCGTGGTGGCCGATCAGGTGGGCGATGCGGTGGGTGAGGGCCCGGGTCTTGCCGCTGCCCGCCCCCGCCACCACCAGCAGGGGCCCGCTGTGGTGGTCCACCGCCCGGCGCTGGGCGTCGTTCAGGCCGCTGAGAAAGGCGCTCATCCCGGCAACCCTAGGCACCGTTCCGCGGGGCGCCAGGAGGCAGCAGGCGGCTGAGGCGGCCGCGCCAGCGCTGCCAGCGCAGAGCCCGCAGCGACGGCGCCCGCAGCGGCGCCTCGCCGGCCTCGAGCCGATCGAAGTGGACGTTGATGGCCTCCAGCGCCCGGCGCCAGCGCTCCCGCAACCGGGGCTCGCTGAACTCCTCGAGCAGGCCCTCCAGCTGCCGCGGCGGCGGCCGCCAGGGTGCTGGATCGGCCACCGCCGCGGCGATGCGCTCCACGTCCGCCATCAGGGTGCCGGCGCCGATCTGGTGGGCCATGCCGTCGGGGTCGAGGCTGTCGGCCAGGGCGTGGTTGAAGCTGCTGAACAGCACGCAGCCGCAGGCCAGGGCCTCCAGCGGCGGCAGCCCGAAACCCTCGCTCACGCCACTGGCGCGCCAGTGGTCAGCCGAGTCGTAGAGCACCACCGTGGCGCTGTTGAACAGGGCCACCAGGTCATCCACCCAGCCGTCCTGCACCACCACCGCCAGGCCGCGGGCGCGCAGGGCCGGCACCAGCCGCTCCAGCAGGTAGGCGCTGCTCTTGCGCCGCTGCACCAGCACATCGATGCAGCGCCCGCTGAGGGCCGGCTCGGCGCCGAGGTTGAGGGGGCGATCGCCGCGCTGGTGCCACCGCGGCTCGAGGGCATTGGGCACCAGGAACAGGGGATTGCGGCTGGCCCACTGGCCCCAGTAGCCGAGGGTGTTGCGGCTGGCGGCGAGCACCGGCACGCCGGGCGGCAGCCGGAAGCCGTAGCCGCTGCTGTGGGCGTGGTAGGCCACCGGCCGGCCGCGCAGGGCGCGCAGCTGGCGCGGCACCTCGAAGCCCCAGCTCACAATCCACAGCACCCGGCGGGCCGTCGCGGAACGCAGCGGTTCGGCGCGCAGCAGATCGCCCAGAAAGGGCCTGTCCTGCTGGCGCTGCCGGTAGGTCACCACCTCGCTTGGCACAACCTGGCTCAGCAGCCGCGCCGTCTGCAGCTCCACCAGCAGGCCACCGCTGCGCAGGTGCTCGCCGGTGCCGGGAACCAGGAAGCGGAGGGGACGCAAAGGCAAGGCGGGCCGGGGGGACCGACTCTGGCCCAGCCCGGGCCGCTGCTCAGGCGACCACGGCCTCTGTGCTGCCGGTGCGCTGGCGGCGGGTGAGGAAGCCGAACAGCACCTTGCCGATGGCGGCGATCAGATTGCCCTCCAGCTCCTGGAACATCTTCATGTTCAGGTGGAAGGCGTGATTGGCTTCGGCCACGATGCGATCGGCTGTGGCCTGATCGATCGGCAGGCTGTCGAGGGTGGCGCGGTAGTTCACCTTGAAGGCCTTCTCATCGTCGATGGCGTCGAACTCGTAGAAGCGCAGCCCGTCGTGCTCGCCCAGGTTCATGGCCTTCTGGGCAATGGTCTTGAGGATCTGACCGCCGGAGAGGTCGCCGATGTAGCGGGTGTAGTGATGGCCCACCAGGAGCTCAGGGCTCTCGCCGGCCACCTGGTGAATCCGGGCCACGTACTCCCGGGCGGCCGGTGTGGCGGTGATGCTCTTGCGCCAGTCGGCACCGAAGTAGAAGGCGAGGTCCTGCTCGAGGGCTTCACGACGGTCGAGTTCGGGCGCGCCCACCGGTGCCACCACCGGATGACCCTGCTCCCGCAGCCGGCCGATCTCCTCCTCCATCGCCGAGTACACGAAGTGCAGATCGGCCACCAGGGTGCGGTAACTGGCCTTGTCCACCACGCCTTTGAGAAAGCAACTCACGAAGCCGGTGTTTTCCGCCATCGTGTGGGCTTTCTTGGTCCCTTCACGCAGCTGGGAAGCAAGGGCAACGGCCATGGATCGGGGGCTCGTGGCAGTGAGGGAGTCAAGTTAGGCCTGCGCTGCCGCGGCAAGCCCGTTCAGGTTGCGAAGGGTTACGCCACGGCGGTGCCGGTGCCGGTGTCACCGGCGTCGAACAGTTCGAACAGATCGCGGCAGAACTGCTGCAGCTTGGCCACCACCACAGCCTGGGGCAGGTGGCTGCCCGAAGGTTGCCACTCGTCCATGGTGGCGATCCGCCAGCGTTCACGCTCATAGGTGAGGCCGCGGATCAGCACGCCGATCAGCCGCGGCCGCCCGGGCAGCCGCGAGCCCTGGGCCGGCCCCAGAGGAGAGTGCTCCAGACGCAGCTGCACCAGCATCGAGCGGCACTGGTTGCGCGGATTCCAGCCCGGGAAATGGAAGGAGAGATCGAGGCTCTCCTGCTCGGCCCAGGCCCGGGTGAGGGGGTCATCACGCCAGGGGGTGAGATTGGCCCGGGCGTCGGGGAAGCGGCTGCGGAACAGGGCCCCCACCGAGGCGATCGCCTGGGCCAGTTCCAGATTGCGGGCCTGGTCGGCGGCGTTCATCCAGGGGGCGCGGCGGCTGGGTCGGTTTGTCGTTGCAGACAACCGGTCGGTGCTGAGCAGAACCGACGGGATGTGAAACCTAATGTCGGCGCTGCGACTGTGCCGCAGGAATGGCTACCGGCTCCGCCAGCTACGAGAAGCTCACCCCCCCCACAGCGGGCACCCCGATCCGGTTCGAGAACGGCCTGCCGGTGGTGCCTCCCGACCCGATCATCCCCTTCATCCGCGGCGACGGCACCGGCGTGGACATCTGGCCCGCCACCCAGCGGGTGCTGGATGCGGCGGTGGCGAAGGCCTACGGCGGCGAGCGCCGCATCGAGTGGTTCAAGGTGTACGCCGGCGACGAGGCCTGCGACCTCTACGGCACCTACCAGTACCTGCCCCAGGACACCCTCAGCGCCATCGAGCAGTACGGCGTGGCGATCAAGGGACCGCTCACCACGCCGATCGGCGGCGGCATCCGCTCGCTGAACGTGGCCCTGCGTCAGATCTTCGATCTCTACTGCTGCGTGCGCCCCTGCCGCTACTACACCGGCACCCCCAGCCCCCACAAGCGCCCCGAAGACCTCGACGTGGTGGTGTACCGGGAGAACACCGAGGACATCTACATGGGGATCGAGTGGGAGGCCAGTGATCCGGTGTGCGTGGAGCTGATCGCCCACCTCAACGACGTGGTGATCCCGGCCAACGGCAAGCTCGGCAAACGCAGCATCCCGGCGGGCTCGGGCATCGGCATCAAGCCGGTGAGCAAGGCCGGCACCCAGCGCCACGTGCGCAAGGCGATCCAGCACGCCTTGGGCCTGGAGGGGGCCAAGCGCCACGTGACCCTGGTGCACAAGGGCAACATCATGAAGTTCACGGAAGGGGCCTTCCGGGACTGGGGCTACGAGCTGGCCACCAGCGAGTTCCGCGATGTGTGCGTGACCGAGCGCGAGAGCTGGATCCTCGACAACCTGGCCCGCAACCACGGGCTCACGGTGGAGGAGAACGCCCGCCTGATCGAGCCCGGCTACGACAGCCTCACGCCCGAGAAGAAAGCGGCGGTGGATGCGGAGGTGAAGGGGGTGCTCGACGCCATCGGCGAAAGCCACGGCTACGGCAAGTGGAAGGCGATGGTGCTGGTGGACGACCGCATCGCCGACAGCATCTTCCAGCAGATCCAGACCCGCCCCCAGGAGTACTCGGTGCTCTGCACCCTCAACCTCAACGGCGACTACATCTCCGATGCTGCCGCCGCCGTGGTGGGCGGCCTGGGCATGGCGCCCGGGGCGAACATCGGCGACAACGCGGCAATCTTCGAGGCCACCCACGGCACGGCCCCCAAGCACGCCGGCCTCGACCGCATCAACCCCGGCTCGGTGATCCTCAGTGGCGTGATGATGCTGGAGTATCTGGGATGGCAGGAGGCCGCCGACCTGATCACGGCCGGGCTGAGCGCCGCCATCGCCAACGGTGAGGTCACCTACGACCTGGCCCGGCTGATGGAGCCGCCCGTGGATCCCGTGAGCTGCTCCGGCTTCGCGGAGGCCGTGGTGGGGCACTTCGGCGGCTGAGGCTGAGCCCTGGCCTGAGGTGGGTGCCTTTTATTGGACAGCTCTGGCCCCTGACATCGTTAACTCCGGACGGGAGGAACAGGGTTCGGTTTCAGTGTAGACCTCATTGGGAGTTCTGCCTCCCAGAGAGCTGTG
>JBCBTI010000011.1:0-82435 GCA_039818745.1 Cyanobacteria bacterium J06638_7
TGAAGGGTGACCTGAGGGCGCTGCTGGAGCAGCTGCCGGAGCTGCAGGGGCGGGTGCTGAAGATGCGCTACGGGATTCCCTGCCCCGATGTGCCGGAAGGCAGTGAGCCGATGAGCCTCACGGGCATCGGCCGCATCATCGGCATCAGCCGTGACCGGGTGCGCAACCTGGAACGCGATGCCCTGGCCCGGCTGCGCCAGCTGGGCGAGGCGGTGGAGGCCTACGTGGCGGGCTGAAGTGCGGTGTGAGGTGCGGGCTGAGGTGCCGGCTGAGGACCGCCTGGGCCGCTGAGACTGCGCTTAGCTGATGGCCCGGCCGGCACTCTGAAGCAGGCCGGGCCCTGCCTGCCGGTGCAGTACGGGGATTCCGAGGATCCGGAGTTCACCGCCTCGTTGCCCCTGTCCTCGGCCACGGTGGTGGATCGACGGCTTCCGAGGGCATTTCATCGCCACCGCCCACGATCAGGCGGAGGTGGCCAGGCTCGAATCCCTCGGCGCCCAGCGCACGCTGCTGCCCTTCCTGGACGCGGCCGAGCGGGCCGCCGAGCTGATCGTGGAGGACCTGGTGGATCTTCGCGCTCAGCGGGGAACCCGAGCCGCCTGATCCGGGGCACCCCGATCGGCTGAACCAGGGGTGCTCACCCGCACCGCGTCGGCTTCGGAGCCCTGGCTGATCACCAGGGGACCGAAGCGGGCGGGCGCTTCGCCATGCCCGCGTTCCAGGAGATGGCTGAGGGTGCGGGCTGCGCCGGCCGGTGCCAGCGGTTCGGCCAGGGCGAAGAACCGCTTCAGCTGCCCCAGCGTGGTGGAGGCGGGGAACGAGAGGTCCAGGTCTGTCGGCAACGGCAGCTCCATCGCCTCCGGGCTGAACAGCCGGTCGATCAGCGGCTTCACCTGGCTGCGCAGGGCCACGAACACGTGGTCGCCAGGCTCGAGGGTCGTGGCGCCGCGGGGGATCACCACCTGGCGGCGGCGCACCACCAGCGTCACCACCATGCCGTCCGGCCGGGCCAGCTCCCGCAGCCGCAGCCCCGCCGCCGGCGCTCCCGGGCGCACGGTGTAGTCGACGATCTCGCCATCGACATGGCGCAGGGCATGGATCTCCACCGTCAACGGCGGCGCGGCATCGCCGGGGCGACCGAGGCGCAGCCGGCGCGCCACGGCAGGCAGCGACCAGCCCTGGCTGACGGCCGAGATCAGCACCACGAAGAACACGGCGTTGAAGATCACCTGGCTGCCGGTAATGCCGGCCATCAGCGGGAAGGTGGCCAGGGTGATCGGCACCGCTCCCTTCAGCCCCACCCAGGAGAGCAGGGTGAGCTCCCGGGCGTCGTAGCGAAACGGGCTGGCCGCCACCAGCACGGCCACCGGCCGGGCCACCAGGATCAGCACCAGGGCGATCAGCAGGCCCTCCCAGGCCACGGCCGCCAGACGGCTGGGGAAGCTCAGCAGCCCCAGCATCACGAACAACACGATCTGCCCGAGCCAGGCGGCGGCATCGTGGAACAGAAAGATGCCGCGGCGCCACACGATCGGGCAGCTGCCCAGCACGATCCCGGCCAGATACACCGCCAGAAAGCCGCTGCCGCCCAGCACCGCCGCCAGGCCGAAGGCCAGCAGCCCGAAGGCCATCGCCAGCAGGGGATAGAGGCCGGGGTAGTCGAGGTTGATCCGGTTTACGGCCAGACCCGCCAGCCGGCCCACGCCCACCCCCACCAGGGCGCCCACCCCGAACTGGGTGAGGAACAGCAGCGCCAGATCAGAACCGGAGCCGGCCTGGCCGTTGATCAGGCCGATCAGGCCGATGGTGAGGAAGATCGCCATCGGATCGTTCGAGCCGCTCTCCACCTCGAGGGTGGACGTGAGCCGCTCGGGCAGCCGCAGACCGCTGGTGCGCAGCACCGAGAACACCGCCGCCGCGTCGGTGGAGCCGACGATGCTCCCCAGCAGCAGGCCCTGCAGCAGGGGCATGCCCAGGATCCAGGCCGCCGCCAGGCCGGTGATCACGGAGGTGAGCAGCACGCCCACGGTGGAGAGCGCCAGGGCCTGCTTCCACACCCGCTGCACGCACTCGAGCGAGGTGCGCAGCCCGCCGTCGAAGAGGATCAGGGCGAGGGCGGCGCTGCCGACGCTGTTGGCCAGGGGGTAGTTCTCGAAAGGGATGCGGCCGATGCCCTCCGAGCCGGCCAGCATGCCCACGGCCAGGAACAGCACCAGCACGGGCATGCCCAGCCGGGCCGAGAACTTGCTGGAGGCGATGCCGATCAGCAGCAGCACCCCGGCCAGCAGCATCGCCGCGTTGATTCCGTCCATGCCCCACCGGTTCAGGCGCCGGTGTCAGGATCGCTGGAGGCCTGGTAGCGCAGCAGCGGGCGCCCGCCGGCATCGAGCAGCTCCAGCTCGCTGCCCTCGATGCGCCAGCCGCGCACCTGCTCGAGGGCCCGGAACACCCGCCGTTCGAAGTCCATCACCGGCCCCGCGCAGGCCATCCGGGTGCTGGCCAGCGGCGAGAAGCGCAGAGTCTTGTCGTCGAGGCTGAAGCCGCCCATCAGCCGGTTGCAGCCGCCGCTGCCGCTCACCCGGTCGCTGTCCTTGTCGCACTGCAGCTCCACCGGCCGGCCGGCGGGTGGCTGAGCCGGCCCGCCGGCCGTCTCCAGGCTGCGCAGCCGCCAGCTGGTGCCCCGCAGCGGCAGCGCCTCGGCGCCGGGGCAGCTCTGCTGGTCGCTGAGCCTGGCGAAGTGTTCCACCACCAGCGTGCGCCGCGGCGGCTGGGACTCCTCCATCGACGGCCGGGTGGTGATCAGGCCCTCCAGCACCGCCAGCCGCGGCGCCCCGGCGGCCTGAGTCTGCAGGTAGGCGCGCTCGAGGGCCAGATACTCGCCCTCCATCGCCACCGGCAGGGTGCGGCCGTTGGCGCAGAGCTGGATGCTGGGGGCATCGGCCAGGTAGCGGAACAGGCCCACCAAGTTGAGGCGCGGGTCGATCGGCGCGGGCTGGCCCAGGCGCGTGAGCCGGTCGTTCAGGCGGGAGCGGATCGGCCGGCCCTGCAGATCGAGCTTGCGCAGGGCGCTGCCGCCGAGGATCGGCTGCAGGAACACCGGCGCCTCCCGGCCGCCCCGCAGCACCAGGCGCCCGCTGCCGGGCTCCAGCTGCCAGCGGCCGATGTCGTCGAAGCCGCGCGCCGGATCGCGGTTGAGATAGGTCCGGCGGAGCTGGTAGGTGCCGTCGGCCTCCAGATCCACGTGCCAGCGGATCGGCCCCGAGGCGCCGGGAAGGTCGCCCACCCAGGTGGCTGGCAGGGGCCCCAGCGCTTTCTGCGCCGGCTTCGCCTTCTCTGCCCGGGCCAGGGCGGGCCCCGCCGCGGCGAGCAGCAGCAGGCTGAGGGTCAGCCCGGTGGGAATGGCGGCGCGCCGGAGGAGGCGGACACGGGGGGCCTGGCGGCGATGGGGCGGCGTCTGCATCGGCATGGACGATCGGCTGATGTCAGTGTTGACGCTGGCGAGGCCGCTGACAGCGACGGCTGATCCGGAACGGCCCCCGTCCAGGTGGGCGCAGTGCCGGGACGGCGCTCTCCCCAGACTGGCCCGAGGCCGGAATGGAACCATCCGGGAGTCACTCGACCACAGGGCGCCGGAGCTGCGCAGCAGGCTGCTGGCCTGGTGGCAGGCCAGCGGGCGCCACACGATTGCCTGGAAGAGGCTGCCCGATGGCCGCAGGCCGGTGCCGGGTGAGGCGCTGGATCCCTACCCGATCTGGGTGGCCGAGGTGATGCTGCAGCAGACCCAGCTGCAGGTGGTGCTGCCCTACTGGCAGCGCTGGATGGCCGCTTTCCCGTCCCTGGAGATGCTGGCCTCGGCCGAGGAGCACGAGGTGCTGCTGCTCTGGCAGGGCCTCGGCTACTACTCCCGCGCCCGGCGCCTGCAGCAGGGGGCGCGGCAGCTGCTGGGGCGTGCGGAGCGGGAGGGCGATCCCTGGCCCCGCACCCTCGAGGGCTGGCAGGCGCTGCCGGGCATCGGCCGCAGCACCGCCGGCAGCATTCTCTCCTCGGCCTTCGATCTGCCCTTCGCGATCCTCGACGGCAATGTCAAGCGGGTGCTGGCGCGGCTGATCGCCAGTCCGCGGCCGCCCCTGCGGGAGCTGCCCCGGTTCTGGCGGCTGAGCGAGTCGCTGCTCGATCCCGGTCGGCCCCGGGAGTTCAACCAGGCGCTGATGGACCTGGGCGCCACCGTCTGCACCCCCCGCAATCCGCACTGCGGCGGCTGCCCCTGGCAGGGGCACTGTGCTGCCTACGCTGCCGGCAATCCCGCCCGCTTCCCCGTGAAGGATGTGCCGCGTCCTCTGCCCTTTCAGGTGATCGGCGTGGGCGTGGTGCTCAACGGGGCCGGCGAGGTGCTGATTGATCAACGGCTCAACGAGGGGCTGCTGGGAGGGCTTTGGGAATTTCCCGGCGGCAAGCAGGAGCCCCACGAGCCGATCGTGGCCACCATCGCCCGCGAACTGCGCGAGGAGCTCGCGATCGAGGTGGAGGTGGGCGAGGAGCTGACCAGCCTTGAGCACACCTACAGCCACAGGAAGCTGCGCTTCGTGGTGCACCTCTGCCGCTGGCTGAGTGGCGAGCCCCAGGCGCTGGCCAGTCAGCAGGTGCGCTGGGTGCGGCCCGGGCAGCTGGCCGACTTCCCCTTTCCGGCTGCCAATTCGCGCATCATCGCGGCGCTGCTGGCGCGGCTGTCTGCTGACGCCGCCGGTGCCCAGGCCCAACCTGGGGAGAGCCGCCCGGCCGCCTGATGGCCCCTGCCCCCGCCGCTCCAGCGCAGGTGCTCTGTCTGGGTGAGGCCCTGGTGGACCGCCTCGGTCCCCCGGGCGGCGACCCTGCCGCCGGGGGTGACGACCACCTCGGCGGTGCGCCTGCCAACGCCGCCTGTGCCCTGGCCCGCCTCGGCACCCCGGCGGCGTTCCTGGGCCGGCTGGGCAGCGATGCCATCGGCGATGCCTTCGCCCGCCTGTTCGCCGGTCGCGGGGTGGACACCTCCGCTCTGCAGCGCGATGGCGAGCGGCCCAGCCGCATCGTGCTGGTGCGCCGCGATGCCGGTGGCGAGCGCCAGTTCGGCGGCTTCGCCGGCGAGCGCGGGGCAGGCTTCGCCGATCAGGCCCTGGCCGCCGCTCCCCTGGCTGCTGCCCTCGGGCCGCTGCTGCCACCGGCGCGCTGGCTGCTGGTGGGCACCATTCCGCTGGCCACCCCGGCGGCTGCCGCTGCCCTGGAGCTGGCGCTGCAGCGGGCCGCGGCAGCTGGGGTGGCCGTGGCGGTGGATGTGAACTGGCGGCCCACCTTCTGGGATCCTGCCGCCGATCCCGCCAGCGGCCCCGGCGCCCACCAGCTCCTGCGCTGCCGGCCCCTGCTGGAGCAGGCGGCCCTGATCAAGTGCGCCCGCGAGGAGGCGCTGTGGTTCTGCGGCAGTGACGATCCGGCGCTGCTGAGCGCCGCCTTGCCAGGCCGGCCGGCCGTGGTGGTCACCGACGGCGCCAAGCCGGTGCGCTGGTGCTGCGGGGGCGCCAGGGGAGCGATGGCTCCCCTGCCCGTGACCCCCGTGGACACCACCGGCGCCGGCGATGCCTTCACCGCCGGCCTGCTGCACGGACTCTGCGCCCGGCCCGAGCTGCTGAAGGGCACCGACGCGCCGGCCGTGGAGCAGCTGATCCGCTTCGCCGGCGCCTGCGGAGCCCTGGTGTGCCAGGGTTCCGGGTCGATCGATCCCCAGCCCAGCGCGGCCGAGGTGCAGGCCCGGCTCAACCAGGCCCGCTGAGCTGGGCGGGCCGCCGCAGCCAGGCGCTGCGGCCGGCGTCGGGGTCGGCTGGATCGGCCAGCCGCAGCTGCAGCAGCCAGGCCTGGGGCGGCAGCACCAGCAGCCGCTCGGGCCATTCCACCGCCAGCAGCGCTCCGATCTCTGCGGCTGCCTCCTCCTCCTGGGCGAACAGGTCTTCGGCCGCCGCCGGCTGCTCCAGGCGGTAGAGATCCAGGTGCACCAGGGTGGTGGGCGTGCCGTCGGCGAGCCGGCCGCCGTAGTGCTGGGCCAGGGCGAAGGTGGGGCTGGTGATCGGCTCGGCGATGCCCAGCCCCGCCGCCATCCCCTGCACCAGGCAGGTCTTGCCGGCCCCCAGCTCTCCCTGCAGCAGCAGGGTCGTGGGGAAGTTCTGGCCGGCCGTCCGGCCGCTGGCCAGCAGCCGGCCCGCCAGCGCCCTCCCCAGGGCCCGGGTGGCCGCTGCGTCCACCAGCCGCCAGTGCTCAAGGCTGCCGCCCGCAGCAGAGGGTGGGGTGCCGGCGGGAGCACGATCCTGGTTCACGGCGCTCGGGATGCTCTCGGTAGATTGCCCTTCAGCGAGCCCGAAGCCTCGGCGTCTGCGCAGCACTGTCCCACGCCCTCCCCGACGGGAGCGGGCGCTTTTCCGGAGCAATCCCCCCATGGTGGCCACCCCCACCGCAGCAGCTGCTGCGCCTTCCCTGCAGAGCACGTCCTCCTATGTCATCGCCGATCTCGGCCAGGCCGGGTTCGGCCGCAAGGAGATCGCCATCGCCGAAACCGAGATGCCTGGCCTGATGGCGCTGCGTCAGAGGTTCGCCGCCGAGCAGCCCCTCAGGGGCGCCCGCATCGCCGGATCGCTGCACATGACGATCCAGACGGCGGTGCTGATCGAGACCCTGGTGGCCCTCGGCGCCGAGGTGCGCTGGGCCAGCTGCAACATCTTCTCCACCCAGGATCACGCCGCGGCGGCGATCGCCGCCGCCGGCATCCCGGTGTTCGCCTACAAGGGTGAAACCCTTGATGAATACTGGGCTTTCACCCACCGCATCCTGGAGTGGGGGGACGGCGGCACCCCCAACATGATCCTCGACGACGGCGGCGATGCCACCGGCCTGGTGGTGCTGGGCACCAAGGCTGAGCAGGACCCCTCGGTGCTCGACAACCCCGGCAGTGAGGAGGAGGTCGCCCTCTTCAAGGCCATCCGCCAGCGCCTGGCGGCCCAGCCCGGCTTCTATTCCCGCATCCACGCTCGGATTCAGGGCGTCACCGAGGAAACCACCACCGGCGTGGCCCGTCTGTATCAGATGCAGAAGAGCGGCGAACTGCCCTTCCCGGCCATCAACGTCAACGATTCGGTCACCAAGAGCAAGTTCGACAACCTCTACGGCTGCCGTGAATCCCTGGTGGATTCGATCAAGCGCGCCACCGACGTGATGGTGGCCGGCAAGGTGGCCCTGGTGATGGGCTACGGCGATGTGGGCAAGGGTTCGGCCCAGTCCCTGCGCGGCCTGGGGGCCAGCGTGATGATCGCCGAGGTCGATCCGATCTGTGCCCTGCAGGCGGCCATGGAGGGCTACCGGGTGGTGCGCCTCGACGACGTGGTGCGGGATGTGGACATCTTCGTGACCGCCACCGGCAATTTCCGCGTGATCCGCCACGACCACCTGGTGCAGATGCGCGATCAGGCGATCGTGTGCAACATCGGCCATTTCGACAACGAGATCGACGTGGCCTCCCTCAAGCAGTACCCCTGGGAGAACATCAAGCCCCAGGTGGATCACGTGCTGCTGCCCGGCGGCAACCGCATCATCTTGCTGGCCGAGGGCCGCCTGGTGAACCTGGGCTGCGCCACCGGTCACCCCAGCTTCGTGATGAGCAACTCCTTCACCAACCAGGTGCTGGCCCAGATCGAGCTGTTCAGCAAGGGTGACCAGTACGGCAAGGCGGTCTACGTGCTGCCCAAGCACCTCGATGAGATGGTGGCCCGCCTCCACCTCGACAAGATCGGCGCCAGGCTCACCGAGCTCAGCGCCGAGCAGGCGGCCTACATCAACGTGCCGGTGCAGGGCCCCTACAAGAGCGACCACTACCGCTACTGAGGCCCAGCGGGGTGCAGGTGGCTCAGAAGGGCACTTCCTCCTCGCTGGGCTCGCCGCCGGCGAAGCCGCCGCTGCCACCGCCATAGTTGGCAGCGCCTGCCAGGGCGGCTTCACTGTCGCGCTTGGAGCCCAGCAGCTCCAGCCGGTCCACGCGGATCACCGGCTTGGTGCGTTCCTCGCCGCTGCTGCGGTCGGTCCAGCGGTCGAGCTTGAAGCTGCCGATGATTCCGAGCAGGGAGCCCTTGCGCACATAGTCGGCCGCCACCTGGGCCTGCTTGCCCCAGATCTCCAGGTTGAACCAGTCGGGTTCGTCGTCGCGGCTGCGCCGGTTCACCGCCAGGGTGAGATTGGCCACCATGCTGCCGGATTCGAAGTAGCGCACCTCTGGGTCGCGGCCGGCACGGCCCACCAGGGTGATGGAGTTGACGCCCATGGCGTGTGTCCTCGTTCGTAGGGATCAATGATGCGGCACCAGGGGCCGGAAATCGGCCTGTGGCGCCACCGTTCTGCCAGTGCCACCGCTGGGACCCGTCCGTACCACCCACCTATGATTCGGCGCCTGCCGGCCCGTCTCCGCCACGTGTTCTTCCGTCGCTTTCAGTTCTCCCGCGACATCGGCATCGACCTGGGGACGGCCAACACCCTGATGTATGTGTCCGGCAAGGGCATCGTGCTGCAGGAGCCTTCGGTGGTGGCCCTCGATCTGGAGAAGGGCGTGCCCCTGGCCGTGGGCGATGAGGCCAAGATGATGCTGGGCCGCACCCCCGGCAACATCCGTGCCGTGCGGCCCCTGCGCGATGGCGTGATCGCCGATTTCGACGCCGCCGAACAGATGATCAAGACCTTCATCCAGAAGGGCAACGAGGGCCGCGGCATCGTGGCGCCGCGGCTGGTGATCGGCATCCCCAGCGGTGTCACCGGCGTGGAGCGCCGGGCCGTGCGCGAGGCCGGCCTGGCCGGGGCCCGCGAGGTGCACCTGATCGATGAGCCCGTGGCGGCGGCCATCGGCGCCGGCCTGCCGGTCACCGAGCCCGTGGGCACGATGATCGTGGACATCGGCGGCGGCACCACCGAGGTGGCCGTGCTCAGCCTCGGTGGCACCGTGCTCAGTGAATCGGTGCGGGTGGCCGGTGATGAGCTGAGTGACGCCATCGGCGTCTACCTCAAGAAGGTGCACAACCTGGTGGTGGGGGAGCGCACCGCTGAGGACATCAAGATCCGCATCGGCTCGGCTTTCCCCGATGAGGCCCACGACGAGACCTCCATGGATGTGCGCGGCCTGCACCTGTTGTCGGGTCTGCCCCGCACCATCAACGTGCGCGCCGGCGACATCCGCGAGGCCATGGCCGAACCGCTGAACGTGATCGTGGAGGCTGTGAAGCGCACCCTCGAGCGCACCCCCCCCGAGCTGGCGGCCGACATCGTCGATCGCGGCATCATGCTCGCCGGAGGCGGCGCCATGGTGCGTGGCATCAGCGACCTGATCAGCCACGAAACCGGCATCCTCACCCACGTGGCCGAGGAACCCCTGCTGTGCGTGGTGCAGGGCTGCGGCATGGTGCTGGAGGACTACAAGCGTCTCCAGCGCGTGCTCGACACCCCTGACTTCGTGCGTCAGCTGGCCTGAGCGCGATGCAGTCGCCGGGCCGCTGGCTCAGCTTTGCGCCGCTGCGCCAGCTCACGGCGGCCTGGCCCTGGCTGCTGGTACTGCTCGCCCTGGGGGGTGTTCGGCTGAGCCGGGGGGCATTCCTCAGCGATGCCTACGCCCTGCTCAGCCGGCCCTTCTGGCCCGGCAGTGCCCAGTCGGAATGGCTGCGCAGTGCCCAGCAGCTCGACCAGCAGACCCGCCTGCAGCAACTGGAAGCCGACAACCAGCGGCTGCGGCAGCTGCTTGAGCTTCAGGGCAGTTCCCGGCACCTGCTCAGTGCTCCGGTGATCTCCCGCCAGGCCGCTGGCTGGTGGCAGCAGCTGGTGATCGGCCGCGGCGCCCTGCAGGGGGTGGCCAGCGGCGATGCGGTGATCGCCCCCGGCGGGCTGCTGGGCCGGGTGGCGGGCGCCACCCCCGCCACCGCCACGGTCACCCTGCTCACCGACTCCTCCAGCCGGGTGGGGGTGTGGGTGGGGCGGGTGCGCCAGCACGGCATGCTCGTGGGCCAGGGCACCGACCGTCCCCTGCTGCGCTTCATCCAGCAGGACGTGGGAGTGCGGCCCGGCGATGTGGTCACCACCTCCCCCGCCAGCACCCTGCTGCCGCCGAATCTCACCGTGGGGGTGGTGCAGAGCGTCAATGAGCAGGCGGTGCCGGCGCCCGAGGCGGTGGTGCAGCTCAGCGCACCGGCGGCGGCGGTCGACTGGGTGCAGGTACGGCTGGCGGCCCCTTGAGCGGTCTGGCCCGCCAGCGCTGGACCCTGGCCACCGTTCTGCTGGTGCCGCTGCTCGTGCTCGCCGCTCCGGCGCCGTTGCAGCTGGCGGGGGTGCCGCCGAGCTGGGCCGTGCTCTGGCTGCTGCCCTGGGCCCTGGTGGATGGCCCCCTCTCCGGGGCCCTGCTGGGGGTGGCGCTGGCGCTGCTGCTCGATGGCCTCCACCCCGGCCCGCTCACCCAGCTGCCGGCGCTCGCTCTGCTGGGCTGGTGGTGGGGGCGGCTGGGCCGCCGGGGGCCGCCGATCGAGCGCAGCTTCAACCTCGGCCTGCTGGCCCTGCTGGGCAGCGCGCTGCTGGCCCTGTCGCTGTGGCTGCAACAGCTCTGGTGGGGACAGTCCGGCCCCGGCGCCCTGCACACCCTGCTGGCCCAGACCCTGCTCACCGGCCTGCTGGCACCGATGCTGTGCTCGCTGCAACTGCTGCTCTGGCGCCAGCTGGCGCCGGGACTGCGCAGCTGATGACGATGCCCCGGGACCCGATGCCGAATCTGCTGATGCCCCGCGCTCCGATGCCCCGCCGCCGTCTGCTGCGGCTGCTGGCCGCAGCGGGGGGATCGGCGGCGGTGGCGGCCTGCGGCCGCCCGGGGGGGCGTGGCGACAGCCAGGGCGAGCTCAACCTCTGGACCCTCGATCTGGCGCCCCGCTTCAACGACTACATCGCCGGGGTGATCGCCGCCTGGCAGAGCAGCAACCCGGGCGAGCAGGTGCGCTGGACCGACGTGCCCTGGGGATCGGTGGAGCGCAAGCTGCTGGCCTCGGTGTTCGCCCGCACCGCTCCCGACCTGGTGAACCTCAACCCCCCCTTCGCGGCCAACCTGGCCAGCAAGGGGGGCCTGCTGGACCTGACGCCGCTGGTGAGCGCCGAGGCGGCCCGGAGCTATCTGCCGGCCATCTGGGCGGCGGGCGCCCAGGAGGGGGCCCAGTTCGCCATCCCCTGGTACCTCACTGCCCGCATCAGCATGGTCAACCGCGGGCTGCTGCAGCGGGCCGGCAGCGATGCTCCGCCGCGGCGCTGGCGGGATGTGCCGGCCTGGGCGGAGGCTGTGCGCCGCAGCTCGGGCCGCTACGCCCTGTTCGTGACCGTGGTGCCGGACGACTCCGCCGAGATGCTCGAGACCCTGGTGCAGATGGGCGTGCAGCTGCTGGACGGGCGCCGCCGGGCCGCCTTCAACACCCCCGCCGGACGTGAGGCCTTCCGCTTCTGGAGTGACCTCTACCGCCGCGGGCTGCTGCCGCGCGAAGTGGTGAGCCAGGGGTTCCGCCGCGCCGTCGAGCTCTACCAGGCCGGGGAGCTGGCCCTGGTGGCCACCGGCCCCGACTTCCTGCGCAACCTGCAGACCAACGCCCCCGGCATCGCCCGCGACACCGCCCCCTTCCCGCCGATCACCGGCGATGACGATGCCGCCAACGTGGCGGTGATGAACCTGGTGGTGCCGCGCCAGAGCGCGATGGCGGCCGAGGCCGTGAGCTTCGGCCTGTTTCTCACCAACGCCGCCAATCAGCTGGCCTTCGCTCAGGAGGCCCGCGTGCTGCCCTCCTCCCGCCAGGCCCTCGCCCAGCTGGAGGCGTCCCTGGCCCGGCCCGCCGGCGCTGATCCGGCCAGCCAGCTGGTGGAGCGGGCGCGGTTGCTTTCGGTGCGCACCCTGCAGCGCGCCCGGGTGCTGGTTCCTGCCATTGCGGGCATCAAGCGCCTGCAGGCGATCGTGTACACCCAGCTGCAGCGGGCGATGCTGGGCCAGCTGGACAGCGACCAGGCCCTGGCGGAGGCCCAGCGCGAGTGGGACCGCTATGCCCAGGCCCGCTGGCCCTGAGCCGGTCGGGTCCGGCGGGGCAGCGGCCCGTGGGAGCAGGGGAACCAATCCTTAAATCTTGATGGAAACCGGATGGCTGTGCTGGCCGGAACGGGCTGGGGTGATCTGGAGAAAGGTAGGGTTGCGAAACTTCACACCGTTGGTGCCTTGCCCATGCCCTCGGCGGACAGGTTGAGCCAGCCGTCTGATCCCAAGGCCACGGTGCTGGTGGTCGACGACGAGCCCGCCGTGCGCAGGGTGCTGCTGATGCGTCTGCAGCTGGCCGGTTACCGGGTGGTGTGCGCAGAGGACGGCGATGAGGCCCTCAGCCTCTTTCACCTCGAGCAGCCTGATCTGGTGGTGCTCGACGTGATGATGCCCAAGCTCGACGGCTTTGCGGTCTGCCGCCGGCTGCGGGCCGAATCCTGCGTGCCGATCATCTTCCTGTCGGCTCTCGATGCCATCACCGAGCGGGTGTCGGGCCTCGACCTGGGAGCTGACGACTACCTGCCCAAGCCCTTCAGCCCCAAGGAGCTGGAGGCCCGCATCGCCACCATCCTGCGGCGGGTGGGCCGCGGCTCGGCCTCCAGCGAGCCGCGCGAGCTGCCCACCGGCAATGGCGTGCTGCGCCTGGGCGATCTCGTGGTCGACACCAACCGCCGCCAGGTCACCCGCGAGGGCGACCGCATCGCCCTCACCTACACCGAGTTCAGCCTGCTGGAGCTGCTCTTCCGCGAGCCCGGCCGGGTGGTGCCCCGGGCTGAGATCCTCGAGCAGCTCTGGGGCTATCCTCCCCGCCGCGCCGCCGATCTGCGTGTTGTGGATGTGTATGTGGCCCGGCTGCGGGGCAAGCTCGAGCCCGATCCCCGCAACCCGGAGCTGATCCTCACCGTGCGTGGCACCGGCTACGCCTCGCAGCGCCTGGGTGAGGGAGGCATGGTCGCCGCCGGCTGAGCCCCGCTCCCGGCCTCTGCTGGAGGGCGCCCGTCCTGCAGGATGGCTGCCTGCCGAATCCTTCCCCTCTCTGTGTCGGAGCTGCGCGAAACCCGACTGCATAAGGCCGCTGCCCTGGCGCAGCTGGGCCAGGGCCCCTATGCCCTGCGCTTCCAGACCAGCCACCGCACCGCCGAGCTGCAGGCTGCCCATGCCGATCTGCCCAGGGGTCAGGAGCGCGACGTGGCGGTGGCCGTGGCGGGGCGGGTGATGACCCGCCGGGTGATGGGCAAGCTCGCCTTCTTCACCCTGGTCGATGAGAGTGGCCCGATCCAGCTGTTTCTGGAGAAAGCCGCCCTGGAGGCGGCCCACCCCGAGGCGCCGCCGCCTGGTGCCTTTGCCCAGCTCACCAGCCTGGTGGATGCCGGTGATCTGATCGGCGTGAGCGGCAGCCTGCGGCGCACCGATCGCGGGGAGCTCTCGGTGAAGGTGACTGGCTGGCAGATGCTCGCCAAGTCCCTGCAGCCGCTGCCCGACAAGTGGCATGGCCTGGCCGACGTGGAGAAGCGCTACCGGCAGCGCTACCTGGATCTGATCGTCTCGCCTGAAACGCGCGACACCTTCCGCAAACGTGCCCGGCTGGTGAGCGCCATGCGCCGCTGGCTGGACGAGCGCGGTTTTCTGGAGATCGAGACCCCGGTGCTGCAGAGCCAGCCCGGCGGTGCCGACGCCCGCCCCTTCGAGACCCACCACAACGCCCTCGATCTGCCTCTCACCCTGCGCATCGCCACCGAACTGCACCTCAAGCGGCTGGTGGTGGGCGGATTCGAGCGGGTGTACGAGCTGGGCCGGATCTTCCGCAACGAGGGGGTGAGCACGCGCCACAACCCGGAGTTCACCTCGGTGGAGATCTACCAGGCCTACGCCGACTACACCGACATGATGGTCCTCACCGAGGACCTGATCGCAACGGTGTGCCGCCAGGTCTGCGGCGACACCAGGATCACCTACCAGGGCACCGCCATCGATCTCACCCCCCCCTGGCGGCGGGTCACGATGCACGAGCTGGTGCAGCAGGCCAGCGGCCTTGATTTCAATGCCTACACCAGCCGCGAGGATGCGGCCGCCGCCATGGCGGCCAGGGGCCTCGAGGCGCCAGCCCTGGCGGATTCGGTGGGGCGCCTGCTGGTGGAGGCCTTCGAGCAGACGGTGGAGGCGGATCTGATCCAGCCCACCTTCGTGCTCGATTACCCGCAGGAGAACTCACCCCTGGCGCGCTCCCACCGCAGCAAGCCCGGCCTGGTGGAGCGTTTCGAGCTGTTCATCGTGGGCCGCGAGACCGCCAATGCCTTCAGCGAGCTGATCGATCCGGTGGATCAGCGCCAGCGCCTCGAGGCCCAGCAGCTGCGCCGGGCTGCCGGCGACCTGGAGGCCCAGGCGGTGGACGAGGACTTCCTCCATGCCCTGGAGGTGGGCATGCCCCCCAGCGGCGGCCTTGGGATCGGCATCGACCGGCTGGCGATGCTGCTCACCGACAGCGCCTCGATCCGCGATGTGATCGCCTTCCCGCTGCTGCGTCCGGAGGCCTGAGAGGGCGCAATGGGATAATCGGTTCGGTAGCCGATCTCCCCGCAGGGGCAACGATTCCATGAGTGGCGAGCGCGTTGGTTTTCGCTTCCAACATGCGGATGCGGTCGTGAAGCGCAACCCCCAGGGCCGCTCACGTCGTGGCTGGGTGATGGAGCCTGTGGAGCAGACCACGAGCAGGGGCACCAAGATGCCGGCCTACCGGATCCGCTGGCGTGACAGCGAGCGGCCGGAGATCGTGTTGCAGCACATGCTGATTGCCGATCCGGACCCCACGCCGCCGCCCGAGGGGGTGAGCCTGGTGCCTCCGGCCCCCAAGCCCTGAAGCAGCTTCAGCTGCGGCGCAGCTGTTCCAGGTCCTGCTGAGTCTCGAAGTCGGCCCAGGCCCGCTCCAGGTCCACCTCGGCACGGGCGCCCGTTGCACTGCTCCCCCCCCCGGCCGCCGCTTCTGTGCCCTCGGGCTCAGGGGGGGCATTGAGTTCGGCCTCCAGCCTGCGGAAGGCCACCCCCAGTTCCCCCAGGGCCTGCCAGCGGTCGCGGCCACGGGCCCGCAGTTCGGCCACATGCTGCTCCGCCCGCGCCGCCAGCGCGCCGGCCCCGGCGGCGCGGGCCCGTTCCACCCGCCGCTGCCACTCGCCGATCTCGCCGGCCAGGTGCAGCAGCTCCGCCCTGGTCTGTTCGGCACTGGTCTGCAGATCGATCCGGCGGCGGCGCAGACGCTGCAGCCGTTCCCTGCGTTCCTGCTGCAGCAGCAACTGCTCCTGCTCGGGGTAGGCGCGCAGAAATGATTCCAGCTGCTGCTCGAGCTGATCCTCCAGGCGGCTGAACCAGTCGCTGGTGCTCATGGCTGGCGGGGGGGTTCGGGGGCGGGGCTGGGGGCGCTGGTGATCAGGGGCGCCTCGATCTCCTCCTGTAGCGGGGTGATCGCCGCCTCTCGGGAGCGCAGCAGCAGCTGGGTGAGGCGGGCGATGCCGCCCTCCCCGAGGTCCTGGCCGGCGAGCGTCTCAAAGCTGGCGGCGTAGAGCTCCTCCAGCTGGCTGATCAGGCCTTCGCGCAGGGCGCGCACGGCCTGGCGCTGGGCTTCCCTCGACATGGCGGCAACGGGCAGGGCTCAGCGCAAGTCTGCCTGGCCCAGCAGATGCAGCGAGAGATCTCCGGCGGCGTCGCTCCAGCGCCGCAGCGAGCGCCAGCCGGCCGCCCCGGCCAGCCGCTGGAAGGCCTGGGCTGAGTATTTGACGCTGAATTCGGTGATCAGCTCCTCGCCGGCGGCGAAAGTCCAGCGGCCCCCCGCCAGATGCACGGTCTGGGGGCACTGGCTCACCAGGGCCATGGCGATGCGGCTGTGCTGAGGCTGCCAGCGGGCCCTGTAGCGGAAACCGGCCAGGTCGAAATCGCCTCCCAGATCACGGTTGAGGCGCCCCAGCAGGTTGAGGGCGAAGGCCGCTGAGGCGCCGGCGGCGTCGTCGTAGGCAGCCTCCAGGCGCGCCACCGCCTTGGGCTGGTCGATGCCGATCAGCAGCTGCCCGCCCGGCCCCAGCAGGCGGCGGAACTGGCCCAGCAGCGCCCGGGCCTCGGCCGGATCGAAGTTGCCCAGGGAGCTGCCGGGGTAGAACCCCAGCCGGCGCCGCCCCGCCAGCTCCGGCAGGGGGGGCAGGGCCGGTTGGGCGTTGTAGTCGCAGCACACCGCCAGCACCCGGGTGCCGGGATGGGCGGCCTGCAGGGCGCTGCAGGTGGCCTCCAGGGCGCTGCGGCTGATGTCGAGGGCGAGATAGGCGGGCGGCCGCAGGGCCGCCAGCAGGGGAGTGGCCTTGCGGGCATTGCCGGCGCCGAATTCGAGCACCGCCGGGGCCGGTTCGCCGATGGCCGCAGCGATCGCCGCTCCCTCCCGCTCCAGCAGGGTCACCTCGGTGCGGGTGAGGCTGTATTCGGGCTGCTCGCAGATCGCCTCGAACAGCCGCGAGCCCTCGGCGTCATAGAGCAGCCAGGCGGGCAGCTGGCGCGGCCGTCTGGCCATGCCCGCCCGCACCAGGGCGCTGATGTCGGCGGGGGCCGGATGCAGGTCGAGCAGCTGCGGGCGGTGGGCAGTGACGTTCATGGCGCGGGGAACGGGTCGCTGAAGGGCGGCTGGCCGTCGCGGGCCAGCCGCAGCCCGGCTGCCATCCAGCGGCAGTCGGGGGGGAAGAAGTTGCGGTAGGTGGTGCGCGCGTGACCGCACGGGGTGAGGAAGGCGCCGCCGCGCAGCACCACCTGGGAGCTCATGAACTTGCCGTTGTATTCCCCCACCGCACCCGCGGCGGGCCGGAAGCCGGGGTAGGGGCGGTAGGGGCTGCCGGTCCACTGCCACAGCAGCCCGAAGGCCTGGGGCAGTCCCCCGGGGGGAGCCTGGGAGCCGGCGGCCAGCTCCCATTCGGCCTCGCTGGGCAGCCGGGCACCGGCCCAGCGGGCGCAGGCGTCGGCCTCGAACCAGCTCAGGTGCCGCACCGGCGCCTCTGGCCTGCGGCGGCGCAGACCGGCCAGGGTGAATTCGGCCTCACCGCGCCAGTAGCGCGGCGCCGTCCAGCGCCGCTGCTGGCGCAGCGCCCAGCCCTCGCTCATCCACAGCTCCGGCCGCTCGTAGCCGCCGTCGGCCATGAAGGCGGCGTAGTCGCGGTTGCTCACCAGCCCCGGCGCCAGGCAGAAGGGCTCCAGCCACTGGCGGTGGCGCGGCGTTTCGTTGTCGAAATGGAACCCGCCGCCGCCCGGGTGGCCGATCTCCACCAGTCCCCCGGCCCAGGCCAGCCAGCCGGCGCGGCCGTCCGCCGCCTGCTGGCCGTCCAGGCGTCGCTGCCAGAGAGCCTCCGGGCCATCGCTGCCGCTGGCGTAGGCCGGCGCCAGGGGGTTGCGGCTGAAGCCATCGAGCAGGTCCATCAACAGCAGCTCCTGATGCTGCTGCTCGTGCTGCAGACCCAGCTCGAGCAGGGCCCGCACCGCCGCGGCGCGGCCGGGTTCGCAGCGCTCCAGCTCCCCCAGCAACCGCACCAGGGCGTCATCGACGCGCTGGCGCCAGGCCAGCACCGCGGCGATCGGCGGGCGGCTCAGCAGCCCCCGCTGGGGGCGCGGGTGGCGCGCACCGACAGCGTCGTAATAGCTGTTGAACAGGTAGCCCCAGGCTTCGGCAGCGGGCTCGTAGGCCAGCGGCAGGCCCGCCTCCAGCTGGGGTCTGAGCACGAACTGCTCGAAGAACCAGGTGGTGTGGCCCAGGTGCCACTTGGGCGGGCTGGCGTCGGCCATCCCCTGCAGGCAGAGATCCTCCGGTTCCAGGGGGGCGATCAGCTCCAGGCTGCGGCTGCGCACAGCGGCCAGACGCTCCGCCAGCCCGCTCGGTGTCACGGCCGGCTCTTCAGCTCGGCGTGCACCCCGGCGTTGCCGGCAAACCTCCGGGTGGTCAGGGCCCTGGCCCTGGCGGGGGGGTGCGGCGCCCTGGTCGGTCCCCTTCAGCAGGCCGCCGCTCATCGCATCGCCGCGCTCAGGCCCGACCATAGGGAGCTTCCCTACGATCCGGCCACGCGGCTGAGGAACGATGGCTGGGATCTGCGAGGGGTTCGCCGGCGCCGTGGGCCGCACACCGCTGATCCGCCTGCGCGGGCTCAGTGAGCTCACGGGCTGCGAGATCCTCGGCAAGGCGGAGTTCATGAACCCCGGCGGTTCGGTCAAGGACAGAGCCGCCCTGGGGATCCTGCAGGAGGCCGAACGGGACGGCCTCCTGCGCCCCGGCGGCACGGTGGTGGAGGGCACCGCCGGCAATACGGGCATCGGCCTCACCCATCTCTGCAATGCCCGCGGCTACCGCGCCCTGATCGTGATTCCCGACACCCAGTCGGCGGAGAAGATCGGGTTGCTGCGCAGCCTCGGAGCGGAGGTGCGCACCGTGCCCGCCGTGCCCTACCGGGACCCCAACAACTATGTGAAACTCTCGGGCCGGATTGCCGCCGAAATCCCCGGGGCGGTGTGGGCCAACCAGTTCGACAACCTGGCCAACCGCCGCGCCCACTACGGCAGCACGGGGCCGGAGATCTGGGAGCAGACCGGTGGCCGGGTGGATGCCTGGGTGGCCGCCACCGGCACCGGGGGCACCTATGCGGGGGTGGCGCTGTTCCTCAAGGAACGCAACCCGCGGCTGCGCTGCGTGCTGGCAGACCCCCACGGCAGCGGCCTCTACGCCTGGGCGAGCCGTGGCGAACTGGCCAGCGAGGGCAACTCGGTGACCGAGGGCATCGGCAACAGCCGCATCACCGCCAATCTGGAGGGGGCGCCGATCGACGATGCCGTGCGCATCGCCGACCAGGCCGCCCTCGACACCATCTATGAGCTGCTCTGGCGCGAGGGGCTGTTCATGGGCGGATCGGTGGGCATCAACGTCGCCGCGGCGGTGGAGACGGCCCGGCGGCTGGGCCCGGGCCATACGATCGTCACCGTGCTCTGTGACAGCGGCGATCGCTACCGGTCCCGGCTCTACGACCGGGAGTGGCTGGCCAGCCGGGGTCTGCGCCAGCCTGAGCGCGCCGCCCTGGCCGTCGGCTGATGACCTCCGATTCCGAGCGGGCTTCAGGGCAGGCAGGCCACCAGGGGGCGGCGGCCGACCGGCCCGGGGTGCTGATCGGCGATCGCTACCGGCTGGAGCAACGGCTCGGGGAGGGCCCCCAGGGGGCGGTGTGGCGGGGCTGCGACCAGCTGGCCGCCGATGCCCCTGTGGTGCTGCGCCAGCTGGGGCCTGAGCATGATCAGAAGAGGGCCCTCGAGCTCTGGACCCGGTTGCAGGGAGTGCTCCACCCCCAGGTGCCCCGCCTGGGCGGAGCCATCCGCCACGACGGCAGCCTCTGGACGGTGCGCGAGTGGCAGGCCGGACGCACCTTCGCCGAGCTGATCGCCGCCCGGGGCCAGCGCCAGATGGTGTTCGGTGCCGGGGAGGTGCTGCTGCTGCTGCGCCAGATCCTGCCGGTGCTGGCGGTGCTGCACGGCCAGCAGCTCGTGCATGGCGATCTCTGCCCGGCCAATCTGCTCCGCCGCGACAGCGACGGACTGCCGCTGCTGCTCGACTACGGCCTGGTGGCCGGTGTGGCCGCCGTGACCCCCGGCTACGGCCCCCCCGGGCTCACCCCCGGCCGCAGTCCCGAGCCCTGGATGGACCTGCACGCTCTCGGCGTCACGGCCCTGGTGCTGCTCAGCGGCGATCCCCCCGAGCGTCTGCTCGATCCGGGCACGATGGCCTGGCGCTGGCCGGCATCCCTGGCCGGGGAGCCTGCTCTGCAGGCCGTGCTGGAACGCCTGCTGGCCAGCGATCCCAAGCGCCGGTTCGACTCCGCCTCCCAGGCGCTGGCCGCCCTGCAGGCCGTGCCCATGCCGGAGAGCACCGGACCGGTGCCGCGGGCCGACCGCACCCTGGCCCTCGTCCCCCCCGCCACCCCGTCGCCTGCCGCCCCGCCCCCCCTTCCCCCCGCCCTCGGCGTGCCGCTGGCCGCGGCTGCGGCGCAGCCACCCCCCCAGCTGCCTTTCGAACCGGCTGCGGCCGCAGCGCCAGCGGAACTCCCCCCCCTGCGCTCGCTCGAGCGCCGCAGCGCCCCCGGCGGCCGCCGGCGGGGGGAGGAGCGCGAACTGCAGGCCGAAGGCAGCGTCTGGCCGGTGGTGATCGCCCTGGTGCTCTCGGCCGTGGTGGGCACCGCCCTGGGCTGGTGGTGGCTGAGCCGGGGCACCAGCCCTGAGCCCGGCACCCCCGACGTGGCCCTGCAACTGCCCAGCAGCCTGCCCGAAGAGGAGGTGAACCAGCGCCAGCAGCTGCTCAACCGCCTGCGCGCCCTGCAGGTGAACCGGGCCTGGTTCCTCAAGCTCGTGGACGCCAGCCTGCTGGCCCGCTTCCCGGAACGGGGTGGCCGACTGCCCGGCGACGGGCCCGACGACGCCCCCCTGCGCAGGGCCTGGAACGAACTGGCTGAGGAACTTCTGGCCCGGGTGGAGCAGCTGCCCCTGGCCCTGCGCCAGCGGCTGGGGCGCTTCAGCAACGCCGACTGGGAGCGCCGTCAGCGCCAGCTCGAGGCGCAGGGCCTCAGCGCTCCCGTGCTGCGCCAGCTGGTGTCGGCCAATGCCCAGAGCCTGTTGCCTGGCCGCTCCGGCAGCGCCATCCCACCGGAGCCCTTCCGCCAGCTCTGGTACGCCGCCGCCGAGGAGAGTCTCTCCAACCTGCAGATCGAGGCGATCCAGGCCCGCCCCCTGCAGACCGAGGTGCGCAGCGCTTCGGTGGCGGCCGGCGGTGCGCGCCTGTTTCCGTTGAGGGCACCCGATGGCCACGCGGTGGTGCTGGGGGTGAACGGCTCGCCGCTGATGGAGATGAGCGTGTTCGCCGCCGACGGCACCCTGCTGGAGTCGCGCGGCCCGCTGCGGGTGGTGAGTCTGGGGGCGCAGAGCCCGATGCCGCTGCAGCTGCTGGTGAGCAACGACGGCGTGGCAGCCGGGGTGATCACCCTCTCGGTGCGGGCCGATCCCCCTGCCCCCGAGCCGCCGCCGCCGGTGCCCGACGCCGATCCCCGGCCCACCCCGTCCGGTGAGGCGTCAGAGGGCCCGGAGGCTGCCGCCGAGGAGCCGGCCTCCCGGGTTCAGCAGCCTGAAGAGGAGTCGCCGGCGGGGGCGGGCCCAGCGCCTGCCGCTCAGCCCGAGTAGCGCGAAATGGCGGCGCGGGTGTCCTTGGCCTCCTGCTTGCGCCGCTCCTCCTGCCGCTTGTCGTGCAGCTTGCGGCCCTTGCCCAGGCCGAGGGACACCTTGATCCAGGAGCCCTTCAGGTGCAGGTTGAGCGGGATCAGGGTGAGGCCCTTCTGCTCCAGGGCCACGCGCAGCTTCTCGATCTCACGGGCGTGGGCGAGCAGGCGCCGCACCCGCAGCGGCTCGTGGTTGAAGTAGGCGCCGGCGTGGCTGTGGGGGGAGATGTGCACGTTGTGCAGCTGCAGCTCGCCGCTGCGGATCAGGCAGAAGCCGTCGCGCAGGTTGGCCTGCCCCGCGCGGATCGACTTCACCTCCGTGCCCAGCAGCTCGATGCCGCATTCCAGGTCGTCGAGGATCTCGTACTGGTGCCGGGCGAAGCGGTTGTCGGCCAGCAGGCGCCGGGCCGCGTCGCGCTGGGCCCTGGCGGCCAGCTTCTTGGTGCCGCCCTTGGCCATGGTTTCGCTCTCGCTGCGCGCCCGCTCAGCCGTTGAGCCTAGGTGCCCTGCCAGCTGCATCCGGATGACTGCCGTGGGCAGCCCGGCGGCGGCTGGCTAGGTTCCCGGTGAACCCCTGGCTGACCGCAATGAGCACGGCGACGGGCTTCCCTTTCCCCCATGGCATCACGTCCTATCTGGGCGGTGGGCTGCTGATCGGGGCCGGGTTGGTGGTGATGTACCTCACCCTCGGGGTGAAGGCGGGAGCCAGCTCCTTCCTCAGCTCCACCCTCACCTATTTCACCCCGCTCACGGCGGAGCGCGCCTCGCGCCAGTGGCGGCTGCTGTTCGCGCTCGGTCTGGTGTTCGGCGCCTGGCTCTATGCCTGGAGCCAGCAGGCCTTCTTCGTCACGGCGGTGGGCTGGTGGCGCCTGGGGCTGGGGGGCCTGCTGGTGGGCTACGGCACCCGGCTCTCCTCAGGTTGCACCTCCGGTCACGGCATCTGCGGCCTGGCGTCGTTCTCGCGGGCCTCGCTGCTGGCGGTGGTCGTGTTCATGGGGGTGGCGATCGTCACGGCCCGGGTGGTGCTCCTGTTGGGGGTGACGCCATGAAGCGGCTGGCTGCGATCCTGCTCGGCGGTGGGCTGTTCGGCTATGGACTGGCCTGGAGCGGCATGACCCGGCCGGAGGTGGTGCTGAGCTTCCTGCAGCTGCGCGACCTCGGCCTGCTGCTGGTGATGGCAGCCGCTCTGGCGGTCACGGCCATCGGCTTCCACCTGGCCCCGCGCCTGCGCTCCACCACCCTGCTGGGACTGCCCTTCTCCCACGAGGTGAAGCGGATGCTGCCGGGCACGGTCTCCGGTGCGCTGATCTTCGGGGTGGGCTGGGGCCTGTCCGGCCTCTGTCCAGGTGCGGCGGTGGCCAGCGTGGGCATCGGCAACGGGCCGGTGCTGATCGGTCTGGCCGCCATGTTCCTGGGGGCTTACCTGCAGGGGGTGATCGCCGCCGGCAGGCCCAGCCCTCATCGCCCCCTTGATCGCCCGGTTTGATCGACCAGTCTGATCGCGGACACTGCCGCCGGCTCCGATGGATCTCTCAGTCCCCTGTCCCCTCGAGGCCGCAGCCGGCGGCGGGCCGCTGCTGGTCCGGCAGCTCCACGATGCCGATACCGGCACCTTCACGCTGCTGCTCGCCGATGTGGCCAGCCGGGCGGGGGTGCTGATCGATTCGCTCTACGACCAGCACCCCCGCGATCTGTCCCTGATCCGCGAGCTGGGCATCGATCTGGTGGCCTGCCTCGACACCCATGTGCATGCCGACCATGTGACCGGCAGCTGGCGCATGCACCGGGCCACCGGTTGCGCCATCGGCCTGGCAGCGGTGGCGCAGGCGGAGAACGTGACCCTGCCCCTGGTGCATGGCCAGCGGGTGGCTTTCGGCTGCCGCCATCTGGAGGTGCGCGCCACCCCCGGGCACACCAACGGCTGCCTCACCTTCGTGCTCGATGACCACAGCATGGCCTGCACCGGCGATGCCCTGCTGGTGCGGGGCTGCGGCCGCTGCGACTTCCAGGAGGGCAACGCCCATACCCTCTACCGCTCGATCACCGAGCAGATCCTCTCGCTGCCCGACCACTGCCTGCTCTATCCGGGTCATGACTACAGCGGCCGTTCGCTGACGTCGGTGGCCGAGGAGAAGGCCTACAACGCCAGGCTCGGGGGCGGCGCCGATGAGCGCGACTTCGTGGGCTACATGGAGAACCTGCATCTGCCCCACCCCAACCGGATCGCCGTGGCCCTGCCGGCCAACCTGCGCTGCGGCAGGCCCAGCGACGAGGGGGAGATACCTGCCGACGACTGGGCGCCGATCGAGCGCAGCTACGCCGGGCTGCCGGAGCTGAGGATCCCCTGGGTGGCCGCCCACCGCCACGCCGTCACCCTGGTGGATGTGCGCTCGGAGGCGGAGGTGCTGGGTCCGGATGGGCGTATCGAGGGCAGCCTGCTGATCCCCCTGCCCGAGCTCGAGCAACGGGCTGCTGAGATCCCCGAGGGCCGCCCCGCAGTGGTGCTCTGCCATTCCGGCAGCCGTTCCGCCCTGGCCACCCAGCAACTGCTGAAGAGGGGGTTCGGCCAGGTGGCCAACATGCGCGGGGGCGTGCGGGCCTGGAAGGCCCAGGGGCTGCCGCTGGAGCATCCCTCGGCCCCCCTCTGAGCCGCCCAGCCGCAGTGTCGGCAGCCCATCTCCTGGGCGGGGCCGGTACCCTCCAGCCATGGCGATCGTCTCCTCCGGATCCCAGGGCCAGGGCCGTCGCGGGCCAGCCCCCGCCAGCCCGGCGCCAGCGCCGCGCCGGCTGCTGGATCCTGCGGCGGCGGCAGACCTTCAGGACCCGCAGGAGCCCCTGCTGCGGGAGGACTCCCTGCGGCCGCGGCGGCTGGCCGACTACATCGGTCAGAGCGAGCTCAAGCAGGTGCTGGCCATCGCCGTGGAGGCCACGCAGGCCCGCGCCGAGGCCCTCGATCACGTGCTGCTCTACGGCCCGCCCGGGCTGGGCAAGACCACCATGGCCCTGGTGCTGGCCGAGGAGCTGGGGGTGCGCTGCCGCGTCACCAGCGCGCCGGCGCTGGAGCGACCCCGCGACATCGTGGGCCTGCTGGTGAACCTGCAGCCCCGTGAACTGCTGTTCATCGACGAGATCCATCGCCTCAACCGGGTGGCCGAGGAGCTGCTCTACCCGGCGATGGAGGATTACCGCCTGGATCTCACCGTGGGCAAGGGCAGCACCGCCCGCACCCGCAGCCTGGCGATCGCCCCCTTCACCCTGGTGGGAGCCACCACGCGGGCCGGGGCCTTGAGTTCGCCGCTGCGCGACCGCTTCGGGCTGATCCAGAGGCTGGAGTTCTATGGCCTCGCCGATCTGCAGGCGATCGTGCTGCGGGCCGCTGGACTGCTGGCGGTGCGGCTCGACGCCGCCGCGGCCCTGGAGGTGGCGCGCCGCTGCCGCGGCACCCCGCGCATCGCCAACCGCCTGCTGCGCCGGGTGCGGGACGTGGCCAGCGTGCGCGGCCAGGAGCGGGTGAGCGCCGAGCTGGTGCACGAGGCCCTGAGCCTGCACCGGGTGGATGGCCGCGGCCTCGATGCCCACGACCGCCGCCTGCTGACGCTGATGCTGGAGGGCTACGGCGGCGGGCCGGTGGGCCTCGAGACCCTCGCGGCCGGCCTGGGGGAGGACCCCGCCACCCTGGAGGCCGTGGTGGAGCCCTACCTGCTGCAGCAGGGGCTGCTGCAGCGCACACCCCGCGGGCGCCTGCTCACCGAGGCGGGCCGCTGCCACCTGGCCGCTGCCCACCTGGCCGCCGCCAGTTCGGTCCCGCCGGAGGTGTCATGAGTTCACCGCTGCTCCGGGGCTTGCTGCTGCCCCCCCTGCTGCTGCTGCTGACGTGGCTGCTGGTGCCGCTGGCTCCCGCGGTTGCGGCCAGCGTGGCGCCGCCTCTGCCGGAGCTGTTCGATCAGGCCCTGCGCGCCAGCCGCGAGGGGCGCTTCGGCGATGCCCTGCCCCTCTGGAACAGGGTGCTGGAGATGGCGCCCAGCGATGCCGCGGCCTGGAGCAACCGCGGCAATGTGCAGCTGGCCCTGGGCGATCCCCGGGCGGCGATCGCCGACCAGAGCCATGCCATCGAGCTGGAGCCCGGCAGCGCCGATCCCCGCCTCAACCGCGGCACCGCCGAGGAGGCCCTGCAGCGCTGGGAGGCTGCCGAGGCCGATTACCGCTGGATCCTGGAGCGCCCCGATGCCGGCGAGGTGCGGGCCTCGGCGCTCTACAACCTGGGCAATGTGCAGGGCTCGCGGGGCGACTGGACGGCGGCCCGCTGCAGTTTCGAGGCCGCCGCCGACCTGCGTCCCGGCTTCGCCATGGCCCGCTCCAGCGCCGCCCTGGCCGCCTTTCAGCTCGGGGAGCTGGAGCAGGCCGAGCGCAGTCTGCGCTCCCTGATCCGCCGTTACCCCCTGTTCGCCGATGCCAGAGCCGGCCTCACGGCCCTGCTCTGGCAGCGCGGTGCCCGCGGTGAGGCGGAGAGCAACTGGGTTTCGGCCTCCGGTCTCGATCCCAGCTACCGCCAGCGAGAATGGCTGCTGAGCACCAGGCGCTGGCCCCCCGAGCCGGTGGAGGCGCTGCAGCAGTTCCTGGCGATCAGCTGATGGCCCCGTGCCGATGTTTTCCTCAGATCGTCCGAGTCCCTCACGCCCTGTGACCTTGCTGCCCTGTGATCTCCAGCCCGGGCCCGGCGCTGATCCGGGCCCTCCAGCCGCCGGGGCCGGCGACCTGCCAGCGGTGCGCCTGAACTGGAGCGAGCTGGGGCTGGAGCAGCACCTGGCCGCGGTGCTGCCGGAACTGATCCAGCTGCGCCGCCACCTGCACCGCCACCCGGAGCTGAGCGGCCATGAGCAGCAGACCGCCGCCCTGGTGGCCGGCGAACTGCGCCGCTGGGGCTGGCAGGTGCGCGAAGGGGTGGGCCGCACCGGCGTGCTGGCCGAACTCGGCCCCCCGCTCCGCCCCGATGGTTCGCCCACGCCGCTGGTGGCCCTGCGGGTGGACATGGACGCCCTGCCGGTGGAGGAACGCACCGGTCTGGACTACGCCTCCACCGTGCAGGGGCTGATGCACGCCTGCGGCCACGACCTGCACAGTGCTGTGGGTCTGGGGGTGGCGGCCCTGCTGGCGGCGGTGGCTGAGCGCCACCCCGAGCACCTCGCCGCCCGGGTGCGGCTGCTGTTCCAGCCAGCGGAGGAAACGGCGGAGGGAGCGGCCTGGATGAAGGCCGACGGCGCCATCGAGGGTGTCGACGCCCTGTTCGGGGTGCATGTCTTCCCCTCGATCCCGGTGGGCACCATCGGCGTGCGCAGCGGCAGCCTCACGGCCGCAGCCGGTGAGCTGGAGATCGAGGTGATCGGCGAGAGTGGCCACGGCGCCAGGCCGCACCAGGGCACCGATGCGATCTGGATCGCGGCGCGGGTGGTGAGCGGGCTGCAGGAGGCGATCAGCCGCCGGCTCGACGCCCTGCATCCGGTGGTGGTGAGTTTCGGCCGCATCGAGGGCGGCCGCGCCTTCAACGTGATCGCCGATCATGTGCGACTGCTGGGCACGGTGCGCTGCCTGGATCTGGAGCTGCACGACCGGCTGCCGCTGTGGATCGAGGAGACGGTGCAGGCCCTCTGCCGCGGCCATGGCGGCGAGGCCAGGGTGCGCTACCGGTGCATCTCGCCGCCGGTGCACAACGATCCGGACCTCACCGCTCTGGTGGCTGCGGCCGGGGTGGAGCTGCTGGGGGCCGAACGGGTGCAGTGGCTGGAGCAGCCGTCGCTGGGCGCCGAGGATTTCGCCGAACTCCTCGACGGCATCCGCGGCACCATGTTCCGCCTGGGGGTGGCGGGCCCGCAGGGCTGCACGCCGCTGCACAGCAACACCTTCGCGCCGGATGAGGGGGCCCTGGCGGTGGGGGTGAAGGTGCTCGGCCTGAGCCTGCTGCGCTGGATCGAACGCCAGGCCGCCGTCCCTGCCTCCGCCCCGGCCCTTGCCGCGCCGTGACGCTCAAACCGGTTCGCCCCCGGCCCCTGCTCGATGGCCTGCTGGTGCTGTCGGCGCCGCTGCTGATCGTTCTGGCGCTGGTGGTGCTGCTGCAGCGCCAGGGCCGGGACCGCATCCAGGCGGTGCCGGCCCTGCTGATCGGCGGCGGCCTGCTGGTGGCCAGCCAGCTGCGGCGGCAGCGCCGCCGCCGGGCGCTGCTGCTGGCCCTGCGTCAGGAGAGGGGCTGAGCCAGGCAAGCTGGTGGCATGACCGACCAGCCCGACCTCCAGCAGCTGCGCGACGCCATCACCTGTGGCGACCCCGGCCGTTCCATGCCCGCCCTGGTGGCCCTGCGGGAGGCGGCGGTGGATGAGGCGGTGCCGCTGCTGCTGCTGGGCCTCCAGGAGGAGGCTTTCCTGGTGCGCTCGCTGAGCTGCGCCGGCCTGGGGGTGAAGCGCAACGAGGCGGGCCGCGACGCTCTGGTGCGCGCCCTGGAGCAGGACAGCGACCCCAATGTGCGCGCCGAGGCGGCCAACTCGCTGGTGAGCCATGGGCTGGAGCGGGCCTGGCCGCTGCTGCTGGAGGCCTTCCGCCGCGATGACCAGTGGCTGCTGCGCTGCAGCGTGCTCTCTGCTGTGGCGGAGCATCCTGAGGCCCGCTTCGAGAAGTTGCTGGAGCTGGCCGGGCTGGCGGTCGACGCCGCGGACGGCACCGTGCGGGTGGGTGGCGCCGAGATTCTCGGCCGGCTGGTGCGGCAGCAGCAGGGAGCTGACGGCAGCGCGGTCGCGGCGGCGGCCAGGGGCCTGCTGCAGCGGCTCCAGGCCGATCCCGACCACCGGGTGGTGGCCGCCGCGCTCAACGGACTGCAGAGCTGAGGCTGGCGCCACGCCGCTGCGGCCGGTGCAGTGTGGCCTGGCTAGGGTTTGAGAGTCACTAGGGGTGCCCGGTCAGCGGCTTCACGCCGCCCGAGCCAGGGCTGAGATCACACCCTCCGAACCTGATCCGGGTCATGCCGGCGCAGGGAAGTGAGCCGTCCACCGACCTGGTGGGCGCAGCGATCTCGGTCACCGCAACCGGAACCCCGCCCCGGCCCCAGGCCGGCCGTTCTCCGTTCCGTTCTTTGCCCCTACCGATCATGCGCAGCGCCTGGATTGAGAAGCGTCGTGGCGACGCCAACGTGTCCCAGATGCACTACGCCCGAAGGGGTGTGATCACCGAGGAGATGGCCTTCGTGGCCGGGCGGGAGAACCTGCCCGAATCCCTGGTGATGGAGGAGGTGGCCCGGGGCCGGATGATCATCCCCGCCAACATCAACCACACCAACCTGGAGCCGATGGCGATCGGCATCGCCAGCAGGTGCAAGGTGAACGCCAACATCGGCGCCTCCCCCAACGCCTCCGACCTCGACGAGGAGGTGGCCAAGCTGCGCCTGGCGGTGAAGTACGGCGCCGATACGGTGATGGACCTCTCCACCGGCGGTGTGAACCTCGATGAGGTGCGCACGGCGATCATCGATGCCTCGCCGGTGCCGATCGGCACGGTGCCCGTGTATCAGGCGCTGGAGAGCGTGCACGGCTCCATCGAGAAGCTCGACGAAGATGATTTCCTGCACATCATCGAGAAGCACTGCCAGCAGGGCGTCGACTACCAGACGATCCACGCCGGCCTGCTGATCGAGCACCTGCCGCTGGTGAAGGGCCGCCTCACCGGCATCGTGAGCCGCGGCGGCGGCATCCTGGCCCAGTGGATGCTGTATCACCACCGCCAGAACCCGCTGTTCACGCGCTTCGATGACATCATCGAGATCTTCAAGCGCTACGACTGCAGCTTCTCCCTGGGCGATTCCCTGCGGCCCGGCTGCCAGCACGACGCCTCCGATGCCGCCCAGCTGGCCGAGCTGAAAACCCTGGGCCAGCTCACCCGCCGCGCCTGGGAGCACGACATCCAGGTGATGGTGGAGGGTCCGGGTCACGTGCCGATGGACCAGATCGAGTTCAACGTCAAAAAGCAGATGGAGGAGTGCAGCGAGGCGCCCTTCTACGTGCTCGGCCCCCTGGTGACGGACATCGCCCCCGGCTACGACCACATCACCAGCGCCATCGGCGCCGCCCTGGCCGGCTGGCACGGCACGGCGATGCTCTGCTATGTGACCCCCAAGGAGCACCTCGGCCTGCCCAACGCCGAGGACGTGCGGGAGGGTCTGATCGCCTACAAGATCGCCGCCCACGCCGCCGACATCGCCCGCCACCGCCCCTGCGCCCGCGACCGCGACGACGAACTCAGCCGCGCCCGCTACGCCTTCGACTGGAACAGGCAGTTCGAGCTCAGCCTGGATCCGGAGCGCGCCAGGGAGTATCACGACGAAACCCTGCCCGCCGACATCTACAAGCAGGCCGAGTTCTGCTCGATGTGCGGGCCCAAGCACTGCCCGATGCAGACCAAGATCACCGATGAGGACATCGAGGGCCTCGAGAAGGTTCTGGAGCAGCAGAAGGCGGGGCACGCCCAGCCTGCCGAGGCTGCGCCGGTGTGAACTGGCGGTAGCTGCAGCCCTCAGAATCTGAAAGCCCGGGCTGAAGTGCCCGGGCTTTTTGTTGTATGGGTGTGCGCAGCCTGTCTGAGCTGACCTGCTCCATGGTGGTGACCCTGTGGTTCTCAGACCCGAGAACCACGGCTAGGATTGCGGCGGCGGCGTGGTTCGCGGAAAGGAGAGTTCTGCCGGAAGTGGTTCACGGAAACCACCGAACAACAAGTTAGCGGTACCCAACACCGGATCAAACGGAGTAGAATTTCGATTCAGGCATCTGGGTTGAGCGCAATGTCAGCCTTACTTAATAGCATTGAGGAGCAAGCCCGCGCCCTTGGCGCAGAGGATAGGGCAAGGCTTGCTGAGAGCATGCTCGAGTCACTCCACACATCAATCGCTGAAATCGAGGCTCTTTGG
This sequence comes from Cyanobacteria bacterium J06638_7, assembly GCA_039818745.1. GTDB lineage: Bacteria > Cyanobacteriota > Cyanobacteriia > PCC-6307 > Cyanobiaceae > NIES-981. The sequence continues at coordinate 30,293 of JBCBTI010000011.1, forward strand.
GCCGAAGAGATTGAAGCGCGTGTCAGTGCGTTTGACCGTGGCGAGATTCGCTCATACTCGGCCGAAGAAGTATTTGCTGAAGCTCATCGAACTCTGGAGTGAAGCGCGCACGCTTTGTTGCTCCTGCCAGACGTGAACTTCTTGCAGAAGTTTTGCAGAAGTTGCCTACTACAACAACAAGGAGTTGGGGCTTGGCAGTCGGTTTGTTGCTGCCGTTGAAGATGCCACTGCTCGCGCCCTCGCTTACCCTCTTACTGGGACGCCGGCGTCAGAAAGCACTCGGCGAATGTTTCTCAAGGACTTTCCCTTTGCACTTGCTCATCACGCACACCGCCCAGAGTACTGGCGGGACCGCATAGATGACCGCTAACAATGCCATTCACCAGAGCCGCCGCCAGAGGATAATCTCGATGAATACAGTCCTCTGCGGCCTGGTGATGGCATGCGTTCCACCATCTCAACCCTCTTCCACTCACTGGCCCACGAGTTGCTGCGCCATCTCGGCCCACGTGCGAGTCCATGAACGCAGGTTCTTCACTCCCGCCGGGCTTGCCCGGCCCGATCAGACCCACCAACCGCAGGCACGATGAAGAGCCAACCCAGTCCTGATGCGATCCTGCAGACGGGTCTTGCCTTCTGGTCATCGAAGGTGCTGCTCAGCGCTATCGAGATCGGCGTGTTCACCGAACTCGCCAGTGGCGCGGTGCCTTTCGATGCCCTCAGTGCCCGGCTGGGGTTGCATCCGCGCGCGGCGCGCGACTTCCTCGATGGCCTTGTGGCGCTGGGCTTCCTGCAGCGCACCACCGAAGGCTACGCCAACACGGCCGAGACCGACCTCTTCCTGGATCGCCGCAAACCCTCCTACATCGGTGGCATCCTCGAGATGGCCAACCACCGTCTCTATCCCTTCTGGGCGCATCTCACCGAGGCGCTGCGCACCGGCCAGCCCCAGAACGAACTGAAGGGCGGCGGTGCCGGGGTGTTCGAAACGATCTATGCCGATCCTGTCCGCCTGAAGGAGTTTCTGGAGGCAATGACGGGCGTGAGCCATGGCGCCAACCTGGCGATCGCCCGGCATCTTCCCTGGCACAACTACCGCACCTTCGTGGACATCGGCACCGCCCAGGGCGACCTGGCGGTGCAGATCGCCCTGGCCAACCCCCACCTGCACGGGCTCGGCTTTGATCTGCCTCAAGTGGCCCCGATCTTCGAGGAGTACGTGGGCGCCCTGGGCCTGGCAGATCGCCTGGCGTTCGTGCCCGGTGACTTCTTCCAGCAGGACTTTCCCCGGGCGGATGTGGTGCTGATGGGCCACATCCTGCACGACTGGGATCTGCCCACCAAGAAAATGCTCATCGCCAAGGCCTTCGCCGCCATTCCCCCCGGGGGCTGTCTTGTGGTGTACGAGGCCCTGATTGACGACGAGCGCTCCCGCAACGCCTTCGGGCTGATGATGAGCCTGAACATGCTGATCGAAACTCCAGGTGGTTTCGACTACACCGGTGCCGACTGCCGCGGGTGGATGCGGGAGGCCGGCTTCACCCGCACGGAGGTTGAGCCCCTGGTGGGGCCGGATTCGATGGTGATCGGCTTCCGCTAGGTCCCCGCCCTCCGCTGATGGACGCCTTCACAGAGCTGGTGGGTCACACCCTGCGCCTCCAGCCCGACCCCTTCCGCATGCTCGTCGCCGGCCAGGTACCGGCCTGGTGGGGGGTGCTGATCCCCCTGCTCGCCGGCCTGTCCCAGGGCATCGGCCACGGTTTCGTCCTGTTCGTGAACCGGGTGTCACCGCTGCGCTTCGCGCTCAGCCTGGTGGTGGAAGCGGTGCTGGTGGTGGTGGGCTTCCTGTTCTGGGCCCTGAGCACCTGGCTGGTGGCGCGCCTGGGCTTCGGGGTGGCGATCAGCCCCACCACGGTGGTGCTGGCCCTGGGGGTGGCCCATGCCCCGGAGCTGCTGGCCTTCCTCGGCGCCCTGCCCTACCTCGGCGTGCCCTGGCTCACGCTGCTCTCGCTGTGGACGGCGATCGCCTTTGTGGTGGCCCTGGTGGAGGTGGCGGGCCTGGGGGCCTGGCAGGCCTTCATCGCCCTGCTGGGCGGCTGGCTGGTGATGCTGCTGCTGCAGCGCCGCGCCGGGCAGCCGCTGATGCGGCTGGGCCGCGATCTGCTCAACCGCACCGCCGGGGTGCAGTTGGTGCAGGACCGCCGCGCCCTGGACGCACTGCTGGATGCCGACCCCCGCGCCCGGCAGCGCCGATGAGGCTGTGGGTGCGCCGCCACCGCCGCTGGCTGCTGGCCAGCCTGCTGCTGGTGCTGGCCGTGCTGCTGCCGGGCACGGGCCTGCTGCTGGCCCTGGCCCGCCACACCCTGGTGAGCAGCTTCGGGGTGGTGGTGGACCTGATCGGCATCGGCCTGGTGCTGTTTCTGGTGGCCGCCTTCCTGGCACCGCTGCAGGCCCTGGGCTGGTGGGCCGGCTGGTTCGGCGACGCCGAGGAGAGCCCCTCCAGCCTGGGGGCGCTGGCGGCGCCCATGGCCGAGGGCCGCGCCATGCGGCGCTGGGTGGTGTATCTCGATGGCATCGGCCAGGCCTCCCAGCAGGCCCTGCCGGAGGGGGAAGACTTCCTGCGCCGGCTGGCGGCGGCCCTGCCGGATGACATCGCCATCCTGCGCGGGATCATGCCCTACTCGATCACCAACCAGCCGCTCACCGAGGGCCGCTGGCTGGCCCGGTTCTGGCGCTGGGTCGACGCCTGGCGGGTGCGCCGTCCCCTGGCCTGGCTGGGGCTGCTGGTGAACCTGCGCAACCTCACCGTGGTGGCGGTGTCGGCCGATGGCCGCTACGGCCCGCTCTACAACGCCGGCATGGCGGAGCTGATCGTGGGCTCCCTGCTGGCCAACGGCTATGCCCCAGGCAGCGGCACGCCGGTGACGCTGCTGGGCTTCAGCGGCGGCGGCCAGATCTCGCTTGGCGCCCTGCCCCATGTGCGCCGGATGCTCGCAGCGCCGGTGCAGGTGATCTCCCTGGCCGGAGTGTTCGCGGGCAACAACCGGGTGCTCCAGGCCGAGCACCTCTTCCATCTGGTGGGAGCCCGCGACCGGGTGGCGCCCCTGGGCTCGATCCTGTTTCCGCGCCGCTGGCCCATCGCCCTCTTCTCCCCGTGGAACCGGGCCCTGCAACGGGGCCGGGTGAGCCTGGTGCCGCTGGGGCCGGTGGGCCACGAACTGCCCGGCGGGGTGATGGACGCCCAGCTCACCCTCCCCGACGGCCGCACGCCGATGCAGCAGACCGTGGACCTGGTGAGCGCCATCCTCGCCACCCCGGACAGCGGCCCTGCTGCCCTGGCGGCGGCCGGCGGCAACTACGGCCGCTTCATCACCAACCCCTGGCACCGGCCTGATGGCCGCCGCGACCTGGCCCCCCTGCCGGATCCACGGCTGCAGCCGCGGCCCCACTGGATCGGCCGGCTGATCCTGCCGGTGGCGGCTGCGCGCGATGGCTCCGTGGGCTTCGAGGTGCTGCAGACGCCGCCGGGCTGGAGCCACTGCCGCGGCCGCATCGCCAGCCTGCGCTGGCGGGATCCGGCCATGGCCCAGGTGACCATGGACGTGGCCTTCAGCGATGAGACCCGCGACAGCGCCCGCTCCGGCAACCTGCACCCGCTGCGGCTCCATGGCTGGGCCCAGGTGACACCGCTGGAGTCCCTGGCCGGGGCCCATCCCCACGACGACATCCTGGTGCGGCTGATCGAACCGGTGGCCGTGCTGCACGGGGGCACGCCAGCGGGGGAGGGCGCGCGCCTGCAGCTGGAGGTGAGCGCCGAACCGCTGCAGACCGCAGGCCTGGCCAGGGCTCTGGTGCGGTTCGTGAGGCCCCTGGAGGGGGATGCCTGGGAGGCGCTGGTGTTCGATCCGGCCTGCGGCTCCTTCGCGGGGCCGCCGCTGCGGCTGAGGCTTCCCCAGCCGGTGGCCAACGCGGAGGGCATCCTGCCCGCCTGCACCACTGGGCTGGCGGAGGGGGACCTCAACCAGGAGGGCTGGGAGGTGAGCGGGGTGCCCGACGGCAGTGGCGCCTTCGTGGTGCAGGCGCTGCTGCCGCGGCGGCTGCGGCGACTGGCCCCCCAGCGGTTGATCCCCCAGCGCCGCGCCGCCTGGCGCTACCTGCGCCACCAGGCCTGGGGCGACACCACCGCCGGCGCCGCCAGCTCGGTGCTGCTGGCGGGATGCCGGGCCGAAGCGGCTGATGGGGACGGCCTGCTGGCCGAGTGGCAGGAAGGCGACCGGCTGCTGGTGCTGCACGTGTTCGGCGGTATCGGCGGCGAGCAACGGGAGCAGGCCCTGCGCGGCGGCCTCTGCACGGGTCACTTCGCCTACGGCTTCGGCAGGGTGCTGCGCAACCCCCTGGCCGGTGGCGAGCTCTCCGTGGCGGTGGACTACCGCCAGGTGTACGCCCACAACCCCGATGGCCTCGTGGCCGGCGCCCAGGACCGCTGGCGCTATCTCGGCGAGCGCCAGTGGGGCTGGCTCGGCTGCCGGCCCGTGGCCGACATCCTGGTGCGCTTTCCGCCCTTCACCGGCCACTACAGCCTCGGGCCAGTGGGCGCCGAGCGGCAACGCTGCCCGCTCGATCTCTTCGACCGCCAGCTCACGGCGATGACGGCCCGCTACCGCATCGGCGACGGCAGCGGCGGCAGCTTCGTGGGGCCTGCCCACAACTGCTCCCAGGACTCCAACCTGGCCCTGTTCGCCGCCATCCGCGATCTGGACAGTGACATCCGCGGCGCTGAGCCGCAGCGCCTGCAGGATTGGGAGCAGCGCCATCCCGAACAGGCCGCACGCCTGGGCGCCCTGCTCAAGCTGGAGCGCATCCTGCGCAGCCGTCTGCTGCCGGTGCCCCCCCTGCGGAACGACTGGCGGAGAGGTTCCTTTCAGCTCGGCAGCAGCCTCCATGACCAGCCCCTGCACGATCTGCTCCAGGGCCTCGGCAGCTGGCGTTCGCTGCTGCCGCGCCTGGCCTGCGAGTCGGTGCTGAAGGTGTTCCTTGATCAGGGGGCCACGGCCCTGGTGCTGCGGGCCAACCAGGTGGGGGGCCACAACCCGCGCCTTGCCCCTGTGGCGCCGTTCACGCTGGGGTGCTGAGGGGCGATGGCGGAGCCGCAACACCGATGAACCCAACTGTGAGCCGCATGCTGAGCTGCACGGTCTGGCTGGCGCTGGGCTACGGCGGCGTCTGCCTGCTGATGGCCGTGGCCCAGCGCTCCTTCATCTATTTCCCCCGGCCGGCCGCCGATCCCTCCGGCCGCCTGGAGCTGCGGGTGGAGGGCACGCCGGTGCTGGTGGCCCACCGCCCCCATCCAGGGCCCCGGGCCCTGATCTACTTCGGCGGAAACGCCGAGGACGTGTCGCTCACCCGCACCGAGCTGGCTGCCCTGCTGCCGCACACCGCCCTCTACCTGCTCCACTACCGCGGCTACGGCGGCAGCGGCGGCCGGCCCAGCGAAGCCGCCCTGCGGGCCGATGCCCAGGCCCTCTATGCCCACGTGGCCGAGCGCCACCAAGAGGTGAGCGTGGCAGGCCGCAGCCTGGGCACGGGCCCGGCGGTGCATCTGGCCGCCACCCGCCCGGTGCAGAGGCTGGTGCTGCTGGTGCCCTTCGACAGCCTGCTGGCGGTGGCCCGCGGCGCCATGCCCTGGCTGCCGGTGGACTGGCTGCTGCACGATCGCTGGGATGCGGCCGCCGAGGCGCCCCGGGTGCGAGCCTCCACCACGATCGTGGCGGCCGAGTTCGATGCGGTGGTGCCGGTGGCCAGGGCCCGGGCCCTGCACCGCGCATTCCGGCCGGGCGTGGCCGAGCTGGTGGTGGTGAGCGACCTGAACCACAACACGCCGATTCTCCAGTCGGCCGCGTTCCGCGAGGCGCTCCAAAGGCGATACGGAATGTGAGCGCCGTGGCCGCCGCCGGTAGCCATTCGTACGGTCAGGGGTGACCAGCAGAGCCTCCTCCGGCGCAGCCGCCATGACCGAACTCGGCACCTGTCCCTTCAGCGGCCATGGCGCCTCCGGGATGCCGGTGGCCGGCCGAGGCCCCTCACCGCGCGACTGGTGGCCCCAGCAGCTCAACCTCGGGATCCTGCACCAGCACGGCCCTGCCTCCAATCCGCTGGGGCCGCGGTTCGACTACGCCGAGGCTTTCGCTCAGCTCGACTACCCGGCCCTCAAGCGCGATCTGATCGCCCTGATGACCGACTCCCAGCCCTGGTGGCCCGCCGACTGGGGCCACTACGGCGGCCTGTTCATCCGCATGGCCTGGCACAGCGCCGGCACCTACCGCACCGCCGATGGGCGTGGCGGCGGCGGCACCGGCAACCAGCGCTTCGCACCGATCAACAGCTGGCCCGACAACGGCAACCTGGACAAGGCCCGCCGCCTGCTCTGGCCGATCAAGCAGAAGTACGGCAACCGCATCTCCTGGGCCGACCTGATCATCCTGGCCGGCACCTGCGCCCTGGAATCGATGGGGCTGCGCACCTTCGGCTTCGGCGGCGGCCGCGCCGACATCTGGCAGCCGGAGGAGGACATCTACTGGGGGCGGGAGACCAGCTGGCTGGGCGATGAGCGCTACAGCGGCGACCGCGATCTGGAACACCCCCTGGCGGCGGTGCAGATGGGGCTGATCTACGTGAATCCGGAAGGGCCCGATGGCGTGCCCGACCCGGTGGCCTCAGGGCGCGACGTGCGCGAGACCTTCGCCCGCATGGCCATGAACGACGAGGAGACCGTGGCCCTCACCGCCGGCGGCCACACCTTCGGCAAGGCCCATGGCGCCGGCAGCACGGAGCTGATGGGCCCGCCGCCGGAGGGGGCGCCGCTGGAGGAGATGGGCCTGGGCTGGCGCAATGCTCACGGCAGCGGCAAGGGCGCCGATGCCAACACCAGCGGCATCGAGGGCGCCTGGAAGCCCCATCCCACCCGCTGGGACATGGGCTACTTCGACATGCTCTTCGGCTACGAGTGGGAGCTGATCAAGAGCCCCGCCGGCGCCTGGCAGTGGCAGGCCAGAGACGTGCGCGAGGAGCACCTCATCCCCGACGCCCACATCCCCGGCCTCAGGCACGCGCCGATGATGACCACGGCGGATCTGTCGCTGCGCTTCGATCCGATCTACGAGCCGATCTCGCGCCACTTCCACCAGCACCCCGAAGCCTTCGCCGACGCCTTCGCCCGGGCCTGGTTCAAGCTCACCCATCGCGACATGGGCCCCAAGGCCCTCTACCTGGGCCCCGAGGTGCCCGCCGAAGACCTCCTCTGGCAGGACCCGATCCCGCCGGTGGATCACCCCCTGATCGACGCGGCGGCCATCGCCGATCTCAAGCCGCGGGTGCTGGCCTCGGGTCTGAGCACCGCTGAGCTGGTGGCCACCGCCTGGGCTGCGGCCTCCAGCTTCCGGGGCTCCGACAAACGCGGCGGTGCCAACGGCGGCCGTATCCGTCTGGCCCCCCAGAACACCTGGGCCGTGAACCAGCCCGAACAACTGCAGAGGGTGTTGGCCGTGCTGGAGGGCATCCAGCAGGCGTTCAATGCCTCCCGCGCCGATGGGGTTCGGGTGTCACTGGCGGATCTGATCGTGCTGGCGGGCGGCGTGGGCGTGGAGCGGGCGGCCGCAGCGGCGGGTCAGCCGCTGGAGGTGCCGTTCAGCCCCGGCCGCATGGATGCCGGCCAGGAGCACACCGATGCCGCGTCCTTTGCGGTGATGGAGCCCCAGGCCGATGGCTTCCGCAACTGGCAGCAGGGGCCGATGGCTGTGCCGGCGGAGCACCTGCTGGTGGACCGTGCCCAGCTGCTGGGCCTGAGCGCACCGCAGATGACCGTGCTGGTGGGGGGCCTGCGGGTGCTGGGGGCCAACAGCGGTGGGGTGCCCCATGGGGTGTTCACCGAGCGGCCGGGGGTGTTGAGCACCGACTTCTTCGTGAACCTGCTCGACATGGCCACCACCTGGACGCCCGTCGACCAGTCCGGCGAGCTGTTCGAGGGTCGCGACCGCTGCACGGGCGTCCTGCGCTGGACCGGCACCCGGGTGGACCTGGTGTTCGGCTCCAATTCCCAGCTGCGGGCGATCGCCGAGGTCTATGCCCAGAGCGATGGCGCAGGCCGCTTCGCGGCCGATTTCGTGGCGGCCTGGCTCAAAGTGATGAACGCCGATCGCTTCGACCTGCATCCTTGAGCCCGCCCAACCCTGGCCTTTTCACGCTTGAGGAGTGTTGCTAGAATGAATAAATATGCTTGATCGGGCTTGATGCTTGATCGGGCTTGTCCAACCCTAGATTTTTTCGCGCTGCTGGCCGCACATTCGACGAGAAGGCCAAAAATCCGCTCAAGCGGGTTGTGCGCGAGTCCTACGACTCCATCACCGGACGTGGGGATTCGTTTGCCATCAGAAAGGTAAAGACAAGCTTCAACATCACCAGAAAGAGGTTTGAGGCCACCATCAAGGGGCGTCTCAAGGGCAGCTCCGGTGATACATCGCTGAACACCAGATTTGAGCTGGATATCCTGGCCAAAGGCAAGGCGATCTTAACCAAGAAAGATAAACGCACGGCCAAGGAATTTAATGCTAAACGAGTAGAAGGTATCATTCAATTTAATGAGCCAATTCTCCGTAGCGATGTGTTCTCTGGTAGGTTTCCTGTACCTTTCAATTTGCGCACGATTGTACCAATCAAATTGAATAAGGATGTCTTCAGGGGGAACCTCATGCGGGCTTTTGCGAAGATCGACGCAGAGCGCTCTCGAGCCGTGGCGCCGGGGGATGGCAATGTATTGGATGGGTTTCTGGAAGATTTAAGCCGAGGATCTGTACGGGGTAATCCCTTTGGGCGCAGCCCAAGGCGGCTGATTGATCCCCCGATAAGGATCATCATCGACGAATTGATGATGGCGTGATGCGATCCTGTCCCGCCTGCGGACAATCGCAGGCGGGACAGGATCCGCCCAGCAGCGCCTTGGCCTCGGCCAGCGTCGTGTCCACCGTGGAGCCGAGCTGCTCCATGCACACCGGGCCTGGGAGGGAGGTGCCGAAGCGGCTGATCGAGGCCGCTGGCAAACCATTCTCGCGGTAGCTGGCTTGCCGGTCTTCAAGCAGCTTCAGGCAGGGCATCGACACCACGCTCACGTTCCTGAGCACAGCCATCAGCTTGACCGGCCGCAACCATTGCATCGTCGACTCCAACGACAACCCACCTGAAGTGGCTGATGTTGGAAACAAGATTCCAGCCTGTGATGCCGTTGATCTTTGTGGTCAATCTGATCTTATTTTATGTGAGAAGGCTCAAGGAATTGTCAAGGATATCGCCGCCGTCATCAAGGTCATTGAGGGCGGTAATGCCGATACCGCTAAACCGACGACTTCCCGATAGTCTGCTTCTGTTTTGATCGACCTTTGCGAAGATAGCCTCAAAGTCTCCTCGGAAAGCCTCGCGCACAAGCTTTATGGGCGTGATTGTTCGAAAATTGAAGGCTACTGCTGCAAGGGTCTTGCCAGAGTCATCGTCTCGTATGCGCAGAAATCCTTCAATCCTCTTGGCATTAAACTCTTTTGCGGTTTTCTTCCCTTTCTTGGCAAGTATCGACCGGCCTTTTGCAAGAACATCCAGCTTGAAGGAGATATCTGGCGGTCTCCTGAAGATTGGCCTCCTGCAGTCTTCGCCTGGCCTGCAGTCTTCGCCCCCGATCCCCATTTGGGGCAGGACGATAATACGATCACCGCCAAGGTTCTGCTTTAACTTCCCTTTGACTGTGGATTCAAATCGCTTTTCGGTAATATCAAATGATGACCTAAGGCCTTTAACTCTAACGCCGCCTTCGTTCCTGCTTGAGCCAATGATGTCATCAAATGCTTGGCGAACTTGCTTGTTGAGTGCGTTCTTATCCCGCTCATCAAGAGTGTTGCGTCGATTGACCTTAATGAATCTAGGATTGCGCTTAGACACCTGGCTCATGATGTACGTTGCTGTAGTCTAGTTGGAACAGTGTCCCAAGGATGCTTTGTTGCGATACATTGCATCTCACTGTCTGGGTTGTGCTCATTGTTATGGAGTTCCTGGGAAATCCACTCCCGCGAGGGAACATTGATCCCCATCTCTCTCGCCAGCAGAGGGCCGATAGGGCTCAGGCAGTCGTGGTGGTGGTGATGTGGAGTCCACCGCCAGGAAGGAGCCCCAGCGTGAGCCATTCTTCACCGGGCATGGCCACGATGGCGCCGTTACAGGCCCTGCCCGCCCCTTGATCAAGCCCCACGACCAAAAACCGCAGCAAGAGCCAAAGCCGGCCCGCCCGCTCTATCCGCCGGCCATCATGTTGCCGATCCACCTGATGCAGCGGTGGTATTAGCTGCGTGATCCAGCAATGGAGGATGCCCTGATTGAGGACTCAACCCTATGCCGATGCGCTGGAATCTAGATATTCAGAGACTGGATCTCTGGCAAGACCACGAGCCAGGCGTGTAGGCACGAGCTGGAGAAGCACAACCTGGGCGAGCAGACCTCTGACAGCGTCAAGGGAGCGTCTCAATCAATGAAGGGCAACCAGTGGCCGAAAGGGATGTAGCTGAAGGCTTCCGCAGAGCGGTAGATCCATCCTGGAGTGGGCAAGGATTCAGGCCTGATCTATCCTGCAGTCAACGTGCGCAACCTCACGCCCGCGGCTGAGCTGCTGCCTGGCATCGAGGTCGGGGTCTATGCCATGGCCGCAGCCTTCGGGGTTGCCAAGCGGCCAGGCGAACGGCGAACCTTGCCCCATACACCCGAGAGCCTGCTGGCCGAACTGGTGGAGTGAGCTGAAGTCCACATCCGCGGCCAAGATGAGCATCCACTCCGTGTATCTAGAAGTCGTTCGGCTTTCCGAGGACAGCGAAAACAATCCTCGTGAATAAGAGATCGACGGCCAACCTGCCCGCCGGGCTCGTGCATTGATTCTTACGGCGCAGGGAAAATGATTTTCAGTATCGCCCAGACCGGTTTGCTGTGTCCGTCAGAGCAGGCCTGGATCTGGTCGCTCGAGTCATGGCTAGCCTCCAACAGAAGGGTCAATCGACGAGCAATGCTTCAATGGCGACTTCAGGAACCACCTTCGCCAAGCTCATTTCTGAGCGCTGTGGCTTCACTGGCCAGGGGGATCTTCAGTGGAGTTTCTTCCACCCAGCGTGCCAGCGCTGTTGCAGTGGCAACGCAGCTGGGCTTGAGTTGGAGACCCTGGCGAACCCCCCTCATCCAGCCCAGTCGATGGCTGAGCCACGCCAGCAAAAAGCCCCGCTTCATGGCGGGGCTCTGCTCATGATGAAAACCGTTGATAGCGGTGCCCGCGCAGGCTGATTCAGCCCAGCAGCGCCCTGGCCTTGGTCAGCACCGTGTCCACGGTGAAGCCGAAGTGCTCCATGCACACCGGGCCTGGGGCGGAGGCGCCGAAGCGGTTGATCGATACCGTGTCGCCCTCGAAGCCGGTGTACTTGTGCCAGCCGAAGCTGCTGGAGGCCTCCACCACCAGGCGCTTGCGGCATGCCGCCGGCAGCACACCCTCGCGGTAGCTGGCGTCCTGGTCTTCGAACAGCTCCAGGCAGGGCATCGACACCACGCGCACGTTCGTGCCTTCAGCGCGCAGTTGGGCTGCAGCTTTGGTGCAGAGCTCCAGCTCGGTGCCGGTGCCGATCAGGATCAGATCGGGTGTGCCGTTGCCGTCCTCCAGCACATAGCCGCCCCTGGCCACGGCGGCGGCACTGGAGTTGGCCTGGTTGGCCATCGCCTGACGGCTGAGGATCAGGGCGGTGGGCCGGTGACGGCTCCTGACCGCCACCTGGTAGGCGCCGCTGGTTTCGTTGCCGTCTCCGGGACGGATCACCTGCAGGTTGGGGATCGCCCTCAGGCTGGCCAGGGTCTCGATCGGCTGGTGGGTGGGTCCGTCCTCACCCAGGCCGATGGAGTCGTGGGTGAGCACGTAGATCACCCCCAGCTCGCTCAGGGCCGAAAGGCGGATCGCGCCGAGGGCATAGCCGGCGAACACGGCGAAGGTGCCGCCGTAGGGGATCAGGCCGCTGCCGTGATACGCCAGGCCATTGAGGATCGCCGCCATGGCGTGCTCGCGCACACCGAAGTGCAGATAGCGGTTGGCCTCCGCGCCCTTCTGGAAGCTGGCCTCGCCCTTGATGTCGGTGAGGTTGGAGTGGGTGAGGTCGGCCGAGCCGCCGATCAGCTGGGGCAGGTTGGGACCGATGGCATTGATGCAGTCGAAGGAGTGGGCGCGGGTGGCCTTGCCCTTGTCCTCGGCGCCGTAGGCCGGCAGCGCCGCATCCCAGCCCTCGGGCAGCTCGCCGCGCAGCTGGCGCTCGAACTCGGCCGCTTCAGCGGGGTAGAGACGGCGGTAGTCGTCAAGCCGGCTGTTCCAGGCGGCCTCGGCGGCGGCGCCGCGCTCCACGGCCTGACGCCAATGGTCGTAGGCCTGCTGGGGCACCTCGAAGGCGCCGTAGGTCCAGCCCAGGTTCTGGCGGGTGAGTTCGGCCTCATCGGCCCCCAGGGCGGCGCCGTGCACACCGGCGGTGTTGGCCTTGTTGGGAGAGCCGTAGCCGATCGTGGTGGTGACCTTGATCAGCGAGGGGCGGTCCGTGACGGCCTTGGCCTCCTCGATGGCGCGGGTGATGCCGGCGATGTCGGTGTTGCCGTCGGGCACGTGGATGGTGTGCCAGCCGTAGGCCTCGTAGCGCTTCAGCACATCCTCGGTGAACGACACCTCGGTGTTGCCGTCGATGGTGATGTGGTTGTCGTCGTAGAGGGCGATCAGCTTGCCCAGGCCCAGGTGGCCCGCCAGGGAAGCGGCTTCGGAGCTCACCCCCTCCTGGTTGCAGCCGTCACCCATGAGCACATAGGTGGTGTGATCCACCAGCGCGCAGTCGGGCTTGTTGAAGCGGGCGGCCAGATGGGCCTCGGCAATCGCCAGACCCACGGCGCTGGAGATCCCCTGGCCCAGGGGCCCGGTGGTGACCTCAACGCCGGGGGTTTCGAAGGTCTCCGGATGTCCGGGGGTCTTCGAGCCCCACTGGCGGAACTGCTTGATGTCGTCCAGGCTCACCGAGTCGTAGCCGGTGAGGTGCAGCAGGGCGTAGAGCAGCATGCAGCCGTGGCCGGCTGAGAGCACGAAGCGGTCGCGGTTGAACCACCTGGGGTTCTTGGGGTTGTGCTGCAGCAGCTTGTCCCACAGCGCGAAGGCCATGGGCGCGCAGCCCATCGGCAGCCCAGGGTGGCCGGAGTTCGACTTGTTGACCGCGTCGACCGCCAGGAAGCGGATGCTGTTGACGCACAGCGCCTCCAGCGGGCCGGCGGCGGTGGCGGGGGACTGGGGAGCTGCGACCATCGTGGAGAAGCGGAAGGTGAGGAACGGGGCTGGGCCGGAGAAGCCTGCAGGCTCTGCGGCGACTGAAGCTGGCTCAGCTCAGCCGCCGAAAGGCCAGGCAGACGTTGTGGCCTCCGAATCCGAAGGAGTTGGACAACACCACATCGAGCTTGGCTTCCCGGGCCTGGTTGGGCACGACATCCAGATCACAGGCCGGATCCGGATTGCTGTAGTTGATGGTAGGCGGCACCACTCCGTGCTCCATCGCCAGGATGGCCGCCACCGCCTCGATGCCGCCGCTGCCGCCGAGCAGATGACCGGTCATCGATTTGGTGGAGCTCACCGGGATGCGCCGGGCGTGATCCCCCAGCGAGCTGTGAATGGCGGCCGTCTCGTTGCGGTCGTTGGCCTGGGTGCTGGTGCCGTGGGCGTTGACGTAGTCCACGGCCTCGGGTTCCAGGCCCCCATCGCGCAGGGCCAGGCGCATGGCCTCGGCGCCGCCGGCACCGCCTGGAGCGGGGGCGGTGATGTGGTGGGCGTCACAGGTCATGCCGTAGCCCACCACCTCGGCAAGGATGCGGGCGCCCCGGCCGCGGGCATGGTCAAGGCTCTCGAGCACCAGCACGCCGGCGCCCTCTCCGATCACGAAACCGTTGCGCTCGGCATCAAAGGGGCGGCTGGCGGTGGCGGGGTCGTCGTTGCGGAAGGAGAGGGCCTTGGCGCTGGCGAAACCGGCTACCCCAAGGGGGGTGATCGCCGATTCGGCGCCGCCGCACACCATGGCGTCGGCCAGACCCAGTTGGATCAGCCGGTAGGCATCGCCGATGGCGTTGGAGCCGGCGGCGCAGGCGGTGGACACCGCGCTGCTGGGGCCCTGGGCGCCGAGGGCGATCGCCGTCAGCCCGGTGGCCATGTTGGGGATCATCATCGGCACGCAGAACGGGCTGACGCGATCGGGGCCGCGGTTGTTGAGCACCTGGGCCTGAGTCTCCATCATCAGCAGGCCGCCCACGCCGGAGCCGATGGCGGTGCCCACGCGCCGGCGGTTGCTGTCGCTGATGCTCAGGCCGGCATCGGCCACGGCCTGTTTGGCCGCCACCACGGCGAACTGGCAGAAGCGGTCCCAGCGCTTGGCCTCCTTGGGCTCAAGCCAGCCGCGGGGGTCAAACTGCTTCACCTCCGCCGCGAAGCGGCAGGCATGGCGGCTGGGGTCGAAGAGCGTGATGGCGGCCACGCCATTGCGGCCGCTGCTGAGACCCTCCCAGTAGCTGGAGACGTCGTTGCCGATCGGTGTGAGCGCGCCGAGCCCAGTGACGACAACGCGCTGGAGACCCTCAACCATGGAGCGGTTCAGGCCTGCTTCTCTTGGATGTAGTTGACGGCATCACCCACGGTGGCGATGCCCTCGGCCGCCTCATCGGGGATCTCGATGTCGAAGGCTTCCTCGAGCGCCATCACCAGTTCCACCGTGTCGAGGGAATCGGCGCCCAGGTCGTTCTGGAAGTTCGACTCGGACTTGACCTCGGCGGAATCGACACTGAGCTGCTCGGCAACGATCGAGCGCACTTTCTCGAAGATCGCTTCCTGGGACATAGCCGCTGTGAGAGTGGCAGGAACTCTACGGGTCATCCGGCCGGGGGCCCGGACCGCCCCCGCTTGGCGTATGAACAACGGTGAAGGGCTCGGGGGGGGGCGCCGGAACGATCCCAGCGCCTTGGGTACCTTTGGCCAACGCCGAGTCTCAGCACCTCCGGAGTTCAGATGTCCCACGCCGTCAAGATCTACGACACCTGCATCGGCTGCACCCAGTGCGTGCGGGCCTGCCCCCTCGACGTGCTCGAAATGGTGCCCTGGGACGGCTGCAAGGCCTCCCAGATCGCCTCCTCGCCCCGCACCGAGGACTGCGTGGGCTGCAAGCGTTGCGAAACCGCCTGCCCCACCGACTTCCTCAGCATCCGCGTCTATCTGGGCGACGAAACCACCCGCTCGATGGGTCTGGCCTACTGAGCCGCAACAGGCCGGCCAGCCCGTCCATCGCGCGCCAGCCCCCTGCAGGGCGCACCTGCCCGTGCTTGGCACCCCCCGTGCCCATCCCCCTGCTTCCATAAGCTCAGGCCCGGCCGAAAGCCGGGCTTTTTTGTTGCCACAGCCCTATGTGCGGGATCGTTGCCCTGATCGGATCGCGGGAGGCCGCCCCGCAACTGCTGGAGGGGCTGCGCCAGCTGGAATACCGGGGCTACGACTCGGCTGGCATCGCCACCGTGGAGGCGCTGCACGAGGCCGCCGGCGGCCAGCTGCACTGCCTGCGCGCCGAGGGCAAGCTGGTGAACCTCGCCGGCCGGCTCGAGAGCCAGGGAGCGCCCGGCCACTGCGGCATCGGCCACACCCGCTGGGCCACCCACGGCAAGCCTGAGGAGCGCAACGCCCATCCCCACCTCGACGGCCTCGCCGAGGTGGCGGTGGTGCAGAACGGCATCATCGAGAACCACCGCAGCCTGCGTGAGCAGCTGCAGGCCGCCGGCGTGCTGTTCCGCAGCGACACCGACACCGAGGTGATCCCCCACCTGGTGGCCCGCGAGCTGGAGAGTCTGCGGCGGCAGGGCCGCCGGCCCAGCGGCCAGCTGCTGCTCGAGGCGGTGCAGGCGGTGCTGCCCGGTCTCAACGGCGCCTACGCCCTGGCGGTGGTCTGGGCCCAGGCCCCGGCAGCGCTGGTGGTGGCCCGTCGCGCCGCACCGCTGCTGATCGGCCTCGGGGAGGGCGAGTTTCTCTGCGCCAGTGACACCCCGGCCCTGGCCGGCTTCACCCGCACGATCCTGCCCCTCGAGGATGGCGAGACGGCCCTGCTCACACCGCTGGGGATCGAGCTCTACGGCGCCGACGGCGAGCGCCGGCAGCGCTCGCCAAGCCTGCTCAGCGGCACCGAGCACGTGGCGGACAAGCGCAGCTTCCGCCACTTCATGCTCAAGGAAATCCACGAGCAGCCGGAAACGGCGGCGCTGTGGGTGGCCCGGCACCTGCCCCAGGAGGGCGCGGCGGGGGTTCTGGAGCCTGGCGCGAGCCAGCCGCTGGTGGCGCTGCCTCTCGATGAGGCTGTGTTCAGCGGTGTTGAGCGCATCCAGGTGCTGGCCTGCGGCACCAGCCGCCATGCCTCCCAGGTGGGCGCCTACCTGCTCGAGCAGCTGGCCGGCATTCCCACCCGCGTGCACTACGCCAGTGAATTCCGCTACGGCCCCCCACCCCTGGCACCCCACACCCTCACCATCGGCGTCACCCAGTCAGGTGAAACCGCCGACACCCTGGCGGCCCTGGCGATGGAGCAGGAGCGTCGGCGCCTGGTGGCCGATCCCGCCTATGCGCCGCGGCTGCTGGGGATCACCAACCGGCCGGAGAGCTCCCTGGGCCGGCTGGTGCCCCACGTGCTCGACATCGGCGCCGGCATCGAAGTGGGTGTGGCGGCCACCAAGACCTTCCTGGGCCAGCTGCTGGCCTTCTACGGCTTGGCCATCGCCTTCGCCGAGCGCCGCCTGGGACAGCAGGCCGGTGGCGGCACGATCAGCCGCGAGCGGCTGGAGGCTCTGGTGGGCGGGCTGCGGGCGATGCCGGAGCGCCTGCGCCAGCTGGTGCTCGACCACGACCAGCGCAGCGAGGCCCTGGCCCACCGCTTCGAGAGCACCCAGGACGTGATCTTCCTGGGCCGCGGCATCAACTTCCCGATCGCCCTCGAAGGCGCCCTCAAGCTCAAGGAGATCAGCTACATCCATGCCGAGGGCTATCCGGCCGGGGAGATGAAGCACGGGCCCATCGCCCTGCTCGATGCCCATGTGCCGGTGGTGTCGATCGCGGTGCCCGGCCCGGTGTTCGAGAAGGTGCTCAGCAACGCCCAGGAGGCCAAGGCCCGCGATGCCCAGCTGATCGGCGTGGCGCCCGACTGCGCCGACACCGAGATCTTCGATGTGCTGCTGCCGGTGCCGGAGGTGGACGAGCTGCTCAGCCCCCTGCTCACCGTGATCCCGATGCAGCTGCTCAGCTATCACATCGCCGCCCACCGGGGCCTGGATGTGGATCAGCCGCGCAACCTGGCCAAGAGCGTCACCGTGGAGTAGGGGCTCCACCTCCCGGGAGCGGCTCCGTCTCAGGCCGACGGTACCGATGGGGGATTGGTGGCCATCGCCGCCTGGGCCCTTTGGGGGTGGTCACTGCGGCCGTAGCGGTCCTCGAAGCGCACGATGTCGTCTTCGCCCAGGTAAGGGCCGCTCTGCACCTCGATCATCTCCATGGGGATGCGGCCGGGGTTGCTGAGCCGGTGGCGCGATCCCAGGGGGATGTAGGTGCTCTGGTTCTCGGCCAGCATCTCCTGGCTGCCGTCCTTCTCCACCAGCGCGGTGCCGCGCACCACCACCCAGTGCTCGGCCCGGTGGTGGTGCATTTGCAGCGACAGGCTGGCGCCCGGGTTGACCACGATCTTCTTCACCTGCCAGCGCTCCCCCTCCACCACGCCGTCGTAGGAGCCCCAGGGCCGGTAGATCTTGCGGTGGGCACGGCTCTCGCGGGCGCCCGCCTGCTCCAGCAGGCCCACCACGGATTTCACGTCCTGGGCGCGGTCACGGTGGGCCACCAGCACCACATCGTCGGTTTCCACCACCACCAGATCCTCCACCCCCAGGCCCACCACCAGCCGGTGCTCGCTGCGCAGGTAGCAGTTGCGGGAGGCCTGGCTGATCACCCGCCCGCGCAGCACATTGCCGGCGGCATCCTGGTCGGCCGTTTCCCACAGGGCACTCCAGCTGCCCACATCGCTCCAGCCGGCCTGCAACGGCAGCACACTGCCCAGGCTGGTCTTCTCCATCACCGCCACGTCGATGGCCACACTGGGGCAGCCGGCGAAGGCCTCCCGTTCCAGGCGCAGGAAGTCGAGATCGGCGGCATCGTGCTCCAGGGCCGAACGGCAGGCGCTCACCACCTCCGGGGCCAGGCGCTCCAGCTCGGCCAGGATGGCGCTGGCGCGGAACAGGAACAGGCCGCTGTTCCAGGTGAAGCGGCCTGTGGCCAGGAAGGCTTCCGCCGTTGCCCGGTCGGGTTTCTCCACGAAGCGCACGATGGGCACCGGCTGCAGGGGCGGCCCGCCGGCCTCGAGGGGCAGAGCGGTGGCGGCCTCGATGTAGCCGTAGCCCGTTTCCGCTGCCGTGGGCACGATCCCGAAGGTCACCAGCCGCCCCGCCGCCGCCGCCGCCAGACCGGCGCTGACGCTGGCGCGGAAGCGTTCGGCATCGCGGATCACGTGGTCGGCCGCCAGCACCAGCAGCAGGGGGTCATCGCCGTGGGCGGTGGCCTGCAGGGCCGCCACGGCCACGGCCGGCGCTGTGTTGCGGCCGATCGGCTCCAGCAGGATCCCGGCAGGTTCCACGCCGATCTGGCGCATCTGCTCGGCCACGATGAAGCGGTGGTCCTCGTTGCAGATCAACAGCGGCGGCGCCAGCCCCGGCAGGCCGTCGAGGCGCAGCTGGGTCTGCTGCAGCAGCGTCTCCTCGCCCTCACCGGCCAGGGCCCAGTACTGCTTGGGATAGCTGGCGCGTGAGAGCGGCCAGAGCCGGGTGCCGGTGCCGCCGCAGAGGATCACCGGCACCAGGCCGGCGGGGGCCTGGGCGTGGCGCGGCGGCGCGCCGGAAACCGAGGTGCTGGGGGCCATGGGGCTCGGCAGGGGCGGCGGTGTTTCCATTCAAGGCCAGCACCCCGGCTGAGGCCACCGGCCGCCGCCGCCTGTGCTCAGAGCTCCAGCAGTCCCGGGGGCGGGGTGATGCCGATCCAGCCCTGCTCGAGGTGCACCTCCGGCACGATCGGGCGCACGAAGGGGATCAGCAGGCGCCGCTCGCCGGTGCTCACCTCCAGCAGATCGTTGCCGGCGTGCAGCAGGTTGGTGACCGTGCCCAGCACCGCACCGCTCTCCAGCAGCCGCACCTCCAGCCCCACCAGATCGAGCAGGTGGAATTCTCCCTTTCCCAGCCGCGGGCGGTCGCTGGAGGGCACCAGCAGTTCCTCGCCCACCAGCGCCTCGGCGGCCTCGCGGCTGTCGATGCCCTGCAGACGCACCACGAACAGCTCCTTGCCCGGCAGCAGCCGGCCGCCGCGCAGCGCAACACTGCGGACAGCGCCGCCCGGCCGCCGCAGCCAGCGGCGGCCGGCGCGGGTGAAGCGCTCGTGGAAGTCACTCAGGGGCAGCACCCGCAGCTCGCCGCGCAGGCCCTGGGCGCCCACCAGCCGCCCAACCACCATCAGTTCTGAGCCCGGCGGCGGTTCCGCCTCAGCAGCGTCCGTCATGCCTGCCGCCGTTCCGGCACCCGATAATGACGCCATGCCTGCATCCGATCCCACGCTCCACCATGGCTGATCTGCCGATCCTGCCCGGCACCACTGTGGTGGTGCGTGACGGCTGCTCCATCTACAACGGCTACCGCGGCTTCGTGCAGCGCATCAGCGGCACCCGGGCCGCTGTGCTCTTCGAGGGCGGCAACTGGGACAAGCTCGTGACCATCCCGCTCAACACCCTGCAGCAGGTCTGAGCAGGGCGAGCAGCGCCCGGGCGGCCTCCTGCTCGGCGGCCCGGCGGGAGGGCCCTGCCCCCTCCCCCCGCTGGGGATCGCCGCCGGGCTCCAGCAGCAGTTCGGCCGTGCATCCGAACCGCTCAGGATGACCGTGCAGTGGCTGCTGCTCCCGGCAGTGATAGGCGGGCAGCCCCAGGCCCCGGCCCTGGCTCCACTCCTGCAGGGCGGTTTTCCAGTTGTGGCGGTGGGGATCGGCCAGCAGTTCGGCGCTGCTGCGCTGCCAGTGGGGTGTGAGCCAGAGCAGCACCGGCTCCAGACCGCCTGCCGTCCCCCCCCAAAGCCGATAGAGCGCACCGATCAGGGCCTCGCACAGCTCGGCGCGCACGGTGGCCTGAGCGGCGTGGTCGCCAGCGACCGCCGTGCCGATCCGCCACACCTGCTCGATGGCGCAGCTGCTGCCCAGCTCCGCCAGCCAGCGGTCGCTCACCAGCTGGGCCCGCAGGGCCGAGCGGCGGCCCACGGGCAGGCTGGGGTGATGGCGCTCCAGATACTCCGAAGCGGCCAGGCGCAGCACCGCATCGCCGAGAAACTCCAGCCGCTCGTGGTTGCGGCCCAGGCGGGCCGAGGTGTGGCTGAGGGCCTCCTCAACCGGCGCCAGGTCGCGCTCTCCCGGCTGCACACCGAGGCTCACCAGGAAGCTCTGCAACTGCTGGCTGCGGTCGCCCATCACGCGCGGGGAAGGGGGTGAAAGCAGGACATAAGCCGGGTTCTGTTCACCCGCGGACGGCCGTGGCCGCCCCGGGGGGTGATCATCTGTCTGGGACCGCCGTTACCGGCGGCCTCGAGCGGCGCACTTGTGGCGGGACGGGTGTCATGGCCAACCGTTGTCCCTGGGCCTTGCTCCCGGCCGGGGTTTACCGAGCCAGCACCTCTCGATGCTGCTGGTGCGCTCTTACCGCACCTTTGCACCCTTGCCTGTGCACGGGGGGCGAGCCCCCGGCCATCGGCGGTGTGTTTCTGTGGCACTGTCCTCACGGTCACCCGCACTGGGTGTTACCCAGCAAGCCTGGCCATTGGGGAGCCCGGACTTTCCTCAACCGGGCTGACCGGCGGCCCGAAGACCGCCCGCCCCCCGATCGCGATCACCTCGCCTGCTTTCGGCCCCATCATCCCAGGCCATCCACTCCGGCCCGGTCATTCACTCGGGGTGAAGGGCCCTGGAGGCGGATAATGGCGCCGTGCTGAGCTCCGGCTCAGTGCTGGGGCTGTAGCTCAGCCGGATAGAGCGGCGGTTTCCTAAACCGTAGGTCGTGGGTTCGAGTCCCGCCAGCCCCGTCCTTCACTGGTGCAGCAACGGGGGCCATGGGGACGGATTCCTTCAGCACCAGGTGGATGTCGCCGATCCGGAGCAGCAGCCCAGCCAGGCTGGCCAGGGCCGCACGGCGCGCGCCATGCTGAGGAGGCCGGAACGGAACCCTGGTGGTCGCACGGTCGTTGGCGAGCCTGGAGCCCGATCCCCTGGCCCTCGATCCGGCCTGGCCCTCGCCGGTTCCTCTGGTCTCCCTGGATCAGGCGCTGCGCCAGACCGTGCTGCGGCGGGGCATCAGCCGCGAAGACCTGCTCAAGGGCCTGGGGCGTTCCCTCCACCACCGCATCCAGCTGCCGCTCCTCTGGCTGCTGCCGCCCCACTGGCGGCTGGCTCCCGCCCAGGTTCCCGCGCGCTTGCGCAGCCTGGCCGACCTGCTGGAGGCCCAGCTGCTCAGCCCGGCCCTGCTTCACGCCCTGGTGGACGAACTGCCAGGCCTGATGCCCGGCCAGGGGCGGGGGCCCTCGGCGCTGGAGCGCTGGAGCGCCGAGACGCTGGGCTGGGGCGGCGCGACCCTGCCGCTGCCCGGCACGATCGCCGCCCTGGCGGCGGCGCCGCCGCCGGACAGTCCTGAGGCTCCGCCCACCGATCGCCCCATCCCCCCGGGCGGCGGCGTGCGCTTTCGCAACACCGGGCTGCCGTTCCTGCAGAGCGAGCCCTGCCGGCGCCGCAATGCCCTGCTGGCCCAGGTGTTCAACCGGCTGGCGGCGAATCTGCTGAGCGCACGATCCTGGAGCCTGGAGGGCAGCGGATCCAGCAGGGAGCTGTTGAAGGCGCTGCAGGGCCTGGGCTGGAGGGTGCGGGCCCGCCTGCGCAGCAGCGTCGCCAGCTTCGGGATGGGTGCCAGCCTGCCGCTGCCCGCAGGCGGCTGGGCCCAGGTGCCCCTGGCTCTGCCGCTGCGCACCGGCCTGCTCGAACCGGCGGAGCGGCCGGCCGCCGATCTGCAGGAACAGCGCATGCTCCTGCCCCACAGCTGCCTGGAGCTGGAGCTGGCACCACCCGGGCAGCCTGAGTCGGCGTCCCTGCTGCTGCAGTACTACCAGGGCACCGAGGGTCTGTGTGGCTGGGAGGGCCTCAACGACCTGCAGCGCCCCTGGCAGAACGACCGCTGCAACGGCACGGTGCGTTACTTCGACGCCCCCTTCGACGCTGAGGAGCTGCTGGAGCTGCTCGATCTGTGCGACGTGGTGGCCCTGCTGCACAACGTCAGCGCCGCTGAGCTGGGACTGCCTGTGGGCGGCTATGGCAGCCTCGGCTTCTGCATCGACAGCACGGCGCTGCTGCAGCAGGCCATGCGCGGCCGCTGTTCCCTCTTCCCGATTCTGTTGAGCGGGATCTGGCGAGAGCGCCTGCGCCGCAGTGGCAAGCGCCTCCGCCAGCAGGTGGGTGCCGGGCGCTGGAGCGAAGGCCACCAGCGGGCCCTGGAGCGCCACGACCGGGCCCTCGAGACCCTGCCGCTGGATCTCTCCATCCTGGGGAAGGACGCGGCAGCCGAGGCGGCCCGGCGGATCCGCAGCAGCGCGCCCGCCTCCAGCCCCTTCCGGCTCAGCTGCGCTGATTGAGCCCCGGGCTGGGGCTGCGGGGCGGCGGCGAACCGATCAGCTCCAGCAGGCAGCGGGCCAGCGCAGAGCGGAAGCGGTCGGAGAAGGGCCCGTGCTCACCGTTGTGGCCCATGCCCACCAGCCGGCGCCGCGACACCTGGCCGCGGCGCCGGGCCTGGTTCCAGAGGGAGAGCGGCAGCAGAGGCAGGCGGCCGGGATAGGCGAGGCGGCCGAAGGCGGCCACCGGATCACGGCTGCCCACCACCATCTGGATCGCCTCGACCCGGGCGAGCTGCTGATTGCCGCTGAACACGCCGCAGAAGGTGAGGATGCGGATCGGGCTGCGACAGAGGCGCTGGAGATAGTCGGCCACGCCCATCGCCATCTCGCCGCCGCCGCTGTAGCCCAGCAGCACCACCTGCTGGTGGGAGCCGATGACGAAACCGAGCGGCAGCAGGCTGTGGACGATCTTCAGCGCCAGCAGATAGCTGGCGATCGGCCCGTAGCGCCGATCGGAGGAGATCCCCACCTTGATCACGTTGTTGGCCTGCACCAGGAAGGCGGCGAGGAAACGGATCCAGGGGCGGGGATGCTCCTCCTGCAGGGCGAACAGCCGGCGCCAGAGCCAGGCACTGCCCCGATCTTCCGCCAGCTTCACGGGCAGCACGGTGTACGACTCCAGCCCCTTCATCAGCACGGTGTGGGGATCGAGACCCCGCTCGATCTCGTCGAGCAGCCGCAGCACCCGCGGCGGATGGTCGCGCTCCACCTGATGGATCCCGTCGAGATAGACGAGGAAGCGGCTGGGAGCAGCGGCGGGCGCCGCCGCCTGCGCCGGAGCGACGGCTGCAGGGAAGAGGTCGGCGGGGCGGGGCAGGTCCTTCAGCCAGCCCTCCCAGAAGGCGTACTGCCCGATCAGCGAATAGATGCCCGCGGTGGGGATCAACAGCAGCAGCAGGATGCCGGTCACGCGGCCGAGCAGGCGCAGATCCGCCAGGTCGAACACCTCGTTCAGCGCCGGCAGCAGCACACCCAGGCTCAGCGACACCCACAGCGCCACCATCAGCAGCACCACCACCAGCCCCCGCTGGGCAAGGCGATGGCTGCGCTGCAGGCTGTGAATCGCGCTCCTGGCCGTGGTGGCCGCGGCGGCAGGGCTGCCCGGTTCAGCCATCGAGACCGTCGACGAGTCTGCGGTAGCCCGCGTGCCAGCTCTGGCCGAACAGGATCGCCACCACCACCAGGCCCAGCACGTAGCCCGGTGTCGCCAGCAGCAGCGCTTCCCGGTAGGGCACCGCGAAGAGGCCGTGCAGCAGCAGCACCACATTGAGCTGGATCAGGGCCCAGATGGTCACGGCAATGAGATCGCCGATGAACGGGGCGGCCGCGAACACATAGAAGAGGCCTGGCACCAGGGCGGAACCCAGATGGCCGATGAAGGCGCTGGGCGCCACCGGGCGGCTGCCGAACGCCGCCAGCAGCAGCATGTCCACCAGGCTCACGATCAGCAGGGCCAGGGCGAGCAGCAGGGCTGTCAGCACCAGTTGCACCGCGACCTGGCGGGGTGTCATGCGGTTGGCCAGCAGGGCGAACACCTGCGACAGGGAGATCGACAGCCCCACCAGCAGGATCAGCCCCACTTCCAGATGGGCCCGCTCCAGCTGGTTGGCGAACTGGAGCAGAAGCTGCTCAGGCGTCACGGAGCACGGGGCGATTCACGATCCAGATCACCACGATGGAAAGAATGGCGCAGTAGAAGCACCAGACGGAGTTGAACGCCTGGCTATAGGTGAACCAGGTGAGAAAGATCGACACGAAGATCAAAACACCGAACAGCTTCACCGCCGGGTCCCGCAAGGCCACCAGTGGGGCCACGATGAAGCCCCAGTACAGCAGCTGGCCGAGGGGTTCGGTGTTGATGAAGTTGTGCAGCACGGTCTGAACCTGATAGGTGATGCGTCCATCCGTGAACACATTGGGCTGCACCAGTGGCGGGTGGATCAGAACCGGCAGGAAAAAGCCGATCCCCAGCACACTGGCGATGATCCACACCCAGCGCAATCGCCGCGAGCGGGCGGGCGGTTCGTTGGCGGCGCTGATCGCATAGGCCGACCACGGGACCCAGATCATCCAGAAGCAATAGGCAAAGAACAGGAACCCAACCGAAGCGGCGGTGGTGAGAGGTTCCAGGCGTCCCGAGTCGAGGCCTGTCCACACCAGCCCTTCAACGAACTGTTGCAGCCCGAAGAACAGCGGGATGGCCGCCAGGGGCTCATAGCCGCGCCGGGGAATGGTGCGGGCGATGTGGATGCTGTAGATCCCCATCGGCATGAGTACGGCAGCGGCCGTGAAACTGGCTGAGGCGGAGAAACACATGGGAGCGCTGCGCAGACGGATCATTGTCAGAAGAGGGCGCCGAAAACACAAGCCCCCTGTTGCATGCATGGGTAATCACCGCCAGCAGGCAGGGCATGGCCAGGCGAACAGGAAACGCGTTGGTTCCATGATCCCCAGCCAACCGCTTGGCGCCACTGGCTGGGCGATCAGTGCGCTTGGTTTGATTCTCTGTGCACAGAACCGTTGAAGTTCCGCACCCCAACCAGAAACCACCCGATCCGCACTCTTGAGGTTGATTCTGGCGGGATTGCAGCACAGGGTTCACCCTGCCATTGCCATTGCCAGCCCGGCAGTCGTGCCCTCGCCGCCATGGCGCTGCCAGTCTGGGGCTCTGCCATGACCCTTCCCCCATGCCTCTGCTCAGCGTCAGAACCTCCGCGCCGGCGCCGGCGGCTGCCGATCTGGAGAGCCTGCTCAAGGAGATCTCCACGCGCATCGCCGCCCATCTGGACAAGCCCGAGGCCTACGTGATGACGGCCTTCGATGGCGGCGTGGCCATGACCTTTGCCGGCAGCGCCGCCGCGCCGGTGGCCTATCTGGAGCTCAAGAGCGTGGGCCGGCTGGGACCCCGGACCACCTCGGCCCTCAGTGCCGACCTCTGCGACCTGATCGAGCAGCGGCTGGGGGTGCCGGCGGCCCGCACCTACATCGAATTTTCCGCAGCCGAAGGCTATCTGTGGGGCTGGAACCGGCGTACCTTCGGCTGAGAAGACCCTTCCCCAAGGGCGATCGAGCCTCAGCGCCCCTTGAGGCTGGCCACCCACTCCCGCAGCTGCTCGGCCGCCACCTCGCGGCCGCCGAGGCCGAAGGCCACGGCGGCGGCCACCGCCAGTGACCCCAGCACCAGTCCGAAGGCCAGCCCCACGATGTTCGGGGCCACGCCGATCTGCTGCAGCGCCATGGCGCCGCTGAAGCCGATGATCGCCACCCGGGCGGTCTGGGCCAGCAGGGGCGCCTGGTGGCCACTGGAGCTGCTCACCAGATGGTGGGCCAGCTGGGCCAGGTAGAGGCCCACGGCGAACACCACCAGGCCGGAGAGGATCTGGCCGAACAGCAGCAGCAGGCCCTCCACCACCTCGGCCAGACCGGGCAGGGCGAGCACGTTGGTGGCGGCCACGGCCGCGAACAGCACCACGCCCACCTGGGCCACCACCCCCACCAGGTGGGAGGGGCTGCTGCCCACGGCGCCATCGCCGCTGCGGTTCAGCCCCTCCATGCCCATCCAGCTGTAGAGGCGATCGAAGCCCACTCCCGCCAGCAGCCGGCTCACCAGTTGGCCCACGAAGCGGCCCGCCACCACGCCCAGGGCCAGCACCAGCACGGCGGTGAAGATCTGCGGCAGGGCCGAGAGGATGCGGTCCAGCATCGCCGTGGCCGGATCGGAGATCGCTGCAATCGCCAGGGCATCGAGGGCAGCGGTGGCCGTGGGGATCAGGATCAGCACGTAGACCACGGTGCCCACCAGCCAGGACAGCTTGCGACCGCCCTGCTGGGGGTCGAGGCCGAAGCCGGCGCCCACCTGGTCGATGCCGCTGGAGGCGAGCAGATTGGCCACCAGCAGGCGCACGGTGCGCGCCAGGAACCAGCCCACCGCGGCGATCAGGGCGGCCTTGGCGATCTGGGGCAGGGCCGCCAGGAAGGTGTCGAACAGGTTCACCACCGGGGTGACCTGGGAGCCCAGGTTGAGGGCGTTGAGCACCAGCGGCAGGAAGAACAGCAGCACCAGCCAGTACACAACCTCAGCGAGGGTGTTGCCCACCTGCACCACCGGGGTGGCGGCCGGATCGGCGCCATCGGCCGGCGGTGCCAGCAGCTTGTTCTGGCCCAGGCCCTGGGTCACGCGCCGCAGGGCAACCCGGGCCAGGGTGGCCACCAGCCAGCCCAGGGCCGCGAGCACGGCGGCCGCCCCCAGCTTGGGCAGGTAGGAGAAGATCTGATTGAGGAACTGATTGAGCGGCTCGGAAACGGTGGTGAGCTGGAGCACGTTCAGGGCCGCCACGATGGCGAGCACCATCACCACCCAGAACACCACCGCCGCCAGCAGCCGCTCGAGGGGCGGAATCGGCCGTTCACCGCTGCCGCTCACCGCCCCGGCGATGCGCCCGTCCAGGCCGGTGCGGCGCAGCAGGCGGCGCACGCCCCGGGCCAGCAGGGCAGCCACCACGAACCCCAGCACCAGAATGCCCAGGGCGCCCAGCAGGTTGCCCACCATCCCCACCAGCTGGGGACCGAGCACGGCCCGGAGCGGATTGTCGGCCGTGGCGAGAGGGATCACAGGGGGCATCGGCTCTGCTGCTCCAGAACTCAGGGAGGGTGTCTCCAAACCCTGCGCAGAGCCTGAGCAGATGTCAACCAGGACCCAAGCCCGCCGGTGCTGCCGTAGTGAACGCTACTTCTAGTGCCCTGGAGAAATCAGCCGCTGCCGCTAGCGTGGTGCCAGTCGCCAGCCCGCGATGACCCAGCTGCACGACCTCAGGCTGCGTCTTCTGGTTCAGCAGGAAACCCAGCGCATTCTTGACACCCAGCCGGAGGAACTCGACCTCTCGGTGGTTCAGGCCCGCTGTCTCTGCTGGCTGGCGCTGCTGATCGAGGCCCACGAGGAGCAGGCCAGTGATGCCGAGGGCCGCGGCGACACCGAGCAGGCCATGGGCTGGTTCGCCGATTCGATGCGTCTGCGCGATGTGATCAACGTGGTGACCTCGATCGAGATCCCGCTGCCCTCGGCCGATGAATCCGGCTCGACGGCGGCCTGATGTGTCCCCTGATGCCATGATGGGGTTTGCCACGGATAGGGAACGCGGTGCCCGAAGAGCCCTGCCAGTGCCCTGATTGCCAGCGTTTCTATCGGGAGCACGACCGACTGATCCGCGAAAATCCCACCCTGCGCCAGCAGCAGGAGCTCAACTGGGCTGCCCTGCAGTCGTTCCGCACCCTGGCCGGGCGGGTGATGGAGGAGCTGCAGAAGCGGCAGGATGCCAGCGAAGCTCAGCCCGCCCCTGCCGCCCCTGCCGCCGGCGGCTCCGGCGAGCCCCAGGCGGAGGCCCAGCCCGATGCGCTGCAGCAGGCCCTGGCCGACCTGGAGAACATCAACGCTCATCTGTTCTCGATCGAGGCGCTGATGGAGCGCGTCTTCGATGTGCGCGTGCCCGAGGAGGTGGAGCGCACCTTCCGGGAGCAGGCCGGAGAGCTGGCTCCCGACCCCCTCAACGCCGATCGCCTGCGCCTCAACCGGCTGCTGCACCAGACGCCCGATCTGCCGGACCGGGGCTGAGGCCGGACCCGCTCAGGCCAGATCCGTCTCGCAGGTGATCGTCACCGGGAAGGGCTGAGCGTTCCAGATCCGCTCCGCATACTCCCGGATTGAGCGATCCGACGAGAAAAATCCCGTGCGCGCCGAGTTGAGCAGGGCCATGCGGTTCCAGCGCCGGGGATCGCCCCAGGCCTGGTTCACCTGCTGCTGGGCGCGCAGGTAGTCCTGGAAATCGGCCAGCACGAAAAACGGATCCTGGCCGGTGAGGTTCTGCAGCAGCGGCCGGAAGAGATCGCCATCGCCGTCGCTGAAGTGGCCCTGCTCGATCAGGCGCAGCACCTCGCCGAGCTCGGGGATCGAGCCGATCCACTCCCAGGGCCGGTAACCCTGGCTGCGCAGGGTGCCGATCTCCTCGGCGGTGCGGCCGAACAGGAAGAAGTTCTCCTCGCCCACCTGCTCGCGGATCTCCACATTGGCGCCATCGAGGGTGCCGATCGTGAGGGCACCATTCATCGCGAACTTCATGTTGCCGGTGCCTGAAGCCTCCTTGCCGGCGGTGGAGATCTGCTCCGATAGATCGGTGGCCGGATACACCTTCTCGCCCAGCTTGACGCTGTAGTCGGGCAGGAAGATCACCCGCAGACGCCCGTCCATGTCGGGATCATTGTTGATCGTGTCGGCGATGCCGTTGATGAAGCGAATGATCAGCTTGGCCATGTAGTAGCCCGGCGCTGCCTTGCCGCCGAAGATCACCGTGCGTGCGGGCAGATCATCGCCGGCGCCGCTCTTGATGCGCAGGTAGTGGGCCACCACCTGCAGGGCGTTGAGGTGCTGACGCTTGTACTCGTGGATGCGCTTCACCTGCACGTCGAACATCGACGCGGGATCCACCGCAACGTTGGTGTGGCGCTTGATGTAATGGCTGAGTTGGGTTTTCACCGCCAGCTTGGTGGCCCCCCAGCGCTCCAGGAAGCCGTCGTCGTTGGCGTAGGCCTCCAGCTGGCGCAACTGCTGCAGGTCTTTCACCCAGCCGTCGCCGATCGCCTCGCTGATCAGACTGGAGAGCTGGGGGTTGGCCAGGGCCAGCCAGCGCCGTGGCGTGACGCCGTTGGTGACGTTGGTGAACTTCTGCGGCCACAGGGCGGCGAAGTCGGGGAACAGATCGCGCTGCACCAGAGTGCTGTGCAGGGCCGCCACGCCGTTGACGTGATGGCAGCCGATCGTGGCGAGATGGGCCATGCGCACCGCCTTGGGGCCGTCCTCGGCGATGATCGAAACCCGCCGCAGCACCTGCTCATCGCCGGGGCGATGCAGCCGCACCTGTTGCAGGAAACGGCGGTTGATCTCGTAGATGATCTCCAGGTGGCGCGGCAGCAGCGAGCCCATCAGGTCCACACCCCAGGTCTCCAGTGCCTCAGGCAGCAGGGTGTGGTTGGTGTAGGCCAGCGAGGCGGTGGTGATCGACCAGGCCTGGTCCCACTCCAGCCGCTTGTCGTCCAGCAGCAGCCGCATCAGTTCGGCAACGGCGATGGACGGGTGGGTGTCGTTGAGCTGCACCGCCCAGTGCTCGGGGAAGTCGTGCACGGCAATGTTGCGGGCCTCGAGGCTGCGGATCATGTCCTGCAGGGAGCAGCTCACGAAGAAGTGCTGCTGCTTGAGCCGCAGCCGCCGGCCCTCGTCGGTGCCGTCATTGGGGTAGAGCACCTTGGAGAGGGTTTCACTGCCCACCTTCTCCTCCACGGCGCCGTAGTAGTCACCGATGTTGAAGGCGTAGAAATCGAAGCTCTCGGTGGCATCGGCGCGCCACAGCCGCAGCCGGTCGCAGGTGTTCACCCGGTAGCCCAGCACCGGCACGTCGTGGGGTATGCCGATGGCGTGTTCGGCGGGGATCCAGCGGCTGCGCTGCACGTTGCGCTCGTCCCGGTAGGTCTCGGTGCGGCCGCCGAAGCCCACAAAGCAGGCCTGATCGGGCTGGGGCAACTCCCAGGGCCAGCCGGCCTTGAGCCACTTGTCGGTGATCTCCACCTGCCAGCCGTCGCGGATCAACTGGTCGAAGATTCCGAACTCGTAGCGGATGCCATAGCCGGTGGCGGGGATCTCCAGCGAGGCCAGCGATTCCAGGAAGCAGGCCGCCAGGCGCCCCAGGCCGCCATTGCCAAGCCCCGGCTCCTCCTCCACATCGAGGATCTCGCTGAGGTTCTCGATGCCGAAGCCGCGCAGGGCCTCGGCCGCCGCCTCCTGAATGCCGAGCATCAGCAGGTTGTTGCCGAGCTGGGGCCCGATCAGGAACTCGGCTGACAGGTAGGCCACAACCCGGGTGGGGGCGGCGCGCAGGGCCTCCACACCGGCCAGGTAGCGGGTCATCAGCCGGTCGCGCACCGCATAGCTCAGGGCCATGTAGAGGTCATGGCGGCTGGCGGTGGGCGCGAGCTTGCCGAGCGTGTAAAACAGGTGCTCGGTCATGCCGTCGAACACATCGCTGGCGCTCAGGCCGCTGCGGTGCGGGTCGGCGTAGCAGCCCGGGGTGGGCAGACGCAGGTTGGCCGGCCGGCCGGTGGCGAGCCGCTCGGGCGGGATGGTGGTGAGCGGTTTGGCCTGCGTCATGCCGGTTCTTCACTGCGGGGACCGTAGCCACGGCTGCCACGGCCGACCGCCACCTGCGACTAGGGATCAGCAAGCGAACACCGGCGCCCGGCAGGTCCGCGGCTCCGCCATCGCTCCGGCCAGCGGCAGCCTCGCCCCGAACCGCCGTATGGTCAGCCCCGCTTTCCCTCATCCGAGCGTTGTCCATGCTCCTGCCCACGATCCCGCCAACGTTGTTCCTGGAGGTGGGCAACCACCAGCTCGAGGTGGCCGAAACCCTCATCGCCGTAGGGGAGTTCCTGGTGATCTTCGTGGCCGCCCGGCTGCTGGCGGAGCTGATGGTGCGCATCCAGCTGCCCACAATCCTCGGTGAACTGGTGGCCGGTGTGCTCATCGGCGTCTCCGGCCTGCACCTGATCGTTCCTCCCGAAACCCAGGCCCAGCTCAGCGCCTGGCTGCTCTCTCTGGTGGGGTCCCTGGCCGAGGTGTCGCCTGCCACCGTGCAGGTGCTTTACACCGAGACCTTCCCCAATCTCCAGGCCGTCTCCCAGATCGGCCTCTACGCCCTGCTGTTCCTCACCGGGCTGGAGAGCGAACTCGACGAACTGGTGGCCGTGGGCATGCAGGCCACCACGGTGGCGGTGACCGGCGTGGTGCTGCCATTCGCCCTGGGCACCGCCGGCCTCTACTACCTCTTCGATGTGCCCCTGATCCCGGCGATCTTCGCCGGGGCGGCCATGACCGCCACGTCGATCGGCATCACCGCCAGCGTGTTCGGGGAGCTGAAGTTCCTCAAGACCCGCGAGGGTCAGACCGTGATCGGCGCCGCCGTGCTCGACGACATCCTCGGCATCGTGATCCTGGCGGTGGTGGTGAGCCTGGCCGGCGGTGCCGGCTTCACCCTCGGACCGATCCTCAAGCTGGTGGCCGCCGCCGGCGTGTTCGTGGCCGCCGCCCTGTTCCTCAGCCGCACCGCCGCCCCCGGCTTCGACTGGCTGCTGGACCGGCTCAAGGCCCCTGGCGAGGTGGTGGTGGCCTCCTTCGTGGTGCTCTCGCTGTGCTGCTTCGCTGCCCAGGCGATCGGCCTGGAGGCGGCCCTGGGGGCCTTTGCCGCCGGCCTGATCCTCAGCGCCTCGAAGCACACCCACGCCATCGATGCGGCCGTCAAGCCCCTGGTGGCCCTGTTCGCCACCATCTTCTTCGTGCTGATCGGCACCAGCATGGATCTGGCGGTGCTCAATCCCTTCAACCCCGAGAACCGCGAGGGCCTGGTCATCGCCGCCTTCCTGCTGGTGGTGGCGATCGCCGGCAAGATCGCCGCCGGCTGGAGCTACACCAGCAAGGAGAAGACCAACCGGCTGGTGGTGGGTCTGGGGATGATGCCGCGGGGCGAGGTGGGTCTGATCTTCCTGGGTCTCGGCACCCAGGCCGGTCTGCTCACCAAGCCCCTGGAGGCGGCCATCCTGCTGATGGTGATCGGCACCACGTTCCTGGCGCCGATCCTGCTGCGCGTGGTGCTGCGCGACAACAGCGGAGGGCCCGACCTTGACCCGCTCGCCGAAATCCCCACCTGATCGCGAACCTGGAGCCCCGGGGCACACCGCCGCCGGGGCCCTGCCCCTGCCCGCCCTGCTGCGGCGCTGGGGGCTGAGCTGGGGGGGCTGGCTCGACAACCGCCGTGGTGAATGGTGGCTGCTGGCCCAGCTGCTGCTGATCACCGCCCATCTGCTGCCCCCGTGGCCGGTGCCGGGGGTCTGGGGCATCACCTGGCCCCTGCCCCTGGCCCTGGCCGGCGCGGTGCTGCTGCTGGCGGGGCTGCTGCTGGCGCTGCAGGCGTTCCTGCGCCTCGGCGCCAACCTCACTCCCCTGCCCGAACCGATGGCGGACGCGGCCCTGGTGACCAGCGGGCCCTATGCCCGCTGCCGTCACCCCCTCTACCAGGCCATGCTGGTGTGCTCCCTGGCCCTTGCCCTGGCCCTGGCCAGCCTGCTGCATCTGACCCTGCTGCTGGCGCTGGTGGTGGTGCTGGGCGGCAAGGCGCGGCGCGAGGAGCGCTCCCTGCAGCGCCTCCATGCCGACTACGCCGCCTACCGCAGCCGTACTCCGGCGATCATTCCCCGCTGTCCCTGGCTTGACTGGCGAGTGCTGTGAAGGCGCCCCAGCCGGCGGCGATCAGCCCCATGCTGCTGGCCCAGCCAGGCCCCAGTGCCCAGCTCAGGGCCAGGTTGGTGAGGGCTCCCACCGCCAGGGCCAGCAGCAGGCTGCCGGCCACCAGCACCAGTTGCTGCACCCCCTCGGGCAGGCTGCCGGCGGCGAGGGCCGCCTCCAGGCGCGCCAGCGGCAGACTCAGGGGCAGGTAGAGGGCCAGTGCCCAGAAGGCGGTGCCCGGCAGCAGGGGGATCCAGTGGGGCACAACCATGCGGGAGGCGGCGGGGGAGCGGAGCGCTGGTGAGATCCCTAGCATCGACCACCCCTGGGAGTGCGTGGTGAATGCGGCGAGCAGCCTTGAGCCCTGCCCGGAGCCCTGCCCGGAACCCAGCTCAACGTCCAGCTCAGAATCCAGGCCGCTGGTCTGCCCTGAGATCCGGGTTCAGCCCTGGCGCTTCCGCGGCCATCCCGTGCATGCCCTGATGGCCCTGCCGCCGCAGCCCCGGGGCCCGGCGCTGCTGCTCGTGCACGGCTTCGGTGCCTCCACCGATCACTGGCGCCACAACCTGCCGGTGCTGGCCCGCCGCCATGAGGTGCACGCCATCGATCTGCTCGGTTTCGGCCGCAGCGCCAAGCCCGCCGCTCTGAGCTATGGCGGAGCCCTCTGGCGTGATCAGCTCAGTGCCTACGTTGCCGAGCGCATCGGCCGGCCGACCGTGCTGGTGGGCAATTCCCTGGGCGGGTTCGCCTGCCTGGCGGCCGGCGTGGCCCTGGAGGAGCAGGCGGCGGGGGTGGCGCTGCTCAATGCCGCCGGGCCCTTCAGCGATGAGCTGGCGTCGCCGCGGGGATGGGGGGCCATCGCCCGCCAGACGATCGGCGCGGCATTGCTGCGCAGCCCGCCGCTGCAGCGGCTGCTGTTCGAGAACCTGCGCCGCCCCGCCAGCATCCGCCGCACCCTCAACCAGGTGTACATCGACCGCACCAACGTCGATCAGGAGCTGGTTGAGGCGATCCGCCGCCCGTCGCTGGATGCTGGGGCGTTCGGGGTGTTCCGCACCGTGTTCGACATCCCCCGGGGTCAGCCCCTCGACGAGCTGTTCGCCCAGCTGACCTGCCCTCTGCTGCTGCTCTGGGGCATCCGCGATCCCTGGATCAACGCCGCCGGCCGCCGGGCTGCATTCCTGCGCCATGCCCCGCCCGGCACCAGTGAGGTGGTGCTGGAAGCGGGTCACTGTCCCCACGACGAAGTGCCCCAGCAGGTCAATGAGGCCCTGCTCGGCTGGCTGTCCGGTCTCAGCCCGCAGGCGAGGCCCGAAGCTCGTGCTGAGGCAGGGGCTGAACCCCCGGCAGCCGGCCCCGTGCCAGCTGCTGCTTCGGATCGAACTGCCGCTTGACCGCCTCGATCAAGGGCCGCGAAGGGGCATCCAGCCAGGCCGGGATGTGGCAGTCGGGCGGGCCGGGGGGCTGACGCAGCACCGTGAGCTGGCCGCCCAGGTGCTGGCAGCGGCGGCGCAGGGCCTGCACCCGGTAGGCCGGCAGCTGGTCGGCATCCGCCCAGAGGTCCCCCAGGCCGCTGCCGGCGCCGATCACCGCGCTCACCCCGCGCAGCTCGGGGGCGTCGAGCAGGACCGGCACCTGGCTGCAGGGCACACCGACGCGCAGCAGCCAGTGGGGCCGAGGGGCGGCGGCCCCGCGGCCCAGCTCCAGGTGAGCTTCGAGGCGCTCGCGCTCGAGGGTTTCGGCCGTCAGCCCAGCCTGTCGGGCCTGGTCGGCGATGCAGTTGAGCTGGTCGGCGAGGGTCTCCGGGCTGATGCTGGCCAGGCTGATCAGCAGCGCCCCACCCGCGGCTGCCGCTGCCTGGGGGCTGGGCAGGGTGTGCCGGTGCCAGTCCAGCCGCTCGGGGCTGAGGCTGGAGTTGAGCACCCAGCGTGCCAGCAGCTGCAGGCCCGGCAGCGGGCCGTGCAACCAGAGGCCGCGCCGCTGGGGCGGCAGCGGCTGGGTGCGCAGGGTCACCTCGGTGATCAGCGCCAAGGACCCCCAGCTGCCGCAGAGCGGCCGCATCAGGTCGTAGCCGGCCACGTTCTTCACCACCTTGCCGCCGGCGCGGGCGGCGGTGCCGTCGGCCCGCAGCAGGGCGATGCCGATCAGCTGGTCCCGAACTCCCATGTAGCGCTGGCGGTAGCCGCCGGCCAGCCCGCGGGCCACCAGTCCGCCCACACTGCCAGCGCCGAGGCCGCCTGCACAGAGGCCGCCATCAACGGGCTCGGCAGCGGCCGTCACCTCCGCGGTGCCCCAGGGCCAGTCCACGCTGAGCCACTGCTGATGGCGTGCCAATTCCTGCTGCAGCACCACCAGTGGTGTACCAGCCTGCACAGTGACGGTGAAGTCGCCGGGGTTGTGCTCCACGATCCGGTTCAGGGCGGCGGTGCTCAGCACCAGCGGTTCGTGCCGCCGGGGCCCCGGCTGCACCGCCGGCCCCCACTCCAGGCGGCTGCCAGAGCCGGCTGGCAGCCAGGGCACGGCCCGCCGGTGCAGGTCCCGCACCAGCTCCTGCAGCTCGTGGGGCTCAGGACGCATCACGGCACGATGGTGCCATGGCCGCCGTCCCGCTCAAGATCGTTGTCTTTGACGACGACCCCACCGGCTCCCAGGCTCTGCACAGCTGTCCGCTGCTGCTGCGCTGGGACGGGGCCGCCCTGCGCAGCGGGCTGGCCCATCCCTCCCCGTTCCTGTTTCTGCTGGCCAACACCCGGGCCCTGGATCCGCCGGCGGCTGCGGCGCGGCTGCGGCAGATCTGCCGGGCCCTGAAGCCGGCCCTGGAGGCCGCCCGGGCCGAGGGGCTGATCGGCCGCTGGCTGCTGGTGAGCCGGGGCGATTCCACCCTGCGCAGCCACTTCCCCCTGGAGGTGGAGCTGATCGCCGCCGAACTGGGCGGGCCGGAGGGGTTCGATGCCACCCTGCTGGTGCCGGCTTTTCTGGCGGGCGGCCGTACCACCTGCGCCGGTGTGCACCTTCTGCAGGGCCAGCCGGTGCACACCACCCCCTTCGCCCGCGACCGGTTGCTGGGCTACAGCACCAGCTTCCTGCCCGAGTGGGTGCAGGAGAAGAGCGGCGGGCGCATTGCCGCCGCCGCGGTGGAGCGCCTTGGGCTGGCGGAGCTGGATGCCGCTGCCGCCGATCTGGCGGCCGGCAGCTGTGCGGAGGGGCCGCCGGGCCCGGGGTTTCAGGCCCTCTGTGCTCGCCTGGCCGCTCTGGAGGGGCAGCGCTGGCTGGCGGTGGACGCGGAGCGGCCGGAGCAGCTGGCCGCCCTGGGGGCCGCACTGCGGCTGCTTACCGACCCGGCTGCCGCCGGTCGCTGGGGTCGGCCGCGGCGGTTCCTGTTTCAGGCGGCAGCCAGTCTGCTGCAGGCCCTGGCGCCGATCGGTCCCCAGCCCCTCGCGCCGGCGTGCCTGGCCGCCCTGCGCCGCAGCAGCGCCGAGGGCACACCCCTGCCGGGCCTGGTGCTGGTGGGCTCCCACGTGCCCCTGGCCGATGCCCAGTTGCACACCCTGCTGGCCGAACCCGCCTGCGGCGGGGTTGAAGTGCAGGTGGCCAAGGTGGCCCGGGTGCTGGAGGGCCCCCTGCCCCGGCAGCTGCTGGCCTCGCTGGAGCGGGCCTGGCTGCAGCGGCTGGAGGCGGAGCTGGCCGCCGGTCGCACGCCGGTGCTGTTCAGCAGCCGGGGTGAGCTGGCCTGCCGGGGGCCCGGCGAACGGCGCCGACTGGGGCTGGAGCTGGCGGGCCTGATGGCCCGCCTGGCCGCTGCCCTGGCACCGCGCCTGGGCTACCTGCTCAGCAAGGGCGGCATCACCACCCACACCCTGCTGGCCGATGGGCTGGGGGCGCGGTTGGTGGAGCTGCAGGGCCAGCTGTTGCCGGGGCTGTCGCTGGTGCGACTCCCCGGTTCGGGGCTGCCGGTGCTCACCTGTCCCGGCAATCTCGGCGATGGCGGCACCCTGCGCCAGGCCTGGGCGCTGATGGAGCAGCCGCGGGCCAGCGCCGCCGGGATCAGTTCAGGGGGGTGATCACGCTGAGGGAATCGGGGCGGCAGCGGATCTGCACGCTGGAGCTGGTGATCATCTCGCCGTCGATCACAAGTTTCTGGGGGGTGTCGGTGTCGATGCGGATGTCCCGGGCCCGCAGGCAGAGCAGGTCGGGGTGGCTGGTGGGTGACTGCACCACCGCCGAGGCCATCAGGGCCGCCAGGGCATTGAGGCCCTGCAGCCGGCTGGCGAGGGTGGCCACCGTCACCTCCAGCAGCCCGTCGTCGGGCACCACCTCGCCGAAACCCTGAGCCAGCACCGAGGTGCCGGGGGCCACGTTGGCCACGGTGATGGCCACCGCCTGCAGCGCGCTGGTCTTGCCGTCGATGCTCAGGCGCGCCTGGAACGGCTGCTGGCTGAGCACCTGCTGGGCCCCGGCCAGCACGTAGGCCAGGGCCCCGAAGCGGGTCTTGAGCTCACGGCTGGTGCGCTCCACCATCCCCGCCTCGAAGCCCAGACCCGCCAGCAGCACCATCGGCCGGTCATTGCAGAGGGCGATGTCGATGCGGCGGCTATGGCCGGCGCCCACGATCCGGCAGGCGCCCGCCAGGTCGGCGGGGATGCCCATCGCTGTGGCGAAGGCGTTGGCGGTGCCGCGGGGAATCACCGCCAGGGGGATGCTGGTGCCGGCCAGCGCCGCCGCCACCGAGGACACGGTGCCGTCGCCGCCGCAGGCCACCACCATGGCGCCGCCGTCGTCGGCCCGGGCGTTGATCATCGCCACCAGCTCGCGGGTCTGGCTGGCCGGGTCCAGGTCCTGGCGGGTGAACACCACGCTCACCAGCAGCTGGGGCTCCAGCAGGGAGCGGATGCGGGCCAGTTCGGCGTCGGCATCGCCGCTGCCCGCCACCGGATTGAACAGCAGATAGGCCACCCGGCTGCGCCCGAGGCCACGCAGGGCCAGATCGGCACTGGCGGGATTGAGGGCCAGGGGTGTGCGGGCGATGGCGCAGGCGCGCATCAGCAGGCCGGTATCCGGCTGGCTGTGGGGCGGCGAGGTGGGGTCGGGGAACGCCACCACCGCCATCGCCTGGCCGGCGAGCACCAGAGCGGCGGCGCGGATGTCGGCGCCAGCGGCGATGCTGCCCAACTCCTCCTGCTCGCTCAGGCTGAACCCGGCGCCGGCGGGCCGGAAGGCGAGCGCCCGGGCCAGTTCGCTGTTGGCCAGCAGGCGGAAACCGGCCAGGCTGGCCCGGTGCCGCTCCAGCCAGTCCAGCAGGGGGTCGAGCCCCGCTGCGGCGGCCAGCAGCACCAGGGTGCTGCTCACGGAGCGGCGGCCGGGGGCGGCAGGCTGGCCGGGGGTGCGCTGGCCGGCACCTGCTCCAGGTAGGCGCTCACCGCGATCGGCTGGCTCTGGCTGTAGCCCACCGGCAGCCAGAGATCACCGGCCGCGGTCTGCACCTGGATTTCCCAGTGGTACAGCCCGGTGTAGGCGCGCGGATCGTCGCGCAGCAACGAGGCGTAGAGCAGCACGGCGCGGCCGTAGTAGTCGCTGTTGTTGTAGCCCCACAGCCCCTTGCGGATGTCCTCCAGGCCACCGCGGCGCACCAGGTAGCGGGCGGCGGCCTGGATGGCGTCGTGGGGATCGCGGATGTCGCCCTGGCCCACCCCGGCCTGGGCCCAGGTGCTGGGCAGAAACTGCATCGGCCCCTGGGCATTGGCCACCGACACGCCGTCGATGCGCCCCATGCCCGTCTCCACCAGATTGATCGCTGCCAGCACCTCCCAGTCGATGCCTGTGCTGGCGGCGGCCTTGCGGTAGTGGGCCAGCAGTTCCTTCGCCGGTGGGGGCGCGATGATCCGCCAGGCCGGCAGGCTGGAGAGCGGTTGGCTGCGCCCCTGCATGCTGAGGAACTCGCGCCGGGCAGCCAGGTGGCGCTCGGCCACGCTGCGCCAGGCCGGATCGAGGCGGGCCAGCACCGCGTCGGAGCGGGCCGGGTCGTGGGAGAGCCGACGGTAGATCACCTGCTGCTGATGGCCCAGGCGCGGCAGGGCTTCAGCGGCGGTGGTCGGATCGCGCAGCGCGGATTCCACCGCCGCCAGCAGGGCCGCCAGCTCGGCCGTATCGGCGGGCACCAGGGGGTAGTGGCGGCCGTCATCGAACCGGGGCAGGGCCGGATCCGAGGGCAGGGTCACGGCGGCGGGATCGGTGGCGGGCTCGGCGGCGGGGCCGGCGGCTGCAGCGGTCGCGTCCGCGGCGCCGGCCAGGGCAGGCGCCGCCGGGCGCAGTTGAGGCCGGAGCGCACGGCCTCCCACAAGGAGCAAGGTCAGTCCGGCAGAGGCGGTCAGCAGTGCCGCACCCAGCTGTCGGGGGCGGCGCTGCTGGCCTGGAGATCGGGCGCTGGTGCCGGTTCGTGGGGCCATGGCCGGCTGCTCCACCGGTGTCCCCCTGAAGCTACCGGCTCTGACCCCGGGCGCCCGCCGCAAGGGCCCAGCTCAATGCCTAAAGTACGCATACAACTTTATCGTTGTGTAGTATTGGGCTTCGTGTCGGCCGGCGCCCGTTGCCCTCTCCCGTCCTCCCCCTGCCGCGCAGACCATGGCCATCAAGCAGACCATCCTGCAGCGGAGCTATCCGCTTGTCGAGCTGGAACTCGCCGAGAGCGAAACCACCTGCCAGAGCATCGAGGAGGTGATCGCGGCCCTCAGGGGCATGATCGAAGCCCACCCTTCGGTGGCCTACATCGACCGCTTCGATCACTACATCCACACCCGCAACCTGGCCGCCGGTGAGATTGCTCCTGAAACCAGAGACGCCCGCCTGCTGGTGTTCTGCTTCGGGCAGAAGCTGCCCAACCCCCAGGTGCTCGCCGTGCGCGACCGGAGCCGCAGCTGATGGAGGTGCTGTTCGCGCTGCAGAAACGCTTGGTGTGGGCCGTGCCGGCGGCCATGGTGCTGGGCCTGCTCTGGGGGGCTCTGCTGCCCGCCGGCTGGCTGGTGTCGCTGGTGATTCCGCTCACCTTCCTGATGGTCTATCCGATGCTGGTTGACCTGCGTCTGCCGCTGCTGTTCGGCGGCCGCGATCTCAGGCTCCAGCTCACCGCCCAGGCGATCAACTTCCTCGTGATCCCCTTCGTGGCCTATCTCATCGGCCGCTGGTTCTTCCCCAGCCAGCCCCTGGTGGCGCTGGGTCTGCTGCTGGCCGCCCTGTTGCCCACCAGTGGCATGACCATCTCCTGGACGGGCTTTGCCAACGGCAATCTGGAGGCGGCCGTGCGCATGACGGTGGTGGGTCTGGTACTGGGCTCGCTGGCCACCCCCTTCTATGCCAAGGCCCTGCTGGGGGCCGTGGTGGAGGTGCCGATGGCGAAGGTGTTCCAGCAGATCCTGATCATCGTGTTCCTGCCCCTGCTGCTCGGTCAGCTCACCCG
The DNA here is from genome assembly GCA_039818745.1 of Cyanobacteria bacterium J06638_7. Lineage (GTDB taxonomy): Bacteria > Cyanobacteriota > Cyanobacteriia > PCC-6307 > Cyanobiaceae > NIES-981. The sequence goes on from JBCBTI010000011.1 coordinate 70,933, forward strand.
GGTGCTGCTGATCGCCAGGCGGGGAGAGGATCACTACCGCAAGGTGCTCAGGCCCCGCTTTCCACCCTTTTCCACCCTGGGTGTGATCGGCATCGTGTTCGTGGCCATGGCCCTCAAGGCAGACCTGATCGTGGGCCAGCCCTTGCTGCTCGTGCGCATGCTGATCCCGCTGTTGCTGCTGTATGCCATCAACTTCGTGCTCAGCACCCTGGTGGGTCAGCGGCTGTTCCCCCGCGGCGACGGCATCGCCCTGGTGTATGGCACCGTGATGCGCAACCTCTCGATTGCCCTGGCCCTGGCGATGACGGCCTTCGGCAAAGAGGGCTCGGAAATCGCTCTGATCATCGCTCTGGCCTACATCGTGCAGGTGCAGGCCGCCGCCTGGTACGTCAAGTTCTCCGACCGTCTGTTCGGCCCGGCGCCCGCCTGAGCGCTGCCGCTGCGGGCCCGGGGGCATGGGCTTCGCCCGGCGGCGGGTAGACCGAGTTTGCCCCCTGAGCTGCTGTCGAGCGCGTGCCAGCCATGGTCGGGGCGCGGCTGTGGCGCCGGATCGCCCTGTGGATCTTTCTCAACTTGCTTGTGGTGGAAGTGGTGGTGCTGGCGCCTTCGGTGCTGCGCCAGGCCCACCGCCTGGGGGGCCAAGGGCCAGGCGGGGTCCTCCAGGGATCTGCCGGATGCTGTGCGCGCCCTGCAGGGGCCGGCCCAGCTCACCACACGTCGGGACAGGCCTGGTTCATCGCCGTGAACAGGCCGGCGCGGCTGGCGGAGATCCAGGCGGGGTCGTGGCCCGTGCTCAGAAGGGTGTCGGTGTAGCGCTTGGCGATGCCGGGATCCTGGTGGGAGTGCTGCCTGGCATTCAGTTGCCTGCCTATGGCGCAGATGGCCTGCAGCTCCGGCTGGCCACTGCCGAGCAGCCAGTCCCGGAAGGAACGCCAGGTAGCCGCGGGGTCTTCGGCCCGCGCGGCTGATGGCACCAGCAGCGTGGCGGCGGTGATGGCGGCAGCGAGTCGCATTGGAGCGGGCATCGCGGCGCAGGTTATCAACGGCCCCGCGAGCCCCGGCGATCAGCGCAGGCCTGCTCAGGTCGGCGCCGACCCCTGCGGCGGGGTTGATCGCGGTGTGATCGGGGTGATGTCGGAGAACTGGCGGAACACCTGATCGCGGGCCACGTTCACGAAGGCGTCGAGATGGGCGAGGTTCTGGTCGGAGCGTCTCCGCAGGGCCTGGAGATCCGCCCACAAGCCTGCCTCTCCGAGGGGAAGGCACACCACCGCCGCCGAGCTGGGAACGGCCCAGCTGGGCAAGGCTGCCACTCCCAGACCCAGGGCCACCCACTGCACGATCATGGCGGTCATCTCCGCTGTGCGTCGGCGCTGGGGGATCACGCCTGCAGGTTCGAGAAAACGGCTGTAGAGGTCCAGCCGGCATTCGGCCACCGGGTAGGTGATGATCGTTTCGGGGCCGAAATCCTCCGGGCAGAGACAGGCCTTCGCCGCCAGGGGATGGCGGCGGGGCACAACAGCCACGATCTGATAGCGGAACAGAGGATCGGCCAGCACCCCCCGGCCGCTGTTGCGCTCGCCTGAGATCACCAGATCAACGGAGCCATCCAGCAGACCCGGCAGCGGATCGAACTGGGCGCCGATGCGCACATCCAGCTCCACCTCGCCATGGCCATCCCGGAAGCTGAGCATCGCCGGCAGCAGCCAGTCGATGCAGGAATGGCACTCGAGGCTGATGAACAGGCGTCCGGCGGCGCCGATCACCATGCGCTGCAGATCGTCCTGGGCCGCCTCGATCTCCGGCAGCACCACCGCGGCGCAGCGCAGCAGGCGCCGACCCGCGGCGGTGAGGGCCGGGGGCCGGCGATCGCGATCCACCAGCCGGATCTGCAGCTGCCGCTCCAGATCCCTGAGCAGGTGCGAGAGACCCGACTGGGTGCAGTGCAGGCTGCGGGCGGCGGCCGTGAGCGAGGGGTGGCGGGCGATGGCCTCCAGGGCCCGCAGCTGATGAACTTGGATCATGGACAGGGGCCATGACGACCCACGTCATGAGCTGCACTCATCATCGCCGGCGTGATGGGGCTTCCCCATGGTGCTGGCGTCCGTCGGGGGAGCGGGGGGATGCTGGCGTCAGCCATCCCGGTACGGCCATGCCCACCACCCCAGAGGCGCCCCGGCCCCCTAGGGTCAACGCCGTTCCGCACGGCGAATGGCTGCAGCCCTTCATCCATCAGCATTGTCTGCAGCTGGGCGCCATGGCCTGGCAGGGTCTGCAGAGCCATGGCCGCGGACTTGTGGTCTGTGAGGCGGAGCTGCCCCGCTCCCGTGCCATCCGCTGGGCCACCGAGATCGTGCCCCACCGCCTCCACTACCTCCCCCGCAGTGAGGTGCGCTGCCAGCTGGATCAGCTCCAGCTCGAGGCCCAGGTGCTGGAGCGCGTGGACTGCTCCCTGGCCAGCTACGACGGCAGCAGCGAACTGGTGGCGCTGATGCTGGCCTGGGCGCAGCCCGCCATCGTGCACCTGCGGAGGATGGTGATTCCTCCCCGGGATTGTGACTGGCAGTTGCGGCGCCGCCGCAGCGAATTCTGCGGGCTGAGCGGTTGAGCGCGCCAGCCGCAACAGCCCCCAAGGCCGGCTTCCTGCTGGCGCCGTTCATGGTGAGCCGCAACGACCGGGCTGCCTGGCAGGTGCTCAACACGCTGGTGCCCTACCTGCTGCTCTGGTGGCTGGCTCTGAGGGCCGCGGCGGTTTCGCTGTGGCTGTTGCCGCCGCTGATCCTGCTGCTCGGTCTGTTCTCGGTGCGCTGCTTTTCGCTGATGCATGACTGCGGCCACCACTCCCTGTTCCGCAGCCAGTGGCTGAACCGGATCTTCGGCTTCCTGTTCGGCCTGATCAATGGCGTGCCCCAGGTGGGCTGGTCCCGCGATCATGCCTATCACCACCGCACCAATGGCGACTGGGAGCGCTACCGCGGAGTGGTCCATGTGCTGACGGTGGATGAATACCTGCAGCTCGGGCAGGTGCAGCAACGCCTCTATGCCTTGCTGCGCCATCCGTTGATGGCGATTCCCGGTGGCTTTCACTATCTGGCCTTCAAGCCGCGGCTGGATCTGCTGCTCGGCCTGCTGGCCCCTGCCGATGCGAAACCCTGGCACTCGAAGGCTGAATTTCAGGACATGGTGCTCAGCAGCCTGGTGTGGCTGGGGGCGCTCTTCGTTCTGGGCCGGTGGCTGGGCTTCGGCATTGTGCTGGGCATCTATGCGGCGGTTCTGGCGCTTGCGGCCACGGTGTTCATCGCGGTGTTCTTCGTGCAGCACATCTTCGAAGCCAGCTATGCCCGGGACAGCGCCGGCTGGAGCTATCTCGATGGTGCCCTTCAGGGCACCAGCCATCTGCGCCTGCCGGCGCTGCTGCAGTGGTTCACGGCAGATATCGGCTACCACAACATTCACCATCTCTCGGAGCGCATTCCCAACTACCAGCTCAGGGCCTGCCATGAGCGCAACCAGCACCTGCTGTGCGATGTGCCCACCCTGACGCTGGGCTCCATGCTGGCGTGCTCCAGATTCCTGCTCTGGAGCCCTTCCCGCGGGCATCTGGTGACGATTGCCAGCGTTATGGAGCCCTCCAGCTAAGCCCTCCAGCAGCACCCCCCGGCGCTAAGCTGAGAATGATTACTGTTCCTGGCATTGCGGTCCACGGGTTCCTCTGCCCTTGATCGCGCCCTCTCCCGCTGGGTTCTCAGCTCTGATGCGCACTCCGCTGCTCTGGTTTGGCCGTGCCGGTGCGGTGGCGCTGGCCACGGCCCTGGTGGCCTGCTCGGCCCCCCGACCTCCGGCCGATGAGGCCGGCGGCGGCGCCCTGAAGGTGGTCAGCACCTTTCTGCCGATCACCCTGTTCACCCGGGCGGTGGCGGGTGACTGCGCCACGGTGACGGCCCTGATCCCTCCCGCCAGCAGTCCCCATGACTTCCAGGCCAGCCCCGGGGATCTGGCGGCGTTGGGGGAGGCGCAGGTGCTGGTGAAGAACGGACTGGAGCTGGAGGGGTTCCTCGACAAGCTCGTGGCCTCAGCTGAAAACCCCGACCTGGTGGTGATCGATTCCAGCGGCGGGGTCGCCACCATCGACTCCCCCGAGGAGTCGGGCCATGACCACGGGCACGACCATGGCCATGGGCACGGTCACGGCCATGCCCACGGCGATGTGAACCCCCACATCTGGCTGGATCCGCTGCGGGCGGTTCAGCAGGTGGAAACGATCCGCGACGGCCTGGTGGAGGTCGATCCCAGCTGCGCGCAGGGGTACCGGGGGAATGCCGAGGCCTTCATCAGCCAGCTCCAGGAGCTCAACACCGAGATCGCCGGCCAGCTGGCTCCCTATGCGGGCAAGACGTTCGTGACTTTCCACGACTTCGCTCCCTATTTCGCTGAGCGCTACGGCCTCAGAACCGAGTACCTGGTGGACGTGCCGGAACTGAACCCCAGCCCTGCCGATCTGCAGCGGGTGGCCGACCAGGTGGAGAGCACCCAGCTCAAGGCCCTGCTCAGTGAGCCCCAGGAGGGAGATCGCTCCTTCAATGCCCTGGCCAGGGATCTGGGGGTGAGGATCAGCGTCTTCGACCCCCTGGAAACCGGCAGCGAGCAGGCCTCGCTGGACCCCACCACCTACCTTTCAGTGATGCGCAGCAACGTGGCGAACCTGCGCCAGGCCTTTGGAGGATGAACCGCTGATGGGGCAGCCGGTGCTGCGGGTGGAAGCGTTGTCGGTGCAGCGCGATGGCGTGCTGGCCGTGGACGGCGTGAGCTTTGCGCTGCCGGCGGAGAGCGACACCGCCCTGGTGGGGCCCAACGGTGCCGGCAAGAGCACCCTGGTGGCGGCAGTGCTCGGCTTGCTGCCCCGCCGCAGCGGCGAGGTGAGCGTGCTCGGCCGCCGCCTGGGAGAGGCCGGCCAGCTGCCGCGCTCGGTGCGCAGCCAGATCGCCTACCTGCCCCAGACCCTTGCCCTGCCCAGCCGGCTTCCCCTCAGCGTGGCGGAATTCGTGGCCTTCGGGTTCGATCCGCCCGGCCCGCGCCTGCCCTGGAGCGGTGGCCGGCGGCGGCGGCAGGCGGTGCGCCGCGCTCTGCAGCGAACCGGTTGCGGCGATCTGGGGGAGCGGCTGCTGAGCGAGCTGTCCGGCGGCCAGCTCAAGCGGGTGCTGCTGGCCTTCTGCGTGGTGCGGCCGCGGCGGTTGCTGCTGCTCGATGAAGCCCAGGCGGGCCTCGATGCCACGGCCAGCGAGCAGTTTCAGCAGCTGTTGCTGGAGCTCCGCCGCCAGGAGGGCTGGACCGTGCTGCAGGTGTCCCACGATCTGGAGATGGTGCGGCGCTGCTGTGATCAGGTGCTCTGCCTGAACCGCCGCCTGCGCTGCAGCGGGATGCCCGACCACGCCCTCAGTCCGGCCCGGCTGGTGGAGCTGTACGGGCCCAACATGGTGCCCTACCGCCACCACCACAGTCCCAGCGCCAGCCATGGCTGAACCCACGGCACTCGTGGCGGTGCTGGCCCAGCCGTTCATGCAGCGGGCCCTGCTGGGGGGCCTGCTCACCGGCAGCCTGGGGGGGCTGCTGGGCAGCTTCGCGGTGCTGCGTCAGCTCTCCTTCTTCAGTGATGCCCTGGGCCACTCCGCCCTGCTTGGGATCAGCATCGGCATCCTGCTGGGCATCAACCCCACCCTGGTGCTGATCCCGTTTGCGGTGATCTTCGCGCTGCTGATCAACCAGCTGGTGGAGCGCAGCCGCCTGCCGGCCGATGCCCTGCTGAACATCGTGTACTCCAGCTCCCTGGCGTTTGCCGTGGTGGCCCTCAGCCTGGTGGAGACCTACCGGGGTGGCATCCAGCAGCTGCTGTTCGGGGACATCCTCGGCATCGGCTGGCTTGACCTGGCCGTGATTGCGGTGCTGCTGGTGGGCGCCCTGGGCTATCTGGCTCTGAGCCTGCGGGCCCAGGTGCTGCTCACGCTCAACAACGACCTGGCCGGGGCCTTCGGAGTGCGTGCCAACTGGCATCGCCTGGCCTTCATCGTGCTGCTGGCGGTGGTGGTGGCCGTGTCGATCAAGGCGGTGGGGGTGCTGTTGATCAGCGCCTTCGTGGTGATCCCGGCCTGCGCGGGCCGGCTGCTGAGCCGCCGGTTTCCGATCTATGTGGCCAGCTCGGCGGCCTTGGGAGGGGGATGCGCCCTGCTTGGGCTGCTCGGTTCCGGACTCACCAACCTGCCTTCGGGGCCCTGTGTGGTGATCGTGCAGTTCAGCGGTTTCCTGCTGGCGCTGCTGTTCGGCCAGCTGCGCCGCCAGGCACCGGCCTGAACGGGATCTGCTGCCGCTCGGCATCGATCGCAGGGCCGAAATGACGTAATGGTGCTGGCGTGGCATGAATTCTGGACAATCGTGGAGCCGTTGTAGGTATCTCAGAATAGCCAGAAGATGGCACCCTCAGCTTTCAGTTCAGCGTCGATTACCGGTCGGGTGTTTCACTTCCACAAGGCCATGATGTCCGCTGTACAATGAAACAGAGCGCAGCGAGTTTTGGATTCAGATGGAAAGCGCGCCATCCGATTCCGCCATCGCTTGCAAGCATGGCCTGCGTTGCTGCCACTGTGATGGCCCTGCTGGATCCCGGAACCGGCCTCGCTCAGAAATCCGGAGAGGGTGCGCGCAGAGCGATGTTCAGCACCAGGGCCGAGGCTGAAGCCGCCGCCAGGCACTTCAACTGCAAGGGTGCCCACAAGATGGGCAACCAGTGGATGCCCTGTGCCAGCCATGGCGAAGCCTCCGGTGGCCATTCCAGTGCAGCCGCCCACTGATGTCAGTCCCAGTCCCAGCCCCGGCATCATCGGATCTCCCAGCGGTTTCGTCGCCACCGGCATGCGGCGGTCGGCCCAGGATCATTGCCGTCGGCATCGCCCCCCTTGGCACCATCTCGATCGGCATCGTCCCGATGGGCCTGGTGAGTATCGGGGCCGTGGTCATGGGAGTGATCAATGCCACCGTGGTGGGCATGGGGCCTTTCCGCCTGGGGGCAAGCGATGCCCAGGTTCATCACCACCATGATCACAGTGGCAGGCACCTCTATGCTTACCCGAGCCGGGAAACTGCCCTCAAGAAAGCCAGGGAACTCGGCGTTGAAGGGTGCATGCCATGGGCTCACTGTGGATGCCCCCACCCTTGCGATGGCTTGGGTGCTCAAGGCACGTGTGCATTCGCATGTCCAGCCTGATTGGCTCATCGATCCAGCCGCAAGCGCTCAGCTCGATGGCCAGGCTCTGACGGGCGGCCGATGCTCTTGGCGCTTGCGCGTGCAACCTTGGCGTTGCTGTGCCCCACATCCTTGAGCACTAGGGTTTGCCATCGGCTCGTTGGTCAACCGTCTGCGTAGCCTGCTCAAAGAGTCTCTCGATGACCATGAAGGTTCAGTCATGCTGGAGACGTCGTTCTCCATCCCTAGACTGGACATTCCCCCTCTGAAATGTTCTTCCATCGGCAAAGCCGACGGTTTTAAACTGTAGTATGAGCATCAGAAATTCTGCCTTCTCTGGATGATTGCGGACCCACGTCTCAAGGCTTCCGAGGGTTTCTCCGCCATGCCCATCGTTGCATCGGCCACTGTCTTGCCAGGCTTCGTTCAGCCCCCACGCACCTGCACGAAGAGATGCATCTGCTGGCTGCCTGGGCTCATCGGCACTTCCTTCACCGTGAGATAGGGCTGGCCTTTCACCAGTTCGCTCAGCTTGCGGAAGCCGTAGTTGCGCGCATCGAAGGATGGGTCGTTCTTCTGCAGCAGGCTGCCCACCATGCCCAGCGGCGCCCAGCCGTCGTCCTGGGTCACTGCCGTGATCGCTTCGCACAGAAACGGCTTCAGCGGTGGAGCGCTGTCGTCACTGCTCTCGCCGGCCCCGCGCCGGCCAGCGCCGGCGGAACTGCCGCCGCGTTTGAGGATGTCGGTGTACAGAAAGCGGTCGCAGGCGGCCACGAACGCTTTCGGTGTTTTGCGTTCGCCGAAGCCGATCACCAGCAGCCCCTGCTCGCGGATGCGGGTGGCCAGCCGGGTGAAGTCGCTGTCGGAGGACACCAGACAGAAGCCATCCACCCGGCCGCTGTGCAGCAGGTCCATGGCGTCGATGATCAGGGCCGAATCGGTGGCGTTCTTGCCCGTGGTGTAGCTGAACTGCTGCACCGGCACGATGGCGTGCACGTTCAGCACCTCCTTCCAGCTGCCCAGCTGCGGCGTCGTCCAGTCGCCATAGGCGCGCTTCACGGTGGCGGTGCCCACCTGGGCAGCCTCCGTGAGCAGGTCGCTGATCACGGCCGCCTGGGCGTTGTCGGAATCGATCAGCACCGCCAGGTTCGGCGCCTCCCGGCTCATCGCTCTGCTCCTGCGGCACTGGGGTCGCCGGCCCGCCAGCTGCGATCGAGCAGCTGGATCGGATGCTGCACCGGCAGGGCCGCGGCCGTGTCGCCATCGAGGTGGCGGCGCAGCTGCATCGTGCAGCCGATGTTGGCGCTCGCCACCAGGGCCGCTCCGGTGCCGGCCAGATCGGCCGCCTTGATGCGGCCCAGCTCGGCGGCCTCCTCCGGCTGCACCAGGTTGTAGATGCCGGCGCTGCCGCAGCACACGCCGGCCTCGAAGGCCTCGCTGAGCCTGAGGTGGGGGATGGCGCGCAGGAGATCCCGCGGCTGGCTGTGCAGGCCCTGGCCGTGGATCATGTGGCAGGCGTCATGGAAGGCCACCCGCAGCGGCCGCTCGGCGCTGGCGCTGCTGCCATCCGGGTGGGGCAGGGCCCGCAGCTGCTGGCGGAACTCCTCGCTGAGGCCCAGCTCGGCCAGGAATTCATGGATGTCGGCCACCGGAGCCGGGAAGCCGCGGCTGGCCAGGTGGTCGTAGGCCTTCATGGTGTGGCCGCAGCCGGAGGCCGCCACCAGCACCGCATCGAGGGGCTCGGGGCCAGCCGGGCGGCCATGGCCCACCACGGCGGTGAAGCTCTCCACCAGGGCATCGGCCAGCTGGCGGGTGTGCTCCTCTTCCCCCTGGTGGTGGGTCACGGCGCCGCAGCAGCCCTGCTCCGCCGGGATCACCACCTCGATGCCGTTGGCGCTCAGCACCCGCACCGCCGCGCCGTTCACCCCCGGGTCGAACAGCCGCTGCACGCAGCCCAGCACCAGACCCACCCGGGCACGGCGCTCGCCCCGGGCCGGCACCACCGTGGGGAAGCCATCGCGGAAGGCCTCCGGCGCCAGGGGCGGCAGCAGCCGCTCCATCGCCTCGATCTGGGGCCCCAGCAGGCGGGTGAGGCCGCTGCGGCGCACGAGGCCCTGCAGGGGGGTGCCGGCGTAGAGCCTCAGGGGGCTGAGGGCGGCCCGCAGCCGCCGCGGGTAGGGCAGCAGCGCGAACAGCAGCCTGCGGAAGGCGTTGGCCGCCGGGCTGCGCAGCTCCGGGGCGTTCAGCTTCGGGCGGGTGGCCTCGATCAGCACGTCGTAGCGCACTCCCGAAGGACAGGCCGTGACGCAGGCCAGGCAGCCCAGGCAGGTGTCGAAGTGCTTCGCCACCGTGGCATCGAGCACCAGCTCACCGGCCTCGATCGACTTGAGGGCGTGGATGCGGCCCCGGGGCGAATCCATCTCGGTGCCCAGCACGCGGTAGCTGGCACAGCTGGGCAGGCAGAAGCCGCAGTGCACGCAGGGGTCGGTGGCCCCCGCCGGCAGGCCTGGAAGAGTCATGGGGGCAGTCTGCCGCCAGCTGGCGCCCGGCTGGCGGGTGCAGCTGCGGCTGTCACACCAGCTCGCGGCGCAGCTGTTCCGCCCAGCGCTGCAGCCGTTCTTCGGTGAGCTCGGGCTCGGAGTCTTCGTCGATCGGCAGACCGCAGAAGCGGCCGTTCAGCACACTTCTGGAACGGTTGTAGTTGTAGCCACTGATGTCCACCTGGCCCACCAGCCGGGCTCCCGCCCGCTCGAAGGCGCGATAGAGCTCTTCCATCGCATCACAGAAGTAATCCCCATAGGACGAGGAATCCCCCAGACCCATGATCGCCACGGGCTTGCTCTGCAGCGGCATCGTTTCAATCGCCTCCACGTGGGAATCCCAGGCTGTGCCCGAGCGCAGATCATCGGCCCCCGTGTTCCAGGTGGGCGTACAGCAGATCAGCGCCTCGCAGTTCCCGAGGTCGGCCGTGTCGCTGATCTCCGCCACATCCAGCACCGCCGCTGCCTTCACGAGCGGCGCCAGACGATGGGCCACATCTTCGGTCTTGCCGGTGGACGTAGCGAAGTAAATGGTGGGCACAAGCATGAGCCGGGATGCTGAACACAACCCGATAAGTCTTGCCCGTGTTCTCTGGCACCGGCCTGAGGAAGGCCACACCGAGTCGTGAGATTGATCACCAGGCTGGGTGACTCCAGGGCACGGGCGCTTCGGCCGCGAGACCTACCTTGAGCACGGTTTGCACTCTGTCAGAATGCCCCCCTCTTCTCCTTCCCCCAACGTCATCTACTGGGACTGGGTGAACGGCCCTTCGCTGGCCTCACCGAATGCACTCCAACTGCTGATGCGGGTACGCCGCGGCGATGATCTCACCCTCATGTCCGCAGACTATCCAGGACTGACGACGATGCAACTCGACCTGGCCCGTGATCTTCAAGCCCAGGAGGCTGAGCTCAATCGCCTCTATCAGGACATCCAGCGCATCGAAAGCCGCAAACTTCAGCTCGAGCGCGAACTCACCCACTCCCTGCAGGCCCAGCGGGCCAGCTGAAACTGCCTCCGCCAACGCCCCAGTTCGGTGGCTCCGGCGGCTGTGGGCCAAGACCAATCAAGCGGGGCATGGTTTCCAACGAGTGCCTGTGGCAAAAACTACACGTCTCTGTTGGATTGTGTCGGTGCCGTTCAGCCTCCGCCAGCCACAGTGCAAGGGTTCACGTCATGGATCATGGGCAAACCGGTTCCACCGCGCTACAGCGGGCCTGAAGATCGCCAGCGGCGCATGCTCTCGATCTCGGAGTTGCGCGACTGGTGCATGCAGCATCTCCGCGAGCTCACTGCCAATGGTCAGCACGCCGATGCCCGCGCCCTCACGGCCGAGCACCTCGAGATCCTCGAGGCGGTGGATGCCACCCATGTGCTCTGGATGATCGTGGAACCCGACCCGGCCTGAAGGTCGGCCCGGTCGGCCCACGATGGCCAGAGCAGCCAACGGCTCACTCACCTGGGAGCAGCCTCCACCCCGCGACCGTGGTCCGGCTGGAGCGCGAAAGCTCTGTGGAGCAGATCAATGGCCTCGGCATTCGGGCCATCGCCGAGCGCATCGCAGCCCGCACCCGTCCCTGAGAGTGGCTGAGGTGGACTGGTTTTTCTGGACAGGTCCCATCGTTAACCTCTGAGGCGGGGTACCGCCCCTGAAAGGGGCTCCCACCAATGAGCAAGAGACGCACCCACAGCCCCGAGTTCAAGGCCAGGGTCGCCATGGAGGCGATC
>JBCBTI010000012.1:0-78312 GCA_039818745.1 Cyanobacteria bacterium J06638_7
AAGGCCCCCATCAGCAGGCCATCAGGTGGACCAGTTTTCGTGTCGCCGGAGGACCAAAAGCGGATGTCGCTTGACAGCCCTGGCAGGTGTGGATGCAGCCCACCTCCTCCACCGTGCCGGGCTTCATGATCCACACGCTGCCGTCCTTGTTCAGGTTCCAGCGGGCCCGGTAGCCCCAGGGTTCGATCGTGATGTCCCAGGCATTCGGGTGGTATTTGGACGCCCAGTTCCAGCAGTACCCCGCCACCATCCGTGCCTGGTTGGCATGGTTGGCCTGGCGGATCGCCTCGTGCAGCGCCACCGGATTGTCGAACACCCTGAAGTCGTAGCTGCCGGGATCCAGCCGCTCGTTGGCCGTGGCCCGGATCCCCAGAGTGGAATCCAGCCAGGCCAGATAGCCATCCGAGCCGCTGCATCGGAACTGCGACGGCAGCACGTCGCGGTGCAGCTCGGCCTCGTGGAACTGGCTCCACTTCTCGATCTCGGCCGTGCTGCCGATGTCGTCGAAGGTGACGCGCTGGTCTTCATCGAGGAAGAACACCGCCAGCTTGCTGGCGTGGATGATCTCCTTGACCTGGTTCTCGCCCTCCTTGTCGTAGATGGTCTTGGTCATCAGCCGGTGGCTTTCGTCCACGATCAGGGCGTCGTAGAAGCCCTCCGGGCAGCCCACGAAGCAGGCCGAGCCACAGAAGAGGTTGTCGTAGTCCCCCTTCTGCAGAGAACCGGTGAGCTTGGCGCGGTACACCGCCCGCGGCGCCGCATTCTTGCTCACGTAGCGGGCATTGAGGCCCAGGCCCAGCAGCCTGGCCAGCAGGTTCACCGCCACCACCGATTTCCCCGTTCCGGGCCCGCCCTGTACCAGCAGCACGCAGTGCCGCCCCTCCCTCAGGTGGCGTGCCAAGGCCAGGGCTTTCTCGAACACCACCTTCTGCTCGTCGATCAGCACGAATTCGGTGTTGCCCTTCAGCATCCGCTCCACCGCATCGGCGAGCTGCTGGCTCGGCTTGGCCTTGCCGTCGCGGATCCGCTCGATCGTGCGGCCCCGGTCGCCCACCTCCAGGCAACGGCGCAGGAAGGCGGCCATGGAGGCGTTGTCGTGGCGCAGGAACAGCGGCGCCTGCTCCAGATAGGGCCGGTAGCGCGCGTCGCTGATGCCGCTGCCATCGGTGCAGTTGTGCAGGTAGGCGCAGGGCTGCAGCGCGATCCCGTGCTCCACAACCGCCGTGTTGAATCCGCGCAGCAGGGCGCCGTAGCTCATCGCCTGGTACGAGGGGTGGGTGGTCTCGCGCTGTCCCTTGCCCAGGAACGTGCGCACCACCCCATCCAGCTCGGTGGGCTCCACTGTTTCCCACTGCTTCAGCTCCACGATCACCGCCGCCGGCGCACCCGCGCCGTTGTGGCCGGAGAGCAGCAGGTCGATCCGCTTGGCGGTGTTGTGGATCCTGTATTCGATCGCCACCCCCAGCTCCCTGGGGATCGCCTCGAACTGCAGCACGTTGCCTACGCACTGCAGCGAGTTCTTCCAGGAGCGGAATTCATTCGCCGCCACCTTGTGGCCCGTGCGCGCGATGTAGCGCTCACGCACCTCCTCCTCGATGCGCTGCTCGCGCACGTGCTGGAGGAACTCCTCCCGGGTGGCGAGGTAGATGATCACAGCGGCAGGGGGCGGTCACTTGCTTTCTGGCGGATTCTGCCCCGGATGGGCGGATCAGGTGGTTGTTGGAGGCACCGCATCGTTTCCGTGAATGGGTTGACCGGGTGTGACTTCACTCCGTTTGCGTTCTTCTTCATGAGCTGTCGTTGTGGAATTACCCCCCTCACCCCACCTCTCGGATCTTCAACATCCCGTTCCCGCCTTGGAATCAGATGCCTGTGTGTAAGAAGCACCGTGCGCATGCGCACCGCAGCTCCAGCTGTATGAGCGGTTGGTCGATGGGGCTCATGTGCATGCATTCGGCGACGTCGTCGCGAAGGGAGGCGGGGTGGAACTCAAGGGTTGAGCAGCACTGCAGCTTGGCGATGGCTGATCAGCCGCGCGCTTCACATGGTCTGGAGCAGCTCTGTATCCGGAAACCGGCTCAGTTCCTCAACCAGGCTCTTCACGGTTCTCATTTGTGGAATCCCTTCTTGGATTGATTGCGAGCGTAGGAAAATCATCTCAGCGTGCGCAGGATGTCCTTCATCAGCAGCACCAGATGCAATGGATCGGTGGGAGATGGTTCGAATTCCGGGATCAGGTGGAGGTAGAACGCCCGCGCTGCAGCGCTCTCGGCATGGCCGAGCAATCCCCGGCAGCCCACTTCAGTGCCGATCTGTGCCGTGCGGCTGATCACATCCGCCAGCAAGGCGGCACCGAGGCCCCGTGCTTGATGGCGCTGGTGAACCCCGAGCCGGGCCAGCAGGGCCACGGGCTGGGGATAACGGCCTGCGCCTTGGCGCAGCCGAGGGGGAGCCTCCGCAGCCTTGATGCTGGCCATGCACCAGGCGTAGTACGCCACCACGTCGCATCCGCCGACTTCGGTGACCACGAACACCCGGCTGGTGCCACCGCGGGCATGGGCCTGGCGGGCGTGTTTTCTCAGCCAGATCGTCTGCTCCTCGGATCGGCACTCGAAACCGTCGAGGCGATCAGCGGCCGCCAGCAGCCGGGGCGACCGGTACGTGGCGCTCACTCCTGGAAGGGAGAGGGCCGATCCATCAGCGCGCGTAGACCCTTCAGCGACCGTGCCGGCCGTTGGTTGATGCGCTCCCACGCCTCCAGCGCTTCGGGGTCGAGGCGAAACTCCTCACGATCAGCCAGCACCTGCTGCGCAGCGAGGCGCAGATGGGTGAGCACAAATCCGGTGAGATCGGTGCCGGAAGCGGCCACAGCCCGATCAATCAGTTGGCGGTCTTCAGTCGTGGCCCGGATTTCGATCCGCCGATCACGGGCGCGGCTGCCGGCGGTGTCCATTGGTCTGCCTGTGTGTACGTCCATCGTACGGCCAAAGCCATCGCCTGAGACATCGGTGGCACCAGTCCTTGCAGCCGCCCCACCTCTATCTCCACCACGACGGCTACCCCACCGGCGCCGCCTGGCGGTTTGCGGAGACCTTGCGCGCGTCCTCCGATCCCGCAGCCCTCCTGGCCACTGTCCTGAGATCCCAGCCCAGGGCGGAGCAGATCGAGAACTCCGATCAGGACGCCGATGCCGAGTACCGCTACCAGGTGCAGCTGCTCCCCGGCCCGGATCCCCAGCTGCTGGTGCAGGGGTGGCGGCGTCTTCCTGGCCACAGCGCCTGGTATCCACGCTGCGGGCCGCTGCCACTGGCGGCGTTCATCCAACGCTTCCTGCCCGGTGGCCTTCCGGATTGACCCATGTTCATCGCCGCAGCACCTCCCGATGGGCACTGAGAAACTGCTCCTGTTCCCGGCTGAACGGACGGATCAGGTTCGCGCCCTCGATCCCCCAGCAGCGCAAGGCCTCCAGGGCCGCTTCGTGCTCGCACAGCAGCTGGCCAGCTGAATCGAAGCTGATCCAGTGGCGGTCGAACAGTTTGTCCACATGGGGGGAGAGCAGCAGGCCGTTGGCTCCATCGAGCCGCTCGCGGTTGTCGCAGTCACGCCAGGGCTTGATGTGGCTTGCCACCAGGAACTCCTGCCGCGCCAGCCCAGTGACCCGGCAGGCCGGTTCCTGTTCGGCCACCCGATGGCGGAACAACCCCTGCCCCAGCCGCGCCTTGGTGAGGGCGTCGCGCTCGGTGCTGCTCGGCACCTCGCGCAGGCGCTGCATGTCGTCGAGTAGGGAGGCTGTGTACTCCCCCTCTTCGGCCAGCACCACCAGGTGCACACGCACCGCGGGGTCGGCATGGTCTTCGATCAACTTGAGCAGCAGCAGGCCCAGGGTTTCGCTCAGCCCCGCCAGGTACACCCCCTGGTTGCCCCGGCCCGTGCGGGTGCTGATCGGGCTGTGGCGTTCCGGCAGCAGTGGCTGGATCAGCTCGAAGAAGGTCTGCGGCACCAGCCAACCCTCCTGGCTCCAGTTCTCGCCTGTGGAGCCAAACTCCGGCGGCTTCTGCGCCGTGACCGCTGCCGTTTCCACCAGCCCGATCTGGCTGATGCGCCCGTTCGCATAGCTGAACACCACATCCCCCCCGCTGGCAGCGGCTGAGGTTGTCGTAGCTCACATTGCGTGCGCCGTTGGCGTTCGCCTTCGGCGACCAGATGTAGCCGCCGTCGGTTTCCTGGCGGTAGGTCTGCTTGTGGTTCACCCACCAGTAGGAGGGCACGGATCCGGGCGGGACGCTGTTTCGTTGTAGCCGAGTCTGCCCTGTCTCGCCTCAATAGCCCTGCTTGGTTGGGATCACCCCCCGCACCCCACCTTTCGGTTCCTCGCAATCCCCCTGCCGCCTTGGGATCTGATGCCAGTGCGCATGAAACACCGTCTGCCCGGCCGCCTCGCCTGAGTTCAGCCCCCGGTTTCATCCAGAGGACCAGCCGAGCCGCTGATCGTGGCGTCCTGGGCGCGGAGCTGCTCCCGCCGCTGCTTCAGCAGCTCCACCATGGCGTTCCACCCCGGCTGGTGCAGCGCCAACCCGTCGGCCACATGGCGCCGGGGGATCACGAGGCTGTTGCCCGGCGACACCGGGTAGGCATCGGCAATGCACAGCGCCAGCTCGTTCTCCAGCAGCACCCGGCCGCTGTCCTCCAATGCGCAGAACACACAGCCCGTCTCGCGGATCCTCACGCTTGCCGGCATTGCAGCGGAAGCAGAGGGCCTGCCGGTTGCTGAGGTCGTTGGAGCCGCCGTGGTTCGTGGGCACGATGTGGTCCACCTCCAGGGCTCGCTGGTGCTCGTGTGCCCCGCAGCACTCGCAGCGGCCTCGGGCGCGGGTGAGCACCCGGTAGTTGATCGAACTGCTGATCGGCGTGCGGGTGCGGAAGGCATCGAGGCGTTGGCGGCAGAGCTCCAGCAACTGGACGCGCTCGGCGTCGCTCAGTTGCTCGCCTCCCACCAGGGAGTAGGTGCCCCTCTCGCAGTGGGTGATGCCGTTGAAGGTGAACCTTGCCCACCATGCGCTCTCCAGGATCCGCCGGCCCACGTCCTGCGCCGGAGCCGGGCTGCGGCGCCCAGGAGTTCCATGAGCATCAGGGGTTGATACACGTGGCTCCTGCGCATGCGCTTGGCGATGGTCTCGCGCAGGCGTTCGTAGGTGGCGGAGGGGGGCGCGGGCATGGGGGAATGCTGGCGGGTGTGACGGGGGTGGCACTCGGTGAGAGAACAACCGTGCCGGACTGCCTACGATGGAGAACGTCCCTGGCGCTGTGGTGGGCATGAACCCCCAGGCTCCCCCCAGCCTCGATGAGCTGAGGCGTCTCGCGCCGACGCTTCAGTCCTTGGCGGCAGCCCATGGCGGCCGTGAGTTGCGCGTCTTCGGTTCTGTGGCCCGCGGTGGTGCTCAGCCGGCCAGTGATCTCGACCTGTTGGTTGATTTCCCGGCAAGCCCCAGCTTTGAGCAGTTCATGGACCTCAAGCTTGCGCTGGAAGACCTCCTCAACGTCCGCGTTGACCTGGTGACCCGCAACGGCCTGCGTGCTGAGTTGCGCGAGCGGATCGAGCGCGAGGCGATTTCACTTGCCTGAGGAGAGTGGCGCGCGGGATTGGACGCTGTTTCTCAAGGATATGCAGCGCTTCTGCGCCAAAGTGAGCCGCTACATCGAAGGAATGGATCAGCATCAGTTCCTTGCTGACGAGCTGATCGTCGACGCGGTTCTCCGCAATCTGGAACTTCTCGGCGAGGCCGCCAAACAGATCCCACCCGCCGTGCGACTGCGTCACCCGACCGTCCCGTGGCGGCGCATTGCTGGCCTCCGTGATGTTCTTGCCCATGCCTATTTTGGCCTGGAGGTGGAAACGATCTGGCAGACCGTCAGTTTCAGCATTCCGGCACTGGCTGAGCAGCTCTCTGCAGTGGCAATGATGGAGCTGCCTGATCAGGGCTAATCGCGAACCGGTCGATGTTCACCAATGAATCCATTGCCGGCATTGCAGCGGAAGCGGAGGGCCTGGAGGTTTCTGAGGTCGCCGGAACCGCCGTGGTTCCTGGGCGCGATGGGGTCCGCTTCCAGGGCCCGCTGGTCCAGGACTTGCTGAGCAACAGCCGGGGCCGCAGCCCTCGAAGCGGCCTCTGGCGCGGGTGAGCACCCGGACTTTGATCGAGCCGCTGATCAGCGTGCGGCTGCGGAAGGCATCGAGGCGTTGGCGGCAGAGCTCCAGCAACTGGTCGCGCTCGGCGTCGCTCAGTTGCTCGCCTCCCACCAGGGCGTAGGTGCCCCGCTCGCAGCGGGTGATGCCGTTGCCGGTGAGCACCTTGCCCACCATTTGCTTCCCAGGATCCGCCGGGCCACGTCCTGCGCCGGGGCCGGGCTGCGGCGGCCGAGCAGTTCCATGAGCATGAGCGGTTGGTCGATGGGGCTCATGCGCATGCGCTTGGCGATGTAGTGCCGCAGGCGCTCGTAGGTGGCGGAGGGGGGTTGGGGCATGAAGGCATCCTCGCTGGGGTGAGACGGGGGGTGGCACTTCCTTGGTGGAGCGCATGCCCTGCTCCCCACTCCTCATCCCAAGACCCCAGGAACGCCTAAGGTGTGTACACAAGTAGCTCAGGACGCCATGGCGGCCCGTGTTGGCATTCGGGAGTTGAGGGCCAGGCTCGCCTCCCATCTGGAATCAGCCACGCCGATCGAGGTCACCCGCCATGGCCGCACGATCGGCCTCTATGTGCCGCTCCCCCAGCAGGGTGACAGGAGTGAGCGGGAGAGGCTGCTGGAGGCCGGCCGCCGCATGCAGGCTGAACTCGAGCGGATCGGCCTGGATGAAGAGACTCTTCAAGGCGACTTCCAGACCTGGCGTCAGCAGCAACGTGCCGGACAGCAGAGCTGAAGCTGAAGCTGGAGATGGAAGGCAAGCGTCTGGTACTGGACGCCACCATCCTGATTCGTGGCTGCTTCGGTCGGCGCGTGCGGGCTCTTCTCGCCGACCATGCTGATCAGGCCGATAGGAGGGGGTTGGATGCGGCTATCTGCATGGAGGCGCTCCACAGCCTGCTCAGCATTGTGCAGGTGGTCGACGATGAACTGCTGCAGCACGCCAGGGATGAAGCGCTGGCCCGAATCAGGGATCCCG
This sequence comes from Cyanobacteria bacterium J06638_7, assembly GCA_039818745.1. GTDB lineage: Bacteria > Cyanobacteriota > Cyanobacteriia > PCC-6307 > Cyanobiaceae > NIES-981. The sequence goes on from JBCBTI010000012.1 coordinate 7,163, forward strand.
AAGACTGGCCCACCCTGGCCCTCAGCCTTCAACTGGAGTGTGCGGTCTGGACAGAAGATCAGGATTTCTTCGGTACCGGAGTGGCCACCTGGACCTGCGCCACCGTTGAGCGGTATCTGAGGGGTTGACATGGCCCGCCAGACGATCCGCCGGGCCACGTCCTGCGCCGGGGCCGGGCTGCCTTTTGCCTGGCAACGCCGTGGCCGAGCAGCTCCAACCGCTGCGCGGAAGCCTTCGGCTACAGCATCAGGGGCTGGTCGATGGGGCTCATGCGCATGCGCTTGGCGATGGTCTCGCGCAGGCGCTGGCAGGTGGCGGAGGGGGGCGGGGGCATCGGGGCATCCTGGCTGGGGTGAGACGGGGGGTGGCACTGGTGAAGGAGAAGCCCTACGGCGATGCCATGCCCTCCGTTACCCCCTCGGACAGACCTGGCGGGCTGCCTACGATGAATCACTTGAAGGAAGCAGAGGCTGTGCGTACCTTCTCCGCCGTCATCGAGCGCTGCGCGGACACTGGCCTGCTTGTGGGCTACGTCCCTGGCTTCCCCGGCGCCCACAGCCAGGGGCAGACCCTTGATGAGCTGCAGGCCAACCTCCAGGAGGTAATCGCCATGCTCCTGGAGGACGGCGAGCCGCCCCTGGAAAGCCACTTCGTGGGCCTGCAGCAGATCGTGGTGCCGGCCTGAACGTGGGCTCAACCCCCGTTCGCAAGTCCTCTGAGGTGGCGGACATTCTTCGGAGGCTGGGCTTCGATGTGGTTCGACAACGCGGCTCCCATCTGCAGCTTCGTGATCCTCGAGGACGCTGCACCACAGTTCCAGTCCACAAGGGACGGGATATCTCTCCTTCGCTGCTTCGTCAGATCGCCAAGGACATTGGCTTGACCCTGGAGGAGTTCCTCAGCCACCGCTGAGCACCGAATCGGTGACAGGGCCCTGATGGCACAACTGCAGAAGCTCGTTGCGCTCGCTGTGCCTGAGCTCGTACCCCCGATCACGCTGGTGAGCACCTTGCCCACCAGGCGGTTCCCAGGATTCGCCGGGCCGGCTTTGGGTTTGGGCGGCCCGTCAGGCCATCGCCCCTGCGGGAATTTCCGCAGCATCCCCCCCCACCACTGCAAGACTGGTGCCATCGGAGGGCGCCATGCAGGAAATCCTTTTCGTGGTCGAGGAAGCGGAGGATGGCTCCTTCCGGGCCAGTGCCGCCGGCGCCGCCATCCATACCGAAGCCGATACGCTGGAGGACCTCCACCGGGAGATTCGCGACGCCGTCGTCTGCCATTTCGATCCCGGCGAGGCGCCGCCCCTGATCCGCCTCCATCACGTGAGGCAGGAACTGCCGGCCCTGTGAGGATTCCGCGGGACGTCAACGGCCAGCTCCTGGCCGAGCGTCTGCGGCGCCATGGCTACGTGCCGACCCCCATCTGCAGTACCTCACGATTCCTGCCCACAAGCCTCTCAGGGTCGGCACCCTGCGGCAGATCCTCAAGGTCGTGGCCAGCCAGCTGGGCTGCTCGATCGAAGAGCTGATTGACAGCCTGGATCTTTGAGGGCTCGGCCAAGGGGCCGCTCCCTCCGACCGCAAGCTTCAGAGCCGCTGACGCCTGGTCACGACATCAGAGTGAGTCTGCCCATCGGCTTGGGGAACGGATGCCGTTGAAGGTGAACCTTGCCCACCATCCGTTTCACGCCTTCGGTGGTGTAGTCGATCTGGGTCACGTCCTCCCCCAGGATCCGCCGGGCCACGTTCTGCGCCGTGGCCGAGCAGTTCCAACCGCTGCGCGGAAGCCTTCTGCTACAGCATCAAGGGCTGATCCATGTGGCTCATGCGCATGCGTTCGGCGATGCCATGCCTTTGCTTGACCCGTCAACCAGGCCGATCGCACTAATGTGTGGGTGCATCACCACGAGGTCACACATGGCCACGAATCTGGCTCTCGATCAGGACCTGCTCGATCATGCGTTCCGTGTGAGCGGTGAGCCCACCAAGAAGGCCGCCGTGACCCGCGCTCTTCAGGAGTTCATTGCGCGCCGGGAGCAGCGCCAGGTTGCCGAGCTCTTCGGCAAGCTCGAGTGGGACCCCGGCTACGACTACAAGTCCGAACGGGAACGCCAGCGGTGAGCCTGCTGGTGGACACCTCGGTCTGGTCGCTGGCCTTTCGCCGTGATGGCCAGCAAGGCGCACCTGAGGTCAGCGCCCTCCGTGCCGCGCTCCAGGGGGCCGCGCAGGTCTTCACCACGGGATTGGTGCTCCAGGAGGTGCTGCAGGGTTTCGCTGGCCCCAAAAATCGAGACCAGCTCGTGGAGCGCCTGTCCGTCCTTGCCTTTCTCCAGCCCGACAAGCAGGACCACATTGCAGCAGCGGACATCCGTAATGCCTGCCGCCGCCGGGGACTTCAGATCGGCACCATCGATGCTCTTCTCATTCGGCTCTGCCAGCGCTACGACCTGACACTGCTGACAACCGACAAGGACTTCCAGGCAGCCTCTCGGCAGGAGGAGTTCCGGTTGTGGACGTCGACGTGAGGGTGGGGCAGACATGGGGGCATGCCTGGCGGGGGTGAGACGGGGGTGGCACTGGTGGGGGGGGAAGCCCAAACGATCCCCATGCCAGCGTCGCAACCAGTTCACGGTCGTGATCTGCCGTCCCCCTTAAGCTGGGGAAGCCAGGAAACCGTCAAGACAGACCAGCTTGGTCGCATCACCCTCAACCCTGAGATCTGCCATGGAAAGCCAACGATCCGTGGGTTGCTTTATTCAGTGGAGATGGTGCTTGAACTGTTGTCGGCTGGGATGAGTGCGTCTGACATTCTTGCTGACTATCCAGATCTTGAGGCCAAAGACATCACAGCGGTGCTGGAGTACGCCACCCAGCTTTCCCGAGTTCAGCGAGTTGATCTCCTCTCTGCATGAGGATCCTGCTGGATGCCCAGCTGCCTCGATCTCTCGTTCGGCCGCTGGAACGATCGGGATGCGACGTTCTGCACACCCTTGATTTGCCTGCTGGAGTTGCCAGTTGGAAATCGCAGCTCCGACAGCATGCTTTCCGCCATTGCCGACCGCGATGGACGCGTTGTCTTCAGAAAGGATGCTGATTTTGTCCGCAGTCATCTCTTGCGCGGCACTCCTGCCAGGCTTCTGATCGTGGCCACGGGAACCATCGGCAACCAGGATCTCGCAGCCCTGCCACTTCATGTTCTGCCGCAACCGAACCGGCCAGCGGGATAACGGGCTGGCCGCGCTGCGACGTGCAGATGGGTGAGCGCAAACCCGCTGGGATCGGCGCCGGAAGCGGCTCCTGCGCATCCGCCGTGACTATCCCACTCCGCCCGTGCCGAGCGCGCGCAGCAGGGCCCAGAGGCTGCCGCCCGCCTCGGGTCGCTCCGCACCTCGATTCACGAACCACATGGCGCCTGCCATGGCGTTGAACGCCAGCACCCCAAGCCACACCCTCCATCCTTCCGGCAGCTTCATCGCCAGCGGTTCCTCAGCGGCGCCCATCATCCCCCGTGGTCTTCGCCCGAGAGGATCCATCCCCGCGCCGCCAGGCGCCCAAGCCGTTGGCTGATCGCGGCAGTCTCCGCTCTGGTGCCGTTCGCCCGCGGCAGCGGCTGCTCCCGCCCCTGAGCTCCAGGTGGTGCCGGGACCCAGCAGGAGCCCGGCACCCTGGAGCAGGCGGTCCAGCTGGTGCGCAGCCGGTTTCTCCAGCACCTCCCACCATGGGAGCGGGGAGACGGCTCCCCCTTCCCAGCCGGACCGTCATCCCCGCCATGAGCCACCCCGCCCCGCCGCCGATCGCCGGCCGCGAAGCCGAACTGCTCGCCCTGGTGCGGCAGCCCGGCCCGGTGGCGCTGCCGCACACAAACCTCGATCTGCGCCAGATCCGCTCCGGCTTCGCCTGCGCGCTGCACATGCACCAGCCCACGATTCCGGCCGGGGCGCGGGGAGAGCTCATCTCCCACCTGCAATACATGCTCGAGCATCCGGGCGAGGGCGACAACCACAACGCCGAACCCTTCGCCCGCTGTTACCTGCGCCTCGCCCACATCCTGCCCCGGCTGATCGGCGAGGGCTGCAATCCGCGGATCATGCTCGATTACTCCGGCACCCTGCTCTGGGGCATCGAGCAGATGGGCCGCGCCGACATCCTCGAGGCGCTGCGGTTCCTGGCCACGGATCCCACCATGCAGCCGCACGTGGAGTGGCTGGGCACGTTCTGGGGCCATGCGGTGGCCCCCTCCACGCCAATCCCCGATCTGTTGCTGCAGATCCAGGCCTGGCAGCACCAGGTCGCCGCCCTGTTCGGCGACGCGGCCCTGCAGCGGGTGAAGGGCTTCTCCCTGCCGGAGATGCACCTGCCCAACCACCCCGACACGCTCTTTGCCCTCGTGCAGGCGCTGCGGCAGTGCGGCTACCGCTGGCTGCTGCTGCAGGAGCACAGCGTCGAGAACCTCGACGGCTCACCGCTGAACGATGGGCAACGGTTCATCCCGAATCGACTGGTGGCCCGCAGTTCCGGTGGGGAGCAGGTGGCCATCACCGCCCTGATCAAGACCCAGGGCTCCGACACCAAGCTGGTGGGCCAGATGCAGCCGTATCACCAGGCCCTGGGGATGGACCGGTTGGTGCTGGGCGGCATCGCCATTCCGCCGCTGGTGAGCCAGATCGCCGATGGCGAGAACGGCGGCGTGATGATGAACGAATTTCCGCCGGCCTTCCGCCAGGCCCATCAGCGCATCGCGGCCGGGCAGGGCGCCACCCCGGCCACGGTGGCGATCAACGGCACGGAATATCTCGAACTGCTGGAGGCCGCAGGGGTGACGTCCGCCGCCTTCCCCCGGATTCAGGCGGTGGGGCAGCACCGGCTCTGGCAGCAGCTGGGCGGTCCACCCACCGAGGCCGGCTCCCCGGCCGCCAGCGCAGCGGCCATCGCCCGGCTGCAGGCCGCTGATCCCTCCTTCTCGATGGAAGGCGCCTCCTGGACCAGCGACCTCAGCTGGGTGGCGGGCTACGCCAACGTGCTGAAGCCCATGAACCAGCTCAGCGCCGGCTTCCACCAGCTGTTCGATCCCCTGGTGGCCCAGCACCCCGCCACCACCCGAACCCCCGCCTACCAGGAGGCGCTGCTGCACCTGCTGCTGCTGGAAACCAGCTGCTTCCGCTACTGGGGCCAGGGCGTCTGGACCCACCACGCCCAGGAGATCCACCGGCGGGGGCTCGCCGCCCTCAGCCTGAGCTGATTGATCACCCATACAGTCAGGGTGTCGATGCCGCGGAGGAGCGATGCAGCGCTCAGGACGGGGACGGGCCGCCAGGGCTGCGGACGGGAGTTCCCTGGCCTGCTTCCGTGCGCGGATCTGTGCGCGGGTCTCCGTTGCGGCGGTTCTCGCCATCGGGCTGGCGGCCTGCGGCTCCGCTGCCAGGGGGCCCTTTTCGGCCGCCCCGGGGGGCTCCTCATCCATTCCCGCCAGCCTGGCTCCGTTCGGAGACGGCTATCCCGCGGCGGGGGATCCCTGCCGGCGTCTCGGGGAAAGCGAGGCGACAGCTGATTTCCTCGATCACAGGGCCCTGCTGGTCGGCTGTGCCGATGCCGAGGCCGCCGCGGCACTGGGCGGCAGGGTGGTTGCCACGGTCGAGGGCATCACGCTGGTGTCGATCCCCCTGGAGGATGGCGAGGGGGGCGACGCCCTGGTGCCCGGCGCCGTCGATGCCTTCCGGGCGGGCGTGTGACCTCCCGCCCCGGGGCTGGCGAGTGCCTTGCTGCGGCGCTCACCGGCCGGTACGTTGCCGGCATCTGCCTCCCGTGCGGCGATGCGCTGCTCCACTTCCCGCCTGGGTTCCGCGGCCGCCGTCACCCTGCTGGCGGCCTTCGGCCTCGCCGGTGCCCCGGTGCCGCCGCGGGCGCTGGCCAGCGAGACCCCCCAGGCCGATGCCCTCGCCGCCATCCAGCAGGTGTGGCCGCAGGAGCACCTGACCCGCGCCATCCGTGTGGCCTACCTGGAGAGCGGGCTCTCGCCCACCGCCCGCGGCTGTGACGGCGACTGCTTCGGCCTGTTTCAGATCCACTACAACGCCAACCGGCGGCTGATGGCGGCGATGGGCATCGACACGCCCGAGGAGCTGTTCGACCCGCTCCTGAACTCCAGGGTGGCCTACCGGCTGTTCCGGGAGTCTGGCTGGACGCCCTGGAGCGTCGAACCCTGAGGCCCGGGCCGCCCGCTGTCGAGCTTGTCGCGGCAGGTGGAGCAGAGCAGCCGCCCCTTCTGCCGCACATAGCTGCGGCTGGAGCGTTCGATCTGAACGCCGCAACCGCAACAGGCGAACAGAGGGGGCATCGGCCGGCACCAACCACCCCATACCTAGCCCGGCGGCGCCGGGACGGCGAGGGTGTGAACAAGTCCGTCGTGTCTCGGTGGGCTGTGCCATGCCCGAGAACAACTCCACCCTGCGCAACCTGGTGAATCTGGCGCTGGCCCAGTTGATGCAGGGATACATCAACGGCATGGAGCGGCAGCGCCGGATCGTGAACCGCTGGATCGGCCCCGGCAGTGCCCTCGGCCTGCCGGAGGAGGTGATTGAGCTCTACTTCGGCTCGGTTCTGCTCAATCACGCCAGCCTCAACGTCAGCGCATCGCCCTGAGGCCGACTCCGCCCCATCTCCGGGCAAGCCCCTTGCCTCTCGCCCCATGGCCTTCTCCCCACGCCTCTCCGTTCTGGTTCTGCTGCTGGCCTACGCCGCGCTGCTGGAGCCGGCCCGGGCCGCCGGCAGCCCGCCGCCCGCCGCTGATCTCGAATCCCGGCTGGATCGCATCAGCAGGGCCCTGCAGGATCGCGTCGGAGCCGGGAGCCTTCCCGCCCATCTCGATGGAGCCATGGCCCGCGGCTTCGCCAACGGCCCCCGGCGTGGCTTCGCCAACGGTCCCTGGCGCGGCTTCGCCAACGGCCCCCGGGGTGGTTTCGCCAACGCTGCCTACCGTGGCGGCTTCGCCAACGTCCATCCCTATTACGGCGGTCCCGCCCGTACCTTCGTCAACGGCGGTGGCGGGTACCACGGCGGCGGCTTCGTGAACGCCCGCCCGAGAGGTGGGGGCTTCGTGAACTGGTGAGGCGATGAGCCCGGCACCGGCCCCCGCCGCACCCCCGGGCTTCGGGCCGATCCGGCTGCTGGTGATCCAGCCCACCTCGCTCTGCAATCTCGATTGCAGCTACTGCTACCTGCCCGATCGCGGGCGCAGGCTGCTGCTCGATCCGGCCCTGATCCGCCCGATCCTGCAGCGCGTGTTCGAAAGCCCCTTCCTAGGCGACGGGTTCACCCTCCTCTGGCACGCCGGCGAGCCCCTCACGCGTCCGCCGTCCTTCTACGACGCGGCCAATGCCGAGCTGCGCTCCTTCCTGGCCGGTCAGCCGCAGCTGAGGGTGGATCAGGCCGTGCAGACCAACGGCACCCTCATCAACGACGCGTGGTGCGCCTGCTTTCTGCGTCACGGCATCGACGTGGGCGTGAGTGTGGACGGCCCGGCCTTCCTGCATGACCGGGTGCGTCGCAACCGCGCCGGTCGCGGCAGCCACGCCCAGACCATGCGTGGCATCGCCTGCCTCCAGCAGGCGGGGGTGCCACTGTCGGTGATCACGGTGCTGACGCGTGACTCCCTTCACCATGCCGATGCGCTCGTGGATTTCTACCTCGAGCACGGCATCACCGAGGTGGGCTTCAACATGGAGGAAACCGAGGGCGTGAACGCCTGCTCGAGCCTCGATCGCCCGGGCACGGAAACCCTCTACCGCAGCTTTCTCGAGCGCCTCTGGGACCGCGTGGCCGGCAGCGGCGGCGCCCTGCGCATCCGCGAATTCGAGACGTTCTATTCCTTCATCCGCAGCGGCAGCCGCATCGATCACACCGACCTCAACCGGCCGATGGCGATCGTGAGCGTGGACCACAGCGGCCGGTTCTCCACCTTCGATCCCGAGCTGCTGTCGGTGGAGACCCGCTACGGATGCTTCAACCTCGGACACGTGTGCCGCGATTCCCTGCTCGAGGCGTGCGGCAGCGCCAAATTCCAGCGCATCTGGCACGACATGCGCGCCGGCATCGAGGCCTGCCGCGCCAGCTGCGCCTACTTCGGCATCTGCGGGGGCGGCGCCGGCAGCAACAAGTACTGGGAGACGGGCAGCCTCGATGCCACCGAGACCATGGCCTGCCGATACCGGATCCAGCACGTGGCCGACGTGGCCATGGCACGCCTGGAGCGCGACCTTCAGCTGCCGGCCATCGCGCCCCGGCTCCGCGGCACCGATAGCGTGGCATTGCAGCCCAGGCAAAGCCCGTGAAGGAGATCAGCACCGTGGAGATGGTGGGCCGCCTGGTCGCCCGCTTCGCCGCCATCGCCGGCGGCGTCGCCCTGCTGCTCTGGATCACCTGGGTGATGCTCGACCTCCGGCATCTGCAGTCGGGCTTCACCCTGCCCTGAAGCCGTCGCCGAGGGCGTCCCTCAGCGGCGGCCGTTGACGATCACCGCGTTGCCGCCGGCGCTGCCCACACCCGGCAGGGCCGGCACCACCGAGGTCTGTCCGTCCCACTTGTCGAGGAACAGCTTGTAGAGCACCTGATCATCGAGGCTGGAGTTGAGGGTCTGATAGCGCTTGGCTTCCTGCTCGGCGATCTTCACTTCCGTCTGGGCGCGCAGCAGCTGCTGTTCGGCGATCTGCTTCTGCTCGATCGCCGCCCGGTATTCCTCAGCGATCTGCAGGCCCGTGAGATCGAGGCCCTGCACATTCACGTAATCGAACTTGCGCAGCTCATCGGCCACCTTTTCCTGCACGATCTCGGAGATGCTGTTCCACTCGGTGGCGATGGTCACCAGCTCATACTGGGAGAACACGGATTTGAGCGCCTTGAGCAGAGAAGGCTGGATCACGCGCGGATAGATCTGCTGGTTGTCGGTGGCGATGGTTTCGAACACTCGCCCCGCTTCGCTCGGTTTCATCGCGTACTTCACCGTGGCGGTGGCCTGGATCACCTGCAGATCCTTGGTGAGGGTGGAGAACTGCTCCGGCCGCACCTGGGTGCGCACATCGAAGGGTGAGATGTTCTGCACCAGCGGCAGCTTGAAGTTCGCCCCCGGGGTGCGCGGTGAGCCGGTGACCTTGCCCAGGGTGGTGACCACGGCCACATTGCCGGCGGGCACGATGAAGAGGGTCTGGCTGAGCAGGATCACCAGGGCCAGAACCCCCCCCAGGATCAGGCTGAGACCCACCCCGGGCCCATCCGGGCTGCCTGCGGAGCGAAGTGGCGATTGCATGGCAGAAGCCCGGGGTGATCGCGAACCCTAGACAGGCGCCTTGCGGCGGGGTGCCGCAGGCGCCGGGTGTGCATCTCCACAAGCGGCGACGGGCCTGTGCTCTAGCTCACAGCCAGGCCGTCAGGAACTGCCCAGGATCAATTGACTTCCATCGGTGGCCGCGGCGCGGCCGTTTGCCATGGCCACGTTCACGATCACGCTTGAATCCGGCAGCAGCTTCAGCTGCCCCGATGACGCCTACATCCTCGATGCGGCCGAGGAAGCCGGGGTGGACCTGCCCTACTCCTGCCGGGCCGGGGCCTGCAGCACCTGTGCCGGCAAGCTTCTCGCCGGTTCGGTGGACCAGTCGGACCAGTCGTTTCTCGACGACGAGCAGATGGCCGAGGGCTATGCCCTGCTCTGCGTGAGCTATCCCACCTCCGACTGCACGATCCGCGCCGAGGTGGAATCGGAGCTGGCCTGAGACCCCGGGGGCCGCTGCCGGCCTCCGGTGGAGCCCTAGCCTCGGCAACCACCGCCTGGCTTCATGAGCGCCTCGCCCGCCGAGTGCAACCTCCGCACCATCCGGGTGGAGCTCAGCGCCGACCCCTACCCGGTGAAGATCGGCAGCGGCAGCCTGCCCCAGCTGGGCGAGCTGATCGCGGCCCGCGGCTTCGGGGCCGGCACCAGGGTGCTGATGGTCACCAACCCGGTGGTGCACCGGCACTACGGCCAGACCGCCCTGGCCAGCCTGGAGCAGGCGGGGTTCGAGGCCAGCGAGCTGGTGGTGGAGGCCGGTGAGGATCAGAAAACGCCCGCCACCGTGGCCCGCATCCATGACGCCGCCTTCTCCCGGCGGCTGGAGCGCGGCTCGCTGATCGTGGCCCTCGGCGGCGGCGTGGTGGGCGACATGGCCGGCTTCGCGGCCGCCACCTGGCTGCGCGGCATCGCCGTGGTGCAGGTGCCCACCACCCTGCTGGCGATGGTGGATGCGGCGATCGGCGGCAAGACCGGCGTCAATCACCCCGGCGGCAAGAACCTGATCGGCGCCTTTCACCAGCCCCAGCTGGTGCTGATCGATCCCACCACCCTGGCCACCCTGCCCGCACGGGAGTTCCGGGCGGGCATGGCGGAGGTGATCAAGTACGGCGTGATCGGCGACGCCGCTCTGTTCAGCGAGCTGGAGGCCCGCAGCGACCTCGCCTCGATGGCCGCCGTGGGGCCGGCCCTGCTGCAGACCCTGCTGGAGCGCTCGGCCGCCGCCAAGGCCCGCGTGGTGGCGGCCGATGAACGGGAGGGCGGCCTGCGGGCGATCCTCAATTACGGCCACACCCTCGGACATGTGGTGGAGACCCTCTGCGGCTACGGCACCTGGCTGCACGGCGAGGCGGTGGCCATCGGCATGGTGGCCGCCGGTGAGCTGGCCCTGGCCATGAACCTCTGGAGCGCCGCCGAGCAGAACCGCCAGAAGGGGGTGATCGCCGCCGCCGGCCTGCCGCTGGCCTGGCCGCGGCTCGAGCCCGCTGCGGTGCTGCGCTGCCTGCAGGCCGACAAGAAGGTGCGCCAGGGCAGGGTGCGCTTCGTGCTGCCCACCCATCTCGGTGCCGTGCAGATCCGCGACGATGTGGACGCCGAGCGCATCCTGAGCGTGCTCGCCGCCATGGCCGGGCAGGAGGACGCCACGGCCGCTCACACCTCCCCGTAGCGATCCTCCAGGGCCGTTTCCAGGGTGGTGAGCAGCAGCGCCAGGGCAGCGCGCGACTCCAGGTCCGCACTGCTCACCGAGGCGATCCAGCGGTGGCAGAGGGCCTGAATCTGATCGAACAGGGGCCCGCCGTGGCTGAGGCTGGCCATCACGCGCTCCAGGCCCAGCTCGTCCACCTCCGGCGGCAGGCCCACCACGTAGCGGCGGCCGTCGTTGCCCACATAGGTGAGGCGGCCGGCCTCATCCACGATCGGCGCGGCATGGGGGGTCACCGGACCCTCGTTGCCGCCTGTGCATTCACCGGCCATGGCTCTGCCCCGCAGCGATCGTCCTCCTAGGCACACACCTAGGCACGGACACGCCGGTTGCCAAGGGTGCGAATCACCCAATCCGGGAGCCCAGCCTCAGCCTCTGAGGGCATTGCGCGGCGGTTCGCCGCTGCCCCGCTCCAGGCCCCGCTGCCAGCGGGCCAGCTGGCGCTCCAGCGCCAGCAGCGCCAGCGCCGCGGCCAGGGTCACCCCCAACGGGGCGGGGCCCGGCTCCAGGCTGCCCAGTGCCAGGGCCGCCAGCAGCAGCAGGGGCAGCAGCACCAGCGCGGCCTGCAGCACCGGCCGCCAGCGGCGGATGCGGCCATGGGCCGCCGCGCAGCTGCGGCAGTGGCTGCTGTGGGTCTGCCAGCGGTCCATCAGGGCGGCCCCATCCTGGCGCGGGGGCAGCGGCTGAGCAGGGAAGGGCACCCCGCCGTGGCTCACGATCCAGTCGTGCAGCGCGCGCACATAGACGTCGGCACTGGTGGGCAGGTAACAGGCGCGGCTGAAGTCGGCACTGCCACCCCGCTCGGCCAGGGCCCGCTCCTGCCAGTGCAGGAACACCTGGTCGTCCTCCAGCACGGTGTGGTTGCCGATGTGCTGCAGCCAGCGCGGCCGCAGGCCCACCAGCAGCCGCGGCAGCCGCGAGCGGAACTGGAAGGGGAAGCGGGCGATCAGCCGGCAGCGGCCGCGCCCGATCGGCGTGGCATACACCACGGTGAGAAAGCGGGCGAACCCCTTGGCCTCGAGGTCGTGCCACATCAGCCCCGGGGCCACGAAGCTGGTGAACTGGCTGCCGAGCTTGCCCCGGCGTGGCCCCTCCGGCCAGGCGGCGCTGAAGCCCTGGGGCCCCGAGCCGGTGAGTTCGGCCTGCACCGGGGCGGCATTCTCGCGGCGGCCCACGGTGCGGTGGTGGGTGAAGGGCACATGGCTCACATCGAGCACGTTCTCCAGCAGGGTGAGAACGTCCATGGGCAGGTCGCGGAAGGTGTCCTGCACCAGCCAGCCCGGCTCCTCCAGCTGCGGCACCAGCGGCAGCGGCGCCTCGCCGGCGGCGGCCCCGTCGCCGGCAAACACGAACAGCAGGCCCTGGCCGGTGGCGGTGGCGTAGGCCCGGCAGCGGGAGCGCTCACTGGCACAGGCCGTGGCGGCCACGGGCTCGGCCGCCTGGGGAATGGCGGTGCAGTGGCCCTGGCCGTCGAAACTCCAGCCGTGATAAGGGCACTCAAGTTCGCCGCGGTCGTTGAGGCGTCCCTGGCTGAGGGGCACGAGCCGGTGGGGGCAGACATCGGCGAACGCCCGCCACTGCTCGCAGGCGCCATCCCACCAGATCACCAGATCCTGATCCAGCAGGGTGAAGGCGAAGGGGCGGCGGCGATCGAGATCCTGCAGGCAGCCCACGGCATACCACTGCTGCTGCCAGTGCCGGCGCCAGTTCTCGTGCTCCAGGTGGGGGGCGGCCTCAGCCGCTGCTGAGCTGGTGGGGGGCGTGCTGGTGGGGGGCATGGACGCGCTCTGCCTGGGCGGATGATGGCGCGCCAGAAGGGCCGCCCACGGGTCTAGCTTCGCGGCCCCCACAGCAGCAGTAGATGGCAACGATCGCGGTGAGCGGCGCCAGCGGCAAGACCGGCTGGCGCGTGGTGCAGGAAGCCCTGCGTCAGGGCCACACGGTGCGGGCCCTGGTGCGGCCCGCCTCCGAGCTCCCCGAGGGTCTGCAGGGGGCCGAGCTGATGCGGCTGGACCTGGGCCAAGGCGCAGCCCTGCAGCAGGCCCTGCAGGGCTGTGACTCCCTGGTCATCGCCACCGGTGCGCGCCCCTCGGTGGATCTCAGCGGTCCACTTCAGGTGGATGCCATCGGCGTGCGCAGTCAGATCCGCGCCTGCCAGGCGGTGGGCCTGAAGCGGGTGGTGCTGGTGAGCTCCCTCTGCGCCGGCCGCTGGATCCATCCCCTCAACCTCTTCGGGCTGATCCTGGTGTGGAAGCGGGTGGGCGAGCGCTGGCTGGAGCAGAGCGGCCTGGACTGGACCGTGATCCGCCCCGGCGGCCTGAACGAACGGGAGGAGGGGCTCGACCCCGGCCAGGAGCGCGAGGGGGTGGTGTTCAGCGCTGCCGATCAGCAGGAGAGTTCCAGCATTCCCCGCCGCCTGGTGGCCCGGGTGTGCCTCGAAGCCCTGGCCGACCCGGGCGCTGTGGGCCGCATCATCGAGATCACCAGCAGCCCCGATCAGCAGCCCCGCAGCCTGGGCACCTGGCTGCAGGAGCAGCCGGCGCCAGCCTGAGGGTTCACACCACAGCCGCCAGCGCCTTGGTGAGGGCCTGCTTGCGGCTCAGGTGGATGTGATCGGCAGGCACCTTCTCGAACAGCCCCAGCCGCTCGAGCCGCACCCTCGTCTTGCCGGTGGCCCCCACCACGAACACCTCCCGGCCCGCCTCGAGGGCCTCCTCCACCGCGTTCTCCACCGCCAGGGCCGCGGTGACGCCGAGGTGCGACACCTCAGAGAGATCGAAGATCACCGCCCTGCAGTCGCCGATGGCGTTGTGCTCACGGCCGATCGCCTTGGCCACCCCGAAGATCATCGCCCCGGTGAGCTGGAACAGCAGCACCTGGCCGCGGCCCTGGTTGAGCAGCTCCTTCTCGTCGGCCGGAATCAGCAGATCGCCGTCGCCCGTGCTCACCGAGCGCACCGAACGCGTCTGCAGATCGGTCATGGTGTCGATCGTGAGGATGTTGGCGATGAACACGCCGATGCCCACGGCGGCGATCAGGTCCACCAGCACGGTGAGCACGATCACCAGATACATGATCAGCGCCCCCTTGAGGGAGATCCGGTGGGCCCGCCGCAGGAAGCTCCAGTCGACGATGTCGACCCCCACCTTGAGGGCGATGCCGGCCAGCACCGCCAGCGGGATGCGCGCCGCCAGGCCGGCGCCGGCCAGGATCACCACCATCAGCACCACCGCGCGGCAGAGGCCCGAGAGGGCGCTGCGCGCTCCGGCCTGGATGTTCACCACCGTGCCCATGGTGGCCCCGGCGCCGGCGATCCCGCCGAACAGCCCGGAAGCCAGGTTGCCCAGACCCTGGCCGATCAGTTCCTTGTTGGAGTCGTGCTCGCTGCGGGTGAGGCTGTCGGCGATCACCGAGGTGAGCAGGGCGTCGATGCAGCCGAGCATGCCCAGCACGGCGCCGTTCACCAGCATGCCCTGCAGCGAACCCAGCGTGAAGGTGGGGGCCTGCAGGCGGGGGAAGCCGGAGGCGAAGGCGCCGATGCGGCGGATGCCCTCATCGGCGGCGGCGCCGTCGGCCGCGCCGCTGAGCAGGGTGAGTGAAAGGATCGTGCCCAGCACCAGGGCGATCAGCTGGGGGGGCGCCAGCTTCTTGATCGCCGCTGGCGTGAACCAGAGGATCGCCAGGGTCACCAGCGCCAGCGTCACCTCCGCGGGCCGGGCATTGGCCAGAAGCGAGGGGATCGCCTGCAGGGTGGCCAACACCCCGCCACGGGGGCTGGCCTGGCCCAGGAACGGGCCGAGCTGCAGGATGATCAGGATCAGGCCGATCCCGCTCATGAAGCCCGAGATCACCGTGTAGGGCATCTGGGTGACGTAACGACCCAGCCGCAGCAGCCCGAAGAGGATCTGGAACAGGCCGGCCAGCATCACCACGGTGAAGGCCATGGCCAGGCCGTTCTCCGGGTAGCGGGCCGTGAGGTTGGCGATCACCGCCGTCATCACCACCGTCATCGGCCCGGTGGGCTCGGAGATCAGGGTGGGGGTGCCGCCGAACAGAGCGGCAAACAGACCCACCAGCACCGCACCCCAGAGCCCGGCCGCCGGGCCGGCGCCGGAGGCCACCCCGAAGGTGAGCGCCATCGGCAGGGCGACCACCGCAGCGGTGAGGCCGCCGAAGATGTCGCCCTTGAGGTGCCGGCTGCTGATCTGGTTCAGCGGCCGGAAGGGCGGGCGGCCTGGGGGGGGGGGAACAGTGGCCGTCAATACAACACTGTGTGGTGGGCGAACCTTAAGGGGTGGGCCAGCCATTTTCGACGCCCTTCAGCTCCCACCGGCCGGCAGGACGGGGAATTCGGCCTCGGCCCCATCCCCTGGCGGGCCGGAAGCGCCGCACTCGGTGATACCGGCGCCTGCGTGATCAGCGGCGCTGATCTTGGCCATCACGGGCGCCATTGGTTGTGACGGCGCCGGAACCGTCAACCACCCGCCGTTTGCGCCTAGAACTACCTGCTGCTTCTGCGGTTGATGAACCTCCTGCCCAGCGTGCTGATGGAGATCAGCAGTCACCAGATTGAGGTCGCCGAAACCCTGATCGGGGTGGGGCGCTTTCTGGTGATCTTCATCGCCGCCCGCGCCATCGCCGAAGTGATGGTGCGTCTGCAGCTGCCCACCATCCTCGGCGAGCTCGTGGCCGGGGTGCTGATCGGCGTGTCCGGCCTCCATCTGGTGCTGCCGCCGGAGGCCCAGGCCGAGCTCAGCTCGGTGCTGCTCAACCTGGTGGGCTCCCTGGCCGACGTGCCTGAGGAGACGGTGGATGCGCTCTATCGCGAAACCTTTCCCAGCCTGCAGGCGGTATCGGAGATCGGCCTGTTCGCCCTGCTCTTTCTCACCGGGCTCGAGAGTGAGCTCGATGAACTGGTGGCGGTGGGCACCCAGGCCGCCAGCGTGGCCGTGACCGGGGTTGTGCTGCCCTTCGCCCTGGGCACCGCGGGCCTCTGCTACCTCTTCGCTGTGCCGCTGATTCCTGCCGTCTTCGCCGGCGCCGCGATGACGGCCACCTCGATCGGCATCACGGCCAGCGTGTTCGGCGAGCTCCAGTGGCTCAAGCGCAAGGAGGGCCAGATTGTGATCGGCGCCGCCGTGCTCGATGACATCCTCGGCATCGTCATCCTGGCGGTGGTCGTGTCCCTGGCCGGCGGCGACGCCTTCAGCATCGGCCCGATCCTCAGGCTCTGTGCCGCGGCGGTGGTGTTCGTGGCGGCGGCCCTGTTCCTGAGCCGCAGCGCCGCGCCCGCCTTCGACTGGGTGGTGGACCGGCTCAAGGCCCCCGGCGACGTGGCCGTGGCCAGTTTCGTGGTGCTCACCCTCAGCTGTTTCGCCGCCCAGGCGATCGGCCTCGAGGCCGCCCTTGGCGCCTTCGCTGCCGGGCTGATCCTCAGCGCGTCCAAACACACCCATGACATCGACACGGCGGTGAAACCGCTGGTGGCCCTGTTCGCCACGGTGTTCTTCGTGCTGATCGGCACCGGCATGGATCTCTCTGTGCTCAATCCCCTCGATCCCGCCAACCGGGAAGGGCTCATCGTGGCCGTCTTCCTGCTGGTGGTGGCCGTGGGCGGCAAGGTGGCCGCCGGCTGGACCTACCTCAGCAAGGACCCCACCAACCGGCTGGTGGTGGGTCTGGGGATGATGCCCCGTGGCGAGGTGGGCCTGATCTTCCTGGGCCTCGGCACCCAGGCGGGCATCCTCACGCCAGCACTGGAAGCCGCCATCCTGCTGATGGTGATCGGCACCACGTTCCTGGCGCCGGTTCTGCTGCGGGTGGTGATCGGCGCAGTTGGCCAGCCGGCGCCGCAACCCTCCTGATGGCCAGGGCGTTGCTGGCTTGATCCCAGCCGGCGATGCGCCCTCTCTGGTGTCGATTCCCCGCTGAACCGGGCTGGCCACCCTTGGCCGAAACTGCCGCTGCAGGCCAGCCATCCCTCCCCCTGAACGTGCCCGGAGCGGCCAGTTCCAGAAGGGACGCCACAAAAAACCGCCTGGAGTTGTGCTTCAGGCGGTTGATCCCTCCAACAACTTGATTATGCCAAGAATCTTCATCCAGCTGCCGTAAAGGCAGCACAAGTGCCTGTGTTCACCACCACAGGCAACAGGCGTTGATCATGCCGCCTAATGACTCCAATTTAGAATCCTGCGCGTTTCAGGCAACACAATTCCCTAGGCAGGTCTTAAGGTCTCTGGATTGACTTCAAGGAGCATTTCTTTTCAGCTCTGGGATTGGCCACCGGCCGCAACACCATGGTTTGATACACCATCGTTTCCGGCTGCCGTGGCCTTCTGCGTGGGGCGATCCCGCCCCGATTCTTTGTGTATGACCTGAGGCCTCAGGCCTCTGCTTCTCTCCTGTTCTAGCCATGGCCGTCTCCATGTCCCGTCGATGTCTTCGGCTCAGCCTGCGGGCCGGTGAGACACTACCTGCAAACCTATGCTGGCGAATCGAGCGTGGTTATCTCTGGCTGGCGCGATGGAGCCTTGAGGCTGACCCTCTCACTCTGGGAATCTGGGGGCCGGGCGAAGTGGTGATCCCAGCCCTGATCGGTCTCTCCAGTCTGGAACTGCGTACCCTCTCGGCCGTGGTGGTGGAGGAAGATGAACCCACTGGCGAGATGGAACGGGAATTTCTTGAAGATCAGCTGCGCCAGGCGGCCATCCTGCTGTTGCTGAGTCGCGTCCGTCCGGCGGAGTCGCGACTGCTGCAATTGCTGGATTGGTTCGGCACCCGGTTCGGCACCATGACCAGCCAGGGGGTGATGCTCACCTTCGGCAAGAAGACACTCACGCACCAGCAGCTCGCGGACATCGCCGGCATGACCAGGGTCACGGTCACCAAGGCACTCACCCACTACCGCCAGTCCGGAGTGATTGTCGGGCAGGGCGGTGGCTCTCTGCTGCTGAGGGTGCCCTCCTCCGATCTCTGGGAGTGCGGCTGATTCCCGATGTCCTGCCATCTCCCCGATCTGCCGTGCTGATGATTGGTCTCCGGGCCCGCCCGCCTCCCTGAAGGGCTCCGGTCCCGCTGCAGAGCCTCTGGCTCTGCAGCCTTCATTCCCTCGATGGGCACCAGCGGGGATGCCCATGCAGTCCCCTATCCCGCGCCCTCTTCCATCATTCCTGTCGCCATGCTGAAACGATCAAGTTCTGTGACTCTCGCCAGTGGACCTTTGTCACAGGCCATCATGCTCATCGATGAGAATCTGAGCGTCATCATATCTTCCAGCACAAGCCATGCCGGAATGAGTGGAGCTTCCCACCATGAATCAGAGGTTGGAGATGCTTGATATCCAAACAGCCAACACTCCATAGAGGTATTGAAACGTGGAATTCCTGACTGATTTTTTCACAACCTTTGTATCGAAGCTGCAGTCTCCGACGCTCGGTTTTCTGATTGGTGGCCTCGTCGTTGCCTCCCTGGGCAGCCGCCTGGCGATTCCGGAGGCGGCCTACAACTTCATCGTGTTCATGCTGCTCATGAAGGTGGGCCTGAGCGGCGGCACGGCGATTCGCAGCGCCAATCTCTCCGAGATGCTGCTGCCGGCGGCCTTTGCCGTGGCGCTGGGCATCTTCATCGTGGTGCTCGGCCGCCAGACCCTGGCCCGCTTGCCGAATGTCATACCGGTGGACGCCATCGCCACCGCAGGCCTGTTCGGCGCCGTGAGCGGCTCCACCCTGGCAGCATCCCTGACGCTCCTGGAAGGCCAGGGCATCAGCTATGAGCCCTGGGCTGCGGCCCTCTATCCCTTCATGGACATCCCTGCGCTGGTCACCGCGATCGTGCTCGGCAGCGTCTATGTCAACAAGGACCGCAGCAGCAAGGGCGAGGGGGTGCAGATCTGGCCGATCGTGAAGGAGAGCCTGCAGGGCTCGGCGCTCTCAGCCCTGCTGCTCGGCGTCGCGCTCGGACTGTTCACCAATCCGGAACGGGTGTATGAAAGTTTCTTCGACCCCCTTTTCCGCGGTCTCCTTTCGGTGCTGATGCTGGTGATGGGCCTGGAGGCCGCTGCGCGCCTGCGGGAACTGCGCAAGGTGGCCCAGTGGTACGCCGTCTATGCCGTGGTGGCCCCGCTGGTGCATGGCTTCCTCGGCTTCGGCCTTGGCATGATCGCTCACTACACCACCGGCTTCAGCCTTGGTGGCGTGGTGATCCTGGCCACGATCGCCGCCTCCAGCTCGGACATCTCCGGTCCTCCCACCCTCAGGGCCGGCCTGCCCAACGCCAACCCCTCGGCCTACATCGGCTCCTCCACGGCCATCGGCACACCGATTGCCATTGCCATCGGCATTCCGCTCTTCATCGCCCTCGCCCAGACTCTGGGGGCAACCTGAGGGTGGCGTCGCTCTGATCTGGCGTCTGCCCACCAGCACCGCCAGATCACCTGCCACCCCCACAGAAGACAAAAGAAAAGCCGGGCTCACACCCGGCTTTTTTACTGTGTTGCCTGATTGGTTGACGACCTAGAAGGTGTGGGCGTGGATCACTTCAGCTGCGCAGATGTAGGAAATACCGGAGTAGTTTTCAAAATACTTGTCGGCCACCTTGTCGGCGATGTTGACGGCAACATCCCTGTCTGAGACAAGAATCTCAAATTTGATGTTGGAGTAGATATCCGAAACACTCGGCTGGCCAGACGAGCGCACATCACGGCTGCCTTTACCGCCGGCGGCCACCACGGTGTAGCCGGAGGCTCCGGCTTCTTCGATGATCTTGGCGATCTTGTTCAACAGCAGCTTTTCCGTAACGATGACGAGCTTGCTGACTTGCTGGGACATGCGGGGCACCTCTTGAGACGTGTAGTGGGACAACTACACAGACACAGATTAAAACGTAGCATCGCAAGCTGGTGGAACCATGCGAATCAGCACAACTCGATCCACTTCGTTAAGCTGTCTACAAGGGTATGTAAACGCACATACATGTCTGGCAATCGCGTCTGCCGCGATCAGAACAGACCCCGGTAGCGCACCAGCAACTGCACCATTGCCCAGGAGCCCAGCGTCACCTTGAGGGCCACCAGCATGTTCAGCAGAGGTATCCAGCCACCGCTGGCGATCGCCCCGAAACGGCCCACCGTGGCCGGCCCCAACCCTTCGAGGCTGAGGAAGGCCACAAGCAGGAAGGCCACCACGGCGGCTTTCTCCCACAGGTCGGCGCGGTAGCGGTTGTAGAAGCGATCCACCAGCCGCAGCGAACCGCTGATCAGCAGCAGGCCGATCGCGGTGCCGCCGGCCACCCCCGCGGCGAAGCCGCCGCCCGGGGAGAGGTGACCGCGCAGAGCCAGTTCCACCGCCACCAGGGCGCACATCGTTGCCCCCAGCTGGCAGAGCACCACCGAGGGCGGATCCGCCAGGGAACGGATGCGCCGCTGCATGGAATCGCCGCTGAAGATCCAGCGCACGCCGATCGAGGCCAGGGTGAACACCACCACCTCCGCCACCGTGTCGTAGAGGCGGGTGTAGAGGATCACGGTGGCGACCATGTTGGGCACCCGGCCCGCCGCCAGCAGCTCCGCCACCGTGGCGGTGACCTCCGGCAGCGGCGGCAGGGCGAGCCCCAGCGGCAGCAGGCAGAGCAGCACCGCCGCCGGGCCGTAGATCAGCCTCGCCACCGCAGGAGGAGTCACAGGCCCACCTCAGGTCCGGAGGCTGGGGCGGCATCAGGCCCAGCCGTGAGCAGCTGCAGGGCAGACTCCAGCGTGCCCCAGCTGCCGGCGCGGGGCAGCACGGCGAGGCGTTGCAGCAGGCGCGGGCTGTGCAGCAGCAGGCGCAGCTGGGCCCGATCCTGCTGCCACTCCAGCAGGCCGTGCAGCTCGTGAGCGCCGCCCTGTTCCACCAGCTCCAGGCGCAGGCTGAGAGGATCCAGCCAGGCCTCCAGCTGCCGGCGCAGCTCGGCAGGCAGGGGCGCGCTGCCGGCAGGTCGGCCCAGGCGCAGCACCATCGAGGAGCGCAGGGCCACGGCGTAGAGCGTGGTGGAGAGCAGGGTGCCCACCAGGGCCTCGGTGAGGGCCACGTCGGCTGCCCCCAGCAGGGCATAGATCAGGGCAGCCACGGCGCCGAGGATGCCGCGCATCACAAGTGTCTGGTAGGGGTTGCTCTGCAGCACCACCAGGATCGCCGTGAGCGGCAGCAGGGCCGTGATCGGCAGCAGCAGGGGCAGGTCGATGCCGAGGGTCATGGCGGCGTCAGCGGCGGCGGCGGGGCTGGGAGCAGGCCGCCAGCACGTAGCCGAAGATCGTGTTCCACACCACCAGCGACAGCAGCGCCAGCACCAGCAGGGGCCACTCGCGCTGGAAGCGCAGCAGCAGCCCCAGCAGCATCAGGGCCGAGCCGAGGGTGTCGGAGATGCCCAGGTAGTGGAGCTTGGTGAGGTAGCTGGCGCGGCCCAGCAACGGCCAGGTGCCGGCGAACCAGAACACCAGCCCCAGCAGCAGCAGCAGGGCGCTGACGAGCTGGGCCAGCAGCGCCAAGGCGGGGGGCAGGGCGTTCATCCCTCCACCCCCTGCAGCAGGTTGGCCAGCAGCATCACGGCGCCGTTGCCGACGCTGAGCACGATCACCCCCACCAGCCCCACCATCCAGTCGTCGCGCACCGCCGACACCACCAGCATCACCATCGCCACCTTGGTGGACACGCTGGCGAAGGCGGCCAGGCGGTGCCACACGTCGGTGCGGCGGCACACCACCAGGATCTCCAGCAGCAGCGCCAGCACCATGCCGAACACCAGCACGCTCATCGCCGCTTCTCCGGAATCACCAGCTGGTGCACCCGGTAGCACCGCCCCCCGCGATCGAGGCCGAGCGCGATCGTGAAGGGGGTGAGGGTGATGCGGAACACATCCAGGAACACCAGGGCGCTGGAGGGATGACCGGTGAGCAGCACGGGCTCGTCGTGCACTTCGCTCACCTCCTCGCGTGGGTGCAGCAGCAGCTGGGCGGCCTCCAGGTAGGCCTGCGGCAGGGCCCCCAGGCTGGCGGCGAAGGCCCGCCCGAGCTCGCCCAGGGAGAGACGCCGCAGCCGCCGCGGCAGCGGCAGCGCCAGCGACACCGCCAGGCCGATGGCCACGTTGGCGATGTCCAGATCGGCCGTGAGCAGCAGCCAGATCACCAGCCTCAGAACGATCACGATCAGCCGAGCCATGCAACCTCCCGCACCGCCAGTTCGGCGCTCAGCGGCTCCAGACGCAGCAGGGCAAGCTGCAGGGCCACCCCCACCATGCCCAGGGCGCCGAGCAGGTCCACCATGCGTTCGAGATCGGGCAGCCTCAGGTGCACGCCAGGGGCCAGCTGGCAGAACGCCCGGCGCAGCGCCTCCACCCCGGCCCCGGCGGCGAGCACCGCCAGGGCCTTGCCAGCGCCGGCGGGGCTGAGGGCCGGCAGGCCGCCAGGCCAGAGCAGGCCCAGCAGCACCAGCAGCAGCGTCAGCAGCAGCGCCCCCGGGGCCGGCACCCCGGCGCCGCCGCCCATGGGCAGCCAGCAGAGACGGGCGTAGACCGCCGCGGTGCCCACCATCAGCAGCGCCAGCACCCACACCGTGAGCGGCGCGGTGAGCCCTGGCAGGCCGGTGATCGGCAGCTCTTCGAGGGCGGATTTGGTGACATAGCCGAGCAGGGGCGGCGCCCCGGCGATCGACAGGGAGCCCACGAGCACCACCAGGCCCAGGGCCGGCGCCAGGGGCTGCTGCCCCCAGCGGGCCAGGTCACGGGTGGGCACCCGCCCGGCGGCCAGGAACAGGGCCGCCTTGGCCAGGCCATGGCCGAGGGCATAGAAGCCGCCGGCGGCGGGATTGAGCAGGGCGAACCCCATCTGCGAGAGCGTGCTCCAGGCCAGCAGGCGCTTGAGGTCGCCATCGCCGAGGGCATACACCACCCCCAGCAGCGCGCTGGCCACCCCCACCCAGGTGAACACCGGCTGCAGGGAGGGCAGCAGCAGGGCCAGCCGCAGCAGCGGGCAGAGGCCTCCGGCCACCACCACCCCCGAGAGCAGGGCCGAAACCTGGGCCGGCGCCTCGGCATGGGTCTGGGGGAGCCACAGCCCGCTGAGGAACACGCCGGCCTTGGTGAGCAGGCCGAGCATCACCAGGCCCATGGCCACGGCCAGGGCCGGGTCGCCGGCGGGCAGGGACTGCAGCGGCTGCAGCCGGAAGCTGCCGGTGTGCAGGTACACCAGCCCGGCACCGATCAGGAACAGCGTCATCACGCCGCCGCTCACCACCAGGTAGCGCAGGGCGATCCAGAGCTGGCTGGGCTCGCGCCGCTGCAGGATCAGCAGAAAGGCGGCGATCCCCACCACCTCCAGGGCCACGTAGAGGCTCACCAGATCGGTGGCCAGAAAGGCGGAGTTGAGGCCCCCCAGCAGCACCATCACCAGCAGCAGGAAGGGGCCTGGCGGCGGCGGTGACCGCCAGCCGTCCACCAGCACCGCCAGCACCACCACACCGTTGAGGAGCAGGAACGGGGCGGCCACCGTATCGAGCTGAAGCTGCACCCCGAGGTTGCCGATCAGCTCGAACAGCAGCTCATGCTCCGGCACCCGGGCCCAGAACCCCCAGGCCACGGTGGTGAGCGCGCAGACCAGGGCCAGACCGCGGCCCATGCGCGGCAGCAAGGCCGAGCTGAAGGCAGCCAGGAAGGGCAGCAGCAGCCAGGCGATCAGCAAGTTGAGCACCGGCATCGTGCTCAGGTGCGGTCCGGGGGAGCCGCCGCAGCGGGGGGCTCGAGCAGCAGCCGCTCGAAGCTGCTGGTGTCGAGCAGGGGATCGACGTGCGAGAGGCGGGCGATCACCACCAGCAGCAGAGCCTGGATCGACAGGCCGATGACGATGGCCGTGAGGATCACCCCCTGGGGGATGGGATCGGCCCAGGCCAGCAGGGGCAGGCGGCTCGCGGCCAGGTCGCTGCGGGCCAGGATCGGCGTGCGCAGGCCGCTGCGGGCTGCCACCAGCACGAACAGGGCCACGGCGCCGGTGCCCATCACGTCGAGGGAGAGGGCCCGCAGGAACAGGTTGCGGCGCCAGATCAGCCCCTGGAATCCCACCAGGGCCGTGAGCAGCACCAAGGCCTCCAGCAGTCGGAAGGGATCGAGCACGGCAGCGGCGTCGGGCGCAGAACGTTAGCCGGGCTGGCGCGGCCCTGGTTCAGCCGGCGCCGGGCTCACCCAGGAAGCGGGGCAGGGACCAGTGCGCCGTGGCCTGGCCGGCCCGGGCGAAGGCCAGCCAGCGGAACTCGCCGAGGGCGTGGGGATCCACCAGGCGCAGCAGGGCCTCGCGATGGGCCAGGGCGCTGGCCAGCTGGGAGCCCTGCAGCCGCTGCAGGCCGTGCAGCCGCTCGGCCAGGCCCAGGGCCAGCAGGGCCTGGCCCTGGCGGCACTGGCCCAGGGGCCGCCAGCCGGCCGCGACGGCGGCCTGCTCCAGGCTGTCGATGCAGAGATGGGCGGTGAGGTCCCAGCATCCGGGCTGGAGCAGGGGATCGGCGCTGGCCTGCTGGCCCCGGTAGGCCATCAGGGTGCCATCGGAGCGGGCCGGCGCGTAGTAGCGGCGCGCCTCCAGGGCGTAGTCGATTACCAGCAGGGGACCCGCTGCCAGGGCCGCGGCCGCCTGCTCCAGCCAGGGAGCGATGCCGGGATGGAGCTCAGTGCTCCATCCCGGCGGGCGGCGGGGATCGGGCTCCAGCAGCCCGCAGGCGGCCAGGGGCGCGAGCATGGCCGCCGCCAGGGGCTCGCCCGCCTCCAGCCGCAGCGAGGGCGTGGCGTCAGGCCCATCCCGGAGCGCCACCTGCTGGCGGCGCCAGAGCGCCCCGTCCCAGCAGATGCGCTCCACCGGCAGGGCATCGAGCACTTCATGGGCCAGCAGCACTCCGCGCACGGGAGCCGAAGCCAGCTGCTCGAAGCACCACCAGCGGCAGGCCAGCGGGGCGTCGGCGAGCCGGCGGCGCTGACGTTCGCGCAGCCCGGGGCTGGGCTCCACCAGCACCAGGTCGCAGCGGGCCGCCAGCTCGGGCCAGCCTGCCGCCAGGGCTGTTGCCAGGTCGGCCGCCAGGCTGCCTTCGCCCGGCCCGGCCTCCACCAGGGCGAGGCGGCCGGGCCCGGCCCGCGCCAGCGTCTGCAGCCAGTCGGCCAGCTGGGGCGCCAGCAGGGCGGCGAAGTCCGGACCCAGCGATGGGGCCGTGGTGAAGTCCCCCCGGGGGCCGATGCGCAGCCGGCCGCTGCCATAGGCACCGTGCTCGGGGTCGTGCAGCACCCAGGCCATGTAGGTGGAGAAGGGCACCGCACCGCCTGCGGCCGCCAGCCGCCGTTGCAACCAGCCGGGAACGCTCACGTCGCAGGCGCCAACTCAGGGAGAATGCATCTTCTCCGCAGCGGGTGCATGGGTGGCGTGACGGCAGCACGGGCAGGAGCACGGGCGAGGGCGCGCCGGGGGAGCAGGCAGAGAATCAAGGCTGCGGTCACAGGCCTGCTGGCGGCCTGGCGGGCGGCATCGCAGCCGCTGTGGAGCGCAACCGGACCGGCTCTGGCGGCGGCCGGGCTGGTGCTGCTGCTGGGCCTCACCGCCTGGGCTCCACCGGCCCGCGCCTACGACAACCCCGAGCTGCTGCCCGACCACCCCACCCCGGTGATCGACCTGGCCCGGGCGTTCACCGACAGCCAGCGCGCCGACCTGGAGCAGGAGCTCAGCGGCTTCGAGGCCGCCAGCGGCTGGAAGCTGCGGGTGCTCACCCAGTACGAGCGCACCCCCGGGCTGGCCCTGCGGGATTTCTGGAACCTGGATGAGCGCTCGCTGCTGCTGGTGGCCGATCCCCGCGGCGGCAACCTGCTCAACTTCAACGTGGGTGACGCCCTGTTCGCCCTGATGCCGCGCACCTACTGGGTGGAGCTGCAGACGCGCTTCGGCAACCAGTACTACGTGCGCGACCACGGCGAGGACGGGGCCATCGTCGATGCCCTGGCGGCCGTGGAGCTCTGCCTGGACCGGGGCGGCTGCCAGGTGGTTCCCGGCCTGCCTCAGGAGCAGTGGGTGCTGACGCTGGCCACCTCGATCCTGGGGGGGCTGATCGTGGGTTTCGCCGCCTACCCGCGCCAGAGCGGGCGCAGCGTGGAGTGGACCTGGGTGCTTCTGCTCTCGCCGCTGTGGGTGATTCTGTTCGGGGTGTTCGGCGTGGCTCCGATCGTGACCCGCACCAGCGATCTGCTGCCGCTGGCCCGCAACGCTCTCGGGTTCGTCGGAGCGATCATCACCGCCTACCTGCTGGCCCAGAGCACGGTGGGTCGGCCGCGCAACAGTTGAGCGGCGGTCGTCAGACCCGGCCGGGCACCGGGCTGGCGCTGCGCGGCCCGACGCTGTCGAGAGCCTCAAGGCGGCAGCGCAGGGAATCGGCGGGGGTGCAGGGCTCAACCGGCTGGGCTGCGGCCTGGCTGGCCAGCAGGGCTTCCTGCTGGCGCAGGTGCTGCTGGTGACGCAGCTGGTGGAGGTTGGCCTCGTAGAAGCGGCGCAGGTCGTCGTAGCGCTTCACCGGCTGGCCGTAGAAGCTGCGGCCGGCGAAGGTGGGGAAGGAGGCCCACTCGGGCGCCAGACGATGGGCCAGCTCGGGGCTGAATACGCCCTGGTCGGCGAGCTGCAGGGCGCCACGGCGGCGGATCAGGTAGATGGCCGCCTGGTCCTGCACGTGGGGACCGAAGGCCTCCGGCCCGTGCGTACGCAAACCCAGCGAGCGGGTGACCATCGCCCAGGTGGGCGGCATGAACTGGTAGGCCCCGGCAGCGGCGCTGGCGTAGCGGGCGCTGCGGATGACCCTGTCGGGATGGCGGTCGAGGGAGGGCATCAGGCCGCCGCCGAACATGATCCAGTAGCCGCGGTCGGCGCCGTTGGCCCAGGTGCCCTCGGCGTAGCGGATGGTGTTGAGCAGGGCGCGGCGCTCGGGGGTGATGGCGAAGATCCGCGGTGCCGGGGGAGGCAGGGGCCGCGAGAGGGCCACGTGCACGCTGCCGGCTCCAGCGGCGCTGGGCGGGGTGGCGCTGGCGATGCGGCCGTCAGCGCTTTCGTCCACCTGGAGGGAGTTGGGCAGCCCGTAGGCCCCTGAGGGCTGGGACGCCAGGGCAGCGGGCGCCATCACCAGGGGCAGAGCCGTAACAGAGGCTGCCGTACCCAGGATTGCTGTTGCCTTGGCGAAAAAATGAAACAAAAGTCACACAAAATGTTGCGCAGCAATTTGGCTACCCCAGGCGGCGATCCGGATTGCATCTGTGCCAATCACACAGGCGTCTACTCGTATCAACAATCACGCCAAACGGTTGAACACACCGCCAGCACAGGAAACTTGGGGCGCTGAGCAACAGGAACGCCGATCACGGCGGGGTGATTGATCGAAACTGCTGATCACGTGCTGCTCACTGCTGCGCCGGGCCGCCCAGGTCTGCCCCCAGGGCGGCGATGGCCTCGGCCGCCTGCCGCGCCCCGTCCCCCGGCAACGGGCCCTGGCGGGGGGGCAGCAGCGGGCGGTCCAGCTCCCAGTCGCCGCTACGCAGCTGGGCCTGGCTGAGCAGGCGGTGCCAGCCATGACGCTGCAGGTCGCGCTCCAGCACGGGCGCCTCGGCGAAGCCGCTGCGGTGCACCAGATGGATCCCCACCCCGTAGCGCATGGCCTCGCAGAAGCTGCTGTACCCCGGCTTGGTGATCAGCCGGCCGCAGTGGCCCATGAGTTCCAGGGGGCGCAGGGAGGCCGGCAGCACCCGCCCGTTGGCCGCCGCCCCCAGAGACGGATCGTGGCCGACAAAGCGGTGGTGGGGCCAGCGTTGCAGCAGGCCCGGGTCAAGCGGCAGGCCCAGGCCCCCGAAACTGATCAGCACGTTGCGGTCACGCTCGGCCCGAAGCCCCAGGTCCTGGGCCAGGGCGGCGCCGTCCTGGCGGGGCTCGCCGGCGGTCAGCCCGATGGCGATCTCCCGCAGTCCCCAGGGCATCGGCAGCGACAGCGGACAGTGCAGCAGCAGCTGGCCGCGGCGGTAGAGGCTGCGGCTGCGCCGCACCCAGGGATCGAAGGCCGAGCCGAAGGCCCCATAGATGGCATCCCAGCCGAAGCTGGCCAGCCAGACCAGAGGGGCATCGAGGGCATGGGCCAGCAGGGCCGCCGCCGGGGGCACATCGCCCAGCACCAGCACCGGCTGCTGCTGCTGGCGCAGCCAGGCCAGCTCACGCTCCAACTGGGCGGGCAGCCGCTGCTCAAGGGCCTCCAGTGCCGCCAGGGTGGCGGCGGGATCGGCACCGAGGGCATCGGCCTGCAGCACGCCCACATCCCACTGGCAGGGGCGGTGGATCACCGGCACAGGCCCGAAGGCGGTGGCCAGAAAAGCCGGCGGCAGGGCCGTGGACAGCACCAGCCGCCAGTGGGGCCGCAGCTGGTGCAGGGCGGTGAGCACGGCGGCGCTGCGGGAGCCGTGGCCGTAACCATGGCTGCTGATGCAGGCCAGGATCAGCACGGCAGCGAGGCGGCGCGGGGGGAGGGAGGCAGGCGCTGCTCATGCAGCCGCTCCTCGTAGAGCAGCTGGCCGTCCAGGCCATACCAACGGTGGCTGGCCTGCAGCACCCGGCTCTGCAGGCCAGCGCTCACCTGCAGCTCCACCCAGCTGAAATGGCGCAGCTCCCGGCCGGCCGGGTCCCGGCCGTGGCGGGGCACGCTGGCGGCATTGAGGTACACGGTGCCGGCCCGGTCCAGGCAGAGGCTGCGGCGCAGGCCCTGGCCGCGTCTGAGCTGGTGGTGCATGTGGCCGAACACCACCAGGGGCAGGGGGCGCTGGCTGCGGATGCGGCGGATCGCCAGGGCCAGATCCTGGTCGCCCCAGTCGCAGGCGGGTTTCTTCCAGTCGCGTCCGCAGGGGTCGCTGGCGGCACTGCCCAGCCCCGCCGGGCCGCAGTGGGCCAGCAGCACCAGGGGCAGGGTCGGGTCGGCCTGCCCGGCTGCCGCTGCGATCCGCCGCGCCGACTCCTCCAGCTCCAGCGGTCCATAAACCGCCGTCACGGCCCGGGAGATGTGGAACCCCCCGCCGGCGGTGCCGGGCCGCCCGCCCACCACCGCCAGCCCGGGGGGCCGCAACTCGCGCAATCCCCAGCCGCAGTGCAGCTCGCCAAGGGCATTGAGCTGCCGCTGCAGGGTGCGACCGGAGGCGTCCTGGCCGGCGTCGTGGTTGCCGAGAATGCAGGCCACAGGCAGGGAGAGCCGGCGCAGGGTGGCGGCGATGCGCAGCTCACCGTCGCTGAGGTCCCCCACCACCAGCAGGGCATCGGGGGCGATGCGCTCCAACAGGGCGGCGTCGCTGCCATCCCAGGCCCCGTGCGGATCCCCCACCACAGCCAGGCGCAGGATTGCCATCCACCTCTGCCTAGGCTGGCGCCATCCTGCCCGCCGAGGTGCCCGGTTGGTGTTCGCCGCCACCCACAACGCCATCAGCCGGTCGGCAGAGCGCGCCCCCGCGGGCCAGCCCGGGGCTGAACAGCGGCCGCAGGCGAACGAACTGCCGGCGGCGATCGAGGCCCTGCGGCGCCAGCGCAATGCCGTGATCCTGGCGCACTACTACCAGGAGGAGGCGGTGCAGGACATCGCCGACTTCATCGGCGACTCCCTCGAGCTGGCCCGCAAGGCCGCCGCCACCGACGCCGACGTGATCGTGTTCTGCGGCGTGCACTTCATGGCCGAGACGGCCAAGATCCTCAATCCCGGCAAGACGGTGCTGCTGCCGGATCTCGAAGCCGGCTGCTCCCTGGCGGACGCCTGTCCCGCCGATCGCTTCGCCACCTTCCGGGCCGAGCACCCCGAGCACCTGGTGGTGAGCTACATCAACTGCTCGGCGGCGGTGAAGGCCCAGAGCGATCTGATCTGCACCAGCAGCAACGCGGTGGATCTGGTGCGGCAACTGCCCAGCGACCGGCCGATTCTGTTCGCCCCCGATCAGAACCTGGGCCGCTGGGTGCAGCGCCAGAGCGGCCGTGAGCTCACCCTCTGGCCGGGCAGCTGCATGGTGCATGAAACCTTCAGCGAACAGGCGCTGCTGCAACTGCAGCTGGAGCACCCCGACGCCGAGGTGCTGGCCCACCCCGAATGCCAGCAGCACCTGCTGGATCTGGCCGACTTCATCGGCTCCACCAGCCGCCTGCTGGAGCGGGCGGCGGTCAGCGAGGCGCCGGCGTTCATCGTGCTCACCGAGCCCGGCATCCTGCACCAGATGCGCCTGCGGGTGCCGCACAAGGCGTTCTTCGAGGTGCCGGGCGCCGATGGCTGCAGCTGCAACGCCTGCCCCTACATGCGCCTCAACACCCTGGAGAAGCTGTGGCAGTGCCTGCACGGCATGGCTCCGGCGATCGAGCTCGACGAGGAGCTGCGCCAGCGGGCCCTGGCGCCCATTGAAAAGATGCTGGCCATGAGCCGCTGATCAGGGCCGGGATCGCAGCCGCCGGTAGAGGCGGTAGCCGCGCCGCAGCCGCTCCAGCAAGGGGGTGGGAACCCGCAGACGCAGCGGGGCGATCAGCGGCCTATAGATGAGGTGATAGGCCCGGCGCAGATCGCGCCAGGCAAAGCAGGGCTCGGGATTGAGGAAGTCGGAGATGTCCACGATCCGGCCCCGGTCCCGGTGCAGCAGCACGTTGCGGCCATGCACATCGTGGCCATGCAGGCCGCGGCTCTGGGCGTAGGCGATGGCGGCGTCGATGTCGCGGATCACCTGCAGCGGTATCGGCACCCCCTGGCGCACACAGTTGTAGAGGGTGGTGCCATGCAGGCGCTTCAGCACCAGATAGCTGCCGCCCACGTGGTGGCAGACGGAGAAGGCGGGATGGATGCCGATGCGGCGATACACCTCGGCTTCCTGGGGCAGGCCCGGGCGCCCCGGGGCATACACCTTCACCACCAGCCCGCTGTGCTGGGGATGGAGCAGCACCGCCGCGTAGTTGCCGCTGCCGAGAGCCCGCCAGGGGGCGGGCAGTCGCTCCACCACCACCGGGTCATGGGGGTGGAGGCTGCGGATCAGCAGCCCTGGCAGCAGCTCCGTCTCCACAAGCTTGAGGAAGCCCTCGGGCACGGCCTGAGCGCTGTGGGGATGCACAGAAGCGGAGGAGCGCGGGGCTGAGGCTAGGGGCTGGACACGGACAGGTAGGTTGACGCCCAGCCGGCAGCCGTGTGCGGGGAACCATGGTCTGGCAGGCGGCGCGAGGGATCCTGGGAATCCTGCTGTTGCTGCTGCTGGCGTGGCTCTGCTCGCAGGACCGCCGGGCCATGCCCTGGCGGCTGATCGCCGTGGCCATCGTCACCCAGCTGGCGCTCGGGTTTCTGCTGTTTCAGCTGCCGATCGGCCGGTTGCTGTTTGCCTGGCTCAATGGGGCTGTGGTGGCACTGCTGGCGCCGGCACGCACGGGAGCGGAATTCGTGTTCGGGCAATTGGCGATCCCCGCTGGCGAAGAGGGAAGCGTGGGGCTGATCCTGGCCTTCCAGGTGTTGCCGATCGCCATCTTCTTCGCCGCCCTCACAGCCCTGCTCTATCACCTGGGAATCCTGCAGCGGCTGATTCATACCCTGGCCCGCTTCTTCCGCCGCAGCCTGGGAATCACGGGCATTGAGGCCATCGCCACCGCCAGCAATGTGTTCGTGGGGATTGAATCGATGCTCACGATCCGCCCCTATCTGGCCAGCGCCAGGCCCCACGAGATCGCGGTGGTGATCACGGCGGGCATGGCCACCATCGCCAGCACGATGCTGGGGCTCTACGTGGGTGTGCTGGAGCCCCACATTCCTGGCATTGCCGGGCACCTGATCACCGCCAATCTGTTGAGTGCCCCGGCGGCGGTGATGATGGCGCGGATCCTGGTGCCGGAACCGCTGAACTCTGATCCGCCAGCCGATGGGCCGTCGCGGACGGCGCTGGCGGAGCTGGCGGAGGGTGCCCGCTACGGCAGCAGCGTGGAGGCCATCAGCCGGGGCGCCAACGACGGCCTGAAGCTGGCCCTTGGCATCACGGCCGTGCTGGTGGCCTTCGTGGGCATGCTGGAGTTGGCGAATGGGGGCATCGGCTGGCTGGGCAGCTGGGTGGGCCAGCCCCAGGCCACCCTGCAATCCCTGTTGGCCTGGGTGTTTCTGCCCTTCGTGTGGATGATCGGCGTGCCATCGGCAGACGCGCTGCCAGCCGCCGAGCTGCTGGCCCTGCGTCTGGTGGCAACGGAAGTGCCGTCCTATGTGAGCCTGGCCGCCAGCGTGCAGGAGGGGGTCTGGAGCGAGCCCCGCTCGGTGGTGATCTTGGCCTACGCGCTCTGCGGCTTTGCCCACCTGCCTTCACTGGGCATTTTTGTGGGCGGATTGGGGGCCCTGGCACCGGAGCAGTCGGCGGTGGTGGGCCGGCTGGCCTGGCGGGTGCTGCTGGCCTCAACCCTGGCCTGCCTGCTCACCGGCGCAGTGGCAGGCCTGCTGGGGGGAGTCAGCGGCTTTGCGCTGACCGGCTGAGGGATTTGTGACAAACCCATGCGATCGGGCCAGCGGTAGCCCTCGCTGCTGGCACCCCTTTAGATTTGCTTTAGAAAGCGTTCAGATGGATGTGTGGCCATGGGTCTTTCCGGTCTCCCCGCCCTGCTCGCGCTGGCGGGCCTGGCAGGTTTCACCATGATCCAGCTGGTGCTGGGGGTTCTCTGAGTGCCTGGTGAGCGGCGCAAAGCCCACTGTCAGCCTTGCTGCTGGATGCCGGCAGCGAGGCTGCCGCTGGCATGGCCTTGATCTGGTGGCCTGGGCAGCATCGCCTCGGCAGGCTCACCACAGTAGAAGCACGCCTTAGGCCATGGTTTGCCCCAAGGGTTTGACTTGTGGCTCAGTGATCACGGCCGCCTCAGGAGCTGCAGCATTCCTGCCGGTTGCTGAAGGTGTGTCAGTTTGGTGTATCCATGATGATGGCGGATGCGAATTTGATGGGGCGACGATTCGATTGGGCAGAACTCTGATCGAACCGGCTTGGCCCTCTCAGGGCGCAGACGAGTTGTACCTGTGATCAGGCGCTGCCGTGGTGCGCCACGGTGATGATCACATGTCCCTTCTTCTGCCCTTGTTCCACATACCTGTGAGCGTCAGCAGTCTGCCCAAGCGGATAACACCTGTCGATAACTGGCTTCATGTGGCCTTGCTCAATTAATGTTTTCAGAAAAACCAGATCCTGCTTGCGCTCGATTGCCATTCCACCGAGCACTCTTTTGTTACTCCAGATGGAAGTCCACAACCCCCTGAGCACAGGAAACGGGCTGAAGTGAACCGCCCTGAGATAGACTCCGTTGGGTTTCAATGAGCGCAGGCAACCTGAAAACAGGCTGTTGCCATTGGTGTCAAAGATAATGTCGTATGTGTTGCCACTGTGCGTAAATTCATCCTTGGTGTAGTCAATAACGTTGTCAGCCCCCAGATCCTTCACCAGCCCCACCTTATTCGTGCTGCATACACCAGTTACTTGAGCCCCAAAGAACTTGGCCAGCTGCACGGCAGCCATACCTAATGCCCCTGAAGCCCCATGGATCAACACCTGCTGACCGCTTTCAATCCGACCCTTGTCTCTCAGAAAGAACAGGGCAGTGGTGGCTCCAAAAGGAATGGCAGCAGCCTCTGCATCGCTGAGATTGGCAGGCTTGATCGCAACGGCTCCGTCTTCTGGGAGACAACAATATTCAGCATTGGCACCCAGACTGGTGCCTGCGCCGGCAAACACTGAGTCACCTGCTTTGAAACGGCTTACATCTCTGCCAACGGCTTCAATTTCGCCGGCCAGCTCCGAACCCAGGATCGTGTTGGGTTTAGGCCGTGAGAAACCGTAGAATAATCGGATCAGGAATGGATCGGCCTTGCGAATGCGTAGGTCGGCTGATGTTACTGAGGTTGCATTGATTCTGATGAGTAATTCGTTGTCTCTTGGAACAGGTTTCTCAACATCCATGAGCTGTAATACATCAGGAGATCCATACTCTGTACATACGATTGCTTGCACGGATTCTCGTCGGCGAGCAGGGTAGTGTAGTAGAGGGGAATGAATAACCCAATGAGTATCAAAACCTAAACTGCTGCTCAGCCACCGCTGTTGGCAAGCGGTGGGACCGTCGGCGTCGTCCGATTCTGCAGCTTGGCTGACAAGTCACTCAAATCGAGTACCGTCCTTGTGAACAACCTGCCACTCACCTTCAATCAGCAGGGCCTTGAGATCGTCGTCTCTTGAGATCGTCGTCTGGATAGGCCGCGCTGTCGCCGACTCTACGATCACCAACCTCAAGATAAACAACGTCAGTATCGGTGCCATAGATCAAACGATGAGCATTGCCTGAGCCGGCCTTGAATCCGGCACACATTCCAGGTGAAAGTTTGGTTTTCCCCTGGTCTGAATGCAGTGTGGGATGTCCCTTCAGGATAGAGATAAACTCGTTTTGCTTCGTGTGTGCGTGCCGCAGTGAAGAGACTGCACCCGGCGCAAGGTGTGTGAGGTTAACGCCGAAGTTCGATAGCCCAAACTGCTCACCTGACTGCCGCTTTGCTCGTCCGGCCATCGGCGATGCGAAGGGTTCCGGATATGCAGAAGGTTTGCTTCGAACAGGGACGGCGGCTGCAAGCACCGAGAGGGGATGAGGTTCAGGAGGCATTGGCAGTTCTTCGGCTTGCTGGCAGCGGGCTAACGATGCCCCTGAGAGGCAGGCAGGGTGATTGGGATGGCGTAGCAGTGAGTTGTTGGGGGACATGCAATTCCAAACCCAGCGCCGCAATCACCTTCAATACTGTTGCAAGCTCAGGGTTGCCCGAAGAGGATAATGACTTGTACGAACTTGCTCTACTAAGGCCAGCATCAGGTGCAACTTGGCTCATGCCTTTGGCTCTAGCTATATCGCCCAAGGCAGCTGCGACAAGCTGAGGATCACCATCTGAAGTGCAGCTTCCAAATAAGCCACGATATCATCGGCAGTCGAGAGGTGTGCGGCTGGGTCCCAAATGGTCGTGATGGTTTTAGTCATTGACTGTTCCTGGAGATTTCGTGCAAGGTCTTTGGCGAGGCGGATGTGCTGTTGTTGAGAACTCTTACCGCCGCCTGCAAGTGGAATGACTAAGGCATTCCCTTGCGAGAACCTCAGGGGGGTGCGAGCAGCCGATTCACGAAATCCTCTTTCAGCCATGCGATCTGCCCACCGCTGCCCAGCAGCTGGCTGTGGGTCCCGGGTGCGCAAACCACTTGCACAGACTGACGCAGGGGCCAAACGAGGCTGCTGACCCTGAGCACCTCACACGTCACCCCATCGATCGCCATTTTCACCCTTCACAGGTCAATCGGCCAGCTGGTGCACCTGAATGCCCAGCCGCAGCCAGCGCTCGCTTCTCGGCTGTCTCCACCACGCTCAGATCGCCTCGGCGCTGTCGATGATTCCCTCACCAGGGTGCGCCGGGTGATCAATGGCAGTGAGAAGGGCTTTCAGTAGCTGTAGTTCGCCTCGAACAGCGGCGCCCCGTCGGAGGGCTCCGAGCCGGCCACATAGAAGCCCTGGGCGGCCTGGCCGTTGGCCCGGGCCCGCGCCAACAGCGCCTGCTGGCCTGCCGTCACGTTATGGCCGGCCCAGTGCTTCAGGCACGACTGCTGCAGCGCACGCCCATAGGAGAAGCCCAGGTGCCAGGGGGCCGGGGAGATGGCACGGTTGATGCCGTTCAGATACACGCTCGCCTCCTCCTCGCTCAAGCCGCCGGAGAGAAACAGGATCGCCGGCACACTCACCGGCACCGTGCGCTCCAGGGTGCGCAGCGTGAACTGCGCCACCAGATCCGCACTCGGAGGGCTGGCGCAGGCCATGCCCGGCAGGGTCATCGAGGGCTTGAGCACGCTGCCTTCGAGAAACACGCCGTTGCGGCTGAGCGCCTCGTACACCGTGCGCAGCACCCACTCCTGCACCGCGGCGGTGGTCTCGATGTCGTGCTCGCCATCCATGAGGATCTCCGGCTCCACGATCGGCACCAGCCCCTGCTCCTGCACGCTGCGGGCGTAACGGGCCAGGCCCCAGGCGTTCTCGCGCACGGCCAGTTCCGACGGGGCACCCTCCGGCGAGATCGTGAGCACGGCGCGCCACTTGGCGAAACGGGCGCCACGGTCATAGGCGCGGGCCGCCCTGGCCTGCAGCCCCTTCAGCCCCGTGCACCAGCTCTCGCCCGGCAGACCCCCGGCCAAGGGCTCCACCCCCTGATCCACCTTGATGCCGGGCACGATCCCCTGGCTCGCGAACAAGTCCACGATCGGCGGGCCCGGCCTGCCGTCGGCGCTGACGCTGTCCTGGAAGAGGGTTTCCTCGTAGAGGATCACGCCGCTGATGTGGTCGTCGAGGTCTGGGGTGGAGGCCAGCAGGCTGCGGTAGGCGCGACGGTTCTCCTCGCTGTTCTCCACGCCGATGGCGGCGAAGCGCTTGCCGATCGTGGCCGTGGATTCATCGGCGGCCAGCAGGCCCTTGGCCTGGGCCGCCAGGGAGCAGGCGGTGGCGGCCAGCTCGTCGCGGAAGCTCTCGAGCGTCATGGTTACCGGCGCGGGGAGAAACGGGGCCCTGCGCTCCCGTCTTCTGCCTAGGCAGGCCTGGCGGAGGTGTCAACGGCTGAGGCCTGCCCGCGGTTGTGGCCAGGATGACGCCGCCGCGTCAGCCCCATGCCCCTGCCCGCCGACGGCCTGCTCCAGCTCACGCCCCAGGGGCTCTACTGCCCGGCGGCGGCGGCCTGGATCGACCCCTGGCGGCCGGTGCCCCGCGCCCTGATCACCCATGCCCATGCCGACCACGCCAGGCCCGGCTGCGCTGAGTACTGGGCGATCGATGCCAGCGAGCCGATCCTGCGCCAGCGCCTGGGGGCCGGCATCAACCTCCTGCCGGTGGCCTATGGGGAGGTGCTGCGCATCGGCGGAGCCCGCGTGTCGTTTCATGCCGCCGGCCACGTGCTCGGCAGCGCCCAGATCCGCCTGGAGGCCGCCGGCGAGAGCTGGCTGGTGAGTGGCGACTACAAGCGCTGCGCCGACCCCAGCTGTGCCCCCTTCGAGCCGGTGCCGGCCGACGTGTTCATCACCGAGGCCACCTTCGCCCTGCCGATCTACCGCTGGCAGAGCGGCGCCGCGGTGGCGCGGCAGATCCGGGCCTGGTGGCAGGCGGCCCCGGAGCGGCCTTCGCTGCTGTTCGCCTATGCCTTCGGCAAGGCGCAGCGCCTGCTGGCCGAACTGGCCGCCATCGGTGTGCACGAGGAGGTGCTGCTGCACGGTGCCGTGGAGGCCCTGATGCCGGCCTACCGCCAGGCCGGCGTGGCCATGCCCCCCACCCGGCCGGTGAGTGGCCTGGCGAAGGGGGACTCCCTGGCCGGGAGGCTGCTGATCGCGCCGCCCTCAGCCCACCGCTCGCCTTGGATGAAGCGGTTCAAGGCCCCCCAGACGGCCTTCGTGAGCGGCTGGATGGCCGTGCGCGGCGCCCGCCGCCGCCGCGGCTACGAGCGCGGCTTCGTGATGAGCGACCACGCCGACTGGAACGGCCTGCTGCAGAGCGTGCGCGACACAGGCGCCAGCCAGGTGTATGTGACCCACGGCCACAGCGACGGCCTGGCCCGCTACCTGCGCGAGGTGGAGGGCATCAGCACCGAGCCGCTGCAGGGCGGCTTCGCGGCCGAGCGCGCCAGCATGGATTCCCCCTCAGCCCCCCACAGCAGCCATGCCGATCCCGCTGGCGAGCCGGCAACGCCTGCCGGAGCTGATGGATCAGCCGGGGCTGGATCCGGCTGAGCACGAACGGGCCCTGGCGGGGCTGCGCCGCATCAACGCCATCAGCCGCTGCTCCGCCAGCCTGCTGGCGCCGATCCGCGAGCTGGCCCGCCGCCAGCCCGCCCAACCGCTGCGGCTGCTCGACCTGGCCTGCGGCGGCGGCGACACCGCCATCGACCTGGCCCTGGCGGCCCGGCGCCTGGGCCTCGAGCTGATCGTGGAGGGCTGCGACCTCAACCCCGAGGCGGTGACCATCGCCCGTGCCAATGCCAGCCGGCGCGGAGCGGCGGTGCGCTTCTTCTGCGCCGACGCCCTCGCCGATCCCTGGCCCGAGGGGGGCGCTGCCGCCAGCCCCGAGGGCTACGACGTGATGCTCACCTCCCTGTTTCTGCACCATCTCGACAATGCCGACGCCGAGCGTCTGCTGGCCCTGATGGCCCGGCGTGCCGGCCGGCTGGTGCTGGTCAACGACCTCATCCGTAGCCCCCTGGGCTTCGCCCTGGCCTGGGCCGGCACGCGCCTGCTCAGCCGTTCGCCGGTGGTGCACACCGATGGGCCCCTGTCGGTGCGCGCCGCGTTCCGGCTGGCCGAGGTGAGCGCCATGGCGGCACGGGCGGGGCTGGCCGGCTTCGAGCTGCGGCGCTGCTGGCCTGAGCGTTACCTTCTGCGCTGGAGCCGTGCCTGAGTTGCCTTCCCCCCGGCGCTCCTCTGCCTGCGACTGGGATGCGGTGGTGGTGGGCGCCGGCCCCGCCGGCGCCATGGCGGCCCTTGATCTGGCCCGTCACGGCCTGCAGGTGCTGCTGGTGGAGAAGCGTCGCTTCCCGCGCTGGAAGGTGTGTGGCTGCTGCCTCAACGGCCAGGCCCGCTCGGTGCTGGCCGCCATGGGCCTCGACGCGCTGATCGAGCGCCAGGGCGCCGTGCCCCTGGAGCGGATCCGCCTGGGGCTGGGGGGCCACCAGGCCAGCCTGCCCCTGCCGGAAGGCCGGGCCCTCTCGCGGGAGCGCTTCGATCAGGCCCTGGTGGAGGCAGCGATCGCGGCCGGCGCCAGCTTCAGGCCCGGCACCAGCGCCCGCCTGGGGCCGGCCGGGGCCGGCTGGCGCAGCGTCAGCCTCTGCGCCTCGGGCCAGCGCCGCCAGAACCAGGTGCGCGCTGCTGTGGTGCTGGTGGCCGCGGGCCTGGCCCACCGCTGCCTGGAGCAGGTGGTCGGCAGCAGTGTGCGTGTGCGGCCCGGCTCGCGGCTGGGAGCCGGCTGCATGCTCCCCGGCACCGGCAGCGCCGCCTCGGCCTACCCCGCCGGCTGCATTCACATGGCCGTGGGCCGCCGGGGCTATGTGGGCCTGGTGCGTCTGGAGGACGGCCGCCTCGATCTGGCCGCCGCCTTCGATCCCGGCCTGCTGGCGGAGGCCGGTGGACCCGCCGCCGCCGCCGCGGTGGTGTTGCAGCAGGCGGGCTTTGCCCTCCCCACGGATCTGGCCGCCGCCCGCTGGCAGTGCACTCCGCCCCTCAGCCGCCAGGCCACCCCCCTGGCGGGGGAGCGCTTTCTGGTGCTCGGTGACGCGGCCGGCTATGTGGAGCCCTTCACCGGCGAGGGGATGGGCTGGGCCCTGAGCGCCGCCGTGGCCGCCACCCCCCTGGTGCTGCAGGGACTGCAGCGCTGGGATCCGGCCCTCGAGCGCCAGTGGGCGTGCAGCCACCGGCGGCTGATCGGCCGCCGGCAACGTCACTGCCGGGCCCTGGCCAGCCTGCTGCGCCACCCCGCCGCCGCCGCCGCCCTGTTCCAGCTGGCCACCCGCCTGCCCGCCCTGCCGCGGCGCTTGATTCGCCAGCTCAACCACCCGCCCGCCGGCCTGCCGGCCTCCCTGCCATGCCGCTGACGATTCGCGGCATCGGCACGGCGATTCCCGCCTACGCGGTGGGGCCGGGGGATGGGGCCGCCCTGGCCCGGCGCGTCGGTGCCGATTCGGCCGCCCGGGAGGCGGTGGTGGAACGCATCCAGCGCCGCACCCGGGTGCGCAGCCGCCACAGCGTGCTGCTGGAGAGCGGCGAGCCCGAGAGCGGCATCGCCGTGCGGCTGCCCTTCTACGGCGAGCGCAGCCCCTCCACCGCCGAGCGCATGCAGCGCTTCGCCCGCCATGCCGGGCCCCTGGCGCTGGCGGCCTGCCGCCGCGCCCTGGCCGATGCGGCGGTGGTGCCGGAGCGCATCACCCACCTGGTGACGGTGTGCTGCACGGGATTCGAGGCGCCGGGGTTCGACCTGGAGCTGGTGGGCCAGCTGCCCCTGCACATCGATGTGGAGCGCACCCAGGTGGGTTTCATGGGCTGCCACGGGGCCCTCAACGGCCTGCGCGTGGCACGGGCCTTCGTGGAGGCCGATCCCCGGGCCTGCGTGCTGCTCTGCGCCCTGGAGCTCTGCAGCCTGCACCTCCACTACGGCTGGGATCCGGAGAAGGTGGTGGCCAATGCCCTCTTCGCTGACGGCGCCGCCGCCCTCGTCGCCAGCGCCGCACCGGAAGCCGCGCCGGATCCCGCCGGCGGCGCCACGGGGCTGCGGGTGCTGGCCTCCGGCTCCACCGTGATCCCCGACACGGCGGATCTGATGTCGTGGCGGATCGGCGACCACGGCTTCGCCATGGGCCTCTCGCCCCGCGTGCCGGACGCGGTGGCGGCCCGGCTGCGGCCCTGGCTGGCGCAGTGGCTGCGCCGCCGGGACCTCGAGATCAACGCCATCGGCGCCTGGGCCCTGCACCCCGGCGGCCCGCGCATCCTGCAGGCCAGTGCCGAGGCCCTCGGCCTGGCAGCCGAGCAGATCGACGCATCGGAAGAGGTGCTGCACAGGCACGGCAACATGTCCTCGGCCACGATCCTGTTCATCCTCGAGCGGCTGCGCCGCCGCCAGGCACCCGGGCCCTGGCTGGCCCTGGCCTTCGGCCCCGGCCTCACGGTGGAGGCGGCCCTGCTGCACAACGGCGGCTGAGCCGGTCCGGCCGGCACCGCGGCCCTAGCCTCGCCGGCCAGCCCCCCCAGCCCATGCGCCGGTTCGCTGAGCTCTATGCCGAGCTGGATGCGGTCACCGGCACCGGCGCCAAGGTGGAGGCCCTGGTGGCCTACTTCCGTTGCGCCGATCCCGCCGATGCCGCCTGGGCCCTGCAGGTGCTGCTGGGCAAGCAACGCCGCCGCCTGATCACCGGCCTGCGCCTGCGGCGTATCTGTCTGGAGGGCACGGCGCTGCCCGCATGGCTGTTCGAGGAGTGCTACGCCCAGGTGGGCGATTCGGCCGAAACCGTGGCTCTGCTCTGGGAGCAGGTGCGGCCGGACGGGCCGCAGGCCGGCGGGGCCGGAAGCATCCCGAAGGCCGCTCCCGGCCAGCCGCTGCATCACTGGATGGAGGTGCTGCTGCCCGCCCTCGCCGCCCTGGAGGGTGAGCCCCAGGCCCGGGCCGTGCGGGAGCTGTGGAGCGCCCTCGAGCCCGGCGAACTCCTGGTGGCGAACAAGCTGCTCAGCGGTGGCCTGCGGGTGGGGGTGGCCCGCGGGCTGGTGATCCGCGCCCTGGCGCGCCTCAGCGGCCTGGAGGAGCCGCTGCTGGCCCACCGGCTGATGGGGGCTTTCACCCCCTCGGCGCGGGCTTACAGCCAGCTGATCGCTCCCGCCGCCAGCCAGGAGGCGGCCACCAGCCGGCCCTATCCCTTCTTCCTGGCCTCAGCGCTGCCGCCGGCCCCGCAGGGGGAGCCGCCGCTGCCGGGCCCGTTCCGCGCCTGGCTCTGCGAGTGGAAGTGGGACGGCATCCGCGGCCAGCTGATCCGTCGCCAAGGCTCCAGCTTCCTCTGGAGCCGGGGGGAGGAGCTGATCAACGAGGCCTTTCCAGAGCTGATGGAGGCGGCGGCGGGCCTGGCCGACGGCACGGTGCTCGATGGCGAGCTGATCGTGTGGCCCCAGGATGCCGATCGGCCCGCCGCCTTCGCCGAACTGCAGCGGCGGCTGGGCCGCAGGACCCACAGCCGGCGGCTGCTGGAGTCCTGTCCCGTGGTGTTCCTGGCCTACGACCTGCTGGAGGAGGGGGGCGAGGACCGCCGCCCCTGGCCCCTGAGCCGGCGCCGGGCCGCCCTGGAAGCCCTGGTCCAGCACTGGCAGCGGGCGGCGGACAGCCATGGCGCCGGGCGCCTGCGCCTTTCCCCCCTGCTGCCCCTGGCCAGCTGGGAGCAGCTGGAGAGCCGCCGCCAGCAGGCCCGGGACGCGGGAGCTGAGGGGCTGATGCTCAAGGCCGCTGCCTCGCCCTACCTGGCCGGCCGGCGGCGCGGCCACTGGTGGAAGCACAAGCTCGATCCCCACCGGCTCGATGCGGTGCTGCTCTACGCCCAGGCCGGCAGCGGCCGCCGCGCCAACCTCTTCACCGACTACACCTTCGGACTCTGGGACGGCGATGGGCGGCTGGTGAGCTTCGCCAAGGCCTATTCCGGCCTCGACGATGGCGAGATCGCCGAGCTCGACCGCTGGATCCGCGGCCATACCAGCGAACGCTTCGGCCCGGTGCGGGCCGTTGAGCCGCTGCAGGTGTTCGAGCTGGCCTTCGAGGGGTTGCAGCGCTCCCGCCGGCACCGCAGCGGCATCGCCGTGCGCTTTCCCCGCATCGCCCGCTGGCGCCGCGACAAGGCGGCCGCCGAAGCCGACAGCCTGGCCACCGCCCTGGCCCTGCTGCCGCCGGGCTGAAGGCCATGGCGGGTCCCCACACCAGGCGAGGGGGGGAGGCACCGCCTACCTTTTGAGACGGACCTTTGATCTCCGGAGCCACGCCCCATGTTCACGCTGGACAAGGCCACCAGGATTTTTCCTGAAACGCTCTCAGCCGAGGCCGTTCCCGCCCTCACCGCCCGCTACAAGCTGCTCAGCGCCGAAGATCAGCTGGCCCTGATCTGGTACGCCTATCTGGAGATGGGCAAGACCATCACCATCGCCGCCCCCGGCGCGGCCCGGATGCAGTTCGCCGAGCCGGTTCTGAACCGGATCAAGGCGATGTCCTTCAGCGACCAGAGCCAGGCGATGTGCGATCTGGCCAACCGCGCCGACACCGAGATCTGCCGCACCTACGCCAACTGGTCGGTGAACATCAAGCTGGGCTTCTGGTATCAGCTGGGCGTCTGGATGGATGAGGGCAGCGTGGCTCCGATTCCCGAGGGCTACGCCCTTTCCGCCAACGCCGCCTCCGTGCTGGCCAGCCTGCGCGGCATGGAGTCCGGCCAGCAGATCACCGTGCTGCGTAACTTCGTGGTGGACATGGGCTTCGACCCCGGCAAGGGCGAAGGCCAACGCGTGATGGAGCCGGTGGAAGTGCCCACCGCCGAGGAGAAGCGCACCAAGATCTTCATCGAGGGGGTGCTCAATCCCACGGTGGTCGCCTACATGGAGCGGCTCAACGCCAACGACTTCGACAGCCTGATCCAGCTGTTCCTGGCCGACGGCGCCCTGCAGCCGCCCTTCCAGCGGCCGATCGTGGGAGCTGATGCGATCCTGCGTTTCTTCCGCGAGGAATGCCAGAACCTGCGCCTGATCCCCGAACGGGGTTACAGCGAGCCGGCCGATGGCGGCTTCAACCAGATCAAGGTCACCGGCAAGGTGCAGACCCCCTGGTTCGGCGCCGGTGTGGGCATGAACGTGGCCTGGCGCTTCCTGCTCGATCCCGACAACAAGATCTACTTCGTGGCCATCGACCTGCTGGCGTCCCCTGCCGAACTGCTCAAGCTCGGCAAGTGATCGCCCGAGGCACCGCCCTGGCCCTGGTGCTGATCGGCGGCTGGTGCCTCAGCCTGATCCTGCTGCTGACCCTCGCTCCGGCCCTACCGGCGGGGGTCCTGCTGGTGCTGGTGCTGCTGCGCACGCAGCTCCAGACGGGCCTGTTCATCGTCGGTCACGACGCCATGCACCGCTCCCTGGTGCCCGGTGCCCCAGGCCTCAACGACCGCCTCGGCAGCCTGGCCCTGGGGCTCTACGCCTGCCTGCCCTACCGGCTCTGCCGCCGCAACCACCTGCTCCACCACCGCGCCCCCGGCAGCGACCGCGATCCCGACTTCCACGCCCCGCACCAGCCGGGGGCGGTCCGCTGGTACCTGCGCTTCCTGGCCGGCTATCTCAGCCCCGCCTCCCTCACCCTGCTGGTGGCCCTCTGGGGCGTCACGGCCCTGGCGGCCTCAGCCCTGCATGGCCACGGCATCGAGGCCGTGCTCACCGTCTGGATGCTTCCCCTGGCGCTCAGCTCCCTGCAGCTGTTCCTGTTCGGCACCTACCTGCCCCACCGGGGCCTGGCCACGGCCGCCCCCCACGGCGCCATCACCCTGGCCTGGCCCGAACCGCTTTCGCTGCTGGCCTGCTTCCACTTCGGCTACCACCGCGAGCACCACAGCCATCCAGCCCTGCCCTGGTACGAGCTGCCCGCCTGCCACCGCCTTCAGCGATCCGCGCTCGCGGCCTGAGAACGGGCGCTGTAAGTTCCAAAAGGTCTTTTGAACAACACCTCAAGGTAGTGAACGAGGCAGCCGAGCACCGAACAGCACCTGCTGACGCATCCGTGCCCGCAGCGGTGTCTGGATCGGCACCCGGATCGGCCACTCCGTCCCATGGGGACAGCGGCTGGAGTGACAGCGAGCAGCTCGTCGCCCGTCGCGCCTTCGACCGTGCCCAGCAGCGCACCATCAGCGCCCTGGTGCAGACCGTGCAGGCCCATGCCCAGGGTCTCGACAGCGTCGACAGCGTCTGGACACTGCACGACTTCCTGAGCATCCA
Organism: Cyanobacteria bacterium J06638_7; assembly: GCA_039818745.1. Lineage (GTDB taxonomy): Bacteria > Cyanobacteriota > Cyanobacteriia > PCC-6307 > Cyanobiaceae > NIES-981. The sequence goes on from JBCBTI010000012.1 coordinate 51,744, forward strand.
GCGCCACGCCATCGAGGGCCGCTTCGATTTCCGCCTGCCGGGCCTGCTGTTCGTGTTCGCCAGCCTGGTGCGCGATGAGCTGCTCTCGATCGACGAGCTCGAGGGTCTCCACCCCGTCAAGCTGGCCAAGATCACCGCGATGTCGCGGATGTAGCCCCTGCGCATGGATCCAGCCGCGGCCCTGGCGCCGATCGAGGCCTGGTTCCAGCAGCAGGGCTGGTCGCCCCTGCCCTTCCAGCGCCGGTGCTGGCAGGCCTATCTGGGCGGTGCAAGCGGCCTGATCCAGGTGCCCACCGGCTCCGGCAAGACCTACGCGGCGGTGATGGGTCCGATCGCCGAGCTGCTGGAGGACGCCAAGGCCACCGGCGGCACGCCACCCCCTGGCCTGCGCCTGCTCTATCTCACGCCGCTGCGGGCCCTGAGCCGCGACCTGGCCCTGGCCATCCGCACCCCGATCGAGGCGATGGGCTGGCCGTTGCGGGTGGCGATCCGCAACGGCGACACCGCCGGCAGCGAACGCACCCGGCAGCTGCGCCAGCCGCCCCAGATCCTGATCACCACGCCCGAATCGCTGTCGCTGCTGCTGGCGGGCCGGCAGGCCCGCCAGCTGTTCAGCGGCCTGCAGGCGGTGGTGCTCGACGAGTGGCACGAGCTGATGGGCAGCAAGCGCGGCAGCCAGTGCGAGCTCTGCCTGAGCTGGCTGCGGGGGCTGCGGCCGGGCCTGCGCAGCTGGGCGATCAGCGCCACCATCGGCAACCTGCGGGAAGCGGCATTGGCGGCCCTGGGCAGCCCCCGGCCTGAGCCCCCGGGCACAGCCCGGTGCGACCCCCTGATCATCAGCGCCGCCATCGAGCGCCCCACCTGCATCCGCAGCCTGCTGCCGGAGGCGATCGACGGCTTCCCCTGGGCCGGCCACCTGGGCCTGCGCATGTACGAAGAGCTGGTGGCGGCCCTCGATCCGGCCATCTCCACCCTGCTGTTCACCAACACCCGCAACCAGGCCGAGCGCTGGCACCAGTGCCTGCGCTACGCCTGCCCGGAGATGGAGGGCGCCCTGGCCCTGCACCACAGCGCCATCGACCGGGCCGAACGGGAGGCGATCGAGAGCGGCGTCAAGGCCGGCGCCATCCGCTGGGTGGTGTGCACCAGCTCCCTCGATCTGGGGGTGGATTTCCAGCCGGTGGAGCGGGTGGTGCAGGTGGGTTCAGCCAAGAATCTGGCGCGGCTGCTGCAGCGGGCCGGCCGCAGCGCCCACACCCCCGGCGGCACCTCCCAGGTGCTGTTCATGCCCACCAACGCCCTCGAACTGCTGGAGGTGAGCGCCATGCGGCGGGGGCTGGAGGCCGGACTGGTGGAACACCGCCGGCCGCCCGAGGCGCCGATCGACGTGTTGCTCCAGCACCTCACCACCCTGGCCTGCGGGCCGGGCTTCGAGCCCGAGCGGCAGTGGGAAGCGGTGCGCACGGCCTGGAGTTTCCGTGGCCTCAGCCGCAGCGACTGGCTCTGGTGCCTGCGCTTTCTCGAGGATGGCGGCGACTGCCTGGGCGCCTACCCCCGCTACCGCAAGCTCGAACGCTCAGCCCCAGGCAGCGGCGGCGAGCCCTTCGCCTACGTGGTGCGCGAGCCGGCCGTCGCCCGCCTGCACCGGCTGCACATCGGCACGATCACCGCCGATCGCTCCGTCACGGTGCGCTTCGTGCGCGGCGCCGTGCTGGGCCACGTGGAGGAGACCTTCATCTCGCGGCTGAAGCCGGGCGATGTGTTCTTCTTCGCCGGCCGCCAGCTGGAGTTCGTGCGCCTGCGCGAGATGACCGCCCAGGTGAAGGCCACCACGAAGAAAAGCTCGGCCGTGCCGGCCTGGGCCGGCGGCCAGATGGCCCTCTCCGACCTGCTCAGTGCTGGGCTGCGGGCGGAGGTCGACCGCTGCGCCAGGGCCCTCGACACGGCTGCGGCCGAGGGCGAGGCTGAGGCTGGTGGGGCCGCGCTGCTCGACACGCCCGAGCTGCAGGCCCTGGAGCCCCTGCTGCGCCGCCAGGCGGAGCTGTCGCGGCTGCCGCGCGAGGGCGAGTTCCTGGTGGAGGTGTGCCGCAGCCGCGAGGGCAGCCACCTCTACGCCTACCCCTTCGAGGGCCGCTTCGTGCACGAGGGCCTGGGCTTCCTGTGGGCCTGGCGGCTGGCGCGCCACCGGCCCAGCACGATCACGGTCTCGGTGAACGACTACGGCTTCGAGCTGCTGGCCCCGCGGGGGTATCCGTTTGCCGAACTGCTGGAGCTGCACGGCGATGAACTGCTCGAGGTGGAGGAGCTGCAGGGCGACCTGGAGCAGGCGTTGAACGTCTCGGAACTGGGCCGCCGTCGCTTCCGCTCCATTGCCCAGATCGCCGGCCTGGTGCGCAACGGCTACCCCGGTCAGGGCCGCAGCGGCGGCCAGATCCAGATCAGTGCGGCGCTGTTGTACGACGTGTTCAGCCGCCATGAGCCCGGCAACCGCCTGCTTGCCCAGGCCCGCCGGGAGGTGCTGCAGGAGCAGCTGGAACTGCCCCGCATCCGGGCGGCCCTGGAGCGGCTGCTGGGCTGCCGGCTGCTGCTCGAGCCCACCCCCAGGCCCGGGCCGCTGGCCTTCCCGCTGTTGGCCGAACGCCTCAACAACCGCATGAGCAATGAGTCGTTGCAGGACCGCCTGCAGCGCCTGATCGACGAAGCCTCACGCCTGGAGGGGCTGGCCTGAGGGCAGGCGTCAGAGCGGCGGGTGCTGGCTGCAGCCGCTGAGCCGGCCGTGCCAGCCGGTGAGGCGCCAGGCAGCTCCAGCACCAGCACCAGCACGGGAAGGATGGTCGCCCCTTCAGCGACCGAAGGCCTGGATCGCGGCCTGCCTGCAGCTGGCGATGGCCTCGCCAATCGAGGCGTCCATGTTGAACTCCTTCACGACACAATCGCAGGTGTGGTCGCCCATCCCTGCCGGTGCCCGTGAGCCCGACGCCTCCTTCTCGGCCTGGATCGCCAGGAGGCACTGGCCGCGGATCAGCTCGTCGAGAACGGTGGCCACCAGGGCAAGACCCTTGTGGAGAGGACGGCGGGCGGGCGCCAAAGCTGCCGAGGCAGCAACCAGCGCCCATTCTCTCGCCCCGTCGGATGGCCCGGGCCCTGAGCATTGCCTGACACCTGAGGCAGGGCGGGTCCGAGCCTGCTAGGCCAGGGGGGTCGTGTGCGGGGGCCGGGCCCCGGAACCGGACACGTGGCAACCGAGCCCGAGCCGCGAAGACGCCATCCCCTGCGGGTGCTGCCGCCCCTTCCCCTGCGGGCCGTGCCACTGCTGGTGCTGGCGGGGGGACTGCTGCTCACCGTGCTGCTGGCGGCGCCCGGCAGCCTCGATCACCGCCTCACGGTGCTGGTGGCGGGCGGAATCGGCGCCAGCGTCCTGGCGGCCCTGGGCAGCCAGGCGCTGGTCAACAGCCACCTCACCATGCGCGCGGCCCTGGCCGTGAGCGAAGCGGCGGCCCGGGAGCGGGCCCTGGCCAGCACCGTGTTCGAGGCCTCGCGGCTGGGCATCCTCGTCAGCGACCCCCAGGGCCGCATCCTGATGGTCAACGAGGCCTTCAGCAGGCTCAGCGGCTACCGGCCCGTGGAGGTGCTTGGACGGCACACCAACCTGCTGCGCTCCGGCCGCCACGGGCAGCGCTTCTATGCCGATCTGTGGAACAGCCTGCACAGCAGGGGCCACTGGCAGGGCGACCTCTGGAACCGGGTGAGCAGCGGTGACCTGCGCCGCCACCACCTCGCCATCTCCACCGTGCGCGACGCCGACCAGCAGCCCCGCTACTACGTGGGCATGCTCGAGGACATCACCGAGCGCTACACGGCGGACAAGGCGGTGCTCCACCAGGCCCGCCACGACCAGCTCACCGGCCTGGGCAACCGCGTCGTGCTGCTGGAGCAACTGGAGCGGGACCTGGCCCTGGCCCGGCGCCATCACGGTTCGGTGGCGCTGCTGTTCCTCGATCTGGATGGCTTCAAGCGGGTCAACGACCGCTACGGCCATGCCATCGGCGATCAGGTGCTGCAGCTGATGGCGCAACGCCTGCAGGGGGTGCTGCGCGACACCGACCTGCTCTGCCGCCAGGGGGGCGATGAGTTCGTGGTGCTGGTGTCCCAGGTGGGCGGCGACGGGGAGCTGCGTCAGATCGCCGCCAAGTTGATCCAGGTGAGTGAACGACCCCTCGCCGAGCTGCAGCTGGATCTGGCGCTCTCAGCCAGCATCGGCATCGCCCGCTATCCCGATCACGCCCGCGGCGTGCAGGAGCTGCTGGCGGCTGCCGACAGGGCGATGTACGCGGCCAAGGCCCAGGCGGGCGGCTGTGCCCGCCTCGCCAGCCCCCTCACCGCCTGATCGTGGTGCCGGGCGCCGGTGGGGCCTGGGCGTCAGGCCTGCTCCAGCCGCTTGATGATCCAGGTCATCAGCGCCAGCGAAGCGGCCAGGGCGATCAGCAGGGCGGTGGTCATGGTGGCGGCGCCGTTGTGGTCATTATCCCGGCAGGGCCACCAGCCAGCGGCCGCCGGCCGCCAGCAGCACGGCGGCGGCCAAACCGGCCAGTTGCAGGCGCGGCGCCGGCCACAGCCGCCGCCGCAGCGGCAGCGCCCAGGCCAGAGCCAGCAGCACCGCGGCGCTCTGGCAGAAGGCGATCACGTGGAGATCGGCGCTCCACGCCGGCAGCCGGGCGCCGGCCACCGCCAGCGGCGCCAGGCTCACCGCCAGCAGCTGGCCGGCCTCCGCCAGCCCCAGGGGGAGATGGCGGGCCAGCAGCAGGGCCCAAAGCAGTGGCAGCAGGGCATAGAGCAGGAGGCGGCGCTGCCGGGCCGCAAGCAGCGGACGGCTGAGCAGGAACGGCAGGCTGGGCAGGGCCAGGGCCAGGGCGCCGAAGGCCAGCCGCGGCAACAGCGGCCCGTGCTGCAGGCTGGGAGGTGCCAGCGGCAACCCGCCCAGCAGCCGCTGCCACTGGTGCAGGGTGAGGCCACCGGCCAGCACCAGGATCAGCCCGGCCTCTCCGGCCGGCGGCTCCATGTCCCGCTGCAGGTCGGCGGCGGGCGGACGCAGGCGCAGCTGCACCGAGCGGTGGGGGCAGGCCGCCGCGCAGGTGAGGCAGAGCACGCAGTTGCGGTTGTCGGCCAGGTGGGCCGGGTGGGTGCCCAGGGGGCAGCCGGCGGTGGCCAGACCCTCGCCCACCGCCGGACCGCCCTTGAAGCAGCCGTAGGTGCTGCAGCTGCCGCTGCAGGTGCCGGCCTCGGCGCGCAGCTCCAGGATCGAGAGCTTGGCGAACAGCCCGTTCATGCCCCCCACCGGGCAGAGGAAGCGGCACCAGAAACGCCGCTCGAAGCGCAGCGACCCGAGCACCGCCCCGGCGGTGATCGCCAGCAGCAGGCAACTGCTCAGCCAGGCGGTGTTCTCCAGGTCCCACACCTCCTCCCAGAGCAGGATCAGGGCGAAGCCGGCCGCCAGCAGCGGTGCCGCCCAGCGGTCGGTGTCGCCCCGGGGCCAGGGACGCGGCCGCCAGCCCAGGCGGCGGGCCAGGCGCTGGCTGATCTCGCCCCACACCATGAAGGGACAGAAGGAGCACCACAGCCGCCCCACCAGGGGGAAGCCCAGCAGGATCAGGGGCCACCACCAGGCCCAGAAGAGGTTGAGGGCACCGTTGTGGGCGCGGTCCTGGGGGCCGAGCCAGAGCCAGAGGTTGACCAGCACGAACAGCCAGCTCACCAGCCCGAACAGCAGCGCGTTCCACAGCCGCGGTGCGCGCATCGTGAAGCGCAGCCGGGGTTTCCAGCGCCAGAGGTCAAACCGCGCCGGCGCCGTTCGCGACGCGGTCCAGAAGGCCTCCTCGGGCAGCTCGGCCGGCCGCTCCGCGGCGCACTGGCGCAGGGCCCGCTCGATCAGTCCCTCCAGCTCGCGCACGTTGCCGGGGAAGTCGTGGTTCTGCAGCCGCTTCACCACCGCCTCGCTCACCCGCGGCGGAGAACTCCAGCCCAGCCCGCGGGCCTGCTGACGGATGCCGTAGCGGAGCCATTCGCCCAGGTCCTGGCGCCGCACCCGCAGTGGCGGCACCCGGATCACGGCGGCCCAGCAGTCGAACTCCGGCAGGGCCGATTCGGCGGTGCAGAACAAGCGGCCCTTGAACAGCCGCTCGCGGCTGCCGGCGCCGGGCGCCCGCCAGCGGCCGCTGCGGAGCAGTTCGAGCAGGCGGAGCCGCAGGCGGGCATCGGCGCGATCGAGGTTGTCGATCAGCAGGGCGCCGTCGCCCAGACAATCCAGCAGGGATCCCTCCCCATCGCTGGCGGCGCTGCCGAACAGGGCGGTCCCATCCTCACCGAGGGTCGCGGCATCGATGCGGGCCATCAGGCGCCGCCGCCGCGGGCTGCCGAAGTGGATCAGGGCAGCGAGGTTGTCCTTCTCCAGGCCCGGCTCGCCGCTGATCAGCACCGGCCGGGCCTCGGGGTCGCCGGCCGCCTGGCGCACGGCCTCGCGCAGGCGCTCGGCATAGCGGCTGCTGCCCACCACCCCACGCCGCGCCCGCCCCAGCAGATGGGGGGCCAGCGTCAGCAGGCAGGCCTTGGTGTCAGGGTTGGCCATCCGCCCGTGCTCGCTGCCGCCATTCCGATTGTGTGGCCCCAACCCGGCGGGCGCCGCCGCCCGGCCGCCAGGCTCAGCTGCCGCCCCCTGCGTTGGGGCCCACACCCATAGGCTGGCGGCCGCCCTGCCCTCTGCCGTGACCCTCACCCTCTACGGCGGCGCCCGCACCCGCGCCTCCATGCCGCGCTGGTATCTGGAGGAAAAGGGCATCCCCTACCGACTGGTGGAGCTGGATCTGCAGGCGGGCGAACACCGCCAGCCGGCCTTCACCGCCATCAACCCCTTCGCCAAGCTGCCGGCCCTGGAAGACGACAGCCTCGAAGCCCCCGGAGGCGGACCGCTGCGGCTGTTCGAGAGCGGCGCCATCCTGCTCTTCCTGGCCGAGCGCTACGGCGGCGAGTTCACGGCCCCGGCGGCCGCCGACACCGCCCGGGCCGCCGCCCGCCGGGCGCTGGTGGCCCAGTGGCTGCTGTTCGCCAACTCCACCCTGGCGGTGGCCCTGTTCGTGGCCAGCAACCGCGAGCGCGAATTCCCCCGCCTGATGGGCGTGCTCAATGACCAGCTGGCTGGCGGAGCGCCGCTGGTGGGAGAGGGCTGGGGTGCCGCCGACTGCGCCGTGCAGGCCTACCTGGCCTACCTGCCCATCTTCTTCCCCGAGATCGACCTCAGCCCCTGGCCCCACGTGCAGGCCAGCATCGCCGCCGCCCAGGCCCGCCCCGCCTACCAGCTCGCCATCGGCCCGCGGTGAGCGACAGCTGCGGCTTCCACTGGCAGGGCGAGGAGCTGCAGCTGCTGGGCGGCAGGGCCGCCTTCGACCCCCGGCGCGGCGTGCTGCTCCTGGCCGACGTGCACCTGGGCAAGGCCGAAACCCTGCAGGCCCATGGCGTCGCCCTGCCCAGCGACGGCGATGCCGGCAACGTCAACCGCCTGCTGGAGCTGGCGCACCGGCTGCGGCCCCGGCGGGTGCTGGTGCTGGGGGATCTGATCCACAGCCGCCTGGGGCTCACCGCCGAGCTGCGCGCCAAGCTCGCGGCCCTGCCGGACCTTCTCGACTGCCCGCTGGAGCTGGTGGGAGGCAACCATGAACGCGGCAGCTGGATCGCCGGGCTGCCCCAGCTGCCCAGCCAGGAGCTCGGTCCCTGGTGGCTCAGCCATGCCCCTGAGCCGCGGCCCGGACGCCTCAACATCTGCGGCCACCTGCACCCGGTGGCCCTGGTGGGCCGCGGCGCCGAGCGGCTGCGGCTGCCCTGTTTCAGCTACGACCCGCAGCTGCAGCGGCTGGCATTGCCGGCCTTCGGCGATCTCACCGGCGGCCACCCGATCAACCCGCAGCACCAGTGCTGGCTGGTGGCCGGCGACAGCGTGGTGGCCTGGAGAGCAGGGGCCAGCGAGCCGTTCAGGCGCCGGCGGCCAGGGCACGCACCACGTCGCCGCGGGTGAGCACGCCCACGGGCCGGCGGGCCTCATCGAGCACGAACAGCCGCTGGGTGCCGCCCTCGTGCAACTGCCGCGCCGCCGCCGGCAGCGCCAGGACGGAGTCGCAGCTGTGGGGATGGCGGTTCATCACCTCGCCCACGGTGCTGCCCAGCACCTGGTGCACTTCCCGATCCCAGTTGAGCGGGTTGCGCAGATAGATCACCGCATCGAGCAGCATCACATAGGGGCCTGGCTGGAAGCCGCTCTCCCGCACCATCAGGTCGCGCTCGGTCAGTTCCCCCACCAGGGCGCCGTCGCCATCCACCACCGGCAGGCCGCTGATGTGATGGTCGCTGAGCAGCTTCACGGCATCCTGCAGGGGGGTGTCGACCGTGACGCTGAGCACCGGGGTGGTCATCACGGCGGAGACGGGCTGTTGCACCACGGCGGCAGAGAGCGGAAGAACGGTGGGCGCATTCTGGGCCTGGGCCGGCGGCGCCTTCACAATGGGCAGCGGCAGCCGCATGGGCAGATGGGCCGTTTCCAGCCGCTGCGCCTCAGCGCTCCCGCCCCCGCCAGCAGCGGCCGGCCGGGGCTGCGTCGGCTGGCCGACCTGCTCAGCGTGGGCCGGGGTGTGCTGGGCCTGCCGCTGATCCTCGCCCTCAGCGGCGGCCTGGCTGGCCTGGCCTGGTGGCTGCTGCTGCTGGGAGGACTGAGCGACGCACTCGACGGCTGGCTGGCCCGCCGCGCCGGCGGCGGCTCGGCCTGGGGCGCGCGCCTCGACCCCCTCACCGACAAGATCCTGATCGCAGCCCCCCTGCTCTGGCTGGGTTCCCAGCCTGCCTGGCCCCAGCAGCTGCCCCTCTGGGCGGTGTGGCTGCTGCTGGCGCGCGAACTGCTGATCTCCGGCTGGCGCTCCGGCGCCAGTGGCGGCGGCCCGGCTTCCCTGGGCGGCAAACTCAAAACGGTGCTGCAGTTCATCAGCCTGCTGCTGCTGCTCTGGCCGGCCAGCTGGCAGCCCGGCCCGGGGATCTGGTCCCTGGATCCGGCGGCGGCCCTGCATCAGCTGGGCTACTGGCTGTTCTGGCCCTCACTGGCGCTGGCCCTCGGTTCGGCCTGGGGCTACCTGGTCAGCCCAGCAGCGCCGCGTCGCCGCTGAAGTCGGGCGTGGTGGCCAGCCGCAGGGCGTAGTCGTTGCTGTAGCTGTCCGCCAGGGTGGCGTCCAGATCGAAGGCGGGTTCCCAGGCCAGTTCCCGCCGCACCCGGCTGATGTCGGTGAGGAAGTGGTTGAGGCGCAGGGGAAAGGCCTTGCGTGCCTTGCTCTCGAGGCCGGAGGGATCGAAGCTGCGGATCTCCACGCTGGCCGGATCGCGGCCGGCGGCCCGGGCGGCGGCCGCCACCACACCGCGGAAGGTGACGCCGCGGAGGCCGCTGCAGTTGTAGATGCGGTTGGCCGCCGCCTCCACCTCGATGCAGCGGGCCATGGCGCTGGCCAGATCGCTCACGTGACCCAGCTGGGTGATCGTGCTGCCGTCGCCGGGCAGGGGCAGCGGCCGGCCGTGCACGATGCGATCGAAGAACCAGCTCTCCACAGGGTTGTAGTTGCCCGGCCCCACGATGTAGGTAGGCCGGAAGCTGGTGAAGGGGATGCCCTGCTGACGCAGCCACTGCTCGGTTTCCGCCTTGCCGGCATGGCGGCTGGCGGGATCGGTGGGGCTGGTCTCATCCAGCGGCCAGAGTTCGCTGTCGGCATAGACGCCGGCCGAACTCACATAGACCAGACGGTGCTCGGGGGCTGCGGTGCATTCGATCACCGCGCGGGTGTCGGCGAGGCTGCGGCCGGAGCTGTCCACGATCACCTCAAAGCGCTCACCCCGCAGGGGTTCCAGGCCCTCCGCGGTGCCGCGGTCACCCACCAGGTGCCGCACCCCGGCTGGTACCGGGTTGCGGCCGCGCGTGAACAGCGTCAGTTCGTGGCCCGCCGCCAGCAGCAGCTCCACCAGGGGCCTGCCCACGAAGCGGGTGCCGCCCATCACCAGAATCCTCATGCCGCAGCAGGCCCGCGGGCCGGTTGAACTGGGCGCCATTCAAGCCCCGAGGGCGTGGCCGGCGGCCAGCAGCCAGGCCCACAGCGGCACCGTGCCCAGGGCCAGCAGGGTGCTCCAGAGCACCAGCGCCGCGGCATCGAACACCCCGCCCGTGGCCTCCTGCCCCGCCGCCTCCGAGAGCAGCAGCACCGCCACGGCGGTGGGCGCGGCCGCCTGCAGCACCACTGCCGAGCGGGCCGGCTCGCCGATCCCCAGCAGCTGCACGCAGGCCAGCAGCAGCAGCGGGAACACCAGCAGCTTCACCAGCAGGGCCGGCAGCAAGCGCCAGGGCAGCGGTGCTCCCAGCGCTGGAGCCAGGCGCAGTCCCACCACCATCAGGGCCAGCCAGATCACCAGCCGCGCAGGCCACCAGAGGACATCCGCCAGCTCCTGCTGCCAGGGGGTGGCCATCAGCAGCAGCGCCCCGGCCAGCCCCCGCGTCGCCGGGCTGCCCGCCATCGCCCGCAGCAGGGACAGGGGGCGCAGCGCCTCACCGCCGATGAGGGCGGGGCCGATGCACCAGGTGAGCAGGGTGGCGGCCAGGTCGTAGCTGATGCTGTAGCCCACGGCGCCGGCGGGCAGCAGGGCCAGGGCCGCGGGTATGCCGAAGTAGGCCGTGTTGCCCACCACCGCACCGAGGCGCTGGGAGGGGCTGCTGAAGCCGGCGCGCAGCAGCGGCAACCCCGTCAGCAGCAGCAGTCCGGTCAGCACCGCCGCCAGGGCGAGCAGCAGCACCTCGCCGTAACGCCAGTGCAGGCCGCTGCGCAGCAGCAGGCCGGTGATGCTCAGCGGCACCCCCCAGTGCATCAGCGGCGGCGCCAGGCGCCCGGCCAGCCGGGGATGACCGCGAGCCAGGCCCAGGCCCGCGGCCAGGGCCGACACCAGCTCCAGCAGGAAGGCCAAGGGGCACGCGCTCGTGGCCACCACCATGGCGCCAGCGCCTGCTCTGGCAGCCTTGCTGTCAGAACCTCCGGGCCGTGCGCCAGCGATGCAGGTAATCCCCGCCATCGATCTGCTCGACGGCCACTGCGTGCGCCTGCACCAGGGTGACTACGACCAGGTGACCCGCTTCAGTGACGACCCGGTGGCCCAGGCCCTCAGCTGGCAGCGGCAGGGGGCCCGGCGCCTGCACCTGGTGGATCTCGATGGCGCCCGCAGCGGCGAGCCGCTGAACGAGGCGGCCGTGCAGGCGATCACCGCCGCCCTGGCGATTCCGGTGCAGCTCGGAGGCGGGGTGCGCAGCGCCGAACAGGCCGAGCGGTGGCTGGCCTGCGGGCTGGATCGGGTGATCCTGGGCACCCTGGCCCTGGAGCAGCCCCAGCAGGTGGCGGATCTGGCGGCCCGTCAGCCGGGCCGGATCGTGGTGGGCATCGACGCCCGCAACGGCAAGGTGGCCACCCGCGGCTGGCTCGAGGAGAGCGCCACCGAGGCCGCGGCCCTGGCCCGGCGCTTCAGCGGCAGCGGCATTGCCGCGATCATCGCTACCGACATCGCCTGCGACGGCACCCTGGCCGGTCCCAACCTGGCCTGGCTGCGGGAGATGGCGGAGGCCAGCGCCGCGCCGGTGATCGCCTCCGGAGGCATCGGCAGCCTGGAGCATCTGCTCTCGCTGCTGGCCCTCGAGCCCCTCGGGGTGGAGGGGGTGATCGTGGGCCGGGCGCTCTATGACGGCCGCGTTGATCTGGCCGAGGCCCTGCAGGCCGTGGGCGAGGAGCGCCTGCAGGACGTGAGCGATCCAGCCGGCAGCGCCGGCATCGCCTAGCGCCCCCATCCTCAGAGCGGCGCCATCACAAAGGCGGAACGATTGCGGGTTGGCCTATAACTGAGGCAGTTCTGCTGCCGGTGTCAAGAGCCGCTGCCACGCGTGAGTGCCGCCCCCGCCACATCTGGGACCACGGGCATCCACCCCGGTGAGCCCGGCAGCACCAGCGCCCGGCAGTCCCCCGGCGTTCTGCCCTGCAGCGACGTTGACGACGTCTACCGCCGCTGCCGCGACCTGGGCATGCGCCTGAGCCGCCAGCGCCGCATGGTGCTCGACCTGCTCTGGAGCGAGAAGAGCCACCTCAGCGCCCGCGACATCTTCGAGAAGCTCAATGACCTGGGCCGCAACATCGGCCACACCTCCGTGTACCAGAACCTCGAAGCCCTGCAGTCGGCCGGGGTGATCGAGTGCCTGGACCGGGCCAGCGGCCGTCTCTACGGCTACCGCAGTGACCCTCACAGCCATCTCACCTGCATCGAATCGGGGGCCATCCAGGATCTGGATGTACAGCTGCCGCCCGAGCTGCTGGAGCAGATCGAGCGCCACACCGGCTACCGGATCGAGACCTACAGCCTCCATCTCACCGGTCGCCCGCGCCCCTGAGCGGCGGCCTCGCCCTTGCCGGTCTCGGTACCCTTGGCCAACGCCAGGCCCTGCCGCGTGAGCACCCAGCTGCTGCTGATCGCTGAACCCCTGCTCGCCGCCGGCATCACACGGCTGCTGGCCGATGCCCTGCCCGAACTCACGGTGGTGGCGGATCCCCAGCAGCTGGAGGGAGCGCCCCAGCTGCTGCTCTGGCAACCCGCCACCGGCACCACCCCCACCAGCCTGCGCCAGGAAACCACCCTGCTGCGCGAGCGCTGGCAACCGGCGCCGCTGCTGCTGCTGCTGAGTGCCGGTCACGGCCTCAGCCGCGACACCCTGCTGCAGATGCCCTGCCAGGGGCTGCTGGAGGAGCCCGCCCCGGAGCGGCTGTTGGAGGCGATCGGCACGCTGCTGGCGGGCGGACGCGTGCTGGACCTCAAACCCGCCAGCGCCAGCGCCAGCGCCACCGATGCCGGCACGGCCACGGGTTCGGCCGGCCTGGGCCAGCAGTTGCTGCTCAGCGGCCTGGATCAGATCGCCGTGGCGATGGCCGGCTGCCAACTGCTGCTCGCCCGGCCGGCGCTGCATCCGCTGGCCCGGCTGATGCTCCAGGGCAGGTTGCGGGAACTGGCCTGGGCCCGGCGCCTGCTGCTCTGGTTGTGGGGGCCGCTGAGCATGGCCTGGAGCGATCCCCCCCCGGTGACCCAGGCCCCGGCCGCCGCTGCCGCCGCAAACCTGCCCGGACCGGACGGCAGCCTCACCCTGCGCGAACGCAATGCGGCCGGCATCTGGCGCACGGTGCAACAGCGGCTCAGCGTGGCGATCGAAACCGGCCTGGCCAATCGCAGCGGCCAGCTGCTGGCCATCGACGGACTCAAGGCCGACCGCCGCATCGACCTGCTGCTCGCCCTGGTGCAGCAACTCGATCGCCTGCGCCAGCAGCTGGCTGGCGAACAGGCAGCCGCTGGTGCCGCTGCCGCTGGCTCCAGCGAGAGCAATGGCGTGGCTGAGCTGATCGGCCGCTGGCAGGCCCTGCAGCCGGAGCTGCGCGAACAGGCGCTGCGGCAGATGGCCAGTCCCTATGTGCAGCTGCCCCAGGCGGGCGATCTGCAGCCGGTGGCGGCCACCCTGGTGAGCGCCAGTGACATGCAGGCAGAGGATCCGGAACTGCCGGATGCCCAGCCGATGCTCACTGCCCTGGTGCTGGCCAGACCGCTGCTGGTGGATGGTCAGCTGCTGCCGGTGGATGACCCGCGGGCCGTGCTGCATCTGGAGCGCCTGGTGGCCAACTGGCTGCTGCGCAGCGCCGAACTGCTGGCCGCCGATGTGCTCGCCTGCTGCGGCTCCTGGCCGGAGTTGCGCCGTTACCTGCTGCGCCCCGAGCTGCTCTCCACCCGCAACCTGGAGCGGCTGCGCAACCAGCTCAATGCCCAGCAGCGCTGGCTGAGCTGGGTGGAGCGGCCCGTGGCCCTCTACGAGAGCCGCCGCCAGCTGCTCTGTCTGGAGGGCACCGGCATCGCCAGCGTGCAGCTGCTGGAGCCGCGGGATGGCGAGCTGCGCCGGCTGGCCGGATTGCAGCAGCTGGTGACCCTGGCGCTGGAGGCCCGTGACGCCATCGCCCCCCAGCTGCGTTCGCTGCTCAAGGGCCTCGGCGATCTCGTGGTGGTGCTGCTCACCCAGGTGGTGGGCCGGGCGATCGGCCTGGTGGGGCGGGGCATCGTGCAGGGCATGGGCCGCAGCCTGGGGCGGCCCTGAGCAACAGGCGCCTTGCCGCCAGCAGCCACAATGGCGCCAGAGCAGGCCGAACCAGTGAACAGCGTGGCAGCGGACAGGGCGGCGGCCGTTGATGACCAGAGGCAGGGGCACCGCCGGAGCCAGGGCCATGGCGGGCGCCAGGCCCTGGCGTACCTGCTGGGCCAGGCGCTGGCCCTGCTGCTGGTGCTGACGCTTGCCGGCGCCACACCGGCCTGGGCCGCCCTCACCAGCGACACCTACGACGGCAACATCTACGCCCTCTATGCCGGCAACGGCTCCCTGGTGCCGCCCCGCGGCACCCTGGCCCAGTCCCTCGCCCAGGGCCGGGCGGCGGTGGTGGTCTACTACCTCGACGACGATGCCGCCAGCAAGCAGTTCGCCCCGGTGGTGTCGGAGCTGCAGCGCCTCTGGGGCAACAGCATCGATCTGATTCCCCTGGTCACCGACCCGCTGCAGAACCGCAGCGACACCGGCAACGACGACCCAGCCCATTACTGGCGTGGTTTCACCCCCCAGGTGGTGGTGTTCGCCAAGGACGGCCGCGTGCTGCTCGATGCCGAGGGCCAGGTGAACCTGGGGGCGATCAACGATGCGGTGAGCGAGGCCACCGGCATCCCCCTGCCTGAATCGTTCCGCAGCGGCACCAGCACCGTGAGCATCAACGAGCTCAACGCCGAGGTGGTGGGCTCCGGCACCCCCCGCCCATGAGCGCTCCCGGCAGCCAGCGCCTCGAAACCGACAGCCTCGGCAGCCTGGCCGTGCCGGCCGGCCATTACTGGGGCGCCCAGACCCAGCGCTCGATCCACTTCTTTCCCTTCGGGCAGACCATGCCCCTGGCGGTGGTGCATGCCTTCGGGCAGCTCAAGGCCGCCTGCGCCGAGGTGAATGCCGCCGAGGGCAAGCTGGCTCCAGAGCTGGCTGAGCTGATCGTGGCGGCGGCCGAGCAGGTGGCCCGCGGCGACCTCGATGCCGAATTTCCCCTCAAGGTCTGGCAGACGGGCTCCGGCACCCAGACCAACATGAACGTCAACGAGGTGATCGCCAACCGGGCGATCGAGGCCGCCGGCGGCGTGCTGGGCAGCAAGTGCCCGGTCCACCCCAACGACCACGTGAACCTGAGCCAGTCGAGCAACGACACCTTCCCCACCGCCCTGCACGTGGCGGTGGCGCTGCGGCTGGAGCGGGGCCTGATTCCGGCCCTGGTGGCCCTGCAGCGGCAACTGGCGGGGAAAGCCGAGGCCTTCAGGGGCATCGTCAAGATCGGCCGCACCCACCTGCAGGATGCGGTGCCCCTGAGCCTCGGCCAGGAATTCAGCGGCTACGCCGCCCAGCTGCAGCTGGGGCTGGACGGGCTCGCCGCCACCCTGCCCCAGGTGCGCCAGCTGGCCATCGGCGCCACCGCCGTGGGCACGGGCCTCAACGCTCCGGCGGGCTTCGGCGAGGCCGTGGCCGCCCGCCTGAGCGCCCGCCTCGGCCTGGCCTTCACCAGTGCGCCGAACAAATTCCAGGCCCTGGCGGGCCACGAGCCCCTCGCCGCCCTGCACGGGGCCCTCACGGTGCTGGCGGGATCGCTGCTCAAGATCGCCAACGACATCCGCTGGCTGGCCAGCGGGCCCCGCTGCGGCCTGGGCGAACTGGTGCTGCCGGAGAACGAGCCGGGCAGCTCGATCATGCCCGGCAAGGTGAATCCCACCCAGTGCGAGAGCCTCACGATGGTGGCCGTGCAGGTGATGGGCAACAACACCGCCGTGCAGATGGCGGCCAGCCAGGGCAACTTCGAGCTCAACGTGTTCAAGCCCCTGATCGCCCACAACGTGCTGGAGAGCATCGAGCTGCTGGAGGGGAGCTGCACGGCCTTCCGCCAGCACTGCCTGGAGGGTCTCCAGGCGGATCAGGCCCGCATCGCCACCCTGCTGGATCAGAGCCTGATGCTGGTCACGGCCCTCACCCCCGTGATCGGCTACGACCGCGCCTGCGCCATCGCCAGCCATGCCCACCGGCAGGGCCTCAGCCTGAGGGAAGCGGCCCTGGTGCTGGGGGAGCTGAGCGGCGAAGACTTCGACCGCTGGGTGCAACCCGAGCGGATGCTGGGGTCGGCTGATGCATCCCCCTAGGTTCTGGAAACGGAATCGTCACGGCTGAACACATGGCCGCAGCGCACACAGGAGCGACTCATCTCCCGGCCGAAGGGCATCGTGCAGGCCGGACAGTAGCCGTTGCTGACGATCGTGAAGTGAGCCGTGATCAATGCCGGCAGGACAAGCAGCATGAGCACAAGGGGGTAGCCAAAGATCGCGTCGTAGGCCATCAAGGCACGCCACAGGGCATAGGCCAGGATTCCCAGAATCACGGGCAGCAGGCGGGCGTAGCGATAGGTGGAGTACTTCACGGTGATCGCAACGCCAATGCCTTGATTCTCGCCATCGAGGGCCCAGCACCGGAGCTCGGTAACAACCACCACAACGCCCCCCGCCAGCCTGGGGGAGGGTTTGGGGGCGGAAGCAGCTTCTAGGGTTCCGGTCCCGATCTGGCTTGGCTGCTTGGCCTTGCCAGGGGATGTCTGGTCCGAGAGAAGCTCACCGGGGTGACCCGGTTGCACGGAGGGATAAAAGCCCGGGAGACCGCACCCCCCACCTCCGTGTTCTGCCATGACCGCATCGCCAGCCCCAGAAGGGGCCTTCGACCGTCGCAGCGAGGCTCCAGCCATGGGCCGGCAGGGTGCCGAGGCCCTGGAGAAGGAGGCGCGGCTGCCCCTCACCGGCTGGCAGCAGGAGGTGGATCAGGGCCTGCGCTACGGCCTGGAGGCGGCCGAGAGCATCGTCGATCGGCGCATCTCCACCTTCTCGCGCGGCGAGCTGCCCCACTACGCGGGCATCAACACCTTCATGAAGGCGCCCTACATCGAAGACGTGAACCGCGTCGGCGAGTTCGAT
Source organism: Cyanobacteria bacterium J06638_7 (assembly GCA_039818745.1). Taxonomy (GTDB): domain Bacteria; phylum Cyanobacteriota; class Cyanobacteriia; order PCC-6307; family Cyanobiaceae; genus NIES-981. The sequence goes on from JBCBTI010000012.1 coordinate 68,904, forward strand.
GTGGCGATCCTGGGGGTGCCTCACGATTCCGGCACCACCTACCGGCCCGGCACCCGCTTCGGGCCCCAGGGCATCCGGCGCATTTCGGCGCTGTACACGCCCTACAACTACGAGATGGGCGTGGATCTGCGCGAGTCGATCCGGCTCTGCGATGTGGGCGACATCTTCACGATTCCCGCCAACAACGAGAAGAGCTTCGATCAGATCTCCAAGGGCGTGGCGCACGTGTTCGCCAGTGGCGCCTTCCCGATCATCCTCGGCGGCGATCATTCGATCGGCTTTCCCACCGTGCGGGGGGTGTGCCGTCACCTGGGCGACAGGAAGGTGGGCATCATCCACTTCGATCGCCACGTCGACACCCAGGAGATCGACCTCGACGAGCGCATGCACACCTGCCCCTGGTTCCATGCCACGAACATGGCCAACGCCCCGGCCGACAACCTGGTGCAGCTGGGCATCGGCGGCTGGCAGGTGCCCAGAGAAGGGGTGAAGGTGTGCCGCGAGCGGGGCACCAACGTGCTCACCGTCACCGATATCTGCGACATGGGCCTGGAGGCGGCCGCCCAGTATGCGATCGAGCGCGCCACCGACGGCACCGACTGCGTGTACATCTCCTTCGACATCGACTGCATCGACGCCGGTTTCGTGCCCGGCACCGGCTGGCCCGAGCCCGGCGGTCTGCTGCCCCGCGAGGCGCTCAAGCTGCTGGAGCTGATCGTGCGCAACGTGCCGGTGTGCGGCCTCGAGGTGGTGGAGGTGTCGCCCCCCTACGACATCAGCGACATGACCTCTCTGATGGCCACCCGGGTGATCTGCGACACCATGGCCCACCTGGTGGTGAGCGGCCAGCTGCCCCGCAAACAGAAGCCGGCTTGGTTGCACGAGACCTGCAACATGGCCGTCGATCAGACGTGGAGATAACGCGATGCATGAAGTGGACATGACCAGGTGCCTGCTGCTCTCGATGGAGGAGTGGAAGCAGCGCCACGCCCCGGCCACGCCGAAGGTGTCCACCGTGCACCTGCTGGTGGGCACCTTCACCTGCGTGGAGCCCGAGCAGCTGGTGTCCACCTGGCAGGTGGCCGTGCAGTCCAGCTGGCTGGCCGGTGCCCGGCTGGCGATTGAAACGGTGCCCCTGCTGGGGCGGTGTGTGGTCTGCAACGGCACCTATTCCCCCAGGGCCGAGGAGGGCTACCGCTCCCCCTGCTGCCAGCAGCCGATGGAGGAGATCGTGCAGGGCCGGGAGCTGAAGATCCGCTCGATTGATTACTGCCTTGCCTCCCACCTCGCCCCCTGCCGCTGATCGCCATGCACATGCCCCTGGAAGACACCCTCGGTCTCAATCTGCTGGCCGCCAATGACCATCAGGCCGCCCACAACCGCGAGCACTTCGACGCCTGGCGCCTGCTCTGCCTCAACGTGATGAGCAGCCCGGGCGCCGGCAAGACCTCCCTGCTGGAGCGCTCCCTGGCCCAGCTGGCCGGCACCTACGCCATGGCCGTGCTGGAGGGCGACATGACCACCCAGCTCGATGCCGAGCGGCTGGAGGCCGTGGGGGTGCCGGTGGTGCCGATCACCACCGGCCGCGCCTGCCATCTGGATGCGGCGATGGTGGCCGGGGGACTGAAGCTGCTGGGTCAGCGCCTCGATCCGGCAGGCCTCGATCTGCTCTGGGTGGAGAACGTGGGCAATCTGGTGTGTCCGGCTGAATTCGCCATCGGCGAGCACCGCAAGGTGGCCCTGCTCAGCGTCACCGAAGGGGAGGACAAGCCGCTCAAGTACCCGGTGATGTTCCGGGAGGCCGACTGCGTGCTGATCACCAAGACCGATCTTCTGCCCCACCTGCCGGTGGATGTGGAGCGCATCGAGGCCCACATCCGCCAGGTGAATCCCCGCTGCGCCGTGATCCGGGTGTCCGCCACCAGCGGTGAGGGTCTGGAGGTCTGGCACGGCTGGCTGGAGCAGCAGCGGGCGCTGCTGCAGGCAGCCCGCCAGGGCGGGAGGACGCCGGTGGCGGCGCTGCTGAGCCCATGAGCGCTGCCGACGCCATGCCGCCCTGAGCCCAGCGCCGCCCCACCTTCGCCTGAGTCCCGCTTCCACCACCATTCCCCCGTCATTCCCATGAGCACATCCCGTCCCCGGCGCCGCACGCGCATCCGCCTGCTGGCCACCCTGCTGATGCTCGGCCTCGGCGCCGGCGCCCTCTCCGCCTGCGGCGGCCAGGGCGGCGACCAGGCCGGCGGCAGCTCCGACACGCCGGTGCGGATCGGCTTCAGCGCCTGGCCCGGCTGGATCCCCTGGCAGGTCACCGAGGAGAAGGGCCTGTTCGGCGTGCCGGTGACCCTGCAGTGGTTTGACGGCTACCTCGATTCGATCAATGCCCTCAATGCCGGCCAGCTGGACTGCAACAGCCAGACCCTCAACGACACGATCAGCTCCATCGCCGGCGGCGCCGATCTCAAGGTGGTGCTCACCAACGACAACTCCACCGGCAACGATCAGATCATCGTGGCCGAGGGCGTCACCAGCATTGCCGATCTCGAGGGCAAGAGTGTGGCCGCCGAGGAAGGCACGGTGGATCACTACCTGCTGCTGCTCGGCCTGGAGCAGGCCGGCCTCAGCGCCGAGGACATCACCTTCGTGCCGCTGGAGACCGGTGCGGCCGCCGCCGCCTTCGTGGCCGGCCAGGTGGATGCGGTGGGCGTCTTCGCCCCCTTCACCACCCAGGCCCTGCGCCGCCAGGGCAGTTCCACGCTGTTCAGCTCAGCCGAGTTCCCCGGGGCCATCAGCGACCACCTGGTGTGCCGCAGCGAGTTCGTGGCCGAGAACCCCGAGAAGGTGCAGGCGGTGGTGGACGCCTGGTTCGCCACCCTGGCGGCGATGGAGGCCGATCCAGCCGGTTCGCTGGCGATCCTCAGCGCCCGGGCGGGCGTGAGCGAGGAGGAGTATCTGGAGTACGAGGCCGGCACCACGCTGTTCAGCCTCGAAGACAACCTCCAGGCACTCGAACCCGGCAGCACCATGGCGTCGCTGCCCTTCGCCGCCGAGCAGATCAGCGCCTTCCTGCAGCAGGTGGGTCTGGCGGAGAGCCCACCGGATCTGCAGGGGCTGTTCGATGGCAGCTTCGTCAAAGCCGTCCAGCAGAGCAACTGAGCGGGAGACGCGGTGTCGACGCCGGCGCGACTGAGGCAGCTGCTCCAGCACCCCTGGGTGCTGGGGGTGAGCGGGGTGCTGATCGTGCTGCTGGTCTGGACCCTGATCAGCAGTGCTCAGCTGGTGGATCCCCTGTTCCTGCCCAGCCCGGCGGCCGTGCTGGCCGCGGGCCGGGAGCAGGCCAGCGAGGGGCTGCTCTGGGCCGACCTGGTGGCCAGCGTGGCCAGGGTGCTGGGCGGCTTCGGCCTCTCGGCCATCGTGGCCCTCCCCCTGGGCATCGCCATGGGCACCAGCACGGTGATCAACCGCCTGCTGGAGCCGCTGATGGGCCTGATCCGCTACATGCCGGCACCGGCCTTCATCCCCTTGCTGATCATCTATTTCGGCCTCGGGGAGCTGCCCAAGATCCTGCTGATCTTCATCGGCACCCTGTTCTTCAACACGCTGATGATCATGGATGCGGTGAAGTTCGTGCCGCGTGAACTGGTGGAGACGGCCCTCACCCTCGGGGGTCGCACCTCCCAGGTGCTGGTGAGGGTGATCACGCCCTGCATCGCCCCGCAGGTGATCGATGCCTACAGGATCAACATGGCGGCCGCCTGGAACCTGGTGATCGTGGCCGAACTGGTGGCGGCAAACGAAGGGCTGGGCAAGCGCATCAGCCTGGCCCAGCGCTTTCTGCGCACCGACGAGATCTTTCTCGGCCTGATCGTGATCGGCCTGATCGGCCTGGTGATCGATCTCGGTTTCCGGCTGGTGATGCGTCGCGCCTGCGCCTGGGCCAACTGACGCGGCCCCTTTCTCCACCCCTCCCACCATGCAGTTGCTCGTCGATCAGGTGGCCAAGAGCTTCGGCTCCGGCCGCAAGCGCAAGCTGGTGCTGGATGGCATCAGCTTCGGCGTCAACACCGGCCAGTTCGTGGCCCTGGTGGGCAGCTCCGGCTCCGGCAAGTCCACGATCATGCGCCTGGTGGCGGGGCTGGAGCAGCCCAGCGCCGGCCGGATCAGTGTTGACGGCACCACCGTGCGCGGCCCCGGCTCGGACCGCGGCATGGTGTTCCAGAAGTACAGCCTCTATCCCTGGCTCACGGCGGCCCAGAACGTGGCCTTCGGCATGGAGCTGCAGCGCCTGGAGCGGCGGCAGATCCGCGAACGCACCAGCTACTTCCTGGAGGTGGTGGGGCTGGCGGATGCGGCACGGCGGCTGCCTCGGGAACTCTCCGGCGGCATGCAGCAGCGGGTGGCGATCGCCCGCGCCCTGGCGGCCCAGCCACGGGTGCTGCTGCTCGATGAGCCCTTCGGCGCACTCGATCTGCAGATCCGCGAATCGATGCAGGAGTTCATGCACAGCCTCTGGCAGCGCACCGGGCTCACGGCGCTGCTGATCACCCACGACCTGGAGGAAGCCCTGCTGCTGGCCGGCGAGGTGCACATCCTGGCGCCCAATCCGGGGCGGATCGTGCGCACCGTGGCGGTGGATCTGGACCGCTCCGACCTGCGCCATCTGCGGGTCTCAGCGCCCTTCCTGGAGCTGCGCGAGGACCTGGCCGCCTGCCTGCGGGCGCTGGATCCCGGCCTCACGGCGACGGAATGAACTCCTCGGGCTTGATGCCGAGATACACCGCTTCGCGGAACAGGGCCTGCTTGGCCGTGGCGTCCCCTTCCTGCTCAGCGGCGTCATAGCGGCTGCGCAGCGAGGCGATCAGGGCCGGGCGGCGGGGATCTGGGCTGACCTGCGACTGGGTCATGAAGTAGGACGAAGCCATCGGCTGGAACGCGGGAGCGGGGCCGAGCCGTCCGCCGCTGGTTCGATCCTAGGTTCTGCGGCGGTGGCAACGCCTACCGCGTGGGGGCCGCCGCGACTGCTGGGATGAACCGATGGCCGCTGCGTCACCTGGGTTGATCGAGCGCTCCCGCCTGGCCGGGCTCAATGGCCTGCGCGATGGTCCGGCGGCCGCACGGCTGGCCAGCCACCTGGGCCTGATCGCCGCCGGGGGCCTGCTCTGGGGACAGCCGCTGCTGCCTGCGTGGCTGCGACTGGCCGGCCTGCTGGCCTGCGGGGTGGGTCTGGCCACCGCCTTTGCCGGCGTGCATGAGTGCTGCCACCGCACGGCGTTCCGAGCGAGAGGGCTGAATGACGCGGTGGCCTGGCTGCTGGGGGTGCTGAGCTTCTACAACGCCACCGCCTACCGCCGCTATCACCAGTGGCACCACCGCTATACCCACCAGCCCGGGCTCGATCCGGAGCTGGATGATCCGGTGCCCACCAGCCTCGGCGCCTATCTGCTGGAGCTGAGCGGCTGGAACTGGTGGAGCGGCAAGCTGCGCAGCCACGCCCAGCTGCTCTGGGGTGATCTCTCCGCAGTTCCCTACCTCAACCCCAAGGCCGTTCTCCAGGTGCGCCGCTCGGTGTGGCTGCAGACGGGCGTCTACCTGGCCCTGGCGGCCCTTTCCCTGGTTGGTGGCAACGGCTTCCTGCTGCGCTTCTGGCTGCTGCCGCTGGCCATCGGCCAGCCCTTCCTGCGCTTCGTGCTGCTGGCCGAGCACAGCGGCTGCAGCTTCAGCGCCGAGGGCACCAGCAACACGCGCACCACCCTCACCTGCGCACCGGTGCGCTGGCTGATGTGGAACATGCCCTTCCACGCCGAGCACCACCTCTACCCCTCCCTGCCCTTTCACGCCCTGCCGGCTGCCCACGGGCTGATCGGCCCGCACCTGCAGCACCTCGATCAGGGCTATCTGAGGGTGCACCGCCGGCTGCTGGCCAACCTGCCGGCCCTGGCTGTGCCCTCCGCCAGAGCCGCCGCGTGAGTGCGGCGGCATGGGAGCGCGGCCTGCACCCGCTGGGTTCGTTTCCCCTGCGCTGCGGCCGCACCATTCCCCAGGCCGGGGTCAGCTACCTGAGCGTCGGCGCGCTCAACGCCGACCGCTCCAACCTGATCCTGGTGCCGAGCTCCTACGGGGCGCGGGTGGAGGAGCTGGCCTGGCTGGCGGGCCCGGTGTTCGATCCGCGGCGCTGGTGCGTGGTGATCGCCGGCATGTTCGGCAACGGCGCCTCTTCCAGCCCCAGCCATGGCGTGATGGGCCTGGCCGAGCAGGGCTGGCTGGTGGACCAGGCCGACAACGTGGCCGCCCAGCGGCGCCTGCTGGCGGAGGCGTTCGGCGTGGAGCGGCCGGCCCTGATCTACGGCTGGTCGATGGGTGGCCAGCAGGCCTACCGCTGGGCGGTGGACCATCCCGATGCTGTGGAGCGGATCTGCTGCGTGTGCGCGACCGCGCGCACCTCACCCCACAACCGCCTGTTCCTGCTCAGCCTGCGCCAGGCCCTCACCGCCGACCGGCACTGGAACGGCAGCGGCTTCGATGCGCCACCGGAGCAGGGTCTGCTCACCTATGCGCTGATCTACGCCAGCTGGGCGGCCAGCCAGCCCTTCTTCCGCGGCCTCAACGAGCCGGTGGAACTGCACGTGCGCGAACAGTGGCTGCCCCACTACCAGCGCCACGACCCCTGCGATCTGATCGCCATGGTGGACACCTGGCTGGCCCACGACGTGGCCGATGGCGGCGACATCGCGACCGCCCTGGCGGGTGTGAGAGCCCGCACCGCCGTGGTGGCCGGCAGCCACGACCTCTATTTCACCCCTGCCGACATGGAGGCCGACGCCAGTGCCATCCCGGGGGCGAGCTTCCACCGGATCGAGTCGGAGCTGGGCCACCGGGCCGGCAATCCCCACAGCAGCGCGCCGGAGCAGCGCCAGCTGCGCCGCATCGTCGCCGGCCTCCTGGCCGATTGATCCCCCAACCACCGTTGCCATGACCGATCTCGCCAGCCAGGCCCGCGACCTGCAGCTGAAGTTCCTGCTGATCTCCTTCACCGACCTGTTCGGCATCCAGCGGGCCAAGCTCGTGCCCACCTCGGCCGTCGCCGCCATGGCCCGCGACGGGGCCGGGTTTGCCGGCTTCGCCGCCTGGCTGGATCTCTCCCCTGCCGATGGGGATGTGATGGCGATCCCCGATGGCGCCAGCCTCACGCCCCTGCCGTGGCAGACGGAGGTGGGCTGGGTGGCGGCCGAGCTGGTGCTGGCCGGCACACCCATGGCCCAGTGCCCCCGCCGCCTGCTGCGCAGGCAGCTGGAGCGGGCCGGCGCCCTGGGCTGCGAGCTGCGCAGCGGCGTGGAGGCCGAATTCTTCCTGCTGGGGGCGGATGGCGCCGGCATCGCCGATGCCGCCGACCACCAGGAGAAACCCTGCTACGACCAGCTGGCCCTGATGCGCCGTTACGGGCTGATCGGGCCGCTGCTGGAGGCGATGGAGGGTCTGGGTTGGGGGCCCTACCAGGCCGACCATGAGGACGCCAACGGCCAGTTCGAGGTGAACTGGACCTTCGCCCACGCCCTGACCACCGCCGACCGCCACGCCTTCTTCAAGGTGATGGTGAAAACGCTGGCGGAGCAGCAGGGGCTCAAGGCCAGCTTCATGGCCAAGCCCTTCGCCGAACGCACCGGCAACGGCTGCCACACCCACCTCTCGCTCTGGGGAGCCCCGGGCACGGCCCAGGCCGGCGCCAATCTGTTCCACGATCCGGCCGGTGATCTGGGGCTCTCGGCGCTGGCCTATCAATTCCTGGCGGGCCTGCTGGAGCACGCCCCGGCTCTGTGCGCCCTCACCAACCCCACGGTGAACAGCTACCGGCGGCTGGCGGCCCCGCCTACCAGCTCCGGCGCCACCTGGAGCCCGGCGGGCATCAGCTACAGCGGCAAAAACCGCACCCACATGCTGCGCATCCCCGACGACCAGCGGCTGGAGCTGCGGCTGCCCGACGGCTCGGCCCATCCCTACCTGCTGCAGGCGGCGATCCTGGCGGCGGGGCTGGACGGCATCGAGCGCCAGCTCGAACCCGGCCCCCGCCACGACAACGACAACTACGCCGCGCCGCTGGCGCCGGAGACCTGCCCAAGGCTGCCCGCCGATCTGGGCGAGGCGCTCGATGCCTTCGACGCTGACACCCGCCTGCGGCAGGCTCTGGGGGAGGAGTTCTGCCAGGCCTACGGCAGGCTGCGCCGCCGCCAGTGGCAGCGCGAACGGGGCGACATCAGCGACGCGGAGCGGCGGGCCTGCCTGGATTGCTGAGGGCAGTGCGCCGCAGATGGCAGCGCGGAACCATCACCGTGGCAATGCTGAGACGCAGCCAGGGAGGTAGGACCCCATGCCCGAACGGGCCAAGCCGCCTGGCCTGATCCAGCGCTACCGGGAGGAACTGCAGGTGCGGCACTACGCCCGGCGGACGGTGCAGTCCTACGAACAGTGGCTCCGAAGATTTTTGCGCTTCCACAGCCTGCGGCATCCGAGGGAGATGGGCAGCGCCGAGGTGAATGCCTTCCTCAGCTATCTGGCGGTGGACCGGCAGGTGAGCCCCTCCACCCAGAACCAGGCGCTCTCGGCGCTGTTGTTCCTGTATCGCGAACTGCTGGAACGGGACCTGGAACTGGAGGGTGTGGTGCGTGCGCGCGCCCGACGGCGGCTACCGGTGGTGCTGACCCGTGAGGAGGTGCGGGCTGTGCTGCAGCGGCTGGAGGGCACGGACGCGCTGGTAGCAGGACTGCTGTACGGAAGCGGACTCCGGTTGATGGAAGCCCTCAGGCTGAGGGTGCACGACCTGGACTTCAGCAGGCAGGAACTCACGGTGCGCGACGGCAAGGGCGGCAAGGACCGCCGCACACTGTTGCCTGCACGGGTGGCAGAACTACTGCGACCCCACCTGCAGGATGTGAGGAGGATCCACCAGCAGGACCTGGCTGATGGGTGGGGACGGGTGCAGCTGCCCCATGCCCTCGCCCGTAAGTATCCGAATGCGCCAGTGGAATGGGGTTGGCAATGGGTGTTCCCGCAACACAGCCGTTGGCGCAATCCAGCCACCGGTGAACGGGGCCGCCACCATTTGGACCCCAGCCTGATCCAGAAAGCAGTGCGGCAAGCGGTGCTCGCTGCGGGGATCAGCAAGCCGGCCACGTGCCACAGCCTGCGTCACTCCTTCGCCACCCACCTGCTGGAGCGCGGCCAGGACATCCGCACGATTCAGGAGTTACTGGGCCACAGCGATCTCAAGACAACGATGATCTACACCCACGTGCTCAATCGGGGTCCGCTGGGGGTCTCAAGCCCTGCCGACCTGCTCTGACTGTCAGGCGACAGCGAAAACTGGTCCGGAGGCGACACGAAAACTGGTCCACCCGGTGGAACGAGCCAGCGAGCACAA
>JBCBTI010000013.1:0-65558 GCA_039818745.1 Cyanobacteria bacterium J06638_7
CTTCTCCAACAAGCGCTGGCTGCACTTCTTCATGCTGTTCGTGCCGGTGATGGGTCTGTGGACCAGCAGCATCGGCATCATCGGCCTGGCGCTCAACCTGCGCGCCTACGACTTCGTGTCGCAGGAGATCCGCGCCGCTGAGGACCCCGAGTTCGAGACCTTCTACACGAAGAACATTCTTCTCAATGAAGGCATCCGCGCCTGGATGGCGCCGGCTGACCAGCCGCATGAAAACTTCGTCTTCCCTGAAGAGGTACTGCCCCGTGGAAACGCCCTTTAATTCCGGCCTGGTGAATGTCGGGGGCAAGGACCTCGACTCCACCGGCTACGCCTGGTGGGCGGGCAATGCCCGCCTGATCAATCTCTCCGGACGCCTGCTCGGCGCCCACGTGGCCCACGCCGGCCTGATGGTCTTCTGGGCCGGCGCCATGATGCTGTTCGAGGTGAGCCACTTCACCTTCGACAAGCCCATGTACGAACAGGGGCTGATCTGCATGCCCCACGTGGCCACCCTCGGCTACGGCGTCGGGCCTGGCGGTGAGGTCACCAACCTGTATCCGTTCTTCGTGGTGGGCGTGCTCCACCTGATCAGCTCCGCCGTGCTCGGCGTGGGCGGTCTGTATCACGCCCTGCGCGGCCCCGAGATTCTGGAGAACTACTCCACCTTCTTCTCCCAGGACTGGCGCGACAAGAACCAGATGACCAACATCATCGGCTATCACCTCATCCTGCTGGGTGTGGGTGCGCTGCTGCTGGTGTTCAAGGCCATGTTCTTCGGTGGTGTCTACGACACCTGGGCTCCCGGTGGCGGCGATGTGCGCCTGATCAGCAATCCCACCCTCAATCCGGGTGTGATCTTCGGCTACCTCACCCGCGCCCCCTTCGGCGGCGAGGGCTGGATCATCGGTGTCGATTCCATGGAGGACATCATCGGCGGTCACATCTGGATCGGCCTGATCTGCATCTTCGGTGGCATCTGGCACGTCATCACCAAGCCCTTCGGCTGGGTGCGCCGCGCCTTCATCTGGAACGGTGAGGCCTACCTGAGCTACAGCCTCGGTGCCCTGAGCCTGATGAGCTTCATCGCCTCGTCCTACATCTGGTTCAACAACACCGCCTACCCCTCCGAGTTCTACGGCCCCACCAACGCCGAGTCCTCCCAGGCCCAGAGCTTCACCTTCCTGGTGCGTGACCAGCGCCTCGGCGCCAACATCGGTTCGGCCATGGGCCCCACCGGTCTGGGCAAGTACCTGATGCGCTCCCCCACCGGCGAGATCATCTTCGGAGGTGAAACCATGCGCTTCTGGGACTTCCGCGGCCCCTGGCTGGAGCCGCTGCGCGGCCCCAACGGCCTCAGCCTCGACAAGCTCCAGAACGACATTCAGCCCTGGCAGGTGCGCCGGGCGGCTGAATACATGACCCACGCCCCCAATGCCTCCCTCAACTCCGTGGGCGGCATCATCACCGAGCCCAACTCGGTGAACTTCGTGAACATCCGCCAGTGGCTGGCCTCCACGCAATTCGTGCTGGCCTTCTTCTTCCTGGTGGGTCACCTCTGGCATGCCGGCCGCGCCCGCGCCGCCGCTGCCGGTTTCGAGAAGGGCATCGACCGCCAGGCCGAGCCCACCCTGGCCATGCCCGACCTCGACTGAAGCCCAGGCTCTGCCCCTGCCCCCTTGAGGTTCAGCCCCTGCCACCGGCGGGGGCTTTTTTCATGGCCGCCGTGAGCCCCACCGGGCCACCGGCCGACACGGGTCAGATTCAGTCAGAACTGAGCGCCCGGCGGTCAGAGATCAGTCACGGGCAATCCATAGGGTGTGGCCCAGCACCACCTTGTGGTGCCCTCCGCTCACACCCTCTGCCTGTGCTTCCAGCCATGTCCTCAGTTCATGTGCGCAGCGGCATGCCGCTGCTGGCCGCGGCGCTGGCCGCCGCCCTGATGCCCAGCCCCGCGGCCCAGGCCCGTGCCTTGCCGCTGGCGAGCGTGACCAGCCCCGCCCCCGGTGTGCTCTGCGACCGCGGCACCAGCGTCTGCTACGACCCCAACGGCCCCTCCCTGGCGCTCACCCGCCAACATCTGGGGTCATGGGCCGAGTGGCGGCTGGCCCGCCAGCTGGCCGGAAGACCTGTGCCGGCGGACTTCCGCCTCAGCGACGGCAGCCTCTGCGATCTGCGCAGCCAGACCTGCTGGAGTGACGGCTTCGGCCGCCGCCAGGTGTCCCGGGAGCTCAGCGAGCGCCTGTTCGCTCAAGCCCACAGCGCACGTGAGGTGACCCGCTTCGAGGGGCTCTGCAATCTGGTGAAGGGCGGCCGCCAGCTCTATGACGGGCCCTGTTCCCTGCGCCGGGTCGCCAACAGCGAGCGGGGCGTGAACCGCTATGTGGTGCGCCAGCCCGATGGCAGCCGCTACACCTTCAGCGAGCGCAGCGGCCAGCTGGAGGTGAGCGACGGTGAGCGAAGCTGGCCCGCCAGCTTCGGGGACCATGGCCACACCGGCCTGTTCCGCTGGCGGGACCTCACCCTGGTGGCCACCCGGGAGCACAGCGCCCTGCCCCTCGGCCGCGCCCACAGCGAGGGCATCAGCCAGCTGTTCCTGGATCACTGAGCCAGCGGCGCAGCAACGGCAGGCTCAGACCGATCACATTGCTGAAGCAGCCCTCGATCCGCTCCACCAGCGGGCCGCCCCGGCCCTCGAGGGCAAAGCCGCCGGCGCACTGCAGCGGTTCGCCGCTGGCCACATAGGCGCGGATCTCCGCCGCGCTCAGCCGGGCGAAGCGCAGGCGGGTGGTCACCGTGGCCAGCAGCGGGGTGGCCCCCGGCTGGGGGCGGATCAGGCAGTGGCCCGTGTGCAGCTCCCCCCAGCCCCCGGCCATGATCCGCCAGCGCGCCTCGGCCTCGGGGGCGTCGGCTGGCTTGCCATACACCGCGCCAGCCACGCTGAGCAGCGAATCGCAGCCCAGCACAGCCTCCGTCGCGGCGCCAGGGGCGGCGCCCGGCGGCGAACCCAGCCGGGCGGCGACCGCCTCGGCTTTGGCCTGGGCCAGCCGCCGCACCAGGCGCTGGGGATCGGCGTCGGTGATCCCCTCCTCGGCCACCCCGCTCACCAGCACCCGGTGGGGGAGGCCGGCCTGCTCCAGCAGGCGGCGGCGGGCCGGGGAGGCCGAAGCGAGCACCAGCATCAGGCGGCCCAGGAGCAGCGGCGGCGCAGACGACCTGGCCGCATTGTCCGTACCGTACCCAGCAGCTCCCGCTGCCGCCGTTCAGTCCATGCCCCAGGTGCACGATCCCGGGCCCAGCCTGCGGCCGCCGGCCCCGGGCCATCCGGGGGAAGCCGACTCCCTGAGCGGGCTGCCGCTGCACGAGCGCCGCCCGCGGCTGCGCGCCGCCCGCAGCCTGCGCTGCCTGCCCTTCCGGCGTGCCTTCTACGACCTGGTGGCCCAGCGGGGCCTCAGCAGCGGCGCCCTGGCGGCCGATCAGCAGGGGCGTCAGCTCTGCTTCCTGCCGATGGGCGCCGAGCGGATCGAAGCCCACTTCCGCTGGCTGATCCGGCTGGGGGTGCTGCGGCGGGAAGTGGACGGCCAGGGCCTCACCGAACGGGTGCGGCTGACGCCGATGGGACGGCGCCTGCTGGAGGAGGTGAGCGGCGAGATTCCCCGCGCCGGCCTGCGCCAGCGCCTGCTCGAGACCCTTCGCCGCCACAGGCCCCAGCTCTGATGGGCAACTGCTGATGTCCCCTCCAGCCACGGCGCCGCCAGCCCTGATGGTGCTGGGCACCTCCAGCGGGGCCGGCAAGTCGCTGATGACGGCGGCCCTCTGCCGGGTGCTGCGCCGCCGCGGCGAGCAGCCGTTGCCCTTCAAGGGTCAGAACATGAGCAACAACGCCTGGGTGGATGCCCAGGGCGGCGAGATGGCCTACTCCCAGGCGCTGCAGGCCTGGGCCGCCGGTCTGGAGCCCTGCTGTGCCATGAATCCGGTGCTGCTCAAGCCCCGGGGCGACTCCACCAGCGAGGTGATCCATCTGGGCCGGGTCGTGGGCAGCGCCCGCGCCGAGCATTACTACCGCGACTGGTTCCGGCCCGGCTGGGCGGCGATCCGGACCGGGCTGGCCACGTTGCCGGCCCGCCATCCCGCAGGCCGGCTGGTGCTGGAGGGGGCGGGCAGCCCGGTGGAGGTGAACCTGCAGGCCCGCGACCTCACCAACCTGCGCCTGGCCCAGTTTCTGCGGGCCCGCTGCCTGCTGGTGGCGGACATCGAGAGGGGCGGGGTCTTTGCCCAGATCGTGGGCACCCTGGAGCTGCTCAGCCCCGTGCAGCGGCGGCTGGTGCGCGGGCTGCTGATCAACCGCTTCCGCGGCCGCCGGCAGCTGTTCGACGAGGGCCGCCGCTGGCTGGAGGCCCGCACCGGCCTGCCGGTGCTGGGGGTGATGCCCTGGCTCGAGGAGATCTTCCCGCCGGAGGACTCCCTCGATCTGCTTGAGCGCGGCGGCCGCAAGGGCGGCGCCGAACTGGAGATCACCGTGCTGCGGCTGCCCTCGATCAGCAACTTCTCCGATCTCGATCCGCTCGAGGCCGAACCCAGCGTGCGCCTGCGCTGGCTGCGGCCGGGGGATCCCCTGGGCCAGCCCGACGCGGTGATCCTGCCCGGCAGCAAGCAGACCCTGGGTGATCTGGGCGCCCTGCGCCGCGCCGGACTGCACCAGGAGCTGCCGCGCTATCTGGCCGGCGGCGGCCATGTTTTCGGTCTCTGCGGCGGCCTGCAACTGCTGGGCCGCTACCTGCACGACCCCGAGGGGCACGAGGGCAGCGGCGGCGCTGACGACGCTGGAGAAGCCATCGAAGCGCGCGCGACGCTGGCGCGGGGGCTGGATCTGCTGCCCCTGCGCACGGTGTTCGGGCCCAGCAAGGCCCTGCGTCAGCGCCGCAGCCTGGCCCGCTGGCCCGCCGCCGGTCCCGACGGCGCTGGGGCCGACCTGGAGATCAGCGGCTTCGAGCTGCACTGCGGCACCACCACCGTGGTCGCCGCGGAGGCCAGCAGCGGCGATAGCCAGCTCCCAGCCCCCCTGGCCCGGGATGAGGGCCTGGGCTGGTGGCAGCCGCTGGGCAGCCGCGGCGGCCTGGTGGCCGGCACCTACCTGCACGGCGTGTTCGAGAGTGGCCCCTGGCGGCGCCACTGGCTCAACCGGCTGCGCCGTCAGCGGGGCCTTGCTCCTCTCAGCCTCGATCAGCCCCACCACAGCAGCCAGCGCGATCAGTTGCTCGAGCGGCTGGCCGACGCCTTCGAAGCCCACGTCAACCTGGAGCCCCTGCTCGCACCCTGATGCCCGCCCGCCGCGTCAGCATCCACTGGCCCGAGGGCCACACCACGGCGGTGGAAGCCGGCTGCCCCTGGCTGCAGGCAGCCCGGCTGGCGGGGGTGACGATCCCCACCGGCTGCCTCGCGGGCAGCTGCGGCGCCTGCGAGATCGAGGTCAACGGCCGCGTGGTGAGGGCCTGCATCGCCGCCGTGCCGCCCAGAACCCCCCTTCAGGTGGAGCTGGCCGTGGATCCCTTCTGGTGAGTGGGCAGGTGCGGGCTCAGGGCTCGATCAGCCCACCGCCCAGCAGCACCTCACCGGCGTAGAACACCGCCGCCTGGCCGGGGGTGATCGAGAACTGCGGTTCGGCGAACTCCAGCCGCACCCGCTGGGGCCGCTGGGCGGCGCGTTCGGCAGCGCCGGGCGCCAGGGGGGTGAGCAGGGCCGGCTGCGCAGCGCTGCGGTAACGCGCCTGCGCCTCCACCATCACCGGCCCGGCGGGCGGCGCCATCGACACCCAGTTCACCGCCCCCACCACGCAGCCGCTGCGGGCGGCATCGCGGCGTGGTGCCACCACCACCCTGTTCATGGCGCCATCGAGCCGCAGCACATGCAGCGGCTCGCTCCAGGCCACCCCGAGCCCCTTGCGCTGGCCGATGGTGAAGTGCTCGATGCCGTCGTGGTGCCCCACCACCGTGCCGTCGGCCAGCACGATCTCCCCCTGACGCGGCGGCAGGTGGGCATCGAGGAAGGCCCGCATCGAGCCGTGGTGGTCGGCCAGGCAGAGGTCCTGGCTCTCGGGCTTGCTGGCGGTGCGCAGACCCTGGCGGGCGGCCTCCAGGCGGGTGTGGGCTTTGCTCAGTTCCCCCAGCGGGAACACCAGCCGGCCCAGGCACTCCTGAGGCAGGTCGTAGAGGAAGTAGCTCTGGTCCTTGTGGCCATCGAGACCCCGCAGCAGCTGGTGACGCCCCGCCGCCTCGCCCGGCACCGGCAGGGGATCGGCGGCAGTGGCGGGCCGCACCCGGGCGTAGTGGCCGGTGGCGAGACGGCCGATGCCGCGCTCGCGCTCCGCCCAGGCCAGCATCGGCCCGAATTTCACCGCCCGGTTGCAGCGCGAGCAGGGCAGGGGGGTGATGCCGGCGGCGTAGCCCTCCACCAGGAAGTCGACGATCTGGGCGCGGAAGTGCTCGCGGAAATCCACCACGTGGTGGGGGATGGCCAGCTGCTCGCAGATGCCGGCGGCATCCACCAGGCCCTCGGCGCAGCAGGCCCCCTTGCCGCTCATCAGCCACAGGGTGAGACCCTCCACCTGCCAGCCCGCCTGCACCAGCAGGGCTGCGCACAGGGAGCTGTCCACACCGCCGGAGAGACCCACGGCCACGCGCCGCTCGCCAGGCCAGGTGCGCAGGCGCTCGAGCACAGCCCCGCCCGCCGCCGTGGCCGCGCCAGCAGCCGCTGGGGCGGCGGGCGGGGCGGCGGCGGCGTCAGGGGGACAGGAGGCGGGCAAGGAGCGCAATCGGTCTTCAGCACTGACCATCATGGGACCGGGGCTCGCTGCGCTGCCGCCGCACGGCCCCATCATTGAGGGCACTTGGCCAGGCCCCTTGCCACCGAGCCCTGCCCCCACCGAGCCCTGCCCTGAGGGCCAGTCCGCCGCCGGTGCGCCCGGCTGGCCGCCGCGGGATGGCCGCCACCTGCTGGTGAGCGGCGCCCAGATGGCGGCCCTGGAGCAGAGGCTGTTCGCCTCCGGCCTGCCGGTGGAGGCGCTGATGGAGAAGGCGGGCCTGGCCCTGAGCCGGGCGCTGCTGCGCGATCACGGCAGCGCGCTGGAGCGGCACGGAGCGGTGGTGCTGGTGGGGCCGGGACACAACGGCGGCGACGGCCTGGTGGTGGCCCGGGAGCTGCATCTGGCCGGGCTGGCGGTGGCGATCTGGAGTCCCTTCGAGAGCCACAAGCCACTCACCGCCAACCACCTGCGCCACGCCACCTGGCTGGGGATCCCACAGCTGCAGGCGCCCCCCGATCCCGCCGCCCCGGCGCTGTGGATCGATGCGCTGCTGGGCATCGGCCAGCGGCGGCCGCCCGACGGGGGGCTGCAGGAGCTGCTGCAGGCCCGGGCCCGTCACTGTCCTGGCCGCCTGGTGGCCATCGATGTGCCCACCGGCCTCTGCGCCGACAGCGGCCGCTGCCTGGGGGCCAGCGCCGCGCGGGCCGTGCACACCTACACCCTCGCCCTGGTGAAGACGGGCCTGGTGCAGGACTCTGCCCTGGGCTGGGTGGGCCGCCTGGAGCTGATCCAGCTGGGCCTGACACCGGCCCTGCTGCGGCACCTGCCGGCGGATCAGCCCCTGGGGATCAGCGGCGCTGACCTGGCCGGCGCCCCCTGGCCGGCCCTCGATCCGGCCGCCGCCAAGTACGGCCGCGGCCGGCTGCTGGTGGTGGCCGGCAGCGAGCGTTTCCGCGGCGCGGCGGCCCTGGCCCTGGCGGGGGCGAGTGCCGCCGGCTGCGGCAGCCTGCGCGCCGCCCTGCCCGAGTCCCTGGCCGAGACGCTCTGGAGCATCCACCCCCATGTGGTGGTGAGCCGCCCCCTGGCCTGTGACGGCCAGGGCCACCTGGCCCTGGCCCAGCTCGGCGCTGCCGAACTGGCCCGGCTCGATGGGCTGCTGGTGGGTCCCGGCCTGGGAGCCGGCAGGGCTGCAGCTGCCGACGAAGCGGGCGCAGAGGGGGGCGTAGACGGCGAGGCCACTGATGAGGCGGCGGCCTGGTGGCGGCTGCAGGCCTTCCCGGGGCTGCTGGTGCTGGATGCCGACGGACTCAACCGCCTCGCCGGCCTGGGCGGCGGCGACTGGCTGCGCCAGCGCTGTGGCCCCACCTGGATCACCCCGCACCGTGGCGAATTCGATCGTCTGTTTCCTAATCTGCGGGGGATGGAGGCGCTGGCGGCGGCGGCGGCGGCGGCTCGCTGCAGCGGCGCAGCCGTGCTGCTCAAGGGCGCCCGCAGCGTGGTGGCAGCCCCTGACGGGCGGCGCTGGCAGCTGCTCGAGGCGGCACCGGCCGCCGCCCGTGCCGGCCTGGGGGATGTGCTGGCCGGCTACGCGGCAGCCGTGGGCACCATGGCTATGGCCACCGGCTCCCAGCCCACGGCCGCTCTGCTGGCAGCGGCGGCCCTGGCCCATGCCGGCGCCGGCCTGCAGTTGCAGCAGCAGGGACCAGGCCGGGCCTCACCGGAGGCGGTGGCCCACTGCCTGGAAACCGGCCCAACTGGCTGAAGTTTGCACCCAGCGTGTGTGCTTTTGCAAGTAAAAGCTAAAGGGTTACTGAAAACACCGTGGCTACCAAAAAGTTGGCGGGATAGTTCCTAACCAGCTCCTTCCTCACGATGAGCGCCTCCAGCCTGCGAACCAGCGAAGGCCATCGTCGGCGCAGCAGCGATCCGGTGAGCTGGTATCTCGCCACCATCGGCCGCGAGCCCCTGCTCACGCCCGCCGAGGAAATCGAGCTCGGCAACCAGGTGCAGACGATGATGCACCTGCTTGAGGATGACGCCCCGGCGGCGGCGGGATCGGATCAGACCCGCAAGCTGCTGCGCATAGGCCAGCGTGCCAAGCAGCGCATGATGAAAGCCAACCTGCGCCTGGTGGTGAGCGTCGCCAAGAAATACCAGGGCAAGGGCCTCGAGCTGCTCGATCTGATCCAGGAGGGCTCCCTGGGACTGGAGCGGGCAGTGGAGAAATTCGACCCCACCCGCGGCTACAAGTTCTCCACCTATGCCTTCTGGTGGATCCGCCAGAGCATGACCCGGGCCATCGCCTGCCAGTCGCGCACCATCCGCCTGCCGGTGCACCTCTCCGAGCGGCTCAGTGCCATCCGCCGGGTGAGTCTCGACCTGGCCCACAAGCTCGGCTCGATGCCCAGCCGCAGCGAGATCGCCGAGGCCATGGCCATCTCCATCGAGGAGCTCGATGGCCTGCTGCGCCAGGCCCTCACCACCTCCAGCCTGGACGCGCCGGTGAAGGGGGAGGAGGGCCGCAGTTTTCTCGGCGATCTGATCGCCGATCCGGCTGGCGAGGAACCGCTCGATCGGGTGGAACGGGGCCTGCACCAGGAGCAGCTGAGCCGCTGGCTCGCTCACCTCGGCGAGCAGGAGCGCCAGGTGCTGGAGCTGCGCTTCGGCCTGGAGGGCCATGAACACCACACCCTGGCTGAGATCGGGCGCCTGCTCGATGTGTCGCGCGAGCGGGTGCGCCAGGTGGAACTCAAGGCCTTGCGCAAACTGCGCAATCTCACCCGCAGAATGCCCAGCAGCCTCTGAGCTCCCCCGCTGCGGCCGCCCCTCGTCTACCACCCGGCCTACTCAGCGCCGCTGCCGAGCAGCCATCGCTTCCCGATGGCCAAATTTCGGCTCCTGCACCAGTGGCTGAGCGCGCACGACCTGGCCCGATCCAGCCAGCTCCATGAGCCCCTGCCGGCGCCGCGCCGCTGGTTGGAGCTGGTGCATCCGCGCCGCTACCACCAGGCCTTCTGCCGCGGTGAGCTGGGCCCGCGCGAGCAGCGTCGCATCGGGCTGCCGGCCAGCGCGCCCCTGGTGCGCCGCACCTGGCTGTCCGTCGGCGGCACCGTGCTCACCGCCCGCCTGGCCCTGCGCCATGGGCTGGCCTGCCACCTGGCAGGGGGCACCCACCACGCCTTCGCCAGCGCCGGCAGTGGCTTCTGCATCTTCAACGATGTGGCCGTGGCCGCCCGGGTGCTGCTGGCGGAAGGCCCGCTGCGGCAGCTGATGGTGATCGACCTGGATGTGCACCAGGGCGATGCCACCGCCACCATCTTCGCCGGCGAACCGCGGGTGTTCACCCTCTCGGTGCACTGCGCCAGCAACTTCCCCCTGCGCAAGGCCACCAGCGACTGCGATCTGGCCCTGGCGGACGGCCTCGGCGACGAGGCCTACATCGATGCCATCGGTGACCTGATTCCCGAGCAGCTGGAGCGGGTGCGGCCCCAGCTGGTGCTCTACAACGCCGGGGTCGACCCCCACCGCCACGACCGCCTCGGCCGCCTGGCCCTCAGCGACCACGGGCTGTGGCGGCGCGACCATCTGGTGCTGGATTCCTGCCTGCGGCGGGGAATCCCCGTGGCCACCGTGATCGGCGGCGGCTATGACGTCCTCGCCCCGCTGGTGCAGCGCCACGGCCTGGTGTTCAGGGCGGCGGCGGAACAGGCACGGCTGCACGGCCTCTGAGGCAGGGCCGCTGGGCCAGCCCGCAGGCTCTGGGCGGAGTCAGTCCTCGGCCCAGATGTAGCGGGTGAGTTCTTCGCCGCTGGGCTCGGGAGCCTCGAGGGCAAAGCTCACAGCCTCCACCACCTCGGCATCGATCTGCTTGTCGATGGTCTTGAGGTCGTCGGCCGTGGCCAGGTTGTGCTCGATCAGGTGGGCGGCCAGACGCTTGATCGGATCGCGCTTGGCCCAGAACTCCTTCTCGGCCTGGGCCCGCAACTCGTCGGGATCGGCCAGGGAATGGCCGCGGTAGCGGTAGGTGAGGCACTCCAGCAGGGTGGGCCCCTCGCCGGCCCTGGCGCGCTCGATGGCCCGCTGGGCGGAGGCACGCACGGCCAGCACATCCATGCCGTCCACCTCCTCGCCGGCGATGCCGAAGGCGGCCGCCTTGCGCCAGATCTCGGGCTCGCTGGTGGCCCGGTTGTGGTCCATGCCGATGGCCCACTTGTTGTTCTCCACCACGAACAGGATCGGCAGCTTCCACAGGGCCGCCATGTTCAGGCACTCGTAGAACTGGCCGATGTTGCAGGTGCCGTCGCCGAAGAAGGCGGCCGTGACGGCATCACTGCCGGCATCGCCGAGGGCATCGCGTTTGTAGCGGCTGGTGAAGGCGGCCCCGAGGGCCACCGGGATGCCCTCGCCGATGAAGGCGTAGCCGCCCAGCAGGTGGTGCTCGCGGGAGAACAGGTGCATCGAGCCCCCGCGCCCCTTGCTGCAGCCGGTTTCCTTGCCGAACAGCTCGCTCATCACCTGGCGTGCCGGCACGCCGCAGCTGAGGGCATGCACGTGATCGCGGTAGGTGCTGCAGAACCAGTCGTGCTGGGCCTTCATGGCCTTGATCACCCCCGTGCTCACAGCCTCCTGGCCGTTGTAGAGGTGCACGAAGCCGAACATCTTGCCGCGGTAGTACATCTCCGCGCACTTGTCCTCGAAGCGGCGGCCGAGGGTCATGTCGCGGTAGAGCATCAGGCCCTGATCGCGATCCACCGTGGCCGGGGTGCCGGGGTAGAGATTCTCGAGCCGCTGGGCGTGGGGGCCCGCCAGGTGCGTGGCGTCGGCCGAGCAGGCGGGAGCACCGGAGGCATTCAGCGCCTGGGGAGCCAGGTCGCGGCTGGTATCGGCCTGGGTCATCGGGACATGCTGCTGGACTGGTCTTGGCAAGACGCCCGGCGGGAGAGCAGAAGCCAGGCCTGGTGGGCGGACTCTACGGGGTCCGGGCGCAGGCGCTGTGTCGGCTGTGGCCACTCGCCGCCTCGGCAGACCCTGCTTACAGTCAGGCACCCGCCGGGCGAGGGGATTGGACCTGCCGATCGATCACTTCCGGCTGCTCAGGGTGAGCCCCACCACCGATCTGCAGTCCGTGCTCCGCACACTGGAGCAGCGCATCGACCGCCCTCCCGATGAGGGTTTCACCCTGGAGACCCTCGAGGCCCGCGCCGAGCTGCTGCGCAGCAGTGCCGATCTGCTCACTGACCCGGAGCGGCGCCGGCACTACGAGCTGGAACTCACCGCCCTCGATGCCTCGGGAGACTCCCTGCAGGCCGCCCTCGATGTGCCGGCGACCAAGGAGGTGGCCGGGCTGGTGCTGCTGCTGGAGGCCGGCATGGCCCTCGACTGCTTCGAGCTCGCCAGCCAGGCCCTGCAGCCGCCCCAGACCCCGGCGCTGGGCAGCGTGCGCGAGGCCGATCTCAGCCTGGTGGCGGGTCTGGCCTGCCTGCAGGCGGCCCAGGATCTGCGCCAGGAGCGCCGCTACGAAGCCGCAGCCCAGGTGCTGGGGGAGGGCAATCAGCTGCTGCAACGGGTGGGGCAGCAGGGCGAGCTGCGTCAGCAGATGGCCGAAGACCGCCGCATCCTGCGGCCCTACCGGGTGCTGGATCTGCTCAGCCGCGACCTCGCTGCCAGCCGGGAGCGCAGCCAGGGCCTCACCCTGCTGAACGAGCTGCTGCAGGACCGGGGCGGGCTGGACGGGCGGGCCGATCCCGACCTCAGCCCCGAGGACTTCCAGGCCTTCCTGCGCCAGATCCGCGCCTTCCTCACGGTGCAGGAGCAGCTCGACCTGTTCGAGCGCTGGGCGAGCCGCTCCGCCAGCGCCGACGTGCTGGCCGCCACCGCCCTCACGGCCCTGGGCTTCGCCCAGCGCAAGCCGGAGCGGATCGCCGCCGCCCGCAGCCGTCTGCTGGCGCGCGACAGCCCCGAGCTCCAGCCCCAACTTGCCTGTCTGGACCTGCTGCTGGGCGAGGTGGAGAGTGCCCAGCAGCGCTTCACGGACGGGGCCAGCAAGGATCTGCAGGACTGGGCAGCCCGTCAGAGCGACGACCCCCTGGCCCAGGTGTGTGCCTTCTGCCGCGACTGGCTGGCCCGGGATGTGCTGCCCGGCTACCGCGATCTGGAGGCCGACGCCGACCTGGAGGCCTACTTCGCCGATCGCGACGTGCAGGCCTATCTCGAGCGTCTGGAGACCGGCGGCGAGCCGGCGGCGCCGACCGAGGCTGGATCGATCCTCGGCGGCGGGCTGCTCTCACCCTTCAGCAGAACCGGCGGCGCCCTGCCCAGCGCCCAGGCTCTGCTGGGCTTCGGGCCCCTCGATGCGCCTCACGCCCTGGCCGCCGGCAGCGGCGGCCAGGAGCACGAGGAAGACGAGGATGAGGGGCCGGAGGAGGCGCGCGAGCCCCTGGTGCGGCGCTGGCGCCGCCCGGCGCTGCTGCTGGCCGGCGCCCTGGCCACGGTGCTGGTGGCCCTCGGTCTGCTGGCGCTGCTGCGACCGCGGCCCACCACGGTGCGGGTCGAACCGGCCAGCGAGGGCGCGGCCGCCGAGCCCAAGCCCATGCCGACGGAGGGCGGCACCCCCGATGCTGCGGTCGACGGACCGGAACCCGCTCCGGCCCTCCCGCTGCGCGCTGCCCAGCCCAGCTCCGCCCAGATCCAGACCCTGCTGGAAACCTGGCTGACAGCGAAGTCGGCGGTGCTGGCCGGCAATCAACCCGCCGTCACCCTCGATCAACTGGCCCAGCCGAGCCAGTTGCGCCTGCTGCAGGCCGAGCGCCGCTCCGACGAGGCCCTCGGCCACACCAAGCGGATCGACACCAGCGTCGAGAACCTCCGGCTCGAGTCCAGCAGTCCCCAGCGCATCAGTGCCGTGGCCAGCATCCGCTACCGGGCGGAGCGCCTCGACGGCGAGGGCCAGCGGGTGGGGCAGCCCAGCGATCTCACCCTGCGCAACCGCTACGTGTTCAGCAGCGAGGGCAACAGCTGGCGGGTGGTGAGCTTTGAGCGGGTGAACTGAGCGGCCGGCCGCTTTTTACGATCGTTGGCATCCGCCTCTGGCCGCACTGCCATGTTCGATGAGCTCTCCCAGCGGTTCGAGGATGCGGTCAAGGGCCTCAGGGGCCAGGCCAGCATCACGGAAACGAATGTGCAGGGCGCCCTCAAGGACGTGCGCCGCGCCCTGCTGGAGGCCGATGTGAGCCTGCCGGTGGTACGGGAGTTTGTTGACGAGGTGCGCCGCAAGGCCGTCGGCGCCGAGGTGGCCCGCGGCATCAGCCCGGATCAGAAGTTCATCCAGGTGGTGCACGAGCAGCTCGTGGACACCATGGGCGGGGAGAACGCGCCGCTGGCGGCCGGCGGCAAGCCGGGCGAACCCGCCGTGGTGCTGATGGCCGGCCTGCAGGGGGCCGGCAAGACCACCGCCACCGCCAAGCTCGGCCTGCACCTCAAGGAGCAGGGGCGCAAGGCCCTGCTGGTGGGCGCCGATGTCTACCGCCCCGCCGCCATCGAGCAGCTGCAGACCCTCGGCGGCCAGATCGGCGTGGAGGTGTTCAGCCTGGGCAGCGACGCCAGACCGGAGGCCATCGCGGCGGCCGGCATCGCCAAGGCCAGGGCCGAGGGCTTCGACACCGTGCTGGTGGACACCGCCGGGCGCCTCCAGATCGACGCCTCGATGATGGAGGAGATGGTGCGGATCCGCCAGGCCTGCAGCCCCGATGAGGTGCTGCTGGTGGTGGACGCGATGATCGGTCAGGAGGCCGCCGAACTCACCCGCTCCTTCCACGAGCAGGTGGGCATCACCGGAGCGGTGCTCACCAAGCTGGACGGCGACTCGCGCGGCGGGGCCGCCCTCTCGATCCGCAAGGTGAGCGGCGCTCCGATCAAGTTCATCGGCACCGGCGAGAAGGTGGAGGCCCTGCAGCCCTTCCACCCCGAGCGGATGGCCAGCCGCATCCTCGGCATGGGGGATGTGCTCACCCTGGTGGAGAAAGCCCAGAAGGAGGTGGAGCTGGCCGATGTGGCGCGCATGCAGCAGAAGCTGCAGGAGGCCAGCTTCGACTTCTCCGACTTCCTGCAGCAGATGCGCGTGATCAAGCGCATGGGCTCGCTGGGCGGCCTGATGAAGCTGATCCCAGGCATGAACAAGATCGACGACGGCATGCTCAAGCAGGGGGAGCAGCAGCTGCGGCGCATCGAGGCGATGATCGGCTCGATGACCGAGGCCGAGCGCCGCAACCCCGATCTGCTGGCCGCCGCCCCCTCGCGCCGCCGGCGCATCGCCGGCGGCAGCGGCCACAGCCCCGCCGATGTGGACAAGGTGCTCGCCGACTTCCAGAAGATGCGCGGCTTCATGAAGCAGATGAGCAGGGGAGGGGGCATGCCCGGCATGCCCGGCCTGGGTGGCGGGTTGCCGGGGATGGGTGGCGGGCTGCCGGGAATGGCCCCTGGCCCGGCCCCTCACGGCCGCCCCCGCGGGCCGCTCAAGACCTCCCGGCCGGCCAAGAAGCGCAAGGGCTTCGGCGATCTCTGAGCCAGGCGCCACCGGTGGGGAGGTACATTGCCTTTTTGCCCCTGTTGCGGTTAGGCCACGATGATCAAGCTCCGCCTGAAGCGGTTTGGTAAGAAGCGGGAAGCCAGTTTCCGCCTGGTGGCGGTGAACAGCACCTCACGCCGTGATGGCCGCCCTCTGGAGGAGCTGGGCTTCTACAACCCCCGCACCAAGGAAACCCGCCTCGACACCGAGGCCATCCGCGCCCGGCTGGCTGCCGGCGCCCAGCCCACCGACACCGTGCTGACGCTGCTGGAGCGCGGCGGTCTGGTGGAGAAGCGGGTGCGGTCCGCCGTGGTGGTGGGCCAGAAGAAGCAGGCCGCTGCCCGCGAGGCCGCGGCCAAACAGGCCGCCCGCGAAGCCAGTGCGGCCAAGGCCGCCGAGCAGGCCGCAGAGCAGGCTGCCGCCACCGAGGCTGCGGCTGAGGCTTGAGCTCCGGCCCCGGCCCCGACCCCATGCCCGAGCCCGATGGGCTCTGCAGCGCCACCGTCTCGCTTCCCTCAGCGGACGCCGCCCTGGCCCTGGCCGGTGAAGGCGAGATCACCCTGCGGCGGCTGGAAAGCCTCACCGGCGCCTCCCTGGTGCTGCGCGGTCTCGACCTCTGCCTGAGGGCCCGCCCGCTCCAGCTGCAGCGGCTCACCGGCCTGCTGGAACTGCTGCGTCCCCTCTGGCAGGAAGGCCAGAGCGTCAGCCAGGTGGATCTCAACACCGCCCTGCATGCGCTCGACAGCGGCCGCGGCGAGGAACACCGCGGCCTCAGCGGCCTGGTGCTGGCCCACAGCCAGACCGGCCGGCCGCTGCGGCCGCGCACCCTGCGCCAGAAGGCCTATGTGCAGGCCATGGAACGTCACGACCTCACCCTGGCCACAGGACCGGCCGGCAGCGGCAAGACGTTTCTGGCCACCGTGCTGGCGGTGCGCATGCTCCAGGAGCGGCGGGTGGAGCGGCTGATCCTCACCCGGCCGGCGCTGGAGGCCGGCGAGCGCCTGGGGTTTCTGCCCGGCGACCTGCAGCAGAAGGTGGATCCCTATCTGCGTCCTCTCTACGACGCCCTGCACACCCTGCTGGGGGCGGAGCGCACGGCAGCGCTGCTCGAGAAGGGGGTGATCGAGGTGGCACCTCTGGCCTACATGCGCGGGCGCACCCTGGCCGACGCCTTCGTGATCCTCGACGAAGCCCAGAACACCACCGGCGCCCAGATGCGCATGGTGCTCACCCGCCTGGGCGAGAACTCGCGCATGGTGGTCACCGGCGACCCCAGCCAGACCGACCTGCCCCCCGGGGTGATCAGCGGCCTGAGCGAAGCGGCCCAGGTGCTCGAGGGGGTTGACGGTGTGGCCCTCTGCCAGCTCACCGCCGCCGACGTGGTGCGCCACCCGCTGGTGCAGCGGCTGGTGAGCGCCTACGCCGAGCGCGACCGGCGCGGCACCAGGAGCAGCGGCCGCCAGCCCTGAGGCAGCCGCCCTGCCTGAGGGGGGGATCCGCACCCGGGGCAGGATCAGCGCCACTGCCGCCGGCGGCCGGACGCTGGCAGGATGGATGCAGTTCGCAGATCTGGTGCGCCATGCCGGCCAGCAGCAATTTCCAGGAGGCCATCCGCGAGGCGCAATCCAGCGCCCTTGTGGGACCCAACGTCATCAACAAGGCCCTGCCCTACGTGGGTGGCGGCATGGTGCTCACCGCCGCCGGGGTGGTGGGGGGCATCGCCACCCTGGGCGCCATCGGCCCGGGGGCATTCTCCACCTTCTCTCTGGTGGCGATCATCCCCTGGTTCATTCTCTTCTTCGTCGCTCAGAACGCCGCCAACAAGGCCAACAACGCCACAGCCCTGCCGCTGCTGGCCACCTTCAGTCTGCTCACCGGCTTCACCCTCACGGGGCTGGTGATCAGGGCGGTGGCGGTTGCCGGCGCAGGCGCCATCGGCACCGCCACCCTGGCCACCGGCATCACCTTCGTGGTGGCCTCCTTCGCCGGACGCCGCATGAGCGACAGTGTCGGTCAGGCCCTCAGCGGTGTGGTGGGCCTGGGCCTGATCGGCCTGCTGATCGCCATGGTGGTGCAGATCGTGGGCAGCATCTTCGTGCCGGGGATGTTCGGAGGCAATGGCCTGGAGCTCCTGATCGCCGGCTTCGGCACCGTGCTGTTCGTGGGCATGGCGTTTGTGGATTTCTACACAATGCCCCGCACCTATCGCGACGATCAGTACCTGTCGGGTGCCCTGGGGATGTATCTCACCTACATCAACCTGTTCATCTTCATCCTGCGGCTGATCATCGCGATTCAAGGCGGCGGCCGCCGCGACTGAGCGGGGCTCCGCGCCCCGGCCGCGGCAGCGGCTACTCGGCCACCCCCTCGACAGCGGCCGTGATGGCCTGCTTCTGGCCGGCGTCGTAGCCCCAGCGGTTCAGGAAGGCCACATCCTCGCCCCGGTCATCCCGGGCGGCCGCCAGCAGGGTTTCCAGCCGCTCTTTCACCGCCTGGGGCTCGAGCTGGCGAAGCAGTTCCGTGCAGCGTTGGCGCACCCGCTCCGAGCCGATCTGCTGGTGTGCATCGCCTGAGCGCTGGTGGTGCACGGCCATGGCCGTGCTCATGGCCAGGTTGCGGGCGGTGAGATCCACCACCCCCGCGCCGGCGGCCCGTAACTGCAGCACCAGGGGCTCGGGCAGGCGGTCCATCAGCGGCCAGTCGCCGGCCAGGCTGACCACGAAGAAGCCGCGGCCCCCGTCGCGGCTGGCCACCAGCTGCCCCACCTGATCGGCCAGCACCTCGTCGCTGAGTTCGCCGTTCTCCCACAGTCCCAGCCACTGGGCCGTGATCTCCATGGCCTGCTGGAAGGTGGGTTCGAGGGGAAGGGTGGTCATGGCAAGCGGCGCCGGGATCAGCGAACTGGCAGTGTTGAGGTTATGGACCCGCACCCCCCCAGCGCCGGCAGCACCTCCACAGGCGGCGGCGGCGGTCCCAGCAACGGCCCCGGCCGGCTGGCCATGCCCGAGGGGGAGACCGGTGTGCTGCTGCCGATTCCGGATCCCGCCGAATCGCTGCGGCTGCTGCGGGGCAGCGCCACCGCAGACCCTGGCGAGGAGCGCGGATCGCAACCCTTCCGCTCCGGCTTCGTGGCCCTGATCGGCCGCCCCAACGTGGGCAAGAGCACCCTGCTCAACCAACTGGTGGGCCAGAAGGTGGCGATCACCTCCCCCGTGCCCCAGACCACCCGCCACCGCCTGCGGGCCATCCTCACCACCGCCACCGCCCAGCTGGTGCTGCTGGACACCCCCGGTATCCACAAGCCCCACCACCTGCTGGGCGAGCGGCTGGTGAAGGCGGCCCGCAGCGCCATCGGTGACGTGGACGTGGTGCTGCTGCTGGTGGATGGCAGCCAGAGCGCCGGCCGCGGCGACGGCTTCATCGTGGACCTGCTGCGCCAGTGCCGCCAGCCGGTGCACGTGGCCCTCAACAAGTGGGATCAGGTGCCGGCCGATCAAGCCGAGACCCTGGCCGCCAGCTACGCGCAGCTGCTGCGGGGTGACGGCGAGCGCCCGCCCCTGGACTGGCCCCTGCACCGGGTCAGCGCCCTCAGCGGTGAGGGCACCGCCGATCTGGTGCGGGCCCTGGGGGCGTCGCTGCCGCCGGGCGCCCACCTCTACCCGCCGGAGGCGGTGAGTGATCAGCCCGAGCAGCTGCTGATGGCCGAGCTGATCCGCGAGCAGGTGCTCAGCCACACCCGCGAGGAGGTGCCTCACTCGGTGGCGGTGCGTGTTGAGCGGGTGGTGGAGGACGGGCCGCGCACGGCCGTGCTGGCCACGGTGGTGGTGGAGCGCGCCAGCCAGAAGGGCATCCTGATCGGCAAGGGTGGACGCATGCTGCGCACCATCGGTCAGGGAGCCCGGCTGCAGATGGAGACCGTGGTGGGCGGCCCGGTGTACCTGGAGCTGTTCGTCAAGGTGGTGCCGGGCTGGCGCCGCAGTGCCGCCCGCCTGGCCGAGCTGGGCTACAGGGGCGAGTGAGCCCAGGGCGGCGCCAGGCTGCTGAGACAATCACCCCATGACCCAGGCCCCCGATCCCGCCAGCTCCTTCCCTCCGCAGTCGATCGCGGCGTTTCTGCGCTGCTGCGCCGGCGAATGGATGAGTCTGCGCAGCCGTTTCGACCTCGAGCAGGCCGTGCTCATCCGGCCGGCTGACGATCCGCACAGCGAGGGGGAGGCGGGCGACGGCGATGCCTGGCACAGCAGTGAGCGGGGCGAGCTGGTGGTGCTCTACCTGGAGCCGGAAGGCGGGCAGGCGCCGGGAGGGCTGGAGGTGGGCCCCAGAGGGGAGCCGGCCCAGCGGCTGCTGTTCGCCGACGACGGCAGCTTCGAGAGCGGCGGTCGGCGCGGCCGCTGGCAGCTCTGGCCCGATGGCAGCCTGGAGCTGGTGCTGGTGGTGGGGGCGCGGGAGCTGCGCGAACGCATCTGGTTCACCAAGCCCAACCTGCGGCTGCGCTCCACCCTGGAGAGCAGCAGCGACGGCCGGCCAGGCCGGGCCAGCTTCAGCTCCGAGATCCGCCGGGTGAGCCGGCCGGCCGCCGCCGGCTCCTGAACCGATGCGCCTCGATGTGGTGAGCCTGGCCCCGGAGGCCCTGCGGCCCCTCCTCGACCTCGGGGTGGTGGGCCGGGCCCTGCAGGCCGGCATCGCCAGCCTGCACACCCACAACCCGCGCGACTACGCCAGCGATCGCTACCGCAAGGTGGATGACGAGCCCTACGGTGGCGGCGCCGGCATGGTGCTCAAGCCGGAGCCGGTGTTCGCGGCGGTGGAGGCGATTCCGGCGCTGCCCCAGCGCAGGGT
Organism: Cyanobacteria bacterium J06638_7; assembly: GCA_039818745.1. GTDB lineage: Bacteria > Cyanobacteriota > Cyanobacteriia > PCC-6307 > Cyanobiaceae > NIES-981. The sequence continues at coordinate 20,202 of JBCBTI010000013.1, forward strand.
GCTGTTGATGTCTCCCCAGGGTGCGCCGCTGCGGCAGGCCGACCTGCGCCGCTGGGCCAGCACCGCCGACCAGCTGGTGCTGCTCTGCGGCCACTACGAGGGCTTCGACGAACGCATCCGCAGCCTCGCCCACGAGGAGGTTTCGATCGGCGATTTCGTGCTCACCGGCGGCGAGTTGCCGGCCGCGGTGGTGATCAACGGCGTGGTGCGGCTGCTGCCAGGAACGGTGGGCACGGCCGCCTGCCTGGAGCAGGAGAGCCACAGCGCCCTGCTGCTCGAGCATCCTCACTACACCCGGCCGGCCTCGTTTCGGGGCATGAGCGTGCCGGAGGTGCTGCGCAGCGGTGACCACGGGGCCATCGCCCGCTGGCGCCAGGAGCAGCAAGAGCAGCGCACCCGCCAGCGCCGCCCCGACCTCTACAGCCGCTGGCAGCAGGCCAGCGGCGACTCCGGCGGCAGCTGAGCTCAGCCCTTCTCCTGCAGCCCCCGCAGGGCGGTGAGCAGGGCGGCGGGACTCTGGGGGTCCACCATCAGCACGCTGCCGCCCTTGGCATGGGCCATCTGCTCGCCCATGGCCATCCAGTCGCTGGCCAGGAGCAGGCGCAGGGCCTCGGCGGCGGCGGGATTGGCCTCGATCGCCTCGGCCAGCCTGGTGGCCGCCGCGGCCCGGGCCTCGGCCTGCAGGCTCTGCTGCTTCGCCTCCGCCTCGGCCTGCAGCAGCAGAGCCTGGGCCCGGCCCCGGGCGGCATTGAGCTCGCTGTCGCGCACCCCCTCGGAGCGCAGGATCGCGGCCCGCTTCTCGCGCTCGGCCGTCATCTGCTGCTCCATCGCCTGCTGGACGCCAGCCGAGGGATGGATGTCGCGCAGTTCCACCCGGGTCACCTTCACGCCCCAGGGATCGGTGGCCAGATCCAGCTCCCGCAGCAGCGCCTCGTTCACCTCCTGGCGGGTGGTGAAGGTCTGGTCGAGGTCGAGCTTGCCCATCTCGGCGCGGATCTGGGTGAGCACCAGGTTCACCATGGCGGCCTGCAGGTTGTCGACGCCGTAGTAGGCGCGGGAGTGCTCCAGCAGCTGCCAGTACACCACCGCATCCACCTCGATCGACACGTTGTCGCGGGTGATGCACTGCTGGGGGGGGATGTCGAGCACCCGCTCCTTGAGGGACTCGTGGCTCACCACCTTCTCCACCACGGGCAGCACGAAGGAGAGGCCTGGCTGCAGCTGGCGGTCGTACTTGCCGAGGCGCTCCACCAGCCGCGACTGGCCGCCGCTGGTGACCTTGACGCTGTTGATGCCCAGAAACGCCATCACCACCAGGGCCGGCAGACCGAACAGGGCATCCATGGGCGGGGCGGCCCTGTGGGACCGGAATCGACGGCACCCCCGCAGGCTAGGCAGCATGGAGAGAGCCCACCACGCTCCCCTCTTCCGGCCATGGCTGTCGCTGCGCTGATCTGGCTGGTGGTGGGGCTGACGCTGCTGCTGCTCGAGGCCGTGGGAGCTGAGTTCGACGGCCTGCTGGCGGCTGCTGTGGCGGGTCTGGCGATGTCCCTCGCCACAGCCCTGCTGCCCCTGCCGCCGGCCGGGCAGTTGCTGCTCTTCGTCCTGCTCAGCGGCGGGCTGCTGCTGGGGCTGCAGGGCTGGTCCCGGCGCCGGCGGGAGCGGTCCATACCCCTCCCCCACGGCGCCGACCAGGCTCGGGTGATCAGCAGCTTCGACGCCGGCGGCGAGGGGCGGGTGCGCTGGCAGGGCCAGAGCTGGGCTGCCACCAACCTGGAACCGCTCCAGCCCCTGCAGACCGGTGAAGCGGTGATGGTGCTGGGCCGTGAGGGGAATCACCTGCAGGTGGTGCCGCTGCCCCCGGGCTGAACTTCAGGGCTCGCAATCCGGCAGCGACGGCAGGCGGATCAGCACCTCGGCCCCGCCGAGGGCAGCGCTGCGCCGCAGCTCCAGGATGCCGGCATGGTTCTCCACAGCCGTGGCGGCCACGAACAGACCGATGCCACTGCCGCCGGCCTTGTTGGTGGAGAGCAGCAACTGATCGAGCCGCAGGTCGCTGAAGCCCGGCCCGTTGTCGGCGATGCGCAGCTCCAGCCAGCCGCCCGGTTCGGCTCCGCTGAGGCGCGCCAGGCTGAGCTGCAGCCGGGGACGGTGCACCCCGGTGCTGTCCAGGGCATCCACCGCGTTGCGGATCACATTGGCCACGGCGATCTGGAGCTGGGCGGCGTCCCCCAGCAACCGGCGGGGCTGATCCAGACCACTGCGCTCCACGCGCACCGCCGCACTTCTGAGCAGCCCGCTGAGAAAGACCAGGGCACTCTCCACCACCTCAGCGAGGTCGATGGGCTCCTGGTCGCTGCGCACGTTGCGCAGCAGCATGCGCATGCGCTCGATCGTGTCCACCACCCGCTCGGCCTCGCGCAGCTGCAGCTCGAGCAGGGGCATCAGCGTGCTGCGCGCATTGCCCGCGGGCAGCCGTTGCACCTCCGCCAGCAGCATCTGGGTGTTGATCAGCATCGAGCTCAGGGGCTGGTTGATCTCATGGGCCACCGCCGCCGCCGTCAGGCTGCTGCGCAGCTTGGCCTCCAGCTCCCGCCGCTGGCGCTCCTTGAGGTCGGCTTCGCGCCTCAGGGCAAGCTCCAGCGCCGCTGCGTCCTGGTTGCGCTCGGTCAGATCCAGCAGGATCACGAGCATCAGGTTCTCCAGGGGCGTCACGCTCATGATCACCTCGCGGCGGCTGCGGTCGCGGCAGAGCAGGGTGAGCTCGGCGGAGGCAGGCGGAGCGCTGCCGCCCCCTGCAGTCAGGGCCTGGCTCCAGGCGCGCTCGGCCTGCGCCTTGGCCACCGGATCGGGGCAGGCCCGGGCACACCAGCTCTCCACGTCGGGCAGCTCCCCGGCGCTGTAGCCGAAGAGCTCCAGAAAGCGCCGGTTGAGGAAGACGATCTCCCGGGGGGGCTCCAGGGCGTGGATCGCCACGGCCACCGGCAAGCAGTTGAGGATGCGGCGCAGCTGCCGCTGCTGCTCTTCGAGCCGCTGGCGGCCCTGCACCTCGGCGCTCACCTCGGTGAGCGCCCCCTCCCAGAGGGTGGAGCCATCGGCCAGACGGCGGGGCACCGCTTCGACCCGCAGCCAGCGGATGGCCCGGTCCAGCCGCACGCGGACCTGACAGCGGCAGGGCAGCGTCCCGGCCCGGGAACGCACCAGGAGCCGCAGGAGGGAAACCCGGTCCTGGGGATGCAGCCTGGCGAGGGCGCGCCCCACCTCGGCGCCCTGCAGAACCGGGCGCGTCAGCCCGCAGATCTGCAGAAAGGGCTCGCTGAGGAACACGAAGCGGGCCGCCGACGCGCCGGGCGGCAGCGAGGCGGTGAAGGTGCCCACCGGAATGGCCTCGGTGAGGGCCAGGGCGCGCTCCGCCCGCCGCCTGGGGGCGGGAGGGCCGCCGGGCGCCCGGCGCTGCAACCACCCGGCAGCCCCCTCCAGCGCCGCCGCCAGCCGCTGCGCCAGCGCCTTAGTCCACACGGTCGATGGTCATCTGCAGGTCGAGGGCCGCCAGGCGCACCAGCTGCCCTCCCTTGGCCCTGGCCTTGGCGGCGATGTTCTTGCGGTGGGTCTCCACCGTGCGCAGGGAGAGACCGAGCTGGGCGGCGATGGAGCGGTTGGTGCAGCCCTTGCCGATCAGCCCGAACACCTCGCGCTCCCGGGTCGTGAGCCGCAGCCTGATCTCGGCGTCGGGCGGCTGATCGTTCTGGGGATCGAGCAGACCCTGCACGGCGCTGCGCAGATCGTCATAGGCCCGGGTCTTGTCGATCACCGCCAGCAGCTGGGGGCGGAGCTGGCGCGGACAGACGAAGCTGCTGGCCTGGCCGGAGAGCACGATCACCCGGGGAGGGTCGCCGTGGTCCAGCTCGGCGAGGGCCGCCATCACCTCCAGACCGTGGCCATCGGGCAGGGCCAGATCGAGGATCAGCAACTCCGGCCGGTGGGCGCGGCAGGCCGTGACGGCCTCGGCCACGCCCTGGGCCGTGGCCACCACCTCCAGCCCCTGCAGCGTGCGCAGCATCGCCACCAGCAGCTGCAGGAACATCACCTGGTCGTCCACCACCACACAGCGGAGTGCCACAGGAGCCGGGATCGCCATCCCCCCATTACAGCGCCCTGGCGAGCCCGAGCCCATGGCCGACGACGACGGGCACAGCGCCCGGTGAAAGACTTGCAGCGGCACCCCCCGTCAGGCGCCCCGCCCGGATCCTCCCCACCCCATGCAGCTGCGCATCGGCAACGGCTACGACATCCACCGGCTGGTGCCGGGCCGGCCGCTGATCCTGGGGGGGCAGCGGCTGGAGCACCCCGCCGGCCTCGGCCTCGAGGGCCACAGCGACGCCGATGCGCTCGTGCACGCGATCATGGATGCCCTTCTGGGGGCCCTCTCCCTGGGCGATATCGGCCGCTATTTCCCCCCCGACGACCCCTGCTGGCAGGGGGCCGACAGCCTGGTGCTGCTGGAGCAGGTGGTGGCCTTGCTGCAGCAACGCGGCTGGCAGGTGGGCAACGTGGACGCGGTGGTGGTGGCCGAGCGGCCCCGCCTGCGTCCCCACATCCAGGCCATGCGCAGCGCCATCGCCAGCCGCATGCAGATCAGCGCCGATCAGGTGGGCATCAAGGCCACCACCAACGAGCGCCTCGGGCCCGTGGGCCGCGAGGAGGGCATCGCCTGCCACGCGGTGGCCCTGCTGCTGCAGCCATGAGCAACGCCGGCAAGGGGCTGCTCTCAGCACTGGCGCTGCTGCCCCTGCTGGCGCTGCTGCCCCTGCTGGCGCTGCCGCCCCTGGCCGCTGCGGCAGCCCCCTGCGCCAGGCTGGCCGCCTTCAGCCCTGGCGCCGCGATGGCCGAGCCGCCCCCCGCCTCAGCCGACGCTCGCCCCACTCAGGCCGCAGCGCCGGCGCCGCCCGCAAGCCCGGCAGACGGTGACGGCGAGGTGGTGGAGCAGCTGCGGCTGCGGGTGCCGGCTGAGTTGCGGCAGGCCTGGCTGCAGGCTGAGCAGGGCAGCTGGGGGCCCTTTCTCGCCCGCCAGGAGGGCTTCCTGGGCCGCCAACTGTTCTGGGACCCGGCGCGGCAGGAGGGCACCGTGCTGGTCCGCTGGGCCAGTCGCGCCCTGTGGCAGGCGATTCCCCCAGCAGACCTGGAGCGGGTGCAGGCGCACTTCGAGCGCCTCGCCCGCCAGGCCGGTGCCAAGGGGCAGGACAACCCCTTTCCGCTGCTGTTCAGCGGCGAGCTGGAACCGCAGTGAGCGACGCCGAGCCCCGCCAGCACCGCCTCGACCTGCAGCGCCGCGCGCGCCTGGGCATGGTGGAGGCCGTGTGGGGTGAGCACAAGAGCGCCGAGCAGATCGCCGCCGTGGTGCGCGGCCTGCAGGCTGCCGGCGAGATCGTGCTCGCCACCCGCGTGAGCGCGGAGAAGGCTGAAGCCGTGCTGGCGCTGCTGGCCGGCGCGGCCCCCGCGGCGGCCCCTCTGCGCTACCACCCCGACGCCCGCTGTCTCACCAGCGCCGTGCTGCCCCCGCACCGGCCCGACCTGGGCCGGGTGGCGGTGCTGGCCGGCGGCACAAGCGATCTGGCGGTGGCCGCCGAAGCCCGGGTGGCCCTGCACTGTCACGGGCTGGCGGCCGAGTTGCTGTTGGATGTGGGCGTGGCGGGGCTGCACCGGCTGCTGGACCGGCTCGAGGACCTGGCCGACGCCGAGGTGCTGATCGCCTGCGCCGGCATGGAGGGTGCCCTGCCCACCGTGCTAGCGGGGCTGATGCCCCAGCCGGTGATCGGCGTGCCCGTGAGCGTGGGCTACGGGGTGAGCGCCGGCGGCCGCGCCGCCCTCAGCGGCATGCTGGCCAGCTGCGCCCCCGGGCTGAGCGTGGTGAACGTGGACAACGGCTACGGGGCCGCCATGGCGGCCCTGCGCATCCTCAGACGTGACGCAGGTCGGGATAGGCCGTGAGCAACTGCTCGGTGCTGAAGGCCTCTCCCACCCCGTCGGGCTGCCAGATCACCTCCAGGGCGATCAGATCGGAGGCGCTCACAGCCCCCAGCACCTGCAGTGTGCTGCGCAGCTGATCGGCGCTGTCGGCCCCCTTGCTGGCCAGGGGCCGGCGGCTCGCCACCAGCACGGTGACGGCGATGAAATCGCTGGCGGCGTCGCTGTCGCCGGCCCTGGTGCCGCCGGCGTCCTGGGAGAGGCGGCCGGCCACGTTGGTGGTGATCTCCCGGTCGAGCTTGCTGCGCTCGGCCATCGAGAGGCGGTTGAAGGTGGCCTCGGCGCTGGCGAAGGGCACCTGCCCTGCTTCGGCGTTGGCATACACCCAGAGATCGGGATGGCGCAGCAGGGCCAGGCTGGTTTCCTGCAGCACCGTCTGCAGGCCGGCGCTGTGGCTGGTGTCGGCGGACACGGCCAGCTTGCGCAGGTCGCCCTGGAGCTGGCGGGCCGAGGCCAGCAGGCCCACCTGCACCTGGGTGATGCTCACCGGTCCGTCGCTGCGGGGGGCCATCACGGCGCGGGACCCGCCGCCCTGGGGCAGGGCACCGCTGGCGCCGCGCACGGCATTGGCGATCAGACCCACCACGGCCATCAGCACCAGAAAGCCGAACAGACCGCCGCCACCGAAACCGAAGATCGGAATGATGAACGGGAAGCCCATGCCGCCACCGCGGTAACCGCCGCCGAAGCCACCGCCGCGCAGGCCCCCGCCGCCGCCACTGAAACTACGCGGCATCGACGGAGCCGCACGGAAGCTGCCGCCACCGATGCGCCCGCCGCTGGCGGCCCAGGAGGGCTGAGGGGCCAGCACCAGCAACCCGAGCATCAGGGCCGGCAGGGCCAGCCAGGCGAAGGCGCGGCGCAGGAGAGGGGAGGAGAGCATGCGGAAAGCGATTCAGGACTGGCGCGAGCAGCCTGTGACAGCGGAGTTGAATCTAGGAACCACCTCCCACGATGGTGACCACCTCGAGCACGTCGGATTCCTGCACCTGCTGGCCGGCCCAGCGGCTGCGGGGCAGGATCCGGCCATTGAATTCCACCACCACCAGCTCGGGGCGGTAGCCCAGCTCCGCGAGCAGCCGCTCCAGGCTCAGCGCCGGCCTGCAGCGCCGCGGCTCTCCGTTCACCTGAATCGCGATCTCGGGGGCGGCGGCCATCGGCGTTCGGCAGCAGCCTCCATGCTCGGCGATCAGGAGCGGCCGCGGCGCCGGGGGCGGGCTCAGTGCGGCTGCCCCAGGGCCGCCAGCAGCTCCCGGCTGGCGGCCGCCGGATCGCTGGCCGCCGTGATCGCCCGCACCACCGCCACCCGGCTGGCGCCGGCCTGCAGCAGCGCCGGCACCGCCGCGGCGGTGATACCGCCGATGGCGAAGCAGGGAATGGCGCTGGCGGCGGCGGCCTCCCGCACGTAGGCCAGTCCCACCGGCTCGCGGCCTGGTTTGGTGGGAGTGGCGTTCACCGGCCCCACGCCCACGTAGTCGCAGCCCTCGGCCTGGGCCTGGCGCAGCTGCTCGAGCGCATGGGTGCTGCGGCCGATCAGGCGCTCCGGCCCCAGCAGCCTGCGGGCGAGTGCGCTGGGCAGGTCGTCCTGGCCCAGGTGCACGCCGTCGGCATCCACCGCCAGGGCCAGATCGATGCGGTCGTTGATCAGGAACAGGGCCTGGTGGCGGTCGCAGAGCTGGCGCAGGCCGCGGGCCTGGCGCAGGCGCTCGGCATCGCTCAGGGGCGTGCCGTGCGGGCCGGCGCTGCCCTCCTTGGCCCGGTACTGCAGCAGGCGCACGCCAGCGGCCAGGGCGGCGGCCACCACCTGCTCGAGGCCCGGCACCGCGGCGGTGATCAGGTAGAGGTGGGCGGCCTGCAGACGCCGCCGCCGCTCGCCGCCGCCCGGGCTCAGCAGCTCCAGCTCCAGGTCGTAGAGCCGGTAGCGGATGGCGGCGGCCTCCCGGGCCAGCTCCGGGTCCAGGGGGCGCCCGAACTCCTCCAGCACCCGCAGGGCCTCCTGCACCCGGGCGGCGTTGGCCGCCACCACCTGGGCGGGCTGCAGGCGCTGCGCCTGGGCCGGATGGGCCAGACCGGCAGCGGGATCGCTGGCGCTGTGGCGGGCCTGCTTGTAGGCCAGGCGGTGCAGCCGTCCCAGCCGTTGCCGCAGGTCCTTGGTGCGGGCCACCAGATCGGCCCGCTCCAGGCCGAAACGGGCCCAGTCCTCCAGCACCCGCAGGCCCTCGCGGGCGCGATCGAGATTGGCGTCCAGCAGCCGCCGCACCGCCGCCGCCTCCAGCGCCGCGCTGCCTGGATCGGGGGGGCCGCCGGCCGCGGGGGTGTCGGGCATGACCATGGCGAACAACAACGGCTGATTAACTGGTGCCCAGGTGTACTGCCGCCGGCCGGCAGATCCAGGCCATGGCGGACGGGTTCGATCAGGGCGGCGACAACCCGATGCTGGTGCTGGTGTCAGGGATTCTGCTGCTGGGCGGAATCGCCGGCTTCATCCTCTGGGGGCTCACCCACGCCTACCCGGCCGCATAGGCAGCGGGCCCGATCGGCGTCGGCGGCGATCTGGGCGCTGAGGGCCTCGAGGCCATCAAAGCGGCGCTGGGGGCGCAGCAGGGCCATCGGTTCCACGCGCAGCTGGCGGCCCACCAGTTCGAGGCGGCGATCGAGCAGATGCACCTCCACCGCCGAGGGGGCACGCGGGTCCACCGTGGGCTGGGGGCCGAGGTTCATCACCGCCGCCATGGCACCGCCGGGCACCGGCTCGCCCGCCGCCGCATGCGGAGGCCCCTGTGGGGCCTGCTCTGGGGCCTGCCTTGGGGGCCTGTCCAGCATCACCCGGGCCGCATACACCCCCTCCACAGGCAGGAACTTGCGGCCGTCCACCTGCAGATTGGCGGTGGGCCAGCCCAGCCGCCGCCCCAGACCCCGACCCCGCACCACCCTGCCGCTGAAGCGGTAGGGCCGCTGCAGCAGCCGCTGGGCCTCGGCCAGATCGCCCTCCCGCAGGGCGCGGCGGATGCGGCTGCTGCTGAGCGCTTCGGGTCCCTCAGCGAGCATCGGCAGCAGGGTCACAGCAATGCCCAGGCGGGCGCCGATGGCCTGCAGGTCGCGGGCGTCACCTCGGCGGCCGGCACCAAAGCGGAAGTCCTCGCCCACCGCCACCCTGCGGGCCGCCAGCTGCTCCACCAGCACCCGCTCCACGAAGGCCTGCGGGTCCAGGGCCGCCAGCTGGCGATCGAACGGCACCAGCACCAGCTGCCGGATGCCCAGGGGCTCCAGCAGTTCGAGCTTCTCAGCCGGCAGGTCCAGGCGCAGGCGGGGCTCGCCGTAGAGCACTTCACGGGGATGGGGCCAGAAGCTCACCACGGTGGGCACCCCCTCTCCCGGCGCGGTGACGGCGGCGATCACGCGGCGGTGACCCCGGTGCAGGCCGTCGAAACTGCCCAGGGCGATGGCGGTGGGGCGCTGGGCCTGCCCGGGACTGTGCAGGGGAATCAACGCGACAGTTCCCGAAGCCGTGGCACGCCGGCGTGATCTTCCCATGGCAGGTTTGGGGCACCGCGAGCGTGGCCCATGACCGACGAGCTGGATCTGCAGAGGCTGGCGTCGGCGCTGCGGCGCATGGGCTGGGTCCGGTTCTGGATGCAGGTTGTGCTGGGCGTGGTGGTGGTGGGGGTGCTGACCTTCAACAACATCGGCGGACGCCTGGCAGCCGACTCCTCCCGCGCCCTGGGGCTCGGGCCGGGCATCAGCCTCACCAGCCTGGCGTTCCTGGTGCTGCTGTGGAGCGGCTGGCAGAGCTGGCTGGTGGTGCGCTGCGGCCGGGCCCTGGCCAGCCCGGTGAAGCCCAGCCGGGGCGAGACCGGCCGGCTGATCAAGCGCGGCCTGCTGGCCGACCTGGCGGGTCTGGCCCTGGCGTCCGTGGGCTACCAGGCCCTGGCCGGCAGCCTGTTCGTGCAGGCCTCCCAGCAGGTGCCCGGGTTCTTCGGGGCCCAGGTGCAGGGCGCCCAGGGCACCGGCGGACGGTTGGTGGGCCTGCCGATCACCTCGATCGAGATGTTCAGCGTGCTGGGCAACACCCAGGTGCTGTTCGCCCATCTGCTCGGCCTGCTGCTCAGCCTCTGGATGCTGCAGAGGATTTACAGGGTGCGCTGAGCCAGCGGCAGGTTGAGCCCCTCCAGACCGGGCAGGGTGGCGGTGTCCCCCATCCAGAACAGCTCCGGCTGCAGTGGGCTGAGCGAGGCGCCGCCGGCATGCACATGGGCCACGTCGGTGGGCCAGGCCGGCGGCCCGGCCACCGCGGCTTCGAGATCGTTGGCCACTTCGCCCGCCAGCCAGTAGTAGCTGCGGCCGCGGGGATCGACGCGTCGCTCGAACTGATCGGTGTAGCGGCGCACGGCGGTGCGGCACCAGCGCAGCGGGCCGATGCTCTCCGCCTGGCGGGGCGGCACGTTGAGGTTGAGCAGCAGCCCCTGCGGCCAGCCGCCGGCGAGCATGCCCTCGGCCACCGCCAGCGCCAGGGCCGCCGCCGGCTCGAACTGGCGCCACTGGAAGTCGGCACTGCTCACCGCCAGGGCGGGCAGACCCTCGATCGTGCCCTCCATCGCCGCACTCACCGTGCCCGAATAGAGCACGTCGGTGCCCAGATTGGGGCCGTGGTTGATGCCCGAGAGCACCAGGTCGGGCCACTCCTTGAGCAATGAGAACAGGGCCAGCTTGACGCAGTCGCTGGGAGTGCCGCTGCAGGCCCAGGCGTCGATGCCGTCGTCGAAGAGCTCATCGGCGCGTTCGGCCCGGATGGGGGTCTGCAGGGTGAGGCCATGGCCGGTGGCCGAGCGCTCCTGGTCCGGACAGACCACGCTCACCCGGTGGCCGCGGGCGTTGGCGGCATTGGCCAGGGTACGGATCCCGGCGGCGAAGACGCCGTCGTCGTTGCTGATCAGGATCCTCAGGGGCGCCATGGGTTCCGGGGCTGCTCCGTACAGTCTCCCCCTGGCCTTCAACAGCGGGTTTGCCGTGAGCGTCACCGTGTCGCTGCAGGATCTCAGCGCCCAGCTCGAGCAGCTGGAGGGCGAAGCCGCCCAGGCGATCGCCACGGCCGCCTGCGCGGCCGATCTCGAGCAGCTGCGCGTGGGCCTGCTGGGCAAGCGCGGCCGCCTCTCCGGCGTGCTGGGGGCCATGGGCCGGCTGCCGGCAGCGGAACGGCCGCTGGTGGGCCAGCGCGCCAACGTGCTCAAGCTGCAGCTGCAGGAGCTGCTCGGCCGCCGCCTTGAGGCCCTCAAAACGGCTGCCCTGAGCGAGCGCATCGCCAGCGAGAGCCTCGATGTCACCGCTCCAGCGCGCTTCGTGCCGGCCGGCCACCGCCATCCTCTGATCAGCACGATCGAGGAGATCGTGGACATCTTCAGCGGCCTCGGCTACCGCGTCTCCGAGGGCCCCGAGATCGAGACCGACTACTACAACTTCACGGCGCTGAACATCCCCGAGCACCACCCTGCCCGGGACATGCAGGACACCTTCTATCTGCAGGACGGACGCCTGCTGCGCACCCACACCTCGCCGGTGCAGATCCGCCACCTGGAGACCAACCCGCCGCCGGTGCGGGTGATCGCCCCGGGCCGGGTGTTCCGCCGGGACGCGGTGGACGCCACCCACTCGCCGGTGTTCCACCAGGTGGAGGTGCTGGCGATCGACGAGGGGCTCGCCTTCACCCACCTGCGCGGCACGGTGACGGCCTTTCTGCAGCGCTTCTTCGGCGACCTGCCGGTGCGCTTCCGGGCCAGCTACTTCCCCTTCACCGAACCCAGCGCCGAGGTGGACGTGCAGTGGCGGGGCCGCTGGCTGGAGGTGATGGGCTGCGGCATGGTCGATCCGGCGGTGCTCGAGGGGATGGGGCTCGATCCGGAGCGCTGGAGCGGATTCGCCGCCGGCCTGGGGGTGGAGCGCTTCTGCATGGTGCGCCATGGCATCGATGACATCCGCCGCCTCTACAGCAGCGACCTGCGCTTCCTGGAGCAGTTCTGAGGGCGGCCCATAAACTCGGTCAGCCCCCCGCCCAGCGATCGGTGCCCCGCGTCGGACTGATCGTGAATGACGGCAAGACCCTGGCCGTGGAGACGGCCGATGCGCTGGCGCAGCGCTTCGACGGCCACGGCTGGGAGGTGCGCCGGGTGAGCAGTTCCGGCGGCATGGTGGGCTTCGCCAATCCCGACCAGCACCTGCGCAGCCGCGGCTACAGGGCCTGCGTGCCGGCCTGTTTCAGCGATGAGCTGGAGCTGGCGCTCGTGCTCGGCGGCGACGGCACCGTGCTCTCGGCAGCGCGCCAGACGGCCCCGATCGGTCTGCCCATCCTCACGATCAACACCGGCCACCTGGGCTTCCTGGCCGAGGCCTACCTGCACCAGCTCGATGGCGTGCTGGAGCAGGTGATCGCCGGCCGCTGGTCGGTGGAGGAGCGCAGCATGCTGGTGGTGAGCGTGATGCGCAGCGAGCAGCGCCGCTGGGAGGTGCTCTGCCTCAACGAGATGGCCCTGCACCGCGAGCCGCTCACCTCGATGTGCCACTTCGAGATCGCCATCGGCCGCCACGCCCCGGTGGACATCGCCGCCGACGGCGTGATCCTCTCCACCCCCACCGGCTCCACCGCCTACGCCCTCAGTGCCGGCGGCCCGGTGATCACGCCCGACTGCCCGGTGCTGCAGCTCACCCCGATCGCGCCCCACTCGCTGGCGTCGCGGGCGCTTGTTTTCAGCGACCGGGAACCGGTGACCGTGTTTCCGGCCACGCCGGAGCGGCTGATGATGGTGGTGGACGGCAGTGCCGGCTGCTATGTCTGGCCGGAGGACCGCATCCTGATCCGCCGCAGCGATCACCCGGTGCGCTTCGTGCGTCTGGCCGACCACGAGTTCTTCGGCGTGTTGCGCAACAAGCTGGGCTGGGGGCTGCCCCACGTGGCCAAACCCGGCCACGGAGCGTTGGCTTGAGCGCGGCCCGGCTGCTGCTGCTGGGGCCCGAGGCCGAGGCCCTGGCCCCCCGGCTCACGGCCTCGGGCTACCTGGTGGAGCCTCCGCCGCAGGACGGGCAGCCGGGCCCCGATCTGATGCTGCTCTCCAGGGGCGAGCAGGGTCACATTGCCGGCCTGCGGCGGCGCTGGGCCGCCGTGCCGATTCTGCTGGCGGTGCAGGACGACTCGGTGGAGGAGCGGGTGCGCTGCCTGAGCGCCGGCGCCGACGACCTCTGGCTGCCCGCCCAGGGGGCCAGCGACCTGCTGATGCGGCTGCGGCTGCAGCTCAGCCTGCGGCGCCGCGGCGGCCTGCCCTCCCCTCTGCTGCAGGTGGCCGACCTCAGCCTCAACCCCGGCAGCCGGGAGGTGAAGCGCGGCAGCAGGGTGCTGGCCCTCACCATGCGCGAATACCAGCTGCTGCTGCTGCTGCTTGAGCGCCGGGACTCGGTGGTGAGCCGCGAGCTGATCCTGCGTCAGGTGTGGAGCGACGATCGTGGCATGACCAGCAACGTGATCGAGGTGTATGTGCGCTATTTGCGCCAGAAGCTGGAGCAGGGGGGGGAAGCCCGCCTGATCCACACGGTGCGTGGCCAGGGCTACTGCCTCAGCGCCGGCCGGCCGCAGCTGGATGGAACCTGAGCGGATGCAGCCCGACCGGATGGCAGCCCAACCCCCAGCGAGCGCCACCATCCGGCGCCGGCCCTGGCGGCGGGCCGGACGGCTGCTGGCCCCCCTGCTGCTGCCGCTGGTGGCCGCAGGGGCCACGGCCGAGGGCCTGGCCCAGGGGGCACCCCAGGTGCTGCCGATCACGGCCCGCTGGTGCCTCAGCCCTGAGCGCTGCATCCTGCTGGAGGTGGCCGACACCCCGCGCCGGCAGGCCTTGGGGCTGCAGCTGCGCCCCCCCCTGCCGCCGCTGCGGGGCATGTGGTTCCCCTACGAGCCGCCGGCGCCGGCCCGCTTCTGGATGCACCGCACCCCCGCAGCGCTGGACATGATTTTTGTGCGCCAGGGCCGGGTGCTGGCGATCGAGGCTCACGCCCAGCCCTGCATGCGGCTGCCCTGCCCCAGCTACGGCCCGGCCGGGGCGGTGGAAGGGGTGATCGAACTGGCGGCCGGGGAAGCGCAGCGGCTGGGCATCGGCCCAGGCACGGCGGTGCGCATCGAACCGCTGGCCCCCGGGCCCGTCAAGGACGCCGAGCCGCCAGCACCAGCACGGGATTGAGCGGCGTCAGGCGGGTGCCCTGAGCCAGCGGAGCACCGCGCCAGGCCTGCAGCTGCGACACCGCCACCACCAGACCTGCCGCCTCCAGCAGGGGCCTGAGCTCCGCCAGGGCCTCCAGCGTGGCCAGGGGGATCACCAGCACACCGCCGGGCCGCAGGCGCTCCAGCACCCCTTCCAGGATCGCCCGGCGCGAGCGGCCGCCGCCGCCGATCAGCACCCGGTGGGGGTCGGGAAAGGCGGCCAGGGCCTCGGGAGCGCGGCCTTCCACCACCGCCGCCGGCCGCACCCCCAGGCGCTCGGCATTGGCCTCGATCAGCCCCCTCGAGCCGCCGCGGGCCTCCAGGGCCCAGAGCTGCAGCTGGGGCCGCAGGCGCAGGGCTTCCAGCCCCACCGATCCCACCCCCGCCCCCAGATCCCAGAGCACCCCCTGCTCGGGCAGATCCAGCTCGGCCAGCAGCTGCACCCGCACCTCCCGCTTGGTCATCAGCCCGGGGCGGTCGGGATGCTGCAGGAACAGGCCATCGGCGAGGCCGAACAAGGGCAGCAGCTCTGGATCGACGGGCTCGGCAGGGGCTGCGACCAGCACCACCAGGTGCAGGGGGTCGAGATCGGCGGGGAGGGGGTCGGCAGGCGCCAGCCGCAGCACCCGCTCGGCGGGGTGCCCCAGCCGTTCGCACAGCCAGAGGGCGTAGGCCCTGTCAAGCCCCGAGGCGGCCAGCAGTTGGCGCACCTCCTGGGCTCCTCCCCGGGCGGGATCGGTGAGCACCGCCAGCGCCGGCGGACGCTGTTGCAGCGCCGCTGCCAGGGGTTCAGGATCCCGGCCATGCAGGCTGATCCAGCTGGCGTCCTGCCAGGGTCGGCCGATGCGGGCGAAGGCCAGCTGCAGGGAACTGGGGGCCGGGTGAAAGCGCAGCTCGCCGGGGGCGAAGGCCGCCAGCAGCGGGCGGCCGATGCCGAACCAGAGGGGGTCACCACTGGCCAGCACCGCGCAGGCCCGTCCCTGCCGGCGGGCCTGCCGCAGATGCTCCACCAGCTGCTCGGGCTGGTCGCTGGCGATCAGCTCGGTGCCGGGCAGAAGGGCAGCGAGCTGGGGCAGCAGCCGCCGCGGCGCCGCCACCAGCGCGGCCGCCTCCACCAGCCGCCGCAACGGCGCTGCCAGGCCGTCCAGGCCGCCGGCATCACAGCCCACCACCTCGATCCAGCCGTCGCTGCCGTTCAGCGTCCCGCCGCCAGTACCGCCATGATGCCAACCGGCCGCTGACGCTCCCCATGACCCACCGCCGCCAGCGGCTGCACGAGCTGGTGCTCGCCCTGATCCGGCATCAGCCCGATCTGGAGCTCCTGCACGGGGACCACAACGGCGGCGCGGCGGGCGGGGTGGATGCGGCCAGCTGGCTGGAGCGCAACCGGCAGCTGGTGCAGCGCTACCAGGCCCTGGTGCGCACCGCCGTCACCATCGATGCCCTGGTCGACCAGGAGCTGGCGAACCATCTCTGACAAGCTGGCCCCACGGTCCACGCTGCCTCCCCCGTCGTCCTGCCCATGGCGCGCCTCGGCATTCCCGCGCTCACGGCTCTGTTGAGCGGCGGCCGCAGGGGCTGGCAGCCGCCTGCCGCCAGCTGGTCCCGGCCCTTCGGCCTGGGCTGGGAGCAGCCCTACACCGTGCGCTATGCCAGCAACCTCGATGACGGCCCCAACCACGGCATGCCCCTGGGCGGTCTGGGGGCGGGGTGCATCGGCCGCGCCCCGGACGGCAGCTTCAACCTCTGGCACCTCGATGGCGGTGAGCACTGGTTCGGCACCATCCCCGACTGCCAGTTCGCCCTGTTCGAGAGCGACGGCCGCCAGAGCCGGGCCCATGCCCTGGCGGTGAAGCCCGAGGCCGATGCCTCCCGCCCCGATGCCGGAGAGCCGCTGCAGGCCTGGAGCTGGTATCCGGCCAGCGGCGCCGAGCGCAGCACCGGCACCTACAGCGCCCGCTATCCCCTCAGCGCCAGCCACTACGGCGGCGTGTTCCGCGCCGAGCTCAGCTGCACCGCCTTCAGTCCCGTGCTGCCAGGCGACTACCGCTGCAGCAGCTATCCGCTGGCCGTGTTCCAGTGGACGCTGCGCAACCCCACGCGCCAGCCCCTGGAGCTGTCGCTGCTGCTCAGCTGGCGCAACACCTGCGGCTGGTTCACCAACACCGACCCGGCCGCCGCCGTGCACTTCCGCGACGACGGCAGTCCCGAGCACAACTACGTGCCGGCGGTGGGCCGCAGCCGCGGGCAGCGCAACCGCTGCGTCCAGGAGCCTGGCCTCAAGGGAGTGCTGCTGGAGGGCGAGCACAGCGAGCCGCTGGCCGAGGGCCAGGGCCAGTGGTGCATCGCCACCGACGCCTCGCTCGAGGACCGCCATCCCGGCCTGAGCATCCAGCGCTGCAGCCGCTGGAATCCCGCCGGGGACGGCAGCGAGATCTGGGAACCCTTCGCCGCCAGCGGCGCCATCCCCGAGAGCGACAACGACCGCTGCAGCACGGACGACGATCCCGCCAGCGCCGCCCTGGCGGTGCGCTGCCGGCTGGAGCCCGGCCAGAGCCTGGAGATCCCGCTGGTGATCAGCTGGGATCTGCCGGTCACCGCCTTCGCCAGCGGCAGCCGGGCGCTGCGCCGCTACACCGACTTCTTCAGCGCCGGTGGCGACAATGCCGCCGCGATCGCCGCCGAGGCCCTGCGCGACTGGCGCGACTGGCGCCGCCGCATCGAGGCCTGGCAGCAGCCGGTGCTGGAGCGGCGGGATCTGCCCGAGCCGATCCGCATGGCCCTGTTCAACGAGCTCTACGACCTGGCCAGCGGCGGCACCCTTTGGACCGCAGCCAGCGCCGATGACCCCGTGGGCCGCTTCGGCGTCCTCGAGTGCTTCGACTACGCCTGGTACGAAAGCCTGGATGTGCGCCTCTACGGTTCTTTCGCCCTGCTGCAGCTGTGGCCGGAGCTGGATCGCAGCGTGCTGCGCAGCTTTGCCCGCGCCATCCCCTCCGCCGACCCCAGGCCGCGGCCGATCGGCTGGTATTTCACCCAGGGCCGCGGCCGGGTGGAGGCGCCCCGCAAGCTGGCCGGGGCCACCCCCCACGATCTCGGCGCCCCCAATGAGCACCCCTGGGACGCCACCAACTACACCGCCTACCAGGACTGCAACCTCTGGAAAGACCTGGCCAGCGACTTCGTGCTGCAGGTGTGGCGCAGTGTGCGCCGTGCCCCCGACGGTGAAGACCTGCGCTTCCTGGCCGACTGCTGGCCGGCGGCGGTGGAGGCCCTGCGCTACCTCAAGGGGTTCGATGCCAACGACGACGGCCTGCCGGACAACGGCGGCGCTCCGGACCAGACCTTCGACGACTGGCCCCTGCAGGGCGTGAGCGCCTACTGCGGCGCCCTCTGGATCGCCGCCCTGGAGGCGGCGCTGGCCATGGGCCAGCGGCTGCAGCTGGAGCTGGGGCTGGACACCTCCGCCGAGCAGCGCCAGTTCAGCCGCTGGCTGGAGCAGAGCCGCGCCAACTTCGACCGCCTGCTCTGGAACGGGGAGTACTACGCCATCGACGCCGGCAGCGGCACGCCGGTGGTGATGGCCGATCAGCTCTGCGGCGACTTCTACGCCCGGCTGCTGGGCCTGCCGCCAGTGGTGAGCGAGGAGCGGGCCCGCTCGGCCCTGCAGGCGATCCGCGAGGCCTGCTTCCAACGCTTCGAGGGCGGCCGGCTGGGAGTGGCCAATGGTCTGCGCCGCGACGGCACCCCCCTGGATCCCAACGGCACCCACCCCCTGGAGGTGTGGACCGGCATCAACTTCGGCCTGGCCGCCTACTACCGGCTGATGGGCGACAGCGGCACCGCCCTGGCGATCAGCGGCGCCGTGGTGGAGCAGGTGTACGGCGGCGGCCTCCAGTTCCGCACCCCCGAAGCGATCACGGCGGCAGGCACCTTCCGGGCCTGCCACTACCTGCGGGCCATGGCGATCTGGGCCCTGTGGGCCACCCACACCGACTGGCAGCTGATCCCCGGTGCCGACCAGCCCGCCCGCACCGCCGGAGGCTGAGGCCCTTGCCCTCACCCCTGCGCGCCGCCCTGAGCACCGTGCTCACCCTGGTCTGTCTGCTGGCGGGTCTGGCCCTCGCCCCGGCTCCCGCCGCGGCCCAGCTCCATGCCCACAGCGATGAGCAGGGGCAGCCGGTGTTGCGCAGCCTCGAGAGCCTGCGGGATCTGGACGACCAGAGCTGGCAGCTGGTGGGCTACCGCCAGGGACCGCCGGGCGGCGCCCTGAAGCTGCGCGTGGTGGGCTACCCGGGCAAGGTGCGGCTGGAACATCCCACCCCGCTCACCGTGTGGAGCGGGCGCCGCCGCTGGCAGCTGGCCGACCTCACCCTCGCCAACCCCCAGCTGGCGGCCGATGGCCGCTCAGCCGCCGCCGAGTTCGATCTGGCCCCCCTGATCGCCGACCTGAGCAGCAACCGCCCCCTGCGGCTGGCCCTGGCCGGGGTGTTCAGCGAGCTGCCGGTGCCGCCGTTCCTGGTGGCCGAATGGCGCTCCCTGGAGCAGGGCTGAAGGCTGCGCGGCGCCGGCCTCAGGCGCCATCTCCGCCGCTCCCCCCACCCCCGTCGCTGGCAGCGATCTGGTCCGGCAGCGAGCGGTCCCGCTCCCAGTTCATCAGCATCCCGGCCACCGGCACGGCCAGGAAGATCCCCAGCAGGCCGGCGATGCGTTCGCCCAGGAACAGGGCCAGAAACACCACCAGCGGCGGTATCGAGAGCACCCGGCCCATCACCCGGGGCTGCAGCAGGTTGTCCTGCACCTGCTGCAGCAGCACCGACACCAGGGCCACCGCGGCGGCGGCCGCAAACCCCTGGGTGGCGAGCACCACCAGGCTGATGGTGATCACCCCGAGGGTGGCGCCGATCCCCGGAATCGCGTCGAGCACCCCCACCACCAGGGCAAGGATCAGGGCGAACTTCACCCCCAGCACGCTGAAGGCCAGCAGGCTGGTGCTGGTGAGAAACACCACCAGCGTGATCTGGCCGCGCAGGAACCCCAGCACGTTGCGGCGCACGCTGCGGTGGGCCGGGCCCCGCCGCTCAGGGGGAAGCAACTGCAGCAGGGAGAGCCAGAGGCGGCCGTTGTCCACCAGCATGTAGATCGTCAGCACCACCAGCACCACCAGGCCCAGCAGGTTGCCCACCGCTCCCCCAAGCACGCCGATGCCGGTGTCGAAGTTGGAGCGCACCAGCTCGATGATCCGCTCCAGATCGAGCTGGTCGAGGTAAGTGCTCAGCCTTGAGCGCAGGGGCAGCTGCGGATCGGCCATCACCGCCTCCAGCTGCGCCAGCAACTGGCTGGCCTGGCTCATCAGCTGCAGCCCCAGCAGCCACACCAGCCCCAGGCCGGCAGCCATCGACCCGCTCACGGTGACGGCGATGGCCAGGGGGCGCGGCAGCCAGCGGCTGAGCGAACGCACCGGCACGTTCAGCAGCACCGCCAGCACCGCGGCGGCGCTGAACAGCAGCAGCACCACCTGGAACCTGGCGATCACCGCGATGGCGGCCCAGCCGCTGGCCACCAGCAGCAGAAACCGCAGCAGCTGGGGGTTGGAGGGAAGCCGCCGCTCCTCCCTGGGGTGCATGGGGATCGGACACAGCCGCATCCAGCCTGGCCCAGCCGGCCAGCCAGCCTGCGGCAGGCTGGTCACCATGACAGCCGACTCCCCGTGCTCCGCCGCCGAGGCCGCGCGCTGGCGCCCCTGGATGCAGCGGGCCCTGCAGCTGGCGGCACTGGCCACGGGACGCACCAGCCCCAACCCGCTGGTGGGAGCGGTGCTGCTGGACGCCCAGGGCAAGCTGGTGGGCGAGGGGTTCCATGCCCGGGCCGGTGAGCCTCACGCCGAGGTGATGGCCCTGCGCCAGGCCGGCGAGAGGGCCCGCGGCGGCACCCTGGTGGTGACCCTGGAACCCTGCTGCCACCACGGCCGCACCCCTCCCTGCAGCGCCGCGCTGATCGCGGCCGGCATCCGCCGGGTGGTGATCGCCATGGCCGACCCCAACCCGCGCGTCAGCGGCGGCGGCATCGCCGCACTGGCGGCCGCCGGGGTGGAGGTGCTCAGCGGGGTGGCCGCAGCCGAGGCCCGGGCCCAGAACGCCGCCTTCCTGCACCGCCTCGCCAGCGGCCGCCCCCTGGGGGTGCTCAAGTGGGCCATGGGGGTGGACGGTCGCACCGCCCTCGGCAACGGTGCCAGCCAGTGGATCAGCGGCCCGGCCGCGCGCCGCTGGGTGCATGAGCTGCGCAGCCGCTGCGACGCCGTGATCGTGGGCGGCGGCACCGTGCGCGCCGACGATCCGCTGCTCACCAGCCGCGGCCGGCGGCAGCCGGAGCCCCTGCGGGTGGTGTTCAGTCGCAGCCTGGATCTGCCCGCCGATGCCCGCCTATGGACCCAGGACTGTGCCGCCACCCTGGTGGCCCATGGCGTGTCGGCATCGCCCCGGGCGCGCTTCCAGCTCGATGGGCGGGGGGTGGAGCGGCTGCTGCTGCCGGCCTGCACGCCGCGGGCGCTGCTGGAGGCCCTGGCCCTGCGCGGCTGCAATCAGGTGCTGTGGGAATGCGGGCCGGAGCTGGCCGCCGCCGCCCTCAGCGAGGGTTGCGTGCAGCGGATCGCGGCCGTGATCGCCCCCAAAGTGCTGGGTGGCACCCCCGCCCGCACCGCCGTGGGCGATCTGGGCTTCACTGCCATGGATCAAGTGTCTGCCTGGCAGGGTGGTGCTCCCAAGGCCCTCGGGCCCGATCTGCTCTGGCAGTTGCATGCCCCCTGAGCAGGGCAGCTGCCAGCGGCCGTCGGGCCCGGGCAGCCGATCCCCAGGAGTCCATGTCCGAATCCGCCGCCAACCTGCCCCTGAATCTGCAGCTGCCGCTCAGCGGCCTGCTGCTGTCGCTGATCTCCGTGCTGGCGATCAGTGCACTGGCCGGCCGTCTGCCGCGCGGCGGGCTGAGCCGCGGCCTGCTGCTTTCGGCACGGCTCAGCGTCGGCGTCACGATCCTGTTGGCCGCCCTCGGCTGGTGGCTGGGCTCACTGCTCTCACCGCGCCTGATTTCCCTGGCCCAGGACGGCCGTGAGATCCGCGACCTGCTGGTGGTGCTGGGGGTGGGCTGGACGCTGCTGCGTTGGAAGAGCGAGATCGCCAAGAACGGCGGCGCCTACGCCGCCCAGGCCCTGCCGGCGATGGCCGCCAAGGACCGTATCTTCCTGTTCGATGTGCTCGGCAAGCTCATCGGCATCGCCGCTCTGGTGATCCTGGTGCTGGAGGCGATGCGGCTGCTGGGAGTATCCGCCGCCGTGCTGATCACAGCCGGCGGCTTCGGCGCCGCGGCGGTGGGCTTCGGCGCCCAGGGGATCGTGTCCAACTCGCTGAGCGGCCTTATTCTCTACATCAACCGCCCCTTTGTGGTAGGGGACATCATCGAGATTCCCAATGAAACCATCACGGGAACCGTGGAGCACATCGGCTGGTTCTACTGCCAGCTTCGAACGCTCGATCGCCAGCCTGTGTTCGTTCCCAATGTAATCTTCTCCACCAATCCAGTGGTCAACATCGCCGACACCGACAACCGTCGGATCTGGATCGAATTCGGTCTCACCTACGACGATCGCGCCCGGGTCCAGCCGATCCTGGCCAGCCTGGAGAGCCTGATCGCCGAGCACCCCGACGTGGATCAGGGCCGGTTTGCGGCCGTGAATTTCACCGGCTACGGCGAGTCCAGCCTGGATCTGCGCCTGCTCTGCCACGCCCGCAGCGGCGACATCAAGGACGCCTGGGCGCTGCAGCAGAACCTGCTGCTGGGCATCGGCGATGTGGTGGAGGCCCATGGCGCCGCCATGCCCTTCCCCACCCGCACGCTCATACAAGCTCCGGGTGGGCTGGATCACCCTTGAACGGCCCCTGCACCCGAGAGGTGATCCAGCCGCCGTAGAACCCCCCCGGCTGGGGCGTCACCCGCTCCCCATCCAGCCAGCAGCCATCCATCAGCGCCGGGTACACCGCGATCCAGCCCGCCAGGGCAGCAAAGGCCCCGCTTGGTTCGTGATAGCTCCAGGCGGCGCGCTGCAGGCGCAACTCGGCCGCTCCGCCCGGATCACGCACCAGATCGAAATAGCGCGCCACCCCCTTCCACTCGCAGAAGCTGGCGCCGGGGCAGGGGTGCAGCAGCTCCAGCCGCACCGCCTCCGGCGGCAGGTAGTAGGTGGGGGGATGAAAGGTCTCCAGCACCCGCAGGCTGCGGCGGGTCTCGGCCAGCACCAGGCCCAGGGCCTCCACCCGCACCAGCGCCTCGCTGGCCTCCAGGGCCGGCGGCCGCGGAAAGTCACACACCCTCTCGGTCATGGCACCGGCAGCGCCAGCTGGAGCTGGTCTAGGGGTTGGCGCTGCCAGCCGGTGGCGTCCCAGGGCTCGAGCAGGGGCTGCAGCGCCTGCAGGGCGGCCCCACCGGCGGCCGCCAGCCAGCGCTCTGCGCAATCCTCGGGGATCACCACCGGCATGCGGGAATGGATGGGGGCGATCAGGACGTTGGGCCGGGTGGTGAGCACGCAGGCGCTGTCCAGCTGCTCGCCCTCGGCCCCCAGCCAGCGCTCCCATACCCCACCCAGCCAGAACGGGGCCCCGTCGCGGCGGGCGATGCGGCAGCCCTGCTCGAAGAAGCCATCGGCGGGAATCAGGCAGCGCCGGTGGCGCCAGGCACCGCGGAAGCTGGGTTTCTCGGCCACTGTCTCGCTGCGGGCATTGATCGGCCGCAGGGCAGCGCCTGGGTCGCGCACCCAGGCGGGCAGCAGGCCCCAGAGCGCCAGATCCACCACGGGCTGGGCCTGCTCCAGACGCTGGATCAGCAGCGGTTCACCGGGCCGGATCAGGGCCCGGGGGGCGTAATGGCGCTGAAGGCCCTCGGGCAGGGGACCGCGCAGGCGCGGCAGGAGGGCATCGAGCCGGCTGGTGAGGGAATAACGACCGCACATGGCCCGGGGATCTGGTCGGGAATCAGCTGGAGGGTCAGCCGGGTGGCCCGGCGCATGGCGATACGGTTCTCACCCCCGCGCGCCGGATCGGCCCACGCCCCTCAGGCCTAGCTTGGGCCGAGTCACGCGTGCGCGCCATGCCCATCCGCCAGGACGACAACCGCCCGACGCGCCGCTTCGGTTTGATCAACCTGCTGCTGATCGGCTTCGGCGTGCTCTTGCTGTTCAGCAACTTCCTGCCCAACAACGCCACGCAGGTGCCGCGGGTTCCCTACTCGCTGTTCATCGACCAGGTCAACGACGACACCGTCAAGCGCGCCTACATCACCCAGGATCAGATCCGCTACGAGCTCAAGCAGCCGCCGGCGGACGGTGCCCCCACGGTGCTGGCCACCACGCCGATCTTCGACATGGATCTGCCGCAGCGCCTGGAGCAGCACGGGGTTGAATTCGCGGCCGCTCCGCCGCAGAAACCGAACCTGTTCACGACCCTGCTGAGCTGGGTGGTGCCGCCACTGATCTTCATCCTGGTGCTGCAGTTCTTCGCCCGCCGCAGCGGCATGGGCGGCGCCCAGGGCGCTCTGAGCTTCACCAAGAGCAAGGCCAAGGTGTACGTGCCCGATGAGGAGTCGCGGGTCACCTTCGCCGATGTGGCCGGGGTGGATGAGGCCAAGGCCGAGCTCACCGAGATCGTCGATTTCCTCAAGAAGCCGGAGCGCTACGCCGCCATCGGCGCCCGCATTCCCAAAGGAGTGCTGCTGGTGGGCCCTCCAGGCACCGGTAAGACCCTCCTGTCCAAGGCCGTGGCCGGGGAGGCGGGTGTTCCCTTCTTCATCATCTCCGGCTCGGAATTCGTGGAGCTGTTCGTGGGCGCCGGCGCCGCCCGCGTACGCGACCTGTTCGAAGAGGCCAAGAAGAAGGCCCCCTGCATCATCTTCATCGACGAACTCGACGCCATCGGCAAGAGCCGTTCCGGCTCCATGGGCGTGGTCGGTGGCAACGACGAGCGCGAGCAGACCCTCAACCAGCTGCTCACCGAGATGGATGGCTTCGCCGCTCAGGACAAGCCGGTGATCGTGCTGGCCGCCACCAACCAGCCGGACACCCTCGATGCCGCCCTGCTGCGTCCGGGTCGCTTCGACCGTCAGGTGCTGGTGGACCGCCCGGACCTCTCCGGCCGCAAGATGATCCTCGACATCTACGCCAAGAAGGTGAAGCTGGCCGAGGGCGTGGACCTCGATCGCATCGCCCAGGCCACTGCCGGCTTCGCCGGTGCCGACCTGGCCAATCTGATCAACGAGGCCGCCCTGCTGGCCGCCCGCAACATGCGCACGGCGGTGGCGCAGGGCGATCTGAACGAGGCGATCGAGCGTGTGGTGGCCGGCCTGGAGAAAAAGAGCCGCGTGCTCCAGGCGGACGAGAAGAAGGTGGTGGCGTACCACGAGGTGGGTCACGCGATCGTGGGCCACCTCATGCCCGGCGGCAGCAAGGTGGCCAAGATCTCGATCGTGCCGCGGGGCATGAGCGCCCTGGGCTACACCCTCCAGCTGCCCACCGAAGAGCGGTTCCTCAACTCCAAGGAGGATCTCGAGGGCCAGATCACCACGCTGCTGGGGGGCCGCAGCGCCGAGGAGGTGGTGTTCGGCGAGGTGACCACCGGCGCCGCCAACGACCTGCAGCGCGCCACCGACATCGCTGAGCAGATGGTGGGCACCTACGGCATGAGCGACACCCTCGGCCCCCTGGCCTACGACAAGCAGGGCGGCAGCCGCTTCCTGGGCGGGCCCAGCAATCCCCGCCGGGTGGTGAGCGACTCCACTGCCCAGGCCATCGACAGAGAGGTGCGGGGCCTGGTTGACCGCGCCCATGAGCGGGCCCTGACGATCCTCCAGCACAACCGCGATCTGCTGGAGACGATCTCCCAGAAGATCCTCGACAAGGAGGTGATCGAGGGGGATGAGCTCAAGGAGCTGCTGGCCAGCAGCACCCTGCCCCAGGAGGCGGCGGTTGCGGCCTGATCGCCCCGTGCCCAGCGCTTGACGGAGGGCCCCTCGATCCCGGATAAGGGTTGTTTGCAGTGGGCCCGATGCTCTCCGCTTCCGCCGCCGCCTGCCTGGCCGACCTGCGCGGCAGCGACCTGCTCTCCTGCGCCGACCTCTCGGCCGAGCAGACCGAGGCCCTGCTGGCCCTTGCCGCCGAGTTCCGCCAGGGCCTGCGGCAGGTTGACCTGAGCGGCAAGGTGCTGGGCCTGATCTTCCTCAAGGCCTCCACCCGCACCCGGGTGAGCTTCTCGGTGGCCATGGGCCGGCTGGGGGGCCAGGTGATCGATCTCAACCCGGCGGTGAGCCAGGTGGGCCGCGGCGAGCCGATCGCCGACACCGCCAGGGTGCTGAGCCGCTTCGTGGACGTGCTGGCAATCCGCACCTTCGCCCACACGGAGGTGGAGGACTACGCCCACTGGGCCTCGATTCCGGTGATCAACGCCCTCACCGACCTGGAACACCCCTGCCAGGCCCTGGCCGACTACCTCACCGTGCAGGACGCCTTCGGTGCCCTGGGCGGCCTCACCCTCAGCTACGTGGGCGATGGCAACAACGTGGCCCACTCGCTGATGCTCTGCGGCGCTCTGCTGGGGGTGAACGTGCGCGTGGGCTGCCCGCGGGGGTATGCGCCCGATGGCGCCGTGCTGGCCCGTGCCCAGGCCCTGGCCGCCAGAGGGGGCGCCACGGTGGAGGTGCTGCACGAGCCGGTGGCCGCCGTGCGCGGCGCCCAGGCCCTCTACACCGACGTGTGGGCCTCGATGGGCCAGGAGGAGGAAGCGGAGGAACGCCGGCAGGCCTTCAGCGGCTGGTGCCTCAACGAGGAGCTGCTGGCCGAGGCCGATCCGCGGGCGATCGTGCTCCACTGCCTGCCCGCCTACCGGGGCCAGGAGATCAGCGCCGGGGTGATGGAGGGCAGCGCCAGCCGCGTGTTCGACCAGGCCGAGAGCCGCCTGCATGCCCAGCAGGCCCTGCTGGCGGCGCTGCTGGGCGGGATCTGAGCGGAGTCGCAGGAGAGCCTATGGCGGGGGGGGACTGGACAAACCCCTCCCCGGAAGGTACATCTGTATCAGTCTCTTGAGGGCATCCTGTCCGTGGTGGTCTCCGCTTTCCGATCCGGCTCCGGGCGCCAGGAGCTCACCACGGCCCAGCAGGAGCTCTACGACTGGCTGGCGGACTACATCGGCGCCCACCGTCACAGTCCCTCGATCCGTCAGATGATGCAGGCCATGGGGCTGCGCTCGCCGGCACCGGTGCAGAGCCGGCTGCGCCACCTGCAGCAGAAGGGCTGGCTCACCTGGGAGGAGGGTCAGGCCCGCACCCTGCGGCTGCTGGGCCAGCAGACCGGCGGCGTCCCCGTGCTGGGGGCGGTGGCAGCAGGCGGCCTGGTGGAAACCTTCGATGACGTGCAGGAGCACCTCGATCTGCAGGCGCTGGTGAGCGGCCGCGAGCTGTTCGCCCTGAGCGTCAACGGCGACTCGATGGAGGGCGCCCACATCGCCGATGGCGATCTGGTGCTGATGGAACCGGTGCACGACCCCGCCCGGCTCAGACCGGGCACGATCGTGAGTGCCCTGGTGCCCGGCAGCGGCACCACCTTGAAGCACTTCCATCGCCAGGGAGACACCGTCACCCTGGAAGCGGCCAACCCGGCCTACGCCCCCATCGTGGTGCCCGCCGATCAGGTGACCGTGCAGGGGCGGCTGGTGGCGGTGTGGCGCCAGATGTGAAGGGTCCCGAGGGAGGTCGAGGTGTAGGCTCTCCAGGCGGAACGCAAGGGAGTGGCGGGGATCACCCCTCACCCGAACCCGCCATCAAACGGGGCCATAGCTCAGCTGGTAGAGCACCTGCATGGCATGCAGGGGGTCAGCGGTTCGAATCCGCTTGGCTCCATTTCACAACCAATCGCGCAGCACGATCGCACCTTCGGCGCAGCCCACTCCAGGCTGACCGCCAGCGCCAGAGGGCCAGGAGCAGCGCCAGCCCCCATAGGGGCCCCTCCCGCCAGCGCACGTAGGGGGTGAGGGAGGTGCCGATCGGCACCCTGATCAGGTCCGTCGCGGGCTGCAGGGAAGGCAGCCGCTGCTCCACGGCGCCAGCCGCCGAGATCAGGCCGCTGGGCCCGGTGTTGGCCACACTCACCAGCCAGCGGCCCGATTCGATGGCCCGCAGCTGGGCCAGGGCCTCGAACTGCTGCTGCAGCACCAGCGGGTAGGGATCGAGATTGGCACTGGCCAGCAGCCAGCCGGCACCGGCAGCGGTGGCCCTGGCCAGGGCATGACCATCGGCGATTTCGTAGCAGATGGCCACGCCGATGGGCGCGGGCAGACGGGGCAGCAGGCGGGAGGGCGCACCCGGCTGAATGCCGCCCACCGCCGACAGACCGCTCCAGCGCACCAGCCCCTGGAACGGCACCCACTCCCCCAGCAGCACCAGACGGTGCTTGTCGATCGCCTGGCCGGCCTGCCGCGATCCCGCCGCGAAGCCCAGCAGAGCGCTGCGCTGCTCACCGCCAGGGCCGGCGCTGCGGAATCCACCACTGAGCAGGTTCACCGCCGCCGGCTCGCCGAGCACCGGATCCAGCCCCAGCGCCCCTTCCGGCAGCACCACCAGATCAGCCCGGCCGGCCAGGGCCTGCTGCTGAGCCGCCTGCAGCTGGCGTTGCAGGCGCCGCCGCGAGGCCGAGGTCAGTTTCTCGCGGGTGGGGATGGCGGGCTGCAGCACCAGCACCCGCTCCTGCCCGGCAAGGGTCGGGGCGGCGGCGGCCTGAGTGCTCAGCAGCGCGGCGCCGGCGGCATGGGCCAGCAGCACTGCGGGCAGCCACACCAGCAGCACCTTCACCCCCAGCCGCGGCCATTCGCGCCAGGCCCACCACACTGCCCAGCCGATCAGCAGCTGCAGCGCCGCCACCAGTCCCGCCCCGCCCAGCAGCGCAAAGCCGGCCAGGGCCCGGTCCCCCGGCAGCGCCGATCCCCCCAGGCCGATCCAGAACAGCGGTCCGCGGGCCAGCAGCACCTCCACCAGGCCCCAGGCCAGGGCCAGCAGGGCCGCACTGCTGAACCGCTGGGGAAGCAGCCGGACAGCACACCACCCCCACAGCCCCAGCAGGGCGCCGCCGAGGGCCGCCAGCAGCAGCAGCAGCAGCCAGCAGAGCGGCAGGCTCAGGGGCAGGGGAATGCCGATCCAGTCGAGCGGGTGCAGGCCCAGCAGCCAGCGGTGGCTCACGAGCACCGCCACGCCCCCCCAGCAGGCCGCAGCCCGCACGGGCGCCGGCCCGGCCACCAGGTGCCAGAGCAGGGCCAGGGCCAGCCACAGCAGCGGCACGGCTCCAGCCGGGGGCAGGGACCAGCCGGCCAGCCCGCCGGCCAGGGCGGCGAGGCTCAGCGCCCGAGCCGGGTGCGGCAACAGCTCGTGGCGGTGCTTCATGGTCAGCGAGGGTAGGAAGCGTCATGGTTGGGGCGGTTCAGTCCGCTGCTCGCCCCAAAGCTCGCCCCCTGCTCCCCATGGATCCGAACAACCCTCTGCAACAACTGCTGCTGCGGGGCCTGGGCACCACCTCCCTGGTGGCCGACCGGCTGCGCTACGTGAGCCAGGAGTGGGTGCGCGGCGGCAAGCTCGATCCCAGCCACGCCCCGGCCCTGGTGGAGGACGTGCTCAAGGCCCTGCGGGGGGAAACCCCGGGGCTCGAGCAGCAGGCCGAACGTCAGCTGGAGCGCAACCGCGACCAGTTGCTGCAGGATCTGGGCGTCCCCCTGCAACGGGAACTGGACGAGCTGCGCGGCCGCATCGACCGCCTGGAGCAGACCCTGCGGCAGCGCGGCCAGGGAGAATCGGGTGATGAGCCCGGCGGCAGGTGAGTCACAATCGGACCATCCCGGTGATGGCCATGCGCGACATTCTGATCAGCTCCTCGGTGTGCGTGGCCTGCCTGCTGCTGGCCCTGATCAGCCAGCTGGTGAGTCCCACTCCGGTGGCTGCCGCCGGGGGCTCCCCGGCAGCCAGCACCACGGCCGTGGCCGTGGCCAGCGCGGCGGCTGCGGCGCTGAGCCCGGAGCGGGGCGCCTTCGAACTTGATCCCGAGGATCCCAACCCCACCCTGTTCACCATGGCCCCAGACGGCACCGCCGCCGGCACCAGCCCTGAGCAGGCGGCCGGCACCTCACCCCAGCTGGCCCAGGCCAGCGCCCTCGGCGGCGAACTGGTGGCCCCCAAGGAGCGCGTCAGCGAGAGCGGGCTTCGCGTCACCGACCTGGTGGTGGGCGATGGACCGGAGGCCACCTCCGGCCAGACCGTGGTGGTGAACTACCGGGGCACCCTGGAGAACGGCCGTGAGTTCGACAGCAGCTATGGCCGCGGCCCCTTCTCCTTCCCCCTCGGCGCCGGCAGGGTGATCCGCGGCTGGGACGAGGGTGTGGCCGGCATGCAGGTGGGCGGCAAGCGCAAGCTGGTGATCCCCCCCGATCTGGCCTATGGCCAGCGTGGCGCCGGCGGTGTGATCCCAGCCAATGCCACCCTGATCTTTGAGGTGGAGCTGCTGGAGATCCGCAGCTGAGCCAGGGCTGCCCCATCGGCTCCGGAGGGCCTCGTTAGGATGGCTGCGCCGTTCGTCACAGCGCACGGCATCATCCAGCAATACTCCCTGTTTCATGGCTCACACGCTCCCCGCCCTGCCCTACGAACTCGACGCGCTGGAGCCCCATATCTCCCGCCAGACCCTCGAGTTCCACTACGGCAAACACCACAACGCCTATGTGACCAACCTCAACAAGCTGGTTGCGGGAACCGATCTGGAGAGCAAAAGCCTGGAGGACACGATCACCAGCGTGGCCGGTGATGCCGGCAAGGCCGGAGTGTTCAACAACGCCGCCCAGGTGTGGAATCACAGCTTCTACTGGCAGTGCATGAAGCCCGCCGGCGGCGGCCAGCCCAGTGGCGCCCTGGCCGACAAGATCAACGCTGACTTCGGCAGCTTCGAGGCCTTCGTTGAACAGTTCAAGACCGCCGGAGCCACTCAGTTCGGCAGCGGCTGGGCCTGGCTGGTGCTCGATGGCGACAGCCTCAAGGTCACCAAGACCGCCAACGCCGACCTGCCTCTGGCCCACGGCCAGAAGGCTCTGCTCACCATGGATGTGTGGGAGCACGCCTATTACCTCGACTACCAGAATCGCCGACCCGACTACATCACCACCTACCTCGAGAAGCTGGTGAACTGGGACTTTGTGGCCACCAACCTGGCCGCCTCCTGACCCAATGTGCTCCAAGGCGGCCCGCCCGGGCGGCCGCCGGCGCAGTCCCGGCCCCCGGCTCAACCGGGGGCTTTCTCATGGCCGAGCTTCAGAGCGGGGGCCGCGCCTGCTCCTGCACCGCTGGCGGCGCGATCCACATGGCATCGCCATAGGAGAAGAACCGGTACTGGCGGGCGATGGCCTCGGCATAGAGATCGAGCAGCCGTGAGCGGCCGATCAGGGCGCTCACCAGCAGCAGCAGGGAGCTCCTGGGCAGGTGGAAGTTGGTGAGCAGCCCCTGCACCACCGCAAAGCGGTAGCCGGGCTGGATCACCAGATTCACCGGACCGGTGTGGGCCGCCAGCCGGCCCCCGTGCAGCCGGGCCACCGCCTCCAGGCTGCGCACGCTGGTGGTGCCGATGGCGATCACCCGCCCCCGCCGGGCCCGGCAGGCGGCCACCGCCGCCACCAGCTGGGGGCTCACCTCCACCCACTCGCTGTGCAACTGCAACTGGCGCAGGTCCTCCGTCTCCACCGGCCGGAAGGTGCCCAGGCCCACGTGCAGGGTGGTGGTGGCCAGCTCCACCCCCCGCTCACGGATTGCCGCCAGCAGGGCATCGCTGAGGTGCAGGCCGGCGGTGGGGGCGGCCACGGCGCCGGGACGGGCGGCGTAGCGGGTCTGGTAGCGCTCGCTGTCGGCCGCATCGTGCGCGTGGATGTAGGGCGGCAGGGGCATGGCGCCATAGCGCACCAGCAACGGCTCGAGCGCGGCCGCATCCGCGCACGAGGCCGGGAACTGCACGATCCGTCCGCCGGTCTCGGCGTCGCTGCCCAGCACCTGCAGCGGCAGGGGGGGCTGACCTTCGGCCACCACCTCGATCCAGTCGCCGGGCTGCAGACGCTTGGCGGGCTTGGCCAGGCAGAGCCAGCGGCCAGGGCCTGGCGCCACGGCCGCTGCACTGGGCGTTGCCGGCAGGCCAGCCCAGGGCTCGAGCACCAGCAGCTCCACGGCGCCACCGCTGGGCCGGCGTGCCTGCAACCGCGCCCGCAGCACCCGGGTGTCATTGACCACCAGCAGATCCCCGGGCCGCAGCTCCTGCTGCAGCTGCCACACCGTCAGGTGGCGGGCATGGGGTGCAGGCCCGACCCCGGCCGGATCAACCGCCAGCAGCCGGGCGGCATGGCGGGGTTCCAGCGGCCGCTGGGCGATGCGTTCAGGTGGCAGGGCGAAGTCGTAGCTGGAGAGCCGCTGATCGGCCGAACCCATGGCATTGATGGCAAGAAGCGGGCCCGGGTCGGCCCCAGCGGACTCTGGATTCAGGCCGGCAGGTAGTAGCGCACCAGCGTGAACACCCGGCTGTGTTGGCGCGTGAGCTGACGGCGCAACTCCATCAGACCCTTGTTGAAGAGGAGATTATCGAACCAGCGGCGGGGGATCGCATCGGCCGTGACGATGGTGTAGGCGCGCTCGGGGTGTTGCCGCTCCATGGCCGCCACATGGTCGACAAACGGCTGGATGGAGGAGGCATAGGGGGTGGACAGCAGCACCAGGGGGATGCCATCCCCCACCCAGCGGGCCCAGTCAGCAAGCAGCGGTTCGGGGTCCTCCCCGGCGGCCAGCACGCGCACGGCCTCCACACGGGTGGCGATGCGGGCTGCATAGCGAATCGCCTCCAGCCCCGGCGCCGCCAGCCCATGGCCGGCCAGGTGCAGATGGCCGATGTGCACGATCGCCGCCTCCTGGGGTCCGCTGCGGCGCGCGAGGGGTTCGATCAGACCTGCAGGC
The DNA here is from genome assembly GCA_039818745.1 of Cyanobacteria bacterium J06638_7. Lineage (GTDB taxonomy): Bacteria > Cyanobacteriota > Cyanobacteriia > PCC-6307 > Cyanobiaceae > NIES-981. The sequence goes on from JBCBTI010000013.1 coordinate 52,510, forward strand.
GGCCGCGGGCCCGAATCGAGCGCCAGCTCCTGCTCCACCTGGCGGTAGCGGCTGCGGATGGCCGCCAGCAGGGCCACCAGCAGCGGCACCAGCAGCACCACGATCCAGGCGCCCTCGCCGAATTTGCTGATCAGGATCACCAGCAGCACCAGGGCCGTGGCCAGGGCACCGGCAGCGTTCATCAGGGCCCGGGGCCGCCAGCCCGGCTCCCGAACCTTCCACCAGTGCACCACCATGCCGCTCTGGGAGAGGCTGAAGGCCAGAAACACGCCCACGGCGTAGAGATGAATCGCCAGGGAGGTGCTGCCCCGGCAGAACACCACGATCAGGGCAGCCAGCAGCTGCAACACCAGGATGCCGTTCTGGAACACCAGGCGATCGCCCCGCCAGGCCAGTTGCTGGGGCAGAAAGCGGTCGGCCGCCAGCAGGGCGCCGAGGCGCGGGAAATCGGCAAAGGCCGTGTTGGCCGCCAGCACCAGCACCAGCAGGGTGCTGAGCTGCAGCAGCCCGAAGAGGGGGCTGGACCCACCAAACAGCCTCAGCCCCAGCAGCGCCAGGGTGGTGCGCCGGGGCTCGGGACTGACGCCATACACCCAGGCCAGGGAACTGATCGTGAGGAACATGGCCGCCAGCAGGCCACCCATCACCAGCAGCGTGAGCCTGGCATTGCGGGCCTCCGGGGCTCGAAACACCTGCACACCATTGGCGATCGCCTCGATGCCCGTCATCGCCGAGCAACCCGCGGCGAAGGCCCGCAGGATCAGGAACAGACCGAGGGGCTCGAGGGCCGTGATCGGCCGGGGCGGCTCGGGCCGCCAGCCATGGTGCAGGCCCCCGTCCAGGAGTCCTGCCAGGCCCAGCACCGCCACCATCAGCACAAAGGCCATGGTGGGGATGGCGAACCACTTCCCGGATTCCCGCAGGCCGCGCAGGTTGGCCCAGCCCACGCCAACCAGCAGCACCAGGGCAATCCCCACGCGCCAGGGATGCAGGGCCGGCACATAGGACACCAGGGCATCCGTGCCGGCCATCAGGCTCACCGCCGCCGTGAGGGCGTAGTCGATCAGCAGGGCCGCCGCGGCCACCAGGCTGGCGCAGCGGCCCAGATTCTCCTTCGCCACCGTGTAGGAGCCGCCACCCTGGGGGTAGGCGCGAATCGTCTGGCGGTAGGAGAGCACCACCACCAGGATGAGCGCCACGATCGCCAGGGTGATCGGCAGCGCCAGGCCCAGGGCCGCAGCCCCCGCCACCACGAGGGTGGTGAGAATCTCCTGGGTGGCGTAGGCCACCGACGAGAGGGCGTCGGAGGAGAGCACCGCCAGCGCCTGGGCGTTGCTGAGTCGCTCATGGGCCGCGGCGCGGCGCACCAGCGGCGGGCCCAGCAACCGGTTCAGCGGCGAGGGGGGCAGCGGCGGGGGGGGGCAACGCACAGGTGAACCGCTGCCCTCAACCTTGCCCACTCAGAGGGCCAGTGACTCGGGATTGGTCTCGATCAGCTCCGCCAGCTCTTTGAGGAAGGCGGCGGCGTGGGCCCCGTAGATGGTGCGGTGATCGCAGGTGAGATTCACCTGCATCTGGTTGGCCACCCGGATCGCGCCGTCCTTGCCGGCCACCACCGTGGGCCGCGAGGCCGCCACCGCCAGGATGGCGCCGGTGCCGGGGGGCAGGATCGCGTCGAAGCGGTCGACGCCGAACATGCCCAGATTGGAGAGGGTGAACGTGCCGGTGCTGTACTCCTCCGGCTTGAGTTGCTTGCTGCGCGCCCGGGCCACCAGGTCCGCCCAGCTGCGGGCCAGGGTGTAGATGTCGGTGCGATCGGCACTGGCCAGCACCGGTGTGATCAGGCCCCCGTCCTCCATCGCCACCGCCAGGGCCACGTTCACCGCCGGCGGATAGGCCATGGCGCTGCCATCGGCGCTGGTGGCAGCGTTCACCTGGGGATGGCGGGCCAGGGTCACCGCCACGGCCTTGGCCAGCAGCGCGGTCATGGTGACCCCCTTGCCCTTGATCTGCTTGTAGAAGGCGTCGAACCTGGTGGTGGTGATCGTGTAGCCCACGCGGTAGCAGGGCACGGCCAGGCTGGTCACCATGTTGCGGTTGACCGCGTTCTGGAGAGTGTTGAAGGGCACGGCCTCTCCGGGCCGACCGAAGGTCTGACCGGCGGGAGCGGAGGTGCTGGGGGCGCTGCCGTTGACTGCGGTGGCCGGCGGTGCCAGCACCGCCGCAGGGCCCTCGGCCAACCGCGGCACGCTCACCGGCTGGCCGCTGGCGGCCAGCACATCCTCGGCCTGGATGCGGCCATGGGGTCCGCTGCCGGGCAGGGTGTTGAGGTCCACCCCCAGTTGGCCGGCCAGCTTCCTGGCGCGCGGAGAGGCCACCACGCGGCCCCGAGCTGCTGGGGCCACCGTCGGCATCACCGCCGGGGACGGGGCCGGCGCCGGGGGGGCTGGCACCTCAAGGGCGGCAGGAGCGGCGGCAGGAGCGGCGGCAGGGGTGGCGGCAGGGGTGGCGGCGGGAGCGGCGGCAGGAGCGGCGGTGGCCGGGGCGGCCGGAGCCTGAGCGGCGGCCTCGGCAATCTCCGCCTCGGTTTCCACGATCAGACCGATCGTCTCCCCCACCGGCGCCGTGCCACCGGCCGGCATCAGCACGGCTGCCAGGAAGCCCTCCTGGAAGGCCTCCACATCCATGTCGGCCTTGTCACTTTCCACCACCAGCACCGATTCGCCCCGCTCAACGGGGTCGCCCGGCTGCTTGAGCCACTCCACGATCTTGCCCTCCGTCATCGTCGAGGAGAGGGCGGGCATGAAGATTTCGTGGATGGCCAACGGGTGCGCCGCGGTGTCGGCCGGATTTTACGAGTCCTGCCGCCAGGTCACAGGGCGCCTTCGATGGCCTCAATGACGCCGTCACGCACCAGCACCGCCGCCTGCAGCTTCTCCACCAGATTGTCTCCCACCCCCACGGCAATCACGCTCTCCAGCTGGCCCTGCTCCACCACCTGCTCCATCTCCAGCTCCCGCACCTGGCGCTGCTGCTCGATGATCTGGCGCTTCTGCTCGTCCAGCTCAGAGCGCTTGGCCGCCACCTGCTGCTGCACCGAGGCCACCTGCTCCTGCACCCGCGGGTCGAGCGGGTTGAGGCTCTGACGCCGGATCTCATCGACAAGCTGCTGGCCTTCCTGCTCGAGCTGGGCGAGCTGGCCGTCGCTGTTGGCCAGGGCGCTGGAGAGCTCGCGCTCGGCGTCCTCCTTCCAGCGGGGGGTGACCACGGCACGCACGGTGATCGAGCGCTTGATGGTGATCGTGCCGTCGGCCATGAGCTCACGTCTGCAGCGCTCAGGCTGTCAGTGAGGCCAGCTGAGGTCAACCACCACGCCCCGGCCGCGGCGCTGGCAGGGTGAGGCCAGCCGCCCCGGTCCGTGGACACCCTCAGCCCCGCCGACCTGCTCGCCCGACTCCGCCCCCGGCTGGAGTCTCCCGCCGGACTCTTGCTGGTGCAGGACCTCGATGGGGTGTGCATGGATCTGGTGCTCGATCCCCTCACCCGCAGTCTCGAGCCCCGCTACGTGCTCGACGCCCGGCAGCTGGACGGTCGCTTCAGCGTGCTCACCAATGGCGAACACGAGGGCCGCCGCGGCGTCAACCGGCTGGTGGAGCGGGCCCTCGGCAGCGGCCGCGATGCCGCGCGCGAAGGGCTCTACCTGCCGGGCCTGGCCGCGGGCGGGGTACAGCTGCAGAACCGCCACGGCCAGCCGGCCACCCCTGGTGTGAGCGCCGCCGAGCTGGCCTTTCTGAAGGGTGTGCCGGCGCGCATGGCCGCGGAGCTGCGGGCCCGCCTGCCGCGCCTGCTACCGAGCCTCGGCGGCGAGCAGCTGGAACGCCAGATCGCCCTGGCGGTGCTCGACAACCCCCTCTCCCCCACCGTCAACCTCAACGGTCTGTTCCAGCTCTGCAGCGGCGGCGATCGGCCGGTGGCCCTGGCGCAGGAGCTGCAGCGGGAACTGCTGGAGCTGATGCAGGGCCTGCTGGCGGAGGCCGAGGGCCAGGGACTGGCCGGCAGCTTCTTCCTGCACATCGCCCCCAACGTGATCGACGGCGAGGGCCGGGAGCAGCCGGTGTGGGCCTCCCGGAGCGGGACCGGCAGCACGGATGTGCAGTTCATGCTGCGCGGAGCCATCAAGGAGGCGGGCCTGCTGGTGCTGATCAATCGCCACATCGCCCGCCATCACGGCGTGCATCCCCTGGGGGAGGCCTTCAGCGTGCGCTCGGCCCCCCGCAGCCATCGGGATCTGCTGGCCCTGGCCACCGAGCGCATCCCTGCGGCCCTGATGCCCCAGCTGGTGGGGGTGGGCGACACGATCACCTCCACCCCCGGCAGCACGCCGGGCAGCTGGCGCCGGGGAGGCAGCGATCGCGGCTTCCTCACCCTGCTGCAGGACCTTGGCCAGCGCTTCGATCGGCCCAACCTGGTGGTGCTGGTGGACAGCAGCGGCGGCGAGGTGAGCCGGCCGTCAATGGCCGATGGCAGCCTCCAAGGACTCAGCGATCCCGAGGATCCGCTGCGCCTCGATGTCCTGTTCCCTGGCGGTCCCGCCCAGTACCGGGCCTTCTTCGCCGAGCTGGCGGCCGCAGCGGTCGCCGGGCGCTCCTGCCCGCCCTAGCGCCCGGGTCTCTCGCTGTAGAGCGCGTCGATGGCAGCCCCATCCCGCTCCGCGATGCGGTCACGGCGCTGCTTGAGCGTCTGGGTGAGCAGGCCGTTGTCGATGCTGAAGGGCTCCACCAGGGCCACGGCCCCCAGCCGCTCCTCCGGGCGGGCACCCGGGCGTGCTGCGAGCAGGCGATTGCATTCGCGCGCGAGGGCGCGCAGCAGCGCCGGCGGTGCCGCCCCCGGCCCGGCCACGCCCTCCTGCGGCGGCGACGGCAGTCCGGCCTGCAGGGCGAAGGCCTCCAGGGGCTCGCGGCGGGGCACCAGCAGGGCGCCGAGCTGCTTGCGGTCCTGACCCACCAGCATCACCTGCTCGATCAGGGGGCTGGCCACCAGGGCCTCCTCGAGCGGGCCGGGCTCGATGTTCTCGCCGCTGCTGAGCACGATCGTGTCCTTGGCCCGGCCGGTGAGCACCAGGCAGCCATCGGGCAGCAACCGGCCCAGGTCACCGGTGTCGAACCAGCCCTGGTCGTCCAGCACCCGGGCGGTGGCCTCGGGCTTGCCCCAGTACCCGCCCATCACCTGGGGGCCGCGGGCGAGCACCAGACCCCGCTCGCCGAGGGCCACGGGCCGGCGCTGCTCCGGGTCGACGATGCGGATGGCGGTGCCGGGCAGGGGCTGACCGGCGCTGCCGCGACGGTTGGCCCAGGGGCGGCGGCAGGTGAGCACCGGACTGGTCTCGGTGAGGCCGTAGCCCACCAGCAGCTCGATGCCGATCGCCTCGAAGAAGCCATCCACGTGCAGGGCGAGGGCGCCGCCGCCGCTGATGGCGGTGCGCAGAGCTCCACCCACCAGCTGCCCGCGCACCTTCGGCCACAGCACCGCCGCGGCCAGGCGATGCAGGGGCCAGCGCAAGGCCGCCTGCAGGGCCGCCGGCAGGCGGGCGGACGGGGGCTCGGGGATCAGCGTGAGATCAAGCGCCCGGCGACGGGCCAGACCGTAGGCGCGGCTGTTGGCCAGGGCTCGGCGGATCAGAGCCTGCCGGGATGGCGGCATGGCGGCCAGGGCGTCCTCGAAGCCGGAGAGCAGCGCTTCCCACAGCCGCGGCACGCTGATCAGGTAGTGGGGCCGCACCCGCTGCAGGTCAGCGCGCAGGTTCTTGAGGGTGGTGTAGGTCTGGTGGCAGCCGGCCGAGAGCAGGAAATACTCGGCGCTGCGCTCGTAGGAGTGCCAGATCGGCAGCACACTCACCACCCGGTCGCCGGGACGGGGCGCCACGGCCACCCCGAAGTGGCGCAACTGGTGCAGCAGGTTGGCATGGCTGAGGGGCACCCCCTTGGGGCGTCCCGTGGTGCCGGAGGTGTAGAGGATCGTGGCCAGGCGCTGCGCATCGGCCGGAGGCGCCGGAGCGGCCCCGCCCTGGGCCAGGGCCTCAGCCCCGCGCTGCAGCAGTGCAGTCCAGGACAGGCAGTTCGCCAGCCCAGGCACCGGCGGCGGCTCCCCCTCCAGCAGCACGAGGAGGCGCAGCGCCGCCAGCTGCTCCGCCGGCAGTGCCAGCTGCTCCAGCAAGTCGGCAGACTCCAGCACAAGGGCGATGGCGCCGGAGTCCGCGAGGATGTAGCGCAGCTCCTCCAGCGGCGCGGAGCTGCCGCGCACCGCGTCGCCGGCACCGACGCGCATCAGAGCCTGGTCGCTGATCAACCAGCGGGGGCCGTTTTCGGCGAACAGGGCCACCACATCCCCGGCTGCCACGCCGAGGGCAGCAAAGGCCGCGGCCACCTGTTCGATGCGCTGCTGCAGCTGCCGGTAGCTCAGCCGCTCGGGTTCACGGGCGTGGGGAGCATCGAGGGCCGGGGCATCGCCATGCAGCCGGGCCAGCTCCGGCCAGAGCTGCTCCAGCCCGGTGAGGCTGCTCCAGTCGTGGCGGAGCGCCAGCGCCTGGCGGTCCTGGGCACTGGCCGTCCAGGGCACTTCAGCGACGGCCATGGCAGGCGGGTTCGCGATGGAAGCCAACAGTTACCACCCCTGCAGGGCCTCCAGCGGCCCCGGGGGCCGCAGCTGCAGCTGGAAACCGGTGGCGAAGCTCTCCAGCAGGGGCTGGCGCAGGGCGGCGGCGGAGAGTTCCGGGCGCCAGTCCGCCAGGCGCCCCACCGGCAGGTCGGCGATGCCGCAGGGCACGATCGCGGCAAAGCCCTCCAGGCTGCAGTCCACATTCAGGGCCAGCCCGTGCTGGCTGATCCAGCGGCGCGCGCCCACCCCGATCGCCGCCAGCTTCTGACCCTCCAGCCACACCCCGGTGCGGCCCTCGAGGCGGCTGGCCCTGAGGCCCAGGGAGGCGAGCAGATCGATCCCCACCTGCTCCAGCCGGCGCAGGTAGAGATGCAGGTCGGCACCATGGCGCTGCAGATTGAGCACCGGATAGAGCACCAGCTGACCGGGCAGGTGGTGGGTCACCTCCCCGCCCCGATCGATCCGGTAGAGCGGCAGCGGCGCCGCCGCAGGATCGAAGCCCAGATGGGCCGTGCTGGCGCCACGGCCGAGGGTGTAGCAGGGCTCGTGCTCCAGCAGCAGCAGCGCGTCCGGTGCCGATGGATCCTGCAGCAGCCGCCGCTGCAGCTGGCGCTGGGCACTCCAGGCCGCCGGGAAGGGCACCGGCCGACAGGCTTCAAAAAGGATTGCGTCGGGTCGGGGGGGCATGGGCGGGGGGGCTTCCTACCGTTGACGGGCGAGAACACCGGAGGCGGCAGCCATCTGATGAAACTGTTGATCCATGGCCGCAATCTTGAAGTGACCCCGGCGATCCGGGACTACACCGAAACCAAGCTCACCAGGGCGATCAGCCACTTCGAAGGCATCGTCAAGGAAGCTGACGTGCACCTGTCGGTGGCCCGCAACCCGCGGGTGCCCCAGCAGATCGCCGAGGTCACGATGTTCGCCAATGGCACCGTGATCCGCGCCCAGGAGCGCAGTGACAACCTCTACGCCAGCATCGATCTGGTGGCCGGCAAGCTCACCCGTCAGCTCGACCGCTACAAGCGCCGGCTGCAGGACCGCCATCAGGGACCTGTGCACCGCTCGGCCCGCGATGAGGAGGCGGGCGCCGCCAGCCTGCCACCGCCGGGCGCCAACCTCACCGACGGCAAGGAGCCGGAGCTGCCCAGCCGGGGGGTGCGGCGCAAGTACTTCGCCATGCCACCGATGACCCTGGACGAGGCCGTGCATCAGCTGGAGCTGATTGACCACGACTTCTACCTCTTCCGCGCTGCCGAAACAGGGCAGCTGCAGGTGGTGTACCACCGCAACCATGGCGGTTTCGGGGTGATCCAGGCCAAGGACGCGTAGCCCGGAACCCAGCCAGCGTGAGCCAAGACCGGCCTGACCTCGCCTCCCTGATTGACCATGCCCTGCTGGATCCCCACCGGGGTGGCGACGCCATCGAGCGCTGCTGCGACGAAGCCCGGCACTTCGGTTTCGCGGCGGTGTGCGTGGCCTCGCGCTGGCTGTCCACAGCCCGGGAACGGCTGCCGCGCCAGGGGGAGGGTCGCGGGCCCACGCCGAAGCTGGTGAGCGTGGTGGGCTTCCCCTTCGGTGCCATCCCGGCGGCGGTGAAGCTGGCCGAGGCGGCGGCGGCCGCCGCCGCCGGAGCCGACGAACTGGATGTGGTGCCCGACTTCGGCGCCCTGGCCGAGGGCGACAGCGACGCCGTGCTGAGCGAACTGGCAGCGATCTGTGAACTCGGGTTGCCGGTGAAGGTGATCCTGGAAGCCGAGCGGCTGGAGCCGGGTCAGCTGGAGCTGCTCGTGGAGATCAGCATCGATGCCGGTGCGCGCTTCCTCAAGAGCGGCAGCGGCTTCGGGCCGGCCGTCACGGCTGCGCTGGTGGAACGGCTGCAGCGGCTGGCCCGGGGACGGGCCGGCGTGAAGGCCTCAGGGGGCATCGCCGATCTGGAGCAGGCCTTCGCCCTGGTGCAGGCCGGCGCCACCCGGCTGGGCACCAGCCGTGGCGTGGCCCTGATGCAGGCCCTGCGGGGCTGAACCGCCGTGGCCGAGTTCCACCTGGAGGGCCTGGCCCTGAGCTGCAAGCCCCTGGGGGAAAGCGACCGGCTGCTGACCCTGCTCAGCGACAGTCACGGCCTCAGCCGGCTGGCGGTGCCCGGGGCCCGCAGGCCGAAAAGCAGCCTGGCGGCAGCGGTGCCCCTCGCCCATCTGCGACTGCAGGTGAGCGGCAGCCGCGGCCTGCGGCGGGTGCGGCAACTGCGGCTGCTGCACAGCTACGGCGGTCTCGGGCAGCAGCTGGAGTCGCTGGCGGCGGCACAGGCCCTGGCGGAACTCTGCCTGGCCCTGGTGCCCAGTGATGTTCCAGCCCCGGGCATGCTGGCCGATCTGCTGATGCAGCTGGGACGGCTGGAGCAGCAGGTGCGCGAGCAGGGAGCGTCGATCGAGGCCCTGGCGGTGGCCGTTCAGGGTGCTGTGCATCTGCTGGCGGTGGGCGGCTTCGCCCTCCCCCTGGGCCGCTGCGCCCTCAGCGGCGCGGCGCTGCAGCCACCGATCGGCGACTGGAGCTGGCGCTGCAGCTTCCTGCCCGCCGAAGGGCTGGTGATCGGCACCCGCAACGATGCCCGCCTGGTGCTCAACGCGTCCGAGCTGGCCCTGCTGCAGCGGCTGGTACGGCCAGCGCTGCCGCGCCGCCGCGATGGGCTGCTGATGGGTCCGCTGGCGGTGTGGCTGCGGCTGCTGGAACTGGTGGCCTGCTGGTGCGATCAGCACCTGGGGCGGCGACCGCGGGCCTTCCGGCTGCTCAGCGGCAGCCTGGCGGGCCTGATGGAGAGTGGCGCGATGGACGCCGAAATGCCCTCGTGACAGGTCAACCGGCCACGGCCCAGGAGGGCACCGGCGTGGCGGCGGTGCTGGCCCGCAGCGACTTCCGCTGGCTCTGGCTGGGCCAGATCTGCTCCCAGCTGGCCGACAAGTTCTACATCGTGCTGATGGTGTTCCTGATCGCCCAGCACTGGGTGAGCGGCCCCCCCAGCAGTCCCGCCCTGGCCGGAGCGGCGGCGGCGATGCGGGTGGAACTGCCGGAAACCCGGGCGCAGCTGATCACGCTGCTGGCCACGGGGGTCTACGTGGCCAACACCCTGCCGGCGGTGCTGCTCGGCGCCCTGGCGGGAGCCTGGGCCGATCGCTGGCCCAAGCGCCGGCTGATGGTGGCCTCCAACGGCCTGCGGGCCCTGCTGGTGCTGCTGGTGCCCCTGACGCTGCTGAACGGGCCGCAGTGGCTGGGGCTGGGCTGGGGGTACTGGGCCCTGCTGGTGCTCACGTTCGTGGAGTCGTCGCTCACCCAGTTCTTCGCCCCGGCCGAACAGGCCGCGATCACGATCCTGGTGCCCCAGCCCCTGCTGCTGGCCGCCAATTCGGTCTACCAGACCACCAGCATGGCCACCACGATCGTGGGCTTCGCCCTCGGCGAACCGATCCTGCGGGTGCTGCGCAATGGCCTGGCCCTGGTTGGGGTCAAGGGGGGCGAGTTCCTGCTGCTGCCCCTCTGCTACACCGCTGCGGCACTGGCCATCAGCCGGATCGGCAGGCACGACGCGCCCCGGCGGCGCCAGGGCACCCTGCGGCAGGAGATCGGCGAAGGTCTGGCGGTGCTGCGTCAGCGGCCGCGGGTTGCCTGGGCCATGGTTCAGCTGGTGCTGCTCTACAGCCTGCTGGCGGCGCTCACCGTGCTGGCGATCAGCCTGGCCGCCGCCGTGGAGGGGCTCGGTCCAACCCGCTTCGGGGTGCTGCTGGCGATGAGCGCCCTGGGACTGGCGGCAGGAGCCCTGGCCGTGGCCCAGCTGGGCCCAGCCGTCAGCAGACACCGCCTGGCGGCAGCGGGACTGGCCCTGATCGGCTGGAGTCTGCTGCTGCTGGGACGGCTGCTCGGCAGCCTCACCTTCACGCTGCTGCTCTGCGGCGTGCTGGGGGTGGGGGCGGCCCTGCTGGCGATCCCCACCCAGACCACGATTCAGGAAGACACGCCCCGGTCGATGCGTGGCAAGGTCTTCGGCCTGCAGAACAACCTCATCAACATCGCCCTCAGCCTGCCCCTTGTGCTGGCGGGAGCCACGGTGAGCCGCTGGGGCCTGCTGCCGGTACTGCAGGCGCTGGCGGCTCTGGCCCTGCTGGCGGCCCTGGCCGAGCGACCCTGGCGCCGCTGGTAGCGTCAGCTCAGCTCGAGCGGATGGGTGGGTGGTCCACATTGCCTGGCTGGGCAAGAAATCGCCGTTCTGCGGCAACGTCACCTACAGCCTCAACACCACTCAGGCGCTGAGGAGCCGAGGTCACGGGATCAGCTTCATCCACTTCGACACCCCGGCCGCCGGACAGTTCGGCCTGGCTGACGGCCAGGGGCGCCAGCACCTGGGCCGAGAGCTGCCGGCGCCCAGCGATCCGCAGGCTTGCCTGCAGCCGGACAGTTCCCCTGGCAGCGCGGCCACGGTGGAGGCAGCCGCCGATGTGGCCCTGCCCTACCTGGTGAAGTCGCAGGTGTACACCATTCCCTCACCCGGCGCCCACCGGGAGCTGCGGGAATCGCTGGAGCGTCTGCGCCCCGATCTGGTTCACGCCAGCCTCACCCTGTCCCCCCTCGACTTCCGTCTGCCAGACCTGTGCCAGCAGCTGCGACTGCCGCTGGTGGCCACCTTTCACCCGGCCTTCGATGCCGGACTGCGCAATCTGGCTGCCGGCACGCAGCAGCTCACCTACCAGCTCTACGCCAGGTCCCTGGCGCGCTTCGACCGGGTGATCGTGTTCTCCGACCTGCAGGCGGAGGTGCTGGAACGGCTGGGGGTCGCCAGTGATCGGTTGGCGGTGATCCCCAACGGGGTTGATCCTGGCCTGTGGTGTCCGGCAGGCCTGCAGGCCAGTGCGGAGCTGGCGGGCTTGCGGCAGCAGTTCAGGGGCCAGCGCGTGTTCCTCTACATGGGGCGGCTGTCCACCGAGAAGAACGTCGAAGCCCTGCTCAAGGCCTGGCGACTGGTGCAGCCCGCGGGATGCGTGCTGGTGATCGTGGGGGATGGCCCCCTGCGGGGGGCCCTGCAGGCCGGCTGCCGGGACCCGGATGTGATCTGGTGGGGGTACGAACCGCGTCTGGAGATGCGGGTGGCCCTGCAGCAGCTGGCTGAGGTGTTCCTGCTGCCCTCCCTGGTGGAGGGCCTGAGCCTGGCCCTGCTGGAGGCAATGGCCAGCGGCACCGCCTGCGTGGCCACCGATGCCGGTGCCGATGGGGAGGTGCTGGAGACGGGGGCGGGCATCGTGATCCGCACCCAGGGGGTCACGACCCAGCTGCGCACCCTTCTGCCTGTGCTGCGCGATCAACCGGTGCTCACGGCGGAGCTGGGAGCGAGGGCACGGCAGCGGGTGCTGGAGCGCTACACCCTCGAGCGCAACATCGATGCCCTGGAGGCTCTGTATGGCGAACTCAGGCCAGCAGACGGCTGGCCGTCAGGCTGCGGCCACAGCACGACAACAGGCCGCAAAGGCCTCGAGCGGGTCTGGTGAGGTCGTGATCGGCCTGCCGATCACGAGCTTGCTGGCACCGGCAGCGATTGCGGCGTCGGGGGTCATCACCCGGGCCTGATCAGCGGCAGCGCTGCCCGCGGGCCGGATGCCGGGAGTCACCAGCAGAAAGGGCTCAGGGTGCCGGGTGCGAAGCACGCTCAGTTCCTGGGGCGAGCAGACGCACCCGGCCACACCCGCCTCAACTGCCAGGGTTGCCAGGTGGGCGACATGGCTGGCCAGAGGTGCCCCCACCTGCAGTTGCTGGTGAAAGGCTGCGTCCGTCCAACTGGTGAGCACCGTGACTGCCAGCAGTGAGGGGGTGGGCTGGTCCGCCCTGGCCGCAGCCTCCACAACAGCCCGCTGGGCCAGCGCCAGTGCCGTGCTGCCGGCGGACGCATGCACCGTGATCAGATCGGCCCCCAGAGAGGTGGCTTTTGCACAGGCCGACGCCAGGGTGACGGGAATATCGTGAAACTTCAGATCCAGAAAGATGCGCTTTCCCTGCTCCCGCAGCGCCATCACCACCTCAGGACCGCCGGCCACAAACAGTTCCAGGCCGACCTTGACCCAGCGCAATTCTGGTAGGGCCTGACTGAACTGCAATGCCACTGGTGGATCCATTCCATCGAGCGCCACGATGATCTGATCTGCGGGATGGGCACCTGTCATCAATGAGGCCTGGTGGGAATCCGCTCATTCGTGATTCTGAACCACAAGCGATGATCATTCGCCTGATCTCTGCGATGCCATCCGAGCTTCGAAGCGGCCGGGAGGTTAAGGTCATTCAAGAGAACCCTGCCCGTCCAGCAGGATTCCCGGCCTCCGGGAACCTGTGCTGGCGCGCCGATGGCCGAGCATGGTGCA
>JBCBTI010000014.1:0-65485 GCA_039818745.1 Cyanobacteria bacterium J06638_7
TCGAGCTTGATGTTGCTTAGCCGTGCAAGCATCCTAGGCAAAAAGAACAACCGTAAAAACACGGTCGAAGCAACGCTAATTGGGCGGACCCGTATAAGATCCCCGGTCCATCCCGTTCCGCAGCCTAAGAACCCGCAACTCTGAGCACAACACCCCATCAAGCATTCCGCCGCAGGGGTTTTCGAAGTCACCCCGCCAAGACCTCGGATGTTAGGCGGGTCCGTAGAAGACAGTTCAACGCATTACAAGAGCCCTTGTGACCCTGCACCTCACCCCCGCACCCGCTCGGCCACCAGCCCGCCCGCGGCATCGCGCAACTCGATGTGCAGCGGCATCTGGCCGGCGGCATGGGTGCTGCAGGAGAGGCACGGATCGAAGCAGCGGATCCCCGCCTCCACCCGGTTCAGCAGGGGCTCAGGGATCTCGGCGCCATCAGCCACCGGTTCGGGGATGAACTCGCGGGCAATCTGGGCCACGGTGCGGTTCATGGCCAGGTTGTTCTGGCCGGTGGCGATGATCAGGTTCACGCGGGTGATCAGGCCGTTGTCGTCCACCCGGTAGTGGTGAAACAGGGTGCCCCGCGGCGCCTCGCTCACGCCCACCGCCTCATTGGCGTTGAGGTCGGCGCGGGCGCGGATGCGGCCGCCCATCAGGCTGTCGTCCGCCACCAGCTGTTCGATGCCCTCCAGGCAGGCCACGATCTCCACCAGCCGGGCGTGGTGGAACGCGAACGAGGAGGTCACGATGCGGCCGCCGCTCGCCGCGGTGCCGCTGCGCTGGCGGAACTCCTGCAGCTCGGCATCGGCCCAGTCCGTGCCGATCGTCTCGCACACGTTCAGCCGTGCCAGCGGCCCCACCCGGTAGATCCCTTCGGGATAGCCCAGGGGCTTGTAGTACGGAAACTTCAGGTAGCTCCAGCTCTCCACCGCCTCGCCCAGGTAGCTGGCGTAGTCGTCTTCGCTGAGGCCGTCGGCCACCACCTGGCCGTCGCTGCCGGTGAAGCGGATCAGGCCGTCAATGCACTCCCAGCGCCCGCCCGGCCCCACCAGCCCCATGAACAGCGAGGGGAAATCGCCGAAGCTGCGCTGCTCCCGCTGCAGCGGCCCATCCAGCAGCTTCTTGTAGAGCTCCAGGGCCGTGGCCACCGTGGCCCTGGCCTCCGGCAGCCGCTCCAGGATCCATTCCCTGGCCGCGGCGCTCAGGGGCGTGCGCACGCCGCCGGGCACCGCCCAGGCCGAATGGATCTTGCGGCCACCCAGCAGCTCCAGCACCTGCTGACCGAACTGCCGCAGGCGGATGCCGGCGCGGGCCAGGTCCGGGTCGGCCGCCATCAGGCCGAACACATTGCGCCGCGCCGGATCGCTCTCCCAGCCCAGCAGGAAATCGGGGCTGCTGAGATGAAAGAACGACAGCGCGTGGCTCTGGCAGATCTGGGCCAGGTTCAGCATCCTGCGCAGCTTCTGTGCGGCCGGTGGCGGCTGCACCGCCAGCAGCTTGTCGCCCGTCTTGGCCGCGGCCAGCAGGTGGCTCACCGGGCAGATGCCGCAGATCCGCGCCGTGATGCCCGCCATCTCGGTGAACGGCCGCCCCTCACAGAAGGTTTCGAAGCCCCGATACTCCACCACGTGGAAGCGGGCATCGGCCAGGCGCCCCTCCTCATCCAGGTGCAGGGTGATCTTGGCGTGGCCCTCGATGCGGGTCACCGGATCGATCGTGATCGTGCGGGTCATGGCCTCATCCCCTCAGCCGAACTTGAGCATCGCCGCGCCTTCCAGCTGGGGCGTCTCGCCCCGCAGCAGCGGCGCGATCGCCTCCCGGATCCGATCGGCGCTGGGCGGACAGCCAGGCAGATACAGATCCACCGGGATCACCTCGTGCAGCGGCCGCACCCGCTCCAGCAGCTCCGGCACGATGCCCGGCGCATGGGGGTGCTGGGCGCCGGTGTCCGCCAGTTCCACATAGCCGCGATCCAGCACGCTCTGGCGGCTGCCACCATCCACGCCAGCCCAGAGGTTGCGCAGGGCCGGCACGTTGCCGGTCACGGCGCAGTCGCCGAACGACACCACCAGCCGCGTGCGCTGGCGCAGCTGCAGGGCCAGCTCGAGGTTGTCGGCGTTGGCCACGGCCCCCTCCACCAGGCACACATCCACGCCTTCGGGGAAGGTCTTCACGTCGCTGCCCACCGGCGAGAACACCACATCCACGTGCGCGGCCAGCTCGAACAGCCACTCGTCGAGATCGAGGAACGACATGTGGCAGCCGCTGCAGCCGGCCAGCCACACCGTGGCGAAGCGCAGTTTCGGAGTGTTCATTGGTTCTGCCACTGGCGGTGGTCACGGGCGGTGCGCAGCAGCTGGGGCCGTTCCCGATGCGCCTCCTTCTCGGATGTGGTGTCGTCCTTGCGGAAGATGGCGCCGGTGGGGCACACGTCCACGCACTTGCCGCAGGACGTGCAGGCCGCCACCTCGCCCCAGGGCTGATCCAGCCCGGCGATCACCCGGCACTCGGCGCCCCGGTGGGCCACGTCCCACACGTGCGCCCCCTCGATCTCATCGCACACCCGCACGCAGCGGGTGCAGAGGATGCAGCGGTGATGGTCGATCGCGAACTGCGCATGCGACGCATCCACCCGGCGCGCCGGGTACTGGTAGGGGAAGCGGGAGTGGTCCATCCCCACCGCCACCGCCACGTCCTGCAGCTGGCAGCTGCCGTTGGCCACGCAGAAGGCGCACACATGGTTGCCCTCCGCGAAGAACAGCTCCACCGCCATCCGCCGCCAGTCCTTGAGCTGGGGCGTGCCGGTGAGCACCGCCAGCCCCTCGGCGGCGGCGGTGGCGCAGGCCGGCAGCAGCTTGCCGCTGCCTTCCAGCTCCACCAGGCACAGCCGGCACGCCCCCACCGGGCTGAGGCCATCGAGATGGCAGAGGGTGGGCAGTTCGGCGCCGGACGCCCGCACCGCATCCAGCAGTGAGGCGCCCTCGGGCACGGCCACCTCCACCCCGTCCACCGTGAGGGTGTGCACGCTCATCGGGCCACCTCCTCGAGCGCACTGGCATCCAGCGGCTCGCAGTGGGAGGGCTCGCGGCAGGCCGCCTGATACTCCTGCCGGAAGTACTGCAGAGTGCTGAGCACCGGGTTGGGCGCCGCCTGCCCCAGGCCGCAGAGGCTGGTGGCGCCCACCATGCGGCAGAGCTCCTCGAGGCGCTCCAGATCGGCCAGCGACGCCCGCCGCTCCACGAAGCGATCCAGCAGCCGGGCCAGCTGCACGGTGCCGGCGCGGCAGGGCACGCACTTGCCGCAGCTCTCGTTCACGCTGAAGCGCATGAAGTGGCGCGCCACCTCCGGCATCGAGGTGCTCTCGCCCATCACCACCAGCCCGCCCGAGCCCATCATCGAACCCAGGGCCCTGAGGCTCTCGTAGTCCACCGGGGTGTCGAGCAGGTGGGCCGGGATGCAGCCGCCCGAAGGACCACCCGTCTGCACAGCCTTCACGCCGCCATCGGGCCCATCGGCCCCGGGCACGCCGCCGCCGATGGTCTGCACCACCGTGCGCAGGCTGGTGCCCATCGGCACCTCCACCAGCCCCGTGCGCTCCACCGCGCCGGAGAGGGCGAACACCTTGGTGCCCTTGCTGCCCTCGGTACCGATGGCGGCATACCAGTCGCCCCCCTCCCGCAGGATCACCGGGATCGAGGCCAGGGTCTCCACGTTGTTGATCAGGGTGGGGGCGCCCCACAGGCCCACCTGGGCGGGGAACGGCGGCCGTGGCCGGGGCGTGCCGCGGCCACCCTGGATCGAGGCCAGCAGGGCCGTTTCCTCCCCGCACACGTAGGCGCCGGCTCCCACCCGCACCTCCAGGCGCAGGTTGAAGCTGCTGCCGGCGATGCGGGCCCCCAGCAGCCCCTTGCCGCGGGCCTGCTTGAGCGCCAGGCGCAGGCGTTCGATCGCCAGCGGATACTCGGCCCGCACATACACGTAGCCCTGCTCGGCGCCCACCGCAAAGGCCGCGATCGCCATGCCCTCGATCAGCCGGTGGGGATCGCTCTCCAGCACCGAGCGGTCCATGAAGGCGCCGGGGTCCCCCTCATCGGCGTTGCACACCACGCTGCGGGGGCCGGGGGGCTGCAGGGCCACGGTGTCCCACTTCAGGCCCGTGGGATAGCCGGCGCCGCCGCGGCCGCGCAGGCCGCTGCGCTTCACCTGCTCGCGCACCTGCTCGGGGCTGCACTCCAGCAGCACCCGCTTGAGCTGGCCGTAGGCGCCGTGGGCCAGGGCATCGGCGATCGATTCGGGGTTCACCACGCCGCAGGTTTCCAGCACCACCGCCTGCTGCAGGGCGAAGAAGGGGTGGGCGGGATCGAGGCGCCGGGCGGCCAGCTCGTCGCTGGCGCCGGTGGCGGCCCGGAGCAGGGCGGGGGCCTGCTCGGGGGTGAGCTCGGCGTAGAGCTCGGTGGTGGCCTGGCCATGGCTGCCCTCACCGCTGCGGTCGAGTGCCACCAGGGGGCCGCGGCCGCACAGCCGCAGGCAGCCCACCGGCTTGATCGTCACCGCCTCGGCGGCCCCGCCCAGCTGGTCGCGGGCGGCCAGCAGGGCCGCCTGCAGGGCCTCGGCGCCGGCGGAGCGGCAGCCGCTGGCGGCGCAGCAGCGCAGCTGCAAGGGGGCAGGGGAGGCCATCAGCTCGCTCCGCTGGGATCGGCGTCCGCCGCGGCCGTCAGCCCCAGGGCCGCCAGGCGGCTGTCCAGGGCCGCCGGATCGTCCATCGGCAGGCGCGGTTCCATCCGGCCGTCCACCACCACCACCGGCGCCTGGCCGCAGGCCCCCAGGCAGCTCACGTGCTCCAGGGCCCAGGTGCCATTGCCGGCGGGATCATCGAGTCGCAGGCCCAGGCGCTGCTCGATGCGGCTCACCAGCTCGCCGCCCCCCTTCACGAAGCAGGCGGTGCCCAGGCACACCGCGCAGCGGTGGGCGGTGGGGGCCTCCAGCCGGAACAGGTGATAGAAGCTGGCCACCCCGTGCACCCGGGCCAGGGGCAGCTTCAGCTCCCGCGCCACCTGGGCCAGGGCCCCCGGCGGCAGGTAGCCGTAGAGCTCCTGCACCTGGTGCAGCACCTCGATCAGGGCATCGGCGCGGCCGCGGTGCTGGCGGATCAGCCGCGTGGTGCGCTCCACCGCCTGGGGCGGCAGGTCGACCTGGGTCGGCGGTGGCTGGGGCTGCGCGGTGGCTGGCGCGATCATGGGCTGACGCCCCCGGCACGGCGATCACCCCCTCCCTAGCCAGCGGCGGCGGGGGTGTCAGCGATTGTGGGGGAAGTGTGGCCGGGGGGCCGCTGAGCGATGGCAGCCACCGCACTGGTGATCGATCCGGCCTTCCGCCTGCATCACACGGGCCTGGGCCATCCCGAGAGCCCGGCACGGCTGGAGGCGATCGAGGCGGAACTGCGGCGCCGCGGCCTGCTGGACCGCTGCCGGCGGATCCAGCCGCGGCCGGCGGTGGACCGGGAGCTGCGCCGCTGTCACAGCGCCGGCTACCTGCACACCGTGCGCCGCGAGGTGGCCTACGGCGCCGTCCAGCTCTCCACCGGCGACACCGCCATCGGCGAGCACTCCGAGGACGTGGCCCGGCTGGCCGCCGGCGGCACCCTGGCGGCGGTGGATGCGGTGCTGGCCGGCCGCCTGGACAACGCCTTCGCCGTGGTGCGGCCACCGGGACATCACGCCGAGACCGATCGGGGCATGGGCTTCTGCATCTTCAACAACGTGGCCCTGGCGGCCCGCCATGCCCAGGCGGTGCACGGCCTCGAGCGGGTGCTGATCGTGGACTGGGACCTGCACCACGGCAACGGCACCCAGGCGATCTTCTGGAGCGATCCGAGCGTGCTCTACGCCAGCGTGCACGAGTGGGGCAACTACCCCGGCAGCGGCGCCGCCGGCGAGCGCGGCGCCGGGGCGGGACTCGGCTTCACCCTCAACTGCCCCCTGCCGGCCTTCAGCGACGGTCCGGCCGTGCTCGGCGCCCTGGAGGCCGCCCTGGCGCCGCAGCTGGGGCGCTTCCGGCCCCAGCTGGTGCTGGTGTCGGCCGGCTTCGACGGCCACCGCGGCGACCCCCTCGGCCAGTTCCTGCTCGAGGACGCCGACTACGGCGCCCTCACCCGGTTCTGCCTGGCCATCGCCGCCGAGCATGCCGGCGGCCGGCTGGTGTCGGTGCTGGAGGGGGGCTACGGACTCAAGGGACTGGCGGGAGCCGCCGCCGCTCATGTGGAGGCGCTGCTGGCGGCCTGATCCGAGGCCTGATTGGAGGTAGCCGGATCGGGGGCGGCCAGATCGATCCAGGCCTCCACGCCGTCCTCGCCCTGCTGGAGCCGGAAGCCGAGCCGGCGGCACACCCGCTGCATGGCGGTGTTCTCGCGCAGGATCTCCGCACGCACGCGGTCGATGCCCTCCTGGCGGCCCACGGCCAGCAGCTGGCCCAGCAGGGCCGTGCCCAGGCCCTGGTGCTGGTAGGCGTCGCTGATCAGCATCGAGAACTCGGCGTCGTTGCAGCCGTGCAGCCGGCTGAGACGCCCCACCGCCAGGATCCGGTGCTCGGCGCTGGCCGGTTCACGCCGGTCCACCACCAGGGCCAGTTCGCGCTCGTAGTCGGTGAAGCAGATGCGCACCAGCCGCTCGTGGGCGGTGCGGTGGCTCAGGGAGCTCATGTGGAAGTAGCGGGTGTACACGCTCTCCGCCGAGAGGCCGCGGTGGAAGGCCACCAGCAGGGGCTCGTCCTCGGGCCGGATGGGCCGGATCGTCACCGCCGTGCCGTCCCGCAGCCGCCAGGGCTGCACGTGCTGGCTGGGGTAGGGCCGGATCGCCGGTCGCGGCAGCTGGCAGGCGGCCCCGGACTGCGGCTGGATGAGGATGCGGGCATCGAGGGCCACCAGGGGGCACTGCCGCTCGCCGGGGCACACCAGCAGCGGATTGATGTCGATCTCGCGGATGGCGGGCTGCTCCAGCACCAGCTGGCTGAGCCGCACCAGCAGGCGCTCCAGCTCCTCGAGGTCGGCGGCCGGGCCGCCGCGCACCCCCTGGAGAGCCCGGTACACCCGGGTCTGCTCCATCAGCCGCCGCGCCAGGGTGGTGTTCAGCGGCGGCAGGCCCACGGCGCTGTCGTGCTGCGTCTCCACCAGCAGGCCGCCGCTGCCGAACAGCAACACCGGCCCGAACTGGGGATCGAGGCTGCTGCCCACGATCAGCTCCAGACTCCCCTGGCGCCGCAGCATCGGCTGCACCGTCACGCCGTCGAAGGCCTGGGGCCCGAAGCGGGCCCCGATCGAATCAGCCATGCCCTTGAAGGCCCCCTCCACGGCCTCCGCACTGGCCAGGTCCAGCCACACCCCGCCCGCCTCGCTCTTGTGCACGACCGTGGGGCTGTTGAGCTTGAGCGCCACCGGATAGCCGAGCGCCGCCGCCACCTGGCAGGCCTTGGCGGCACTGCGGGCCGGGTGGCTGGCCAGCACCGGGATGCCGTAGCCCTCCAGCACCTGCATCGCCTCCCGTGCGCTGAGCAGCTCCCGGCCGCGGGCCTGGGCCCCCTCCAGCACGCGGCCAGCGGCGGCCCGGCCGGCACCGTCGTCCCGCTCGGGCAGCAGGGCGGGGGTGTCGTAGAGGCCGTGCAGGTTGTCGCTGAAGCGCCAGAGGGCGTTGAACAGCCGCGCGGCGGCATCGGGGAAGGGGTTGGTGGCGATCCCGGCGGCATTGAGGAGGGCCACCCCGGCGGCCACCTCATCGCCCCCCATCCAGCTGGCCAGCAGCGGTTTGCTGCTGCCTGCCGCGAGCTGGCTGAGGCGCTGGGCCACGCCGGTGGGATCGGTCATCGCCAGGGGCGTGAGGATCACCAGCACAGCGTCGCTGCCCGGATCGGCCAGGGCGATCGCGATGGCGCGCGCGTAGCGCTCCGCACCGGCATCGCCCTGGATGTCGATCGGGTTGGCACGGCTCCAGTGAGTGGGCAGCGCCGCGTCGAGGGCGGCCAGGCTGGCCGGGCTGAGCTGGGCCAGCGCGCCGCCTCCGAGCACCAGGGCATCGCTGGCCAGCACCCCGGGACCGCCGGCATTGGTGACGATCGCCAGCCGCGGGCCCGCCGGGCGCCGGGGCTGCTTGGCCAGCACGTCGGCCAGATCGAACAGCTCGGACAGGCGATCCACCCGCAGCACGCCGCAACGGCGCAGGGCCGCTTCCAGCACCGCGTCATTGCCTGCCAGGGCACCGGTGTGGGAGGCCGCCGCCCGGGCCGCTTCGACGCTGCGGCCGCCCTTGAGCAGCACGATCGGCTTGGTGAGCGCCACCTCCCGTGCCGCCGAGAGGAAGGCGCGGGCATCGCCGATCGCCTCCATGTGGATCACGATGCTGCGGGTGGCGGGATCGTCCCCCAGAACCGTGATCAGTTCCCCCCAGCCCACGTCCAGCATCGAGCCCACCGACACCACGGCGCTGAAGCCCACCCCCTGCTGCCGGCTCCAGTCGAGCACCGCCGCGCACACGGCCCCCGACTGGCTGAGGAAGCCCACATGGCCCGGCGCCGCCAGGCCGGAGGCGAAGCTGGCGTTGAGCCCCAGGCGCGGGTTCATCAGGCCCAGGCTGTTGGGCCCCAGCAGTCGCATGCCGGAGCCGCGCAGGGTCGTGAGCAGCGCGTTCTCCAGGGCCAGCCCCGCCGCCCCCACCTCCCGGAAGCCCGCGGAGAGCACGATCGCGCCCTTCACCCCGGCCGCCGCGCACTCCGCCAGGCGCTCGGGCACACTGGCCGCCGGCGTGGCGATCAGGGCCAGATCCACCGGCTCGGGCACCGCCCCCACGCTGGCGCAGCAGCGCACCCCGAGCACGCTGTGGCGCCGAGGGTTCACCGGATACACAGTGCCGCCGAAGGGCGAGCGGATCAGATTCCAGAGCAGACTGCGGCCCACGCTGCCAGGCCGCTCGCTGGCTCCGATCACCGCCACGCAGCCAGGCCGGAACAGGGCCCCCAGTGGCTCGCGCTCGGCGCGGAACACATCACAGGCGGGGTCCGCGCGGCCCGTGCCCACGTCAGTGCTCACGGCGATGGATGATCGGGTGTGGGCAGTCTGGCCAGAGGCGGGCGGCCGGGGCGGTCGCTGACGGCACGGCTGCGCTGGCAACGGCAGCCCGCTGCTCCGGCGGCTGTGGAAACGATCCCTCCCCATACCTAGCCTGGGCCTGGCTGTGATGCTCGATGACAGTGGCGGCCCGCTCCAACCGCTTGCGCCGGTGCCGCGCCGCAACCGCGGCCATGGCCCTGCTGATGGCCTCGCCGGCTGCCGCTGCCGCCGGCTACGACCAGCGCAGCGCCTTCCCGGCCAATCCGCCGCTGGCGCACGGCTCCAGCGGCGCTGCGGCGGCAGCCGGCAGCTATCGCTTCGATCTGCTGCTCGATGTGGAGATCGACATCGGCACCGGACCGATGCCCGCACGCGTCTACGTGAACTCGGGTGACGGCTCGATGCTGCTGGAGGAGCCTTCCCTGACCCTCTGGTCCTTCGGGGCCAGCGACCTGCTGCGTCGGGTGTCGGTTCACCATCTGCTGGTGGCCAATCGCCAGGCTCTCGCCTGCGGTGAGGCCGCCTCGGCATCCACGGCCGCCCAGGCCGAGAAGCTCTTCGGTGCGCGCAGACTCTGCTTCGGAGTCGGCCAGCTGTCCCCCCTGCTGGCCAGCGAAGCGGAATTCGACCGGGACAATTTTTTCGATCTGGCCGTGGCCTCGCCGCCGTTCCCTCCCCGCAGCCGGCTGCCCGCCGCCAGGGATGGGGATCTGGAGATGTTCGCCGCCGAGACCAGAGGCGGCCGCACCACCCTCTGGCTGGAGCCGGGGAGCAGCGAGGTGGCCACCCAGGTTCCCTTCCTCGGCCCCGGGGTGGGGGTGATCAAGGATCCCCGCTCCCGCCGCAACCGCCTGGTGCGGCACGCCTGGCTCCACAGCCCACAGAACCTGGGCAGCCAGGCCCCCGCCAACGTCTACATCAGCCTCAAACGGCTGGGCCCGGCGAACCATCAGGTGTCGCTCACGAGCTACCGGCGCATCACCGCCTTCACGCTCGGCTCCCCCTCCAGCCCGTCCCCCTTCTCCCGGGGTGGACCGGGAATCGATCGCATGAATGCCCTCAGCGGCGAACTGGCCGATGGGATGCGCCAGGTGGAGCTGATGGACCGCAATGGCAACTGCCGGGGAGCCCAGCAGCAGTTCGCCAGCCTGATGACGAAACTGCGGGACTACCAGAGCCAGCACGGACTGACCGCCCCCCTGCCCGAGAGCTACCGCTGCCGCTTCAGGCCGCAGCCTGGGGCTGAAGGCCCCTGACCCCATCCCGACAGGGGCCCCGCGGTGCTCTGCGCTGCCGGAGCGGAGCGGCCCACCTGGGATGATGGGAACGGTATTGGTCTGCCCCGATGTACACCGACTGGACCGCCGTCGTTCTGCTCCTGCTCACCGCGGTTCCCCTGGCGGCCGTGGTGGGCACCGCAGCCTTCTTCATCTGGAAGCAGAAGAAAGCGGGGCGCTGAGGCCGTCAGGTACCTCTGCAGCCGCCTGATGCAGGGCTGCGGTGGTGGTGGCGGGCTCCAGCTGGAGGATCCGCCCCTGGCCGAGGCAGTCCAGGCATGTGCGGGAACGCTGTCCATCCAGCCGCAGCACGCCGCTACCACCACAATGAGGGCACAGCTGCTGTTCCAGGAACCGCATAACTGACTGCTGACTGGACGGCATGGGCGCGATGGAGAAAACCCCGGAGCGAACTCCGGCTGCCTGTTGAAGGTGGCACCACTGTGGATCGGAATCAGCCCCCTGATCCCGAAGCCTTTGTGAAGACTCAGGCCCCCAGGGCGGCAGCGAAGCGCTCGGGCGTGAGCTCCTCAAGCAACTCGCGGGCACTGAGCCGCGACCCGGCCGGCACCAGGCCGCTGCTGGCCGCCAGCAGACCGATCACCGCTGGGCCATCGAGCCCCTGCTGGCGCCATCCCTCCAGCCCGGCGGCGCCCTCGCGCTTGCTCAACCGCCGGCCGCTGCCGTCCAGCCACAGGGGCAGGTGGCCGTAGCGCGGCGGTTCCCCCCCCAGCAGCCGCATCAGCACCACCTGGGGGCCGGTGGCGTGCCAGAGGTCCTCCCCCCGCAGCACATCGGTGATGCCCAGGCTGAGTTCATCCACTGCCGTGGCCAGGTGGTAAGCGATCTGGCCATCGGCGCGGCGCAGCACCACATCGCCCACCGCGGCGGGGCCATCGAGCCCCCCGGGCGGTCCGTGGCGCTCCTGCCAGTGGATCGGGCCCGGCGGCAGCCGCAGCCTCCAGCTGGGCAGGCGGCCTCCATCCGGGCCCCAGCGCCCCGGCCGCCGCCGGCAGAAGCCGGGATACACCGCCCAGCCGCCGTGGGGAGCGGACACATCGGCCAGCAGCCGGCGGCTGCAGCGACAGGGGTAGAGCCAACCGGCCCGGCGCAGGGCCGAGAGCACGGAGCTGTAGAGGCCGCGCCGCTCGCTCTGGCGCCGGGGCGGGCCGTCCCAGTCGAGGCCCAGCCAGCCCAGGTCGGCGAGGATGCTGTCCTCGGCCCCGGCACGGTTGCGCGGGGTGTCGAGGTCGTCGATGCGCAGCAGGAGTTCACCCCCGGCCAGGCGGGCATCGAGCCAGCACAGCAGGGCGGTGCGCAGGTTGCCGCGGTGCAGCGGGCCGGAGGGTGACGGGGCGAAACGACCCCGGTAACCACGACCCCGGTGATCACGACTCCCGTCACCACGGCCACGGGCGCAGTCACGGCCCTCCAGGGCCATGGCGAAGCGGGCGCGCAGGTGAGCCGGCAGCAGCTCGGAAACGCTCAGAGGTGGGGGCTCAGGAGCCCTGCACCTTGTCCTTGAACATCTTGCCGGCGGTGAAGGCCGGCACCCGCTTGGCCTCGATCTTGATCTTCTCGCCGGTCTTGGGGTTGAGTCCCTGGCGGGCGGAACGGTCGCGGGGCTCGAAGGAACCGAAGCCGAGGATCGACACTTTCTTGCCGTCGACCACCGAATCCATGATCGTGTCGATCAGGGCATCAACCACCTGGGCAACGTCGGTCTTGGTGAGCTCGGTGCGGGCAGCCACCACGTTGACGAGATCTGCTTTGTTCATGGAAAGGAAAGCCGGAGAGGGGCTGTCGGGGGAGTGTGGCGAGTCGGGAACCCCGACCGGCCGGGCCTGTGGCGCGCCAATGGTATGGGCAGCCACCCCACATCGCAACACAGAATCCGGCTGCCGCAACGGATCTGGGCTGAATCTCTCAGGCCAGGGGAGACGGTTGCGCCGCCAGCGCCGGCAGATCGAGCCCTGCCAGCAGGTCAGCGCCCGCCGCCACCAGCTTCTCGCCACGCAACGCGCCAAGCCCGCCGCCGCAGGCGATCCAGCCCGGTGAACCGGCCGGCAGCCAGCGGCGCAGCCGCTCCACACTGCGCAGCTGGCGGGGCCAGTGGAAGCTGCCGGCTGTGGCCAGCGGCGCCAGGCGGCCGGGGCCCAGGGGCTGCAGCAGGCGCCCGCAGAACAGACCATCGACGTCGCCGGCGGCCAGGTGCAGCACGCAGGCCCCCGCACTGGGGCCTGGGGTCCAGAGCAGCCGCGCCCCCGGCGCCAGCGGCTGTTCCGCCGCGAAGCAGCTCAGCCGCTGCACGCCCGGGAGCAGGTAGGCCTCCTGCTCCTGCACCAGCACCGACCAGTCCAGGGCCTCCTGGAAGCGGCGGCAACGGCCGTGGCCATGGCGCCCGGTGAGCACGATCGTGCCCCGGCGGCCGCGCTGGCGCAGCCAGTCCAGGTTGGCCTGGCTCCAGGCGGGGCAGTCGATCAGCAGATCCGCCTGCAGCTCTGCGGCAGGCCCGCGGATCCCGGCCTCCACCAGCCAGCTGCTGCCGCCGCCGGTGTCGCGGTTGGGGGCGAACAGCCACAGCCCGGGCCGCACCGGCTGGGGCGGGCGGCCGGGTTGCGGGGGAGGGGCCTGTAACACCGGCTGTGCATTCTCGATCGGATCACTAGTTTGTGGCGATAGGGATCTTGTTCGTGTCCGCCCGACCCACAGCCGACTCCCCGACCACGGCTGACCGCCAGGCGAAAGCGCGGCCCACCGCACAGGCGGGCGCCGGCGGCCGCGGCGCTGCGGTGCTGCCCGGCCTTCCCTGGCCCCTCGGGGCCAGCGTCACCAGCCGCGGCAGCAACTTCTCTGTGGTGGCTCCCCAGGCCACCCGGGTGGAGCTGCTGCTCTTCGCCGATGGCGAGGCCAGCGAGCCGCAGCGGGTGGTGGAGCTCGATCAGCGGCACCGCTCCGGCGACCACTGGCATGTGGAAGTGGAAGGGGTGGGGCTGGGCAGCTGCTACGGCTACCGGGTGTACGGGCCCCTGCAGGCCGGCGGCCACAGCTTCAACCCCTCCAAGGTGCTCCTCGACCCCTGCGCCCGCGCCATCGCCGGCTGGGGCCGCTACCGCCGCGACGCCGCCGTGGGGTCGGCGCCCAACACCAGCTGCTGCCTCAAGGGGGTGGTCACCGAGCGCGATCGCTTCGATTTCGAGGCCGCCCCCCGTCCCCGGCACAGCTGGCAGCGCAGCGTGATCTACGAGCTGCATGTGGGGGGGTTCACCCAGGGCCCCGGCTGCCCTGTGGCGCCCGGCCGGCGCGGCACCCTGCTGGGCCTGATCGACACCCTGCCCTACCTGCAGGAGCTGGGCGTCACCGCCATCGAGCTGCTGCCGGTGATGGCCTTCGATCCCGCCGATGCCCCCCCCGGCCGTCAGAACCACTGGGGCTACAGCCCGATCAGCTGGATGGCGCCCCACCAGGGCTACCTGCTGGGTACCGATCCGCTCACGGCCCGCCAGCAGGTGCGCGAACTGGTGAGCGCCTGCCACCGCGCCGGCATCGAGGTGATCCTCGATGTGGTCTACAACCACACCAGCGAGGGCAACCAGCAGGGTCCAACCCTGAGCTGGCGGGGCTTCTGCGACCAGCTCTATTACCAGCAGGGCCACCACGGCGAATACCTGGACGTGAGCGGCTGCGGCAACACGATCGCCGCCAACCGCCCGCTGGTGCGGCGCCTGATCCTGGAATCCCTGCGCTGCTGGGCGGTGGAGCTGGGGGTGGACGGCTTCCGCTTCGATCTCGGCATCGCCCTCAGCCGCGGCGAGCACCTGCTGCCGCTGGAGGCACCGCCGCTGTTCGAAGCCATGGAGGCCGATCCGGAACTGGCCGACCTGAAGCTGATCAGCGAGCCCTGGGACTGCGGTGGTCTCTACAAGCTCGCCGACTTTCCCGCCCTGCGGGTGGCCACCTGGAACGGGCGCTTCCGCGACGACGTGCGCCGCTTCTGGAAAGGCGATCAGAGCACCGCCTGGACGCTGGGCCTGCGGCTGAGCGGCAGCCCCGATCTCTACGAGCCCAGGCCGCCCCATCCCGGCCAGTGCATCACCTTCCTCACCGCCCACGACGGCTTCACCCTCGCCGATCTGGTGAGCTTCAACCAGAAGCACAACCTGGCCAACGGCGAGGACAACCGCGACGGCGACAACCACAACAACAGCTGGAACCACGGCGTGGAGGGTCCCAGCAACGACCACGCCATCACCGCCCTGCGGGAGCGCCAGCTGCGCAACCTGCTGGCCACCCTGCTGCTGGCCCCGGGGGTGCCGATGCTGCTGATGGGCGATGAGGTGCGCCGCAGCCAGGGGGGCAACAACAACACCTGGTGCCAGAACAACCCCCTGGGCTGGATGCACTGGCAGCCCGACGACGCCGACCAGGCGCTGCGCACCTACCTGCGGCGCCTGCTCCACCTGCGCAGCGCCCTGCGGCCCCTGCTCAACCCGGAACTGCCTCTGCCGGTGCGCCCCCAGCGCCGCAGCGAGGACGAGCAGTCGCTCTGGCGCCAGTGGCACGGCGTTCAGGTCAACCAGCCCGACTGGGCGGAGTGGTCGCACACGCTGGCCTGGAGCGTGAACGAGCGGGTGCAGGGGCCGCTGCTGTGGTGCGGCCTCAACGCCTACAGCCGGGCGATCCACTTCGACCTGCCCGTGTGCCCCTCGGGCTGGGTTCGGGTGATCGACACCGCCCTGCCGGCCGGGGAGGACATACCCCGCCGGCCCCAGCCCTGGAAACCCACGGGGGCACCGCTGGAGAGCCGCAGCCTGATGCTGCTGGTGGCCGCTCGGCAGCTCAAGGGAGTGGAGCTCTAGACAGCCCAGGGAGCGGCACTACCGCCAGGGAGGCTTTTCCACAGCAAACCAGCCTTTTCCACACGGGTGGCCCATGTTTTCCCCAGGCCATGGCGCCATCCCGTGGAAAACCCAGCCTCCGGCCCGCAGGGATCCCAGGCACCGGGCGGGAGAGGCCCGAGGGCAAACCCTGAGCAGAGCGGGCTTGAGAACAGGAAGCGGGCGGCGGGAATCGAACCCGCATCATCAGCTTGGAAGGCTGAGGTTTTACCACTAAACTACGCCCGCATTCAGACCGTCTTGATCATAAGGTTGAGACTCGGATTGCAGGGCTGATGGCAACCCTCAAACCCGCCCCCTGAGCATCACCTCTGAAATCACCGCCGCACCCCACCCCTGAACCGCAGCCCCGATGGGCGCTGCTGAACCGGATTGGGGACCGGTGCCGGCAGCGGGGCTGATGGCCGCGGCCTGCTCAGCCATTATGACCGCCGCCCCCCAGCCGGTCTCCCGCCGCATGCCCAGCCAGGCACCTCCCGTGTGCGACGCCGCCGATCTGCGCGGCGCGCCCCGTCAACGCCTGCTCTGGTCCTACGGCCTCGGTGATGCCGGCACCGGGATGATGGCCTCGCTCACCGGCTTCTACCTGTTCGTTTTCTACACCTCGGCGGCGGGGCTGCCCGCCTGGATGGCCGGAGCGGTGCTGATGGCGGGCCGCTTCTGGGACGGCGTCAACGACCCCCTGATCGGCTGGCTGAGCGACAAGACCCACACGCGCTGGGGCCCGCGCCTGCCCTGGATCTTCGCCAGCGCCGTGCCTCTGGGGATCGGCATGGCGGCGATGTGGTGGGTGCCCCCGGGGGATCAGTGGACGAAGTTCATCATCTTCATCCTGATCACCACCCTGGCCCAGACCTTCTACACGGCCGTCAACCTGCCCTACTCGGCCCTGGCGGCCGAACTCACCGGCAGCGTGGCGCTGCGCACCCGGCTGAACACGGCCCGCTTCAGCGGCTCGATCATCGCCTCCCTGGTGGGAGTGGTGCTGGGGGCGCTGCTGCTGCAGGACCACAGCGACGCCACCCGCTTCCTGCTGGTGGGTCTGCTGGCCGGCGTGGTGGTCACCGCCACCACCCTGATCTGCGGCTGGGGGCTGGCGCCGGTGGCCCTGCACTGCCAGCGCCCCCTGCGCCAGGAGGGCACCACCCGCCGCCTGCTCGGGCGGGTGAGCGGCAACGGCCGCTTCCTGCGCGTGATCGGCCTCTATCTGCTGCTCTGGTGCGGCCTGCAGCTCATGCAGACGGCCGCGCTGATCTATCTGCCCGTGGTGCTGCGCCTGCCCCAGAGCTGGAGCAACTGGGTGCTGCTGCCCTTCATCGTCAGCAGCCTGGTGGGCCTGTGGATCTGGAACGCCGTGAGCCAGAAGGGCGGGCGGGTGCGGGCCCTGCACCTGGGCTCGGCCCTCTGGATCAGCGGCTGCGTCCTGGCCATGGTGCTGCCGCCCTTGAATCCCGCTGTCGCCCCCTTCGGTTCCCTGGACAACGCCCTGCGCCTGGCCCTGGTGCTGCTCACCATCGTGCTGGCCGGGCTGGGGGCCTCCACCGCCTACCTGATCCCCTGGTCCCTGCTCCCCGACGCCATCGACGCCGACCCCGAGAAACCCGCTGGCCAGTACAGCGCCTGGATGGTGCTGGGCCAGAAGCTCTGCATCAGCCTGGCCCTGTTCCTGTTCGGCAACCTGCTCAGCCTCAGCGGCTATCAGGCGGAGCTGCTCAGCGACCAGCCCACCAGCGCCCTGCTGGCGATCCGCCTGAGCATGGGGGTGATTCCGGCCATCCTGGTGGTGCTGGGCCTGGTGGTGATGCGACGCTGGCCCCACCGCCCCCCGCAGCCGTCATGAAACGCCGGTTCCGGTTCCCCTGGCCACCCCGGCGCCTGCAGCTGCCGCGCTGGGCGGAACGGCTCGGTGCCAGCGCCATGATCGGCGGCCAGGCCGTCAGTGCCATCGCCCGTGGCCGCATCGGCTTCAACGACCTGATGCAGGAGCTGATGGAGGCCGGGCCGGCCAGTTTTCTGATCGTGGTGATCACCGCCCTGGCGGCCGGCACCGTGTTCAACATCCAGGTGGTGGCGGAACTCTCCAAGCAGGGCGCCAATGCCGCTGTGGGGGGCTTGCTGTCCCTGGGGCTGGCGCGGGAGATCGCCCCGCTGCTCACCGCCACCCTGCTCACCGGCAAGGTGGCGACGGCCTATGCAGCCGAACTGGGCACCATGAAGGTGACCGAGCAGATCGACGCCATCACCATGCTGCGCACCGACCCGGTGGAGTACCTCGTGGTGCCACGGGTGCTGGCGATGGTGATCATGGCGCCGGTGCAGTGCCTGCTGTTCTTTTGGGTGGGCATCTGGTCCGGCCAGACCAGCAGCACGCTGCTGTACAACATCCCCCCGAGTGTGTTCTGGAACTCCGTGCGCACCTGGATGCAGCCGGACGACCTGCCCTCGATGCTGCTGAAGGCCCTGGTCTTCGGCCTGCAGATCGCCGTGCTGGCCTGCGGCTGGGGTCTCACCACCCGCGGTGGCCCCAAGGAGGTGGGCACCAGCACCACGGGCGCGGTGGTGATGATTCTGGTCAGCGTGGCGCTGATGGACGCCGTGCTCACCTCCGTGCTGTTCGCCTGATCGCCGATGCTGTCCCCTGACCCTGCGCAACCGGTGGTGTTGAGCCCCCACTTCGGCGTCTCCCTGGCCGTGGCGGGCCTGGGACTGGCCTGTCTGGGGCTGCTGCCGCTGTGGTCCGGAGCGCTCTGGCTGGCCCTGGTGGTGACCCTGTTCGGCCTGGCCCTGGTGCTGCAGACGGCCCTGCTGCGGCTGGAGTTCAACGGCGAGGCCCTGCTGGTGCGGCGGGGCGGCGCCGAGCTGCGCCGCTTCCCCTACGACGCCTGGCTGGGCTGGCGCCTCTTCTGGCCGGCCCTGCCGGCGCTGTTCTATTTCAGGGAGCAGAAGAGCATCCATCTGCTGCCCGTGCTGTTCGATGCCGCCGCCCTGCGCCAGCAGCTGCAGGGCCGGCTGCCGCAGTTGCAGGCCAGCGCCGCCGGCGGCTCCACCCGCACCCCTGACGATGCCTGAACCGGCCATGCCCGACGAGCCCATCGAGCCCGCACCGCCCTGCGAGAGCCAGCCCAGCGAGAGCCCACCCGCTGAGGCCGCCACGGCAGAGGCCGGCGCGGCCGAGACGGCCTGGCATGCCCTCGCCCTGCGCGAGCTGCAGGGGCGCCGCAGCGAGCTGGAAACGGAGATCGCCCAGCTGGAGAGCCGGCGCGAGGCGATCGCCCGGGAGATCGCCGCCAGCTACGCCGGCCAGGCCGATGCGGTGGCGCGCCGCCTCAAGGGCTTTCAGGACTACTTGGTGGGGGCGTTGCAGGATCTGGCGGTGGCGGCCGAGCAGGTCGAACTGGTGCCGCAGCCGGTGCTGGTGCAGCCCTCCCCGATCGATGCCGTGGCCCAGCCAGCCGCCACCCAGGCGCCGGCTGGCCCCGGGCCCGGCATGCTGGCCGGAGGCCCCTTCAGCGGCGATGCCGAGCTGATCCGCAACCGGCTCAGGGCATTCCAGGGCCAGCCCGATTTCTACGCCGAACCCTGGCAGCTGCGCCGCACCCTGCAGGCCGGCGACGCCGCCGCCCTGGAGAACTGGTTCCTGGAGCAGGGCGGCCGCGGCGCCCAGCCCAGCGGCGGCAGCCGCAGCCGCAACGGCCTGGTCACGGCGGCGGTGATCGCCACCCTCGGCGAGCTCTACGGCGAACGCTTTCAGACCCTGGTGCTGGCTGGTGAGCCGGAACGGCTTGGCGAGTGGCGCCGCTGCCTTCAGGACTGCCTCGGCCTGGACCGCGAGGACTTCGGCCCCAGCAGCGGCATCGTGCTGTTCGAGCGGCCCGAGGCCCTGATCGAGCGGGCCGACAGGCTGGAGGAGCGCGGCGAGCTGCCCTTCATCGTGATCGATGCGGCCGAACCCGGGGTGGACATCGCCATCCTGCAGTTCCCCCTCTGGCTGGCCTTCGCCCCCGGTCCGGAGGAGCTGATGCGCGAGGAGGAGTACGCCTGAGCGGCTGCCCCCGCCGCCTGTTCCCCCAGCCGCCCCCAGCGATCCCATGTCTCCTGCCCTCGCCCCCCTGCTGCTGCTCGCCGGCTACCTGCTGGGCTCGATCCCCAGCGGCTATCTGGCCGGCCGCTGGGTCAGGGGCATCGACATCCGCCGCGAGGGATCGGGGTCCACCGGCGCCACCAACGTGCTGCGGGTGGTCGGCAAGGCTCCGGCCCTGGCCGTGCTGCTGGTGGACGTGTTCAAGGGCACGGCGGCGGTGCTGCTGGCCCGGGCGCTGCTGGATCCAGGCCTGGCGGGCACCGACAGCTGGGTGGTGGCCGCCGGTGTGGCGGCGCTGGCGGGCCACATCTGGCCGCTGTGGCTGGGCTGGCGCGGCGGCAAGGCGGTGGCCACGGCCCTGGGGCTGCTGCTGGGTCTCTCCTGGCCGGTGGGTCTGGCCTGCCTGGGGGTGTTCCTGACGGTGCTGACCGCCAGCAGGATCGTATCGCTTTCCAGCGTGCTGGCCGCCGTGGCCCTGCCGCTGTTGATGCTGGCCTGGTTCCGCGACCTGGGCATGGGTCTGCGCTGGCCCTACCTGATGCTGGCTCTGGTCACCAGCGCCCTGGTGATCTGGCGCCACCGCAGCAACCTGGCCCGGCTGCTGAACGGCAGCGAGCCCCGTCTGGGAGCGGCCCGGCCCCGCCCCTGACCGGGCGCCCAAGGGTTGGCCATCAGGCCAGGCTGCGGCTGCGCTCGGCGGCCGCCAGCACCGCCTCGATCAGCGCCGAGCGCAGGCCGCCACGCTCCAGCACCCGCAGGCCGGCGATGGTGGTGCCCGCCGGCGAGCTCACCATGTCCTTGAGCTGGCCCGGATGCAGGTTCTGCCCCTCCAGCAGGGCCGCGGTGCCGGCCAGGGTGCGCCGGGCCAGAACGTGGGCGCGATCCCGGGGCAGGCCGGCGGCCACGGCCCCATCGGCCAGAGCCTCGGCCACCAGAGCCACAAAGGCCGGTCCCGAGGAGGTGAGCGCCAGGAAGGCATCGAGCTGGCTCTCCGGCAGCTCCAGCACCTCACCCACCTGGCTGAACAGCTGCACCACCCACTGGCGCTGCCCGGCGTCCACCGCCTCCCCCCAGGCCAGCCCGGTGAGGCCCTGGCGCACCAGGGCCGGGGTGTTGGGCACGGCCCGCACGCAGCGCCAGGCCGGGAACAGCTGCTCCAGCCGCCCCACGGTGACCCCCGCCAGCACCGAGATCAGCAGGCCCCCGGCTCCGGCAGGCACCGTGGCCGCCACTGCCGCCAGCTGCTGGGGTTTCACCGCCAGCAGCACCACCGGTGCCGTCCAGACGGGGCCGGCATCGGTGCCCACCTCCAGCTGCAGGCTGCTCTGCAGCCGCGCCGCCGTTGCGGAGCTGGCCACGGCAGCACGCACCTGGGAGGGCCGCAGCAGGCCTGCCTCGAGCAGGGGGAGGAGCAGGGCCTGAGCCATGCGGCCCAGGCCCACCACACCGAAGTGTGCTGGATTGAGCCCGGGGGCCTCAGCAGGCGCCGGTGGCGAGGTGGGCGGCGGGTTCAGAGGGCGCTGCCCTCCCGGCCCCAGGCGGGACTGGGGGCGGCATCCTGCTGGTGCAGCGGATCGCGGCTCACCACGGTGGAGGAGGCCGCCTCTTCTCCGCCTGCGGTGGTGACGGTGACGCAGCTGGGGGCGAACAGGAAGATGCTCTCCCCCACCCGCTCCTGGTGGCCGTCGATGGCGAAGGTGCCGCCGGCCACGAAATCCACGGCGCGCTGGGCCTGGTCTGGCTCCATCATCGTGAGATTGAGGATCACCGTCTTGCGCTCGCGCAGAGCCTGGATCGCCCGGGGCATCTCGTCGAAGCTGCGGGGCTCCATCACCGTGACCTCGGCGGCCGCCGTGGAGATGCCGGGCATGCCGATCACATTGGTGCCGGCGAAGGGATCGTCGGCGCTGAAGTCGCTGCTCAGGGCCAGGGAGCTGGAGCGGCTCATCGGAGCTGGCGGAGGCTCGGAGGCCTCGCCGTCGTCGTAGTCCAGCTCATCGTCGTAGTCGCCGTCGAGGTAGTCGTCTCCGGAGACGACGGCACGCAGGCGGGAGAACAACGACACGGAGCAAACCTCACCGGAAGCTTTCGACCTGAATAGCGCCTCATCGCTCAGATCGCAAGCCAGAGAAGCGATTCTTGGCCCGGGCCGGAGCCTCAGGCCAGCCTCTGCCGGGGGCCGAACAGGGCCGTGCCGATCCGCACCCAGGTGCTGCCGGCGGCTACGGCCTCACGCCAGTCGCCGCTCATGCCCATCGACAGCTGCGCCAGGCCCAGCTCGGCGGCCAGGGCCGCGCACTCCTGGAACAGGGCCAGCCGCTGGGGAGCCTCCAGCCCCAGCGGTGCGATCGTCATCAGCCCCACGGGTGCCGATGGGCCAAGGGCCGCCAGTTCGCTCCAGCAGTCCCGCAGCTGCCCCAGCTCGAAGCCGGTCTTGCCGGGGTCGGAACGCAGCTTCACCTGCACCAGCAAGGACGGGTTGAGGCCTTCCTCGGCGGCAATGCGCGCCAGGCGCCGGGCCAGCTCCAGGCTGTCGAGGGAATGGATCGTGCCGAAGTGGCGCAGCACGCCCCGGGCCTTGTTGGCCTGCAGGCGGCCGATGAAATGCCAGTCCAGCGGCTCGAGGTCTCCCAGCTGCGCCTGTTTGGCCACGGCCTCCTGCAGGCGGCTTTCGGCAAAGCTGCGCTGGCCGGCCGCCACCGCCGCACGCACCAGGGCGGCCGGCTGCCCCTTGCTCACCGCCAGCAGGGCGGTACGGCACGGCAGTTGCTGCTGCAGCGCCTGCAGCCGCTGCTTCAGGCCCGAGGCGGCAGCGGGCAGAGGATCAGATGAAGGTCTGGTCAAACAGTTGGCGCCAGTGGGGGAGGGCACTGGAGCGCTCGCGACGGGAGCGGGCCAGGTTCTGCTCGGCGTAGTGGCGCGCATCCATCAGGGGCACCACCTCGAAACTGGCGCCACGGGGCTGCAATGTCACCAGAAAGAACACCCGCTGGGCGTAGAGCGTGGCATAGAGATCGCGTCCGTCAGCCACCGGCGCCACGCGATAGAGCATCCCGAAGGTGGGGTGGTTGAGGTAGCGCTCTGAGGTCACGCAGCCATCAGCACTGGGCGGTATTTAAGTTCACCGCGCACCTCCCACGCTCCAGCGCAGGCCCAGCAGACCGATCAGGCCCAGCAGAGCCACCAGATTGAGCCAGCGCTGCGGCGGCAGCCGCCGGTGCAGCTGTTCGGCCGGCAGCCACACCCCGCCCCTGGCCAGCAGGGCTTCAGCCCCCTGCTCCGAGCGCAGCAGCAGGTTGGCCAGCAGACGCTCGCCCACCGCCAGCACCAGGCCCAGGGCCGGCCGCCAGCCCAGCCGGCGCAGATTCACCGCCCGGGTGGCCACCGAGCGCAGCAGGTTCTGCAGCTCCTCCTGCACCAGGGGCAGGAAGCGGAGCGCCAGCAGCAGGGTGAAGCCAAGCCGCTCCATGGGCCAGCCCAGGCGCGCCAGGGGAGCCAGCAGCCAGCTGATCGCCCACACCAGCTCCTCCGGCCGGGTGGTGAGCAGCATCAGGTTGGCGCTGTGCACGAGCGTGAACAGGAGGGTGGAGCCGTTGAGGCCCAGCAGGGCGGAGCGGCGTGTCACCACCAGCGGACCGAGGGACAGCGGCCCCACCTGCAGCGGCCCCCAGCGCACCAGTTCCCAGGTCTTGCCGCTGCGTTCCGCCGGCGGCTCCAGGGGGGAGCCGGGCTGCAGTCTCACCTCGGCCGGGGGCCTCTGCAGGGGCGCCGGCGGCCGCCCCCCGGCAGGCAGCACCAGGGCCAGCCCGCCCACCAGCAGGGAGAGGGCCAGCAGCAGGGGCAGGCTGCGGCGCCACAGCCGCCAGGGCAGGCCGCTCAAGGCGGTGATCAGCAGCAGCAGCCCCACCAGCGCCAGCCGCCAGAGCGGTCCGGCCAGGATGGGGGTCACCAGGAACGCCACCGTCCAGGCCAGCTTGATGCGGGCATCCACCCGCCGCAGCCAGCTGCCACGGCTCCCGGCGCCGGCGGGCCCGGGTTCCTCAGCGACGTACTGGCCGATCGGCAACTGGCGCAGGAAGTCCAATCAGCGCTTGACCCGCCCCAGATCGCGCTCGGCGTCGCGCTGCTGCTTGCCGCGCCAGAACAGACGCACCGGGGTGCCCTCGAAGCCCAGGCCCTCGCGGATCTGGCGCTCGATGTAGCGGCGGTAGGTGTCCCCGAACAGCTTGGGTTCGTTGACGAACAGGGTGAAGCTGGGGGGCCGCGTGGCCACCTGGGTGCCGTAGTAGAGACGGCCGGCCCGGCCGCCGCGGCTGGTGGGCGGCGTGCGCCAGCTCAGGGCCTCGGTGAGCACCTCGTTCACCACCGAGGTGGTGACGCGGCGGCGGTGCTGCTCCACCGCCAGCAGGGCCAGAGCGAACACACTCTGCACCCGCTGGCCGGTGAGGGCGGAGGTGAACAGCATCGCCGCCCAGTCCAGGAAATAGAGCTTGGCGCGGAGTTCCTTTTCCATCGCCGCCATGGTGTGGCTGTCCTTCTCGATGGCATCCCACTTGTTCACCACCACCACGCAGGCGCGGCCGTCCTCCTCGATGCGGCCGGCCAGGCGCTGGTCCTGCTCGGTGACGCCATCGAGGGCATCGATCACCAGCACGCACACGTCGCTGCGCTCGATCGCCTTGAAGCTGCGGTTGATGCCGAAGTACTCGGGGCCGTAGCTCACCGAGCGGCGGCGGCGGATGCCGGCGGTGTCGAGCAGTTTCCAGGTCTTGCCCTCGCGCTCGATCGTGGTGTCGATGGTGTCGCGGGTGGTGCCGCGGATCGGGCTCACGATCGCCCGGTTCTCGCCGCACACGGCGTTCAGCAGGCTGGACTTGCCCACGTTGGGGCGGCCGATGATCGCCAGCTGAATCGGCTCCTCGCCCTCCTCCTCCTGAGCGGGGGGCAGAAAGGTCAGCACCTTGTCGAGCAGATCGCCGGTGCCGGCGCCATGGATCGCCGACACCGGATGGGGTTCGCCCAGCCCCAGTCCCCAGAACTCCGCCGCCAGGGCCAGGCCCCTGTCCGGCGACTCGCACTTGTTCACCGCCAGCAGCACCGGCACCGCCTGGCTGCGCAGCCAGGCTGCGATCGCCTCATCGGCAGCGGTGCAGCCCTGCTGGCCGTCCACGATCACCAGGGCCACGGCGGCTTCGGCCAGGGCCAGATCGGCCTGCTCGCGGATCTCGGGCAGGAATTCGCTGTCGTCATCGAACACCAGGCCGCCGGTGTCCACCACCCGGAAGCTGCGGTCGCCCCAGAAACCCTCCTGGTAGGTGCGGTCCCGGGTCACGCCGGGCTGGTCGTGCACGATGGCGTCGCGGCTGCGGCAGAGCCGGTTCACCAGGGTGGATTTGCCCACGTTGGGGCGACCGATGATGGCGACGACCGGCAGGGCCAAGGAGGTGATCGCGATCAGGGGTCCACATCAGACCCTACAGAGCGATCACGGGCACGGAACCGCTCGTGGAGTGGCCGCCGCTTCAGCGCACGGGCAGGTCGCCGGGATGGCCGCGCACCGGGTCGGCCGGCTGGCTGAGCAGCGGCGGCAGCGGCCCGCTGGCGGGCAGGGGTTGGCAGCGTTCGGCCAGAGCGGCCAGCAGCCAGTTCACCGCCGTGGCCCGGCGGGTGCGGCGGGGATAGAGCTCACCGATGCGGTAGCCGGCGAAACCCAGCTGTTCCTTGAGCAACTGTTTGTGGGCTCTGGCGATCGCCCGGGTGAGCGCCACGCTGGGGGGGCGCTCGGCGATGAACTGGGGTTCGATCGCAAACGACTCCCGCCAGGGGTCGCCCGTGGCCGGGCCCGCGCACCAGGTGCCGGAGCCGTTGCGCTCATACCCCAGGCGCGGCCAGATCAGCTCACACACGAAGCGATCGCTGAGGCGGTCGGCCAGCACCGCCTCCAGCAGCGCCCGGCTGAGGGGGTAGGCCTCGGCCGTCGGGGCGGCCTGGGCAGCAGCGGCGGGGGGAAGCATGGCCTCATCCCAGAATCCTCGCCATGATCGCCGCCGCTGCCACTGAACTGACG
This sequence comes from Cyanobacteria bacterium J06638_7, assembly GCA_039818745.1. Classification (GTDB taxonomy): domain Bacteria; phylum Cyanobacteriota; class Cyanobacteriia; order PCC-6307; family Cyanobiaceae; genus NIES-981. The sequence goes on from JBCBTI010000014.1 coordinate 25,415, forward strand.
GCCAGCGAGCGGCCTGCCACCGAGGGGCCTGCCGGGGAGCCGCTGCTGCTGGCCGGCCACGGCACACCGCGTCGGCTGCGCTGCCGGGTGCTGCAGTCGCCCCTGGCGGGGGTGAGTGATCGGATCTTCCGGGGGCTGGTGCGGCGCTGGGCCCCCGACGCCCTGCTGTTCACCGAGATGGTGAACGCCACCAGCCTGGAGCTGGGCCACGGCCTGCAGAAGGTGGAGGAGCTGGGAGCTGAGAGCGGGCCGATCGGGGTGCAGCTGTTCGACCACCGGCCACAGGCAATGGCCGACGCCGCCCGGCGCGCCGAGGGGGCGGGCGCCTTCCTGATCGACATCAACATGGGCTGCCCGGTGAAGAAGATCGCCCGCAAGGGCGGCGGCAGCGGCCTGATCCGCGACCCGAAGCTGGCCGCCTGGATTGTGGAAACGGTGGCTGCGGCGGTGTCCATTCCCGTCACGGTGAAGACGCGGCTGGGCTGGTGCGGGCAGGCCGCTCAGTCAGAGGCCGCCCAGCCAGAAGTTCCTGAGGCCGGCGATCACGCCGCGGCGGTGCTCTGGTGCCGCCGGCTGGAGCAGGCCGGCGCCCAGCTGCTCACCCTGCACGGCCGCACCCGCGAGCAGGCCTTCAGGGGCCGTGCCGACTGGGGGGCCATCGCCGCGGTCAAGCGGGCCCTGGCCATCCCGGTGATCGCCAACGGCGATGTGGCCAGCCCCGCCGATGCCCTGCACTGCCTGGCCGCCACCGGCGCCGATGGGCTGATGGTGGGCCGGGGAACCATGGGGGCGCCCTGGCTGGTGGGCCAGATCGACGCCGCCCTCAGCGGCCGGCCGATCCCGCCCACCCCCAGCGCGGCGGAGCGCCTGGCGCTGGCCGCCGAGCAGTTGCAGGCCCTGGTGGCGGCCCGGGGGGATCACGGCCTGCTGATCGCCCGCAAGCACATGGGCTGGACCTGCACCGGCTTCCCTGGCGCCCCCCAGCTGCGCCATGCCCTGATGCGCGCGCCCTCCCCCGCCGAAGCCCTGGCGCTGCTGGAGCAGGGGCGCCTCGGACTGGCGTAGGGCCCCGCTCAGGGCAGCACCTCCGGCCAGCCCTGGCGGATCAGCAGCAGCGAGAAGTAGGGCCGTTCTGCGGCCGGCACCGCCGCCGCCTCACTCACCAGCTGATCGGGCCAGCCCACCCGCTGGGCGAACAGGGCCGCCTCCAGCACCCCCTGCCGCTCCAGCAGCGGCCTCACCCACTGCCAGCGCCGCCCCAGCTTGAGCAGGGCCAGCACCGCGCTCTCCTCCGCGGCGCGCAGCAGCAGCCCCTCCAGCTCGGCGGCGCTGTCGGGTGTGGGCCGGATCAGCAGCGCCTCGCTCTGCAGCGCCAGGGGCCAGGCGCTGCCGCCGGCCGTGGCCGCCGCCGCCGCCGCACACACCGCCGGCACCCCGGGCACCACTCGCAGGGGGCAATGGGGATGGCGACGGCGCAGGGCCAGCACCACGTAACTGCTGCTGGCGAACAGGGACACATCCCCCTCGCAGAGCAGCACCACCGGCAGGCCGGCCATCACCTCAGCCGCCAGGGCGGCTGCGGCGGCATGCCAGGCAGCGATGCGGGGGGCGGCCTCCGCCAGCATCGGAAACAGCAGCGGCAGCCGGCGCTGGCGTGACTCCAGCCAGGGCGCCGCGATCGCCGCGGCCATGCCCTCGCCTCCCTCGCGGGCCACCGGATAGGCCACCACCGCCGCCGCCCGGATCGCCCGCAGGGCCGCCACGCTCAGCAGCTCCGGATCGCCGGGCCCCACCCCCACCAGGGTGAGGCCCGGCGGAGCGGTGCCTACAGTGATTTTCAGTGGCGTTGGGTCAGCCATGAGTGAGCTCACCATCTACCGGCACCCCGCCAGCCCGGCGGCCTCCAGCCAGCCGGCAGTCTTGCTGATGAGCCGCGATGGCGAGGAGATCCAGGCGCAGCTGATGCAGCGGGGCATCCGCTTCCAGCACTGGCCGGCCGCAGCCGCCCTGTCTGCCGGAGCTTCGGCTGAGGCGATCCTCAGCGCCTACGCCGAGGAGATCTCCCGGGTGCGGGCTGAGGAGGGCTACGCCACGGTGGACGCCATCCGGCTCACCCCCGATCACCCCGATCGCCAGGCTCTGCGCCAGACATTCCTGGCGGAGCACACCCACAGCGAAGACGAGGTGCGCTTCTTTGTCGAGGGCAGAGGTCTGTTCTGCCTTCACCTCGGCGCCGAAGTGCTGCAGCTGATCTGCGAAGCCGGCGACCTGATCGCGCTGCCGGCCGGCACCCGCCACTGGTTTGACATGGGGCCCAGGCCCCAGTTCTGCGCCCTGCGCTTCTTCAACAACCCAGAGGGCTGGGTTGCGGACTACACCGGCGACCCGATCGCCCGCGGCTATCCCCTGCTCGATCAGCTGCTCGCCAGCCCCTGAACCGTTCCGATCGCCCGGGCTCAGCTGTGCATCCGGGGCTCGGGATGAAGCGTGGCCAGCAGGGAGGCCTCCAGGGCCGCCAGCACACCCAGGCGCTCCATCAGGATCGGGCGCGGCCAGCGTCGTTCAGCCAGCAGCCAGTAGAGGCCGAAATGGCGGGCCTCACTGGCGAGCAGGTCCCCGTAGAGCTGGCGCAGATCCGGGTCGGGGGAATGCCCGGCCAGGAGCGCCATGCGCTCGTGGCTGCGGGCCTCGATCAGCCCCGCCACCAGCAGGCTGTCGAGCATGCGACCGGGCTCCTGGCGCCGCACCGCCTTGCCCAGTTCACTGCCGTAGGGAGGGGCCGCGAGGGGACGCAGGGGGATGGCACGGCGTTCCAGCAGGGCCAGCAGGCGCTCGAAGTGCTCCAGTTCCTCCCGTGCCAAAGGAGCCAGCACCGCCGCCAGTTGCTCGTCGCCGGGGTAGCGGAACATCAGCTGCAGGGCCGCGCCCGCTGCCTTGCGCTCGCAATGGGCGTGGTCGATCAGCACCGGCTCGGGATGGGCCAGGGCCTGCTCCAGCCAGGCGAGGGAGCTGGGAGCCGCCAGCCAGCGGATGCGGACCGGGGCGACGGCCGCTGCACCGGCGGCCGTCATGGCCGCGCCCGCAGATGGCCCACCAGACCCTCCAGAGCCAGGCCGTAGCTGGCCGCACCGAATCCGCAGATCACGCCGATCGCCCGGTCGGCGAGAAGGGAGTGGTGGCGAAAGGGCTCGCGGGCCTGGGTGTTGCTGAGGTGCAGTTCCACATAGGGGATGGCCACCGCCAGCAGGGCATCGCGGATGGCGATCGAACTGTGGGTGTAGGCGCCCGCATTGATGAGGATGCCGTCCACCCCCCCGCGTGCCTGCTGGATGCGGTCCACCAGGCCCCCCTCGTGGTTGCTCTGAAAACAGTCGATCACCACCCCCAGCAGCTCCGCCCGGCGGCCCAGCTCGGCGTCGATCTGGTCCAGGCTGGCAGTGCCGTACAGGCCTGGCTCGCGGCTGCCCAGCAGGTTGAGATTGGGGCCGTGGAGTGCAAGAAGCTGCATCGGCAAGGGCTGGGGGGCTGACTGGTAAGGTCTTGGGGTGTGGTTCGGGTCGGTGCCCGAGTGGTTAATGGGGGCGGACTGTAAATCCGCTGGCTCTGCCTACGTTGGTTCAAATCCAACCCGGCCCACCTTCCACATGCCCTTGTAGCTCAGCGGTAGAGCACTCCCTTGGTAAGGGAGAGGTCACGAGTTCAAGTCTCGTCAAGGGCTTATCCCCACGCGGCTGCAAGGACATACCACCCAACCCTGCAGAGGGCATCAGCGCAGGCCGCTCTGCTCAGGCGTAACGGGTAACCGATCACCTCAGCAGAACCAGTGCTGGCTGCCAGTGCAGGCAGACCGTGCCCCGGCCTGGGCAGGGCAGGAAACGGAGGCCGCAGGAACGGTGTGCGTGGATAATCCCCCAGATGTGTACAGCGGCCCCATGACAGCGCCAGCGGACTGGCACGGTGCTTGAGCGTTTCACCGTGCTGTTTCCCCTCTGGACCGTGCTGGGGGTGGTGCTGGCGCTGCCGTTCCCGTGGCTGTTCACCTGGATGCACGGGCCCCTGATCGTGCTGGCTCTGGGGGTGATCATGCTCGGCATGGGGCTGGACCTGCAGGGCGCTGATTTCCGGCGGGTGCTGAGCCGTCCCCGACCGGCCGCTCTCGGGGTGCTCGCCCAGTTCGCCGTGATGCCCCTGCTGGCGGCGCTGGTGGCCCTGGGCCTGCGGCTGGAACCACCGCTGGCCGTGGGTCTGATCCTGGTGGGCTGCTGCCCGGGAGGCACAGCCAGCAACGTGGTGAGCCTGATCGCCCGGGCCGACGTGGCCCTCTCGGTGGTGATGACCACGGCGAGCACGCTGGCGGCCGTGGTGCTCACCCCGGCCCTCACCGGCCTGCTGGCCGGCCGCTACGTGCCCGTGAACGGCTGGAAGCTGCTGCTCGACGTGCTGCAGGTGGTGGTGGTGCCGCTGGTCGTGGGCGTACTGCTCAAGCAGGGCGCTCCGGGGCTGGCCCGCCGGGTGAGGCCGGTGATGCCGCCGCTGGCAGTGCTGGCGATCGTGTGGATCGTGGCCAGCATCGTCGGCAGCCAGCGCCAGGCCCTGCTGGCCCAGGGTCCCCTGCTGCTGCTGGCGGCCCTGCTGCTGCATGGCTTCGGCTTCCTGCTGGGCTGGCTGATCCCGGCGGCGGCGGCAGAACCCGTCGCCGTGCGGCGCACCGTGAGCATCGAGGTGGGCATGCAGAACTCAGGCCTGGCGGTGGTGCTGGCCCGCTCCGCCTTTGCCGCCTCCCCGCTCACCGCCCTGCCCGGTGCGATCTCGGCGGTGGTCCATGCGGTGCTCGGCAGCCTGCTGGCCGGGTGGTGGCGGCGATCCCGGCACTGACCTTCTCTTTGCCAGGGTGGAGGGCCGGCCGAGCCCACCCTCAGGATGACCGTCTCACCGCCAGGGTCCCCGCCCCAGCTGTTCACTCCCATCGAGGCCATGCGCGCGCCGGTGAGCCTCGGCAGCACGCGCCCGCTCGCCTGGCGGCTGGAGCAACTGGATCGCCTCGGCGCCCTGCTCAGCCGCCACCGCCCGGCAGTGCTGGAGGCCCTGGCGGCGGACCTGGGCAAACCGCCGCTGGAGGCCAGCTTCGAGCTGGTGGCGGTGCAGCAGGAGCTGAAGCTCACCCGGCGGCGGCTGCGCCGCTGGATGGCCCCGCGCCGGGTGCCCGTGGACCTGCCCCTCAAGCCCGGCCGTGCCTTCGAGCAGGCCGAACCCCTGGGCTGCGTGTTGATCATCGGCCCCTGGAACTACCCCGTTCAGCTCTGCCTGCATCCGCTGGTGAGCGCCCTGGCGGCCGGCAACAGCGTGGTGCTCAAACCCTCGGAGCACGCCCCGCGCACAGCGGCTCTGATCGCGGCGGCGATCGCCGAGGCCTTTCCCCCCACCAGTGTGCAGGTGGTGTGCGGCGACGGTGACGCCGCCGCCCGGCTGCTGGAGGAGCGTTTCGATCACATCTTCTTCACCGGTGGTGGGCGCGTGGGCCGGTTGGTGATGGCTGCCGCAGCACGCCATCTCACGCCAGTGACCCTTGAACTGGGCGGCAAGAGTCCCGCCATCGTGCTGGCGGATGCCGACCTCACGGTCACGGCGCGGCGGCTGGCCTGGGGCAAGAGCATCAACGCCGGCCAGACCTGCATCGCCCCCGACCACGTGCTGGTGGAGGCGCCACTGCGCGAGGGCCTGGTGGCAGCGCTGGCGGCGGAGCTGAGCCGCTTCCACGGCGCCGCGCCGCTGCAGAGCGAGGATCTCGCCTCGATCGTCAACCAGGCCCAGTATGACCGGCTGGCGGGGTTGCTGGCCGGCGCCCGGGAGCGCGGTCAGGTGCTGCACGGCGGGCGCTGTGATCCGCAGCGGCGGCGCATCGAGCCCACCCTGTTGGCGGTGGAGTCCGCCGACGACCCGTTGATGCGGGAGGAAATCTTCGGGCCCCTGCTGCCGATCGCGAGCGTGGCCAACCTGGAGGAGGCCCTCAGCCAGGTGCGCATGCGGCCGAAACCCCTGGCGCTCTACCTGTTCAGCCACAGCCGCCAGGCCCAGCGCCACACCCTGGAGACCACCAGCTCCGGCGGGGTCTGCTTCAACGACGTGGTGATGCAGGCGGGAGCCAGCGCCCTCGGCTTCGGCGGCGTGGGCGACAGCGGCATGGGCCGCTACCACGGTGAAGCCGGCTTTCTCACCTTCTCCCACCTGCGCAGCGTGCTGAGGCGGCCGTTCTGGCTGGATCTGCCCCTGCGCTACCCCCCCTACGCCGGCAAGCTCCAACTGGTGCAGCGGCTGCTCGGCTGAGGGCCGGCGGGCCGCGCAACGGCGGGCCGGTGGCACTGGATCGGACGCCAAGGGCCCCTTAACGTTCGCCCAGCAATCCATCCGAACCCATGCGCCGCACCCTCGCAGCCCTGGCCCTGGCGATGGCCCTGCCAGCCCCGGGGCTACTCGCCCCGCCCGCTCAGGCGCAGGCGGTGGTGGTCAAGGCGGGGGAGACGCTCTCGGAGATCGCCGAACGCCACGGCGTCAGCCTCACCAGCCTGATGCAGGCCAACCGCATCGCCGATCCCAACCTGGTGGAGGCGGGGCAACGCCTCACGATCCCGGGCGGATCCGGCCGGGGCTCTGCTGGTGGCGGCGGAGCCAAGGTGACGGTGCAGGCCGGCGACACACTCTCCGATATCGCCGCTCTCCATGGGGTGGGTCTGAATTCGCTGATGCGGGCCAACGGCATTGCCGATCCCGACCTGGTGGTGGTGGGCCAGCGTCTCACCATTCCCGGTGGCGGCGCCCGCAGTGCCGCTGCAGCCGCCCCCAGCCAGCAGCCCACCGCGCCCTACACCGTGAAGAGCGGTGAGACGCTCTCAGAGATCGCGGTGCGCTTCAACACCAGCACCGAGCGGCTGATCCAGCTCAACGGGATCGAGAACCCCGATCAGGTGATGAGCGGCGTGCGCCTGCGCATTCCGATGACAGGCCGGCCCGCCGCGGCCAAGCCGGCGGCGTCCGCCGCCAGGCCCGCACCCGCCCCCGACCGCAACGCGCAGGAGCATGTGGTGCAGGGGGGCGACAGTCTCTCGGTGCTCGCCGAGCGCTACGGCACCTCGGTGAGCAAGCTGGTGGCGCTCAACGGCATCGACGACCCGGACCGCCTGCTGGCCGGCTCGACATTGAAGCTGCGCGGAACGCCGCCTGCTCCGGCAGCCAAACCGGCAGCCAAACCGGCAGCCAAACCCGCGGCTGAAGCCGCCGCCAAACCCGACCCCCGGCCCGCAGCGGCCCCAGCCGCCGCCCCAGCTGCTGGCCCAGTTGCTGGGGGGGCGGCTGGCCAGCCAACGCCCGCAGCGGCGGCCACGCCGTCACCCCGGCCTCAAGCCCAGCCCACAGCCGCAGCCGCAGCCACAGCCACAGCCACAGCCACAGCCAAGGCAACACCCGCACTCCCGGCAGCCTCAACCCAGGCCGCGACTGAGGCGGCGAAACCGAGCACACCCGCGAGTACTGCCAGGCCCGCGGCCCCCCAGCCCAAACCGGGCGCAAGCACCGCTGCGCCAGCCGCAACCGCGCCGGCCCCGGCCCCAGCCCCAGCCGCTGCCGCTGCCGCAGCAGCCACCGCGGCCGGCACCCCAGCGCCCGCAGCATCCAGGCCTGCAGCGCGCAGGACACCCACCCCCCAGGCCGGCTCCAGCACCCGCACGGCCCAGGCCAGCAGGATCGCCGCAGCCACAGGCGGCGTCACCAGCGCCAGCGTCATCGCGGCGGCAGCCCCAGCCGCCACGGCCAGCTCCAGCGCCGTGCGCAGCACTTCCACCACCAGCACCACCCGAGCCACCGCCACAGCCAAACCCAGCGCCAAAGCCAGCGCCAGTGGCGACTGGCGCCCCTACGGCCCGCTGCAGATCGACTGGTCGAAGTGGCAGTCGATGGGAGGCAGTTACGTGGCCCCCAGCCTCAACAGCGATGGCAAAGCCCGCTACATCTCCGTGAACTGCACGGCCAGCAAGCTCAACTCCACCACCCCGGCAGGCCAGTGGAACAGCTGGGTGGCACCGGAGGAGGACTTCGAGAAGAAGCTGGTGCAGGACATCTGCAAGGAGAAGGGCAGCTGAGGGGGCTCACGCTGCCCAGCGCAGCGGCCAGGGCTGGCGCAGATAGGTGCGGCCTGAAGGCCTGATGTAGAGGCGCTGGGCGCCGTCATCGCTCTCGCTGATCAGCTCCTCCTGCACCAGCCGGCGGGCCAGCCAGGCCCAGCGGTCCTCGTCACTGCCCTGCCGGGCGGCCAGGCCCTCCACCAGGCTGCGCAGGGCCCTCCCGCGCTCAGCCCCCAGCAGCTCCAGCAGCTGGGAGGCCTGCTCCGACCAGTCGCGGGCCCTTTCAGCACCCGCGGGGAGCCGCCGGCAGCCATCACAGCGGCCGCAGGGGGCGGCCAGTTCTCCCATCACCAGCAACAGGGCCTGCTCGCGGCAGCCCTCACCCTCCGCCACCGCCTCCATGCGGCGCAGCTGCCGCTGGGCCAGCTCCAGGCGCTGCCGCCCCGCCTCGATCCCCGCCCCTGGCGTCTCCCGGCCGGCGGCGCGCATGGCCCAGCCAAGGCTGGTGCGATCGGCCGGGTCGAACAGCACCAGGCAGTCCGCCGGGCCACCGTCGCGGCCCGCCCGGCCGGACTCCTGCAGGTAGCCCTCAGCGCTCGCTGGCAGGTCCAGGTGCAGCACCAGACCCACATCGGGGCGATCCACGCCCATCCCGAACGCCACCGTGGCCACCAGCACCGGCCGGGACTCGCCCTGGAAGTGGGCCAGGGCCTGCCGGCGCTGGCTGGCATCCAGACCAGCGTGATACGGCACCGCCGGCACCCCGGCAGCCTGCAGCTGGGTCGCCCACTGCTCCACCGAGCGCCGGGTGCGGGCGTAGATCAGCACGGCTCCACGGGAGCGCTCGATGGCGGCCAGCATCTCAGGCAGCGGATCGGGTGGACGCCGCCGCATGGCGTAGCGCAAATTCACTCGCCGGGCCGAACGCACCTGGATCAGGGGACGGCGCAGCTGCAGCAGACGGATGATGTCGGCCCGCACCAGGGGAGCGGCGGTGGCACTGAGGGCCACCAGCGGCACCCCGGGGCAGAGCTGGCGAAGCTGGCCCAGGCGCCGGTAGTGCGGGCGGAAATCATGCCCCCAGGCACTGATGCAGTGGGCCTCGTCCACCGCCAGGGCCACAAGCACCCCCTGAGCGAGCAGATCGTCGAGCAACTGACGGGTGGCCTCCGCCTGCAGGCGCTCGGGAGCCAGATACAGCAGCCGCAGGCGGCGCTCGCGGATGCGCCTCAGCAGGTGCTGGCGCTCCCCCGGCTCCAGGCCGCGGTGCAGACAGGCCGCCGCAATGCCCCGGCACTGCAGCTGATCCACCTGGTCCTGCATCAGGGCCACCAGGGGGGAGATCACCAGCACCAGGCCCTCGCGGATCAGGGCCGGCAGCTGGAAGCAGAGCGATTTACCGGCTCCGGTGGGCCATACGGCCAGGCAGTCCCGTCCAGCCAGCAAGGCCTCCACCACCTGCCGCTGGCCCGGCCGGAAAGCGGTCCAGCCGAAATGGCGGCTCAGGGCCTGCTCGAGAGCATCGGGGCGCGCCTGGTCGTCGCTCTGCGGGCGCCCGGGTTGCGATTCAGCCTCCACCACCGTCCCCCGCCGCCGTGACGATACCGATGCCGCCGGCTGCTGCCAGTGGCTCAGGGCAGGGGCGGCGCCTCCAGCTGATCGGGGGATTCCTCCACCAGCTGCAGCCGCACCCGCTTGCCACCCGCCAGTTCGCCGAGGGACACGCGCAGGGTGCTGCCGCTCAGGGACTGCAGAGCGACCAGCAGCTCGCGCAGATGGGGCGTGCTGCTGCCGCTCTCCATCCACAGCCGCTCCTGCAGGCCATTGAGGCGCCGCCAGCTGGTGTGCAGCTTGAGCACGGCGGCTTCGAGGGTCTGGGCCTGGGCCACGGCATCGGCGAGCAGGCCCAGGGCCTCCAGCCGCTGGGCCTCCTGCAGGGCCTTGTCGAAATCCAGTTCGCCCTGCTGAAACGCGCGCACGGCGAGGGCGGCCTCCGCGGCCCTGCTCAACCAGCGCGCCGTGCTGGTGGCCTCGCGCACGCGCTCCAGCTCCGGCTCGTCGCGCAGCACGCGGCGCAGATCGTCCTGCTGATCCTCCGGCAGCTTGGCGAGCTCCTTCACCAGCGGTGCCACCGCCCTGGGGGGCAGCAGGTTGTCGGCCGTGCGCTGGCGGATCTCCTCCGGCAGCAGCGGGCTGGTGGCCGCCGTGAACTCATCCGCGAGGCGCCGCACCTGCTTGCGCGTGATCTGCTGGCCCTCGTTGGCGGCCTCGGAGATCATCAGCTGCACCTCGGGCGCGGCCTCGGCCGTGTCGAGGAAGGCCCTTTTGGAGAAGTGGTTCACGCTGGCCTCCTCCAGCACCCCCTCAGCGAGCATGCGCTCGGCCGACTCGGCCAGCTGGATCAGGGTGTAGGCGCGGGTCTTGCTGATCTCCCGCTCCCGCAGCCACTGCAGGAAGCCGGTGCCGCGGCCCTCTCCGCCCCGTTTCTCCCGGTCACGCACGGCCCCCAGGATGCGCCCGCGCCAGATCTCCGTGTGCAGATCGAAGCGGTCGCACACGGCCCAGGCCTGCTCCAGCCGCGCCAGGAACTCCACCGTGCTGATGCTGTCGCTGGCGGGATCGGGCAGATCGAGCCGGAGGGCCGGGGCCTCGGGGGCAGGGAGAGCCATGGCGGACGCCGGCGGCATGGGGGCCGATGCTCCCATGGGGGCCACGGGTTGGACGACGAAACGTGACGTCGGCCCCAGAGCCGCTGGCGGGCGCGGGTATCTTCCCTCTGGCAGCCTCCGAATTCAGCGCAGCGATGGCCATTTCCCGCGGCGACAAGGTGCGCATCAAGCGCCCCGAGTCCTACTGGTACAACGAAGTCGGCACCGTGGCCTCGGTCGACACCTCCGGCATCCGCTACCCCGTGGTGGTGCGTTTCGACAAGGTGAACTACACCGGCTACAGCGGCTCCGAAGGCGGCATCAACACCAACAACTTCGCCGAGGCTGAGCTCGAGAAGTCCTGACGGGCTGAACGCTCTGCCATCCACAGTCGGGGCTGCGGCGTCCAGCGTCCTTCGCTGCGCCGCTGCGCTCCCCGTGCCGCCAGCGTGCCGGAACTGCCTGAAGTCGAAACCGTGCGCCGGGGTCTGCAGCAGCTGACCGAAGGCTTCACCGTGGCCAAGGTTCAGGTGCTTCGCCAACGGGCTGTGGCCAGCCCCGGTGAGCGCGGTGCCTTTGAGACGGCCCTTCAGCAGAGCACAGTCGCGGGCTGGCAGCGGCGCGGCAAGTATCTGCTCGGCACACTCCAGCGCCCTCCAGGGCCGGCGGGCCTGTGGGGCGTGCATCTGCGCATGACCGGCCAGTTCCTCTGGCTGCTTCGGCCGCGCCCCCCCTGCAGCCACACCCGGGTGCGGATCTGGAACCAGGAGGGGGCGGAGCTGCGCTTCGTGGACACGCGCAGCCTTGGCCAGATGTGGTGGGTGCCCGCCGGTGCGCCGGCCGAGCAGGTGATCACGGGCCTGCAGCGTCTGGGCCCGGAACCCTTCGCCGGAGCCTTCAACGCCGCCTACCTGCGCCAGCGCCTGCGGGGATCGCGGCGGCCGATCAAGGCCGCCCTGCTTGATCAGGCCCTGGTGGCGGGGGTGGGCAACATCTATGCCGATGAGGCCCTGTTCGCGGCCGGCATCAGGCCCCACACCAGCAGCGGCCGGCTGGGCCTGGCCCGGCTGGAACGCTTGCACCAGGCCCTGGTGCAGGTGCTGGAGACCAGCATCGGCGCGGGCGGAACCACCTTCAGCGACTTCCGCGACCTCACCGGCACCAACGGCAACTACGGGGGCATGGCTCTCGTGTACCGGCGCACGGGCCAGCCCTGCCGGGCCTGCGGCACCGCCATCCGTCGCGACAAGCTGGGGGGACGCAGCAGTCACTGGTGTCCCCGCTGTCAGCGATGATGCGCAGCCCCCAGCCCGGGCAGCTCTGACCACCCCCAGCAACCCTCAGCGCACCCTGGCTGCCGAGCTGTGCCGAGCCATGGCCGCGATCCATGGCCGGGGCTGGTGCGATGGCACCGGCGGCAATTTCAGCTGTGTGCTGGAGCGTTCCCCGCTGCAGCTGCTGATGGCACCCAGTGGGGTGCACAAAGGTGACGTGCAGGCCGAGCAGCTGATCGTGGTGGACAGCAACGCCGCCGTGCTGCGCGGGGACGGGCGCGCCAGCGCCGAAACCCTGCTGCATCTGGCGATCGTGATCGAAACCGGCGCCGGGGCGGTGCTGCACACCCACTCCCAGGCGGGCACCCTGCTCTCCGAACAGAGGGCTCCGAGGGGCTCGGAACCGGGCCTGCTGCAGCTGGAGGGTCTGGAAATGCTCAAGGGACTCGAGGGCATCAGCAGCCACACCAGTGCGGTGAGTGTGCCGGTGCTAGCGAACGATCAGGATCTCGAGCGCCTCAGCGCCAGAGCCAAGCCCCATCTCGCCCGTGCGCCCCATGGACTGCTGATCGCCGGGCATGGCCTCTACGCCTGGGGGGCGGACCTCTCCACAGCCCGCCGCCATCTGGAGATTCATGAGTTCCTGCTGGAGCACGCCTGGCGCAGGCTGCTGCTGGCCGCCCTGCAAGGCTGAAGAGGCGCACGTCAGCTCAGCACCACCATGGCCAGCGACCAAGCCGTGCCGGCCCCCGGGGCCAGCGTGGAGCAGGCGGCAGCGCTGCCGGTGATCGAATGCCGCGGGATTCGCCTGCTGCTGCTCGACATCGAGGGCACCACCTGCCCGGTGGACTTCGTCAGCGGCACCTTGTTTCCCTACGCAGCCCGCACCATGGCCGCCTTTCTGGAGCGGCACGCCGCCACCAGGCCGGATGTGCAACGCCTGCTGGAAGCCAGCCGTGAGGCCTGGAAGCAAGACAGGGATCCCGAGGCCGCCCGGCTGCGCAACCAACATCCTGAAGATCTGCTGGGCTATCTGCAGCTGCTGATCCAACAGGACCGCAAACTGCCGGCGCTCAAGGAGTTGCAGGGCCTGCTGTGGGAGGCGGGATACGATTCAGGGGAGCTGATCGCGCCCCTCTTCGCCGATGTGCAGCCAGCCCTGCACAGGTGGAAGCAGCTGGGCCTGACGCTGGCGGTGTATTCATCCGGCTCCGTGATGGCCCAGAAACTGCTCTACCGGCACAGCACCTGGGGAGATCTGAGCACACTGTTCGAGCACTGGTTTGATACCGCAGTGGGCCCAAAACACCAGAGCAGCAGCTACAGCGCGATCGCCGCGCAGCTGGAGCTGCCGGCCCGGGAAATCCTCTTCATCAGCGACGCGGTGGCCGAATGCAGGGCGGCCAGTGTGGCCGGTATGGCCGTGCTCTTCAGTGACCGCCCAGGCAATCCGGGCAGGGATGCCTGCGGATTCCGGAGCCTCTCCAGCTTCGGGCACCTTGTGCTGCGGCCCTGATGGCCGATCAGCGTGGCGCCCAGGTGATCGGCGACGACCCGCCCCCGGGGCCTTGATGCAGCAGCGTTCCGGCAACGCCGTTGCGGCCGAGGCCTGCACCCGTTCCCGCTGCCCATCTGCCGCTGACAGCACAGCCAGGCCACAGCGTGCCCACCTGGGCGAAGCTGTAAAGGGGGTTCTTCCCGCCCGATCCCCCAGGCGCTTCTAGGGTCGAAGCGGTGAGCCGCCCTCAAGGGCGGATCGGGATTCGTCCATGGCCAGGCCGTTCAGCCAGCAGCAGCTCCGCGTGCGACCGAGCTCCAAGGAGGAGGCCGTTGTGGCGGCCGCCCGCGATCAATTCGAGCGCACCCTGGTGACCGTGCGCGGCGAGCTGGTGGGATCCGTGGCTGCCCTTGAGCATCCCCGCAAAAGCGATTCGGCGAACTACGGCGAGGTGTTTCTGCGCGACAACGTTCCGGTGATGGTGTACCTGCTGCTGCAGGGGCGCTACGGCGTGGTGCGCAACTTTCTCAGCACCTGCCTGGATCTGCAGAGCACCTCTTACCAGACCCGGGGAATCTTCCCCACCAGTTTTGTGGAGGAGAACGGCGAGGTGGTGGCCGACTACGGCCAGCGGTCCATCGGCCGCATCACATCGGTGGACGCGAGCCTCTGGTGGCCTGTGCTGTGTTGGTACTACGTGCGGCGCAGCGGGGATGTGGAGTTCGCCAGCAGCCAGAAGGTGCAGCGGGGCGTTCAGCTGCTGCTGGATCTGGTGCTGCATCCGAGTTTCGACGGCACACCGGTGTTGTTCGTGCCTGACTGCGCCTTCATGATTGACCGTCCGATGGATGTGTGGGGCGCGCCTCTGGAAGTGGAGGCACTGCTCTACGGATGCCTGCGCAGTTGCTGCAAGCTGATGGACCTGGCCCAGGCCCACGCCAGGAGCCGCCTGCTTGAGCAGCGGCTGGTGGTGACCCGCAAGTGGCTGCATGACCTGCGCATGTTCTTGCTCAAGCACTACTGGGTCACCAGCAAGACGATGCAGGTGCTGAGGCGACGGCCCACCGAGCAGTACGGGGACCAGCAGCACCAGAACGAATTCAACGTGCAACCTCAGGTGATCCCCCCCTGGCTGCAGGACTGGCTCGAGAATCGCGGTGGCTATCTGATCGGCAACATCAGGACAGGCCGGCCAGACTTTCGCTTCTACAGCCTTGGCAATACGCTGGCGTGCCTGTTTGGCATCATCACCGCTCCCCAGCAGCGGGCTCTGTTCAGGCTGGTGCTGCACAACCGAGAGCATCTCATGGCCCAGATGCCCATGCGGATCTGCCACCCGCCAATGGAACTGGAAGAGTGGGCTAACAAAACAGGATCAGACCCCAAGAATTGGCCCTGGAGTTATCACAATGGCGGCCACTGGCCGAGCCTTCTCTGGTATCTGGGGGGCGCAGTTCTGTTGCACGAGCAGAGCAATCCCAGCGCTGATGTGCTGTTGATGGCGCAGATGAGAACCCTGATCGAAGAGTGCTACTGGAGCCAGGTCAATCAACTGCCCCGTCAGCAGTGGGCGGAGTACTTCGATGGGCCAACCGGCAACTGGGTGGGCCAGCAGGCGCGCACCTACCAAACCTGGACGATTGTTGGCTTTCTGCTCCTCCACCACTTATTGCGGGTGAATCCGGAGGACGCCTGGCTGCTGCACCTGGACGGCCATGCCCCCCGCAGTGATGCCATGAAAAAAGCCGCAGAATAATCTGCGGCGAAGTGATCAGCTAACGAGCGAAAGCCAGAGAGCATGCCCTACTCGCTGAGTTCAAGAATCAGAAGAGTCCCAAAGTGAGAGACTTGTCAATCGGCAGGGCAGCACCGATTCCGAGATAGATGGTGAAGACTGTGCCGAAGAGGAACACCGCAGTGGCCACAGGGCGGCGGAATGGATTCTGGAACTTATTGAAGCTCTCAATAAAGGGAATCAGCATCAAACCCAGCGGGATCATGGTTTGAAGAGCAATGCCAAGGAGCTTGTTCGGCACCACCCGCAGGATCTGGAATACGGGGTAGAGGTACCACTCAGGAAGGATTTCAAGCGGGGTGGCGAAGGGATCGGCCTTGTCGCCCAGCATGGCGGGATCCAGCACGGCCAAACCAACAATGCAGCCAATCGTTCCCAGGATCACAACCGGGAACATGTAGAGCAGGTCGTTGGGCCAGGCGGGCTCACCGTAGTAGTTGTGACCCATGCCCCGGGCGAGCTTGGCGCGCAGGGCAGGATCGGTGAGGTCGGGCTTCTTGAGGATGTGCATGGCTGTGGTGCCGGTGGGGAAAAGCTAGAAACGACTGCAGCCGCAGTTGCGAATAGGAACGCAGAGGTTCACAAGGGGCCGGAGATGCCCTGCTTGCGGATCATCAGGAAGTGCATCAGCATGAACACCGCCAGGAGCCAGGGCATCACAAAGGTGTGGAGGCTGTAGAAGCGTGTGAGCGTGGATTGGCCCACACTCTCGCCACCGCGCAGCAGCTCCACCATGAAGTCACCGACCACAGGAACAGCAGCGGGTACGCCACTGACGATCTTCACCGCCCAGTAGCCCACCTGGTCCCAGGGGAGGGAATAACCCGTTACGCCGAAGCTGACAGTGATCACAGCCATCACAACACCGGTGACCCAGGTGAGTTCACGCGGGCTCTTGAAGCCACCAGTGAGGTAAACCCGGAAGACATGCAGGATGAGCATCAGCACCATCATCGAGGCGCTCCAGCGGTGCACGGAGCGGATCAGCCAGCCGAAGCTGACATCAGTCATCAGGTACTGAACCGAGGTGTAGGCCTCGGCCACCGTGGGTTTGTAATAGAAGGTCATCGCAAACCCGGTGGCAAACTGGATCAGAAAGCAGACCAGTGTGATGCCCCCGAGGCAATAGAAAATGTTGACATGGGGCGGAACGTACTTCGCCGAGATGTCATCGGCGATGGCCTGGATCTCGAGGCGCTCCTCGAACCAGTCGTAGACGGGGTTGGAGGAGCCCCCGGGAGTGCCAGCGGGAGTGTTCGCCATGCAGCTGGGTGGATGGGTTGCGAGAGTCTACGCAACGCCTCGAAGCTGCCGTGAGCGCTGCGCTCCCCGTGTTCCGATCCCTGCCGCCATTCCGCCAGCTCGGCCGCGCCCTGCGCCAGGGCCTGGCACTGGCGGTGGCAGCGGCCCTTTGGCTGGGGATCCTGGCCCAGCCCTGCCTGGCACTCAGCGATGCCCAGCAGCTCGTGGTGGAGAGCTGGCGGTTGGTGAACCAGAGCTATCTGGATCCGCAGCAGTTCCAGCGGATTCACTGGCGGCGCCTGCGCCAACGGGCCCTGGAGGGGCCGATCAACAGCTCCGAGGACGCCTACAGGGCGATCGAGGGCATGCTCAGCCCCCTCGGCGACCCCTACACCCGGCTGCTGCGGCCGCCGGACTACGCCGCCATGCAAGCCGCCAACCAGGGAACCGTGAGCGGCGTGGGGCTGCAGCTCGCGGCCCGTGAACGCGACCACGCGGTGGTGGTGATCGCCCCCCTGGACGACTCGCCGGCAGCGGACGCCCAGATCCTCAGCGGCAGTGAGGTGCTGAGCGTGGATGGCGTGGCCACCGAAGTGCTGGGACTCGACGGCACGGCGGCGGCTCTGCGGGGCCCCAGTGGCAGCAGCGTGCTCGTGTGCCTGCGGGAGCCGGGCGCCGAGCCGCGGGAGGTGGCGCTGGAGCGGCGCCAGGTGGATCTGCACCCCGTGCGCAGCAAGCGCCTGCGGGTGGACGGCCACACCCTCGGCTACCTGCGCATCACCCAGTTCGCCGAACCCGTGCCCGAACAGGTGCGCGAGGCCCTGCGGGATCTCCAGGATCAGGAGATCGAAGGCTTGATCCTGGATCTGCGCAACAACTCCGGTGGGCTGGTCAGTGCCGGCCTGGCGGTGGCCGACGCCCTGCTGGACAGCCGGGCAATCGTGGAAACCGAGGACCGCGGCGGGCTGGCCTCCCCCCAGCGGGCGGGCCCTGGCCTGCTCTTCGACGGGCCGATGATCACCTTGGTGAACGGTGGCACTGCCAGCGCCAGCGAGATCCTCGCCGGCGCCCTCCAGGACAACGACCGCAGCCGGCTCGCCGGCAGTCCCACCTATGGCAAGGGGCTGATCCAGACCCTGATCAGCCTCAGTGACAGCAGCGGTCTGGCCGTGACCGTGGCCCGCTACCTCACCCCGGGCGGGCGCGACATCCAGAACGAAGGCATTGAACCCGATCTGCCCTTGAGCGCCCCGGAGCCCCTCAATCCCGGCGGCGACGGTGACAGCTGGCTGGTGCAGGCCGGCAGGCTGCTGGCCCGCGAACTGCCCGGCGAGAGCGAATCCGACACCTGAGCGCCGCTTTGAGCAAGCCCAGTCCCGGCATGGCCGAACGCACCTACCACGACCCGCTCCACGGCGCGATCACGCTCCGCCAGGGCGAGCCGGCCGAGGCTCTGGCCATCCGCCTGATCGACACGGCTCCCTTTCAGCGGCTGCGGCGGATACGACAGCTCGGCCCAGCCTTCCTCACCTTCCACGGGGCCGAGTCGAGTCGCTTCACCCACTCTCTGGGGGTGCTGCAGCTGGCGCGGCGGGCCCTGGCCCAGCTGGAGCGTCTGCACCCACACCTGGCCGCGCATCGGGGTGTGCTCTACGCGGCGGCCCTGCTCCACGACGTGGGCCATGCGCCCCTCAGTCACACCGGGGAGGAGATGTACGGGCTGCGCCATGAGAACTGGTCGGGCCGGCTGGTGCGGGAGCACCCGGCGCTGCGGGAGCCGCTGGAGCGCTTCGCCGGCGGCAGCGCCGACGCGGTGGCCCGGCTGCTCGAGCGCGGCCACCACCCCTGCAGTGCGATCACGGCACTGGTGAGCAGTCAGCTGGACTGCGACAGGCTGGACTACCTGCTGCGGGACAGCCACAGCACGGGAACGAGCTATGGCCATCTGGACCTGGAACGCATCCTGGCGGCGCTCACCCTGGCCCCCGACGGCAGCCTGGCCATCCACCCCAAGGGCCTGATGGCGGTGGAGCACTACCTCGTGGTGCGCAACCTGATGTACCGCAGCGTCTACAACCATCGACTCAACGTGGTCTGCAACTGGCTGTTGCGCCAGGTGATCAGCCAGGCCCGCAGCCTCGGCTCCGAACGGGTGTGGGCCGACCGGGTGATGACCCGCTGGCTCTGGCAGCAGCAGGATCTCAGCCTCGACACCTACCTGGCCAATGACGACATCCGCAGCGGGTATCACCTGATGCGCTGGATGGAGGAGGGTCCGCAGGAGCTGGCCGAGCCCTGCCGAAGGCTGTTGGAACGGCGCCTGCTCAAGGCCACCGATGTGAGCCATCTGCCGGCGGCCGAACGGCTGGAGTTGCTGGCAAGGGCCCGGCGGCTGGCGGAGGAGCAGGGCCTGGTGGCCGAAACCTGCTGCGGGCTGCAGCAACGGCAGAGCCGGGGCTATCACGCCTACAAAGGCGGCCTGCGCCTCTGGGATGGTCGGCGCCTGGAGGCGCTCGAGCAGCGTTCGCCCCTGGTGCAGAGCCTGACGGAGTCCACCGAGATGGCCTGGCTGATTCATCCGGCGGAGGTGGCCCCTAAGTTGCGGCGGTTGATCAGCGGCTGATGCAGGCGGCGGCTATGGGAGCGGTGCTGCTCGGACCTCGATGGCAAGGCGCGCCCGGCTGGCTGGTGCTGCCGCCGCAGCTGGACAGCAGCTCGGCGCTCGAACTGGTGGAGCGGGCCCTCCAGGAGGCCAGCCTGCTGGGAGAAGCACCGCTGCCCGAAGCCATCGCCCTGGCGCCCGGACCGTGGCCGCTGCGGGTGGAGGAGCTGCGCGGGTTGGCACAGAAGCTGGCCGCGCATGGCGCCAGGCTCGTGGCTCTCTGCAGCGACGATCCCCGCAGCCGGGTGGCCGCCGCCGCCCTGGGTCTGCGCACCTGCTCGCCATGGCCCACGGCAGGGCTTGCCGCTGAGGCTGGCAAGGCTCTCGACTCCAGCCGCCCTGGGCTGACCCTGAAGCGCGGCACGCTGCGATCAGGGGATCACCTGGAAGCGGAGGCCTCGGTGCTGGTGCTGGGCGACGTGAACCCCGGCGCCCGGGTGAGCGCCGGCGGCCATGTGCTGGTGTGGGGGCGGCTGCGCGGCATGGCCCATGCCGGCTGCAAGGGCGATGGCGATGCCCGCATCGTGGCCCTGCAGCTGCGGCCGCTGCAGCTGCGCATCGCCGGGTCGGTGGCCCGGGGGCCCGAGGACAGCCCGCTGCCGGGGATGGCCGAACAGGCCTCTCTGGTGAACGGAATGATCCGTCTCGACCCCGCTCCGCCGGTGTGGCCCCTCGAGAGCAGCCCGCCGGCGGGCCGCTCGACGCTGGGCGAATCGGCCGCGGAGACATTTGGCCTTAACCTGCCCCGACCCCAGGCCAAGCCGTGACCGCCCAGTCCAGCCGCTTCATCCTGATCTGCTCCGGCAAGGGAGGGGTGGGCAAGACCACCCTCACCGCCAACCTCGGCATCGCCCTGGCCCACCAGGGTGCCCGCACCGCCGTGCTCGACGCCGACTTCGGGCTGCGCAATCTGGACCTGCTGCTGGGCCTGGAGAATCGCATCGTCTACACGGCCCAGGAAGTGCTGGCCGGCAGTTGCCGGTTGGATCAGGCCCTCGTGAAGCACAAGCAGGAGCCCAATCTGGCCCTGCTGCCAGCCGGCAACCCGCGCATGCTCGAGTGGCTCAAGCCCGATGACATGCGCAAGATCGCCGCCATGGTGGGCGAGCAGTTCGACTACGTGCTCATCGATGCCCCGGCTGGCGTGGAGGGCGGCTTCCGCAACGCCATGGCCGCGGCCACCGAGGCCATCGTGATCACCACCCCGGAGGTGTCGGCGGTGCGCGATGCCGACCGCGTGATCGGGCTGCTCAACTGCGAGGGGGTGAAGCCCATCCAGCTGGTGCTCAACCGGGTGCGGCCGAAGATGATGGCCAGCCAGGAGATGCTGGCCGTGGATGACGTCACCGACATCCTTGCCCTGCCCCTGCTGGGCCTGGTGGTGGAGGACGAGCAGGTGATCGTGAGCACGAACCGGGGGGAGCCGCTCACCCTCGGGGCTGGAGACTCCCCGGCGGCCAGGGCCTACAGCAATGTGGCCCGGCGGCTGCGCGGAGAGGATGTGCCGCTGATCGACCCGAGCAAGGAGCGCCAGGGGCTGCGGGCCCGGATCGGACGCCTGATGCAAACCAAGATCTTCTGAGGCGATGACCCTGCGCGACCTGATCGACAAACTGCTGGGCCGCCAACCGGCCAGCGCCGGCACGGCCAGGCAGCGGCTGCGCCTCGTGCTGGCCCACGACCGCAGCGATCTCAATCCCGAGCTGCTGGAGCAGATGCGCCGGGAGATCCTCGAGGTGGTGAGCCGCTACGTGGAGATCGACATGGACGAGGGCGATGTGAGCCTGGCCACTGAGGATCGGGTCACCGCCCTGGTGGCCAATCTGCCCATCCGCGCAGCCCGTCCTCCCGGCAACGGACCGGCAGGGAGCCCCGGCGACGACGATCCCGAACCCCGCTTCAGCGCACGCATCAGCCCCTGAGCGCGCTTGCCGCCGCTGCGGGGCAACCCTGAAAGGGCGCCCGTGGGCATCGATCCCCCATGACCAGCCTGATTCCCCCCGCCGGGGCGGACTGGGTGACGGACCAGGCCGCCATCAGCCCGGCAGAGCAGCGCGTGCTGGCGGAGCTTGGACGCGGCCTGAGCAACAAGGGCATCGCCGCGGCGCTGGTGCTGAGTCCACGCACGGTGGAAAGCCACATCTCCAACCTGCTGGCCAAGACCGGCTGCCGGAGCCGCACCCAGTTGCTGCTCTGGGCACTCTCAGCGCCGGCCGCCAGGGGATAATCGGGCTTCGGGAGAGCATCAAGCCGGCTTAGCTCAGCGGTAGAGCAGCGCTTTTGTAAAGCGAAGGCCATCGGTTCAAATCCGTTAGCCGGCTTCCCCTGGCCAACCCCGCCATCGACAGAGGTTCTGATCTGCTGGGCGCCTGCTCAGACCCCGGGAAGGCCGCGGGGCAAGAGCAGAGCCGGTGGCGGTGGGGGCGCCACCCGCGGCGGCAGCGGCGGTGGCACCAGCGGCAAGCGCGGAGCCTGAGCTGGAGTTGGGACTGGCGCTGGCGCGGGGGCAGCCGCGCCGGCCGCCGGCCGGGGACCGGCCAGGCGCGGCGCGGGGGCAGCGAAGAGGCTGGAGAGCACAGACTTGCGTTGCTCGGGCGTCTCGGGACCCAGGGCCCAGAGGCTTTCGAGGTAGAAAAAGGCCACTCCCAAACCGGCCTGACGGTTGGCGAGCACCTTCTGCTGCATCAGATCAATGGATGTGGGGCGGCTGCGCTGTCCACTGAGGATCGCGATAGCGGTGGGAATGCGCCGGCGGGACTCCTGCACCTCAGGGCGCACGAGGTGGGGGGTGTAGCTGGGCAGATCGGCGCGGTAGATCTGCACCAGCAGCTCATCGGCGATGCCCCGCCGCACCCAGGTGAGCCAGTCCTGGAGCTGCAGCTTGTAGGCGAAGTCGTAGTAATTGGGGGAAATCGAGATGATCGCCCCGGGCCGCCGCGCCCGCACGGCCTTGCTGAGGCGATCCATGAAGGCCGTGATTTTGTCGGCACGCCACTTCACCCAGGCGCCATCGGCGGGATTGGCGGGGGGATTGCGGCCGGTTTCCCGACGGTAAAGGGCGGTGGTGTAAGCGTCGTAGCCGAACTCCCTCGGCAGGGTCATGTGGTCATCGAACTGAATGCCGTCGGCCCCGTAGGTGCCCACCACCTCCAGCACCAGATCCGTGATCAGCTCCTGCACCTCCGGGCGGAACGGATTCAGCCAGGCCACCTTGCCGGCGGCACTGATGGAGGTGAGCTCCCCATCCCGTTTCTCGGTGAGCCAGGCCCGGTGGCGTTTGGCGAGGATGGAATCGAGCGGCGTCATGAAGCCGAACTCGAACCAGGGGATCACCAGCAGCCGTTGGCGGCGGCCCTCGGCGATCAGCTCCCCCAGCACGTCCTGGCCCTGCAGGCCCAGGTAGGTGAAGTCCTGCAGCTGACGCTCCTTCACCACAGAGCTGGGGTAATAGGCAAGCCCCCCGTTCCAGACCACCGGATAGAGGGTGTTGAAGCCCAGTTCGGCCAGGCGGGCCACGCTTTCCTGCATGCGCTGCCGGTCACGCATCACCGGCATGTCATTGGCTGTGAGCCACACCCCACGCAGCTCGGCAGGCTGCGGCGAGCTTGCCGCTCCAGCCCCGGACTGGGCCAGCGCAGGCAGCGCCAGGTTCAGCAGCAGCGCACCGCACCAGCCAAGCAGCGCCAGGGCCGCCACAAGCATCCGGCGGCGTGAGGCCATGGTGTGGGCTGCAGGACGCGTGAGACCTTAGTTGTGTTTCGCAGCCCGGGAACACCCGCGCTGCACAGCCCTGGGACTGTCCCGCAGCCCCTGGCAAGCCTCAGTCGCGTCCAGCCAGAACCCACACCAGCGCCAGCAGGGGCAGCCAGAGCAGCCAGCCGGCCTGGAGCACACCGGTGAAGGAGTCGATCAGGGGGCTGGCCACCCAGGCGTAGGCCGCCAGGGTGATCAGCAGCACGAGGATCAGGGCCGCCATCAGCCGTCGATGGGGAGGTCGTGGGGAAGGAAAGCACCGGCGCGCAGCAGCCGCCAGCGGGCCTGTTCAGCGCGATCGTCACCAACCCAGGCCAGCACGGTGCTGGCCAGCCCGCCTGCCGCTGGCCAGGGCAGCGGCCCCAGCACCGGCAGCTGGGGAAACAGCCGCCGGGCCTGCTCCAGGCCGGTGGCCGCGGGCTGGCCCGAGGGGTTGGCGCTGGTGGTGGCCAGCGGGCCGCTCTGGCGCAGCAGATCCAGAGCCGCCGGGCAGGCGGGAACGCGCAGGCCCAGATCAACGCCCTGGGGATGGAGCCAGCCCACCGTGGCCCCCCGTGCCGGCAGCACCAGGGTCAGGGCTCCCGGCCAGCCCCGTGCTGCCAGATCGAGCCATTCCCGCCGCCACGCGGTGCCGAGCACGCCGCGCAGCTGGTCCATGTCCGCCGCCATCAGGATCAGGGGCTTCTCGGCCGGACGGCGCTTGAGGGCCCAGATCCGGCCGGCATGCTCCGGGCAGGCCGCCAGGGCGGGCAGCGTATCGGTGGGCATCAGGGCCACAGCGCCGGCGCGGAGCCGCGAGGCCAGCTCGGCGGGGGCCAGCACAGGCCCAGCGGATGCACGCGGCGCAGGAGGAGTCACGGGCTGCTCAGGGGGCGACGGGCGCAGGCAAAACGCCGCATGCCGGCAAGATCGAGGTGAGCCTCAACCTGCCCCAGCCCGCTGGCCACCAGCAGGGCGGCAACGGCTTCCCCCTGGTCATGATGATGCTCAAGCAGCAGCCAGCCGCCGGGGGCCAGCGCCGCGACCGCGCCGGCGGCGATGATCCGGATCTCCCGCAGGCCATCGCCCCCCCCGTCGAGGGCCAGGGACGGCTCGTGATCGCGCACCCCCGCCTCCAGCTGGGCCCAAACGGCCGTGGGGATATACGGGGGGTTGGCCAGCACCAGCTCCAGCGAGCCCCAGTGCGACCGCAGCGGCTGCCACCAGCTGCCGGCCGCGAGCTCCACCCGCCCCCCCACACCGCCCGCCTCGAGGTTGGCCCGGGCCTGGAGGAGAGCTTGGGAACTCAGATCCACTGCCAGGCCGCGGCTCTCGGGCCACAGGCGGGCCAGGGCCAGCGCCAGGCAGCCGGACCCGGTGCCGAGATCGGCCCAGATTCCGGGAGGCTGCTTCACCAGCCGCTGCGCCAGGTCCACGAGCAGTTCGCTCTCCTGACGCGGGATCAGAACCCCGGGAGCCACGGCCAGCTCCAGATCCCGCCAGGGGCAGCACCCCACCAGGTACTGGAGGGGTTCCTGACCGGTGAGATGACGCCGCCACAGCGCTTCCAGTGCCGCCAGGGGCGTCTGCAGCCGCACGCTGCGCTCGGGCACCAGATGCAGACGCTGCAGGTCGGACCAGCGCAGTCCTGCCGCCAGATCCAGCAGCCAGTCGAGATCGGCGGCCCGCCCGCCTTGAGCCAGTTGCCGCCGGCGCCAGCCCAGCAGCGCGCTGCCGGACAGCGGCTCAACCGCAGCTCCTGCGGGGCTGTTCGGCAGCGGAGCGGTTCGCGGCTCGGCTGCCGGCAGAGGCCATGGGGCCGTCATGGAGAGGCGGGCTGGTGGATCGAGGGGCCGGTGCCGGCCACCGCAGCGGGCGGCTCCTGCAGGCTAGAGGCGGCGCCAGTGCAGCCCAGGCTCGGCCCGCACCAGCCCCGCCAACTCCAGGGCCAGCAGGCGCGGTGCCAGGCGGCCGGCCGGCTGCTGCAGCTGCAGGCAGAGATGCTCCAGCGACGCCCGCTCCCCAAGAGCGCGCAGCAGCTCCCCATCCCCCGCCGCCGGGGCCGTTGGTGGATCAGCTCGCTGGACACGCTCAGGGCCGGCCCTGGCCAGGGGGCCACAGCCCAGCTGACTCACCAGCTCCTGAGGGTCCAGAAGCACCGAAGCGCTGTCTCCCAGCAAGCGGTTGCTGCCGCGGGCGGAGACACGGGCGGCATCGGCGGGCACCACCCACAGGGGCAGTTGCTGGCGCCAGGCCAGCCGAGCCGAATGCAGGGCGCCGCTGCGATCCGGGCACTCCACCACAACCACGGCCCGGGCCAGGGCCACCTGAAGGCGGTTGCGGGAGGCGAACTGGCCCGCCCGCACCGGGGCCCCACGGGCATGCTCGCTGATCAGCAGGCCCTGCACGCCCACCTGGTGCTGCAGAGCCCCGTGGTGACGGGGATAGACCCGCTCCAGCGGGGTGCCCAGCACAGCCACGGGCCGTCCGCCCGCCGCCAGACAGCCCCGGTGGCAGGCGGCGTCGATCCCCTCAGCCAGGCCGCTCACCACGGGCCAGCCGGCGGCCGCCAGGGCCCGGCCCAGGGCCTCGGCCATGGCCAGGCCATGGCGGGAAGGGCGGCGGGTGCCCACCACCGCCACGGCCTGGCGACGGGCGAGGCTGGGCCAGAGGCAGCCCCGCCCCCGCCAGTGGAGAGCCACTGGCGGTCGCTCCAGCTGCCCGAGCTGCGGCGGTGAGGCGCCATCACCGGGCAGGAGCACACGACGCCCGTGCTGCACCTGCTCCGCCCAGCGCTCCAGGGGTGCCTGCCCCCAGCGGCGGCGGAAGCGATCGAGCTGCTCCAGGACCGCCTGCCGCCGCCCCGGCAAGGGCGGCAGATCGCCGAGGGGGAGGCTCCAGGCGGCCTCGAGCGAACCGGCATGGGCCTCGAGCGCGCGCAGGCTCACCCAGCCCAGCCCCGGGCAGGCCGCCCAGAGCAGCCACCACAGCCGCCGCTCCCGGCACCAGCCCCGCTGCGGCCCAGCCTGCTGGGCGGCAGCGGGCCCTGGGCAAGCCGGCCCCGGCCAGGAGCGCAGCGGGATCAGCTCTCCCATGCCACCAGTACATCTGTACTGATGCTAGCGCGGGCCGCCGTGGAGGGCCGCCATCGCCCTCAGCAGGTCCTGCGGCCAGCGGCGCAGCACCCGCCCCGCGGCTGGCCCTCCCCCAGCAGCGGTCGCGGCCGCACGCTCCACCAGCACCAGATCAACCCGGGCGCTGGCCGCCAGCTGCCCCGACGGCGCGAACATCCGGCTCATCCAGGGCAGCTTCACCCCCCGGCGGGGGAGCACCACGCTGCGCACCTGCACCGCATCGCCATGACGCAGGGCCTGGCGGTAGTCGATGGCCAGACCCACCACCGGCAGTTCCAGCCCGCGGGCGGAGAGGTCGCTGTAGGCCACCCCCACGGCGGCCAGGGCCTCGACGCGCGCCTCTTCGAGCCAGCCCAGATAGGCCCCGTGCCACATCACGCCGGCATGGTCGGTGTGCTGGGGCAGCACCCGCCTCTGCAGCAGCCATTCGCCACACTCCGTCACGGTCTGCAGGGTCACGGCCAGGGCCTCCGCCGAATCGCCATAGGCTGCCCCAGAGCCCAGATGTGTCCCTGTGTTCCGCAACGTTCTGATCGCCGACTCCGGCAAAGGTCATGTGGAGGAGATGGTGCGCATGCTGCGCGACATCCCGGTGGTGCGGCAGGCCCGCCTCAACCTCCTGCACGTGGTGCCCGAACAGGCAGGCGAGGACTTCCAGCAGCACTGGCAGCAGGCGGCCGGGCTGGTGGCCGCCGCCGTGGAACGCCTGCAGCTCGACCCCAGTGAGGTGAACACGATCATTCGCCAGGGCGACACCAAGCAGACGGTGCTGCTGGTGGCCGACGAACTCGATGCCGATCTGATCGTGATGGGCTCCCGCGGGCTCAACCGACTGCAGTCGATCCTCGCCAACAGCGCCAGCCAGTACGTCTTCCAGCTCTCCACCAGGCCCATGCTGCTGGTTCGCGACGACCTCTATGTGCGCCGCATCAACCGGGTGATGGTGACGGTGGATGGCACCGGGGTGGGCGACGACGCCCTCAGGCTGGCGGCCGAACTGGTGCGCGAGATCCCCGGCGGCACGCTCACGGGTGTGCATGTCACCCGCCAGGAGGTCACACCCTCGCGGGGCGGCAGTTCACCGGCCGATGCGGTGCTCGGCAAAGCCGTGCAACAGGCCCGAGGCTATGGAGTCACTCTCCAGCCCGCACAGCGCACCGGAACAGACATCGGCCGCGCGGTGTGCGCGGCTGCCGAGGAGCTCAACGCCGACCTGGTCGTGATTGCCTCGCAGGACCGGCGTCCGGTGGTGGCCAAGGCGCTGGTGGATCTGGATCGGCTCCTGGGCAGCTCAGTGAGCGACTACATCCGCGTGCATGCCCCGGCCCCGGTGCTGCTGGTGCGAGAACCGGAAGGACGCCGCTAGCCGCCTTGGCGGCTGCTGGTTTGGATGTAGAGCACGATCAGGAACACCGTCGGAACCAGCACGAACATCAGGCTGGCAACGAAGCCGAGATCGTTGGTTTCCATGGGGCCTGGGAGTGTTGGAAAGGACCTGCTGGGAGGGTATCACCGGCAAACCGGTCGCCATCAGCGGCCTTCACCGCCCGTAGCGCCGTGCTCTGCTCCGGCCCCGGCAGGGCCCTTGGGACCCTCCTCAGCTGCCGGGGCAGGGGGCTGTTCGTCGCCCTCCCCTGGCCGCGTTCCCGTGTCCGCCAGCGTCTCCGCAACGGGCCAGCTGGTGGGGCCCGCCGGCAGAGGGGTTTGCGCGGCGGCCGCCAGCTGGGCGTCCCGGTTGGCGAGTCCCAGCTGGGGCCGGGTGATCACCACCAGCGACTCCTGCACCAGGGCCTGACAGGCCAGGCGCCAGTTGTCGGGACGGCTGCGCAGCTTCTGGTCCTCAACGCTGGTGCGTGCGCTCAGGGCCCCGCAGGGAGCAGGGTCGGGAATCTCCACGAAGCAGGTGATGCACTGGCCGCAGCCGCCGCAGTTGCCCAGCACCCCCTTGAGACCGTAGAGGCCGATGCCCTCGCGCAGGGCCACCTCCCGGAGGTTCTCCCCCGGGTAGCACTCCACATCGCGGTTCTCACGCAGAAAGCGGATCACGGGCACGGCTCAGGCGTCAGCAGAGTCCATTGTGAAGGGGGCCGTTGCGGTCCGTAACCTGCGTCGCCGAGGGGCCCGGCTCGACCTTACGATCGCCCAACCCCCAGAATGAAGCCCCAATGGGATTGCCCTGGTATCGGGTGCACACCGTTGTCATCAACGACCCAGGCCGCCTGCTGGCCGTGCACCTCATGCACACCGCCCTGGTTGCCGGCTGGGCCGGCTCCATGGCTCTCTACGAGCTCGCGATCTTCGATCCATCCGACCCGGTGCTCAATCCCATGTGGCGCCAAGGCATGTTCGTGATGCCCTTCATGGCCCGGCTGGGGGTGACCGGCAGCTGGGGCGGCTGGAGCATCACCGGCGAGACCGGTGTCGATCCGGGCTTCTGGAGTTTCGAGGGGGTGGCCGCCGCCCACATTGTCTTCAGCGGCCTGCTGTTCCTGGCCGCCATCTGGCACTGGACCTTCTGGGATCTGGAGATCTGGCAGGACCCCCGCACCGGCGAGCCCGCCCTCGACCTGCCCAAGATCTTCGGCATCCACCTGCTGCTGGCCGGCCTGGCCTGCTTCGGCTTCGGTGCCTTCCACCTCACCGGCGTCTTCGGGCCAGGCATGTGGGTGTCTGACGCCTACGGCCTCGGCGGTCACATCGAACCCGTGCAGCCATCCTGGGGCCCCGAGGGCTTCAACCCCTTCAATCCGGGCGGCATCGTCGCCCACCACATCGCCGCCGGCATCGTCGGGATCATCGCCGGCATCTTCCACATCACCACCCGTCCCCCGGAGCGCCTCTACAAGGCCCTGCGCATGGGCAACATCGAAACGGTGCTGGCCTCCGCCATCGCGGCGGTGTTCTTTGCCGCCTTCGTGGTTGCCGGCACCATGTGGTACGGAGCCGCTGCGACCCCGGTGGAACTGTTCGGCCCCACCCGCTATCAGTGGGATCAGAGCTATTTCCGCACCGAAATCAACCGTCGCGTGCAGACCATGCTCGATAACGGGGCCACCAAGGAGCAGGCCTACAGCTCCATTCCCGAGAAACTGGCCTTCTTCGACTACGTGGGCAACAGTCCCGCCAAGGGTGGCCTGTTCCGGGTGGGGCCCATGGTCAACGGTGACGGCCTGCCCACCGGCTGGCTCGGACACATCGCCTTCACCGACAAGGATGGACGCGACCTTGACGTGCGCCGCCTGCCCAATTTCTTCGAGAACTTCCCAGTGGTGCTCGAGGACCAGGATGGCATCATCCGCGCCGACATTCCCTTCCGCAGAGCTGAAGCGAAGTACTCCTTCGAGCAGACCGGCGTCACTGCCACCGTCTACGGCGGAGCCCTCAACGGCCAGACCTTCACCGATCCTGCAGACGTGAAGCGGCTGGCCCGCAAGGCCCAGCTGGGTGAAGCGTTCGACTTCGATCGCGACACCTACAACTCCGATGGCACCTTCCGCAGTTCGCCCCGCGGCTGGTTCACCTTCGGCCACGCCACCTTCGCCCTGCTCTTCTTCTTCGGCCACATCTGGCACGGTGCCCGCACCCTCTACCGCGATGTCTTCGCCGGTATCGACCCCGATCTCGGTGAGCAGGTCGAGTTCGGCCTGTTCCAGAAGCTGGGCGACCAGTCCACCCGCCGAATTCCGGAGGGCTTCGTGCCCCCCGCCGGCACCCCCCTCAGCTGACCTGGAGGTCACCCATGGAGAGCTTCGCCTACATTCTCATCCTCACCCTGGCCCTCGCCACCCTCTTCTTCGCGATCGCCTTCCGCGATCCGCCCAAGATCGGCAAGTGAAGCCTGCGCCAGGGCCCTGGCCCAAGTCCCCCGGTTCAGCCGGGGGCTTTTTGCATGGTCGAAACCGCTCCTCCAGCATCAGCAGCCCTTTCCAGACCCACAAGACCCGCTTAAACTCCACTGACGCCGCCCGGATGTTCGGCGATGCAATGCCCCTCCTGCCAACACACGGACAGCCGGGTGCTTGAGTCGCGTTCGGCAGACAGCGGGCGCAGTGTGCGTCGCCGCCGTGAGTGTCTCCACTGCACCTTCCGTTTCACCACCTATGAGCGGGTGGAAACGGTGCCGGTGACCGTGGTGAAACGCAACGGGGCCAGGGAAACCTTCAACCGCTCCAAGCTTCTGCATGGCCTGTTGCGTGCCTGCGAGAAAACCGGGCTCGAGCCGGCCCGCCTGGAATCGGTGGTCGACGAGCTGGAGCTGCAGTTGCAGCAGCGGCCCGGGCGTGAGGTGTCCAGCGCCGAAATCGGTGAACTGGTGTTGGAGCAACTCAGCACCATGAGCGAAGTGGCCTACGTGCGTTTCGCCTCCGTTTACCGGCAGTTCCAGAGCGTCAGCGACTTCGTGGCCACCCTGGAACGCCTCAACCGCCGCAACGGCCGCGGCAAGGCCCCCCTGGCGGCTCTGGGCTGACCACTCGCTCGGAGCGGAAGCACGGGAGAGCCCTGGCGGCTTGATAGATTCAATGGTTCGGACGCGTCTGCAGGCGGGCAGGCGATCCGTTTCCATCGCCCTGCCTCAGGCAGTCCGCCCATCGCCATGACCGTGACCCCTTCCGACATCAGCAGCACCGAGGCCGATCTCGAACTTGCCGCTGAAGCGGCAACCGACCTCGACAACGCCATTGCGGAAGAGGTTCCCGCCGCTGACGAATCCGAGAGCCGAGAGGCCGGCCGTGATCTTGACGGGGTGGGCTTCTCGCTGGATGAGTTCGCCGCTCTGCTGAGCAAATACGACTACAACTTCAAACCCGGCGACATCGTCAACGGCACCGTGTTCGCCCTCGAATCGAAGGGCGCCATGATTGACATCGGCGCCAAGACGGCTGCCTTCATGCCCCTTCAGGAGGTTTCGATCAACCGGGTGGAGGGCCTGGCTGACGTGCTCCAACCCGGAGAGATCCGGGAGTTCTTCATCATGAGTGAGGAGAACGAGGACGGCCAGCTCTCGCTCTCCATCCGCCGCATCGAGTACCAGCGGGCCTGGGAGCGGGTGCGCCAGTTGCAGAAGGAGGATGCCACCATCTACAGCGAGGTGTTCGCCACCAACCGCGGTGGCGCCCTGGTGCGGGTGGAGGGTCTGCGGGGCTTCATTCCCGGCAGTCACATCAGCACTCGCAAGCCCAAGGAAGAGCTGGTGGCCGACTTCCTGCCCCTCAAGTTCCTGGAAGTGGACGAGGAGCGCAACCGCCTGGTGCTCAGCCATCGGCGCGCCCTGGTGGAACGCAAGATGAACCGCCTGGAAGTGGGCGAGGTGGTGCTGGGCACGGTGCGCGGCATCAAGCCCTACGGCGCCTTCATCGACATCGGCGGTGTGAGCGGCCTGCTGCACATCTCCGAGATCAGCCACGAGCACATCGAAACCCCCCATTCGGTGTTGAACGTGAACGATCAGATGAAGGTGATGATCATCGACCTCGATGCCGAACGGGGCCGGATCTCCCTCTCCACCAAGGCCCTCGAGCCCGAGCCCGGCGACATGCTCACCGACCCCCAGAAGGTGTTCGATCGCGCCGAGGAGATGGCCGCCCGCTACAAGCAGATGCTGATGGAGCAGGCCGAGGACAACGAGCCCATGGGCGTGACCCTGGACTGAGTGCGGCTTGACCCATCTGCTGCTGCGCGGGGGGGTGCTGGCCCGCCACAGGGGGCCGGAGTCACCGCCCAGGCCCCCCATCGTCACCCTTGATCGCCCCCCCTGCTCGATCGAGGCCGTGCTGTTCGACAAGGACGGCACCCTCTGCCACAGCGAGCCCAGGCTGGTGGCGCTGGCCCAGGCCAGGGTCGGATGCTGCCAGCGACTGCTGCGCGAGCGCCATCCGCAGCTCTGGCCTGGTGTGCTCAGCGAACTCGGGCCGCGCCTGGAGGCCACCTATGGGCTGCAGGGCGACACCATTCACCCGGCAGGCACCACGGCGGTGGCCAGCCGGGAGCACAACCTCATTTCCACCGCCACCGCCCTGGCCCAGCTCGGCCTGGGCTGGCCGGAGGCCCTCGACCTGGCCGAGGCCGTGTTCGATCACTGCGACGGACCCGACGGCGGCGCGGGCGGGCCAGCCCCCCGGGCCACCGCAGGTCTCCATTCCCTGCTCCACCAGCTCAACCGGGCAGGGGTGGCCTGTGCCGTGATCAGCAACGACGAGCGCCCGGGCATCGAGTGCTTTCTGGCCGCGGAGAACCTGCGCGGGTGTTTTCAGGCCCTGCGCAGCGCCGAGCAGCGGCCCCGCAAGCCCGATCCCGGCGCGGTGCTGGCCCTCTGCAGCGAACTGGGCGTGGAGCCTGACCGCTGCGCCCTGATCGGCGATGCCAACAGCGACCTGCGGATGGCCGAGCAGGCCGGGGTGGGAGTGGTGCTGGGCTACAGCGCCGGCTGGCGGCAGCGGCCGCCCCTGGACGGCCGCTACGCGCAACTGGCCCGCTGGCAGGAGCTGGAGGCGCGTTGCGCATAGGCTGATGCGCTCCTGTGCCGGGGCCGATGAGCCGCTACGTCTTCACCTCCGAATCGGTGACCGAGGGGCATCCGGACAAGATCTGCGATCAGGTGAGTGATGCGGTGCTGGATGCCCTGCTGAGCCAGGATCCCGCCAGTCGCGTGGCCTGCGAAACGGTGGTCAACACAGGGCTCTGCCTGCTCACCGGCGAAGTCACCACCAGCGCCCGCATCGACTTCAACACCCTGGTGCGGGAGGTGATCGCAGGCATCGGTTACAGCAGCGCCCGCGCCGGCGGTTTCGATGCCCACAGCTGCGCGGTGCTGGTGGCCCTCGACCAGCAATCGCCGGACATCGCCCGGGGGGTGGATGAGGCGGACGACCACGACGGCGACCCGCTGGATCTGGTGGGTGCCGGCGACCAGGGGATCATGTTCGGCTACGCCTGCGACGAAACCCCGGAGCTGATGCCGCTGCCCATCAGCCTGGCCCATCGCCTGGCCCGCCAGCTCTCCCAGGTGCGCCGCGAGGGCACGCTCGACTACCTGCTGCCCGACGGCAAGACCCAGGTAAGCGTGGTCTACGAGGACGACCGTCCAGTGGCGATCGACACCATCCTCATCTCCACTCAGCACACCCCCAGCATCGAGGGAGTGAGCGATGAGAAACTGCTGCGCGAGCGCATCGCCGGCGATCTCTGGAGCCACGTGGTCGAACCGGTGAGCGCGGATCTGAATCTGCGGCCCAGCCGCCAGAGCACGCGGTTTCTGGTCAATCCCACAGGCAAATTCGTGGTGGGAGGGCCCCAGGGGGATGCCGGCCTCACCGGACGCAAGATCATCGTGGACACCTACGGCGGCTACGCCCGCCACGGCGGAGGCGCGTTCTCCGGCAAGGACCCCACCAAGGTGGACCGTTCGGCGGCCTATGCCGCCCGCCATGTGGCCAAGGCTCTGGTTGCCGCCGGCCTGGCCCGTCGCGCCGAGGTTCAGCTCAGTTATGCGATCGGGGTTGCCCGGCCGGTGAGCATCCTGGTGCAGAGTTTCGGCACTGGCACGATCGACGACGCCGACCTCACCGCCCTGGTGCAGGAGCACTTCGACCTGCGGCCCGGAGCCATCATCGAGCGCTTCGAGCTGTGCGAGCTGCCCCGCCGTCGCGGCGGCCGTTTCTACCAGGACGTGGCGGCCTACGGCCATTTCGGCCGCAGCGATCTCAACCTCCCCTGGGAAGACGTGGAGGCGATTGCCGCCACTCTGCAGCAGGCCACAGCCAGCCGCGTCGCCGCCTGAGCCCGTGACTGGGGCCGGGGCCAGCCTGGCTCTGGGGGTGGACCTCGGCAGCAGCGGCCTGCGCTTGGCGCTGGTGGCCCGCCACGGTGCCGTGGTGGCGGAAGTCTCCAGCCCCTACCCCAGGCCCTTCACCCAGCCCCAGGGGTGGCTGGAGGGCCTGGAGGGCCTCTGCCGGCAGCTGCCCCGCGCTCTGCGCACCCGGGTGGGGGCCGTGGCCCTGGCAGGCACCTCCGGCACCCTGCTGCTCTGCCGCGGCGATGGCAGCACCTGCGCCGGGATCCACCGGGGGGTGAACCTGGCCGAAGCCCTGCCGTACCACCTGGCCTGCCCCGAGCAGGCCGCCGCGGCAGCAGCGCTGGCTGCTGAGGGGCAGGCCGGCAGTGCCTCCAGCAGCCTGGCGCGGGCCCTGCGACTGCTGGAGGCCGCGGCAGCCTCGCCCGGCCGGCAGCCGTGGCTGCTGCGCCACCAGGCCGACTGGCTGATGGGTTGGCTGCTGGGCGACTGGCGCTGGGGAGAAGAGGGCAACAACCTTCGCCTGGGCTGGGATCCGGAGAGCCGCAGCTGGGCCGGGGAGATCGCCGCCCAGCCCTGGAGCTCCGGCCTGCCGGCGATCCGTGCCAGCGGCGAGCTGCTCGGCGCCATCTCAGCCGCCGCTGCCGCCGCCCTGGATCTGCCCCCTGCCTGCCAGGTGGTGGCAGGCAGCACCGATGCCAATGCGGCGGTGCTGGCGGCCGCCCCTGGCGACCATGACGGGGTGAGTGTGCTGGGGACGACCCTGGTGCTGAAGCAGTGGTGTCCCCGGCCGATTCGTGGTCCGGGGGTGAGCTGTCACCGGTTGGCGGGGCGCTGGCTGGTGGGCGGGGCCTCCAACGCCGGAGCAGGAGTGCTGCGCCGCTTCTTCAGCGATCAGCAGCTGGTGGAGCTGAGCCGCCAGATCGATCCGGCCACGGTCAGCGGGCTTGCCCTGCGCCCCCTGCCCGGCCGTGGCGAGCGCTTTCCGGTAGACGATCCCGATCTGGAGCCGGTGCTGGCACCCAGGCCGGTGAGTGACGCGCTGTTCTTGCAGGGTCTGCTGGAGGGCCTGGCCGAGATTGAACGGGCCGGCTGGTGCCGACTGCGGCAGCTGGGGGCTCCGGAGGTGCAGCGGGTCATCAGCCTGGGGGGCGGCGCCCGCAATCCGCAGTGGCGCGCCATCCGGCAGCGGCTGCTGGGTTGTCCTGTGCTGAACCGCCCCGGGCTGGGCGCGGCCCTGGGTATGGCCAGACTGGCCGCAGCCGCCCTGCCTGAGCCATGAACAACCAGCTGCGCGTCTGGATCTCGATGGCGCTGTTCGTGGTGCTGGCGGGCTATGTGAGCTTCAGCGCCATCCGGCTGGGGGTGTTGCTGTGGCAGCGCTATGCCGGGGCCTGATCGCCGGCAGCACAATGGTGCTGCCCCCGGTTCCCTCGCCATGGCCGCCGACCCCCT
The DNA here is from genome assembly GCA_039818745.1 of Cyanobacteria bacterium J06638_7. GTDB lineage: Bacteria > Cyanobacteriota > Cyanobacteriia > PCC-6307 > Cyanobiaceae > NIES-981. The sequence continues at coordinate 60,758 of JBCBTI010000014.1, forward strand.
CACCACCACCGTGAGCGATCGGATCTGCAAACACATGAACGACGACCACGCCGAGGCGGTGCTGGCCTATGCCCGCCATTACGGCGGCATCGCCGCCGCCAGCTCAGCGCGCATGGTGGCCGTCGAACCCCAGGCGATGCACCTGGAGGTGGACGGCGCAGCGCTCGCGGTGCCCTTTGACCACACGCTCAGTGACAGCGAGGACGCCCACCGCACCCTGGTGGCGATGCTGCGGGCCCTGCCACGGGCCTGAGCCGGTTGAGCGGCGGCAGCAGCGCCGGGTGGGAATGCTGAACGCAGCACGCTCAACCAGCCATGCCAGTCAGCGGCTGCCCAGAGCGCGATGGCGCAGCGGTCCCCGGCTTCTCTCTGCTGCAGTGGCTGCCCCTGGAGTGGCTGCTGCGGCCGCCTCTGCACCACGGCCTCCACTTGCCGGCCAGCGGCCTGACCGGCCTCGAACCTCTGCCCTGGTGGGCAGCCGGTGCCTACGAAGGAGGACTGCGCCGGCAGCTCCTGGCCCTGCGACGCGATCCCAGCAGCCAGCGGCTCGCGCCCCTGCTGCCAGGCCTGGTCGCCGGCCTACGGGCACTGCGGCCCCGGCGCCGGCCGGGGCCAGCGCCGCTGCTGGTGGCCATTCCCAGCTGGAAGCGGCGCGGCAATCCCCTGCCGCCGCTGCTGGCGACGGTGCTGGGGCAGCAGCTGGGCTGGCCTCAGGGCCGCCTGCTGGTGCGCAGCCGGCCTGTGCTGGGGCAGCACCGGCTGGGACGGGAACTGCGCTGGCAGAACCAGCAGGGTGCCTTCCAGTGCCTTGAGCATGCCGACGGCTCCAGGCAGGAGGTGCTGCTGCTCGACGACATCCTCACCACGGGAGCCACAGCCTGTGCCGCGGCCACAGCGCTGGCCGGCAGGGGCTGGCAGGTGCTGGGGATGGCCTGCGTGGGGCGCACGCCGGCAAGGCCCCGGCAGCCGAAGAGCCGTGATCTAAGATCAGATCGTCATTCAGGCCAGCGCCTCGGCGGGCCTGGGCAGACGGGCCGGGATAGCTCAGTTGGTAGAGCAGGCGACTGAAAATCGCCGTGTCCCCAGTTCAAATCTGGGTCCTGGCATTGCGACCAGCCAGAGGTCCGGGAACGGGCGACTGGCTTGCAAGGTCCCTGCTCGGTGCACGGTCCTCGGTGCACGGTCCTCGATGCTCGGTCAATGGCAGGATGGCGGGCCAGCAGCGGGGATTCCCCATCCCAGCCATGCCTGAGCTGCCGTCGACACCTGCGCCTGACTCCGCCATCCCGCCCGCATCGGCTCCGCCCCTGGCCGGCCGGCAGTTCAACAACGCCGACAGCTTTGCCCAGGCGTTCGATGAGGCCTGGCGTGGCCTTGAGCAGCAGTACCCCGACCATGGCCTGGACCGGGAGCAGAAGCAGGCGCTGATCCTCAAGCACCTGGCGGACCACCCCTTTCAACGCGGCCAGCCCGAGCTGGCCCTGCAGGTGGCGGCCTTCCGTCTGCGCCTGCTCGGGCTCTAGCTCAGGCTTGCCGCCTCACCCCACGCTCACCACCACCCAAGTCGATGGACCGATGGACAGCCCCCTGAGCCGGCTGGTGCAGTTGTTGAGCGGCGGGTTCAGCAACCAGCAGCAGGCTTTCGAGAATCCGCCCCTCTATGCCCACATCCTGGTGAAGATGAGGCCCCTGCCTCAGCTGCCCCCCGGCTCTCTGCTGCTGGAGCAGAGCTACGCGATCAACCCCGCCGCGCCGTACCGGATCCGGGTGCTGCGTCCGGAGCGCCTGGGCGAGTCTCTGGTCATTCACAACCAGGCGGTGATGGATGAGCGGCGCTTCTGGGGAGCGGTGGATGACCCGGAGCGCCGGGCGCTGATCCAGTGCGGCGATCTGCGACTGCTGGAGGGCTGCTCCTACCACGTGCGCGAGGAGGGAGCTGGCTTCATCGGCGAAGTCGAGCCCGGTTGCCGCTGCCTGGTGGAACGCAAGGGCACCACCACTTACCTGGTGAGCCGGCTGGAGCTCGATCCCCGGGGCATGCGCACGATTGACACCGGCCACGACCCTGCCTCCCACGCGCAGGTGTGGGGATCCCTGGCCGGCCCTTTCGAGTTCGGCCGCACCGACGACTACAGCGACGAAATTCCCGTCGCCTGGCATGCCGCCTTCAGGCAGTGAGGTAGCCGGGAGGCGGCTCGGAGTCCTCCTCCGCCGGCTCCCTATCTGGCTCGAGTTCATCGAGGAAGGGCTGCTCCGGCTCTTCCAGGAAGGGGCCATCAATGTCCACCGCCGCCTGAGTGCCTCGCGTCCAGGCACCGGTGTCGGGCTGAGGGCCTGCGTCGCTGGCGACCAGGCTGAGATGGCCGGCGGTTGCGGAGCTGGCGCCGGCGAGCACGGATTCAAGGCGCAACAGGCGCTCCTCGGTGTCATCGAGGCGGATCTGAGCCTCCCGAGCAGCTGCAGACTCCGCCGGCGAGCCCGCCACCCCCTCAGCAATGAGCTGCTGCAGGCCCTGCTCCTGAACTGCCGCCCGCTCCTCGAGGTCGAGCAGGCGGTAGGTGATCGTCTCCACCACCTGCGAGAGGGCGTGGAGCTGGTCGGCCAGTCGCTGGCTGTCCTGGGCCGAGGGCTCAGCTGGCCGAGGGAACTGGGGCTGGTTTGGCGGCTGGGAGGACATCGCTGGCCACAACCGGTCGGTGGAACGAAGCGGACACCGCAGGGAGCAGCACCGTGCGGCCGATGGTATCGATCCCTCACCGCAATGCCAGGGGGGCGAGGGGTGACTTTGTAACGATTCAGGAAAGCCTGTGAAGAGACACAGGCAGGCCCATAGGATCCAGCCTGATAGCCGGCAGTCGACAGGCCCGCACCTGAAGTCTGCTTCGGATCAACAAGGCTGCCACGGATCCAATCGGATCAAAGGGCTGCTCGGAGGCAACGGTTCAGTTTTCAACAGTTCCGCTTCCAGCATTCCCACCGATTGCTCCGCTGCCAACAGCTCTACACCAAGGAGCTGCCCAGCGATGCGCGGCTCATCGCAGTGGCTCCGCCCCTCTCCCGCCCCTGCAAGTTCATGACCCTCGCCAACGCTGCCTACCTGGGCATTGAGCGTTTCGCCAACGATCGCACCAAGGAAAACTGGACGAATGCCACTGAAAATGACAAGGCAGCTCTGATCCGCGCTGTCTATCGTCAGGTTCTCGGTAATCAGTACGTGATGAAGAGTGAGCGCCTCGAAGGGCCTGAGTCGCTCTTCAAGCGCGGCTATCTGAGTGTACGTGAGTTTGTTCGACAGGTCGCCAAGAGCGGACTCTACAAGCAGAAGTTCTTCGAGAACTGCAACCCATACCGGTTCATCGAGCTGAACTTCAAGCACCTCCTGGGTCGGGCACCGCAGAACAAAGCCGAAATGCTCGAGCACTTCACGATTCTCCAGGATCAGGGGTTCGACGCCGAGATTGATTCCTATCTCGACAGCGCGGAGTATCAGGATCGCTTTGGCGAAGAGGTTGTGCCTTTCCTGCATGGCTTCAACTACAACTCCGGCCAGCAGGGCCTGCAGTTCTCCTACATGTTGCAGCTCACCCGTGGGGTTGGCGCTTCCGTGCGTGGCGATCTGCTGAAAACCCAGTCGCGTCTCAACCCGGCGATCCATGCCGAGCAGCCTCTGCCGGTGGTGAGTCCCAACGCCAAGGGCGCCATGTTCCGCAAGGTGGCGAGCGACGGAGTGACCCGCCAGGGAGTGGGGTCCGGCGAGGAGGGCAGGACCTTCCGGGTGGAGATCACCGGATTCAACAACTACCGTCTGCACAAGCGCAGCAATCGCGTGCGCTTCATTCCTTTCAACAAGCTGCTCCAGTACCAGCAGCAGATTCTGCGTGAAGGCGGCCGCATCGCCAGCATCACGCCCGTGAACTGAACGCGACGCGCTCAGTCTTCCCATCCCATGCTTCTCACTTCGCTTTTCCAGCTATGAAGGTTTCTGCAGGCACCCGAGCCACCAGCTTCAGCAGCAGCCGCCAGGTCACCTTCACCGTCACGGGTCTGGCCAACAACGACTATTCCCGCACGGCTGACATGGTCATGAATGTGCCCTACACCCGCATGAACGAAGCCATGCGCATGGTTCAGCGCATGGGCGGAAGGATCACCGGGGTCACAGTGAATGGAGGTGACATGGCCTCCTCCAAGGTTGCCCCAGCTCGCAAGAAGGCGAAGCCTTCAGCCAAACAGGGCTGATCCTGTTGCGGAACAGGCCTGTACCGGGGCCCCTCAGGGGCCCTTTTCTGTGTGGATCTGAGCCGAGAAACTTCTGGTGCGAGCCCTGGGAGGCCCCGCAGCGGGAGAACCTAGCAGCCGCAGGCGCGAATGACCGTTTGTGAACCACAGCCCACCCCCATGCCCGCGATCACCAACAATGGTGACGTCAAGTTGACGAGTATCCGGCGCAGCAGGCCTGCCTTCCCGCTGGCGCCAGTTCAAGCCAACCTGGCCCCGTACCCACCCTCCCCGACACTCCGTCGAGAACAGGAGCTCCCCCATGTTCGACGCCTTCACCAAGGTTGTTGCCCAGGCTGATGCCCGCGGCGAATTCATCAACGCTGGTCAGATCGATGCTCTCGCGGCCATGGTCGCTGACAGCAACAAGCGGATGGATGCCGTCAACCGCATCACCTCCAACGCCTCCGCCATCGTCACCAACGCCGCCCGCGATCTCTTCGAGGCCCA
>JBCBTI010000015.1:0-65317 GCA_039818745.1 Cyanobacteria bacterium J06638_7
GCGAGCTGATCGCGGTGGCAAGGGTGGACGTGGAGTGGTTCAAGGTGTGCCGGCAGATCCGTGATGCGATCGAGGCGATCCCAGCGCGGGTGCTGGACCGGATCTGTTCGGAGGTGGGCGAGCTGAACACCGAGCAGAAGGCGGTGGTTCGTGGGGTGCTGGAGCAGGAGCACAGGGCGGCGTTGGAGGCCCTCGGTGGTGGATGACCAGCAGCAGCAGGTAGATCGTCTGCTGGCGACGTACCGCTATGCGCTGGCGCCTGCTCCTGACCTGACAGTGAGCGAGTGGGCCGACAGGTTCCGTGTGCTGAGCCCGCTGTCGTCAAGCGAGCACGGCCCCTGGCGGACCAGTCGGACCCCGTACCTGCGGGAGCCGATGGATGCACTGAGCGCATCATCGTCGGTGCAAGAGGTGGTGCTGGTGTTCGGCAGCCAGTTGGGAAAGACGGAAGGGGTGAATAACTGGATTGGCTACACGATGGACATAGCGCCAGGCCCCACGATGATGGTGCAGCCTACAATTGACATGGCGAAGCGTTATAGCAAGACGCGGGTGCAGCCGATGATTGATGCTTGCCCGAGCTTGAGCACGAAGATTCGACCAAACCGTGAGCGTGACGGCGGGAATACGCTGCTGTTCAAGGAGTTTCCGAGTGGCCTGCTTGCGATGGGTGGCGCGAATGCACCTGCGGGCCTGGCGATGATGTCAATTCGCTACCTGGGCGGCGATGAGATTGATCGGTGGCCCAGGGAAGCAGGAGACGAGGGCTCGCCGATTGCGATTGTTGAGGCCAGGACGCGGACCTTTGGCATCAGAAAGAAACAGATGTGGACGAGCACTCCGACAGTGCTCGGCGAGTCGCACATCTGGGAGAAGTGGGAGCAATCTGATCAAAGACATTATCACGTTCCCTGTCCACATTGCGGGCACATGCACGCTCTGGACTGGGCGAATGTTCGTTACGACGAGAAAGATCCAGGGCTGAAGCATGGCCATCTGGAGACCCCGGCCGTGTTTATCTGTCCGAGTTGCGGTACTGGAATACCGGAGTCTACGAAAGCGTGGTGGTACGGGGAAGATCTAGGTGTGTGGGTTCCCAGCAACCCAGAAAGCAAGACTCAAGGTTATCAGCTACCGGCGTTTTACAGCCCGCTGGGGTGGCAGAGCTGGGAGAACATTGTGGTTCTCCGGCATCGTGCTGGCAAGAATGAAGCGAAGCTGAAACCATGGGTGAACACGGTGCTGGCCGAGCCCTGGGCGGAGCAGGCGGAGGTGCCGGACTGGGAGCCGCTGATGCAGCGGCGGGAGTCGTATCGGGTGGGCGAGGTGCCGGAGGGCGGATTGGTGCTGACGATGGGCGTGGACGTGCAGCGCGATCGGCTGGAGGCCGAGGTGCTGGCCTGGGGCGTGGGGCAGCGGAGCTGGAGCATCGACTACATCGTGCTGCCAGGTGACACGAGCGTGATCCAGCGCGACCCGCTCAAGCCGTGCCCATGGCGCGATCTGGAGCGGGAGGTGGCGCGGAAGTTCTCGACAGCCGGCGGTGCGCGGCTGGGGCTGGACATGGTGACGGTGGACGCGGGAGACCAGACGCAGGTGGTCTATGCCTGGGTGCGGAAACAGGGGAGCAAGGTTGTGCGGGCGATCAAGGGCCGTGATTTGCCGACTGCGTTGGGGACCCCGAGCTGGCAGGACGTGACCTACCAGGGGAAGCGGCGGCCCAATGGCGTGAGGCTGTGGCCGGTGGGTGGTGGTGTGATCAAACGGGAGCTGTACGGATGGCTGCGGCAGCCGCCACCGCTGACAGCGGAGGAGCCGGAGCCGTTTGGGTTCTGCCACTGGCCCGAGGACCCGCGTTACGGGCGGGAGTATTTCGAGGGGCTGGTGTCGGAGGAGCTGCGGCGCAAGCTGGTGCGGGGCTACACGAGATACCAGTGGGAGAAGACGCGGGACCGGAACGAGCCCCTCGATGTGCGGGTCTACAACCGGGCGGCGGCGCTGATGCTGGGGCTGGATCGGTGGAGCGATGAGCAGTGGGAGAAGCGCAGGCGGGCACTGGAGAGGGCGGCCCCTGCGCCGGAGGCCAGTGCTCCCGCCCCCGCCCCTGGGCCGCGCCGCAGGCGTCGTGCTGCTGCTCCTATGTGGTAAAGTCTCGGGGTCGTGAGCCTGAGACGATGCAGCTTGAGCTTGATTATCCGGCTGGGGGCCCCGGCCATGCGCGGGATTCGGACACGTCGGCGATGGTGCCGACCGCTGGCCGGCTGAGACGGCAGATCCACCTGCTGATCGCATCAACGGCGAGTGAACGCAAGCGAATCCGTGCGGCCCTGATCCAAGCAGCCGACCGGGCGGCGGAGGAACTGTGACCCCCCCCTGCAACGAGATCGGCCCGCCGTCGCCACTGCCGCTGACGCCAGAACAGATCGCAGGAATGGAAGGCCCGGACGAAGAAACTTTCAACCGGCTGGTGTCGTTCTTCCGTGCCGGTTACACCGTCGGATTACCACAGGCCGAGATCATCCCCATTCTCCCCCCGGACCTGCGCCGAACGTGGGACCGGGAATGTTCGCAAGAGGACCAGACCGATGTCTGGGACGAAGCTATCCACGGATTTGAGGACTTTCAATGAAACCCGAGATCAAGCAGCAGGTGAGTGATGCCTAAGCAACTTTACACATCAGGGTGCAACATACTTAAATGCTTGCTTGCACGCATGGCCGTGGCGGCAAAAGATGGCGACGATGACAGGTTAGGTAGAGAACAGGAAGCGCTTGTAATACTGGCGCTTCACCCGAATGAACGGAAGATACACAACATAGCAGCAGCTCTCATGGCAGAGTTCGCGCACGAATGCCTTAATGCGATCGAGTCCAGGGAGATCTACACTAACGAACAGGGCCAGGTAATTGCCTACTCTGAGGTCCCGGACGGACGCAGAGACTTCATCATTTCCATCCCTGGCAAGGAGTTGATCTTGGCGCCCGAAGCCGCAGTTTCCCTACGCGACGGCCTTAACCAATACATCAAAAGCCATGCTCAACGATGACCAAATTCCCTTGCCCCTAAAGGAGACAAACAATGAGTGAATACCTTTGCTTTCTGGTAACAGTCTTGCATGACTATACCAAGTTTGGGATGGGGTGCTACCTCTCTAAATGTGCGTTATCTATTCACCGAGACTTGCTGCCTCACTCCCTTGAGTATCCTATGGAACCAGAGAGCCGCAAAGTGCTCCATTCCCTTCTGCCTGAGCACGTTCGCTCTTGTGGCCCAATAGTGGGGGTTGAGCGGATCTTCGCAGTTCACGTTGCAGAGGCAGAACAATGACCAAACTCATGATCCTCGCCGCCATCGGCATCATCTGCCTGGTGCTCACCGTGATTATTGTCAACCGCAAGATCAGTTGGTGGTTGTGATGGCCAGAAAGGGCAGCAATCCACCACCCCCAGGCAACAAGCCGCCGCCGCCGGCATCACCACCTGAGCCATCGTCCCACCACAAGGCCATGGCCACTGAATACCGCTACTGGATCCCGTGCTCACTCTCGGGCTGTGCAACCCGATCATTTGGGATTGAGCCTTATCGCATCCACCCCAAGACCGGACGCGCCACCAAGGCGGGCAAGGCTGTCGTTCGGATTAAACTGTATGACGACATGTTTGGCGATTCCTGGACAATCGCATCGTGCCTGGCGGCAGCGATCACTGAACGGCTCAATGCTGGCCTTGAATACATTGGACCTAATCTGATTCGTGCTGATTCGCTTGCCTTGCCCGCTCTAGTTGATGACTGGTTTGCAGGTGGTGGCGATGACTGACGAAGCCACGCTTACAGACTTGGTTCAACGCCTCTCCGCGCTGGCTGATGATTACGTTGCCCCTTCCATGCCAAGGAGCGCTGAGAGGCGCGCTGATGGATTGTGCATAAAGCTGTTAGCGGTCCTCGACGCCTACGGGCGGAAGCAACAAGCACTAGAGCGCGAAAACGCGCAGCTCCGCGAGGGTCTCAATCACTGGCGCACCGTCGCCGACCAGTTGCTCACCCTGATCAACAATGCCCAGGAACAATGACCTACGCCCTCGCCTATCTGCCGATCGCGGTTTCCGCCGCTTGGGTTCATCTGGCCAGGGCGAAGACTTGGCCGGCTGGACTGGACTACGCCGCTGTGATGCTGTCTCTTTACCTGCTGTGGCCGTTATGGGTTGTCGTGGCCATTGCAGAGTTCATCATCAATTCACTTATGCCGGAGGCTGCTCAATGATTCCCCTTGCCCTTGCTATTTCTCTCGCCCAGATCAGAGAGGTGCCTGAGGTGCGTGTGATCACCCCGGTGTACTGCCGAGCGTCGATCTGGGATGAGCGGCATGGCGACACGGTAGCCCGTTGCGATGAAGTGGCCCTGTCGGCGAGCAGAACCACCATCAACGTGCATTTTCGGGTCCCAACAATTCGGCGGGTGCTTGTCTCCTATGTGGTGGCAAAGGGGCCTGCTACTGCGGCCTATTGGCCGGTGCAAGGCGTCAGTATCAAGGTGGGCGATCGGCGAGCCAATGCAGGCGTGCTTAAGACGCCTGGGGCCCGCAATGCCTGCTCGATCACAGGGCGGGAGATTCGCTGTAGTGCCTCGATCCGCTCAGAGACTGGGCTCATCTATCGCCTGAACCACGAAGCAACGTTACCTGCCACACCATGACAGAAACCATCAGATTCACCAAGAAAGACTCCGGCCGAGAGATTGAACTGGGCTACTTCGATGGGCACATTGAGGTAGTCGGGCCAGTGAAAGACTTGACCCTAAAGCATGGCCGCATCACTGGCGAACTGCGCCTGAGGCCGAAGAAGAAAGAGCTGTTCGATGACAACCTGCATCCCAATCACGTCAAGCTGCTCAGGGAGGAGGCACCGGCTCGATGCAACGCGGTAGACATTCTCTTTCTGGGTCAACGGCCTGGGCACCAGCTTTATGTCGGCCCTGGATGCACTGAGTTCCATGGTTTTGGCCTCGGGTTTGAGGGAGTCAGCGAAGGCCCCTCGACGTATTTTGGCAGAGAGGGTGCAGGGCACACCCTGAGCCACTGCCTCTACAAGGCCCGAATCCTCAACCGGCGCGAGGTAATCGCAGTTGACGCTTCGGAGGATTGCAGCATCTGCGATACTGATCTGCTGCGCTGCAAGAACGGCGGCATCTATGCCTACAGAAACTCCGGCGAGGATGGTGTGGTGCGCTACACCAAGCCTAAGCGCCTCATCCTCAGGAGAAACCGCTTGGATCTGTCGGGAATGAACCTGATCCGCTTCGGGTTTGGCCCGATCATTCCCGAGATTCCGTATGGGATCATCCTGGGAAGTCGCGGCGGCAGGTTTAAGGATCGCAACGGGAACCGGCGCTACGCCGATCTGGACAAGGGCAAGGCCAAAAAAGGCTCGGCGATTGACAACCGGGATTTTGTGCAGTATGCAAGCGTCAGCGACAACCTGTTTAAGGGCGATCCTTTCATGCGCTGGGTTCTGGACAGCGGCAGGAAGAATGGGGTCGTCAATAGTAGGGAGTGGACATGAGCCTGAGCGACATTCTCACGGTGGAAGATGTAGAGGCTGCTTATGGCCGGTCACGAGCCACGATCTACCGCTATGCGCACCAGGGCCAGTGGCGTGCCGATCGCCTGAATGCGCTGCCGCCGACTGACCTGGGGCAGTCGATGCGGTTCAGCCGCGAGGAGGTGGAGCGGTTCGCCAGGGAGCGCCTGCGCCCCCGGCTTAAGGCTGCACCACCACCGATCCGGGTCGAGGGACTGCTTGAGGAGATCCTGGCGGTGCTGCAGCGGATCGAGGAGAGGGTGGTGTGAGCGATGCAGCTTTCACCACCGCCAGATTTACCAACCATGGTGAGGGTCGGGGTTGGGACCCTGGCCTCAGTTGGGATCGTTGGGCTGTTCGTCTTGACGACCGGCTGCTCTGTTTACGCCCTGCAGCGCCCCCGCCAACGCCGGCCGCCTGCGCCTCCTCCGCCAGCGCCTGCCAGGCCCCGCCAGAGGCCCTCCGCCCTGCGCCGGGAGCTGCGCAACCTCAACGGTCGTCATGCCGCCTTGCGGGAGGAGCTGGAGGCCGCAGAGGAGCTGCTGGCGCAGGCGGTGGAGCAGCGCGAGCGCTGGGAGCGAATTGTGGCCCGGATGCGCGAGCAGGGCCGGAGGCCCTCGACCCGGACGCTGCACAACCTGCAGCAGCGTGCCAGCGATGTGATCACGCTCGCATCACGGCTGCACACACTGAAAACCGAACAACGACGAATCAATGACAGCTACAAGACCATCACGCGACGTTTCAACGAGGTCCGCCCTTTCGGGGCTCAGTAAGAAAGAAAGGAGGCAGATTGCTGCTGTATTCAAGCTGCACCATCGGCCGGGGATGTACTACCGGGATCTGGTGCATCATCTGGATGATCGGCTCTATCACCTGTGGTTCGTGGTTTCAAGCGAGGCAGATCAGCGGAGCATCCTGCAGGAGGTGGGTTGTGACTGATGGCATTCGCTTGGCAGCGCTGGCCGAGAGCCTGCCGCTCAGCAGGGCCTCGGTGTTCGAGATCGTGAGGGCACTGGGGATCACCACGAGCAAGGGCCCTGGGCCTGATGGCCGGGGGCGAGTTGCCTGGCTGAGTGGCGCCCAGGCGGATGAGGTGAGCGCGGCTGCGCAGCGGGTCCACCGTGGAGAGGTGCGGATCAGCGATCTGTGGACGCGGCCGAGTCGCCGGACTCCGCCGACACTGCCCGACAGTGGTTCACTGCTGAGCCGGCTGGAGGCAGCGGATCGGGCGGCGGCGTCCAGCCTGGGGCTCACCACTGCCGAGCTGGGCTGGATCATTGGTGTTCAACCTCGCCGGTCACCCCTCAGGCGAGGCGGGTTGGTGGCTGTCAGGGTCAGCAGGAATTGCTGGAATCTGTATCACGATCAGCGGCCAACATCGCCGTGAGCGCTATTTCTGAGTGGCTTTGATAGGTTTGGTTCGGTAGCCTGATCCGAGCCCTCTCCGACGCATGAGCCTGCCTGCCCAGATCGTTGCGGGAACGGACATGGAGTGGACCGACAGCACGGTGCCGGCTGACGCTGCTGGCGCCACGGTGTACCTGCGCCCGTTGACGGGGAGCGCCGGGGTGGCCGCTGTGGGTGTGCTCGGCCCTGATGGCTGGGCTTTCACGCTGGACGCTGCGGATACCGCCGGCATGGACGCAGGGCCGTGGGCAGCGCAGGGCGTTGCCACCGCCGCCGGGGGCTCCACGGCGGCATGGTTCGCGGGGGCCCGCCTTGAGGTGCTCCCGAGCCTGCTGTTCTCCGGGGATCCTGGCCCCCTCGACCTGCGATCACCGACCGAGATCGAACTGGAGGCGGTGCGGGCCGCGATTGCGGCGGTGTACCGGGCGCAGGAGTACGAGGTCGGCGCCGGTCGCTACATGGGCCGCCGGCTGCTGAGGGCGGACCTGCGCTGGCTGCAGCAGCGCGAGCAGGCCCTGCTGCTGCGGCTGCAGGTTGAGCGGCAGGGCCGCCAGCAGCGCCGCGTCCTGATTGAGTTCACCCCATGAGCTTCTGGAGCGCTGTACGCCATGCTTTCGCCGTCCCTGGGGCGAGGCCGAGGGCGCAGGCACCGCATCGCACGACGGGCGGAGTGCCGACGCTGTATGGACCCTCGGATCAGGTGATCAGAGGTGGGCTGCGGCGGTGGCGAGCGGAGGCTCGGTATCAGTGTCGATTCAATCCCTATGCGGCGCAGGCGCGGCGCACCTTGATGGTGAACCTGATTGGCCCGAAGGGGATCAAGATGATCGGGGGAATCCATAAACGGGTCCAGGGCGGCAGCCTGAGCACGAACGAGAAAGATGAGGCTAAGAACTCTATTCTTGAAAGGGAGTGGAAGCGGTTTTGTCGTGCCGAGAACTTTGATCTAGCCGGCAGGCGGAGTTTCCTTCAGTACGAAGCTGCTGTGGCCAATTCCCTGCCGCCTGATGGTGGGTGCATGGTCTGGGCTGCTCGGGTCCCGGCGCCGATGGGGGAAAACACTCTGAGGTTTCAGTTGCTCTCAATGCAGCAACTGGACGATGACTACAACGGCCCGACCACCGCAGCAGGCAGGTTCTGGCATCTGGGAATCGAGTATGAACAGGCCACTGGGCGGGTGGCGAACTACGCAATCCTACCGGGCAACATCAATGCAGGGCGATTCCCGCAGCGAAAGCACGTCATCGTGCCAGCATCAGAGATCCGGCACATTTTTATCCCTGAGGAGATCGAGCAGACCCGCGAGGTGCCGTGGCTGCTGCCCGGCATCACGACAATTCATCAGCTCAATGAGTATGAGAAAGCTCACTGGGTAAAGAAGCGGAACGCGGCCAATACGCTGGGGTTCATTAAGCGACCGCCTGCAGACGTGGCCCCGGCGGGGACACTGCCGAACGAGGCGCCCGATCCGGGCGAACTGACTACAGCGGACCTGATCGCCCGCTCATCCGCTGGGCAGTACATCGAACTGGCTGATGGCGAGGAGATCGAGACGCCCGACCTTGGCGGAGACGACAATCAGTATCCCGAGGTTGTGCGCACGATGCTGCGCCGATTTGCCGCAGCGCTGAGCCTCAGCTATGCAACGCTCAGCCGTGATTTCACCCAGATGAACTGGGCAACATTGCGGCAGGCAGTGCTGGAAGACCGGGACTATTATCGCTCGACCCAGGGCATCATCATTCAGCAGTTTCATCAATGGGTTTACGAGCTGTGGCTGGATGATTCGGTGGTGCAAGGAGTGCTGCCGATTCGTCTGTTCGGTGACTATCTGGTGAATCCCGATCCATACCTGACCCCTGGCTGGCAGCCGAGGTCGTGGAAGTGGGTTGACCCGCTCAAGGAGACCAAGGCGCTGATTGAGGCAAGGAAGGGGCGCCTGGAAACCCTCGCGGGCCAGATTGCGGAGACAACCGGGGAGGATCTGGAAACGGTTGTGGCCCAGCTCGCCTACGAGGAGAAGCTGCTGCAGGAGGCTGGGCTCGGTAGCCTGTGCCGAGATTCTGGATCAGGAACGGATGAAGGGTCTACGGGTTCGGGCAGCAGCCCGTGATGGCGGGGCGGTGACCCTGGATCTGATGGGTGAGGTCGGCTGGGACTTCGGCCCCGTCGATGTATCGAAGGCCCTGAAAGACGCCAACGGCCAGCCGGTCCATGTTGAGATTTTCAGCTACGGCGGCGATGCTTTCGCCGGGCTGGGGATCTATCAGCAGCTCCGTGACTACTCCGGCCCGGTCAGCACGAGCGTGACCGGAATCGCCGCGAGTGCCGCCAGTGTGATCGCCATGGCGGGCGAGAGCCGGAGGGTGCCGAGCAACGCTGCGCTGATGATCCATCCCTCGTGGAGCTTCGCCATGGGCGGGGCCGAAGACCTGCGCAAGTCCGCCAACCTGCTGGAGAAGGTGGACGGTGCGCTGCTGTCTACCTATGTGGAAGCGTCGGGTCGGCCTGAGGACGAGCTTCGCCCGTACTTTGAGGCCGAGAGCTGGCTATTCGGGGAGGAGGCGTTCGCCCTGGGGCTCGCCACTGAGGTGACGGACGCTGAGGAGGCTCTGGCGATGGCCGGGGAGATTCCCGAGGCGGTGATGAGCAGGCTGCCTGAGCGGATTCGCTCTCAGCTCTCTGCTGCCCCTCCTGCCCCTCCTGCTCCTGCTGCTCCTCCTGCGGCTCGGGCTACCGATCCCGGTAGCCTGCCTCCATCAACTGCTCCCAAGTCCGCCGAGCCGATGACTCTCCCTGCCGCTGCCGCTCCCGATCTGGAGGAGGCCATCAAGAACGCTCGAACCGAGGAGCGGGAACGTGCTCGGGTGGTCGGCGCTCTGGCTGCTCGGGCCAATCTCTCCAGCGATGATCGTGACGCCCTGATCGACTCAGACAAGACGATCGAGGAGATCCAGGCTCACATCCTCGGCGAGGTGCTGGGCGGCGAGCGCCTGGCCATGAACCAGGGCCTGAACCAGGCCGGGCGCGGCACGATCGGCATGAGCGCCAAGGAGGTGCAGAACTACTCAGTGCTGCGGGCAATCCGGCACTTCGCCGACCCGACCAACGCCAAGCTCCGCGACGAGGCGGGGCTGGAGCTGGAGGCGAGCGCTGCTGCGATCGAGAACGGCCGGGCCTGCCAGGGTGCTTTCCGGGTCCCCATGGACGTGGCCATTGCTCAGATTCCGGGGCTTGGCCGAGTTCGCAATGCCCTGGAGTCCGGCGGGTTCACCTCTGGCGGCGCCCTCGTGGATACCGAGCTGCTGATGGGCTCGATGATCGAGTTGCTCTATAACCAGCTCGGGCTAATGAGACTGAACGCCACGATGTTGACCGGGCTCGTGGGGGACATTGACATTCCCCGTGAAGTCAGCGGCCCCAGCCACTACTGGGTATCGGAAGGCGGCGCTCCCCCGGCCAGCGCTATCGAGACGGGCCAGCTCAGCCTGGCGCCGAAGACGGTTGGCGCCAAAACGGTGATCACCCGCCGGCTGATGAAACAGACCAGCTTCGGTGTGGAGCTGTGGGTGCGGCGGCACCTGACCGAGCGGCTCGCAGTCGGCATCGATAAGGATTTCGTCTATTCGCAGGGCGGCAGTTCCACTCCTCGCGGCCTGCTCCAAACCAACGGGATCAACTCGGTCACGCTGTCAGGTGGGACGGACAAGGTGATCGGTGGCCAGACCTACAACTTCGGGACGTTCCCGCAGTATGTGGAGGCTGAAACGCTGGTGAGTCTGGCCAATCTGGATGTGGATTCCATGCGGCACCTGATGAGCCCGCACACGAGGGGAGTGCTCAAGACTACCTTGGAGAATGAAAACGCTGATTTTTACATCTACCGCGACGGCAAGGTGAACGAGTATGAGTGCCGGGTGACGAATCAGATGGAAGTGAACCACTCGATTCTGGGTGATTTCAGCCGGGCGATTGTCGCCCTCTGGGGCGGCCAAGACATTGGTGTGAACCCCTACAAGTATCAGGATTCGGGCAGCGTGGAGATCAGCATTCTCCAAGACTGCGATTTCGGCGTCACCTATCCTGAGGCCTTTGTGTTCCTGAGCTGATGGAAGTCATCATCCTTTCGCCTATGCGGATCGAGGGGATCCACTACGGCCCTGGCTCCAGGGCATTGGTCACTGACCAGTTCGCTCGTGAACAGACGACCAGGGGGCGGGTGAAGCCGGCCCCTCCGCCGGCACCCGAGCCCTCGGACCCGGCCCCTGCCTCTCGGACACACCACACTCGGCGGGCTCAGTCCCGTAAGCCTGCCTGACCATCCTGCCCCCTTTCTCTTGGTAACTGACCATGGCTGTTCGCTCGCGCAACCTTGATGCGCTCACCACCGTTGAGGTGCTTGCCCCTACCGCTGTGACCGCCGCTGTGGATACCACGGCGGTGGATCTGTCGGCGTTCGATGATGACGTGCTGCTGGTACTGCAGGCCGCCGGCTCGGGCGCCGGCAACACCATGCAGTGCAAGGTGCAGCATGGGGATGAATCCAACGGCAGCGATGCCGAGGACGTGGCGGGCGCGGTGTTCCCTGAGCTGGGCGAGAACGCCTACTGCGAGGGCCTGCGCATCAAGAAAGGCGACCTCAAGAAGTACATTCGCCTGTCGTTCCACACCGAGGGCGGCACTTACTCCGCTGCTGCATCCTGCACCGCCGTGGGTCTCCTGCCTCGGCGGTGATGGAGGACGAGGATCTGAGCGTCTTTTTTGATGACTGGGGGAAGCCTGTCACCGCCTTGGGCATCACTGAGGAGAAGGGCGGGATCCTCGACATGCCCCAGGAATACATCGGTCCCAACGGCGAAGTCATGGTCACTGACTATGAGCTGTATGTGAAGACCGATGTATTTGGAGGTCTCAGGCAGGGCGCTCTGATCACCGTTGCCGGCGAGCAGTATCGGGTTGCTCGTGATGCGCGAAAACGCGACGATGGAAGCATGTCGATCGTGGCTCTCAATCGCTACCGGCCCGTGGCTTTTGATTCCGACGACACCGTGGAGGCCGACAGCATCGGCGCCTACTGATGCCACCCGCGCTACCCGCACCTCCGATCAACGGGGCACAGCTTGCCCAGGCCCTGCTGGAGCTGGAGGCGGAAACCGGGGCGGGCTCGACCCCTCCTGTTCCCCCGTTTGCGTTCAGCGAGGCGCACGCGGCGCTGCAGGTGATCGCAGCGGCTGTCGGCGGGGTTGCGGTGCCGGCGCTGCCGATGACCGGAGCACAGCTCTACGGGGTGCTGGAGGCGCTGTGGCGAGAGGTCTGGCCGGAGGTGCCCGTGCCTGGCCAGCAGCCCCCGCAGGAGGCCACAGGGGGCGATGGCGGGGTGCTGACGGGCGAGGCGCCGCCGCTGCCCACCCAGGGGGGCAATGGCAGCGTCTACCTGCAGGTGGTGGACGGCCGGCTGGTGGTGTACGGGCCGAAGGCTGCGGGTGACTGGGGCGATCCCGTGTGGGAAGCCGACACCACGCCTGTGCCTCCGCCCCGGCGGCTGGCGCTGGAGAAGGTGCGCAGCGGCGAGCGGTGGGTGCTGGAGCGGGTCGTGGAGCCGACGCTGATCGTGGAGGTTTCGGGCTGGGCCTCGGGGACACCCGACCGGGCGGTGCCGTTCACGTTCCGCCACGGCCCAGAGCCGGATGGCGCCGGCACTGAGGTGGTGACTGGTGGAATGGTCGCAACCCTCGGGGAGGTTTCAACGCAGGCGCTGAATGCGCCCGTGATTCCGGCTGGCCACTGGCTGTGGTTTGAGACTGGGACCGTGCTGGGCACGGTGGATCACGGCAGTTTCGGCCTGCGGTTTGGCTCGGTAGCCTGATCGCAGTAGTGCTCACATTCTGCAATGGCAAGCGGCCCGTATCTCCTGACCCTGGAGAAAATTGCAAACGCCTATTTCGGCTCGGGCACGTTTCGGCTGATGCTGCTCAATGGGTATTCAGAGGATAGGGATTCTCACGAGTTTCTGACTGCGGCTCGTGCGAGTGAGATTCCTGACGGGAATGGCTACTCGACTGATGGCGCGGTTGTGGTGCCAGTTGTCAGTCGTGATGATGCCGAGAATCGAATCACGGTGACGATTCCTGAGGTGATCTGGACTCCTGCCACGATCGCGGCAACTCATGCGGTGCTGTATAAAGACCTTGGCGCCGATGGCGCGGACGAGCTGATTTTCGTGAACAACTTTGGCGGCGCGATCAGCAGCACAAACGACGATTTCAAGTTTAACGAAAGCTCGTTTTACTGGGATTTCCCCAACACTGACTAATCCCGGGGGCTAGGATCTGATGCCCGTCAACGAAACAACCCCCGATCTTGGTCTGGAGCTGCCGCACGTCGTCAACTCGGGAGAGCATGACGTAGAGCGCGTCAGGAACGCGCTCGGCCGCATCGACACCCTGCTCAGCGCTGCCCTGGACGTGGAGTGGCTGATCAGCCTCACGGCACCTTCGGGGGACGCAGAGGACGGCGCCGGCATCGAGAGTTTCGTGCTGGGGTTCACCGTCGAGGGCATTGATGTGTCGATGCACTGCGCCACGGCGCCGACCGGCTCCGCCCTGGTGGCGGACGTGAATGGCGGTGGCGCGAGCATCCTCGGAAACAAGCTCACGATCGACGCTGGCGAGACCAGCACCGACACGGCGGCCACGCCGCCCACCGTCATCACCAGCAGCCTGGCGGCCGGCACGGTGGTGACGCTTGACGTGGATCAGATCGGCGCCACGACCCCCGGCGCGGGGGTGAAGGTGCGCTTGCGGGCGCGGAGGGTGGTGCCGTGACGCTGCTGATCGTGGTGGACAGCTTCAAGCGCAGCACCGGCCCCAGCCCCGAGGCCCTGGCGTGGATCGCTGCGGTGGAAGCCGCCGATGGGCAGGCGCTGGAGCCAGCGGTGGCCGCTGCCATGGCAGCATTTTTCGACTGGCGGGTGCCCTACGGCGGGGCCTGCTGCCTGCTCAAGGGCGCCCGCACCCTGGCCGGTGCGCTGACGCCGCTGATCGGCCCGGCGCCTACGGCGGTTGATGTAAGCGGGGGTGACTACACCCGTTACAACCTAGAGCTTGGCCCCGACACTATCGCCAGCAGGATCGAGACGGGTTTCAATACATCGAACCTAGGGCTTACGGATCATCATGTCGTTGTGCGGATTGCGGTAGCGCTGCCGTTTCAACCCAACGCAATCGCGCTGTTCGAGGCGGAGCGCACCGCCGGTAGTATTTACACCTACAGCCGTGGCAGCGACAACGCAATGTACTGGGCGAGCTTCTCATCCCAGAAGTTCACCTCAGTGCAAGGGGGCTGGACGGACTATCCAGTAGGGCTGTATGGCGTCAACCGCAATTCATCGACGGAGTTTGATGCTTTGATGGCAGGCGTTGTCACCACCGAGGGCCGCGCAGTCGGAACCCGCGTCGATGCGGAGCTATGGATTGGCGACCGCAAGAACCTACAGAATCACGTAGAAGACACCCACATTGATCTGTACTCTGCAGGTGCCTACATCGACTCTGCGGAGTTTGCTTCTCAGGTGGAGGCCCACATGGCCGCAATCGAGGCTGCACTGCCATGAGCCGCATCGTCTACAACACGACCACCGGGGAGATCCGCCCCGATCCGCGCCGCCGGGGCGGCCCTGTGCAGGGCCTCGCTCCTGAGCTGCGGCTGCTCGACCTGATCGAGCCCCCACCCCCGGCCTATGACCGCTCCACCCACTTCCTGCAGCAGACCCGGAACTTCGATCTGGAGGCCGGCACTGCCACCTACGGCTGGGAAGTGGTGTCGCTGCCGCCCCGCCCGCCGGAGCCCCGCTGGCAGGAGTTCCGCGCTGCGCTGCGCGGCATCCCCGAGCTGCAGACCCTGTTGCAAGGCATCCTCAGTGTCGATGCGATGGCGTTCCTTGGCGTGGGCGTGGGCCTCGGCCAGGCCGCGCAGGGTGATGGCCGCACGTTCGCAGGTGTGTGGTCCGAGCTGCTGGCAGCCGGCGCCGTGCCGCCGCCCTTGGCCGCCGCCGTGCAGGCCCTGGCGGCGGCGCACGACCTGCCCCCCGAGTTTGTCGCTGGCCTGGCGCTGCCGGAGGGCTGATCCATGCCCGCCGACATTCAGATCGAGCCGTTTGACTTCGCCGGGTCGGACGGGTCCACCTACGCGCTGAGCGCTGATGTCGGCGCACTGAGCGCGGCGTTTGTCCGCCGCCCCGGCCCGGTGGACAAGGCCACCGGTGGCCCGACCGGCTCCACCGGCAACATCGGCCCCAACGGCATGATGGCCGGCCTGGAGCTGACCAGCTCCAGCCAGCTCACGATGCGAGCGGGCAACACGGTGGAGCGCCGCGCCATGGGCGAGGTATGGCGCTACGTCGGTGCCCCCGGTGGCGCCCATGAGTTCGTCACCCGCGCCCGCCTTGCGGTGCCCTGCAGCAGCGCTGACACCAGCGTTTCGCTGAGCAGCTACGGCATCACCGATCGCAATGCCTGCATCCCGTTTGTCACGGGCATCAGCACCACGCGAGGCGGCACCTCTGACTATGACATCAGTATCTTCGGCATTTACATCGACGACGCCAAGAATCTGCGAGTGATCGGCGTCAGCGGCTCCGACGCAACGGTGTACGTCGATGTAGTCGAGTTCACCGGCAGCGCCTGGCGCGTCGGCCACGGCATCAGTGCTTCGCACGACGGCGCCGCCGAGACGGTGACGCTGAATACCGACTCACGCGGCACAGGCGGGGCCACGTTCAACGTCTTCGATTGGGGCACCGCGTTTATTGCGGACGCCAGCATGGCTGGTGATAACGGCGGTGAAACCGGCATCTGCGATGTGTTGCCGCTGGTGTATCCAGCCGGTGTAACTACCCAGGTTGTTTTCGACCCGCAGGCAGGTGACGCCGCCGCCAGGAACGACAACACAGGTTATCTCCACGTCCTGCAAAACGATGACCTGAGCATCACCCGTGACGCTAGCAATCAGGAGATCAATGAGGGCAACGGCAGCTACGGCACGATCGGTTTCCCTGCCGGGACTCCCACCGATCGCGCCCTCGATGAGCTGGCGCTGGAGCTGACCGTCACCACCTCCGGTGCGGGGTCGGCACATGGCCGGGGCCGCCTGCAGTGGCGCATCACCGATGCGGCCGGCACCCTCCAGCACTGGGTTCACCGATCCGGCAACAACGTCGTCGCCCGCATCGGGGTGCTCGATCTGTCGGGGCTGGTAGCCCCGCCCCCCTCTAGCCAACCGGGCAACGCTCCGGCCGCAATCATTGCCGGTGTCGGTGGTGTTCTGGCGCCGGCTGCTGCTGGCAAGGGGCAGGCCGGCGCTGCCACCGTTGCCGGTGCAGGGCGGACGACGGGCCGGACCTGGGCTCAGTTCAGGTGGGACAGCCGGGCATGGGGTGATCCGCTCGCTGCTACCGGTGCCGGATCGGCCCCTGCGGCCAGCGCGGCAGGGGCCGGTGGTGTCAGCGCCCCGCCTGCTGTGGGGACCTCAAGCCAGCCCGCCTCCGCGCCTGGGGCGGTGGTGCCCGGCGGTGGCGGCGTTGCTGCGCCTGCTGCGCAGGGTGCTGCCTCAGCGCCAGGGGCGGTCGCCGCAGGGAGTGGGGGTGAGCAATCCCTGCCAGCTCAGGGCCGGGCCGGGACGCCTCCTGCCGCTGTGGCAGGCACGGGCGGGGTTGCGTCGCCTCCGGCCAGCGGCGCTCATGCAGTCGGGGGCTCGGCCCCCTCGGCGGTCGTCGCTGGCAGTGGCGGCGTCTTGGCGCCACTGGCTCAGGGTCGGGCGGTGGCGCCACCTGCTGCTGCTGCTGGCAGTGGCTCCAGCCAGGTATCGGCCGCAGCCGGGAGGGCCTCGACTCCGGCCGTCCATGCTGCCGGTGCTGGAGGCTTGTTGGCGCCGGCAGCAGCAGGGCGAGCTGCAGCACCTGCCGCAGTGTCGGCGGGCTCGGGCGGCACTGCGGCCCTGCCCGCGTCAGGCGTCGGCCAGTCCCCGGCCGTTGCGGTCGCTGGTGTGGGCGGGGTCGTGGCTCCGCCGGCAGCGGGTCGGCACGCTCTGGGGGGCGTGGCGCCGGCAGCGGTGGTCGCTGGGGCTGGCGGGGTTGCAGCCCCTCCGGCGCAGGGCAGGGCGAGAGCACCTGGGGCGACCTCTGCCGGAGCGGGCGGGGTGGAGACACCGGCAGCAGCAGGCAGGGCCTCGACGCCGCCGGCAGTGGTGGCCGCCGGGGCTGGGCAGGCCGTGTCCCCGTCACCAACCGGCCGTGCCGTAGCACCAGGGGCAGTGGTGGCCGGGACCGGGGGAGTCACAGCCCCTGGGGCCACGGGCGGGGTGCGGATCCCTGGGGCCGCGCCTGAGGCGATCGTCGCCGGCCTGGGGGGCGTGCTGGCGCCTTCCGCTGCTGGCCGAGCCACGACCCACGGCGCAGTGGTTGTGGGCGGTGGCGTGGTCAGCGCCCCGTCCGCCTCGGGCAGGGGCACGGCGCCGGGGGCACAAGCGGCCGGGCAAGGGGCAGTCGTGGTGCTGCTGCCGCAAGGGCGAGGGCAGGCCCCGTGGGTGGCTGTCGTGGGAAGTGGAGGCGTGATCGCTGCGGAGGCCGGAGGCAGGGCTCAAGCACCTGCGGCTGTGGTTGCTGGCATAGGCGCAGTGGCAGCCCCTGCCGCGACGGCAGGCAGGCGCCGGGCGGTGTTCTGGTGAGCCCGGCAGACTGAGGCATGGCGCATCGCAGAACCGGGATCCGGCGGCTGGTGGTTGGGCGCCTGAAAGAGGCCATGACAATGGCGGGCGGGCAGGTGTATCCGGGGAGGATGCAGGCTGTTCACGAGGAGGAGCTGGTTAACGGCGGTGCGCTGATCGTTTATACACAGAAAGAGCCAATTCCCCGGCGAATGGTCGGTGACATTGAGGACCCTTACCCAGCATCAAACTGGGGAAGTTTGCTGTTTCGTGATTTGTGCATTGAGGTGCATTGTCTTGTGCCTGCGTTTCACGATGACACCCCGGAAACTGCAGACTACACCCAAGATGCTTTTGTGGTGGTTGACAGGCTTGCCGCGCAGGTTGAGGACGCGCTTGAGCACTGGGAGCCGTCCGGCTTTGAGTCAGCCTTTCTGCGCCTGAGGGACTCGAACACCGACATTGTAGAGGCTGAGGGCGGGATGCCCGTAGCGCGATGCGTGATGGAATACTGGATGCGATACTCCACTCCCTACAAGGCGTGCAGTGATCCACTTGTGGATAACGACTCAGGGGACATGCTGTTGCGTGGCTTGTATCCTGGCGGGCAGATTATCGACGGATGCCCTGTCAAGTTTGAGGGCGAGGCTTGCCCCATTCCGGGTGAAGTCGGGGTCCAGCTTGTGAGCGTCAACGCAGAAGTCCCCAGTAGCCTGTAGCCAGTCAGGGAATGAGCATGACCGGGACCACCAGGCGGCGGCGGGCGCGAGTGGAGGAGGGCCGGTATCGGGCTGATGACCCCTCAACCCCGGACGTGAATGAGGCGTGGGAGGAGCTGTCGCCCAAGCCATCCTTCGATGCGGAGGCGTTTCTGGGGCTCTCCGGCCGCGAGGCCTGCGAGCAGGCCCTGGCGCTGGCGATCAGGACGGTGGGCGAGTCCTACGGTCGGCAGCTCCCTGCAGACCCCACCTTCCTTCCGCTGACCCAACGGGCTGCCGTCCGATCGCTGGCGCAGGCGCTGGTGCGCTCCGGTGCGCCTGGCACCTTGCCGCCGGTCCTGCCTGCGGTGGTCCGGCTCTTTCTGTCACAGCCCTTCTGATGCTGCTCAAGCGCTCACCCCGCGCCACTGCAGGCGTCGGGAATCAGGAGGCCACCGACACCTCCCGGCGGGTCCACAACCTGATCCGGTATGCGGTGGTCAAGGAGACCGACTATGAGAAGGCAGTCGTCCGTGTGTCGCTGCAGGATGGAGAGCTGCTGAGCGACTGGGTGCCGTGGTGGACTCTCCGAGCAGGCCCGGATCGGTTCTGGTGGGCCCCCGAGGAGGATGAGGTGGTTCTGCTGTTCTCGCCCTCGGGCGAATTGGGCACGGGATTGGTGTTTCCGGCCGGGTTCAGCAATCAGAATCAGCCGGCTGACCGGGAGACGGTGCAGCGTGCAGTGTTCGAGGATGGAACGGTCGTGGAGTATGACCGCGACCTGCGCCGCTATCTGATCGACTGCGGCGAGGATGCGGAGACGGCTGTAGCGGTCAGAGCTGGCAAGGTGATCATCCACGGCGCCACCACCGTCAACATTGATGGTGGCGAATCGGTCATCATCAATGGCGGCACGATCTATCTGAACAGTGAGCCCAGCCTGCCGTTCCCCGAGGCGGAAGACGTGCTGACGCCCGAGGCGGAGGAGGCGGAATGACAAGGCCGGTGGCCAGGAATGGCGACGTGACCAGCCATGGCGGGGTGATCGCAAGCGGCAGTGGTGACGTGATCGTGAATGGCCGAGGGATCGCCAGGGTGGGGGACCTGCACATCTGCCCGATTCATGGACCGAACGCCATTGTAACTGGAGATCCTGATGTTATCTCCAACAATCGCCACACGGCGCGGGTTGGTGACCTTACAGCTTGTGGTGCGGTGATAGTTTCAGGCAGCGAAGATACGCTGGCCGATTGAGCCGCCGGTAGCCTGTGCGCAGCGGAGGATCGACATGGCGACTGGCATGAGCCGAGATACGGGCAGGCCGATGGATGCAGTTGAGCACCTGCGGCAGTCGATTCTCGACATACTGCTGACACCGATCGGCAGCCGCGTGCATCGACGTGACTACGGTTCAATGCTGCCGCGTCTGGTGGACCGCCCCATGAACCCACAGTTCGTTTCAGACCTGATCGAGGCCACCGCCACGGCCCTGGCGCGGTGGGAGCCGAGGATTCGGGTTGAGCGAATCACGATTGTGGCCGGCACTGCTGGGCAGATCAAGCTCGGCCTCTACGCTTTCCGCGTGGTAGACAATACTCCGCTGCAGATCAATGATCTGGTGATTGCATGACCATCAACTTCGCTGACCTGGCCCCTCCCGAGATCATTGAGGAGCTGAACTATGAGCAGATTCTGGAGTCAATGCTGCAGGATCTGGAGGCCCGAGACCCTTCCTACACAGAGCTGCTTGAGAGTGACCCCGGCATCAAGATCATGCAGGTATGCGCGGCCCGCGAGCTGATCTTGAGGCAGCGGGTGAATGATGCCGTGAGGGCGACCCTGCTGAGGTATGCGGCCGGTGGAGACCTTGAGAACCTGGCGGTGTTCTACGGGGTGACGCGACTGGAGAACGAAGACGATGCGAGTATGCGCCTGCGCACAATCGACCGGATCATGGGCAGCAGCTCGGCTGGACCGGCCGAGTGGTATCGCTATCACGCGATGACGGTGAGCGCTCTCGTGAAAGACGCGCACATCTGGAGTCCCAGTCCTGGCCAGGTTGAGGTGGTGGTGCTCAGCCGCGAGGGCGAGGAGGCTGTCACTGCGATTGGTACCGACCTTGACCTGCTCGGCGCAAGCTGGGGGATCCTCCGAGCGCAGGGAGAGAATGACGACGACTACAGGGCCAGGGTGCTGGCAGAGGTGCAGGCTGGTGGCGGCTACGGGGCCGCGAGCCCGGCGCTGATCGACTCGGTTCATGCAGTAACCAACTCCCGAGGCATTCGGTCGGTCACTGATACCGTCAGCACGGTCTCCGCCGAGGTGCTGACGGTAGGCGTAGAGGCGAATGTCTACTTGTATCCTGACACACCCGAATCTGTTTTTGCGGGTCTTGAGCTAACCCTGCGAAACGCTTTTGATGCAGTCTCCGGCCTGGGGTGGGACGTGACTCAGTCGTGGATTTCTGCTCAGCTCCACCCGGCTGGTGTGCAGCGAGTTGAGATTGCGCAGCCGGCGGCTGACTTGGTGGTTGGGTCCAGGCAGGCCCCAGCGCTCGGGAGCGTGACCCTGACTCTCGCGGGACGTGATAGATGAGCCGCTTTGATCTGCTGCCAGGGAATAGCACGCAGTTAGAGCGAGATTTCTCTCGCTCGGTTTCGCTGATCCCCAAGGTGGAGCCGCATGTTCCCGTAGTTCGCACAGCGAAACGGCGAAACTACCCGGCCAGCGTGCTGCCTTGGCTCATCTATGAATACGGACTGGGAGTGTTATCAGAGCACTTTGAGAGCTATGCCGATCTGATTCAAGAAGGCATAGCTTGGCAGAGGGTTCGCGGCACGCCGCTTGCAATCGAGCTGGCGCTGACCTGGCTCGGCTACACGGCGACCATTGATGAGTCTGAGGAGGCCGGCACGTCTTGGTGGTCTGACTATCACCTCGGGTTCCCTGGGCTGGTACTAGCAAAAGACCTGCGGGCGATCTGTACGCTCACGAGGTATTCCAATCCAGCACGAACTCGAACTCAGCGGATTTTCTCGCCAAGCGTTGATTATCGCAGGTTGGTGTATTCCTGGCCCGAGGGATGGTCTTCTGGGCGGCGCTGGGGCGATCACTCTGGCATCAGGGGCCTGCCAGGCACAGGGGGCACGCAGGTGGCGCTGGCGTTCCTGCTGACGGGTTATGTGAACCTGCCTGCCAAGGCTGATGGCGAGCACGGCCTGGAGATTCCTGGCGCGTCCGGGCCGAGCCCGATCGGTGATGGGCACAGCAGTCTGGGCATCCATGGATTCACCGACGCCCAGGGGGAAGTTGATGTGGCGTGGCTGGATGAACCGTGGCCGGATGTGCGCTGGCGGGACACCGGGGCGAGCCCCTACAGCTCTGGGGTGGAGTTCTGGCCTGGTGGTGTGGCGCCGGGCCCGTCTGCACATCTGGAGGTAACAATCCCGTCTGATGGTTTCGTGTTTGACCTGCGCACGATAGCAGGCGTCAACTATGACGTGGACTGGGGCGACGGGGAGGGCGAGATCGGGGTGACGGATAACGAGAAGCTGCACACCTACGCCACGGCTGGCGTGTACGTCGTCAGGATCACGCCGCAGCCAGGGTCAAGTTTCCGGCTTATGTCCAGAGACTCGGCTACAGCGGAAGCCATCACGAACTTTATCAGTTCCAGCCTTGGGTTCCCATGGCGTGATCAGTGGCTGAGGGCATTCCAAGATACAAGCATCAGGAGCTTTCCGTACATTGATTGGGGCCCTGGCGACGAGATAAGCAGTGCAATCGCCATCTGTCAAGACAGCGGACTGACAGCGTTCCCGCCCCTGGATTTCTCGCAGTGTACTGACATTGGCTGGGCATGGTCGGGGAATGCCGACCTGACAGACTTCCCAGTGATGGACTTTTCCTCGATCACGAGAGCCACTGCCGCCTGGAGGGATTGTGCTCTGACGCCGCAATCTATTGAGAATGTTCTAGTTTCCCTGGATAACTCGGGAGTGGAGGGCCTGGGTACTCATGTAGGTGCCGGTGCTAACGCTGACACTTCTGTTTGGACCCCTGCGGCAAATGCCGCCTACCTGTCGCTGGTGGCGAAAGGCTGGACGATCGACGTGAACGGCACCCCGCCGAGCTGAGGAGGAGGGTCGGGATCCGTAGACTGAGCCGAGCGATCGGCGGTCCGTGGCGAGCTTTACCCTCTCTGATGCCGGCGGTGCCCACCTGGCCACCCTGCTCAAGGCACAGGCGGTATTCCACCTGGCGATGGGCTCCGGGGACCCGAGCTGGAGCGTGGGCGCACCGGCTGAGGACGCGGCCGCTACGGCACTGCAGGCTGAGTTCGGCCGGCGGGAGGCGCTGGCGGTCGAGTACGCGCAGGAGGATGGCGGCGGCATTTACTCCATCGACGGACGCGGCAGCTGGAGTGCAACTCCGACCCCGACCCGTCACCTGTTGATCCATTTCCAGTGTGATCTGACCAACGGCGTCGGCCAAGCGGTGCGGGAGCTGGCGATTTACATGAACACCACCCGCCAGGGCGGGGTGCCGGCGGGGCAGAAGTTCTTGCGGCCGGCAGACATCGACGACCCCGGCATTCGGTTGGCAGTTTTGCATCCTGACAGCGCCGGCTACATCACCCTTGATGGTGTAAATCGCTACCAGCTCTACTACCTGCATTCCTTCTGATGAGCGCGTCTCTCACACAGCTTAGCCTTGAGAGCTATAACGATCGGACGCTGGATCAGCTCGCCAAGAACTACCGGCAGGTTCTTATCCGGGATGATAGGGGAGCCCAGGCTGCAGAGATCAATGAGATCCAGGGGCTGCTTTTTGATCAGATCAGGCGCCTAGGCGAAACCCTGTGGGTTGATGGCGATGTGGTAGAAGGTCCGCCGCCGGGCATTGACCCGCAGACCGGCGAGGTTCAGCTTCTCGACACCAAGGTTTACATTCAGGGGCAGGTGTATTCGGTCCCGGCTACCACTCTGACCATCGCTACATCGGGCACGGTCAGCATCGGCATTCGGCTGGATCTGGAGGTGGTTACCGAGATCGAAGACCCGACCCTCAATGATCCCAGCATCGCAACTCGCAACGTCGGCCAGCCCGGCGCCGCTCGGCTGAAAGTTACACCAAACTGGGCCACCGAAGGTCAGCTTTTCTTTCGGGTCTACCGCGTGGTGGATGGGGTGCTCATCACCCAGGACCCGCCGGAATCGCCGTTTGGGGAGATCATCGCCCGCTACGATCGTGAATCGCAGGGCTCCTATCGGGTGGCGGGCCTGGAGGTTCGGGCCATCGGCGTTGACGGTGATTTCGTGGTATCGGCCGGCACTGGCAACGCCTTTGGCCGCAAGGTAGACGTTTACAGCGATGTTCGGCTCAGCTATTCAGTAGACCCCGATCTGCTTGACGTTGCCAGCGAGCCCGATGTTTTTGTCAACGGCTCCACCCCGGTCCAGCTCAATCGAGCGCCCGTAGAAGCGATCAGTTCGGTCATCGCAGCGAAGCAGAAAACCGTATCTCGCACCAGGGGCTCGGCCGGTGGCGCTGACGCTCTGCCGGACACTTCGGTGCTGGAGCTGGTTGAGGTGCGACAGGGCGGAACTGTTTACACAGAAACTACCGACTATCAGCTCGACGGTGATTCAGTTGATTGGGCACCTGGCGGCGCAGAGCCATCGCCCGGCTCCAGTTATGACGTAACGTATCGCTACCTTACTTCATTCACTCCGCAGAACGTTGATCTGGAAACGGGTCAATTTACCATTTCTGGGGCAGTGCCCGGACAGGCGGTTTTCACTGATTATCAGTGGAGGATGCCAAGGGTTGACCGGATCTGCCTGGGAGGCGACGGGGTGATCTATCGGGTCAAGGGACGAAGCTCCCGGTTCCAGGTGGTGCCGCCTCCGGTGCCTCCCACTTGCCTGCTGCTGGCAACGATCCATCAGACGTGGAGCTACCTACGGGAGCCGTCAGTGCGCCACGACGGGCCGCGAGCAGCCTCAGCGTGGAATCAAAACCGCCTAGAGGAGTTGGTGGTTCACCTATACGATCTGGTGAGCCGGGAGAGGCTCCGCCGGGACATTGTGACCCGGCACCCGGCGAGCCAGAGGGGCGCATTTGTGGACCCGATGGACGGCAACTCCATGCGTGATCTGGGTATCGCTCAAACGGCTGTGATCGCCAATGGGGGGCTGCGGTTGCCGGTTGCTTCGGAGGTATTCAGGGCAGCCCAGAACGATCAGGTTTGGATGCTCCCGTTCGTTGAGGTGACGATCATCGAGCAGCCGCTGGAGACGGGCACAACGCTGATCATGCCCTACCTGCGGGCTGAGCCGATTCCGGCGACCCTGACCCTCGACCCTGCGCAAGACTCGTGGACCGTGATTCGGGAGGTCTGGACTGACAATCAGATCGAGCTGTTTATGGACCGATTCAGCCGCTGGGAGGAGAGTGATCGGGTTCCTCAGATGTTCGACACGATGGCGGAGAGAAACCCTGAGATTTCGGGGCAAGTCTCCGCCCTGGTGCCCCTGTTCGAGAGCGGAGACGTTGAGGCAATCCGAGAGCTTGGCTCATTCCTTCATCGTGAAGTTACCGGCGGCAATGCCGACATTCAGCGACAGACCTCGTTCCTGCGAGTCATTGATGTGGCCTTCCGCATTGAGCACTTCGGGTCTGACGAGGAGCTTACCTCGCTGACATTCGACGGACTCAATGTAACCCCAAGCCCAGCCCTGTTTGCCGATGGGAACGGCAGGATTGATGGTCAGTTCACGATCCCCGAGAACGTTCCCGTTGGCATCAAGGCGGTTATCGCCAGGGGCTCTGGAGATAGCAGGGCTCAGGCGGAGTTTGTCGGCTCGGCCAACATTGTGGACGCGCAATCCCAAGGGGTTTCGTTTTTCCATGATCCCATCGCTCAGACATTCCAGCTAGAGGAGTCCCGCTGGATCACCTCGATTGACGTTGGATTTCGCGCACGCGGCAGCGCTGCGAATCGCGTTGCGGTGGAGATCAGGGGGGTTGACAACGGCGTGCCGGCGGGGCCGGTGCTCGCTCAAGGCGTGATCCCCGGTGATTTCGCGCTGACCGGCTGGACGCGGATCACGCTGGCCCGTCCATTCTGGGCGGCTGCAGGTGTGGAGTACAGCTTTACACTGCGCACCGATGATCTGTACCACGCTGTTGCATTGGCAGAGCTGGGCAAGTTTGATGCGAACGCCGATCAGTGGGTGACGGCCAATCCGATCGTGATTGGTGTATTGCTCAAGTCCAGCAATAACCTTACGTGGACTCCCTACCAAACGCAGGATCTGACGTTCAGGATCAATGCAGCGCGGTTCACTGCCAACACGCGCACGGTGGACTATGGCCCCATCCAGCGCCTTGCGGCATCGGGCATCACCCGCTCCGGCACCACTGCCACGGTCGTGGCGCCAGGGCACGGGTTCAGCAATGGTGACACCGTGATCATCGCTGGCGCGAACCAAAATAACTACAACGGTGCGCACGTCATCGCCAACGCCACGACCGACGAGTTCGAGATCACCGTGCCGGGTGGGACCGGCACCCCCGCCACCGGCTCAATCGGCATCGCTCCGGGGCGCACGTCGGACCTGGGGGTGCGGGTCCCGGTGCAGCGGCCCTCGCCCAATGTAGATGTGACCTTCCGGTTTGTCGCTGACGATGCAGCGAGCACCGAGTATCGCTGCGCCCCGAATGCCAGGCTTGAGCTTGATGCACGAGTGACTTCTGGGCTCCGGCTCTACGCTGATCTGGAGGGCACCGAGAAAGAATCGCCGCTGATTGCCGCCGGCCTGATCACGGTGCTGGGCGACATGCAGGAGAGCGCGACCTACGTTTCACGGGCAATTCAATGCGTGGAGACTGACCGAGTGGAGGTGAACTACGACGGCTACATTCCCGGCAGCGCTGACGTAGAGGTGAGGCTGCAAGAGGATGCACCCTCGAATCCGGCATGGAGTTCCGCTATTCCGGTCCACGCTGTAACGGTGATTGGCGACGGCTGGAGCGACTACAACCACCGGATTGATCCATTCGCCAACGGCGAAGCGGAGACGCGGGTGCAGCTCACCCTGACCGGCACTCCCGACTCCCGCCCGGTGGTGGATGAGCTACGGCTCGCTGCACTGTTCACCGCATAAAGCCATGCCTGTTGATAACAGAACGCCAAACCTGAACCTGCCCCTGCCTGATGCCGCTAACAAGATGGCGTCAGAGGATGTGCCGCGCTTGCGGGAACTGGTCAATGCGCTCGACACGCTGTTGGATGACCGGCCGACGGCAAGTGCTGTCGCCACGTTGATTTCGGATGCGATCAATGCGGCGGTGGCATCACTGGTCCCCACCAGCCGCAACGTGCAATCAGGCACCGGGCTGGTGGGCGGCGGGGACCTGACGCAGAACCGGACAATTCAACTGAGCGCCGCGAGTCAGGCCAGCTTGGCCGCCGCTGATGCCGCAGCACCAGCCACGCGGCAGATCTTCGCCGGCACTGGCCTGACGGGCGGCGGAAACCTGACGCAGAACCGGACGATCAGCCTCAGCACCGAGAGTCAGTCCAGCCTGGCAAAAGCCGATGCAGCGGCACCTGACACTCGGAAGATCTCCACCGGCACCGGCCTGACGGGTGGTGGCAACCTGAGAGATGACCGGACGATCAGCCTCAACACCGCGAGCCAGAACAGCCTGGCAAAAGCCGAAGCAGCGGCACCAGCCACGCGGCAGATCTTCGCAGGTGCCGGACTGACGGGCGGCGGCGCCTTGACGCAGGACAGGACGCTGGCGCTGGAGCTGGTCAACGGCAAGATCCCAGTTTCGCTGATCCCGTCGCAGGTGCTCAGTGAGTACCTGGGGGTGGTCGGCAGCCAGTCGGCGATGCTGGCGCTCAGCGGTGAAGCCGGCGACTGGTGCCACCGCGACGACACTGATACCCGATGGACGCTCATCACCACTGGTGGTTCACAGCTGGCACACTGGCTGGAGCAGGCCTATCCCGATTCGCCGGTGTCATCGGTGAATGGCCAGACCGGTGCGGTGTCTTTGGGCGCCGGCGACGTCGGTGCGGATCCTGCCGGCACGGCCGCTGGGTTGACGACAGGGCTGGCATCCGAGAACTGGGTGAATGACCAAATCAGCGATCTGGCATCCGAGAGCTGGGTCAATGACCAGATCGACGGGCTGGCTACCAGCGGCAGCGGCGGAAATGGCCGTTACGTCAGGCTGCCCGGCGGCGTGCTGCTGATGTGGCACCGGCTCACGTCTCATGGCAGCAACGCCCAGACCTGGAACTATCCAGTCGCTTCTGAAACGGACCCGCGGGTGATGATCACTCCCGAGGCCGTGTCTCCGCGTTCGGCGGTGGTCAACACACCCGGGAATACTTCAGCAAACTTCCGCGTCTACGACCAGAACAACAACCAGATCGCTGAGCAGGTTCAGATCATGGCTATCGGCACCTGGGTCTGACCGCGCTCTGGTCGCCTCCGGAGGCCGTGAGCGTGCCGGAGTGGCAGGCGTTTCGGGCGGCGCTGCGGACCATCCCTGAGCTGCAGGATCTGGTGCGGGCCCTGGCCACGGCAGACCCGATCGCGCACCTGGCCCTCGGCGTTGGGCTCGGGCAGACGGCACAGGGGGACTCCACCACCTTCCTCTCCACCTGGGGGGAGCTGCTGGCCGAGGGTGCCGTGCCACCCGCGCTGGCGGCAGCAGTGCAGGCCCTAGCCGCCAGCCATCACCTGCCGGCGGAGTTCGTTGAGGCGTTGAATCCGGCCTGATCGGGGTCGGTAGCCTGAGCGAAATCAGACTGCTGGGCGCAATGCCGACCAACTTCCTGCACGGGGTTGAGGTCATTTTTGATGACACTCAATCCCGCCCGATCCGTACCCTCCGCTCATCGGTCATCGGAATTGTCGGCACCGCTCCCGACGCTGACGATGCTGCGTTCCCGCTGAATCAGCCGGTGCTCCTGACGAACCGGCAGGAGTTCGCCACCATCGGCGAAGCGGGGACGCTTCCGCCCGCCCTGAATCAGATTTATGACCAGGCCGGTGCCGTCGTGGTGCTGGTGCGGGTCGAGGAGGGCGCCGACGTACGCAAAAACGTGATCGGCGGCGTGAATCCTGTCACCAGCGCCTACGAGGGGCTGCAGGCGCTGCGGGCGGCCAAGTCGGCGGTGGGATTCGCCCCGAAGCTCCTTGTGGCACCGGGGTTCACCTCTGACCGCAGCTCGAACGGCATCCTCACGATTCCGGTAGCGGCGGGAGGCGATGGCTACACCGTCCCGCCCGTGGTCACGATCACCGACGCCACAGGCGAAGGGGCGAAAGCTACGGCGGTGCTCACGGCTGATGCGGTGAGCAGCATCGTGATTGACGACCCTGGGGAGGGCTACACCGCCCCGGTGGTCACCATCGCGGCGCCCCCTGCCGGCACCCAGGCCACCGCTGATACCGCCACCCTCGGCCCGGTGCGGTCGCGGGTGGTTTCGCAACTGCTCGGGGTGGCGGAAGCGCTCAGTGCCGTGATCATCATGGACGGCCCGAGCACGACCGACGCGGCGGCTGTGCAGATGGCCGATGACTTCGGCTCGCCACGGATCTATGCCCATGACCCAAACCACCTGAGGCTTGGGGTGAGCCTGCCGGCATCGCCAGCCATCGCCGGCCTGATCAACAAGGTCGATCACGAAAAAGGGTTTTGGCACTCTCCATCGAATCACGAGTTCAACGGGGTTGAGGGAACCAGCAGAGCGATTGATTTTGAGCTGGGAGATACCACCAGCAGGGCGAACCTGCTGAATGAACTCAAGATCGCTACCACGATTCGAGAGCAGGGCGTCAGGCTGTGGGGCAACCAAACCCTCAGCAGCGATCCGCAATACAAGTTTCTGTCAGTGGTCCGCACCGCTGACATGGTGGCGGAGAGCATCAAGCAGAATCACCTGTGGGCAGTCGATCGGTGTATCACATCGACGTTTATTCAGCAGGTGGTCGATGGCGTGAAAGCGTACCTGCGAAGCCTGCAGGAACGCGGAGCAATCCTGGGCGGTGACGCATGGTTTGATCCGGCGCTGAATACCGCCAATGAGATCAAGAACGGAAACGTCAAGATCAGCTATCACTTCACCCCCTGCTATCCGGCAGAAAGGGTGACGTTCATCGCAAGCATCACTGATGCTTACATCACTAACCTGTTTCTCTGATCATGCCACTGCCTCGCATCCTTAAAAACATGAACCTGTTCGCTGATGGAGAGTCTCTCCATACAGCGATTGAGGCCATGACCGTTCCGAACCTGGCGCTCAAGATGGATGAGCACCGAGCCGGCGGCATGGACATGCCCATCGAGATTGACATGGGCATGGAGAAGATGGAGCTGAGCTTTCAGATCAGCGATCCAAACGAGCGTGTGCTCGGGCTCATTGGCCTGCCCCGCGTGCAGTTCATGGCCCGATCTGCCCACCAGCGTGATGGCGAAGACGCTGAACCGATGACGGTTTCAATGACCGGCACGCTCAAGCAGATCGAGTTGGGCGAGTTCAAGTCAGGCGAGAAGGCCATGCACACGTTCAACGTCGCGCTGATTTACTACCGGCTCAACATGGCCGGCACGGACAAGGTGGAGATCGACCCTATCAACATGATTCGCCGAATTGACGGCACCGACGTGATGACTTCGATCCGTTCTGCCATTGGGATGTGACCATGAAAGAAACGAAAGAGGTTGTCAAGCTCAAGAAGCCCATCAACATTGGCGGCCAGCTTACATCTGAGCTGGCCCTGAGGGAGCCTACGGCAAAGGATTTTCGCCGCACGTTCAGCAAAAAGAACGTGGACAAGTTCTCTCACCAACAGTTGATGATGCAGCTCGCCGCAGAACTGGCGGGAATCTCTGATGATGAGTTCGACCTGCTCTGCTTGTCGGACACCACCGCCATGATCGAGGCTGTGGACCGTTTCACCTAGGCCGAGTTGGTGATCCAACTCGGCAGATAATCGAGCTGTCCATTATGACCCACTGGACAAAAACCGAAGTGGAGTCACTGCCCTGGGAGGAGTTCTGGCATTGCTACCAAGAGGCCGGACAGCTCTATAAAGACATGAATGGAGGCAAGCATGGGCCCAGCCTCTAAGTTGATGAATGTTGGTATAACGATCTTCGGCAAACTGGACCCCAGCTTTAGCCGGACGATGCGGGCTGCGCAAACGTCAGTAGGGAACTTCGGCGACAAGATGCGCCGTGATGTGAACAGTGCAATCGCCGGGCCGCAGCATCAGATGAGGCGATTTTTCGGCTCAGAGCTACATCACGGCCTGACCCACGCAGCGCTGGGGGCCACAGCAGCGCTGGGCGGCAGCATCCTGGCGGCCAGGAACTACAGGATGGAGCTGTTCAACGTTGCTCTGATCACCGAGGCAACGACAGAACAGACCGAGGCGATGCACCGCCGGATTTCTGATGCAAGCGCGTGGAATCGCACCAACCAAAGTGTAGTGGACCTGGCAAAAGGGATGCGAGTTCTTGTCACCGAGGGTTACACCCTGCAGGAGGCGATGGGCAGCATTGAGGCGATCGGGAAGGTTGCCACGGCGACAGGATCGCAGATTTCAGACATAAGCCGGCTCACATTCCAGCTTACGCGCACGTTCAAGATCGGCGCGGATGATCTGGAGTCAACCTTTGACGGCCTGCTGTTCGCTGGCAAGCAGGGCGCTTTTGAGCTGCGCGACATGGCAGAGCACTTCCCCGAGCTGCTGGCTGCCGCCGGCACCCGGCTGGGCGCCACCGGGCGCGAATCAGCGCTGAGCCTGGCGGCCATGGCGCAGGTTGTGCGCACGAGCTTCTCCGACTCAAGCCAGGCAGCTACTGCACTCACCAACGCAGTGCAAGAGTTTATGAAGCCCGTCTTTCTGGACAGGGTGCAGAAAAGGTACGGGGTCGATTTTGAGGCAGTGCTGGTAAACGCCAAGCTCGAAGGCAGAGACCCCGTGATGGCCGCTTTCGAGAAACTGCAGGAGCTGACCGGCGGTGATCCCTTCCGCATCGGTGAGCTTGTCGTGAGAAAAGAGGCTCAGCAGGCTATGGCGGTGCTGCTCAACAACTGGGGGCAGTTTCTCACCCTACGGGAGAAAACGTTTAAGGCAGAGGGCTTGATTGCTACCGACTTCATAAAACAGATCGACTCCTATCCTGGCGTGCTCAAGGCATGGAAGAATCAAACACTGGAGTTCTTCGCGGCGATGGGCTATGCCCTGTTCCCTGCTCTTAAGGGCCTGCTCGTCATCTTCACTCCAATTCTGCAGGGCATCGTTGACTTTGCCGAAGTGGCGCCATGGGCGGCGACCGGGGCTGCTCTCCTGCTCGCCGGCTTTGCGGGGATCATCCTGCTGGGGCCTGGGATTGTCGCCACGATTCAGCTATTCACGATCGCGGCGAAGCTCCTGACTGGCTTGAAAATTGGCGCCTGGCTCGCCGGCTCTCTCGGCGGAGTGCCGGGGCTGGCTGCCGGCCTGGCCAAGCTCAAAGGGGCGCTGCTGGTGTTCAAGGCCGGCGGCATCCTGGCCGGCATCAAGGCGCTGGGCGTGGCGTTCGCGGGCCTCCTGGGACCTGTCGGCTGGACGGTGCTGGCCGTGGTTGGCCTGGGGGCTGCCCTCGTGGCTCTCTACCAGCGTCACGAAGGGTTCCGCTCCGCTGTCGATCGCACTTGGGCGGGCCTGGTGAAGTGGACCGGGAAGGCATGGGGGGCAGTGCAGGCGTTTGCCGTCCGGTATTTCAAGGCGCTGGGTGAATGGGCGGGCCATGCCTGGCAGTGGCTGCAGGGCCTCGGCAAGATCCTCGGCGGTCTGCTGACCGGGGACGGCGCCATGCTGCTGGAGGGCTGGAGGCAGCTCACTACAGCAATGCAAGAGGGCTGGGCGTGGCTGTTCAAGACCCTCGGGGAGAGCTGGCAGGATCTGCTGATCGGCCTGAATCGTGTACTGCCGGGCCTTGGGTCGATGCTCGAAGGCTGGACGAAGATAGTCGCCGGACTCTGGTTTGGCGACATTGAGAAGATGGCCGCCGGGTGGAAGATGTTGCAGCAGGGCTGGCAACGAATTGCGCCACGAATCTCTCGGGCGCTGCAGTCCTGGCTGAATGATCGAATCGAAGATTTCAAGAGCAAGGGCCTGCAGATGGGCCGATCGTTCGGCCTGTCGTTTCTGGAGGGGATGGGCGGCCCCCTTGCCCGTGCTGGGATCAATGCAGTCCGGGCGATGGACGAAGCTCGGCGCAGAGCCAACCCACGAAACCTGCCGCTGAGCGCTGCCACGCTTCCCCCCGGCACCTATCCCGAGGGCATTTCCCGGCCCGGCACCCCGCCCCGCGCCCTCGGCGGCCCGGTGATCGGCGGGCTCAGCTATCTGGTGGGCGAGCGCCGGCCGGAGGTGCTGGAGATCCCCACCCGTGGCACCGCTCGGATCTGGCCCTCGGTGCCGGACTGGGAGCGCAGCCGCAGCCAAGCTCCGGGCGCCACCCTGGCGTTGCCCGAACTGCCGGCGCTGCAGCTCGGGGCTCTGCCGGCGCTGGCGCTGCCCGAACTGCCCGAACTGCCGGCGCTGCAGCTCGGGGCTCTGCCGGCGCTGGCGCTGCCTGAACTGCCCGAACTGCCGGCGCTGCAGCTCGGGGCTCTGCCGGCGCTGGCGCTGCCCGAACTGCCCGAACTGGGAGTGGCGGAGCCCAGCCCTCTGGTGCCGCCAGAGCTGCCTGGGCTGCCCGAGCAAACCCTGCTGCGGCCACCTGCGGCCCCCAGCCGCACGATGACTCTCAACGTCGCCCCAGGTGCCGTACAGGTGACGGTGCAGGGCGACGGTGCAGCGAGCCCTGAGCGGGTTCGGCAGGCTGTAGCAGAGGCCCTTGAGCAGTTCCGCCTCGACCTCGAATCCTCGACCCGATCCCTGCTGAATGACTGATGGCCGGTACCCTCTACCAGATCGGGAGTTTCCAGTTCAACCTGACGGATGGGTCGCCAGATGAGCTGTCGCGGGACATGCAGTGGGCCTGGCCGCAGCAGGGCCGCATCCTGCGGAAGCCCGCCCTGCAGTTCCTCGGCCCTGGCTCTGATCGCATCACGCTGAACGGGGTGCTCTATCCCGGCACGACCGGCAATCAGGGCACCATCGACACGCTGCGGCAACTGGCCGACAGCGGCGAGCCGCAGACCCTCGTGGATGGGCTCGGCCGCGTCTACGGGCGGTTCGCCATCCTCAACGTCCGTGAGCGCCGGCAGGTGTTTCTCGACACCGGAGCAGCGCGAAGGATCGAGTTTGAGCTGACCCTGCTGGAGTACGGCGAAGACGGCAGCCAGGCCCGCCCCAGCACCGCTCGCATCAACAACCCCAGCCTGGTGGAGCAACTGCTGGGCAGCGTTGAGGATGTGTCATTCGATGGTGAGGGGTCCGGGTTCGCGCTGACCGACTGGACCCGGTTACCAGATTTCGGCGATGACCTCGGTTCTCTGCAGGTGGCGGGGTTCTCCTCTCCTCAGGCGGCGCTCGTGGGGCAGGTGGTGGGGGACCCAGCCCAGGTGCGGCCATCCCTCGATGCGTTCGGCGCCGGAGGGGCGCTCAGCGGCGCCCAGGGGGACGCCTGGGAGTCCATCGGGGTCAGCCCCTCCGGGCTGCTGCAGGCGGCATCCAGCGGCCTCTCGCCCTACGCCACGGGCATCAGCGTGGATCGACTGCGCACGGCCGGCGAGGGGGTGATCAATCAGGTGGCCGGCAGTGCGGTGAACGGCGTCACGTCCATGCTCGGGGCCTCCTCGACCCTCGGGCCGCTGCTCTCCCCTGATCCGGGTGTGGCCTCTACCGTTCGGGGGATGCTCGGGTTCTGATGGCCAACCTCTACACCACCCGGCAGTTCGACGTGCTTGATGAGCTGTGCCATCGCTGGTACGGCGGCACGCAGGGCACGGTGGAGGCGGTGCTGGCAGCGAATCCCGACCTGGCGGAGCTGCTGCCGATCCTGCCGGCCGGGGTCGTGATCCTGATGCCAGAACTGGCCCGGCCGCATGAAACGGTGAGCCTGCTGCGGCGCTGGGGCAGCAATCGGTGAAGCCGATTTTCGCCATCACGGTGAATGGGCAGGCGCTGCCGGCGGCCCTTGTTGATCGGGTGTTCTCGATCACCGTCACCGACAGCGCCGAGCAGGAGGGGGACACCTGCGAGGTTGCTTTTGACGATCGTGGTGCAGCGCTGCCCCTGCCCCCGGACATGGCCTCCCTGGAGGTCGCACTGGGTTACCAGGGGGCGCAGCTCGTGCGGCAGGGCACCTATGTGATTGATGAAGTGGAGCTGGCCAAGGGCCCCCGCTCGATGGTCTGGCGGGCGATGGCCACCCCGGTAGGTGCTGCCGCCGGAGCAGCGACGGGGCCGGTGCGCGGCCTGCTCAACTACGTCTATCAGCGCGAAGGTGGGTACAACTCGTTCAACACTGGCGTGGCCGGGGATGGCGGTGAGTATCCCGGCGGCCTCACGAATCTCACGATCGGGCAGGTGATGGATCTGCAGGGCAGCGGCAAGGTGTACGCCGCTGGCGCTGCACAGTTCACACCTCCGACCCTGCCCACTGCGATGCGGGATGCAGGACTCAGCCGTGATGATCGGTTCAGCCCGGAGAATCAGGATCGGATGGGCACCGCGCTGATGCTGGGCGGAAGCCGCCAGAGCCTGCGCCGCTACCTGCAGGGCCGCAGCGATGACATAACCGCTGCACATCAGGATCTGTGCCAGGAATGGGCCGGGGTCGTGTGCCCGAATGGTCGCGGTTTCTATGACGGTGACTCCGGCGGGAACCGGGCCAAGGGCAGCACCGATGAGGTGCAGGCCCTGCTGCGCAGCGCCCGAGCAGAGATTGCTGCCGGCCAGGCCGCAGAGCAGGCCACGCAAACCGCAGGTGGCAGTCTGGGCGGAAACCAGGCCGGCAATGCAGCGCCTCGGGCGCTGGTGAAGGAAAAGCGGACGCAGAGCTACCACGACACGACCCTCGGCGAGGTGGCGGGCGAGATTGCGCAACGCCATGGATTGCAGCTCAATCTGGAGGGTGAAGCAGCCGGAATCAAGATCAAGCACGAAGATCAAACCAGCGAGTCAGATCAGAACT
The DNA here is from genome assembly GCA_039818745.1 of Cyanobacteria bacterium J06638_7. Taxonomy (GTDB): domain Bacteria; phylum Cyanobacteriota; class Cyanobacteriia; order PCC-6307; family Cyanobiaceae; genus NIES-981. Next base: position 35,552 of record JBCBTI010000015.1, read on the forward strand.
TTCTTACGCGACTGGCCGACAAGTACGGGCTGGTGATCAAGCCGGCCGAGGGCGCTTTGCATGTTCTGCCGAGAGGCAGCAGGGCGCTATCCGGCAACCTCAATCTCAGGCAAGAGGAGGTCACGCGCTGGAGGGCGAGACTGAAAGATCGCGCACGGTTCAGCAAAGCGAAAGCCCGGTGGATTGATCGGAAAGAGAACAAGGAGAAGGTGGTAGAAGTGGAGGGGAGTTCTGTGGGATTTCCCGCCCATGAGGTGCCAGAACTTCACCGAACAGAGGAGGAGGCAAAGGCGGCGGCGGAGGCGGCATTGCAGGGCCTCACCAGTGGCTACGTTGATGTGAATGTGACCATGCCTGGCACGCCAACTGTTGCGGCGCAGGGCACAATCACGCTGATTGATTTTCACCCTGAGATCAACAGTGAGCCATGGCTGATCAAGCGAGTTACGCATACCTTTGTCCGTAGCGCTGGGTTTAGCACCACGCTGAACTGTGGCACGCCAGGCGACGAGCCGAAGCGCTGGGGCGAGGATGGCGCCAGCTCGGGGCAACAATACGGCGGCCAGGCTGATCAAGATGTGGTCGCATTCGCCAACGGGACTACATCTGTAGACAGCTACCCCCTCACTTCTCCAATGGGGCCGAGAAGCGGCAGGATGCACTATGGCAACGACTACGCTATACCCGTAGGTCGCAACCTTTCCGCCAGGCAGGGAGGCAAAGTCCTGTTCATCGGCAATGACCCGGGCGGCTATGGAAAATACATGGATGTACGGCTCGCCGATGGCAGAGTTGCAAGGATGGGTCACCTTAGCCGCACGTGGATTGCACCCGGCAAGTCATTCCAGCCGAATCAGGTATTGGGGCAGACCGGAAACACCGGCAGATCCACTGGCCCGCACCTGCATTTTGAGGATCGAACTGGAGGCGCCCCGCGCAATCCCGGTAGCCTGGCAAGAGAGTTCAGCGCCGATCCGTAACAATGCCCGAATGGGTGCGCACTGCTATCGGCGCCGTGATCGGTTTCTTGGCTGGGAGGCTCGGAAGCGCGGTGGATCACGAGATGAAGGCCCAGCACAGGATCCGTACAGCGGTGCCAGCATTGCTTGAGGCGCAGAGAGCAACGAATCGCGCCCTTGACGGAATAGCCGACAAGCTCACCACAATGTCACGATCCGAGCTTGAATTGCGCTCAGAGCTTGCGCAATCCCGGAAGGAATCAGCAGAGAGCAGGGCAGCGGTCACTCAAGACCTGAGGCTGATGGCCAAGCGCATCGATAGGCTGGATCAGCGGCTGGATGATCAGGGGCTCCAGGGGCAAACCTGCGCCCTCCCCTATGACCCGCACCTGCACTCGACGCCAGCCCCGCCCGGCCGCCGATCTGACTGCCAGGCCGGGCATTGGGTGCCCCCTCTCGATCGGCCTGACTGGGGCTCGGCAGACTGAGAGAGACTCGATCGGTTCATGCACAAGCTCGCCGCGCTGCTCAGCAGTCAGCTCGGATGGATCGCCTTGATTCCCGTCGTGTTCGGGCTCGGCTATGCCGTTGACTGCCGGCGGGTCGCCACGGCGCCCGATGACCTACAGGGGTGCTGGAAAACGGGCCTCTCAATGGCCGGCATCGGAGGCGGGGTCCTGGCCGGGTTCAACATCCCCAACCCTCGGCTGGACAAGCCTAGGCACGAGCTGGCCCTGGAGCTGGCCCAGCGCGGCCTGGCCGCTGCGGCCCCACCGCCCCCCGAGCCGGAGCTGCCGGCCGCGCTGGAGATCCTGCCAGATGGCTGGCAGCGGGACCTCAACGGCAGGCTCCATGACGAGCTGGGGCACTATGTCCGAGAGAGACGATGAGCCTGGCAGATGGGGCGGCCGGCGGGCTGGTGGTGCTCTGCGCCAGCCCGCTGCTGATCGGATTCGAGAAGGCGGTGGTAGAGCCCGTAGCGCGGCGGCTGTTCCGGCGCGGAACGGCTCGGATCATCCCGCACCTGGCGCGGTTGCTGGCCGATACCGACCAGTGGATGCCAGCCAAGATCGCCAGCAGCACCCCCAGGGAACTGGAGCTGTGGGTGCTGAGCCGGCTGGAGGCCCTGACCGGCGAGCCCTGGCCCGACCCGGCCGAACTCGAACCATTCTGGACCGCCTACGACCCTCGGATCAATGCCAGTAAAACTGCGTAGTTTCTTTCAGCACTTCAACAACGAGCCGCACCAACTGGCGGCAGTTGATCAGCTTGAGGAGGCCCTCGACCGGGCACTGCTGACGGACGAGGCCGAGTGGGTGCAGACGTTCCGGGCTGCCGTGCCCTCGAAGCCGCCCCAGGCTCCCGAGGGCGCTCTGGCCGCTCTGGCGCCGCTGCTTGCCCTGATCCGGGCAGGAGAGGGCACCTACGAGTCGATCAACCGAGGCCGGGCCGGTGACTCGCCGGCCGGGTGGGTCGGGCTCACGTCCATGACCCTTGCGGAGGTTCGGGCTGCCCAGCGTGCTGGCCGCGTCTTCGCGGTGGGTGCCTACCAGTTCATCCCTGACACCCTGCCGATGGCCATGCAGGAGCTGGGCATGACCGATCGAGCGCTGTTTTCAGAGGTGAATCAGGATCGGCTCGGGGCGGCGCTGCTGCTGGGCCGGAAGCGGCCGGCGCTGGCCGCCTACCTGCGGGGCCAGGCCGATGATCTGGACGCTGCCCAGCTTGACCTGGCGAAGGAATGGGCCAGCATCCCAACGCCCTCGGGGCGGGGGTTCTACGACGGTGACAGCGCCGGCAATCGAGCGTCGGCCAAACTGCGGGCGACTCGGCAGACACTGGAGCGGGTGCGGGGGCTGCTCGCAGGCCGAGGCTTGGCCTCCCTGCGGTCGCCGGCCGCCCGCCCTGATGGCCTGATCACCACGCCAGAGCCGCAATACTACTGGCAGAGAGATAATAAAAGCCAGGCCGATCGCTCGTGCTTTAGTTCTACCTGCGCGATGATTCTCAAGCATTGCAAGCCTAGCGCTCTCTCGGGAAGCAATGCCGACCTCGACTACATGAAAGTGCTCTCAAGGTTCGGGGACACGACTGATCGAGCTGCGCAGATCAAGGCCCTACGTCACTATGGCGTGGTCGCACGAGTGGTTGAGAACGGAACTCTGGAGCTGATCGAGCAGCAGATCGAAAAGCGCGGCATCGTTGGGCTCGGCTGGATCCACAACGGCCCGCTTGATCGCCCTGTGGGAGGCGGGCACTGGAGCGTCGGTTATGGCTATACAAGTTCGCATCTAGTCTGCCACGACCCTGGCGGGGAGGCGGACCTAATCAGGGGCGGGTTTGTTAGCCATTCCGGCGGCAGAGCAGTGCGCTACAGCCGCGAGCGATTCCGTCGCCGCTGGGAGGTTGCGGGGCCGCCGTGGCGGTTCGCGCCAGGCAAGGGCTGGGCGCTTGTGGTTGATTCTGTATCCTAAAGCACAGGAATCTGACAGCCTTGTGCTATCAGGAGCGCCCTGAGGATTTCAACCGCTCGGTGCCCGCAGTAGACATGATGCCGAACTCCGCCGCCAGTTACGATCCAGCACGCAGATCCATTGTCATCAGTGCCTACAGATAAGCAGGGAACCGAGGTAGACTGAGGCAACTGCTTACAATCAGTGGAACCTAACATCGAAGCTTTGCTGTCAGCGGAGGTGGACAATCGCCTGGTTCAGAGTCTGGAGCGAGAAAGGCTCCAGGCGTTGTGCCTTGGCGCCTTGGGCCAGGCGCGGCACCTGACGCAGCTACTGGCCTCAGCCTACGGGGACCTCGGCCGCCTCAGGGTTGAACTGGCTCTAGCGAAAGCTCCCCCTGCACCGGCAGAGCCTGCTGCTGAGCACTTCCAGTGGGCGCAGGAACTGGAGGCGCAATCACGCACCCTGGCGTCGATCCGGGCTGCTGTTTCTCCCTGATGATCCGGCCGGCAGCAATCAGCAGCTTTCGCACCGCCGGCTCGCTCATCTGCTCAGATCGGGCGATGGCAGCCGCGCTCTGAGGCGGCCCCTCAAAGCCCGCAGCAGCGGCTACAACGCGCTGGTAGATGGGTGGCAGCAGCTCCAGCAGTTCGCCTCCCTCGGGGGGCTCGTAGGGGGTGCTGGTGGGGGCCTGGAGCAGCGCACCCAGAGGCGGCACGTCCGGGTCGTCGCCTGGTGGCGGCAGATCGAGGCTCAGGCAGCGGCTGTTGCATCGCGCAAGCTGCTGGAGCCGCTCGGCCGTCACCCCCAGCACCTCGCCCAGCTCCGCCATGGAGGGCTCCCGTCCGAGCTGGCTCTGCAGGCGATTTCTCACCGGGGCTAACCGTGCCAACCGCTCGGCATCGGTGCCAGGCATGGAGATCATCACGCCATGCTGCTCAATGTGGCGCATCACCGCCTTGCGGATCCACCAATAGGCATAGGTGGAGAACTTGTAGCCACGGGTGGGATCGAACTTCTCCACCGCTCGGATCACCCCCAGGTTGGCGGCCTGCACCAGATCCTCAAACTCCAGATCGCGCAGGTGCTTGAACCTTGCCGCAAACCTCACTGAGAGGCGCAGGTTTGCGGCGGTCATTCGTTCCCGAGCGCGGCGCCCTGCTCGCTCGATGCGGCGAGGCACCGGCTGGGGGTGATCCAGCCAGCGCCTGATCGCCGTGCCCAGGGTTACCTCCTCGCTCGGGGTGAGGAGCGGGACACGGCCTATTCGGTTGAGATACTCGGTGAAACCACTCACCGACTCGGCTCAAGGGGTCAGGCAGAGGATACCGACCCCGAGCCAGTCAGAAAGGAATCTCATCGTCGCTGACCACCTGTGCCGGTGCCGGGGCAGGGGCAGGGGCCGGGGCAGGGGCCGGGGCAGGGGCGGGAGCCTGCTGCTGCGCAGGGGGCGCCCAGCGCTGCGGTTGGGGGGCCGGAGCTGGGGCCGGCTGCTGCCAGTTCTGCTGCTGGGGCGCCGGCTGCTGCGCTGGGGCAGGCTGCTGCCAGTTCTGCTGTTGAGGGGCAGGGGCGCCCCAGCTCTGCTGCTGGCCCTGGCTCTTGCGAACCAACTGAACACTGCTCACCTGGCGAATGCACAGCCCCACCTTCTGCTCGCCCGTGTTCCGGTCCTGCCACGAGCGGGTGGCGACTCGACCCGTGACCCGCGTCAAGTCGCCTTTGCCGAGGCCGCTTGCTTGCTGCACCTGCTCATCCCAGAGATCGACCTGAAACCACGTCGCCTCGGCGTCACGGCCCGCCCCAGGGGGGTTCACGCCAAGGCGCAAGTTGCAGACCTGCGCTTGGCGGCCGTCGATTGTGTTGATGAACTTCTGTTCGGGATCCGCCCCAAGGCGGCCGACAATCGAGAACTCAGCGCTTCGGAGCACTGCATAAACAAGATCAAGAGGGTTCGACATTTGTATCAAGAAAGTTGGGTGAAAGATTGGTCTCGGGGTGGCTACGGATCAGTAGCCTGAGCGCTCGCCCCCAGCGCATTGTGCGCTCGCGGGCGATGCGATCGACCTCTGCAAACTCCTCAGTTCGCAGATAGACGCTGTGGCGATGGAGATTGCTACTCATCGTCCAGCTCCGGCACGACGGCTTTATCAAGAGCCGCCTTGGCTGCCTGCAGGCAGCCCAACTGGCGGGCCAGGCTAAGAGACGGGTGAGAGTCCAGCCCCCTTTCGTACACTTTGATCGCCTCAGAGATAAGGCCCTGGGCTTGCTCCAGACAGAGATTCATGGCAGATTTTGGAATACAGCGGCTTGATGCCACTTTGTTGTGACGAAGTTGATCAGCGGAGCCTCGTCTGAGACCCCAAACAGGGACGAAAACATCGCTTTCGTATCAGGGTTCGCATCCAGAGCCTCTACGACCTGCTGGCGCTCCTGATCGCTCAGGGGCTGGCTCAGGAACTGGACTCGCTCATCAACTGCGGAGCTGATCAGCTTAGTTTCATTCTCCGGCAAACTGCCTTGTTTCAGCCAGCTTCTTGCATTTTCGACTTCCTCCGCTGTCCTGATCTGTCGCGCACGCTCTAAGGCCGTCTTCCCAGTCGATGACATGGGGGACTCCTCTCGAACTGTAACGGGCTCCACGTCAACAATCTCCTCGGTTGTGCTAATGCCGAGGGTTAGGTCACTGGCGTAGATCCGTGCCCAGAATGACGCCGCTCGATACATCAGCATCTGAGCGGGCATCGTCTTCCACTTGCTGCCCGAGCGGTTCAGCCAACCTTCCGCCTGCGCCATCTGCAGGGTGATGGTCGTTCCGCGCAATGTTTCGCCTGTTTTCAGTTCGGTCGCATAGGCATAGCAGGATGTCGGAGCGTCGGGATTGTCGTAGGCGAATCGCAACGGGCTGAACCTTCCGCAGCGATTGATCAAGGCGATCAGGAACGTACTAGTCCATTGCGGTTTTCCGTGAATGGGCTGCATGTTCTGCATGATCGCTAACGGGCTGAGGCCCATACGATGCGAGAGTTCCAGGGCAACAATGCAGTTCGAGAATCCCTGTTGCCCCTGGTATGCAGGCGGCACGATTGTGCTGGTGCAGATTTGCTGCGCCATGCGCTGCGCGAGCATGAAGCTCTCGCCGTTTGAGTAGACAGAACCGACAGGTGAAACTGCCAGTGATTCGCTGGGGTCGGTCATCAGAACAGTTTGATTTCATCCATGGTGAGAGGTGTGGGCTCAGGCTCGTGACCCTTTACCCAGGCAGGCAGCGAAACGGTCGTGACGGGGTAGCTGGGCAGATCGTCCGTTGCACGCCAGGCAGTGATTTTCTCGAATGCTTCATGCCTCCGCTTGCCGCCGTGTTCTACCAGTTCTCGATCTGGAAAGATCAGAGCAAAGTCGAAAGGGGGCTCAAACTCATAAACAATCCAGCCCAATTCTGTCGGCGGCCCCCAGTGCCGAGAGATAAAGCCCTCCTGATAGTGGCTTGCCTGCAAGTCGTAGCAGAACTCCAGCACGGCGCGGCTGAACATGCGCGGATTGGCCGAGCGGGATTTCTTGAGATCCAGCAGTCCGCCGCTCTGGGTTTCGAGGTCTGGCTTGTAGAGGCACGGCCCCAGCACCGGGTCATGCCAAAGCCAGCCCTCCTGGCAGCTCGGGCTCGCGTCCCTGAGCCTGGCTCCTACCTCGGAATCCCCCAGCAGCACCGCCTGGATCTGCTCAGCACGCTCAACCCAGCCGGCCGGCACCGTTTCGCGGCCTTGAGACTCCTTCTCCCAGGCCAGCCACTCGGCCTCCCGGCTCTGGGCATCCTCCCAGGCGGCCCTTGCCTTGGTGCCAGGCCGAGAGTTCTCTCCGGTCTCCAGTTGCAGCTCGGTAGGCCGCTTCGGCAGGTCATCAGGCCTGATCGCATAGCGCTGATCGAACAGGCTCGGCTGGGTGATCAGGCAGTCCACCAGGCTGCCCTGGCGCATCGCCTCGTTGGGCTCGAACTGCCGAGGGGCATCCTTGGGATAACGGGCAACGAACCCCCGCCCAGTGAGCTTGTGCGCGTCTCCCAGTTCAGTGGAGTGCCAGCCGGGAAGCGCCCAGTATTCCTCCTCTGAAACGGCTCGTGATACAGGGTTGGGCAATGTCGTAGCGCGAGTCGGCTCAAGGTAGCACACCCGATCCGAGAGATCGGTTATCGCTCCAGATCCAGCGCCCACTCGGCCAGCGCGTCTTCGGCCAGCTCGGCGGTGGCCACGCTCGGGAACGGCGCCAGTTCAAGCACTGCCGCCTCAATCGCAGCATGATCGCCCGGCTCCGCGTTTCTGCATAGCTGCAGCACACGCAGCAGTGCGCTGACCTCTCCCACCCCAACCCGCCCCGCGATACGTCGCAGGTTGTCCCGGAACGCTGCGGCCCTTTCCTCTCCCGAGAATGCAGCCGGCTGGAGGTGGGGCGGGAACTCTCGACGGCCTATGAAACAGGCGAAGAAGTCCACTGCGTCCCATGGCTTCCCGTTCTCTCCAAGGATAGGCTTGGAACCGTCTAAACGCTTGCGCAGCTTGTAGTCTTGGATCTTGCCGTACTCCTGAGCATGGAGCAGTTGATTAGCATTTTCCAGCGCCAGGAAGGTCTCAGGGGCAGGGGCAACTGCACGCCCCAACTCGAAGTTTGTCCATGTAGCCGAGGCTACCTGACGGGTCAACGTTTCTGGTGCCGCCTGATGCCAGTGGCCAAAAGTTTTGCCCGACCATTGGTTTTGCTGTCGCCAGCGTTTAAGTAGCTGGCCGAACTGAACTCGGGCGGAACCAAGGTCTTCGGCTGTGGGAGGACTGTTAGGTGAGTTGTCCAATAAATAAAACCGCTCTAGGCGGGTGGTATCGGACCCCAATGTAACAGGAGGCAACAGACCGCTTACCTTCGGTCAGGTTCAATGAGCAGCTCTACCCAGTCGCCGTGCTGGATCGCCACCTCGCCCAGTCGTTCTCGGGTGCGCACCCCGGCCCGGCCTTCGGCCAGATACCGCCGCTGGGCTGGGTCGATCGGCTGCCAGTCCACCTCCCCGTCGCCGATCGCCAGCCCCATCGCCCTGCGGTCTGCCGCCAGCGTCAACCGCACCCCCAGATCAGCCAGGCCATCGCGCAATGCTCGGCGCTGCTGCGGTGTGTCGCGGCCCTCCGCCACGGCTTGCAGCAGTTCGGCCGCAGCCTGCTCGACCGATCCGGTGGGGGCGTCCCGCTGCGCCTCCTCAAGCGCGGCGCCCGCCTCTGCCGCTGCAGTCCGAGCAGCACCGGCTGCTGCCCTGGCCTCGTTCGCAATGCTCAGCAGCAGCTCGTGCTCTTGCCCCCGGAGCACTGCAGCCCGCACCGCCTCGGCTGCATGTTCCTGGCGCTGTTCCGCCAGGCTCAGGGCCTCCTGCGCCGTTCGGTAGCGCTCCTGCACGGCCACCAGCCGGGCGTCACGGCCAGGCGCCTGCGCCAGGGCCGCAAGCTGGCCATGGGTGAGCCGCGTCAGCAGGTGGGCGGTGGCGTCCGCAATCGGCACCATGGGGGCGTGGCACCGGGGGCCGTGGTCAGCCCGCCGGGTGCAGCCGACGTAGCGGTAGAGGCGGCCCTTGGCGCGGGTCACCCGCGCCACTCCGGCGGTCCAGCCGCAGGTGCAGCGGGTCAGCCCTGCCCCGATCCATCGCACCTGCTCTCGCCGCCCCTTGGCTCGTGGGCCGCTGATCCGCTCTCGTGTTCGGGCCTGCACCACCTCCCACTCCTCGCGGCTCAGCAGCGCTGGGAATACGCCAGGGTGCCCCCGGTAGGCGCCCCAGGCCGCTGGGTTGCGGAGTATGCTGCAAACTGCGGCGGCAGTCCATGCGGATCCCTGCCGGCGGCCTGGCGTGGCAGCCCCCTCGGTGTTCAGATCGCAGGCAATCGCCATGCAGCCCTGCTGCAGGGCCAGGGCGAAGATCCGCCTGGCCAGCGGGGCGTGCTCGTTCAACTCCCACCGTCCGCCCTGGGCGTCGATCCACCACGGCGCAACATGCCGACCCCGGCGGGGCCGGCCGGCGAGCAGATCCTGCTCCACCTGCTGCCAGTGGGCCAGCAGCCGGCGGGCTTTCCGAGCACTCTCTCGATGCGCCAGTCGGGCCTCCTCGATCAGCTCCCCCAGCAGCCGGTCATCACGCTCGAACTCCTCGGTGGAGTAGGTGACGCCTTCCCCCAGATCAGCCAGCACCACCCCGGCCGGAAACGCCCGGTAAAGCAGCTCCGCAAGCCCGCCCTCGGCGACGTGCCCCGCCTGACGGGTGAGGCGGTCGATCTGCTCGATCAGGAGGGCCGGACGTGGGCCCAGGGCGCCCCGGATCGCTCGCTCCAGCCACTCTCGTTGCGGGGCTCCGGCTGCCATGTGCCGCCCCTTGTAGGCGCTGCCGGTGAACCGGAGGGTGCCCTGCAGCTCATAGCCGTGCCTCTCACACCAGCGCAGCGCCGCTGCCACGGCGCTGGCATCCTCCTGCCGGCGGTGGCCGCCACGGCGGGCCTGAGGGCCACTGGAGACGCGAGAACTGAGCCAGGCGTGGGGCATTGACCGGGTTTAGCAATAGGCCTAGGTTATTCGTGATCAGGGCGTTGGGCAGCACGATCTCCGAGCCCTGGAAGGTGCGGATCACGGTGGAGCGGAAGGAGATCTCGCGGATGAAGCCCTGGGTGCCCTCGAACTCGATCAGATCGCCCACCTTCAGCTTGCCCTCCATCAGCAGGGTGAGGCCGCTGCTGAGGTTGCGGGTGAGGTCCTGCAGCCCGAAGCCCAGGCCCACCCCCAGCGCCCCGAACAGCACCGCCAGGGCGCCGAAGTCGAGCCCCATGCCCTGGGCCACCGCCACGTAGCCAAAGGCCGCCAGGCCGATGGCCAGCAGCGTGCCGATCGCCTCGCGGCGGCCCTCCGGCAGGCCCAGCCACAGCAGCAGCCGCTTGGCCAGCAGGAAACGCAGCAACCGGGCCGCCAGCGTCACCACCAGCAACAGCAGCCCCACCCCCAGCAGCCAGCCCAGGGTGATGGTCTGGCTGCCCAGGGGCAGCAGCGGCGCGTTGAACAGGCGGGTCAGGCCGTCCCAGGCCAGCGCTGGGGTCATCGCCCCCGCTCCAGCCGCCGGGCACTGCGCCGCAGCCCCTCGGCGCAGTCGCCCCGCATCAGCAGGCCGGCGCCGCCCCACACCAGCCGGGCCGGCAGGTCGGCCGCGCCGCCCCCCAGCTCCCGCAGCGGCTCAAAGCCCAGCTGGCGGAAGTAGCGCACCAGACGCCGGTGCTGGCGGTGGTCATCGCGAATCGCCAGCAGCCGCGCCCGGCGGCAGGGGGTGGCCTCCAGGGCCCAGGCGAAGGTGGCCGCCCAGATCAGTGCCCCCACCGCGGCGCTCTCCTCCGCCTGCACCCGCATCGTGTCGAGCCGCAGGCCATCCGCCAGGGGCAGCGCCCAGCCCTTCAGCTCCCCCAGCAACACCAGCCGCTCCACCTGGTCGCCCCCAGCCTGACGCCGGGCGACCCCCACCCGCAGGCTCCAGCCCACCGCGGCCAGGCGCCCCACCTGCAGCCGCAGAAGCAGGTCCCGCTGACGGGCCAGCGCCTCCAGCTGGGCCAGGCTCGGCAGATCGGGCTCCATTAGGCCGGCTTGCCGCAGCTGGGGCAGTAGGGGAAGCAGGCGTAATGCAGCGCGCCGCACTGGCTGCAGTCGTGCTGCAGCTGCAGGCCGCAGTGCATGCAGTAGTTGGGCAGCAAGCCCTCCCGCCGCGGCAGGCTGCGCTCGCAGCTCGGGCACTGGCTGCGCGCCAGCGACTGCAGGGCCTTCTCGTAGCGGATCGTGTGCTGGCGCTGCTCCTGGGGCGCTGCCTGCTCCAGCTGTTTGCGCGCCAGGTAGCCATTCAGCCAGCGGATCAGGGCCCGGCCCACCAGGAAGGTGAGCAGGGCGCCCACGCCGTAGCGGATGTAGGCGCCGAAGCTGGGCAGATAGGGCACCAGCTCCACGAAGAAGGCGAACAGGCCGAACAGCAGAAAGCCCCACACGAAGGGCCACTGGTCGCTGCGGCGGAAGCGGCGGAACTGCCACAGCGACAGCCCCAGCAACGGCCCCACCAGCAGCAGCCGGATGCCGAAAGCCCTTAGTTCCGCCCGCTGCCGGGCTGCCTGGAAGCGCCCCTGGGCCTCGGACTGCAGCTGCTGGAGTTGCTGCCGGGGCACCGCGATCGAGGCCTGCACCTGGCGCAAGCGAGCCGCCAGTGCCGCCTGCTCGCCGCTGAGCTGCTGTTGCTGCTGCAGCAGCCCATCGAGCTGGCGGGCCCGGGCGATCACCTCCGGGTTCTGGTCGGACTGGGCCGTGGCCGAGCGGGTGGAGCGCCAGTTGTCGAAGCCGGCCTTCTCGCGCTCGTAGCGGGCCTGGGCCTGCTGCTGGCGTTCGCCCAGGCGCTCGGCCTGCACCTGCAGCGCCTCGCGGCGGCTCTGCAGCGGTTGCAGCTCGGCCTCCAGCGCCGTTTTGGCCGGCTGATCGAGGAACTGCTCGAGCCCGGGCGGGCTGGAGAGCAGGGGCAGGTCGGCGATCAGTGCCCCGCCCACCTGGATCAGGAAGTAGGCGAACAGCAGGGCGATCAGCCACTGGCCGGCGCGCACCAGCCGTTCCGGACCTCGGGAGGGGTTCACCATCGTGAGCTCCGGCTTGGCCCATCCTCAGGGCACCAGGGCCAGGCCGCCAGCACTGCCGCCAGCGGCAAGGGCCCGTGCAGGTGAGGAAACAGCTCGCCGCCGTGCGGCGCCGGCTCCAGCCGCACCACCGCGCCCGCCGCCGCCAGCCGCTTGGGGTCGAGCACCAGCAGCCTCAGCTCGGCGGGGTCGAGGTCGGCGTAGAAGCGGCCATGGCTGGCGGCCAGCTGGTGGGCCTGGCTGAGGTGGATGAAGCCCTCCTGCTCCAGCGCGCGGCCGCGGGTGGAGCGGCGGTAGCTGCCGGCGGCCTGCGCCGCCTGCCACTCCTGCCGCAGGGCCAGGTGATAGAGCCAGCCGGGCGACCACCACCCCTGGCGGGCCGCCCAGGGCGAATCCAGCACCGCCGCCAGTTCCGCTCCGGCCAGAAAGCGGCCCAGCCAGGCCTGCAGGGGCTGCAGTGCCGCTTCGGCGTCAAAGCGCTGCGGATCGGCCAGGCGGAACTGGCGCACAAACGGCAGCAGGGCCATGTCGGCCAGGGACGGCCGCTCGCCCAGCAGCCAGCCGCCGGACGCCAGCCGTTGGTTCCAGCGGCGCAGGATCGCCAGAGCCGCCTGGCGGTGACTCTCCTCCTCCCCCTCGGCCCCAAACCGGCCGGCGTACTTGTAGCGGTCCAGGTGGTGCTTGAACGGCCCGTCGTTCTCCGCGATCAGCGCCTCGATGGCGGCGGCCTCGGCCGCGCTCCAGCCCTGCAGCCAGCCATGGGGATCCCGGCGCGCCAGGGCCCAGGCCATCACCGCCAGGCTCTCCTCGATCACCCGCTCCCCCTGCACCAGCACCGGCACCGTGCCCTTGGCCGACGCCGCCAGGAACTCCGGCGGCTTGGCCTTGAGGCTCACCTCCCTCAGCTCCAGATCCACGCCGGGCTTCAGCCCCGCCGCCGCCAGGGCCAGCCGCGCCCGGATCGCATAGGGGCAACGGCGGAAGCTGTAGAGGATCGGCCGCGCTTCAGCCACCGCTGCCGGGCGGCACCGCAAAGCGCCGGCCGAGGTGGTCCTCGCCGCGCTGGCGAGCCAGCTCCATCTGGCGCTGGCGCTCGGCGTAGCGCAGGCGATCAGCATCGTTCTGGCGATCGACGCAGTGGCGGCAGCTCACCCCTTCGCTGTAGCTGGCCAGCTGGCGGTCGGCGGCGGTGAGGGGCATGCGGCAGCCATGACACAGGCAGGCCTCGCCCGGCTCCAGCTGGTGATTCACGGCCACCCGCTGGTCGAACACGAAGCACTCCCCCCGCCAGCTGCTGCCCTGCTGCGGCCGTTCCTCCAGGTAGCGCAGGATGCCGCCATGCAGGTGGTGCACCCCCTCGAAGCCCTGCCGCAGCAGATGGGCGGTGGCCTTCTCGCAGCGGATGCCGCCGGTGCAGAACAGGGCGATCGCCCGGGGGCGGCGCTGCTCCACCAGGGGCCGCAGCCGCTGCTCCACCCAGGCGGGGAACTGCCGGAAGCTGGTGGTGCCGGGATCGATGGCGCCGGCAAAGCTGCCCAGGTCCACCTCGTAGGCATTGCGGGTGTCCACCACCAGGGTGCCGGGATCCTGGATCAGGGCATCCCACTGATCCGCTGCCACATGGGTGCCCACCGCCGCCGCCAGGTAGGGCCGCAGGGAGGCATCGCCCATGGTCACGATCTCGCGTTTGAGCCGCACCTTGAGCCGGTGAAAGGCCTGCTGGGGCGCCTCGGCCCGCTTCACCTCCAGGGCGGCCAGGCGCGGATCGGCCCGCAGCAGCGCCAGCAGCGCCTCCACCGCCGCGGGTTGCCCGCTCACCGTGCCGTTCACCCCCTCCGGCGCCAGCAGCACCGTGCCCCGCAGGCCGCCGGCCTCACCGCAGGCCAGCAGGCGCTGGCGCAGGGGCGGCAGCTCCGCCGGCTCGAAGGCCGCGAAGCGATAGAAGGCGGCCAGCCTCATCGCCATGGGAGCGGCTCAGGCAGGGCACAGCCGGGCCGGCCGCGCCTCCTCCACGGTCACGCCGGCGGCGGCGAGCAGGGCCTGATCCGCCGCCACGTCGGGGTTGCCGGTGGTGAGCAGGGTGTCGCCGTAGAAGATCGAATCGGCCCCGGCCAGCAGGCAGAGGATCTGGGCCTCGCGGCTGAGCTGTTCGCGGCCGGCGCTGAGCCGCACGCGGCTGCCGGGCATCAGGATCCGGGCGGTGGCCACCATCCGCACCAGCTCGAGGGGATCCAGCGGCGGCTGCTCCTCCAGCGGGGTGCCCTCCACGGCCACCAGGGCGTTGATCGGCACGCTCTCGGGGTGGGGATCGAGGCTGGCCAGCACCTGCAGCAGGCCGGCCCGGTCGCTGAGCGCCTCGCCCATGCCGATGATGCCGCCGCAGCAGACGGTCACCCCGGCCCGCCGCACCCGCTCCAGGGTTTCGAGCCGCTCCTGGTAGGTGCGGGTGCTGATGATGCGGTCGTAGTGCTCGGGGCTGGTGTCGAGGTTGTGGTTGTAGGCGGTGAGCCCCGCCTCGGCCAGCCGTGAGGCCTGGGCGTCGCTGAGCATGCCGGCGGTCACGCAGGCCTCCAGCCCCAGCTCGCGCACGCCACGCACCATCTGCAGCATCGCTTCGAAGGGAGCGCCGTCGCGGATCTCGCGCCAGGCCCAGCCCATGCAGAAGCGATGGGCGCCCGCCGCCCGGGCCGCCCGGGCCCGCGCCAGCACCGGCTCCACCTCGAGCTCAGGGCGGCCGGCCACATCGGCGCTGTGGTGCATCGACTGGGGGCAATAGGCGCAGTCCTCCTCGCAGCCGCCGGTCTTGACGCTGAGCAGGGAGGCGAGCTGCACCCGGTAGCCCGGGTTGGCGCTGCGGTGCACCTGCTGGGCCTGCCAGAGCAGATCCATCAGCGGTGCCTCCAGCAGGGCCTGGATCTCGGCGCGGGTCCAGTCGTGGCGCAAGCACGGGGCGGTGGGGGAGGCGGGAGCTGGCTGGGTGGCGGACACGGGCGATCAAGGGAGGCTGGTGGCGCGGGCGGCGGCGCGGGGCGGGGAACCAGATCCGGGGCGGCTCAGGGCACCGGGTCGACACCACCGAAACGGCGCTGGCGGTTCTGGTAGTCGAGCAGAGCGGCCAGCAGGGCCTCCTGATCGAAATCAGGCCAGAGCACCTCGGTGATGTGCAGCTCCGCATAGGCCAGCTGCCAGAGCAGGAAATTGCTGATGCGCTGTTCGCCGCTGGTGCGGATCAGCAGGTCGGGATCGCGCTCTCCGGCGGTGTGCAGTTCGGCGGCGAAGCCGGCCTCGTCGATGGCCGCCGGATCCAGCTCGCCCCGCGCCACCCGCTCGGCCAGCCGCCGGGCCGCCCCCACCAGCTCGGCGCGGCCGCCGTAGTTGGTGCACACGTTGAAATGGATGCCGTCGTTGGCGGCGGTGCGGCCGGTGGCCTCGGCGATCAGCCGCTGCAGGCCCTCCGGCAGGGGGGTGAGGTCGCCGAGGAAGCGGATCCGCACCCGCTCCCGCTCCAGCGCCTCCAGCTCCCGCTGCAGCACCCGCTCAAACAGGGCCATCAGGAAGCTCACCTCCTCGCCGGGACGGTTCCAGTTCTCCGTGGAGAAGGCATAGGCGGTGAGGGCGCCGATGCCCCAGTCGCTGCACAGGCGCAGGGTGCTCTTGAGGGCCTCCACCCCGGCCCGGTGTCCCATCACCCGGGGCAGGCCGCGGCGGCGGGCCCAGCGGCCGTTGCCGTCCATGATCACGGCCACATGGGCCGGCAGCCGGGCCGCATCCAGCCCTGCTGCCGCTCCCTGGCGGGCGGCGCCGAGGATCGAATGGCTGTCGGTCGCCAGGGCGCGACTCATCCGCGTGAATCCGGCGTGTCCTTGGCCACGCTACGTCCACCCGGCTTGGCCAGGGTTTCAGTGAGCAGGTCGTGCAGCCGGCTGCTGGTGATCGGCCGCTCCAGGCGGCCCTTGCAGGCCAGCGACAGGGTGCCCGTTTCCTCCGACACCACGATCGCCAGACAGCGGTTGAAGCGCTCGGTGAGCCCCAGCGCCGCCAGGTGGCGGGTGCCATAGCGGTTGATGCCCTGGCGCGAGAGCGGCAGGATCACGCCCGCCGCCAGGATGCGGTTGCCCTTCACCAGCACGGCGCCGTCGTGCAGCGGCGTGTCGGCGGCGAACAGGTTGAGCAGCAGATCCACCGACAGCTGGGCGTCGAGGGCGATGCCGGGATTGAGGAAATCCTCCGGGCTCAGGTCACTGCCGTGGTCCACCACGATCAGGGCCCCGCGCCGGGCCTGGGAGAGCCGGCCGGCAGCCTCGCTGAGCACCCCCACCGCCCCGGACTTGAGGGCGTCGGCGTTGCGGTTGCCGAGCAGCAGATCGAGCCGGCCGGTGCCCAGCAGCTCCATGAACCGCCGCAGCTCCCCCTGCCAGAGAATCGCCAGCGCCAGGCTGCAGGCCAGCACCAGGGCGTCGATCAGCTTGGCGGTGAGCGGCAGGTTGGCGAAGCGCTGCACCGCCCAGGCCAGAGCCACCAGCAGCAGATAGCCCCGCAGCAGCCAGAGGGTGCGGGCGTCGCGCACCCGCCCGAGCACCAGCACGCCGACGCCGATGGCCAGGGAGAGGTCGAGAACCAGGCCGAGAAACAGGGGCAGATCGAGACCGCGGAGCCAACTCCCGAGCCAGGGCCCGCTCACGCCGTCACCGAAACCTGTCGCTCAGGTTACCGGTGTGAGGCGGGCGGGCAGCACGTCGTAGCGCAGTAGGTCTTCCGGCTGTTCCCGGCGCTGCACCAGGTCGGCCGTGCCCCCCGCCACCAGCACCGCCGCGGGCCGCGGGATGCGGTTGTAGTTCGAGGACATCGAGGCGTTGTAGGCGCCGGTGGCGAGCACGGCGATCACATCCCCGCTGGTGGCGGGAGGCAGGGCCAGGTCCTTGAGCAGCACGTCACCGGACTCGCAGTGCTTGCCGGCCAGGGTCACGGTGTCGCTGGCCTCGGCGCCGGGACGGTCCACCAGCACAGCGGTGTAGGGGGACTGGTAGGTGATCGGCCGCGGGTTGTCACTCATGCCGCCATCCACCGCCAGATAGGTGCGGATGCCGGGGATCTGCTTGCGGCTGCCCACCTGATAGAGGGTGAGCCCGGCCGTGGCCACCAGGGAGCGGCCGGGTTCGCACAGCAGCCTGGGCAGTTCCAGACCCCGCTGGCGGCAGGCCTGCACCAGGGCGGTGGCCACGGCCTTCACCCAGGCTTCGATGCTGGGGGGATCGTCGCCGGCCACATAGCGGATGCCCAGCCCGCCACCCACGTTGAGGTCGACGACGGGATGGCCCAGGGAACGGGCCAGGGCCAGGGCATCGGCCATCACCCCCGCCAGGTCGTGGTGGGGCTGGAGCTCGAAGATCTGGGAGCCGATGTGGGCGTGCAGCCCGGTGAGTTGCGCCCAGGGGCAGGCGGCCAGATGCTTGAACACCGTCTCCAGCTGATCGGGATCGAAGCCGAACTTGCTGTCCAGGTGGCCGGTGCGGATGTACTCGTGGGTGTGGCATTCGATGCCCGGGGTGAAACGCAGCATCAGCCGCACCGGCTCGGCCAGGCCCGGGGCCAGCTCGCTGAGAAGCTCGATGTCGCGCCAGTTGTCAAGCACCACGGTCACCCGGCGGCGGGCAGCCAGGGCCAGTTCCTCAGAACTCTTGTTGTTGCCGTGAAGCACCATGCGCTCCGGCGGCATGCCGCCCCGCAGGGCCGTGAGCAGCTCCCCGGCCGACACCGCGTCGAGCCCCAGGCCCTCTGCCGCCACCAGGGCGCTCAGGGCCACCGAGCTGTTGGCCTTGGAGGCGTAGAGGGCCAGCGAGGGCCCGGGGTAATGGCTCTCCAGGGCCTGGCGGTAGGCGCGGCAGCTGGCCCGGAGCGTGACCTCATCCAGCACATACAGGGGTGTGCCGTAGCTGCGGGCCAGCTCGCTCAGGCGGCAGCCTCCCACCTCCAGCCGCCCTTCGGCGTCCAGGCTGGCGGTGAGCGGCGCCAGGTTGCGGTTGGGACTGGCCCGGTCACAGCCCGCCTCGAAGGGCTGGCCGGCGACACCCTCGCCGGCATGGTCCACACCGGGGACTTGACTGGAGATCACCATGGCCGCACCACGGAGGCTGACAGACGCCGAATGTACGGAAGTCCCGGCAGCGGCGGCCGTGCCCGCTGAACCGGCCGCGCCCTTGACCCTCCCCTCCCCTGACCCGGTGCTGCTGCGCCCCGCCGATCTGGAGGACTGCCGGGCCCTCGATGGCCGCAGCCTGGGCGGGCTCTGGAGCGAGCGGCAGTGGAGCACCGAACTGGCCGATCCCCGTCGCCCGGGCCTGGGACTCTGGCGTGGTGGCCGGCTGCAGGCCATGGCCTGCGGCTGGCTGATCCTCGAGGAGCTGCACATCACCCTGGTGGCCGTGGATCCCCAGCAGCGCCGTCAGGGCCTGGGCCAGCTGGTGCTCGGCGCCCTGCTGGAGACCGCCGCTCTGCGCGGCGCCGAGCAGGCCACCCTGGAGGTGGCTGTGAGCAACGGCGCCGCCCTGGCCTTCTACCAACGCCAGGGCTTCCAGCAGAGCGGCCGCCGCCGGGGCTACTACCGCAATGGCGACGATGCCCTGATCCTGGCGCTGGGGCTGAACCGAGGCAGGGGCTGAAGCGGGGCTGGGGCTGAGCCGGGGCCGCCGCGTGGGCGTGGGGAGAGGGGTGAGTTTCTGCTAGGAACCGGTACGGATAACCGTCTTTTATTATAATCAAACTCGGGTATCTGCAGCATCTGAATTGCCCTGAAACCTTCCAGCCCCTCTGCCGGCACAGGGGATCTCGCCTCCAGTCCCGCCCAACCACACAGGCCCTGTCAATCCTGATAGGTTGGATCAACTTGCAACAGGCCCCGCCCCATGTTCGAGCGGTTTACCGAGAAGGCCATCAAGGTGATCATGCTGGCCCAGGAGGAGGCCCGCAGGCTGGGTCACAACTTCGTGGGCACCGAGCAGATCCTGCTGGGGCTGATCGGAGAGGGCACCGGCGTCGCCGCCAAGGTGCTCAAGTCGATGGGGGTCAACCTCAAGGACGCCCGCGTGGAGGTGGAGAAGATCATCGGCCGCGGCTCCGGCTTCGTGGCCGTCGAGATCCCCTTCACCCCCCGCGCCAAGCGGGTTCTGGAGCTGTCCCTGGAGGAGGCCCGCCAGCTGGGCCACAACTACATCGGCACCGAGCACCTGCTGCTCGGCCTCATCCGCGAGGGTGAGGGAGTGGCCGCCCGCGTGCTCGAGAACCTCGGCGTGGACCTGGCCAAGGTGCGCACCCAGGTGATCCGCATGCTCGGCGAAACCGCCGAGGTGGCCGCCGGCAGCGGCGGCGGCAAGGGCTCCACCAAGACCCCCACCCTCGACGAATTCGGCAGCAACCTCACCCAGCAGGCCTCCGACGGCAAGCTCGACCCGGTGGTGGGCCGCCAGAACGAGATCGAGCGGGTGATCCAGATCCTCGGCCGCCGCACCAAGAACAACCCGGTGCTGATCGGCGAGCCGGGCGTCGGCAAGACCGCCATCGCCGAGGGGCTCGCCCAGCGCATCCAGTCCGGTGATGTGCCCGACATCCTCGAGGAGAAGCGCGTCCTCACCCTCGACATCGGCCTGCTCGTGGCCGGCACCAAGTACCGCGGTGAGTTCGAGGAGCGCCTCAAGAAGATCATGGAGGAGATCCGCGGCGCCGGCAACGTGATCCTGGTGATCGACGAGGTGCACACCCTCATCGGCGCCGGCGCCGCCGAGGGCGCCATCGATGCCGCCAACATCCTCAAGCCGGCCCTGGCCCGCGGCGAGCTGCAGTGCATCGGTGCCACCACCCTCGACGAGTACCGCAAGCACATCGAGCGGGATGCCGCCCTGGAGAGGCGCTTCCAGCCGGTGATGGTGGGTGAACCCTCGGTGGTGGACACCATCGAGATCCTGCGCGGCCTCAAGGACCGCTACGAGGAGCACCACCGCCTCACCATCGAAGACCAGGCCCTGATCGCGGCGGCCACCCTGGGCGACCGCTACATCTCCGATCGCTTCCTGCCCGACAAGGCGATCGACCTGGTGGATGAGGCCGGCAGCCGTGTGCGTCTGATGAACTCCAAGCTGCCGCCGGCGGCCAAGGAGATCGACAAGCAGCTGCGCGCCGTGCAGAAGGAGAAGGAGGAGGCCGTGCGCGAGCAGGACTTCACCAAGGCCGGCGAACTGCGCGACAAGGAGGTGGAACTGCGCGATCAGATCCGTACCATCCTGCAGGCCCGCAAGAGCGAATCCGCACCGGCGGCCGAAGCCCCCGCCGGCGAGGCCGGCGCCGTCACCGGCAGCGCGGGCATCGAGGGCCATGCCCTTGTGGACCTCGACCGGGGGCCCACCGTGACCGAAGAGGACATCGCCCACATCGTGGCCTCCTGGACCGGTGTGCCGGTGCAGAAGCTCACCGAGAGCGAGTCGGCCAAGCTGCTGAACATGGAGGAGACCCTCCACCAGCGGCTGATCGGCCAGGACGAAGCCGTCAAGGCCGTCTCCCGGGCCATACGCCGCGCCCGCGTCGGCCTCAAGAACCCCAACCGGCCGATCGCCAGCTTCATCTTCTCCGGGCCCACGGGTGTGGGCAAGACCGAGCTCACCAAAGCCCTGGCCACCTACTTCTTCGGCAGCGAGGAGGCGATGATCCGCCTCGATATGTCCGAGTTCATGGAGCGCCACACCGTCAGCAAGCTGATCGGTTCGCCTCCTGGCTACGTGGGCTTCAACGAGGGCGGCCAGCTCACCGAGGCGGTGCGGCGCCGGCCCTACACCGTGGTGCTGTTCGACGAAATCGAGAAGGCCCACCCCGACGTGTTCAACCTGCTGCTGCAGCTGCTTGAGGACGGTCGCCTGACCGACTCCAAGGGCCGCACGGTGGACTTCAAGAACACCCTGATCATCATGACCTCGAACATCGGGTCGAAGGTGATCGAGAAGGGTGGCGGTGGCCTGGGCTTCGAATTCTCCGGTGATGCTGCTGAGGATACCCAGTACAACCGCATCCGTTCCTTGGTGAATGAGGAGCTCAAGCAGTACTTCCGGCCTGAATTCCTCAACCGTCTCGATGAGATCATCGTCTTCCGTCAGCTCACCCGCGACGAAGTCAAGGAGATCGCCGAGATCATGCTCAGGGAAGTGTTCGCCCGCATGGAGGACAAGGGCATCCATCTGGCAGTGACCGACGCCTTCAAGGAGCGGCTCGTGGAGGAGGGCTACAACCCGTCCTACGGCGCCCGCCCCCTGCGCCGCGCCGTGATGCGTCTGCTCGAGGATTCCCTGGCCGAGGAGTTCCTCAGTTCCCGCATCAGCGAAGGCGACCACGCCCTGGTGGATGTGAACGACGCCAAGCAGGTGGTGATCCGCAAGCAGGACACCGCCGAGCCGGCCGTGCCGGAGCTGGCTGGCGCCGGAGCCTGATACCCCCTGCCGCGGCGATGGCGGCAGGCTGCAGCCACTGCATACGATTGGACGATGCAGCCAGCTCCCAGTCCGCAGGACTCACCAGCGCCTTCCGTCGGTGCCGCCGAGCTGCCCGTCGCGGCCCACAGCGTCGCCCCGGCCCGGGTGCTGCGCGGGCCTGGCGCCTGGGCCGAGGCCCTGCCGCTGATCGGCACCCTCGGCGGCCATGGGCTGCTGCTCGGCCGCAGCCCTGCCACCGCCGCCCTACGCCACCAGCTGGCGTCCGGGCTGGCGAGCCGCGGTGTGCGGGTCACCCCGGCCGAGCTGGCCTGGGACTGCTGCGCTGAGGATCTGCAGCGGCTGGAAGCCGAGGCCCGGAGCGCCGGTGTGGATCTGGTGCTGGCCGCCGGCGGCGGCAAGGTGCTCGATGCCGGCAAGCTGCTGGCCAGGCGGCTGCACCTGGCCTGCGTCACGGTGCCCACCAGCGCCGCCACCTGCGCCGGCTGGACCGCCCTCGCCAACCTCTACTCACCCCAGGGTGCCTTTCTGGGGGATGTGGCACTGGAGCGCTGTCCTGATCTGCTGGTGTTCGATCACCAGCTGGTGCGCCAGGCTCCCCGGCGCACCCTCGCCAGCGGCATCGCCGACGCCATGGCCAAGTGGTATGAGGCCTCGGTGAGCAGTGGCGGCAGCCAGGACGGGATGGTGCAGCAGGCGGTGCAGATGGCCCGGGTGCTGCGCGACCAGCTCTTGCTGGAAGGAGAGGCCGCCATGGCCGATGCCGCCGAACAGCTCCCCAGCGCGGCCTGGGTGCGGGTGGCCGAAGCCTGCGGGCTCACCGCCGGGCTGATCGGGGGCCTGGGCGGCGCCCGCTGCCGCACCGTGGCCGCCCATGCCGTGCACAACGGCCTTACCCAACTGGCTGCCTGCCACGGCAGCCTGCACGGCGAGAAGGTGGGCTTCGGAGTGCTGGTGCAGCTGCGGCTGGAGGAGCTGGTGGGGGGCCAGCAACTGGCGGCCCAGGCCCGCCGGCAGCTGCTGCCGCTGTTCGAGCGGCTGGGGATTCCCTGCAGCCTGGCGCAGCTGGGGCTGGGCCAGGCCAGCCTCAGCGAGCTGGAGGCCGTGTGCGCCTGGGCCTGCGCGCCGCAGTCCGACCTGCACCGCCTGCCCTTCCCGGTGGGCGAAGCCGATCTGCTGGCGGCACTCGTGAGCACCACCAGCGCCGCCGGCACGGCCTGCCCTCAGGCCAGCGAGCGGCAGCCGGTGTGATCTCCCGCGAGCAGCAGCAACGCTGTCAGGCACTTGTTGGCGAGGCCGCCGCCAGCCTGCTCGACCCCCAGGGTCGCCAGCTGGCCGCCAGCGTGCAGTGGTGGCCCCTCAGCGGCCTGCCCGGCGACTGGCCCGTGGCGGTGCTGGGGGAGGGCCCGCCCGTGCTGCTGCTGCACGGCTTCGACAGCTCCTTCCTGGAGTTCCGCCGCCTGGCGCCGCTGCTGACCGGCAGCCAGCGGCTGTTCATCCCCGACCTGCACGGCTTCGGTTTCAGCCCGCGCCCCGCAACCGGCCCCTTCGGACCGGCCGCTGTGCTCGACCATCTGGAGAGACTGGTGGCAGCCATCACAGCCAGCGACGCTGCGGGCGAGACAGGCATCGGTGTGATCGGCGCCTCGATGGGTGGGGCGGTGGCGGTGGAGCTGGCCCGGCGGCTGCCCCGGCAGCTCAATCGCCTGTTGCTGCTGGCGCCCGCCGGGCTCACGGGCAGGCCCATGCCCCTGCCGCCGCTGCTCGATGGCCTGGGCGTGCGTTTCCTGGCCCTGCCGGGCGTGCGCCGGGGGCTGTGCCGCAGTGCCTTCGCCGATCCAGACCACGCCGTTGGCCCTGCTGAGCTGGAGATCGCCTCGCTGCACCTGCAGGCGCCCCGCTGGGCCGAATCCCTGGCCGCCTTCGCCCGCAGCGGCGGTTTCGCAGGCTGCGGCGCCCCTTTGCCGCCCCAGCCCCTGGAGGTGCTGTGGGGAGCGCAGGACCGCATCCTGCGCCCGCCCCAGAAGCGAGCCGCCCTGGCCCTGCTGGGCGAGCGGGTGCGCGAGCTGGAGAGCTGCGGTCATCTGCCCCACATCGACCAGCCCCAAACCGTGGCCGCCACCTGGCTGGCCCCGCCGGCAAGCCGCCCGTGACCTCCCCGCCTGACCCCCAGCAAGGCGCTGGCGGCGGCCCGGTGCTGCGGCTGCTCAGCGGCGCACTGCAGCTCTGGCTGCGGCAGCAGTGCTCCCGCGTGGACAGCCTCGAGATCCGCCTGCAGGCCTCAGCGGGCGACCTGCTGCGCGGCCGGCTGGCGGGCGTGCGGGTGAAGGCCCGCGGCGTCCACTACGACAGCCTGCGGCTGGAGCTGGTGGACCTCAGCACCGGGGCGCTGCAGATCCAGATGGGCAGCGTCTGGCGGGGACGGGCCGTGCAGCTCCTGGACTCCTTTGCGATCCAGGGCCTGGTGAGCTTCACCGCGGCCGGGCTCAACCACTCCCTGGCCCAGCCCCGCTGGCGCCAGCTGGCCGACCAGTTGGCGGAAGAGCTGGTGGGGATCACTCCCCTGGTGGGGCTGCGGATGCAGGGCAACCGGCTGCTGCTGGCGGCCCAGGGCGTGGCCCAGCCCGGGCCTGTGGAGCTGGAGGCCACGATTCAGGCCTGCCCCGGCGGCCTGCAGCTGCAGACCGCGGACGGCAGTCAGCGCAGCCTGGTGCCGATGGACTCCACGGTGCGGGTGGAGCGGGCGACGATCGAGGCCGGCATGCTGGTGCTGGTGGGTGAGGCCACCGTCACCCCCTGAGGGGGCTTCCTAGCGCTGCAGCAGCGGCAGCACCAGCGTGACGAGGGAATAGACCACCGCCGGTACGAACAGATAGCTGTCGATGCGGTCGAGGATGCCGCCGTGGCCTGGGATGGCATCGCCGGAATCCTTCAGGCCCGCATCGCGCTTCATCATCGACTCGGTGAGATCGCCCACCAGGGCGAACAGGGCCACCACCGCCCCCAGCACGGCACCGATCAGCCAGCCCCAGCTCCAGCCGATCCAGAGCCCGCCGATCACCCCCACCGCCATCGAGCAGATCACGCCGCCCAGAGCCCCTTCCACGGTCTTGCCCGGGGAGATCGGCGACAGCGGCCGCCGCCCCAGCCGCCGGCCGATCATGTAGGAGCCGATGTCGGTGGCCACGATCATGAAGCAGGCCAGCAGCGTGAGGGCAAGGCCGCTGTCGCTCAGGGCGCGCAGCTTGATCCAATGGCTGGGCAGAAAGCCGAGATAGAAGAGCCCGAAGATCGAGGCGGCGATGTCGGCGATGGTGCCTGTCACCGGCTGCAGCAGCAGCCAGCCGCAGATCACCGCGCCGGAGGCGGGCAGCACCGCCGCGGCCACGTCGCTGGGGATGGCCTGGGTGGTGAACAGCAGCAGCTGCACCGCCACCAGGGTGGTTTTGGTGGCCGGCCGGATGCCCTTGAACTGGGCCATGCGGAAGAACTCCAGCAGGCCCAGATGCACGATCACGCCCACGGCCACCGTGAACCACCAGCCGCCCAGCATCACCACCACGAAGCCGAAGGCCCCCACCGCCCAGCCGCTGGCCAGGCGCGCCAGCGAGGTGGCCTTGGCGGATTGCTGCGGCACGGAGACGGGCGGTGACGGAGAGCTCAAGGGCGTTCCGCCGCGATCACGAACAGGGGCTCAGCGGCCGCCAGCTTGGTCTGGCTGCCGCGGCGCTGCATGCGGTGCACGGTGGCCTGCACCACCTGCACGTCCCTGGCCGCCAGCTGGCCGAGGGTGTCGCTGGCATCCACCAGCCCCTCCAGGCTGGCGGTGCTGATCACCAGCCGTCCCCGGGGCTGGAGCGCCTCCCACACCGCCGGCAGCACCGCGCCGAGGGGACGGCCCACCTCCAGCAGCACCCGGTCGGGCCGCGGCGGCAGCAGGGCCAGATCGTCGGGCGCCGCGCCGCCATGGATGTGCAGGTTGCTGATGCCGAAGCGCTGCCGGTTCTGCTCCAGCAGGGCGATGGCCTCGGGATCGCGCTCCAGGGTGTGCACGGCGCCGGCGGGCAGCAGGCGGGCGATCTCCAGGGCCAGGGCACCGGTGCCGCCGCCCACGTCCCACACCAGCGAGTCCCCCCGGGGCCGCAGATGGGCCAGCAGCATCACCCGCAGCTCCATCGGGGTGGGACTGAACCCGGGGGCATGGTCAAAGGCGCCATCCGGAAGCCCCGGAGTGACGAAATCCCAGCTGTAGGGCTGGCCGCAGGGCGTTGGTGGTCCGGACACGGGGTCCTAACTGGCCACAACCTTCACCGTATCAGCGATCTGGCCGGGCCAGCGGCGGCCCTGGGCGGCCAGCCAGAGGGCGCGCTGCCCGTCGATGCGCTCTCCGGGCACCAGCAGCGGGATGCCGGGGGGGTAGGGGCAGACGGGCTCGGCCGCAAGCTGACCGGCGGCCTGGGCCAGCGGCAGCTCCCGGAACGGGGCCCGCCAGGCCAGCTGCAGCGCCAGCTCAGGCTCGGCCACCAGCGGCAGGGGCGGGGCGCTGAAGGGCGCCAGCGGATCGCCTCCCAGATCCGCGGCCAGGCCGGCCAGGAGCCGCGGCAGGCGCCGGGCCAGGGCGGCGGCGGGGCGTTCCCCCAGGCAGAAGGTGAGCGTGCCGGGCTCGGGCAGCTCGGCGATCACCCCCCGCTCCAGCAGCCAGGCGTCGGCCTGCAGGCCATTGATGCCCAGGGCAGCGGTGTGCAGCACCAGCCGCAACGGATCCTGGTTGGCCAGCAGCGGCACACCCAGCACGGCGCAGCGCCGGCGCAGCCGGGCCGCCACCGCCTCGGCGCGGCGGCGCTGGTCACGGCCGGCGGCGCTGCAGCTGTGGCGCAGCGCCGCCTCAGCGGAGGCCAGCAGCAGGGCGCTGGGGCTGGAAGTCTGCAGCCACAGCAGGCTGCGCTGCAGGGCCGCCGGCTCCAGGCGGGGCCCCTGAGCGAGCAGGGCGGCGCTCTGGGCCAGGCCGCCAGCACCCTTCTGGCAGGAGAGCACCGTCAGGTCGGCGCCGGCGGCCACGGCCTCGCCGCGGCCGTGGGCCTGATCCACCAGCAGCGGCAGCCCCGCAGCATGCACGGCGGCCGCCAGGGGGGCCAGATCGGTGGCCAGGCCCTGGTAGCTGGGGGAGGTGAGCACCACCGCCGCCAGGGGCCCCTGGGCCAGGGCCGCCGCCAGCACCCGCCGCAACCAGGCCCCATCGGCTGGCTGCCAGAGACCGCTGGCGGGATCGAAGGGCAGGCTGTAGAGCACCGGCCGCAGCTGGCCCAGCACACAGCCGTGCAGCAGCGAGCGGTGCAGGTTGCGGGGCAGAAGCACGCGGCTGCCCGGCGGCGCCAGGGCCAGCAGGGCGGCCTGCAGCAGACCGCTGGCACCGTTCACCCCGAACCAGCAGTGCTCGGCGCCGAGCAGGCTGGCGCAGGCGCGCTGGGCCGCGGCCACCGCTCCGGCAGGCTCCAGGGGCCCACCGATCCCCGGCAGTTCGGGCAGATCCCAGCACCCCGGCGGCTGGCGCAGCAGACCGGCCAGCTCCGGCGCCAGTCCCCGGCCGCGGCCGTGGGCGGGCAGGTGCAGGGGCAGCAGCCGGCTCCAGGGTGGTGTCCACGGCGCTGGGGCCAGCACCCTGGTCAGGGCCGGAGGCTGCGGCCCACGCTGCGGCAGGGAACGGTCCAAGGCGCCGGTGCGCGGTTTCTAGAGTCTGGCCATCTCCCCTGCCGCCGCCCCCGGCCGGCATCGCCCTTGACCGTCGTCACCGCCAACCCCGCCTACGCCCCGCAGGCTGACCGGATCTGGCTGCTGCGACGTCCCTGGATCCTGCTCAGCCGGCTGAGCAGCGTGCTCTGGCAACTGGGCAGCCTCACCCTGGTGCTGCTCGTGCGCGGCAACAGCCGCGATGCCGCCGTGCAGCGGCAGCTCGGCCAGCGCATCCTCACCACCCTCTCCGATCTGGGGCCCTGCTTCATCAAGGTGGGCCAGGCCCTCTCCACCCGCCCCGACCTGGTGCGGCGCGACTGGCTGGAGGAACTCACCCAGCTGCAGGACAACCTGCCGCCCTTCCCCCAGGAGGTGGCCCTGGCGATCATCGAAGCCGAACTGGGGGCACCGGCCGACCGGCTGTTCGAGGAGTTCCCCGACT
This sequence comes from Cyanobacteria bacterium J06638_7, assembly GCA_039818745.1. Lineage (GTDB taxonomy): Bacteria > Cyanobacteriota > Cyanobacteriia > PCC-6307 > Cyanobiaceae > NIES-981. Next base: position 63,263 of record JBCBTI010000015.1, read on the forward strand.
ACCCGGTGGCGGCGGCCAGCCTGGGACAGGTGTACCGCGCCCGGCTCAGTGACGGGCGCTGGGTGGCGGTGAAGGTGCAGCGTCCCGGGCTGGAGGGGATCCTGCGCCGCGACCTGGTGCTGATCCGGCTGCTGGCGACGCTCAGCGCCCCCCTGCTGCCCCTCAATCTGGGGGTGGGCCTGAGCGAGATCATCGATGAGTTCGGCCGTTCCCTGTTCGAGGAGATCGACTACCGCAGCGAGGCCGACAACGCCGAGCGTTTCGCGGCCCTGTTCGAGCACCACCCGGAGGTCACCGTGCCGCTGGTGGAACGGGTGCTCAGCTCCCGGCATGTGCTCACCACCAGCTGGATCCACGGCACCAAGCTGCAGGAGCGCCGCACCCTGGAGGCCCAGGGCCTCGACCCCGCCGCCCTGATCCGCACCTGTGTGATCGCCGGTCTGCGCCAGCTGCTGGAGTTCGGCTACTTCCACGCCGATCCCCATCCCGGCAACCTCTTCGCCCTGGCCGGTCGCACCGGCGCCCTGGGCCACGTGGCCTACGTGGATTTCGGCATGATGGATTCGATCTCCGACGCCGACAGGCTCACCCTCACCGGCGCGGTGGTGCATCTGATCAACCGCGATTTCGAGGCCCTGGCCCACGACTTCACGGCTCTCGGTTTCCTCACGCCGGACACCGACCTGGAGCCGATCATCCCGGCCCTCGAGGAGGTGCTGGGCGGAGCGCTGGGGGAGAACGTGGGCAGCTTCAACTTCAAGTCGATCACCGACCGCTTCTCCGAGCTGATGTTCGACTACCCCTTCCGGGTGCCGGCGCGCTTCGCCCTGATCATCCGGGCGGTGGTGAGCCAGGAGGGTCTGGCGCTGCGGCTCGACCCCGACTTCAAGATCATCCGGGTGGCCTACCCCTACGTGGCCCGGCGGCTGCTGGCCGGGGACACCGCCGAGATGCGCGAGAAGCTGCTGGAGGTGCTCTTTGACAGTGACGGCCGCCTGCGCGTGCAGCGCCTCGAGAACCTTCTGGCGGTGGTGGAAGAGGCCGGCTCGGCGCCCGACCTGCTGCCGGTGATGGGTTCCGGGCTGAAACTGCTGCTGGGGCCCCAGGGCGCCAGCCTGCGCCAGCGGCTGCTGCTCACCCTCGTGCAGGGCGACCACCTGCACACCGACGACCTCGGCGCCCTGGCGTCCCTGCTGCGCCGCACCTTCACACCGGCCAAGCTGGCCGGCGGCATGCTCGCCCGGCTCAACCCGCTGGCCGCTGCCGCCTGAGCGGCCTCTAGGGTCGGGCCCAGCAACGCAAGCCCCGCCCGGCAGTTCCCCCCCGTGACCCAACCCCCCACCGCCCTCTCCGCCGGCCTGTCGAGCGGCGATGCGGCCGGCGACCTGTTCGGCGATCTCGACGCTGCCGAGTTCCTGCTGGAGGTGGGCACCTTCATGCAGCCCCCCTACCTGGTGGCCGGCGCGGGGCTGGCCATCGGCGTGCTCTGCGGACTCACCTTCGCCCGGCTGGTGCAGAACAAGCTGGAGGGCTGGAAACAGGACCGCCTGGCCCTGCTGCCCCTGGCCAGCGCCGCCACCACCCTGCCCTACACCGGCGTGGTGATCGGCATCACCCTGTTCATCGGCGGCAGCCTGCAGGTGTTCGGCTTCTCCTCCGGTGTGGCCCTGCTGGCGTCGTTCGTGCTCTCGATCGCCACGGCCGGCGCCCTCTGGGTGCAGCTGGAGCGGTTGATGCAGCAGGTGGAGGACGGCACCTTCAGCGCCGTGGACTTCGACAACTTCGACCAGTTCTTCTAGAGCCGGAGCACCAGGCCTCAGGCCACCAGATAACCCTCCAGCCGCCGGGACTGGGAGCGGATACCCTCCAGGGCCTTGCGTTCCAGATTGCGGGTCTTGTCGCGGCTCATGCCCAGGGTCTTGGCGATCGAGCTCAGGCTCATGGGTTCCAGCAGGCCCTCGCCCTGCCCGTCGGTGGCAATCCCGTAGCGCATCTTCAGCACCCGCCCCTGCAGCTCCGGCAGCTGCTCCAGCAGCGCCCTCAGGTCACCCTTCA
>JBCBTI010000016.1:0-61283 GCA_039818745.1 Cyanobacteria bacterium J06638_7
GATCGATTCCCGCGAATCGGCGCATGGTGGGCACTTCAATCAGGGCATCCTCCATGGCTGGATCGCTCAGTGAATACCACTGCTGCATCAGGTGGATGCGGAGCATGGTGGCCAACGGGTAGGCCGGCCGGCCACCCTTGCTGCCGGATTTCGGATAGTGCGGCTCGATGAGGGCAATCAGGGCCCGCCAAGGCACCTCCTGCTCCATGTCAGCCAGAAACTTCTCACGCTTGGTGCGCTTCTTGGCGGTGCTCTGCTCGTAATCCGAGAAGCCGAGCTGCTTACCGCCCATCACGCCAGCCCTGAGCTGAGATCACAACACCATTCTCGCTCGGCTGGGCTGGCTTTTCCAGAGTTTCCTTAAGACCAATACGAGCTGCTTGTTCATGGGGAAGAAGGCTTCCATCTCCTGGCAGGAGCTGAAAAACTCCTGTTGATTGATACTCTCGATCATTGATGAAACAGTATAATGTTCTCCACCATTAGCCCCGCGCACCTGATTGGAGCGTCACTGCCAAAAGCTGCGGTGCTGTTTCGGGTCCTTGAGGTAGGTCGTGGTCACGGGTCGCCTCGGCTCTGAGCCCCCACGGTTGCCGTTCTGTAGCGGCTCAGCAGGGGCAGCAGGGGCCAGTGCCGCGCAGAGCCCCAGTGCAGCAGCCCCAGTCCCGAACCAACGCAGGGGCACGGCCATCAGCTGCACAGGCAGAAAGGGCACTCTTCACCCTGAAGACGGCCCTGGTTTCGCTCCAGAGCAGCAAAGGCAGTGGCGCTGCCGGGCGGCAATGCCTTACCCCACCAGCTTCAGCAACCCCGCCTCAGCGTCGAGTCGGGCCCGGGCGCCCAGGGGCAGGGCCCCGTTGCCGGCCTCATGGCCCACCGGCAGACCGGCGAGCACCGGAATGCCCAGATCCCCCGTGCGCTCCCGCAGCACCTGCTCGAGGCTGAAGCGGGCCGGGTTGGCAGCGCTGGGCCCATCGCCAGCCGGGTCGTCGCAGCCGCTGAACTGGCCCAGGCCGATGCCCCCCAGTTGACCCAGGGCACCGCTCAGACGCCAGTGAGTGAGCATGCGATCGATCCGGTAGGGAGCTTCGCCCACTTCTTCGAGCACCAGGATGGCGCCGCGCAGCTCCGGCAGGTGGGAGGTGCCGAGCAGGTGCGTGGCCACAGTGAGATTGGCCACCAGCAGGGGGCCCTCGGCCACACCGCCCCGCCAGGCGGTGCCCGCCAGGTCGGCCACCGGTTCACCGAACAGCAGGGCCCGCAGCCGCTCCTGGCTCCAGGCGGGTTCCGCCGCCAGGGTGGTGAGCAGCGGGCCGTGGATGGCGCCGCCGTGGCTCTGGGCCAGCTGGGCCCAGAGCAGGGAGGTGACATCGGAGAACCCCAGCAGCCAGCGAGGAGGAAGAGCAAGCGGTTGCTCCAGCAGCCGGGCCGCCCCCCAGCCCCCCCGCAGGCAGGCCAGCAACTCGGCCCCCACCCCTTCAGCCCGCAGCAGATCATCGCGGCGCTCGCCGTCCCGGCCGGCCAGGTAGCCCCAGCGCCGCTCGTGTACCGGCTGCCTCTCCACCTCCAGCCCCCAGCTCTCGAGCACGGCGATGCCGGCCTGCAGCCGCTCCAGGCCGTCAGGGGCCACCAGGGCCGAGCTGGCCGCCACCAGGGCCACCCGGGCTCCCGGCCGCAGGGGCTGGGGCCAAACGGGCGCTGCGGCTGGTCCCGGCGGTGGCCAGTTCATGGCAGCCGTCCCAGCACCAGCGCCAGCAGCAGCAGCCCCCCCAGGCGAACCTGGCCGGTGAAATGGCGGCCCCAGTCCGAGCCGCCCAGGTGCGGCCGGCGCAGGGCCCAGCCCTCGCGCAGCATGCCGGCGGCCGCGATCAGGCCCAGGAGCCAGCCCAGGGGATTGAGCCCGCGCAGGCCGGCGGCCAGGCCCAGGGCGAGGGCGGCGCCGGCATAGCAGAAGGTCACCGCCAGGGGTGCCCGGCGGCCCAGGCTGAGGGCGCTGCTGCGCACCCCGATCGCCCGGTCGTCCTGCCGGTCGGCCATGGCGTACACCGTGTCGAAGCCGAAGGTCCACAGCAGCGTGGCCAGCCACACCAGGGCCAGGGGCCAGCCTCCCGCCAGGGAGCCGGTGGCGGCGGCCCAGGGGATCAGCACGGCGCAGCCCCAGCAGAGGGCCAGCACCAGCTGGGGGTAGGCGAACCAGCGCTTGGCCGAGGGGTACAGCAGTACCAGGGGCAGGGTGGCCAGGGCCAGCAGAAGGCAGAGGCCCCGGCTTTCTGCCGGCAATCCCAGCAGCACAACCGCCAGTGCGATCGCCAGGCACCCCAGCAGCAGCAGCACGGCCTCCACCACGCTCACCCGGCCGGCCGCCAGCGGGCGGCCGCGGGTGCGTTCCACCCGCCGGTCGATGTGCTGATCCCAGAGATCGTTGGCGATGCAGCCGGCTCCGCTCACCGCCAGGGCGCCGGTCACGATCCAACCCACAAGGGGCGCCGGCGGCGGCATCGCCGGCGTCAGCCAGAGACTCCAGCCCGCCGGGATCAGCAGGATCAGCCGGCCGCTGGGTTTGTGCCAGCGCAACAACTCAATCCAGGCCCGCCATCGCGATCTGACCGCCGGCCCGGCCATGGCTTTCTGCTGCTGCGGCGCAGGCTAGAGGGGCGCCGGTGGTGGCAAAGTGGCGCCGCGCCGGCAGCCGCCAGCCCCATGGTCCAGGCCTCCACCCCGCCCATGCCGGCCCAGGCCGACGGCAGCCCGGCCAGCCGCAGGCGGGTCGCTGCCATCGACATCGGCACCAATTCCATCCACCTGCTGATCGCCGAGGTGGACGTGCAGCTGTCCGCCTTCTCGGTGCTGCTGGCTGAGAAGAGCACCACCCGCCTGGGGGAGCGCCACCCCGACACCGGCGATCTCAGCCCGGTGGCGATTGAACGCGCCCTGCGCACCCTGCGCCACAACCGCCAGCTGGCCGACAGCCATGGCGTCGAGCAGATCGTCACCGCCGCCACCAGCGCCGTGCGCGAGGCCCCCAATGGCCGCGATTTTCTCCAGGCCATCCACACCCAGCTCGGCCTGGCGGTGGATCTGGTCAGCGGTCCGGAGGAGGCCCGCCTGATCTATCTGGGCGTGCTGTCGGGGATGGCCTTCGGCGACCGCCCGCACACGATCCTCGACATCGGCGGCGGCTCCACCGAACTGGTGCTGGCCGACGGCGCCGATGCCCGCGCCCTCACCAGCACACGCATCGGTGCCGTGCGGCTGCAACGGCAGTTCTGTCAGCAGGATCCCCTGCCCCCGGAGGGGCGCGACTTCCTCAAGGCCTACATCCGCGGCGCCCTCGATCCGGCGGTGGCTGAAGTGCGCCGGGCCCTGCGGCCCGCAGAGGCCCCTCAGCTGGTGGGCACCAGCGGCACTGCCATGGCCCTGGCGGCCCTGGCAGCGGCCGATGACGAGGGCCCCACCGTCAAGCTGCAGGGCTACCGCCTCAGCCGCGAGCGGGTGGACGGGCTGGTGGAGCGCCTGCTGGCGATGACGCTCGAGCAGCGCCGTGCCCTTTCGGCCATCAATGAGCGCCGGGCCGAGATCATCGTGCCCGGCGCCCTGATTCTGCAGACGGCCATGGCGATGCTCGGAGCTGAGGATCTGGTGGTCTGCGACCGGGCCCTGCGGGAGGGCCTGATCGTGGACTGGATGCTGCGCAACAGGATCCTCGGCGATCGCTTCTCCTTCCAGAGCACGATCCGGGAGCGCACGGTGCTTCACCTGGCGCGCAGCTTCGGCGTGGATCTGGCCCGCGCCGATCGGGTGGCCGGCTATGCCCTCAGCCTCCATGACCAGACCAGGGGCCTGCTGCACAACGACGATGGCTCGGCCCGGCAGCTGCTCTGGGCGGCAGCCCAGTTGCACACCTGCGGCACCTGCATCAACATCTCCGCCTACCACAAACACACCTGGTATCTGATCCGCCACGGTGAGCTGCTCGGCTACTCCCAGGCCGAACACCTCATGGTGGCTGCCATCGCCCGCTACCACCGTCGCAGCCTGCCCAAGAAGCGCCATGAGTCGTGGCTGCTGATTGAAGACGGTGCGCAGCGCCACACCGTGGCCTGCATGGCCCTGCTGCTGCGCCTGGCTGCCGCCCTGGACCGCCGCCCGGCCTCGGTGATCGAGCGCATCCGCGTGCTGCCGCTCCCCCCCGGCGACGCCCTGGGCATGGCCGTGGAGCTGGTGCCCATGGCCAGGGCCCCCGGCGAGGAGGCGGTGGATCTCAGCCTGGAGCGCTGGAGCCTGCGCTCCTGTGCCGATGTGGTGCTCGAGGCCAGTGGCCTCGTGCTCAGGGTGCTGGAGTGAGATCGGCGCTGAAACGGCGCCAGCGCACGTCCTCAATCGCCCCCATCGGCGCCGCGGGGGATTGACCCAGGCTCACCAGCACCAGATCCGGCCGGCCGGCGAGCACCTCAGGGCCTGCGTCCAGGGCAAAGCGCAACTCGCTCTCCAGCATGCCGCGGAAGAGGGTGGCGCCATCGGCGCTGCGCACCTCCAGCCAGCTCGGTGCCCTGGGCCGGAGCACCAGCTGGCCGCTTTGGGCAGGCGCGTTCAGCGCTTCTGCCGCTCGCGCGCTGGCCGCTTCCGTGGCGGGGGCGGCGTTCTCGGGAGCTGCGGCGGGGGACTGGGGAGAGGGGGAGCTGGGAATGGCCTGCCGCAGGGTGATCAGCCCCGCCGCGGTGGCCAGCACAGCGCCCACGCCCAGCAGGGCGACGGGCAGGGGGACGGAGCGCCTGGCAGCGGCCGCGGACCGCTGCTGAGGCAGGGAGGGCCTCGCTGGGGCCTCGGCCGCCTTGGGCTGGCTGTGCGGCTGGGGTGCGGGGGGCCTCGGGGTCTGGAATCCTTCGCTGCTGCGCAGGGCCGCGATCTCCGCGTCGATGCCGATGCCCAGACTGGTGGCCACCCGGCGGGCCTGAGCGATCACGAACACCGGCTCAGGCAGCCCATCGCGGTTGCCCGCTTCTAGGGCCTGGAGCTGTTCGCGCCCCATGTGCAGCCGGTCAGCATGCTCCTCCAGGCTGAGACCGCAGGCCTCGCGGGCCAGGCTGAGCCGGCGCCCAAGTTGCTGCAGTGCCGGATTGGGGTCAGCGCCCACGCGTCAGGTCTCCTGGATGAAACAGGCAGCGGCCCTGGCGGGCCGGACTTGCCGAGCGCCCTCAGGCACGCCCGTACTGGAGGCCATTGTGAACCCATCCAAGCGCAGCCACCAGAGAGCCCAGCGCAGCCGCCCGAGAGGGTGAGGGCCGGCCTGGCTGCTTGCTGCTGCAGCCAGTGGCCAGCAGAACTGATGGGCGATACTGGATTCGAACCAGTGACCCCTTCCGTGTGAAGGAAGTGCGCTACCGCTGTGCTAATCGCCCGGTGCTGCGGAGAACTCACCAGGGTGCCGGTCGTTCTGCCACAGGCTGAAGCCGCCGCGGCCTGGGATGGGCGAGGCAACGCTCAGCTGGGGTGACTTTAGGGCACCAGGGGCTCACGATCGCCAGGCCCGCGCCAGCACCTGGGTTGGGGCCGCCATCGGGCCCTGCCCGCAATCCGTCAGCATGGCGGGCGTTTCCAGCCTGCCTTGCCTCGGTGAATTCTGCGTTGCCCCATCTGCTGTCGCCGGCCGAGGGGGCCGAGCTGCCCGGCAGTGGTGATCCCCTCGATGTGCTGATCGTGGGCGGCGGGGTGTGTGGCACGGCCCTGCTGTTCGTGCTCGCCCGCTACACCCAGCTGCCACGTCTTGCCCTGGTGGAGCGCTACGGCCAGCTGGCGCAGGTGAACTCAAAAGCCACCAACAACAGTCAGACCATCCATTGCGGCGATATCGAGACCAACTACACGCTCGACAAGGCCCTGAAGGTGAAGCGCACAGCCGAGATGATCGTGCACTACGCCGAGCTGCTCGACCCGGCGCTGCGGCAGCGCTGCCTGTTCCGCACCCCGAAGATGGTGCTGGCGGTGGGCCCCACGGAATGCGCCGCCCTGCGCGCCCGCTTCGCGCTGTTCTCGCCACACTTCCCGGCCATGGAACTGCTCGACAAGGAGCAGATCGCCCAGTGGGAGCCGAATGTGGTGCTGGTGGACGGCCGGCCTCGACCTGAGGAACTGGCCGCCATCGCCATCCGCAGCACCTACACCGCCGTCGACTACGAGGAGCTCTCCAGCTCCTTCGTGCACCAGGCCCGCTCGGCACTGGCCGAGGATCCACCCCGCGGCGCCAGCGCCGGTGGCGGGGGGCGCCAGCTGGACCTGCTGCTGGGCACCACAGTGACGAGGATCACCCCCGAGGGGGAACTGTTCCGGGTGCGGCTGCAGCCGACGTCCGGCCGCGGGCGCGAACTGCTGGCCCGCCATGTGGTGGTCAACGCCGGAGCCCACAGCCTGTTGATGGCCCAGCAGATGGGCTACGGCTTGCAGTATTCCTGCCTGCCGGTGGCCGGCAGCTTCTACTTCACCCCCGATCTGCTGCGCGGCAAGGTCTACACGCTGCAGAACGACAAGCTGCCCTTCGCCGCCATCCACGGTGATCCGGATGTGCGCTGTCCCGGCAAGACCCGCTTCGGCCCCACCGCCCTGCTGCTGCCGCTGCTGGAGCGCTACAGGCCCGCCTCCTTCTGGCAGTTTCTGCAGGTGCTGCGGCTGGACTGGGCCGTTCTCGCCGTGCTCTGGCAGCTGCTGGGGGTGGCTGACATCCGCAACTACATCGTCAGGAATCTGCTGTTCGAGCTGCCTTGGCTGCGGCGGCGGTTGTTCCTGGCCGACGCCCGCAAGATCGTGCCCGGCATGCGCCTGGATGACCTGCGCTTCGCGCGTGGCTACGGCGGCGTGCGCCCCCAGTTGATCGACAAGGCTGCCCGCCGGCTGATGCTCGGCGAGGCGAGCATTCCCGCCCGGCCGGGGCTGGTGTTCAACGTCACCCCGTCTCCGGGTGGCACCTGCTGCCTGGGCAATGCCGTTCGCGACCTGGAGGCGATCGCCGAACGGCTGGGCTGCCCCTTGGACCGCCAGCGCCTTGCCCGTGAGCTCTACGGCGAGGCCCAGTCCCAGAGCCCTCAGACGCTGGCGGCGGCCGGCGGCTGATCCGCTGGGCGGCCCTCTGCCGGCACCCCGCCCCGGAAGAGGTGGCGGTGGTCGGCGGAATAGAGCCTGGAGCGGGCCTGGCGCGGTGCCGCCAGGGCTGGACTCACCACGAACAGGGTGGTGCGGATCAGGTTGAGATCCCGGCTCACCCGGGCCATGTCAGAGAGAGGCACCACCGTGATCTGCTGGTCGGGCCAACTGACCCTGTAGCCGATCGCCACCGGCGTATCGGCGGGGTAGTGGGCCAGCAGTTCGGCCTGCACCTCCTCCACGTGGCGGGCGCTGAGGTAGAGGCACAGGGAGGCCTGCAGGGAAGCGAGCCGGGCGAGGGACTCCCGTTGCGGCACCCCGGTGCGGCCTGCCGCCCTGCTGAGCACGATCGTCTGCACCAGGCCCGGGATCGTGAGTTCCTGGTTGAGGGCCGCCGCCGTGGCCTGGAAGGCGCTCAGGCCCGGCACCACCTCCACCTCCAGGCCGGCATCGGCAAGCCGACACACCTGTTCGGCCAGCGCTCCGTAGAGGCAGGGATCGCCATCGTGCAGGCGCACCACGCGCCTGCCGCGGCGGGCCCGATCCACCACCACCTCGAGCACCTGCTCAAGGGTGAGGGTGCTGGTGCGCAGGTGCTCGCACTGGGCCGGCGCCAGGGCGGCGATCTGGGGGTTGACCAGCGAATCGGTCCATACCAGCACGTCGGCCTGCTCGATCAGCCGGGCTGCCCGCAGCGTGAGCAGGTCGGCAGCTCCGGGGCCTGCCCCCACGATCCACACGGTCCGGCGATCCGCTCTGGAGGCGGTCACGGTGTCGCTCCGGCGCCCATTCCGGAGGGATCCGGCAGCGAGCGGCCGCGGCCCAGCAGCCACCACAGACCCAGCCCCCCGAGGGCGATCAGCACCAGGCTCATGAGCTGAGCCATGCGGATACCGCCGTCACAGAACGGCGGCTCGGCGAACAGGCAGAGCGGATCGATGCGCAGGCCCTCGATCCACACCCGGCCACTGCTGTAGGCCATCAGGTACGTGCAGCTGAGGGCGCCGGCCGGCAGGCTGATGCGGCCGCGGCTGGCCTGGCGGAAGAGCACCAGCAGCAGGATGGCGACTCCCAGGTTCCAGAGCGATTCATAGAGGAAGGTGGGGTGGAAATAGAGCTGCTCGAGAAATTCGGGGGTGCGGTTGGCGGCGGGGATCTTCAGCTTCCAGGGCAGCTGGGTGGGCAGCCCGTAGGCCTCGGAGTTGAAGAAATTGCCCCAGCGACCGATCGCCTGCCCCAGGGCCACCGAGGGCACGAGCACATCCAGCAGCGGCCAGAAGGGTTGGCGGCGCCAGCGGCAGAAGAGGATCGCCGTCAGCGCTCCACCGATCAGGGCACCGTGGATGGCGATGCCACCACGCCAGATCGAGAGCACATCCACCCAGTTGCTTGAGTACTGGCGCCATTCCAGGGCGACGTAATAGAGCCGGGCGCCGATCACGGCGCCGAGCACGAGCAGGGGCAGCAGGTCGGCGATCAGGGCTGGATCGATGCCCCTGGCCCTGGCCAGCCTGCTAGAGAGCACCAGGCCCACCAGCACGGCCAGGGCGATCAGCAGCCCATACCAGCGCAGGGAAAGCGGGCCCCACTGGAACACCAGGGGACCCGGGGAGGTGAAGTAGGCGAGCAGGGTCAACGGGGAGGGACGCTCAGACGATTCCTTCGGCGGCCTGCACTTTCTCCACCTGACGCTTCTTCAGCACCAGCATGATCTGGGCGACGGCGATGGCTGCGAAGAAGGCCAGCAGGCCAAGGATGCGTTGCGGGTTCTGCAGCACCACTTCGGCATCGAGCTGGCCGAAGCCACCCACGTTGGGGTCGGTGGTGAGGGCTGCGCCGGCGGCCACGGTGTCACCGGCGGCCACCGTGAGGGCCGGACCGGCCGGAATGGTCTCGCTCACGCTGCCGCCGTCAGCGGTGCTGATCTCCACCACGGTGGCGCCGTTGTCGCCCGGGGTGATGGTGGCCACTGTGCCGGCGCTGGGGGCCGTGAAGCCGGCGTTGTTGCTCTTCTCGCCGGTGGGATAGATCTGGCCGCGGCCCCTGTTGCCGCCCACATGCAGCTGATACTTGCCGAAGTGGATGCTGCTGTCGGTGGCGGGGTCGGGGGAGAGCACCGGGAAGACGATCTCGCGGTGGTCATCGCCGGGCAGCGGACCCACCAGCAGGATGTTGGGCTGATCGTCGGAGTACTGGCTGTAGTAGACGCCCGCCGTCTCCTGCTTGAGTTCCTCACTCAGGCGATCCTGGGGCGCCAGGGTGAAGCCGTCGGGGAGCATCACCACGGCGCCCACGTTGAGGCCCGTGCTGCTGCCGTCACCGGCCACCTGCTGCAGCGCGGTGTCATAGGGAATCTCCACCACGGCCTTGAACACCGTGTCCGGGAACACCGCCTGGGGCACCTCCACGCGGGTGGGCATCTGGGCCAGGTGGCAGTTGGCGCACACGAGCTTGCCTGTGGCCTCGCGCGGGTTGTCGTAGTTCTGCTGGGCCCAGAAGGGATAGGCCCAGCTGGGAGCGGCGGCCGAGAGCAGCAGCGCCAGAGCCAGGGTGCCGCCCAGCAGGGGCCGCAACAGCGAGGAGAGGAGGAACGGCACGGTGGAGCGCATCGGGGAGAGGTACGGCAACGGGAAGGCGCGGATCAGCGCCCGGGGATCAGGCCCACCAGGGCTTGTCACCGGTGCGGAAATCAGTTTCGGTCCACTGGCTGAGGAACACCTTGTCCTCCTCGAGGGACACGTGGGCCAGGGCCAGGGAAAGGGGGGCCGGACCGCGCACCACCTTGCCCGTGGCGTCGTACTGGGAGCCGTGGCAGGGGCAGATGAACTTGTTGGCGCCGCTGTTCCAGGGCACCACGCAGCCCAGGTGGGTGCAGATGGCGTTGATGCCATAGCTGCCGATGGCGTCATCCCCCTCCACGATCAGGTAGGTGGGGTCGCCCTTGAGACCCTGCACCAGGCTGCGATCGCCGTCCTTGTGGGTGCTCAGCCAGCCGCTGGCGGTGACGGCGTTACCCAGTTCGTCCTTGGCGGCGGTGCCACCGCCGGAACCACCCGCCCGGGGCGGGATGAAGTACCTGACAACCGGATAGAGCGCGCCCAGGGCGACCCCGGTGACCGACCCGAAGGTGAGCAGATTCATGAACTGCCGCCGGCCCATTCCGGGCACATCACCGGCTGCGCTGCTCACGGGAATCTGGGTCATGCGGAGCTGCTCCTTGGAGCCACAGCAACGTGCGTGCCACCTTAAGGCCTGCTCCACCCCCGCCCGTGCCTGCCGATCGCCGGGACGACCTGCCGCCGGAAGCGGCCGCTCCCCTCAGCGGCTCGGAACTGATCGAGGTGCTGCGCCGCCGCTGGCAGGCCTCCTACGACCTGCAGGTGGTGCAGCGCCGCGGGCGGCTTTACCTGCAGGTGATGTGGGCCTCCCTGGAACAGCAGTCGTTCCCCCTCAGCCCCGAGGACTACGCCCTGCGCCTGGAGGCGGTTGCCGCCCTGCTCAACGGCATGGGGGTGGCCGCCCAGGCGCGGCAGTGGCTGCTCTGCACCAGTGGCCGGCCACGGCTGGGCCGGGCCCTGACCTTGGCGTTGGACCTGCCCACCGGGCGTTCGGCCGAATTCCTGCTCTAACGCTGGGGGGATGCGCAGCGGGCTCCGAGGTGTTATCACCCCTGGGGACTCGCGTGATCCCGGGGTGCAGTCCGTTCTGGCGGCCTTCAACCCCCCAGCCCTTCAGTCTCCGCTGCGTCGATGACGAACCCCTCACGTCGCTCCAGGCGTTGCCGCGCTGCCGGTTTCGTGCCCCCGCTCGCTGCCACGGTGGGCCTCTCGCTGCTGCTGGCCATGCCGGCCAAGGCGGCCCGCTACGAGGCGATCTGCGGCGAGGAGCGCTGCACGATCGAGGTCAGCGATCGCGGCGTTGAAGGACCCGCCGGCCTGATCCCCCCCGAGCGCATCGTGCAGTGGAATGCGGTGGGCTGGAAAAACCACAACGCTCTGGTGGCCTCCCTGGGGGCGACCGGCGGGGCAGTTACCGGAACGATGGTGGGCGCGCTGGCGACGTGCTGGACGCTGATCGCCTGCCCGATCGGGATCCTTGCCGGTGCGGTGGTGGGCGGCGTGGCCGGATCACGAGCGGGAAAGACGGCTGACTATCAGTTCTCCGTTGAGGGTTACGACGTGAGTGGCCGCAAGCTCACCGAGAATTTCCGCTTCATCAACGCCCGGCCCGTGCCCGGCCTGGTGGACAAGCTCACGCAGGTGTCCGGCCTCGAGATGGGCGTTCAACGGGACGTGGCCATCGCCGCGCCGAAGCCCACCACCGCCGGCCCCAGCCCCCGGCGCCCGGTCCGCGGAGGCTCAGCCCTGCCGCCGCCCCCACCGCGGGCAGGGCAACCGCAGCTGCCGGCCCCCGGTGGGCCTGCTGCCGCACCACCGCCCAGCGCCTTGCCGGCCCCGGCGCCAGCTCCCGTGGCGCTTGAGCCCGCCCTTCCCCTGCCCCAGGGGGAGATGCCGATCCTCTACGACGCCATTGATCCCTATCAGGGCACACCGCTGTTCCCCTGAGCAGAGCGCTGCACCCGTTCCACCAGGCTCACGAGCAGCACACCGACCAGGAACAGGCCGGTGATGGCGCCGCTGAGCAGCAGCATCGTCACGGGATCAGTGGAGGGGGTGAGCACGGCTCCTGAGATGGCGGAGACCAGCACCACCCAGCGCCAGCCGGCCAGCATCACCCGGGCCTTGATCAGCCCCAGCGCCCCCAGCAGCAACTGCAGCACCGGCAGCTGAAAGGCCAGGGCTGTGGCCACCATCAGCAGCAGCACGAAGTCCAGGTAGCGCTCGATCGACCAGCTCGGCTCCACCACGTCGGCCCCGTAGCTCACCAGAAAGCGCAGGGCCGCCGGCACCAGGGCCCACCAGGCGAAGGCCAGGCCAACGGCGAACAGCAGCGCCGATCCAGCCACAGCGGGCGCCACCAGCCGGCGTTCGCGGCGACTCAGCCCCGGCAGCACGAAGGCCAGCACTTCGTAGAGCACCCAGGGCAGGGCGAGGGTGAGACCGCTGTAGCCGGCCACCTTGAGGGACACGAACAGGAACTCCCCCGGTGCCAGCTGCAGGAAGCGGATGCCTTCAGCGGGCATCTCCAGCAGCCGCACCAGCGGCTTCACCACCACCAGACAGCCCGCCGCCGCCACCACCACGGCCAGCAGGCTGCGCAGCACCCGGCGGCGCAGCTCCTCGAGGTGCTCCACCAGGCTCATCTCCACCTCGCCCGGAAAGTCATCCGTGGCGGCGTTGGCCCTGCCGGCGGAGCCGGCCACCCGGATCGGTGCCGGCGGCGGCAGGGCCGGGCCTGCGTCGGTGGCGTCAGGGGGAGAGCCGCTCATGACGGTGGGGCTGGAAGCAGGCCAAGGGCCCGCTGCGGCTCGCCCCAGAGCACCTCGCCGCCGCGGTGGCGCACCGTGCCGGGAACGGCGCCTGGGATCCGCTGCAACTCCTCCACTGGCACCATCACCACGGGCACGCGGCCGTTGGCCCGGCCGCGGCTGAAATGGGCTGCCAGGTCAGCGGCGCACTGCAGGTCGCTGTCCTCGGCCGGGGCCTGCGAACTCTTGAGCACCACATGGCTGCCGGGCAGTTCCTGGGCATGGAACCAGAGATCTCCCCGGCGGGCCTGGCGCAGGGCGATCCACTCGTTCTGGCGATGGTTGCGGCCCACCTGCAGGGGGAGGCCGGAGGCCGAGCGCAGCTCCAGGGGGCGCGGAGCCTGTGGCCGCGTGCTGGCCGTCGTCCGTGCCCGGGGCCGTCCGGCGATCGGCCTGCCCAGCACCTGCTCGATCTCCTCGGCCATCCATGCCAGCTGCTCGAGGGAGTCTGCCTGCTCGAGATAGGTGCAGCTGGAGGCGATCGCATTCAGCTGCTGGCGGTGCAGCTCCACCCGGGCCGTGATGGCCTGCACGGAGCGGCGCTGTCGGCGGGCCTTGCGGTAGAGCCGCTGGGCTTCGTCGATGCAGCTGCGTCCCGGCTGACGCTGGCTGAGCAGGGCATCGGCCTGGCGTTGCAACCCTGCGCTGGCGGGCACGGCTGCCAGCAGGACCTGCTGCTCCTGCAGCTGGCCGGTTTCGCGCTGCCGCAGGCGCTCCAGCTGCTGCTCGAGCTGGCGGCGGCGCTGCAGCAGCAGGGCTGCCGCCAGCCGGTCGCCGTAGTAGCCCGCCAGGGCCCGGTTGATGCTCAGCTCCGGTCCCCCCGAACGCCCTTCGGCCGTGTCATCAGCCCCGTTGCCGGCCAGCGACCAGCAGGCATAGCCCTCGCCGTCGCTGTGCCAGCTGAAGCGGTCGGCGGCCACGGCCTCCAGCCAGCACCGCCAGCGTTGCCAGAGCTGCTGCCACTGGGCGCCGCTGAGGTCGCTCGCCGGCTGAGCCAGCCAGTGCGCAGGGGCCAGCCGGCGGGCCAGGGCAGGACTGATCCCCTGGTAGGCATCCCGCAGGGCCCGCTCCAACGACAGCGGCAGCAGCAGCAGACGCGCCTGCCAGCTGGCAAACGACTCCTCCAGGCTGGGGGGCTCGCCGCCCAGGGGCGGCGGCGGCTGGTAGGCATCGCCGGTGCCGATCGGCCGCAGCCTGGACTGGCTGGCTCTGACCTGCCGGGCCAGGGCCACCACCTGGCGCTCGCCATCCAGCAGAAAGAGGTTGCTGTGGCGGCCCATCAGTTCCACCACCAGCCAACGCTCAGCGGGCTCGCCGGGACGACGGGCGAAGGCCAGTTCCACCACCCGCTCCCAGCCGGGCTGCTCGATGGCGGTGAGCGCCAGCCCCCGCAGTCCATGCTGGAGCTGCCGCGCCAGGGTGCTGCCCTCCCCCTGGCGGGGCGGAGTGTCGATGGCATGCACCCGGGCCGCATCGGCCTGCCAGCACAGCTCGAGCCAGCTCAGGCCCTGAAGGTGACGCAGGCCGATCTGCAGGCTGTGGGACTGCCCCTGCTGCGCCTTCTCGAACCGGCTGGGCACCAGCACCGCCCGCCATTCGCTGAGCGCGGCCTTGAGGCTGGTGAGATCCATCGGCTGCAGCTTGGCCATCGCCTGGACCGGCCACGCTGCCGGGGATCTCCTCACCGCTCTCTACTCTGCAGCTCCAAGCCTGCCGCCGCGATGGCCCGCCTCACCGTGATCACCGGCCCCAGCGGCGTGGGCAAGGGCACCCTGGTGAGCCAGCTGCGGCGGCGCCATGGGCAGATCTGGCTGTCGGTGTCTGCCACCACCCGGGCGCCAAGGGCTGGTGAGGTGGATGGCCGCAGCTACCACTTCCTCAGTCGCGAGGAGTTCGAGGGCCGGATCGGCGCCGGCGGATTTCTGGAGTGGGCCGAATTCGCCGGCAATCTCTACGGCACCCCCCGCGGCCCGGTGGAGGAGCACCTCGGCCAGGGCCGGCCCGTGCTGCTGGAGATCGAGCTGGAGGGTGCCAGGCAGGTGAGGCGCACGTTCCCGGCCGGGTTTCAGCTGTTCATCAAACCGCCCAGCTTCGAGGAGCTGGAGCGGCGCATCCGCTCGCGGGGCACGGACACCGACGAGGCCATCCGGCAGCGCCTGGAGCGCGCGCGGGTGGAGCTGGCGGCGGAGGGGGAGTTTGACGCCGCGCTGGTGAATGGCGATCTGCAGCAGGCCCTGGCGGAGCTCGAGCGGCTGATGCAGCTCCAGCCTGGCCAGCCTTCGCCAGAGGGCTGAACGTCAGAGGACTGATGCGCTGGAGGCCCGGGGCTTGGCTGAACACGGAAAAGCCCTCCGTTGGGAGGGCTGGGACTGGCACCCGTGCAGAAAGCGGATCAGAGCGGGCGGATGATGAGGTCGGGGAAGAAGCGGAAGATCTCGATGGTGATGCCGGCCGTGAGGGTGAACCAGACGGCGGCCACGACGGGGGCGGTGGTGAGGAATTTCTTCATGGTTCCAGGAGTCAGCGGGGGGAAACGGTCACTTTGGAGTCGGTTTCAACCATTTTTCCGCTGACGAACTCCGTGAAGGCAGCCAGGGGCCAGACGGCGGCGGCCAGGGTGGATTTGAACGCCAGAGGCATATCGATCTGGATCTCACGCATGGTGGCGTCCTTGCTGCCGCGGATGGCCACCAGGTAGGAGCGGCCGGCCCAGCCGATCGTGCCAGCGATGTAGAGGAAGAGCAGGCCCGGGATCAGGAAATCACCGGCATGGCTCCAGCGGCCGTCGACGATCAGGTGAGGCAGTCCATCAGTGCCGCAGAGGGCCTGGCCATAGAGCTTGAAGCGGGCCTCGGCCTGGGCCGTCGTGGCCCCGGCGGCACGCTGCTGGAAGCGGGGGCTCTCGGCACAGGGGGTGAGTCCGGCAACGCCTGGATCGGCGTTGGCGGCAGGTGCCAGCCCGAAGATCAGGAAGGCGGAAAGCAAGACCGCGCACAGGCGGGGGAGGAGTCGGCGCATCGCGGTGCAGGATGTCACCAGCGGACAGTAAGGGCGCTGCAACGGCACCATGGGAACGGTTCTGGCGCTCGAAACAAGTTGTGACGAGTCGGCTGCCGCCCTGGTGAGCGACGGCTCCGTGCTGGCCAGTGCGGTGGCCTCGCAGATCGAGGAGCACGCCCGCTGGGGGGGGGTTGTGCCCGAGATCGCCTCCCGCCGCCACGTGGAGGCGCTGCCCCAGCTGATCGGGCAGGTGTGCCGGGAGAGTGGTCTCGGCCTGCAGCAGGTGGACGCCGTGGCCGCCACGGTGGCCCCTGGACTGGCCGGGGCGCTGCTGGTGGCGTCCGTGACGGGGCGCACCCTGGCACGCCTGCATGCCAAGCCTTTTCTGGGGGTGCACCACCTGGAGGGTCACCTGGCCTCGGTGCGGCTGGGCACGGCGCCGCCTCCCGGCCCCCATCTGGTGCTGCTGGTGAGCGGTGGGCACACCGAACTGGTGCGTGTCGCGGCGCCGGGGCACTGGCAACGGCTGGGCCGCAGTCACGACGATGCGGCCGGCGAGGCCTTCGACAAGGTGGCGCGGCTGCTGGGGCTGGGCTATCCGGGCGGGCCGGCGATTCAGGCGGCGGCCAGCGGGGGCGATGCCAGGCGATTCAAGCTCCCCCAGGGGAGGGTGTCGCGGCGCGAGGGCGGCTTCCATCCCTATGACTTCAGCTTCAGTGGCCTCAAGACCGCCATGCTGAGGCTGGTGCGCAGCCTGGAGGCCGAGGGGCCGCTGCCGCTGGCCGATCTGGCGGCCAGCTTCGAGCAGGCGGTGGTGGAGGTGCTCGTGGAGCGCAGCTGCCGCTGTGCCCGGGACCAGCGCCTCGGCACCCTGGTGCTGGTGGGGGGTGTGGCGGCCAACAGCCGGCTGCGGGCCGTGCTGGAGCAGCGCTGCCGCCGGGACGGGCTGCAGTGGCGGCTGGCGCCGCTGCGCTACTGCACCGACAACGCCGCCATGATCGGGGTTGCGGCCTGCGAACGGCTGGCCCGGGGCTGCCGCAGCGCCACTGATCTGGGCGTGGCCGCCCGGCTGCCGCTGGAGCAGGCCGACAGTTTGTATGCCACGCCACCCCCGTTCTGAGGCCTCTAGGTTGGCTATCCATGCACGATCGCCATGGCCGCCCCAGACAACGCCGGCTCCCGGGGTCCTGCGGCCCTTGCCGGTGAGGGCGGCCATGATGAGGCCGGACACGATGGCCTCGAGACCGGCACTGGGCCTGTGCTCCCGCCTGAGCCGGCGAGCCCCACCGAGCCGGTCAGCCCCACTGAACTCAACGCCTGGCGTCGCGGATTCACACCCCAGGCCGAAATCTGGAACGGCCGGCTGGCCATGCTCGGCCTCTCGGTGGGGCTGACGGTGCTCCTGATCGCGCGGCTGGCGGCCCGTTAGCCGGTGCGGCCGCGCAGGAACTGCACCAGCTCCCGGGGCCTGAGGCTCTGGGCCAGTGCCTCGGCCTGCTCCACCCGGCCGCATGCCACGAGCTCCAGAAGCGACTGATTGCTGGTGACCATGCCGTCGAAACGGCTGCGCCGCATGATCTCCTCCACTTCATCGAGGTCTCCGCGCTGGATGTAGTCCTTGCAGGCGTCGGTGTTGATGAGGATGTCCTGGTAGGCGGTGCGTTCCCCCGTGGTGGTTCTCACCAGGCCCTGGGCGATCACCGCCAGCAGCGACTCGGAGACCGCCTGGCGCACACTGTCCTGCTCGCTGGGCGGATGCATGCCCAGCACCCGCTCCACCGTCTTGACGGCGGAGTTGGTGTGCAGGGTGCCCAACACCAGCTGGCCCGTCTGCGAGGCCTCGATGGCCGTGGCCAGGGTGAGGCGGTCGCGGATCTCACCCACCAGAATCACGTCGGGGTCCTCCCGCATCGAGGCTCTCAGGGCGTTGTGGAACTGCAGGGTGTGCAGGCCCACCTGGCGCTGGCGGATGAGCGAGCCGCGACTCTGGTGCACGTATTCGATCGGGTCCTCGATCGTCACCACGTGGCGGCACATGTGGCGGTTGATCCAGTCGATCATCGCCGCCAGGGTGGTGGTCTTGCCGCAGCCGGTGGGCCCGGTCACCAGCACCAGGCCCTTGGGGCGGCTGCAGAGTTCGCTGAGCACCGCCGGCATCCCCAGCTCCTCCAGCGTGGGCACCTCGTGGGGGATCAGGCGCAGCACCACGGCGGGGCCGCGCAGGCTCTGGAGCATGTTGATGCGCACCCGCGCGAACGGGAAGGCATGGGCGCCATCGAACTCCTTCTTGCGCTCGAAGCGTTCCAGCTCCTGGGGAGTGACGATCTCGTTCAGCCAGCGCTGGAAGGTGGCGGCGTCGGTGAGCGGCCAGCCGGTGCGCACCATCACACCACCGGCCCGGTAACGGGGCTCCTCCCCCACGCCCAGGTGCAGGTCGGAATAGGCGTGTTCATGGGCCAGGCGCACCATCGCCTCGAGGCCGGCCGGCTGGTCTGCGAAGGCGACCGGGGGCGGCGGCACCGCCGG
The DNA here is from genome assembly GCA_039818745.1 of Cyanobacteria bacterium J06638_7. Lineage (GTDB taxonomy): Bacteria > Cyanobacteriota > Cyanobacteriia > PCC-6307 > Cyanobiaceae > NIES-981. The sequence continues at coordinate 18,089 of JBCBTI010000016.1, forward strand.
CAGGGGCGCCAGGGTGGCGGGCATCGGCGAGGTCGTCATCGGGGGCCACCGGTCTGATGCCAGTTTCGCCGGCCCCGAGCGTTCTGTCAGCCTCCGGGCGCCCCACAGCCCCTGGTGTGCCCAGGGGGTTCCCGAGCCGCTGCCTAGGATCCTTCGGTCCGCCCCCGCCCGCAGCCGGTGCCCCAGCCCCTGGTCACGATCGTGCTCGGCACCCGGCCCGAGGCGATCAAGCTGGCGCCTGTGATCCGGGCCTTTCAGGCCGACCCCGCTTTCCGCACCCGGGTTGTGCTCACCGGTCAGCACCGGGAAATGGTGAGCCAGGTGATGGAGCTGTTCGATCTGACGGCCGATCACGACCTGGCCCTGATGGCTCCGCGGCAGTCCCTCACCCACATCACCTGCGGCGCCCTGGAGGGCCTCAAGCAGGAGTTCACCCAGCGCCGGCCCGATCTGGTGCTTGTTCAGGGGGACACCACCACCGCCTTCGCCTCGGCCCTGGCGGCCTTCTACGAGCAGATCCCCGTGGGCCATGTGGAGGCTGGGCTGCGCACCGACGATCTGCTCGACCCCTTCCCGGAGGAGGCCAACCGGCGGCTGATTTCCCAGCTCGCCCAGTTGCACTTCGCCCCCACCGCGCGCTCCGCGGCCAACTGCCGCGCCTCAGGGGTGGTGGGTGAGGTGCTGGTCACCGGCAACACGGTGATCGACGCCCTGCTGCAGATGGCTGAGCGGGCCCCCGCCTACGACCTGCCGGGTCTGGACTGGCGGGCCCAGCGCGTGATCCTGGCCACGGTGCACCGCCGCGAGAACTGGGGGGAGCGTCTCGGCGCGATCGGTGAGGGGTTCCTGCAGCTCCTGGAACGCTTCCCCGATACGGCCCTGCTGCTGCCGCTGCACCGCAACCCCACCGTGCGCGAGCCCCTGCAGGCCCTGCTGGGCGCCCATCCGCGGGCCTTCCTCACCGAGCCCCTCGACTACGACCAGCTCGTGGCCGCCATGCGCGGCGCCACCCTGGTGCTCACCGATTCGGGTGGGCTGCAGGAGGAAGCTCCGGCCCTGGGCAAACCCGTGCTCGTGCTGCGCCGCACCACCGAGCGCCCCGAGGCGGTGGAGGCAGGCACCGCCCGGCTGATCGGCACCGCCAGCGCCGACATCAGTGCCGAGGCCGGCCACCTGCTCAGCGACAGCGATGCCTACGAGGCCATGGCCCGCGCCCACAACCCCTTCGGCGACGGTCAGGCGAGCGGCCGCATCGTGGAGGCGGCCAGGGGCTTCCTCAGCCGCACGACCTGAGCGCCCCGTGCCGGTTCAGCGGCTGCGCCGCGACCAGGGTGGCAGGTCGATGAACACCCGGGTGCCGGGCTCCAGTCCCGAGAGGATCTGGGTGTCGCGCCCGCTGCTGATGCCCAGCTCCACGGGCTGGAACAGGGGTTGGCGGTCGCCGTCGACCAGCAGCACCCCGGGCCGCCCCTCTTCGGTGACGATCGCCACCGTGGGCACCACGGTCTCGGCCTGCACGGCCCCGGTGCGGAAGCCCACGTCGGCGGTCATGCCGATGCGCAGCTCGGGTTGGGGCTCGGCGAAGTCGAGATACACATCGAAGGATGTGACGTTGTTGAGCTTCTCGGCGCGGGGTGTGATCCGCTTCACCCGGGCGGCGAAGCTGCGGTCGGGGAAGGCATCCACGCGCACCTGGGCTTGCTGGCCAGCCCGGATGCGGCCGATGTCACTCTCCGGCACCTTGGCCACCACCTCCAGCCCCTGGGACAGCTCCACGATCGAGGAACTGGTGGCGCCGGCCACGGAGGCGGCGGTGGTGGTGGGGGTGACGAAGGAGCCCGGGTCGGCGAAGCGCTGGGTGATCACCCCATCGAAGGGGGCTCGCACGATCAACTCGTTCTCCTCCACCCGGCGGGCCTCAAGCCGCTGGCGGGCCGCCTGCACGGTCGCCAGATCCACCTCGTAGGTGCTGCGCACAGCATTGAAGTCGCTGAGGCTGATGGCGTTTTCGCGGAACAGCCGCTGGTTGCGTTGAAGCTCGCTGAGGCTGCGCGCCAGCTGGGCTTCGGCGGAGCGCAGCTGGGCCTGGAGTTCGAGGATCCGCTCATCCAGATCGCCGCTGTCCATGCGGGCCACCGGCTGGCCCCGGCTCACCGGATCACCCTCTTCCACGAACAGCTCCTCCAGCACCCCCTGGCGCTTGGGGCTCACGTTCACCCGCTGCTCGGCCTCCAGCTCTCCGGAGGCGCTGACCACGCCGGGAAGCTCCCCGGAGCTGGCCAGCACCGTGTAGGGACCGAGGTCGGCGGCGCGGGGACCCTGCTGGCGCTGCCAGAGGGTGACGCCGGCCACGATCACCCCCACGCTGGCGAGCACTGCCCACAGCCGGCGCTGGCGCCAGGGCGGCGGCGGCTGGGGGCGCAGGGGCGTAGGCCCGCTGGGGGCACTGGGGGTGGGCGCCAGGCGGCGCAGGGGCGTGAGGGCGGGAATCGGGCTGTGGGCCATTGCTTCCAGTCTCGCCGTTGGCACCGGGCAGCGGCGGGATCCAGGCTCTGCCGGTGTGCACCCAGCCGGGCGGCACCGGGCGCTTCGTAGATTCCAGCGATGCTCAAAGCCGGAATCGTCGGGTTGCCCAACGTGGGCAAATCCACCCTGTTCAACGCCCTGGTGGCCAATGCCCAGGCGGAGGCCGCCAACTACCCCTTCTGCACCATCGAGCCCAATTCGGGGGTGGTGGCGGTTCCCGACCCGCGCCTGGAGCAGTTGACGGCCCTCAGCGCCAGCCGCGAGACCATCCCCACCCGGGTGGAGTTCGTGGACATTGCCGGCCTGGTGCAGGGGGCCAGCCAGGGCGAAGGGCTGGGCAACAAGTTTCTGGCCAACATTCGCGAGGTGGACGCGATCGTGCATGTGGTGCGCTGCTTCGAGAGTGAAGAGGTGATCCACGTGGCCGGTGCGGTGGATCCGCAGCGCGACGCCGAGGTGATCAACCTCGAGCTGGGGCTGGCCGATCTGGCCCAGGTGGAGAAGCGGCGCGAGCGCCTGAGGAAGCAGCTGCGCACCAGCAAGGAGGCGCAAGCGGAGGACGACGCTCTGGAGCGCATCCAGGCGGCCCTGGAGGCCGGCGCCGCCGCCCGCAGCGTGACGCTCACCCCGGAGGAGGCCGCCTCCATCTCACCCCTGGGGCTGCTCACCGCGAAGCCGATCATCTACGCAGCCAATGTGAGTGAGGACGACCTGGCCGCGGGCAATGCCCACAGCGCCACGGTGGCGGCTCTCGCTGAGCGGGAAGGGGCCGCCCTGGTGCCCATCTCCGCCCAGGTGGAGGCCGAGCTGATCGAGCTGCCCCAGGAGGAGCGCGCTGAGTTCCTGGCCGGGCTGGGGGTGGAGGAGGGCGGCCTGCGGAGCCTGATCCGCGCCACCTACAGCCTGCTGGGCCTGCGCACCTACTTCACCACCGGCGAGAAGGAAACCCGCGCCTGGACGATCAGGGCCGGCATGACGGCACCCCAGGCCGCCGGGGTGATCCACACCGACTTCGAGCGCGGTTTCATCCGTGCTCAGACGATCGGCTGCCAGCAGTTGCTGGAGGCCGGGTCCCTGGCCGAGGCCCGCAACCGCGGCTGGCTGCGGGCCGAGGGAAAGGAGTACGTGGTGGCCGAGGGGGACGTGATGGAGTTCCTGTTCAACGTGTGATGCTGGTGCCAGCCGCCACCGTCGGCATGACCGCGCCGCCATCCGCCCCCCAGCCCGCAAGCTCCCAGCCCCCAAGCTCCCAGCCTGACTGCTCCCAGCAGCAGAGCTCCCAGCAGCAGAGCTCCAAGGCTGCGCCCCAGCAGGGGCTGCCCCACGATTTCGAGGTGCAGAAAGAGCTGCACCGCCGGATCCGCAACGACCCCGACTACGACGACTGGGAGTACGGCACCGAACCCCTGCCCCATGAGGGCTGGGTCCAGGCCTCGCGTGCGGGCTGCCGGGATGGAGATCTCAGCGCAGCTGATCCCGGGGCCTGATCCGGCGCACCAGCAGCATCCCGGCGCAACAGAGCGTCGCCATCACCAGCCAGAGGCCGGCCCCGTGGCCCTGGCTGTCGAGGGCCATCCCCGCCAGCAGCGGCGCTGTGAGGGCGCTGAGGGCAAAGCACTGGGAGAACAGGGCCATGGCCACCCCCTGATGGTCCTCCGGGGTGATCTCGATCACGGCCTCGGTGGCGATGGGCAGGAAGGCGGCCTGGCCGATGGCCAGGGGCAGCTGGGCCACCAGCACCAGCCACACCCCCCCCGCCAGCAGGGCCGAGAGTGAGAGCAGGGCCGTGCCCACGGCGAAGCTGATCAGGCTCAGGCCCAGGCCCGTCGCCACAGGCCGGCGGGCCAGGGCCTGCCCCAAGGGCCACTGGATCAGCACCAGCAGCCCCAGCTGCAGGCCGATCAGCAGGGCCCCCAGGCTCTCCGGCAGGGCGCCGCGCCGCAGCCCGCCACGCACCAGATCTAGGGGCAGGGCGCTCTGCATCAGGGCCGGCAGGGATGTGGCCAGCAGGGCGATGGCCAGCACCGGCAGCAGCCGCCTCAGCCACGGCCCCCACTGCCGTGCCTCGGCGCTGGCCGCGCGGCGGAGGGGGTCGGGCAGGGGGCGCCGCAGCAACAGCAGCACCATGGCGCCCAGGCAGGCGATGTCGAGCAGGTAAACCCCCCGCAGCAGGCTCAGAGCGGCCAGGGCAGCCCCCAGCAGGGCGCCGCTGGCGATGCCGGCGGCATCGGCGCTGCGGACCAGGGCAAAGCCGCGGGCCGAGGGGATGGGCGCCGGCCCCCGCGCGCAGCTCAGGGGCACGGCCAGCTCGATCGCCGGCCAGTAGAACCCCATGGCCACCCCCAGCAGCAGCTGGCCGAGCAGGTAGGCGGGAAACTCGCGGGCGAGGAAGAGGGTGCCATCGGCGACCAGTGAGAGCAGGGCCGCCAGCAGCACCGGCAGGGAGCAGTTCAGCCCCCGGTCCAGGAGCAGGCCGCATGCCAGGCGCCCCCCGGCTCCGGCCAGGGCCGCCAGCGCCAGCCCCTGGGTGACGCGCACGGCGCTGAAGGCCTCCTGGTGAAACACGATGGGTGTGAGATAGAGCACGCCACCGGCGCCGATCGAGCCCACCAGCCGCAGCACCGCCACTTCTCGCAGGGGGGCGGGAAACTGGGACCACCAGCGTCGGGTCGCCGGTCGCCAGGCCTCCGTCCGCTCTGCAGCCCCCTCGCCCGCCCGTTCACCAGCCCTTGTCAAACCGTCGCCGCCTGTCCGGGTTGCTCGCCAGTCTGCTGGTGCTGCTGCCCGTTGGTGGCCCGCTTCCGGCCCGGGCGCTGGAGGAGCTGGTGGTGCGCATCGACGGGTTGGCCCTGCCGATCGATCTGGCCGCTCTGGAGGCCTGGAGCCGAGACCCCACCGGGGTTCGCGGCGATCAGGTGCCGTGGCTCAACCTGCTCGATAGCGGCTCCAGGCTGGGCCTGATCCGGCTGCTGCAGGCTCCCCTGCTCAAGGACCGCAGCTTCGCCAGCGAACTGCTGGGCAGCTGGACGGGGGAGCAGATGCTGCGGGAGGTGGGGGGGCTGCTGACGGGCCCCAGGGGCGAGAGCACGGCGCCGCTGCTGATGGACAGCCTGCGCCGGCTGTTTGAGCGGCAGGAGTCCGTCACCGCGCTGGAGCTGCTGCGAGAGCTGCCCCTGCGCCAGGTCACGGTTCAGGTGGATGGGTTGCTGGCGCTGGCGCAGCACTGGCGCGAGCTGCTGGAGTATCAGAAGCGTGCCGTGGCCGAGCTGCGCAGGCTGCCCCTGCCCCGGCACCGGTCCCGCCCCCTGCTGGCGGGGGCCGCATCCGGAGGGTCGTCCGCACCCGAGCGACTGCAGCTGAGCGTGGCTCACCGTTCGTCGCCGCTGCCGGTGGACCTCTGGCCGGCCCGCGGCCCGGCCCGCGACAGCCCGGGACCCTGGCTGCTGCTGATGCCGGGGCTGGGCGGCAGCAGCCGCCAGCTCGACTGGCTGGCGTCGGCGCTGGCGCAGCAGGGCTGGCCGGTGCTGGTGCTCGAGCACCCCGGCAGTGATGAGCAGGCCGTGAAGGCCTCCCTGCTGGGCGAGGGGCCGCCCCCCGGGGCCGAGTCCTTGCCGGAGCGTCTGGCCGATGTGCAGGCCGTGCTCAGTGCCCGCGCCGAAGACCGCCTGCCGCCATTCGGTGCCCCCGGCTCCGGAGAGGCCGGCGTGGTGCTGATGGGCCACTCCCTCGGTGCTCTGGTGGCCCTGATGGCCGCCGGGCTGGTGCCGGAACAGGGACTCTCCGACCGCTGCCGCCAGGCGCTGGCCTCCTTGCCACTCACCAACCTCTCGCGGCTGCTGCAGTGTCAGCTGCCGGCGATCACCGGCGACGGCACCCCCCGCCGAGCGCCGCCGAGCCCGCATCAGAGCCCCCAGATGGCGGGCAGCCCCCTGCTGGCGGTGGTGACCTACAACGGCTTCGGCAGCCTGCTCTGGCCCGAGGGCGGCCTGGCGGACCTGCCCATCCCCGTGCTGATGACCGGGGGCAGCCTCGACCTGATCACCCCGCCGGTGCAGGAGCAGCTGACGCTGCTGAGCAGCAGCCGGCATCCCCGCAGCCGCCTGGTGCTGGTGGATGGGGGCAGCCATTTCTCACCTGTGCGGCTGAGGGGTGAGGACGACGCCCTCTTTCGCCTGGGAGAGGAGTTCGTGGGGGAGGAGCCGCAGCTGGTGCAGGAGCTGCTGCTGAAGCTGACGGTGGAGTTTCTGGATTCGGCCCGCCAGGGGTCGCTGCTCAGGCCCCACCGCCGCAGCCACGGCGGCGTGCGGGCCTATGTGCTCGATCCGGAGACCGCCCGCCAGTGGCAGCTGCGCCTGCCGCCGGCACCGCCTCCGCTGCGGCCGGGACGGCTGATGCTCAGAAGCGGATCCGTGGGTCCAGCAGGGCCACAAGCAGGTCCACCGCCACCGTGATCAGCACCACCAGGGCAGCCACCACCACCACGATGCCCTGCACCAGCGGGTAGTCGCGCTGGGCGATCGCCTCCTGCAGGCGTGCGGCGATGCCCGGCCAGGAGTAGGTGACTTCGATCAGCAGGGCACCGCCGATCAAGGACGCCACGGTGATGCCGGTGATCGTGAGCACGGGCAGCAGGGCATTGGGCAGGGCGTGGCGCAGCACCACCCGGGCTTCCCCCAGGCCGCGGCTGCGGGCCGCCTCCACATAGTCGGAAGCCAGGGCCCGGCGCAGGTTGAGCCGCAGGGCATTGGTGAAGATGCCGCTGAGCAGCAGCGCCAGGGTGCCGGCCGGCAGCAGCAGATGCCGCAGGGTGCCGGCGAGCTGTTGCCAGCGTCCGGTGGCCAGGCCGCTGTGGAGGCTGTCGAGCAGGTAGAAGCCGCTGCCCTGGGGCGGCAGCAGCGTGGGCGGGAAGCGCCCCCCCACCGGCAGCCACCCCAGCCACACGGCGAAGATCAGCTGCACCACCATCGCTGCCCAGAACGGGGGCAGGGCGTAGGTGCCGATGCCGTAGAGCCGGCCGGCGAGATCCACCTTGCCCTCGGGTCGGGCGATTCCGGAAAAGCCCACCGCCAGCCCCAGCACGGCGGCCACCAGCAGGGCGGTGACCCCCAGCTCCATGCTCGCCGGCAGGCTCTGGCCGATGATCCGGCCCACCGGCTCCTGGCTGTTGAGCGATTCGCCCAGATCACCTCGCAGCAGATCCATCAGGAAGCTGCCGTATTGCTGCAGCAGGGGTTGGTCCAGGCCCAGGCGGCTGCGCAGAGCGGCCCGAGCCGCCTCCGGAGCGCGGGTGCCCAGCACCGCATCCACCGGATCGCCGGGTGCCACCCGGAGCAGCAGAAACACCAGGCTGGCGATCAGCCACAGCATCACGGGCACCAGGGCCAGGCGGGCGGCCAGGTAGCGGGCCAGGGCGCGGCGACGGCTCATGGCAGGCGCTGCAGGTCCTGCAACAACAGACGGCCGTTGCCGTCGAAGCGCGGCGGGGCCACCCGGGACTGGGCCCAGGCCCGCGGCGTCACCAGCCACAGGGGCAGGTAGGGGGCGGCGCTGGCGGTGCGGCGCTCGATCTCCTGCAGCAGCAGCGCGCGGGCGCTGCCCGCCAGGCCCTCGCTGCGCAGCAGCGCCTCCTGCAGCCCCGGTGCGGTCCAGAAGCTGCCGCTGAGGGCGCTCTCCCCCCGCAGGCAGCGGTTGCCCTCCGCCTCGCTGCAGCTGAGCAGGGGGAACAGGTAGGCCTCCGGGTCCCGCACCGAGCCGCGCCAGTCGAGCATCACGGCCGCGAAGGCGCCCTCGCCCAGCTGGCGGTACACCGTGGTGGACTCCATGCCATTGGGACGGAGCACCACGCAATCGCCCAGATCCCGTGCCAGCTGCGCCTGCCAGGTGAGCACCATGAGGCGGTCGGAGGGGATGTTGGAACGGAAGGTGAGCGGCAGTTCCAGCACCCGCCCCGCGCAGTAGCCCGCCTGGCGGAAGAGTCTGCGGGCCTGCTCCGGGGCGTAGGCGGGCCAGTTCTGGGCGGCCGCAGCGCTCACCGCCGGGGGTACCAGGTCACGCAGGGGACTGCGCAGCCCCTGGCTCACCCGCTCGGTGATCAGCTCGCGGTCGAGGCTATGGGCCAGGGCCTGGCGCAGCATCGGGTTGTCGAAGGGAGGCTGGCTGGTGTGCAGGGTGAGGTAGCCGATCTCCAGCGCCGGACCCTGCCCCTCCCGCAGCAGTCCCTCGCCCGCCCGCTGCTCCAGGGCGCGCTGATGGTCCTCGTGCAGTCCGGTGGAGAGCAGCACATCCACCTCGCCGCTGCGCATGGCGCCGTAGAGGGCGGTGGAGTTGCCCAGGCTGATCAGCACGATGCCGTCATTGCGGGGCGGCACTCCCCAGTAGCGCGCGAAGGGCTCCAGCCGCTGCCGCTGATCGCTGAAGAAACTCAACCGGTAGGGCCCTGTGCCCACGAAGCGATCGCTCAGAGCGCGCTCGCCGTAGTCCCGGTAGGCCTGGGGCGAGACCGGTGTGAGATTGATGGTGCTCAGCAGCTGAGGAAGCACCGTGGTGGGGCGCTTGAGGCGCAGCTCCAGTTCGTGGGAGCCGCTGGCACGCACGGCCTCGACGCGCTCATCGAGCAGGTAGCTGAGGGTGCCGATCGCCAGGAAACGTTCCAGGCTGAACACCATCGCCGCCGCATCGAAGGGGGTGCCGTCATGGAACAGCACGTCCCGGCGCAGGGGGATGGTGACCGTCAGACCGTCGCTGCTGACGCGGGGAGAGGCGGTGGCCAGGGCCGGCAGCAGGCTGCCGTCATCGGCCAGGCGGTAGAGCGGATCGCCGAGGGCACTGAGCAGCTGGGTGGCCCCGAAGGTGGAGGCCCGCACCGGGTCAACCGAACCCACCCGGGCACTGGTGGCGACCACCAGCTCGGCCCGGGCGGAGCCGGGGAAGCGGCTGGAGGCGGCGGGGCCGCTGCAGCCGGCCAGCAGCAGGGTTGCGGCAGCAACGAGGGACCAGCGCCGGGAAGTCAGCCGCAACGACCGGGGCAAGGGGGATGGCTCAGCGGGGAGCTGCCATTCAAGAGCGGTGGGGGCGGGCCGGCCGGATCTGCTGCAGGGAAATTTCAAACACTTCCGAGCCGTGGCGGGCGAGAGGCCAGCGCCTCAGCCAGCAGCGGTCGTGGTGGTCGTCCACACCGATCACCTGGTAGAGCTGGTCGTCGGCGTCCAGCTGGACGCACTCTCCCTGGTTGGGGGAGGCGCTGGGGGCTTGGAGGAGGCAGGACAGGCTGGTCATGAACGGGTCATGAGGGGGGAAGACGGGAGAACGGGCCTGAAGCAGCTCCGTCCTAGCGCCAGGGGGTGAGGCAGTGCGAGGGGGCCGCGGCGAGCCGGTGAACCGGCGGCCGGGTGCGGCACTCCCCGAGGATCTTAAGGATTCCTTTTCAATCGCACTGCCCCAATGGTGCCGCCTCCCGGGGTGGTGGCATCCCCCGATGGCCATTTGCGCACCTGCCCGGGCCCCTGGGCCGGCGTGGCGTCAGAGGGTTCGCAGGCAGGCGGCCACCCCCTCCACCTCCGGCAGGGCGGCAATGGCTGTCAGGGCCTGGCGGAAGTGGGCCTCCAGCACCTCGTGGGTGATCACCACGATCTCGGCGGCCTCACTGTCGGCCTCGAACTGCACGATCGACTGGATCGACACCCCCGCCTGGCCGAAGCAGCTGCCGATCCGGCCGATCACCCCGGCCTGGTCGCTGGTGCGCAGGCGCACGTAGTTGCGATGGGTGGTGCGGGCGCCGTCCACCAGGCGGCACTGCCGCCAGCTGCCGGCCGCCAGCAGTGGATCGATCCCGGCCACCCCGCCCCCGCTGGCTGCTGAGGCGGTGGCCTGGCGGATCCCGGCGATGTTGAGGATGTCGGCCACCACGGCCGAGGCGGTGGGGCCCGCCCCCGCCCCCGGGCCGTAGAACATCACCTGACCCACCGGATCACCCTCCACCAGGATGGCGTTGAACACCCCGCCCACCCCCGCCAGCGGATGGCTGCGGGGCAGCAGCGTGGGGTGCACCCGCACGTCCAGCAGCCGGCAGCCTGGCTGCTGATCAGCGCTGGCGGGCTCGGTTTCGATCAGCTGCGACACCGCCAGCAGCTTCACCACGAAACCGAGCTTGTCGGCGTAGTCCACATCCCGGGCATCCAGCTGGTCGATGCCTTCGGTGGGGATCCCTTCCCGGGGCACCGAACCTCCGTAGGCGAGATTGCTGAGGATGGCGATCTTGTCGGCCGCGTCGGCACCCTGCACATCGGCGGCGGGATCGGCCTCGGCGTAGCCCAGCCGCTGGGCATCGGCGAGCACAGCCTCGTAGTCGGCACCTTCGGCCGCCATGCGGCTGAGGATGTAGTTGGTGGTGCCGTTGATGATGCCGCTCACCCGGCTGATGCGGTTGGCTCCGAGCGACTGCTTGAGGGGCTCGATGATCGGGATGCCGCCGCCCACGGCGGCTTCCAGCAGCACGTAGACGCCGGCGGCGGCGGCGGCGGCGGCGATCTCCTCGCCGTGGCGGGCGATCACCGCCTTGTTCGCCGTGACCACGGGCTTGCCGGCGCTGATCGCCCGCAGGATCAGCGAGCGGGCCGGCTCCAGCCCGCCGATCACCTCCACCACGATGTCCACGGCCGGATCGTCCACCACCGCTGCCGCATCGCTGGTCAGCAGGGCCGCGTCCACGGCCGCCGGCCGTGGACGCGCGGGGTCGCGCACCGCCACCCGCCTCAGCCTCAGCTCGGCCACCAGCGGATGGCGACCTTCGGGACTGGCCAGGATCTCGGCAACGCCTGCGCCCACCGTGCCAAGGCCGAGCAGGCCGATGCCGATCGTCATGGGCTGGGGGGTGCAGGGGGGCTGATCCTAGAAATCAGGCCGCAAGCGCCTTCGCCTGGGCCTGCATCAGCCTCAGGATGTTCAGAAAGCCGTTGGCGCGCGAGGGCGTGAGACTGGCCTGCAGGCCGGTGTCGGCCATGAAGCCGGGCTCGATGGCCAGGGCCTGCTCGGGGGTGAGCCCCTCGAGCCCCTCGATCAGCAGGGCGAGCAGCCCCTTGGTGATGGCGGCGTCGGAGTCGCCCTGCCAGTGCAGCCTTCCCTCCTCGAGCTGGCCCACCACATAGACCTGGGACACGCAGCCCTTCACCTTGAAGGCCTCGTTGCGGAACTGCTCCGGCAGGGGCTTGAGCTTCTTGGCCAGCCAGAGCACGTATTCGTAGCGGCGGCGGGGATCGGCGGTACCGGCCAGGCGGCTGACGATGCGGTCCAGGGCTTCACTGCCCGTGGCGATGGTGCGGGGCTCGGCCATTCAGCGCCGCCGGCGCCCGAACAGGATCCCGCCGGCGGCGCTCAGCCCCAGGGCCAGGCCGCCCACCAGGGGCAGGCTCGCCCCGGTCGGTCTGCTGGCCAGCAGCCGGCCCGCAGGGGCTTCCGGGGCACGCCCGTCAGCCTGCTGGGGCACGCCGCCAGCGCTGGCCTCGCTGAGCTCGAGGTAGTCGCGGTGGCCGGGGCCGGCGTCCACCTGAACCTCCCAGCCGGCGCTGAGTTCAGCGGGCAGCTCGAAGCGCAGCCTGCCCTGTCCGTCGGTGCGCCCCATCTCGATCGTCTCGCCGCCGGGGCGCCAGAGCCGCACGGCGGCGTCCCCGGCCGGTTCGCCGGTGCTGAACTCACTCTGCAGCACAAACTCGCGGCGCACCTGCTCGCTGAGTGGTGACATCATCTCCAGATTGCTCTGGATGCCATGGGCCCGGGCGGGGCCAGGGCAGAGAACGCTGAACGCGGCAGCCCCCAGGGCCAGGGGCAGCAGGCGGAAGCGGGAAGAGGCGGCGGGCATGGGCGGGGCGACGTTCAGCTGTCCTTCCAGCGACTTTGGCGCGTCTTGCCGGCCTGCACCATGCGCACCATCGAACTGACCATCATCGACAGGGCGTCATGGGCCTCGCCCCGGGCTCCCAGCTCCGCCGCCAGCACCCGTTCGCAGGCGGTGGGGGCCTGCGTGGCGGTGCTGGCGGCACCGGTGGCGCTCAAGGCGATAGGCGCGTTGAAGGCGATGTCCGGTCGGGAGGAGGACAGATTCACGGCAGGCGCCAGTGCACTGGTGGAGATCCTCGCAAAGCCCCACGGGCTGCGTGGCGATTGGGCGCTGTTTGTGACGTTTGTGACGGCTCAGGCGGCGCGCCGCGCTCAGCGGGGCTGACCCTGCCCCTGTTCCGTGATCCAGCCGGCGAGGGGCACGTCCCAGGGATCGTGCGGCAGGCGCTCCACGAGACAGCCCCAGGGCAGCACCGCCAGGGCCGGGACGGCGCGCCAGGCGGAGCTGCTGCGCAGCCGGTCGAACCAGCCGCCGCCGTAGCCGAGCCTCACCCCCTGCCGGTCCACCGCCAGAGCCGGCACCAGCAGCAGCGCCAGGTCCCCGGCCGCCAGCTCGCCGGCGGCCGGCGGCGGTGCCGGAATGGCGCAGGCATCGGCCTGCAGCGGTTCCCCAGGCCGCCAGGGGCGGTACACCAGCCGGCCAGCGATCACGGCGGGCAGGGCCAGCCGTCCGTCCAGCCGGGGCGAGAGGGCCAGCGGGCGCAGGTCTATCTCTCCGGCGAGAGGCCAGTAGAGCCCCACCCGGCCCCTCCCCGCCACGGCGCGTTCCAGGGCCGTGGCGGCCTGGCTGCGGATCGCCGCCTCGCTGCTGGCCAGCAGCGGCAGCCGTCGCAGCTTGAACTGCTCCCGCAGGGCCGTCTTCCCGGGTAGGGGTGAGGCGTCATCCGGGGCCATGGCTCAGCGCTGAAACCAGCCGGTCAGGGCGGCGGCCAGGGCATCGGCGGCATCGTCGGGCCGCGGCGGCCGTTCCAGCTGCAGTTCCCGCATCACCGCCTCGAGCACATCCTGCTTGTCGGCGTGGCCATTGCCGGTGAGCGCCTGTTTGATCTGCATGGGCGGATATTCGGCCACCGGAACGCCGAAACGGGCCAGGGTCATCAGCAGCACCCCCCGGGCCTGCACCACGGCGATCGTGGTGCTGGAGCGGTAGAAGAAGAACTTCTCCACCACCGCCAGGTCCGGCTGCCAGCCGCGCAGCAGCGCGCGCAGATCGCGGGAGATCTCCAGCATGCGTGCCCCCTCGCTGGTGCCGGGGTCGGTGCGCAGGATGCCGCAGTCGAGCAGGCGCTGGGCAGGGCCTTCGATCTCGATCACCCCGTAGCCCACCCGGGCCAGGCCGGGGTCGATGCCGAGGATGCGCACCGGGCCGGTGTCTCTAGGCCGCCAGGGCGAGCTCGAAGGCGCTGCGGTCCAGCGCTTCCGGTCGCTCGAACACCTTGCAGAACACCTTCACCACGCGATCGCCGGAGTCGATCTGCTCGAGGGGATCCTTGCGCAGGCGATGGCGCAGGCAGCAGGCCGCCACCCGGGCCACGTCGTGCTCGTTGACCTCGGAGCGGTTCTCGAACGCCGCCAGGGCCCGGGCGGCCCGGTTGGTGACGATGTCACCGCGCAGGCCGTCCACATCGAGCTCACCGCAGATGGCGGAGATGCGGATGCGCAGGTCGTCGTCGATCCGCACCTGGGGCAGCCGCTGCTGAGCCTCCACCACCCTCGCCTGCAGGGCTTGCTGACTGGCCTGCATGGTGGCATTGAAGCCATCGGGGTCGTTGTCAAAGGCGGTGCGCTGGTCCACCACCTGCACCCGCAGCTCCGGATCGCGCACGGTGCGCACCTCCACGCTCATGCCGAAGCGGTCGAGCAGCTGGGGCCGCAGCTCGCCCTCCTCGGGGTTGCCGGAGCCGATCAGCACGAAGCGGGCCGGGTGACGCACGCTCACCCCCTCGCGCTCCACCGTGTTCCAGCCCGAGGCGGCGGAATCCAGCAGCACATCCACCAGGTGGTCGTCGAGCAGGTTCACCTCATCGACGTAGAGGAGGCCGCGGTTGGCCTTGGCCAGCAGGCCCGGTTCGAAGGCCCGCACCCCCTCGCTGAGGGCCTTCTCAATGTCGATCGTGCCGCAGAGGCGGTCCTCGGTGGCCCCCAGGGGCAGGTCCACCATCGGCACCTGGCGGCGCTCCACCGCCAGCTCCCCCCCCTCTTCCAGGCGCTGGCGTACGCCATCGCTCTGCAGGTCGGGATCCTGGGGCGAGCTGTTGTAGGGATCGCCGCTCACCACCTCGATCTCCGGCAGCAGAGCGGCCAGGGCCCGGATCGCCGTGCTCTTGCCGGTGCCCCGGTCGCCCATGATCATCACGCCGCCGATGCGCGGATCGATCACGTTCAGCAGCAGGGCCAGCTTCATCTCCTCCTGGCCCACGATCGCGGTGAAGGGAAAGACCCTGCGCTGGCGGACTGGCGTCACGGACTGGTGCTGGCTGGCTGTTGGGGCGATTGTTTCACAGGCAACAGGCTCAGCACCTGCGGCGGCGTGGCGTCGGCCGGGTAGATCAGCCGAACCCGCAGGTTGCGGGAGGCCCCCGGCTTGAGGCTCACGGTGCCCAGGGGCGGGCTCTGTTCGCCGGCCCGCTGCACCAGGTGGAAGCGGCGCCGGGCCGAGGGCCGGCCGTCGCTGCCATCCAGCCCCGCCACCTCGATCGGGCCACGGAACATCACCGAGCGCACCGGGGTGGTGTTGAAGCGCAGGCCGCCGATCGGCGGGTCACCCTTGATCGGGGATTCCAGGGCCAGCTGCAGCTGCACGGGCTCGCTGCCGGTGTTGCGCAGCGGAATCGTGAGGTCGTACTCCACGCCGTAGTTGCCGTGGGCGGCCCAGGCGGTGCCCTCGTAGAAGGCCTTCAGTTCAGCGGTCTGCACCTGGTCGGTGCCGAGTCGCCCACCCTCGAGGGAGGCGATCGGCCAGGAGATGGGCGCGGCGCTGGTGCTCAGCCAGGAGCTGCCCGGACTGGTGATGGTGCCGCGCCAGACGCTGCCGATCTGCACGCCGCTCACCCGCGAGTAGATGATCCGCCCCGTTGCCCCCCGTGGGGTGGGCTGATGCTCCTTGGGACTGAGCCCGCCATCGAGCAGGGCAGCCCAGGTTTCGGGCGGCGGCGGCTGGCCGTCGTCCGCACCGAAGGCGGCCAGGGTGGCCAGGCTGAGGGGGCCGTCGCTGTCCAGACGCAGCTGCAGGTTGCGGCCATTGAGCAGGGGATCGAGACCCCGCACCGGCAGCGGCAGCACCACCAGGGTGGTGGGCGAGCCGGGCTCGAGCGTCCAGCCGCGGGGGATTTCCGGGCTGCGGCGACGCATCAGCAGTTCGGTGGCCACGCGGCTGCCGGGGCCGGCCCAGGCCGGACTGGTGCCCTCGGGCAGCAGCGGCGGCAGGGGCAGGAACGGGGCCCCGGCCATGGCGGGATCGAGCGACTGGGAGAGCGAGGTGGACCCCTCCAGCAGCCGCAGCTGCACGGCAGCGTCGCCGCGCGGCTGGGCCACCACGGCCAGCCAGAGGGTGGAGCTGAGCGTCTCGGGCTTGCCGGCGTAGACGTGGTGGCTGAAGAGATCGAAGCGGCCTTGCAGGGCCACGTCGAGGTGGGCCTCGGGCACGGCCCGGCCCTGCGCAGCGAAGGTGGAGAGCAGGATGCCGGGCCCGCTGATCAGCTCGGGGTTGTTGTCATTGACCACCAGCACCTGATCCAGCCCGCCGGGCAGGGGGGCCACGGTCTGGCTGCGCAGCAGCGGTTCGCTCCTGCCGCCCTCCTGCTGCTGGGCGGAGGCGGGCGCCGGGGGCTGGCCCAGAGCGGGCAGGAGCAGCAGGACACCGCCGGCAACCAGCAGGGAGCGGCGCAGCGCCTTGGCGGCAGAGGGGGGCATCGTCGGCAAGGTCATGGGCGGGGCACGAGGGTCTGAGCAGCGGCGCCGGCCATGGCCCTGATCAGGTCGGCGCAGCGGGGATCGTTGAAGGGGCCGGTGACCAGGAACGCCGCTACGGCACGCTGGCCGTTGGGCAGCTGGATCAGGGCGGCATCGGCATAGGCGGTGCCGATGTCTCCGGTTTTGTTGAGGGCCGAGATGCCCAGGCTGAGCAGGTCCGGGTCGGGGTCCTGGGCGTCCTTGCCGAGGCCCTGGAGCAGGCCCAGGGGGATCAGGGTGTCGGTGCGGGAGGTGGCCATGATCTCGCGGAAGTGGTCGCGGGCGCGGGGACTGAGGGTCTGGCCGGTGTCCACCAGCGCGATGGAGCGGGCCAGGTCACGGGCACTGGTGGTGTTGGTGCCATCGAGATCAGGCAACCAGTTGTTCAGCTTTGTGGCCGTGAGCCCCATGGCCACAAAGCGGCTGTTGACGGCCGCCTTGCCCCCCAGCTTCTCAATCGTGAGGTTGGTGGCGGTGTTGTCGCTCACCCGGATCATCTCGGTGGCCGCCTCGTGGAAGGGGAAGCGGGTGCCGATGGGTCGGGTGGCCATCCAGCCGGCACCGCCCCCCACCAGCTTCTCGGTGAGCTGCAGCTGGGCGTTCCAGCCCAGCTTGCCGGCGTCCAGATCCTCCAGGGCCACCACCAGGATCGGCGTCTTGATCGAACTGGCGGCCGGCATCGGCTGGTCGGCGGCCAACTGGGCGAAGCGGCCGTCATCGAGCACCAGCAGAAAGGCCGTGGCCTTGAGATCCTTCTGGCCTGCCGCCAGTTGCTGCCAGCGCCCGCTGAGGGCTGTGAGCTCCTGCTTCGGCTGGAACTCGCCGCTGGCCAACGCCGCCGGCTGGGGTGCCGCCCCCAGCTGGCCCAGGGCGGGCAGGTTGCCTTCGGCCAGCCGCGGAGCCAGCAGGCGCAGGCCGGTGCCGGCGAGCACCCCCAGCCCCGCGCCCATCACGGCCAGCCGCAGCAGCAGCAGCAGGGTCTGCCGCCAGCGGCTGCGGGGACTCCTGGACGATTGACCGGCGCTCAAGGCAGCTGGGAGTTGAGAGGCTGAAGTTAAGGGGTGCGGGCTCCATCGTCGGCCCTGGTGGTGCCAGTGCCGCCGCGGGCCTGGGCCCAGCGCAGCTGGCGCACCATGCCGCGCAGCAGCGCCACCTCCTCGTCGCTCACCTGGGCGCGCTGCAACAGGGTGCGCAGCTTGGCCATCCGGGCCGCAGCGGTGTGGGGGTAGAGGAAGCCCACCTCCAGCAACAGGGTTTCGGCATCAGCCAGCATCCCTTCGAGCACTCCCCGCTGGCAGGGTTCCGGCGGCAACGGGGAGAGGGCCCGGGGGGCGGGCGCGGTGAGGGCGGCGGCCGGCGATGGCCGGCTCGCCGCCTGCAGCCGGTGCCAGTGCTGCAGCACCACGGCGGCGGCCTGGGCCAGGTTGAGGGAGCCGTAGGCGCCGGCGGTGTCGATGCTCAGCAGCCGGCCCGCCTGCAGCAATTCGGCGTTGCTCAGCCCCCGGTCCTCGCGGCCGAACACCAGGGCCCGCGGTGGCGCGGCATGGCAGCTTGCGGCGCCGGTCGTCGGCGCCGGCAGGCCCAACCAGCGCAGGGCATCGTCGAGCCCGTGCAGGGGCAGCGGCTCGCCGCAGCGCCGGCCGCTGGTGGCCACCACCCGGTGGCAATCGGCCAGGGCGGCCTCGAGGCTGGGGAACAGCCGCGCCTGCTCCAGCACGCCGGCGCCATGGACGGCCATGCGCCGGGCCTCCTCCCCGAGGTGGGAGCAGCGGGGCGCCACCAGGCGCAGATCGCTCACCGCGAAGTTGGCACAGGCCCGGGCCACTCCGCCCACATTGAGGGGCCCTGCCGGCTCCACCAGCACCAGGGCCAGGGACGCGGCGGGCAGGGTCGGCTCCGGACTCACACCAGCCCGTTCAGATAGGCCAGCAGGTCGGCCATGGCCTGGGGCTCCGGCTGAAAGCTGGGCATCGGCGG
Organism: Cyanobacteria bacterium J06638_7; assembly: GCA_039818745.1. Taxonomy (GTDB): domain Bacteria; phylum Cyanobacteriota; class Cyanobacteriia; order PCC-6307; family Cyanobiaceae; genus NIES-981. The sequence goes on from JBCBTI010000016.1 coordinate 36,434, forward strand.
TGTGCGCCCGCTCACCACCTGGCGAATCAGCTGTCGCTGGTTCTTGCGCTCGGCGACCCCATGCAGATCGGGGCCCACCAGCCCCTGGGCGGCGATGCCGTGGCAACCGGCGCAGTTGAGCCGGAACAGCAGGGCGCCATGTTCCACCGAACCGCCCAGTTCCAGGGTCTGGCGGGTGTAGGGATCGCTGCGGGCGGCCGGAAGCACCACCAGCACCATCAGAATGCAGGCGGCTGCGGCCGCTGCCACCAGGCCCGCCACCAGGCCGCGGCCCATGGAGCCGGCCCGGGGGGCTTCGTCGGCGGCGGCACCGGGAGCACCGGAGCGGGGCGGGCTGGACTGCACGGGGCGGTTCACAGGGTGCTGGCGAAGCCTTGACGGACCAGGGCCGGGCTGCTGCCACCCTGACGGACAGCAGGCCCCCGCTGCGAGCTGCGGCGAGGGCGTTGGCATGGAACAATTGTGGCCTGACGGCCAGTCTCGCTTGCCATGATCGAACCTCTTCTCTGCGGGATCGTGCTGGGGCTGATCCCCCTCACCCTGCTGGGCCTGTTCACCGCGGCCTGGAGCCAGTACCGCCGCGGCTCCATGCTCGACACCTGAGCTCCTGCAGCGCTCTCAGCCTGGCTGCAGCAGCACCACCGTGGTGGAGCCGTAGCGTCGCCGCTGCCGTTGTCGCCAGCCGCCTGGAAGCTCGGGCACGGCATCGCTGGCGCACTCCCAGATCAGAGTGCCCCCTTGCCTCAGCCAGCCGCCGGCGGCCACCGCCGCGGTGATCGGCTGGTGCAGACCCGCCGCATAGGGAGGATCGGTGTAGATCAGATCGAACCCGTCTCCAGAGGGCCCACAGCGCTGCAGCCAGCGCAGCACCTCGGCAGCGTGCACCACCACGTCCGTGGGGCGCTCCAGGCCGCCCTGCACGCCCTCCAGGTTGGCGCGGGCGAGCGCCGCCAGCTGCCGGTCCCGGTCCACCGCCGCCACCCGCGCGGCACCGCGCTGCAAGGCCTCGCAGGCCATCGCGCCGCTGCCGGCGCAGAGATCGAGCCAGGCGCTGCCCCGCAGTTCGGCAGCGAGGATGTTCATCACCGCCAGCCGCACCCTGGCGGGCGTGGGCCGGGCCACGGATCCGGCCGGACTCTTGAGCCGCCGGCCACCGCTGAGGCGCAGGCTCATGGCGGCGCCGCGCTCAAGCGGGCAGCCACTGGAGCCAGCGGCGCAGGATCGCAGCGCCGGCCTGGCCGGATTTCTCCGGGTGAAACTGGCAGGCGCCGACCGCACCGCTCCACACTGCGGCGGTGACCGTGTCGCCAGCGAAGTCCACGCCGGCGGTGGCGATCGCCGGATCGCTCGGCTCGGCGGCGAAGGAGTGCACGAAGTAGACCCAGGCCTCGGCCGCGTTGGCCGGCAGCAGGGGGCTGGCCTGCAGAGGGACCAGGGGCTCCCAGCCCATGTGCGGGATCGGGTGGCCGCGCCGGCGCGGCAGGGCCCGCACCCGGCCCGGCAGCAGGGCCAGCCCGCGGCTCTGGCCCTCGTCGCTGGCCTCGAACAGCAGTTGCAGGCCGAGGCAGATGCCCAGCAGCGGCTTCCCCTGCGCGCACCACCGGCCCAGCATGCGGTCCAGACCGCTGGCGCGCAGTCGCTCCATGGCCGGATCGAAGGCCCCCACCCCTGGCAGCACCAGGCCCCGGCAGCTCTCGATCAGCGCCCCATCGGCGCCGGGATCGGCCACGGTGAGCACCTCGGCGCCGAGCCGCTCGAAGGCCCGCCGCACCGAGTGCAGGTTGCCCATGCCGTAGTCGATCAGGCCCAGGCGGATCATGACGGCTGGCAGCTGCGCTGCTCAGGTTGCTCCAGGGCGGGGCAGCTGGGCAGCTCAAGGGCATTGAGCGCCTCGATCAACTGGTAAAGCCGGCCCATGCGGCGCATCGAGAAGCGGAAGCGCAGGCAGGGCCGCAGGAAGCCCTCGTCATCGCAGGTCTCGGCAGCCTGGATGGCGCCCTGATCCACCAGGTCGCCGAAGTCGCGGTTGAGCCGATCCAGAGCCGGTGGCGGGATCGCCGCGTTGAGCTGCAGCTCCAGCCAGTCACTGAGCAGCTCGGCGGCATGAAAGACCCGGTAGAAGCGGCGGATGCGGGAGATCGCCTCGCTGGCGCTCTGGGTCTGGCAGACCAGGGCACGATCCTCCGGCGAGATCAGCCCCCGTTTGGTCATCAGCCGCTGCACCTCCACCTGCCAGCTGCTCCAGAACGGATCACCGGGCGGCGCCAGCAGCACCAGGGGCATGGGCGGGGTGCGGCCGGTCTGGATCAGGGTGAGCGCCTCGAACAGTTCATCGAGGGTGCCGAAGCCGCCGGGCAGGGCCACCACCGCATCGCTCTCGCGCAGGAAGAACAGCTTGCGGGTGAAGAAGTAGCGGAAGTGCAGCAGCCTGGCCTCGTAGCGGCTGACGATCAGGTTGGGATGCTGCTCGAAGGGCAGATCAACGTTCAGCCCGAAGCTGGCGCGGCTGCCGGCGCCCCGGTTGGCGGCCTCCATGATGCCGCCGCCGGCGCCCGTGATCACCTCGAAGCCAGCCTCAACGGCCTGTCTGGCGAGGTCTTCGGCCTGCTGGAACGCCGGCTCGTCGGCGCTGATGCGAGCGGAGCCGAACACCGCCACCTTGCGCAGCCTGCGGTGGGGCCGGAAGGCGTCGAGACCCTCGCTGATGTCGGCGAGGGTGCCGCTGATGATCCGCCAGGCCTCCGGCTCGGTTTCCTGCCGGCACACGTCCAGCAGGGAGACCAGGGCGCGGTCGATGGTGCGCCGCTGAGGATGGTGCTCAATGGCGGCGGCAAGAGCTTCCAGCGGCCTGATGCCGCCGTGACGCTGGGCCGGGGAGAGGGAGGACTGGGGTGCAGTCAGGGGTGTCGGACAGGGGGGCTGTCAGAGGTACTTGCTGATCGTGCCGGAGAGCGTGGTCTTGGGCACCGCGCCCACCACGGTATCGACCTTCTGGCCGGCCTTGAACACCATCAGGGTGGGGATGCTGCGGATGCCGTACTGGCTCGCCACATTGGGGTTTTCGTCGGTGTTCAGCTTGAACACCTTGATCTGGCCTTCGAATTCCTTGGCGATTTCATCCACGATCGGCGCCACCATCCGGCAGGGGCCGCACCAGGGTGCCCAGAAATCAACCAGCACAGGCACATCACTCTTGAGCACGTCCTGCTCAAAGGAGGCGTCGGTGACAGCGGTTGCGCTGGACATCCTTGTAGGGATCGGGATTCAAGGAATGTAGCAAGGGGGCCTGGCCGCTTCGACGGGCCCCTCACCAAGCGTTGCAGGAGCGGCCCGGATGGGCAGGCAGCAAAAAGGCCCGGACGAGCCGGGCCGGAGGGTGTGAGGAGTGTGCGAGCTGTAAAGCCCCCACAGCTTCAAGATAGACCTCGCTGACTACTTGCCCATGCCCAGCTGCTGAGCCTTCTGATACACCTTGCCCTCGGTGAGCAGCGATGGGGCTACCACCACCTCCACCTGGCGCATCTCCGCGAGGGTGCGCGCCCCCAGGGTGCCCATGGAGGTGCGGATGCAGCCCAGCAGATTCTGGGTGCCGTCGTCGAGGCCGGCGGGACCGCGCAGGATCTTCTCGAGGCTGCCGGTGGTGCCCACCTTGATGCGGGTGCCGCGGGGCAGCACCGGGCTGGGGGTGGCCATGCCCCAGTGGAACCCCCGTCCGGGGGCCTCGGCGGCACGGGCGATGGGGGAGCCGATCATCACGGCGTCGGCTCCGCAGGCCAGGCACTTGCAGATGTCACCGCCGGTGACGATGCCGCCATCGGCGATCACGGGCACGTGGCGGCCACTCTCGGCGGCGTAGTCGTCCCGGGCGGCGGCACAGTCGGCCACGGCGGTGGCCTGGGGAATGCCGATCCCCAGCACGCCGCGGCTGGTGCAGGCGGCCCCGGGCCCGATACCCACGAGCACGCCGGCGGCGCCGGCGCGCATCAGCTCAAGGGCCACCGCATAGGTGACGCAGTTGCCCACCACCACCGGCATGCCGAAGTCGCGGCAGAGGGCTTCCAGGTCGAGGCTGGTCTTTCCTTCGGCGCCGATGTGCTCGGTGCTCACCACCGTGGCCTGCACGAAGAAGAGGTCGGCGCCGGCCTCGGCGATGGCTGACCCGAAGCGCATGGCGGCCACCGGGGTGGCACTCACCGCGGCAATGCCGCCGGCCGCCTTGATCTCACCGATGCGCCGGCGGATCAGGTCCTCGCGCACCGGCTGGCTGTAGAGCTCCTGCATCAGCGGCACGAACTCCTCCCGGCCCACAGCGGCGATGCGGTCCAGCACCGGATTGGGGTCGTCATAGCGGCACTGCACCCCCTCCAGGTTGAGCACCCCGAGTGCCCCCTGGCGGCTCAGTTCCAGGGCCATGGCCACGTCCACCACCCCGTCCATGGCGCTGGCGATGATGGGGATCTCGCGCCTGATGCCCCCCAGGCTCCAGCCGCAGTCGGTGACCGCCGGATCGACCGTGCGGCCGCCCGGCACCAGGGCGATTTCGTCGATGCCGTAGGCGCGGCGGACGGTGCGGGAACGGCCGAGCTGGATGTCCACCGGGGTTGCGCGGATTCGGGCCACCGTATCAATTGATGCGGCTTGGCTGATGCAGCAGGGGGCGGGCCTCAGCCGCGGCCGCTGAAGTTGCGCCAGCGCTGCTGCAGCCCCTCCAGCAGCTGCTGCCGTTCGCTGCGCCGGAGCAGCTTGGGCAGGCCGTAGCGCAGGGTCCAGATCAGTCCCGCCAACTCCAGCAGACCGGGCACCAGGGGCAGGCCGTTGATGGCCGACACCAGGCCGGAGTAGACCCGCAGCACCAGCAGCAGCCCCACCACCGCCAGGGCGAGGGTGAGGGGTGTCTTGGCCTGGCGCCAGAGGCTCTGCAGCTCACCGCTGCCCCACCACTGCCGCAGTTTCTCCAGCAGCAGGTTCCACTCCCCGCCATCGCCACTCCCATCGTCATGGGGCTGTGCGTCGGCCTGCGCGGTGGCCGGGCCGCTGGCGCCGACTGCCGGCACGGTGGTGCTGGCCTCCAGGGTGGGCTCCCCCGCTGCCGGCGGCGTTGGAGCTGCTGCAGCTTCCTCCTGGGCAGGTGCCGTGTGAAGGGCCGGAGCCGGCCCCTCGGCGGCAGGGGCCGGGGGAACGGCAGGCTCGCCGACGGCTGCCGGGGTCGGCTCGCTGCCGCCCTTGGCCGCGTTCTCCTCCGTGGAGCCGGTATCCAGGGGGCCGGGGTCGGCCTGAAGGTCGTCGCGCTGGGGATCGGCCATGGGAGCGATGGGCGGAGAACGGGCGAAGAGCTGGACGGGTGCGGGGGGGCTGGCGCCACAGGGGCGCTGGGGCTGGCGCCAGAGGGGCGCTGGGGCCTCACTGCCGCTGGCAGCAAGAGGTTGGGCTGGAGCTTAAGGGTGGTCGGCGTTGCCGTTTTCCCTCAGTCATCGAGGGGCAGCAGGGTGGGCTGGCTACTGAGCGGCAGCACGGGCAGCCGGATCGGAAAGCGGTTGCCCTTCAGCCTCTCCACCAGTTCGACGCTGATCTCCGCTGCCAGGCGCGGGCTGTGGGCCGGGGCGCAGCGCAGCTGGTGGCCCCCCACGCTGATGCTGCCCGTGGCCAGCTGGGTGTAGCTCACCGAGCCCAGGGCGGGCTTGATGCGCCGGGGCAGGGCCAGATCCAGCACCGGAGCCTGGAGCTCGCCGGGGCCCGCCGCGGTCCGCCGGGCCACCTCCAGATCGAGCAGCGGCACCGGCGCGGCCACCGCCACCAGAAGCGAGCAGCCATGGCCTGGGAAGAAGCAGGGGCGCAGCCAGCGGCTGTCGAGTCCATGCAGATCCACGCTCACGGCAGCGCTGGCGCCGGGGGTGAGGGCGTGACCGGCGGGCTGGCGCCGGGGGTTGGGCTGGTGGCCGCTGCCGGCCCCCAGCACCCAGCCGATGGCTCCCGCCACCAGCACCGGCGAGCCTGGCCCCAGCAGGCTCAGCCCGGGCATCGTGAGGCCGATGCTGCCGGCGCCGCCGCAGCTCCAGAGGGCGGTGAGGTGGGGGCCCAGCAGCGGCCCCCAGGGGCTGGCACAGAGCCCGCTGGCGCTGCTCACCGCCACCACGCCGTTCTCACTGATGGCCCTGTGCAGCAGCAGCCGGCCGCCACCGATGCGCGCCAGCGGCAGATCGGTGTGCAGGTCGCGGCGGGGATGGAGGGCCGTGGCCTCACCGCTGGCATCGAAGGCCGGCGCTCCGCCCGCCAGCAGAGCTGCCAGCAGCTGGGCACCGCTGCGCCGCGCCGGCTCCCCCAGGCCGCCCCCCACCGGCAGCACCAGCTCGCCGGGCCCGCCGCTGGCCAGTCCCCTCACGCCATCGAGCTGGACGTCGCGCAGGCGGATCGGCGGATCGCTCGGCCCGAGCGACAGCTGCAGGCTGGCCTGATCGCTGAAGCCTGCATCGGCGGCCACCACCACATCGGTGCCGGCGTAGGCCCGCTCGAGGCCCAGCTCGGCCACCATCATGCGGAAGTCGGCCGCCGAGCGCACCCGCAGTTCGCCCCGCCGCTGCAGCTCGCGCAGCTGCTGCTCGCTGCGCGGACCACCGGCGTGGGGCTCGATAGGATCAGGCGATTGAAGGCGCTCGTGCATGGCGGATCCCACGGGACCGATCAATCCTGGAGATTCCGGTTCGGACGGGGATTCACGGGTCATCCAGACCGACCTCCGCAACGAGATGTCGCGCTCCTATCTGGAGTATGCGATGAGTGTGATCGTGGGCCGGGCCTTGCCCGATGCCCGCGACGGCCTCAAGCCCGTGCACCGCCGCATCCTGTTCGCGATGTATGAGCTGGGCCTCACCAGCGACCGTCCCTACCGCAAGTGCGCCCGCGTGGTGGGCGAGGTGCTCGGCAAATACCACCCCCATGGCGACACGGCGGTGTACGACGCCCTGGTGCGGATGGCGCAGAGCTTTTCGCTGCGCATGCCCCTGATCGACGGCCACGGCAACTTCGGCTCGGTGGACAACGATCCGCCGGCGGCGATGCGCTACACCGAATCGCGGCTCCAGGCCCTCACCACCGATGCCCTGCTGGAGGACATCGAGAGCGAGACGGTGGATTTCGTCGACAACTTCGACGGCAGCCAGCAGGAGCCCACGGTGCTGCCGGCGCGCATCCCCCAGCTGCTGCTCAACGGCTCCTCCGGCATTGCCGTGGGGATGGCCACCAACATTCCGCCCCACAACCTGGCCGAACTGATCGACGGCCTGCAGGCCCTGATCGTCAACCCCGAGGTCAGCGACCGGGAACTGCAGGCTCTGATCCCCGGCCCCGACTTCCCCACCGGCGGCCAGATCCTGGGGCGCCGCGGCATCCGCGAGATCTACGCCACCGGCCGGGGCTCGGTGACCATGCGCGGTGTGGCCGGCATCGAGACGGTCGAAGCCAAGGGCCGGCCGGACCGCGATGCGGTGATCATCACCGAGCTGCCTTACCAGACCAACAAGGCCGCCCTGATCGAGCGCATCGCCGAGCTGGTCAACGACAAGAAACTCGAGGGCATCAGCGACATCCGCGACGAATCCGACCGGGACGGCATGCGCGTGGTGATCGAGCTGCGCCGTGACGCCTATCCGCAGGTGGTGCTCAACAACCTGTTCAAGCTCACCCCGCTGCAGAGCAATTTCAACGCCTACATGCTGGCGCTGGTGGGCAACGAGCCGGTGCTGCTCAACCTGCGGCGCATGCTTGAGGTGTTCCTGGACTACCGCATCGAGACGATCGAGCGGCGCACCCGCTATCTGCTGCGCAAGGCCGAGGAGCGCGACCACATCCTGCTGGGTCTGCTGATCGCCCTCGACAACCTCGACGCGATCATCGCCCTGATCCGTGCGGCGGCCGACACCGCCACGGCCCGCGCCGGGCTGATCGAGCAGTTTGGCCTCAGCGAGGCTCAGGCCGACGCCATCCTGCAGATGCAGCTGCGCCGGCTCACGGCCCTGGAGGCCGACAAGATCCGGCTTGAGCATGAGGATCTGCTCGCCAAGATCACCGACTACAAGGACATCCTGGCGCGCCGTGAACGGGTGCTGGGCATCATCCAGGACGAGCTGGCGACGATCCGCAGCCGCTACAACTCGCCGCGGCGCACCGAGATCCTCGATGTGGAGGGCGGTCTCGACGACATCGACCTGATCGCCAACGAACGCTCGGTGGTGCTGCTCACCGAGACCGGCTACCTCAAGCGCATGCCGGTGAGCGAGTTCGAGGCCACCAGCCGCGGCACACGCGGCAAGGCCGGCACCCGCAGCCAGGGCGAGGAGGCGGTGAAGCTGTTCATCAGCTGCAATGACCATGACCACCTGCTGCTGTTCAGCGATCGCGGCGTGGTGTACACCGTGCCCGCCTACCGGGTGCCGGTGGGCAGCCGCGGTGCCAAGGGCACCCCGATCGTGCAGCTGCTGCCGATTCCGCGCGAGGAGCAGATCACCTCGCTGCTGGCGGTGAGCGAGTTCACCGACGACGGCGTGCTGGTGATGCTCACCAACGGCGGCACGATCAAGCGCACCCGTCTCTCCGCCTTTGCCAACATCCGCTCCAACGGCCTGATCGCCATCGATCTGGTGGAGGGTGATTCGCTGCGCTGGGTGCGGCTGGCCCTGCCGGGCGACAGCGTGCTGATCGGCTCGCGCAAGGGCATGACCATCCACTTCCGCCTCAGCGATGAGGAGCTGCGGCCCCTGGGCCGCACCGCCCGGGGGGTGCGGGCGATGAACCTGCGGCCGGGGGATCACCTGGTGAGCATGGACGTGCTGCCGGCCGAACTGGCCGACCGGGTGGCCGAGGTGTCCGCCGGCGGCGATGAGGAGGCTGAGGCCGAGGCTGAGGCCGATGAGACCGTGGCCGCCTCGGAAGGCCCCTGGGTGCTGGTGACCACTGCCAGCGGCCTGGGCAAGCGCGTGCCGGTGGATCAGTTCCGGTTGCAGAAACGCGCCGGCATGGGGCTGCGGGCGATCCGCTTCCGCCAGGGGGACGACGTGCTGGTGGGCCTGCGGGTGCTGGGCTCCGGTGAGGAGCTGCTGCTGGTGAGCGAGCGGGGCGTGATCGTGCGCACCAGGGCCGATGCCGTTCCCCAGCAGTCGCGGGCGGCCACGGGAGTGCGGCTGCAGCGGCTCGATGCCGGCGATCGTCTCGCTGAGGTGGTGCTGGTGCCGCCGGCGGCCGAGGAGGAGGAGGTGCAGGAGCTGGCAGCGGCCGCAGAGCCTGCCGCTGCCGGGGAGCCGCCAGCCGAGCAGGACTGCGGCGATGGGGCTGCGGATTGAGACCGCTCTTCGCGGTCCGCGCAGCCAGTGCCCAACCCGTCGACGAGGAGCTCACGGTGCCGCCAGCTGATCTCTGGATCGCCAACACGGTGGCCGACCTGATCCAGGGCGATGTGCGTGAGCACCTGCCCCTCGCGCGCATCCCCCTGCGCGGGGATGTGCTCGGGCTGGGAACCACCACCAGCATCGACAACGGCGAGCTCACTTTCCTGCAGCAGGGAGAGGCGGACACCACGATCTGGAAGTGCCAGGCCAGCGATGGCGGCGGTCATTTCCCCTACGTGTGCTTCAGCGCTGATGCCACCGCCCTGCGCACGCCGCTCGATCCGGCCCTGCTCGGAGATGCCGCCTGCCGGCCGCTGCAGGAGCTGGTGGCCGAGGCGATCGCCCTGCTGAAGCGCCAGGGGCGTCTGCCTGAAGCCCCCATCTACGGCCTGCGGCTGCTGAGCCGCTGGCAGTCGCTGGTGATCACGGTCGCCTCCAAGCTGTGCATGGGCCAGCAGCGCCGCAACACCGCCGTCGCCCGCAGCGCCGCCAGCGAGGCCACAGCCGCTTCCAGCCCTTATCAGCTGCTGCAGCACTTCCGGCTGGCGGAGCAGGATCCGGCCCGCGCCGATGATCCGATCCGCTACCTGGGCCGTTCGCTGCGCTGGGAGTGCTGCGGCTTCTTCGACAGCGAACCCGAGCGCGGGAGGGTCACCGTGCCCCTGAGCGGGGCCCATCTGCACCTGCACGGCTGCAGCACCGATCTGCGCCACGGCGGCCATCTGCACCACGAGCATCCCGAAACCCGCCTGGCGGGTCTCGAGCGGCTGGTGCTCTACCCCCTCCAGCAGCTGCATCAGCTCGGCAGCGACCTGGCCATCGAGGATCTGCACTACGGCGAGCAGGGGCTGCGCTTTGCGGTGGTCAACCGCGGCTCACTCGATGTGAGTGATCTGGGCGTGGCGGTGGTCGTCGACGACCGCTACAGCAGCCACCGCTATCTGCGCCTGCCCTGGCTCGAGGCCGGGGCCTGTGAGCGTTTTGAGCTGCCCCTGCCTCTGGCGGCCGGCGCCCACCGCGTGGCGGTGATTGCCGATCCCGAGCAGGACATCCTCGAAGCCCCGGAACTGCGTGCCAACAACCGAGCCGAGCTGCAGCTGCAGCTGCCGGACAACGCCCCATGAGTGCCCCCCCGGAGCGCCGCGATCAGCCCCCTGTTGATCTCCAGTCCACTCCCAGCGACGTGCTGGTGGTGGGCGGAGGGCCGGCGGCCCTGGCCATTGCCGCGGCCCTGGCGCTTGAGCAGGTGCGGGTGACGCTGCTGAGCGCCAGCGACCCGGCCCAGCCCTGGCCCAACACCTACGGCATCTGGGGTGAGGAGGTGGACGCCCTCGGCCTCTCCCACCTGCTGGAGCACCGCTGGAGTCACACCTGCAGCTACTTCGGAGCGGGCGCCGGCGGCGGCTCGGGACCTGCCGATGCCCCCACCTGCCATGGCCGCGACTACGGCCTGCTGGATCGGACCCTGCTGCAGCGCCACTGGCTCGATTCCTGTGCCGCCGCAGGGGTGCTCTGGGAGCGGGGGCTGGCCCGCGAGCTGAGCTGCGACGCCGCGCCGGGCGGCCTGAGCCGGGTGCGCTGCGAGGACGGCCGCGAGCTGCGGGCCCGTCTGGTGGTGGATGCCAGCGGGCACCGGGCGGCCCTGATCCGCCGGCCGGACCGGGGGCCGGTGGCCGCTCAGGCGGCCTATGGGGTGGTGGGGCGCTTCAGCGCGCCACCCGTGCAGCCCGGCCAGTTCGTGCTGATGGACTTCCGCTGTGACCACCTCAGCCCCGCGGAGCGCCAGGAGCCGCCCACCTTCCTCTATGCCATGGATCTCGGCGAGGGCCGCTACTTCGTGGAGGAGACGTCCCTGGCCCTGGCCCCGCCGGTGGCCTACGCCACCCTGCAGGCGCGACTGGCACGGCGGCTGGCCCACCGGGGCACGGCCCTTGAGGCGATGGAGCATGAGGAGTTCTGCCTGTTCCCGATGAACCTGCCCTTGCCCGATCCCGATCAGCCCCTGCTGGCCTTCGGAGGGGCCGCCGCGATGGTGCATCCGGCTTCCGGCTACCTGGTGGGCGCCCTGCTGCGCCGGGCGCCGGGGCTGGCCTCGGCCCTGGCCTCGGCCCTGGCCGATCCCCTGGCCACGCCGGCCGAGCTGGCCGCCGCCGGCTGGCAGGCCCTCTGGCCTGCGCAGCTGCGGCGCCGCCAGGCCTTCTATCAGTTTGGTCTGGAGAAGTTGATGCGCCTGCCCGAACACCAGTTGCGGGCCTTCTTCGCCACCTTCTTTGCCCTGCCTGCGGAGGCATGGAGCGGCTTTCTCACCAACACCCTCAGCCTGCCGGAGCTGCTGGGGGCCATGCTGCGCCTGTTCGCCGCGGCGCCCTGGAGCGTGAGGATCGCCCTGCTCAGCCTGCAGGGCCGGGAGGCGGCGCTGCTGGGCCAGGTGCTCAGCTCGGGGGGGTCAGCCAGTCGGCGGCGTTGAGCCGGGGGAACAGGCGGTCTTCACGCTGCACCGCCTGCAGCCACTGCGGCGGCGGCTCGCGATTGTTGTCGATCGCATCCAGCAGGCGCCAGAAGCGATCGAGATGGCGCTGGATGCGCTCCCGGGCCAGCTCGGTGGTGGTGCCTGCCCTGAGGATGAAGCTCCAGTCGGAGCTCTGGGCCAGCAACAGCTCCCGGCCCGCCTGGGTGAGCAGCTCGCGCTGGTGGCGGCTGGCCACGCCGCGGCTGACGCGCCGCACCATGGCCCGCGAGGCCCGCTGCCACTGGGGCACCACCCAGGCGTTGCTGTCGTTGAGCCAGTAGTCGTGGTAGCCCCCCTGCCCCCAGCTGCTGGGTGAGGGCCGGCACACCTGCAGCGATGGCCGCTGCTGCAGAGCTTCCCGGAGGGTCACCAGGCGCAGGCCGGCCTGGCGGCAGTGGCGGAAGAGGGCCGCCAGGAACTGGGGTCCCTCGAACCACCAGTGGCCGAACAGCTCGGCGTCGTAGGGGGCCACCAGCAGGGGTAGGGGCTCCATGGACTCGCCGAGGCCCGCCAGCTCGGCGGCCCGGCCCTGGAGATAGGCCTCGGCATGCTCCTGCACCCGCCTGGCCGCGACGTCGGGGTCGTAGGGCTGTTTCTGCTCCAGGGGGCAGCCCCGGGCGGTGACGCGGTGCAGCTTCAGACCCAGGGGGCGGCGGCTGCCGATGCCGGCCTCCTGCAGGTCCGCCTCCGGCAGATCCCAGCCCAGGTCACGATGGAACTCCCGGTAGGCGCCGTCGCCGGGGTAGCCCTCGCGGGCACTCCACACCGGCAGGGTGGCATTGCCGTCACGGCCGAAGAAGGCCACGCCGGCGGGGGAGCAGATCGGTGCGAAGACCCCGTAACGGGGTCGCGGCAGCCCATGCAGCAGGCCGTGGCCATCCAGCACCGAGTAGCGCAGGCCGCAGGCCACCAGTGGCTGATCGAGCCCTTCGTAGTAGGCGCACTCCGGCAGCCAGATTCCCAGCGGCCGCTCCCCCAGCTGGCGCTCGTGCTCGCGCACGGCGTTGATCAGCTGGGCCTGCACCGCTTCCGGCACCTGGCGCAGCAGGGGAAGGTAGCCGTGGGTGGCAGCGCAGGTGATCAGATCGAGCACGCCGCGCTGCTGCAGGCTCTGGAAGCGCGGCACCACCAGCCCCTCGTGGTCGAGCCACTGGCGCTCCACCGCCATCAGCTGTTCGCCCAGGTGGCGGGCGGCCTGCCGGTGGCCGGCGGGGGCCTGCTCCAGCAGCAGCTGACGCTGCACCAGCCAGGGCAGGAAGCGGGCGTTCAGTTCCCGGTCGGCCAGCAGGCTGAGCAGGGTGGGGGAGAGCCCCAGAGTGAGGCGCGGCCGCTGGCGGGGGTCGGCGGCCGCGGCTTCGAGCACCGCCAGCAGGGGCAGGTAGCACTCCTGCAGCGCCTGGAAGTACCAGTCCTCCTCGAGGGAGCCGGCCCTGGCGCTGCGCACGTAGGGAAGGTGGGCGTGAAGGACGAGGGCCAGATCACCGGAGCACCGATCGCCGCTGGCCGGATCGCCGTTGCCCATGGCAGCGCCACACTGGCGACACTGTACGGGGCGAGTGTGCCAGCTCTGCTCGACTCTGGCCCTGGCGGCGGGGCTACGGTCGGCCCACCGGCGCTCCGCCCACCGTGCTCGACCCCGATCAGTGACCGCCGCCATGACGGCTGGGGCCCGCCGCCTGGTGCTGGCGGTGGACGGCCACAGCATGTTCTACGCCCAGCAGAAGCTGGGCTGGTTCTTCGATCCGCGCCGGCTGCTGGCCCATGCCCGCAGTCAGCCGCAGCTGGATCTCTGCAGTGCCTTCTGGTATGCGGGGCTGCGCGATCCCGGGGATCAGCGCCCCTTCCGTGATGCCCTCACCAGCCTGGGCTTCACGGTGCGCACCCGCCCGCTGCGGGAACTCAGCGGCGCCGGTGCCGGCGGCGAGGCGGACCCACGCCCCCAGTTCGTGCGCGCCAATCTGGATGTGGAGATCGCCGTGGACCTGATGGCGGTGGCCGGCCGCACCGAGGTGGTGTGGCTGCTGAGCGGCAGCCGCGACCTCGACCGGCTGGTGGAGGTGCTGCGGGCGCGGGGGCTGCAGGTGGTGCTGATGAGCACCGAGGGCATGGTGGCGCGGGAGCTGCGCAACGCGGCCGACCGGTTTGTGGATCTGGCCAGCCTGCGGGCGCAGCTGGAGAAGGATGAAGCCCTGCAGCCACCGGTGTTCCTGCGCTGAGCGGGGCCCCGCCGAGCCCTTAGGATGGAGCTAACTCATAGTTACTCCGTATAGGGAGCCCTGCGATGGCCCGCGACCCCGGTCGGGTGCTGATCTTCGACACCACCCTGCGCGACGGCGAGCAGTCCCCCGGTGCCAGCCTCAACCTGGAGGAGAAGCTCGCCATTGCCCAGCAGCTCGCCCGCCTCGGCGTGGACATCATCGAGGCCGGCTTCCCCTTTGCCAGTGCTGGCGACTTCAACGCCGTGCAGCGCATCGCCGACAGCGTCGGCAGCCCGGAGGGCCCGGTGATCTGCGGGCTGGCCCGCGCCGCCGCCGGTGACATCAAGGCCTGCGCCGACGCGGTGGCCCCCGCCGCCCGCCGCCGCATCCACACCTTCATCGCCACCAGCGACATCCATCTCGAGCACAAGCTGCGCAAGAGCCGCGCCGAGGTGCTGGCGATCACCGCCGAGATGGTGGACTACGCCCGCTCCCTGGTGGACGACGTGGAGTTCTCCTGCGAGGACGCCGGCCGCTCCGATCCAGAGTTTCTGCATCAGGTGATCGAGGTGGCCATCGCCGCCGGGGCCACCACGATCAACATCCCCGACACGGTGGGCTATGCCACGCCAGCGGAATTCGGCGAGCTGATCGCCGGCATCAACAGCCAGGTGCCGAGCATCGATCAGGCGGTGATCTCCGTGCACGGCCACAACGATCTGGGCCTGGCGGTGGCGAACTTCCTGGAGGCGGTGAAGAACGGTGCCCGCCAGCTGGAGTGCACGATCAACGGCATCGGCGAACGGGCCGGCAACGCCTCCCTGGAGGAACTGGTGATGGCGCTGCATGTGCGCCGGCGCTACTTCAACCCCTTCCTGGGCCGGAGGGCGGACTGCGGCGATCCGCTCACGGCGGTGCGCACCGAGGAGATCACCAAGACCTCGCGCCTGGTGAGCAACCTCACCGGCATGGCGGTGCAGCCCAACAAGGCGATCGTGGGGGCCAACGCCTTCGCCCATGAGTCGGGCATCCATCAGGACGGCGTGCTCAAGAACCGCCTCACCTACGAAATCATCGACGCCCGCACCGTGGGTCTGGCCGACAACCGCATCTCCCTGGGAAAGCTGTCGGGCCGCAGCGCCTTCCGCGCCCGCCTGGAGGACCTTGGCTATGCCCTCAGCCGCGAGGATCTCGACGATGCCTTCGCCCGCTTCAAGGAGCTGGCCGACCGCAAGCGGGAGATCACCGACCGGGATCTCGAGGCGATCGTGAGCGAGCAGGTGCAGCAGAACGATCAGGCGCTCTATACCCTGCGCAGCGTGCAGGTGAGCTGTGGCACCGGCCTGCAGCCCACCGCCACGGTGAGCCTGATCAACGCCGATGGCGCCGAGCTAAGCGAGGCGGCGATCGGCACCGGTCCGGTGGATGCCGTGTGTCAGGCCCTCAACCGCCTCGCTCAGGTGCCCAACGAACTGGTGGAGTTCTCGGTGAAGAGCGTCACCGAGGGCATCGATGCCATGGGCGAGGTGACGATCCGCCTGCGCCATCAGGGCGTGCTCTACGCCGGCCACGCGGCCGACACCGACATCGTGGTGGCGGCGGCCCAGGCCTTCGTCAATGCCCTCAACCGGCTGCTGGCGGCCAGCCGGGCATTGCCGCTCCACCCCCAGAAGGCGCCGCTGCCGGCCCTGGGGGATCTGCCCCTGGCGGAACGGCCGCGGGTATGAGCCAGCGCCCGGCCGGGATCAGCCGCTCCTCCCTGGGGGCGGCCGTGCAGCTGGCCCTGCTGCTGCTGGTGGCCCTGGCCATGCTGGTGCCCCTGCTCTGGCTGGTGAGCACCTCCCTGAAGGGGCCGGCCGAGAACATCTTCACCAGCCCGCCGGCGCTGCTGCCCGCCGAGCCCAGCCTGGAGGCCTACGGGCGCCTGTTCGCCGACAGCCCGATGGGCACCTATCTGCGCAACAGCACGATCGTGAGCGCCCTGGCGGTGTTCGCCAATCTCACCTTCTGCTCGCTGGCCGCCTATCCGCTGGCGCGGATGCGCTTCGCCGGCCGGGGCCTGGTGCTGGCGCTGGTGGTGGCCACGATCCTGATCCCCTTTCAGGTGGTGATGATCCCCCTGTACCTGCTGATGGTGCAGATCGGCCTGCGCAATACCCTCTGGGCCCTGATCATTCCCCAGGCCGCTACGGCCTTCGGCATCTTCCTGCTGCGCCAGAGCTTCCTGGGGGTGCCGGTGGAGCTGGAGGAAGCGGCCCGCAGCGATGGCTGCACGCCGATCGGCGAGTGGTGGAACGTGATGATCCCAGCCGCCCGGGCTGATCTGATCACCCTGGCGATGTTCGTGTTCATCGGCACCTGGAGCGACTTCCTGTGGCCGCTGGTGATCCTCGATGAACCGGCGCTCTACACCCTGCCCCTGGGCCTGCAGCAGCTGGCCAGCAGCTTCTCGCTCGACTGGCGGCTGGTGGCGGCGGGAGCAGTGGTGTCGATCCTGCCGGTGCTGCTGCTGTTCATCGGCCTGCAGCGCTACATCCTGCCCAGTGCCAGCGGCGATGCGGTGAAGGGCTGAAGGCACCGGGAGCTAGGGCTGCTCCACGCTTCCCGGCCCTGGTGGGCCCGCCCCGGCCGAGGCCGGGGCCCGCTCGGGCTCGGCCGGGGGTGTGGGGGCGGCAGGAGTCGGAGCCGCCAGCTGCCCCGGTGGGGTGATGGCGCCGGCGGGGCGCAGTTGGCTGAGCTGTTCACGCAGGGCGTCGGTTTCGGCCTGCAGCAGATCGATGCGGCTGCTGTCGCGCTCGAGGGCCTGCAGCCGCTCCACGCTGGCGCGCAGCTGGTCTTCCAGGCCGGTGGTGCGCTCGAGGGCACGGCTGTTCTCGAGGCCCTGGAGCCGCTCCTGCAACTCCTGAATCCGGTTGTTCTGCTGGCGGCTCTGCAGCAGCAGGGCCACGAACAGCACGGCCACCAGCGCCGTGAACCCGGCCTGCAGCCACAGCACCCAGTCGGGCAGCGGCGGCAGGGCGCCGGAGCCGGGACCGGAGCCGGAGCTGCCACCGCTGGAGCCTGGGGCCAGTGCGCTGGGGTCCATGCGTTCGGCTCAGGTCGCCCAATCCTGCCCGATCCGGTGCGTTCCTGGCCGCTGCTGCCTGGCCGGGCCGGCAGGGGCTGCGGTGATTAGGATCCGTGGCCAGCCGCGGCTGATCGCCCTTGGATGCGCCGCCACACGGGCTGGATACCGCCGCCGATCCCACGGCCGTTGGCCTCACCCCGGGCGCCATCGAGGGGGTGATCGCCCTGCACGACCAGCGCCGCAGCTACGCCAGCTTCGCCGCCTTCGAGGACGATCTGCCCCAGCTGCTCAGCGCCGCCCGGTGGCTCGATCACTGCGCCGAGGTCACGCGCCTGCTGGGGCTGGTGGAACCGCTGAGCGCGGAGCACCTGCCTCCGGAGACGATCCGGATCACGGCGCCCAGCTACCGGGAATCGCTGCAGGCCAACGGCCTGATCAGCCGCCAGCGGGCCCTGCTGCTGGTGCTGGAGCAGGCCTACGGCGATCTGCCGGCGCTGGGGGAGCTGGAGGTGTGCCTGGCCGAGGCCGGCACGGGCCTGGCTCAGTGGTGGCGCCTCCGGCTGGGGGAGGAGCGGCTGGTGTGCAGGCCCGCCGAGCCCGCGCCCCTGCCAGCGGAGCGCTTCGACCTGCTCCTGTGCAGCGACCTGCTGGGCGCCGGCGAGCCGCTCGAAGGGGCGCTGGCCAGCGCCCTGGCGGCGCTGCGGCCGCAGGGCCGCCTGGTGGCCACCTGCCCGCTGGATTTCCAGCGGGAGCGGGCCCCGGCCGAGGCCCGCGACGGGATCCCCGGCTGGGAACTCCTGCGGCAGCTGAGGGAGACGGGCTTCAGCCGCGGCTGCATCCACCACATCGCCAGCTGGAAGCACGGCGTGCTGGCCCGCTCTCTGCCCGGGGTGCTGGTGATCGAAGCGCAGAAGGGGGCCTGAGCCTGTCCCTAGGTTGGCCGGGCGCGAGCTTCTCTGCCGGCTGCCATGGATCTCACCGCGCGCCGCCGCGCCGTTCTGGACGGGCCGCTCACCCCTCTGGCCTGGCGGCAGCTGGCGGAGCAGCTCGCGGAGCAGGGCGACGGTTCTGGAGCCGCCCTTGCCCGGGCCTGGGGAGAAGGGCTTTCGTGCCGTCCCGGCGAGGCCACAGCCGGCGCCGGGCCGGAGGGCCAGGATCCGATCTGCCGGGAATGGCTGGAGCAGGCCAAGCAGCTGCTCGATGCGCAGCGGTGGGTGAAGTGCCTTGAGCTCTGCACACGGCTGGAAGCCAGGGCGGCGGAGCAACCCACGATTCTGGCCTGGTGTCTGTATTTCCAGGCCGATGCCCAAGCCGGGCGGAATCGGCCCGATGTGGCCTGCGAGCTGCTGGAGCGCTCCCTGAAGCTCGCGCCGATCAGCTACGCGAGCCTGCGGCTGGCGCAGCACCGCCACGCCCAGCAGGAGCACGAGAGAGCGCACCAGCTCTATCAACAGGCCCTGAATGCCAGGCCGCCGCTCTCCGGCGAGGTGCGCCAGTTGATCGAAGCCAAGTGCCGGGCGCTGGCGGGCGAACGCGTGGCGGCCGAGCTGGCGTACGAGCTGGCTCGCGAGGGGCGCAGGGAAACCCGGGAGAGCGGAGCGAAGCGGTACATCAATCCGATCTTCACGGCGTTTGAGCGGCTCCAGGATGTGTACGGTCGGCTCAACTACAACCCTCTGGTGAGCATTCTGGTTGTTGCCTATAACTCCAATCGTGATCTGCGGGAATGCCTGCAATCGATTGAGCGGCAAACGTATCGAAATCTGGAGGTGGTGATCGTTGACAACGGCGATCAGGAGGTGTGTGAAGAGCTGGCTCATGAGATTCTGCAGGGCAATGTGATGTATATCAAGGAGGCCAACATCGGCTTTGCCGCAGCCAACAACAGGGCGGCAGCGGCAGCATCCGGTGATCTGTTTCTGCTTCTCAATCCGGATGCGTGCCTGGCAGAGGATTCCATCAAGCAGATGGTTTCTGCACTCCGCTTTGACGGCTCGGCAGGGATCGTGGCCCCTCAGATCTTTTTCCGCGGTGAGTTTCTGGAGGTTGCGATCGATCATCTGCCGCCAGGATTTGCGCTCGATCTGGAGGCCATGACAGCGCACTGGGAGTACAGGAAGGTGCTGATCTCCCAGGGGCGCCATGGCGATGGCCGATTTGTATCTGCTGATCCCACGCAGCGGCTGGTGCTGCAGGTGCCGATCAATCGCGACATTCAGCAGCTGGTGTTGAAGTTTGATCTGCTCGATGGAAAGTTGGATGGCAAGGAGGTGCGCGGCAGCATCCTGGTTCGCCTGGGCAGGCGCGCGCGGCCGCAGGCCATCGAACTGGATTCCCTGCCGGCCGAGCACGTGATCGCGCTCACGGCCACGGATTATTCATCCGCGCGCCGCTTGATCAACAACGCAGGATCAGCGCTGCGGGAGGATGGAACACCCTTCGATCGGGGCTTCGCCGAGGAGGATCGCGGCCAGTTTGCCCAGAAGGAATACATCCGGGCTTTCTGCGGCTGTTGCGCACTGATCCGCAGGAGTCTCTTTGCCTACCGGAAACTGTTCATTGACGAGTATTTTGCCTATTTTGAAGATTCAGAGCTCTCCTATTGGTGTGAGCAAAACAAGATTCCAATTCTCTACTGTCCAACTGCCCACGTTGACCACCGCCATTCTGAATCCACCAGTGAGAAGAGCCCCACCTGGCGGTGCCTGGTGCGGCGCTCAAGACTCATCTATCAATGGATCCGCTCCGGAGATCCCTGCGATCCTGCCGAGCTGCTGGCCCGCGATGAGCGCTACAACACCCTGAAGCTGGAACTCAATCCCTCCCTGGTGGAGGTGGTGTCAACGTATGATGAGCAACTGAGAGGAAAGAGCAGAGATCAGCTCATTACACGTGAAGGCATTCGCAGCATTGCCATTTACAACACCTATATGAATACCTACGGCGGCGGAGAGAAGCACATGCTTGGCATCGCTCAGCAGTTTTCAAGCCAGCCAGGTGCAGAGGTCACCATCATCTGTGAGCAGCCATTTGATGTTGCTGCACTGGTTCGACATTTCGATCTGATCCCTTTTCGATGCTCCACTCTCATCGTTGGATCGGTAACTCCGAAGCTGACAGCATTCTACGATTGCCTGATCAACTCAACTCATCGCTCCAATCTGATTTCTTTGGCCAGGAAATCATACTATCTGGTTTCGTTCCCAGGCAAAAACGTATCAAGTGTCACTAGAAAAACCTATCATTTTCTGCACAATTCAGAGTTCACCGCCGATTGGGCACAGCAGTTCTGGGGCCCTCAGCAAAGCACAGTGGTGTACCCCGTGGTGTTTGACAGCCAACCCAGCTTCGGTGTGCAACCTGGCGATGGATCTTTCAGCCTGGAAGGCCGCAAGGAAAATTGTATTCTTTCGGTGGGCCGTTTCAACTATGGCGGGCATTGCAAGAATCACCATCGACTGGTGCAGGCATTCCAGCAGAAGCTGATGGAGGATGAATCGCTTGGCAACTGGACTCTGCAGATCATTGGCAGTGTGGACTATTCCAGCAGATCCTCTGTTGAGCACCATCAGGATACATTGGCGATGGCCGCGACCTGTGGCCGCATTGACGTGATTGCCAATGCTGAGTCTGCCGAAGTGGCTGCTGCTTATCGGCGCGCCAAGATCTATGTGCATGCCACGGGTCTGGATGTTGATCCGCTCGCCGAACCTCACAGGATGGAGCATTTCGGCATCGCTGTGTATGACGGCCTGCTGGCTGGTTGCGCGTGTCTGGTGTTCGCCAGCGGTGGCCCCGTTCAGCAGGTTGCCGGCCTGCAGTGGTCATCCACCTATGGCAGTGAAGAGGAGCTGGGGCAGCAGCTTGCTGCCCTGGCCGGCCGGTTGACTGGGGCTGACCCCCTGGCCGAGAGCCAGGCCAGGGCGAGCATGATCCGCACAATGGCACGGCACCGCTTGCGGGCGTTGGTGGCTGGAGGAGAGGGATAACGAACGGCTACCGGAGTTCATCAGAGTTGTGGATCATTCCGAGACGTATCCAAACCTTCTGCGTGGGCTAGAGTGCATCACCCGTGGATATGAGATTTGAGTGAAGCTGATCCTTCATGCTGGAATGGCCAAGACAGGTACCTCATCCATTCAAAAGACACTCTGGAGCTTGCAACACCAGTCTTCTCTTCCTGATGGATACCAGTATCCCTCTGAGTTCGGCACATGGAATGCCAGCTTCAATCTGATCCATTCGTTTGAGAATAAGGAGTCTAAGCATCTCCAGCGGTTGCAGAAGTTTTTCCAAGGCTCGGCCTCCACTAGGATCTTGTCAGCAGAGGTTCTCTCCAATCCTGCCAAACGAGGAGTGGTCGTCAGAAAGGGCTTGTCGGATTTTCTGCGAAGTCATGATTATTCCGCCGTGATCTATCTCTATATACGACCTCCCCTGTCATTCATGACATCCCTGTTCATCCAGCAGCTGAAAATGGGGATACGTAGACCGGAGGGAAAGCTTTTTTCATGGCCAAACTACCGTGCGCGGATTACTGGACTCCAGGAGTTCGCCCGCACCTGCAGCTTCTCACAGCCCAACCGCCTTGAGTTGGTGCCCTTTCTCAGCAGCAGGCTGATCAGCAATGACGTGACCCTCGATTTTCTCGCTCGAATCGGTATCAGCGTACAACCTGAGGCTGTTGTGCGGATCAATGAGTCGCTGAGCCTGGAGGCAGTCTCCTTGCTGTATTTGGAGAATCAAGAGCTTGTTCGAAAGTCCACCCCAACGTATCAGCAACAACGGTTAAAGGGATATACTTTACTTCAATCTGTGTTGAAGACCATTGGATCAAGAAAGATTCGCTTGAGGCAGTCTGAGTTTGAAGCTTATCTCGATCGTAACGATCTTGATTATGCTGAGCAAGTGCTTGGCTGCGCTTTATCCGACACTGTTGATGAGCAACCATCCATCAGCCTCAAGCAACTTGCTGAGATAGGAGAGCAATCTGTGCCTCTTCTGGATGAAGAGCTCGTCAAGCGAGGTGTCGATACGCTGAACAGACTTCAGGCTATGAGTGTAGCCGAGAAAATACACCGACTCCTTGTCCACAATAATATCCCGTCGACCTAAGTGAGATTTGGTTCCTGACTTTCTCGATGCTTTGGTATGACAAAGCTCAGATATGTCATGGTCTTTCTCGGACAAGAGCTTGTCCGCTTGTAGGCTATGGCAGTTTGATTCTGACAATGATCGAGCTTACTCTGTCGATTCCGTGTCAATCCCTCTTGATTCAGAGCGTAGCCGGGATGGCTTGTGCTGTGAACTAATCTATTCTAGTGTGCAGGTGTTTGGTCGCGGCTGTTTTGCAAAAGGTCACTATGAGTCAATTATCACAGCGATACGAGAAGCTTTTTGATCATGCGATCCAGCTTGAGCAAAAGAAGCAATGGAATCCTGCCATTCGAAAGTGGATGGAGCTGAATAAACTATATCCTGATGACTTTGAAGCTCAGATGCGTTTGATCTCGTGCCTTCTTCGACGCAGGAGGTTTTCCGACGCTCAGAGATATTTGTCTGAGTTGGCGGAATCATCGCATGCACATGATGAAAGCAAGAAGTTGAGAATCTGTCATTGCGCTGCCCGCCTATCTTCCGCACAATATGGTCATGCTAACTCGCTTAACCAATGGGAAGAAGTCTATAAGCACTCGCCCACTAATCCGTCATTCGCCAGTCACTACGGGCAAGCGTTGCTTGAGGCTAACTCAGATGAACCGGCTTTTGAGATATTTTCGGAATTGTCGCGACGTAATGTCAACACCACTGCAGTCCATGAATCACTTGCCAGGTTGGCCCTTCGCCGTAATCCTGAAAGTGTTGTTGATGCCATTAATCATTTACAGCAGGCATTGCCTCTTTCTCATGGACCCACTAAGACAGGAGATCTTCTCTATTTCTTAAATGAATTGAAGATCTATTCAGCTGGACCTCAAGATAGAAAGCAGGTTATTGAGGAGCTTTACTCGGCCGCATGTAGCCACCTGGGCTTTCCTGAATTGAGCAGCTTTATAATTAAATATCGTCTTTATGGAATTCACCCTGAGGTTCTGTTGGCAGATGTGCATGATCACTCATGGTCACGAAATGGATCACAACAGTTGACAACAATTATCAAATCTGCGCTTGAGAAGCAACAACCTTTCTCTCTTGTGAGACTCGGAGATGGCGAAGGAAAGGTTCTCTCAGGGCTTAATCGCAACCTTCTCGGTGCAACGGCTAGTGAAAATAATACTCCCCAAAACCTTTCACCTCAAGCATATTCTAAAATGAGAGATGAGCTGTGTGATGCCATCCAAAACTCTGATGTTCTTGGTGTTCCGCCACCCCAGCTGCTTCTTCGCAGCCCTCACTGGAAAACAATTGTTGATAATCTACCGTTTTCTCCCTTGGACAATGTCTTTGAGGGTAGAGTTGTAACAACATGGCACTGTCATAACCATCTATACTGGTCTTCAGGCTTGCATGAGCTTATCACGTCACAACAGTTTATTGGTTATATCTCTGCGCACAATTTAGACGAGTACTTCGAGGGACTTGGTATTGCCAAGGTTGTTGGGTTTCAGATCCCTGGCCAGCGCGGAAATAAGCTGAATACCCTTCAAGAGCCTCATTACCCATATTATTATGATCGGATACATCAGGAACTTCAGGTGCCTTTTCCTGGAGCAGTCTACTTGGTAGGTGCTGGTGTTCTTGGCAAGACTTACTGCAATCTGATTAAACAGCGAGGTGGAATTGCCATTGATGTTGGTGCTGTGTTTGACCATGCTTCCGGCCATGGGAGCACACGCATAACTTACCGCACAGCAGGTAACAGAGGCTTCCTGCCACTTGGTGCCCATTGATCTGCACATGCCTGTAACCTGAATCCCGGGGCGATACGACTCCCTTAACCTGGCGACTTAATCCATATCGAATCTTCATATAAACTGGCGGCCGCACTGATCCTTTTCCAGGCTGCTCGTTAGGGTCTGTTGTCCAGTCTGCTATTCAGCGCTACAAGCTCTATCTCAAGTCCAGCATAACCTGCTTGCCCGCACTTAATTACTCCTTTGCTATGTGACCTCAAAGGTCATTGTTGCAACCTGTGATTGGTTCGGCCCTCTCGGATTGGCTCATCTGCAATCCCAGAGGTTGAGTGTGGCATTGGAAGGTGTTTCCGGCTACGTCCCAGTCTTCTTCGATGGAGTTCAGCAGGCGCCCTCTTGGCCAGGAAAGATGGGGTCTCTCCAACCCGATCACCTCCGGTACCAGGAGGCCTGATGGAACCCGCCGATGCCTTGTTACATCCAGGCCGTCTAGGGTAATGTGCGCCGCTGGATGAGCCCGCGCACCGCTAGAGCTTGGCCGAAATCTCCCAGGAGCTTGGGATCGATCACTTACAGGATAGCTGGCATCCCTCTGTCACCAATCAGGCCGCCCAGGACAGCGAACATGTCAGAGCCGCCTCCGGCTCTTCTGATGGCTTGTTGATCCACATCCCCTCTTTCTGTCGCCATCATCAGATGGAGAAGCTTCAGGGCCTGACGCGGCAGACTCCGCAGAACCTGGCCACCTGCTTGACATCAAAGTGGAGCGTGTCAAGCGACATCCGCTTTTGGTCCTCCGGCGACACGAAAACTGGTCCACCTGATGGCCTGCTGATGGGGGCCTT
>JBCBTI010000017.1:0-54905 GCA_039818745.1 Cyanobacteria bacterium J06638_7
CAGCAGTTCGCGCTACCTCACTGCCCCTTCCAGGCCGCTGGTGTGAGCCATCAGCACCCCGTTCCACTCCTTCCAGTGGGGTCAGCCCCCGAATACAACGGCCTCCGGGAATTCGTAGCGCTCGTTGCCCACCCGGATGGTGTAGGTGTCCCCTTCCTTGCTGGTGGAGAAGGCGGGGTTGCCATCGGCCTGGCTGGTGTCGGCGCCGATGGCCTGACCCATGCGGAAGAACAGGGCCCGTTTGCGGCCATCCGGGCGGGTCACCACCACCGTGGCGTCACCCCCTCCGGCCCGTGCCACGCCGAACGGACACCTGCCCATCGGCTGACCCTGAGCCATCGCGCAGGGCATGGTGCCGGTGGCATCGAAATCACCTTCACCAGCGCGCAAGGCGGAAGTGTCGTCTCCCCGGGCCACGGCGCCATCGCGCGCCACCGCCGGTTTCAGCAGCTCGGCGGCCACGAACCCCCTGGGCCCTCCCCCCAGCGGCTGCACATCGCACCAGTCGCGGCCTGCCACCCGCCGGCAACCGAGATGATCGAGCAGCGTCCCGTTGGAGAAGGTGGTCAGCACCGCAGCAGACAGCGACGGTTCCTTCCGCAGATTGACCCCATCGCCGCGCACGACCCAGCTGCGAGGCCCGTCCTCTGCGGGCGAGGACGTCTCCTCGGTCTCGGCAGCCAGGGAGGCGTCTGGGCTGGCCGCCCGTTCCGGCGCCGATGCTGCGGACTCACTTGCCTTCTGGCCGCAGCCACCCAGGGCCAGGCCCACGCCTATGACCACTCCCAGAACCCCGGCGCGGCTCCACAGACCGGTCCTTGGCAGCGTCAGGGTCCTCATGGTTGCTGGCAATAGCTGATGTCACTGGGCAAATCAAGCATCATTCCAGCTCCCGAGCCAGCAGGAGGCATGATCCGCTGCCCGGGATCCTTTCCCATCGGCTGACGCCGGCTCATCCCCGATCAGCCCTGCATCCCGGGCCGGATTCTCCAGGACCTCGCCGAAACGACCCCAGTCGGTGTGCCTGCGCAACGTCACCCAGATGCACAGCAGCGAGGCTGAGCTGGATCCCCTCATGGCTGACCCTGCTCGCCCCCCCCCCCGACGCGGCCGAGTGACAGGGCCAAGGGGATCAGGCCGCCAGCGCCTGCAGCCGGGACAGTTCCGCCAGCACCTCCCGGCTGTGACCGCTGGGACGCACGGCCACCCAGCGGCTGCGCAGCACGCCACCGGGATCGATCAGGAAGGTGTGGCGTTGGGAAAAGGGGGCGATCCAGGAGCCGTAGCGCTGGCTCACCTGCCCGCCCGGGTCGCTCAGCAGCGGGAACACCAGACCCTCCTCACTGCAGAAGGAGGCATGGGAGTCGGCGTCGTCGGCGCTCACGCCCACCACCTCGGCGCCGGCCCGGTGAAAGGCCTGGAGGTCGTTCTGGAAACCGCGGGCTTCGAGGGTGCAGCCGCCGGTGAAATCGCGAGGATAGAAATAGAGCACCAGCCAGCGGCCGGCGAAATCCGCCAGGGCCAGCTCGGTGGACACCGCCGGCGCTGCCGAGCCGCCGGCGGTGGGAGCCGGTGCCACCCCCGAAAGCTTGAAGTCTGGCGCCTGAGCGTCCAGGGCGGGCAAGGTGCCGCCCAGGGCCAGTGCCCTGGACGGACGGCCCAATGCCGCTGTGCCCGCCAGCAGCAGCCCCACCACGGCATCACGCAGGAGCTGGCGGCGGCGCATGGAAGCCGGATTGAGCACGGACCAGCGGCTGATCAGAGGCGGCCCAGATTCACGCCCAGTTCCTTGGCATAGACACCCAGGCCTTTTTTCTGGATGGTCTTGAGAGCCTTGGTGGACACGCGCAGCTTCACGAAACGGTTGCCCTCAGCCCACCACAGGCGCCGCTCCTGCAGATTCACCTGCTGCAGCTTCTTGGTGCGCACGTGGGAGTGGGAAACGGCCATGCCGTTGTTGGCGCGCTTGCCGGTGAGCTGGCAGACCCGGGACATGACCTTCAACCTGACAAAGACAACGAAGCGGCGGTGCTGGGACCAGCGCAGCAGCTGAGGTTAGCAACCGGCGGCCCCCAGCCTTCAGAGCCCCCGCTGCATCAGACGGCCCATCAGCCCGGCGCTGCGCTGCTGGAAGCCGGCCAGCTGGTTGGGCTCCAGCCCGCCCACGGCCAGCCGGGCAAGGTCGTAGACATGACAGGCCAGATCATCGGCCAGCTGCTGGCTGGGTGAGGAGGCGCCGCTGCCGCCGGGGGTGGTGATCACGGCACCGGCGGAGAGGCTCAGCAGCCCCGCCACCAGCGGATGGCGCCGGTTCACCAGCAGCACGTGGTGGTCGGGCAGGCCCGGCAGACGCTGCTCCATCAGGGCGCCCATGTCGTTGATGCGGCGCATCTGCTCGGGCAGCAGGATCAGGGCTGCCGGTGCCTCATCGCCCTTGAGCGGCTGCACCTGGATGGTCACCTTGTCGTTGCCCAGGGCGGTCTTGAACAGCTCCCGCAGCTTCTCGGAGCTGTCCTTGCCGTCGGCATCGGCCAGGTCACTCTCCTGCTCCTTGAGGGAGTCGTCCAGCTCGGCATCCACCCGCTGGAATTTCAGCTCCTCGTGGCGGAATTCAAGCCAGGGGATGAACTGGGTGTCGATGAAGGTGTCGGCCAGGAGCACCTCGGCGCCCTGACCCTTCCAGAGCGCCAGCGGCCCGGCCTGGCCCGCCTCATCGGTGCAGTAGAGGACGCGCTTGGCATTCTCGGAATCGAGCCGGCTGCGGTAGCCCGCCAGAGTGGTGTAGGCCCTGCCGTCGGGGCCGGGCACAGGATCCTGGCTGGCGGCTCCCTGTTCGCCTTCGGCGGCGGCAGGCTCGGCCGGGGCGGCGGCAGCGGTGGTGCCGAACAGCACCAGATCGGCCACCTGCTCGGCGAACTTGTCATCCTCCATGGCGCCGATCTTGATGAAGGGTGCCAGGGACTCCCAGATCTCGGCGTAGCGCTGGGGCTCGTCGCGGTGCAGCTGCTTGAGCCTGTCGGCCACCTTCTTGGCCACGAAGCCGCCGATCGAGCGCACACGGCGGTCGGTCTGCAGGGCCGAGCGGCTCACGTTCAGGGGGATGTCCGGCGAGTCGATCACGCCGCGCAGGGGCAGCAGGTAGCGGGGCACCACCTCCTTGATCGAATCGCTCACGAACACCTGGTTGCAGTAGAGCTTGATCTCACCCTTCTCCCAGTCGGCCCGGCCGCTGGACTTCGGGAAGTAGAGGATGCCCTGGAGGGTGTAGGGGTAGTCGGTGTTGAGGTGCACCCAGAGCAGGGGGTCGCCCTGGAAGGGGTAGAGGTAGCGGTAAAGCTCGATGTAGTCGTTGTCGCTGAGTTCGCGGGCGCTCTGGCGCCAGGGGGCCTCCCGCTTGTTGACGGTCTCGCCCTCGAGCTGCACCGCCACCGGCAGGAAGTCGCAGTAGGTGGTGATCAGGGTGCGGATGCGGGCGGGCTCGATGTATTCGAGTTCCTCCTCCATCAGGTGCAGGATCACGTCGGTGCCGGGCTCGCTGCGCTCAGCGGCCTCGAGGCTGAAGTTGGGGGAGCCATCGCAGCTCCAGCGCACGGCTTCAGCCCCTTCGCGGGCACTGAGTGTCACCAGCTCCACCTGGCTGGCGACCATGAAGCTGGAGTAGAAGCCGAGGCCGAAGTGGCCGATGATGGCGTCGCCCTCGCTCTTGTACTTCTCGAGAAAGTCCTCGGCGCTGGAGAAGGCCACCTGGTTGATGTAGCGCTTCACCTCCTCGGCGTTCATGCCGATGCCGTTATCGGAGATGGTGAGGGTCTTGGCCTCGCGGTCAATGCGGATCTGGATGCTGCCCTCCTCGCCCTCGCTGCAGTCGCCGGCCATGGCAGCCATGCGGCGCTTGCTGATCGCATCCACCCCATTGCTCACCAGTTCCCGCAGGAACACCTCATGGCCGCTGTAGACGGCCTTCTTGATGATCGGGAAGATGTTCTCGGTATGGATCTGGATCTGGCCCTTCTCTTCCAGCACCGTCATGGCAGCTTGCGCTCAGTGCCGGCACCGTAGGAGCGGCAGTGTGCCGGCCTCAAGCCGCTGCCTGGACGGGTGACCGAACCGCCACAGCTGCTCAGCCGGCGCGCTGCAGAGCGGGCTTCTCCTCAGGAAGGATCGCCCCCTCCACCGGACACACCTGCAGGCAGATGCCGCAGTCGATGCAGGTGTCGAAGTCGATCCAGTAGTAGGCCGTGCCCTTGCTGTTGGCGCCCTGGCCGGGGTGGATGCAGGCCACCGGACAGGCATCCACGCAGTCGGCCACCCCTTCGCAGACGTTGGTGACGATCGTGTGGGCCATGGTGCCGCGGGCGCTGGGGCGATCCTAGGCAGCGATCCAGGTGGCGCGGCAGCAGCCCCTCTCGCGGGCCACCCGCTCGGCCTCGGCCCGGCTGGCCACCGGCTGGCCCAGCAGTTCGGCGCACTGGCCCTGGCCATGCAGCGTTTCCAGCACATCCAGGGCCGCCGCCAGCGCCGCCTCAGCTCCGTAGCTCACCAGCACCGGCCGGGGAGCGCTGGGGACATCCGCCGGCAGACCCAGCAGGTTGCGCACCGCTTCCACGTCGAAGCCGAAACCCACCCCCGCCGCCTGCTGCCGATCGGCGCTGAAGCGTCCCACCAGGGCGTCGTAGCGGCCGCCACTGGCCACCTCCACCGGTCCGTGGGGGCCCTGGCACACCAGCTTCAGCACCAGGCCGTCGTAGAGGGCGAAGTGCGGCTGAAAGCTGGGGTCGAGCCGCACGGCCACATGGCGCTGGGCCGCAGCCGAAGCCACCGCCGCCAGGCTGGCCGCCAGCTCCTTGAGCGGGGCGATGGGCCCCAGCCACTGCTCCAGGGCGTAGAGCACCTGGGGCGGCTCGCCGCGCAGGCGCATCACCGCGGCCAGCCGCTGACGCTGGGTTTCACTGAGCGCCAGCCTCGCCAGCGCCAGGGCGTCCAGGCCGGCGAGGGCGCCGCGGGCGGCGGCGCGCTGATCCGCCGGCAGCTCAGCCAGCAGAGCCGTGAGCAGGCCGTGATGGCCCACCAGCAGCTGGGGGCGGTGCCGGGCCCCCAGCCCCAGCCGGGAGGCGGCGGCCAGCAGCAGCCGCATCAGTTCCACATCGGCGCTGGCCGAGGGCTCCCCCAGCAGCTCCACGCCGCTCTGCCATTGCTCGTGGATGCGCTGATGGCCGCTGTCGCCCGTGCTGCTGCGAAAGGTGGTGCCCTCAGCCCAGAGCCGCAGAGGCCGCGGTCGTTCGGCCATGCGCGTGCAGGCGGCGCGGGCGATGGAGGCGGTGAGCTCCGGGCGCAGGCCCAGCGGGTCGTCGGCCGCCAGCCGCACCAGCTCGCGGCCGTCGATGGCACCGCCGGCCTGCAGGGTGTCGAGCCGCTCGAAGCTGGGCGGAGCCACCGCCTGGTAGCCCCACAGCTGATACACGGCGGCCAGGGTGGTGCAGATCGCCCGGTTCTGTTCCACCTCGCGGGGATTGAGATCCCGGGCGCCGGCGGCGGGTTGCAGGACCATGGGGCGTGCCGAGGACGGGCGAGGGGGGATCCTATGGAGCGGCGGTGGCGGCGTCCGGGCCGGGGGTGCCATCGAGCTCGGGCGCCCCGAAGCTGGAGCCCCTGAGGGGACTGCAGCGCCGCAGGCCGGCCAGCAACTGGGGCTGCAGCCGGCTGCCGGCCGCCACCACCCGCCCGCTGCCCAGCTCCAGGGGGCCGCCGTCATAGGCCGACACCACCCCGCCGGCCTGCTCCACCAGCACCACGCCGGCGGCCAGATCCCATGGCGAAAGGCCGCGCTCCCAGTAGCCGTCGAGACGGCCTGAGGCCACGAAGGCCAGGTCCACCGCCGCCGCGCCGCCGCGCCGCACCCCATGGCTGCGGTGGGTGAAATAGGCGAACTCGGCATAGTTGTTGTCCAGCCGCGTGTGGCGGTCGTAGGCGAAACCGGTGACCAGCAGCGCATCGGCCAGCCGGCCGCAGTCGCTCACCTGCAGGCGGCGGCCGTTGCACCAGGCGCCCAGCCCGGGCGCGGCCCAGTGCAGTTCCTCGAAGCTGGGCACGGCCAGGGCACCGAGCAGGGGCACACCGCGCCAGCAGAGCCCCACCGAGGTGCCGAAGAAGGGATAGCCGTGGGCGTAGTTGGTGGTGCCGTCGAGGGGATCGACGCACCACTCCAGATCGCCGCCGGGCCGCCGCCGGCCGCATTCCTCCGAGAGCACGGCGATCTCCGGAGTCTCAGCCTGCAGCAGGGCCAGCACGGCCGCCTCGGCGGCCAGGTCTGCCTCGGTCACCAGATCACCGCAACGGCCCTTCTCGCGGATCTGCTCGAGGCGGCCGAAATGGGCCCGGAGCTGCACGCCGCCCGCCTCGGCGGCCCGCCGGGCCACGTCGGCCAGCCGCTCGATGGCACCCACCCCCAGCCCCGATGCGCGCAGCGCCCGGTCTGAAGCCCCTTCGGGGCCGCACTCGGCGCCGCGTTCAGGGGCGATGGCGTTGGGCATCGGTGCTGGGGCCAGGGGAGAGGGGGGGATGGTCGCCGGCGGCGGCCGGAGGGCGGGGTTGGGGAGGCTCACTCCTCATCGAGGGGCAGGCCGGGGCGGATGCGGCCGCGGCCGAAATGACGCCCGAACTGCAGGTCGTAGACCTCATCCTCGTCCTGGGTCTCCACCTCCAGCGGACCCGTGGCCCGGGCCACGCAGAGCAGGCCGTAGCCGCGGCCGCGCAGCTCGTGTGAGAGACCCAGGGCCTCGCTCTGGTCGATCGTGCCCTGCAGCACCCGCACCGCACAGGTGGTGCAGCAGCCGTTGCGGCAACTGCAGGGCAAAGGGTCGCCCTGGTGCTCGAAGCTGCGCAGGATGTACTCGCCCTCGGGCACCTCATGACGGATCACACGGCCGCTCTGGCGCCAGTGCACGGTGATCGGAAAGGTGCGCATGGGGGTGGGGAGGGTGACTGCTACATTGCCACCTTGTTGCCCCATTTTGCCGCTGGAGAGGTGGCCGAGTGGTCGAAGGCGCAGCACTGGAAATGCTGTATAGGGGCAACTCTATCGAGGGTTCGAATCCCTCCCTCTCCGCTGATCAGAGCAAAGCCGGCCTGCGGGCCGGTTTTTTTTGGCGGCCGCCCAAACCTTCCCCACAGCGGCCGGCCGAAGGGATTGGATCAGCCGAAGCGGCCGGTGACGTAGTCCTGGGTGGCCTGCTGGTTGGGGGCGTTGAAGATGCGCTCGGTTTCCGCATACTCCACCAGGTAGCCAACCTTGCCTGTGCCACCTTCGACGGCTTCAGCGTTGTAGAAGGCGGTCATGTCGGCAACGCGCACGGCCTGCTGCATGTTGTGGGTGACGATCACGATCGTGTAGCTGCGCTTGAGTTCGTGCATCGTTTCCTCGATCTTGAGGGTGGAGATCGGATCAAGGGCCGAGCAGGGTTCGTCCATCAGGATCACCTCCGGCTCGGTGGCGATGGCGCGGGCGATGCAGAGGCGCTGCTGCTGACCGCCGGAGAGGGCGAAGCCGCTTTCCTTGAGCTTGTCCTTGCATTCGTCCCACACCGCGGCCTTGCGCAGAGAGCGCTCCACCAGCTCATCCATGTCGCCCTTGTAGCCGTTGATGCGGGCACCGAAAGCGATGTTCTCGTAGATGCTCTTGGGGAAGGGGTTGGGTTTCTGGAACACCATGCCGATGCGCCGCCGCACCTCCACCGGGTCCACGTTCGGGGCATAGATGTCGACCCCGTCGAACACCACCCGCCCGCGCAGACTGCAGCCCGGAATCAGATCGTTCATGCGGTTGAGGCCGCGCAGAACGGTGGATTTGCCGCAGCCGGAGGGGCCGATGAAGGCCGTGACCTTGCCCTTGGCGATGTCCATGAAGACGTTCTTCACGGCTTCGAAGCTGCCGTAGGAAATGGTCACGTCCTGCAGGGCCATGCAGACGTCGGGTGCCGGCATCTGAGCAATCGATGGGGTGGCGGTGGTCATGATCAGATCGGCGGGAGGCTGGAGGATTGGGCGGGTTGGAGCGCTGGCGGTGGCTGGCGGGAGGCCGGCAACCACGGTGTCATCCAGGCCGGGAGAGCTTGCTGATCCAACGGGCCAGAAGGTTGGCCGCCAGAATCATCATAACCAGCACAAAGGAGGCGGCCCAGGCCAGCTCGTTCTGTGCGTCATAAGGCATGATCGCGAAGTTGAAGATCAGCACCGACATCGTGGCGATGGGGTTGAAGATCCCCTCGGGCCAGAAGGGTGAAAAGAGGGCGGTGAAGATCAGCGGTGCCGTTTCGCCTGCTGCGCGGGCAATGGCCAGCACGGCGCCGGTGGCGATGGGGGTGAAGGCGGCGGGCAGGGTGATGCGCATCACCGTCACGAATTTGGATGCGCCCACCCCGTAGGCACCCCAGCGCAACTCCTGGGGAACGAGCTTGAGGCCTTCATCCGTGGTTTTGATCACCGTGGGCAGCATCAAGACCGCCAGGGCAATGCCGCCGGCCATGGCGCTGTAGCTCTGGTTGAAGAACACCCGGGTGGCGACGATGATGCCGTACACGAACACGCCGATGATGATCGATGGCACACCCGCGAGGATGTCGTTGCCGAAGCTGATGAACTGCGAGAACCAGCCGCGGCTCGAGTATTCATTGAGGAAGATGCCACCACCCACACCGATTGGGATGGAGATCACGGTGGCGATCAGGGTGACCACGATGGTGCCCACAACCGCGTTGCCGATACCACCACCTTCAAGGCCGGGAGGCGGGGGCAGCTGGGTGAACAGGGAGAGACTCATCAACCGCCCGCCCTGGATCAGCACATAGAGGATCACCAGAAACAGCGGCAGCACCGCAATCGCCGCAAACAGGGCGGCGATGCTGGTGAGCGCCCGGTTGATGCGGTTGCGCTTGAGCGTGCCGTCGAAGGTGAGCGGCCGGCGCTCAAACAGGCTGTTGGCAAAGGGGTGCGGCGTGCTGGTGGAGGTCATCGGTGGAGGCTCAGTAGCGAAGGCTGAGGCGGCGCACGATCCACTTGGCGAACACGTTCACCACGAAGGTGAGCACCATCAGGATCAAAGCGGCGTACATCAGGGCTGAAACCTGGATGCCGTCAGCCTCGCCGAACTGGTTGGCGAGCATGGAGGCGATCGTGTTGCCGGGAGCCAGCAGCGAGGTGCTGAAGTTGTTGGAGTTGCCGATGATCATGGTCACCGCCATGGTCTCGCCCATGGCCCGGCCCAGGGCCAGCATGATCCCGCCGGTGATGGCCGAGATGGCGGCCGGCAGGATCACGCTGAAGATCGCTCCCCAGCGGGTGGTGCCCACTCCGTAGGCGCCCTGCCGCAGTTCGACCGGCACCTGGTTGAGGGCGTCCCTGGAGATGGCCGTGATGATCGGCAGGATCATCACCACCAGGATCAGGATCGCCGGAGCCGTGCCGGGGCCCTGGGGCACCGTGCTGAACAGAGGCAGCCAGCCCAGCCAGCTGTGCAGCAGGTTGAGCAGGGGCCGGATCGCCGGCTCCATCACGAAGATGGCCCACAGGCCCAGCACCACCGAGGGGATCGCCGCCAGCAGCTCCACCATCAGGCCGGTGGCATCGCGCACCACCTTGGGCAGCACGTCCTCGGTGATCAGGATGGCCGTGCCCAGCCCCAGGGGGATGGCGAGCAGCAGCGACAGGATCGCCGTGACCAGGGTGCCGTAGATGGCGACGAAGGCGCCGTAGGTGTTGTTGACCGGGTTCCAGGCGGCGGTGGTGATGAAACCGGGGCCGAACTCCCGTATCGCCTCACGGGCGCCGCTGGCCACCACAAAGAAGATGCCCAGCAGCACGATGGCCACCACCGAGGCCAGGGCCATCGTGAGCTGCCTGAAGCCGATGTCCACCAGTTTCTCGCTGGGGGGGCGGCGACGCAGCGTGAAGGCGTCGGCAGCGGCCGTGCCCGCGCCTGTGGAGAGGTCCGTCGTCATGCAGGAACGGGTGGAACGGCCCGCAGCGGGCGCTGGGCCGCAATTTACGGGCGCTGACGGGTATCACTGTTTAAGTGGTGATTAACGTCTGCCCAGCCGGTACCTTGGTGGGGCCCGGCCGTTCTCGACTCCTCACGGTTCATGGGGCGCATTGTCGGTATCGACCTGGGAACCACCAACTCGGTGGTGGCGGTGCTCGAGGGCGGCCGCCCGGTGGTGATCGCCAGTGCCGAGGGCAGCCGCACCACCCCCTCGGTGGTGGGGTTCAACCGCGACCAGGAGCTGCTGGTGGGCCAGCTGGCCCGCCGTCAGCTGGTGCTCAACCCCCGCAACACCTTCGCCAACCTCAAGCGCTTCGTGGGCCGGCAGTGGGAGGAGCTGGAGGACGGCAGCCTCGGCGTGGCCTACACGGTGCGGGCCAACGCCAGCGGCAATGTGCGCGTGGTGTGCCCCGCCACCGAGCGCGAGTATGCGCCGGAGGAGCTGGTGGCCAGCATCCTGCGCAAGCTCTGCGACGACGCCTCCACCTACCTCGGTGAGCCCGTGGAGGCGGCCGTGATCACGGTGCCCGCCTACTTCGATGACGCCCAGCGCCAGGCCACCCGCGACGCCGGCCGCCTGGCGGGCATCAGCGTGGAGCGCATCCTCAACGAGCCCACGGCGGCGGCACTGGCCTACGGCTTCGACCGCAGCGCCGCCAAGCGCGTGCTGGTGTTCGACCTGGGCGGGGGCACCTTCGATGTGTCGGTGCTGCGCATCGCCCAGGGGGTGTTCGACGTCAAGGCCACCAGCGGCGACACCCAGCTGGGCGGCAACGACTGGGACCAGCGCATCGTGGACTGGCTGGCGGACGCCTTCTTCAGCGAGCACCAGATCGATCTGCGCCGCGACCGGCAGGCCCTGCAGCGGCTCACCGAGGCGGCCGAGAAGGCCAAGATCGAGCTCAGCGGCGTGCAGAGCACACCCATCTCCCTGCCCTTCATCAGCACCGGGCCCGCCGGCCCGCTGCACATCGAAACCACCCTGGAGCGCGTGGTGTTCGAGGGCCTCTGCCCCGACCTGCTCGACCGCCTGCTGCGCCCGGTGCAGCGCGCCCTGCGGGATGCGGGCCTGGCTGCCGATGGCATCGACGATGTGGTGCTGGTGGGCGGCGGCACGCGCATGCCGATGGTGCAGGAGATGGTGCGCACCCTGGTGCCCCGGGACCCCTGCCAGTCGGTGAACCCCGATGAGGTGGTGGCGATCGGCGCCGCCGTGCAGGCCGGGATCCTCACCGGCGAGCTGCGCGATCTGCTGCTCAATGACGTCACCCCCCTGTCGCTGGGCCTGGAGACGATCGGCGGTGTGATGAAGGTGCTGATCGCGCGCAACACGCCGATCCCGGTGCGCAAGAGCGATGTGTTCAGCACCTCCGAAGCCAACCAGAACTCGGTGGAGATCCACGTGCTCCAGGGGGAGCGGCAGATGGCCAGCGACAACAAGAGCCTGGGCCGCTTCCGCCTCTCCGGCATCCCACCCGCCCCCCGCGGCGTGCCCCAGGTGCAGGTGTCCTTCGACATCGACGCCAACGGACTGCTGCAGGTGTCGGCCATGGACCGCACCACCGGCCGCCAGCAGAGCGTGAGTGTGCAGGGGGGCTCCAACCTCAGCGAGGAGGACATCGCCCGCCTGATCGAGGAGGCCGAGCAGAAGGCCGCCGAAGACCGCCGCAAGCGCGCCGCCATCGATCGCCGCAACAGGGCCATCACCCAGGTGGCCCAGGCCGAGCGGCGGTTGCGGGATGCGGCCCTGGAGCTCGGCCCCTACGGGGCTGAACGGCAGCAGCGGGCGGTGGAGATGGCGGTGCGGGACGTGCAGGATCTGCTCGCCCTCGAGCAGCGGGGGGAGAGCGATCCGGTGGAGCTGGACATGGCCGTGAGCCAGCTGCAGGAGGCCCAGTTCGGCCTCAACCGCCGCCTGCTCAGCGAGCGCCGCTCCGACCAGGGACCCCTGCAGGGCCTCAAGAACACCCTCGGCAGCCTCAAGGACGAACTGTTCAGCGATGACGACGACTGGGACGAGTGGAGCCGGCCGGGACGGGATCCCTGGGGCGCGGCAGCCTCCGCCCCCGGCGACCGCTACGGCGCGGCGGACCGCTACGGCGCGGCCGACCGCTACGACCAGGAGCGCTACCCCCAGCCGCGTTACGACCAGGAGCGCTACCGCGAGGGCGGCTACCCCGAGCCGCGCGAGCGCGACATGGATGAGGGCTACCCCGGCCGCGGCCCGGCCGCCCGGGCCCCGCGCCCGCGGGAAGAGCCGCCGCGGCGCCTGCGCTCGCGGGTGCCCGCCGACGATCCCTGGACCGACGGCGAACGGCCGTGAGTTCCCGATCCGTCGCCGCCGGCGAGTCCGCCATCGACTACTGGGCGGTGCTGGGCCTGCCGCCCGGTGCCGATGCCGATGCCCTCAAGCGCGCTTTCCGCCAGCAGGCGCGGCGCTGGCACCCCGATCTCAACGGCAATGACGCGCTGGCCGAGGAGCGCTTCAAGCAGGTGAACGAGGCCTATGCGGTGCTCTCCGACCCCCGCCGCCGAAGGGCCTGGGAGCTGGGGGAGGCAGCCGGCGGGCCAGGCCCCTCCTACGCGGTGGAGGATCCCTTCGCCCGCGGCTTCCCCCACTTCGAGGAGTACCTCGAGGTTCTCTTCGGCGGCCGGGGCGGCCGCAGCGCAGCCCCCGGTGACGGCAACGGCGAGCGCCCCGGTGCTGAACCTGTTGGGGCCGAAGCCTTTGAGGCCGAACCGTCCGGCCCTCAACACCGCGAGCACGATGACGTCCCAGCCGAAGCGGCTGCGGGCTGGTCCGGCGCCAGCGCCGCCGGTTCGGTGACCACAGCACCCCCCTCGCCGCCGCCGGTGGCAGCTGCCGGCGATGCCGAAACCCTGGTGGAACTCACACCCGAGCAGGCCCTGGCCGGTGAGCGGGTGGAGATCGAGCTCCGCGATGGCACCGCCGTGGAGGTGTGGACCCCGCCGCTCGCCGGTGATGGCTGGCGGCTGCGGCTGGCCGGCGTGGCCCCCGGCGGCGCGGACCACTTCCTGCAGCTGCGGGTGCGCACCCCCGAGGGCCTGCGGGTGGACGGGCTGCGGGTTCTCTATCAGCTTCCCCTCTCGCCGGCGGAGGCCGTGCTCGGCTGCCGGGTGGTGGTGCCCACCCTGCGCGGTGCGGTGCAGCTCACCGTGCCTCCCGGCTCCTCCAGCGGCCGGCTGCTGCGGCTGCGCGGGCGAGGCATGGAGTGGGGGGAGCAGCGGGGCGACCAGCTGGTGGAGGTGCGCGTGGTGGTACCCGAGCAGCCGGGCGAGGCGGAGCTGGCTCTCTACCACCGCCTGCTGGAGCTGGCCGAGGAGGAGGCTGAGAGCGGCCCTGCGGTGACACACTGAAGGCCCGTTCGATCAGCCCTGACCGTCCATGTCGGTGCACGTGCTCCTGTTCGATGCCGGCTCCGAGCAGGAGGGCATCCACTCCCTCGAAATCAACGGCCGCACCGTGGTGCTGCTGTTCGAGGATCGTGACGATGCCGAGCGCTATGCCGGCCTGCTGGAGGCCCAGGATTTTCCGGTGCCCAGCGTCGAGGCCCTGGACCGGCGTGAGATGGAGGAGTTCTGCTGCCAGGCGGGCTACGAGGCCCGCTTCGTGCCCGCCGGTTTCGTGCCGGAGACCAGCGAGGACCGGTTGCTGATCGCGCCGCCTGAGCAGAACCGGGATGTGAGCCAGTGGCAGGATCCAAGCGGCGCGGCCAGCTCCGGCGATGCCGAGCTCGAGGCCTTCCGCCGCCAGCTCGAGGGCCTGCTGTGAGCGGCGCTGCAGGCCCTGCGGCCGAGGACCGCGGGCATCTGCTCACCGAGCAGGCCAACCCCCTCAGCGCCAACCTCGACCAGCTGGCCACCGCCGATCTGGTGGATTTGTTCTGCCGCAATGATCTGGAGCCGCAGCGGGCCGTTGCCGCGGCCGCTCCGGCCCTGGCGGCGGCAGTGGATGCCATCGCCCGGCGCCTCACTGCCGGCGGCCGGCTCTTCTACCTCGGGGCCGGCACCTCCGGGAGGCTGGGGGTGCTTGACGCGGCCGAGTGCCCCCCCACCTTCTGCACCCCGCCGGAGCTGGTTCAGGGGGTGCTGGCGGGCGGGGCGCCGGCCCTGCTGCGCAGCTCCGAAGGCCTCGAAGACCTCCAGGAGGCGGGCGCCGGCGATCTGCGGCAGCGCGGTTTCGGCGCCGCAGACTGCCTGGTGGGGATCGCCGCCGGCGGCACCACCCCCTACGTGCTGGGCGCTCTGCGCCATGCCCGGTCGCTCGGGGCCCTGACGATCGCGATGGCCTGCGTGCCGGCCGATCAGGTGCCGATGCCCTGCGACATCGACATCCGCCTGCTCACCGGTGCGGAGCTGCTCACCGGCTCCACGCGGCTGAAGGCCGGCACCGCCACCAAGATGGCCCTCAACATCCTCTCCACCGGCGT
This sequence comes from Cyanobacteria bacterium J06638_7, assembly GCA_039818745.1. GTDB lineage: Bacteria > Cyanobacteriota > Cyanobacteriia > PCC-6307 > Cyanobiaceae > NIES-981. Next base: position 14,485 of record JBCBTI010000017.1, read on the forward strand.
GATGGTGCGCCTGGGCAAGGTGCACGGCAACCGCATGGTGGATGTGGCCGTGACCAACGCCAAGCTGGAGGACCGTGCCCTGCGCATCCTGCGGGATCTGGCCGGACTGGAGCGGCCCCGGGCCGCCGCCCTGCTGAGCCAGGCCGAAGGCTCCGTGAAGCTGGCCCTGCTGATGGCCGCCAGCGGCCTGGAGGCCGCCGCCGCCCGCCGGCAGCTGGAGCAGCAGGGGCAGGATCTGCGCCGGGCCCTGGCGGCCTGCGGCGCCAGCCTCAGCCAGGCTCCAGCGCCCCCCAGTAGGGAGCGGTGAACAGGTCCACCCGGCGGCGGGTGGCAAGCGGCACCTGCTCCTTGGGCGTCATCAGGGCGTGGCGCAGGGCACGGTGGGAGCCGCTGCCCGGCCGCTGGGCCGCCACCCGCTCGGCGGTGACCAGCACGATCTTCTGGGCCAGCGTGGCGTTGGCCTGCAGATTGTCCAGCACCATCTCCACACTCACCGCCGCGTGCTCCTGGTGCCAGCAGTCGTAGTCGGTGACCATCGCCAGGGTGGCGTAGGCCATCTCGGCTTCGCGGGCCAGCCGCGCCTCGGTGTGGTTGGTCATGCCGATCACGCCGCAGCCCCAGCTGCGGTAGAGCTCGGACTCGGCGCGGGTGGAGAAGGCGGGGCCCTCCATGCAGAGGTAGGTGCCGCCGCGGTGGAGCTGGCGGCCGGAGGGCATCAGGCTCTCGCCCACATCAGCGAGCAGACGGCTGAGGGTGGGACAGAAGGGGTCGGCGGCGGTGACATGGGCCACCACGCCCTCGCCGAAGAAGGTCACCGGCCGCTGGTGGGTGCGGTCGATGAACTGATCCGGCACCATCATGTCGAGCGGCCGGAACTGCTGCTGGAGTGATCCCACCGCCGACACCGAGAGGATCCAGCGCACCCCGAGGGAGCGCAGGGCCCAGAGGTTGGCGCGGTAGGGCACCTCGCTGGGGGTGAAGCTGTGGTGGCGGCCGTGGCGGGCCAGGAACACCACCTCCAGGTCGCCGATGCGTCCCAGCCGCAGGGCATCGGAGGGCGGGCCGTAGGGGGTGTCGACCACCAGCTCGCGCCCGTGCTCCAGCCCCTCCATGGCGTACAGGCCGCTGCCGCCGAGCACCCCCAGACGAGCCTGCTGGAGGTGGATGCCGGCAGGGACGGTGGGGTCGTCGGCGCAACTGGTCATGGGCGGAGAGGACCCTGGGGCAGGGGACGGAAGGGCAGCGGCCGTGGAGCTGGCGCAGCCGCGGGCGCCTCCATTTTCAGCACGGCCCCATACAGTTCAGCCTTTGAACCGAACCGCCATGACCCGTGCCGTGATGGAGACCGACGCCGGCAGCATCGAACTGGAACTGTTCGATGCCGACGCGCCCAGCACCGTGGCCAACTTCGTGAAGCTGGCCAGGGAGGGCTTCTACGACGGCCTCGCCTTCCATCGCGTCATCCCCGGCTTCATGGCCCAGGGCGGCTGCCCGAACAGCCGCGAAGGCTCCCGCGGCATGGCGGGCACCGGCGGCCCCGGCTACACGATCGACTGTGAGATCAACGGCCAGAAGCACCAGGCCGGCACCCTGGCCATGGCCCACGCCGGCCGCAACACCGGTGGCTCGCAGTTCTACATCTGCCACGGCGCCCAGCCCCACCTCGACGGGGTGCACACCGTGTTCGGTCTCACCGCCGACATGGACGTGGTGCAGGCGCTGCAGAACGGCAGCCGGATCACTGCGGTGACGATCCAGGACTGAGCCTCAGCGCCACACCACCAGCACGCCGGCATCGAGCCGCGGCCCCTTGCCGCGGGGCTGCAGCAGCTCCGCCAGGGGGCGCTGCTGCGCCTGCAGGGAGGCACTGGGGTGGTTGAGCCGCTGGGGTTCGGGGCTCAGCAGCAGCCCCACCCGGCCGGTGCCCTCGGCCGAGGCCAGCTGCTCCAGCGCCCGGCGCAGCAGCTGGGGCTGCAGGCAGGAGCGCTCGCCGGTGCTCAGCAGCAGGGCCAGCTGGGGCTGGTTGAGCAGGGCCAGCAGGCGGGGGTCCTCCTCCGCCTCCGTTCTCAGGCCCTGCTCGGAGGCCCAGGCCTCCAGCCTTTGCCTCACCAGCGCCGCCGAACCGGCCTCGGGATGGCCGTGCCAGGACACCACCGCGGTGGGTCCGGCGATCGGGCAGGTGGGACCCTCCCCCATCAGGTGGCCGAGCTTGCTGCGCTTGGCGGCCAGGTAGGCGGCGTTGTGGGTGCCGGGATCCATCACCAGCGGCACCCGGTCCACCACCTGCAGGCCGTAGCCGCCGAGTCCGGCGATCTTGCGCGGGTTGTTGGTGATCAGCCGCAGCCGCTGCACCCCCAGATCGCTGAGGATCTGGGCCCCCACGCCGTAGTTGCGCAGGTCGGCCGGGAAGCCCAGCCGCTCGTTGGCCTCCACCGTGTCCAGGCCGGTGTCCTGCAGGGAATAGGCCTTGAGCTTGTTGATCAGGCCGATGCCCCGGCCCTCCTGGCGCAGGTACACCACCACCCCCTCGCCGGCCGCCTCGATCATGCGCAGGGCCGCCTCCAGCTGGGGCCGGCAGTCACAGCGCAGGGAGCCGAAGGCGTCGCCCGTGAGGCATTCGCTGTGCACCCGCACCAGCACCGCAGCGCTGGCCCGCTCCGGGTGGCCCTTGACGATCGCCACGTGCTCGCTGCCGTCGAGCTCATTGCGGAAGCCGATCGCCCGGAAGCTGCCGAAGGCGCTGGGCATCTGCGCCTCCGCCTGGCGGCGCACGAAGCGCTCGGTATCCAGCCGGTAACGGATCAGCTCGGCGATCGAGATCAGCCGCAGTCCGTGGCGGCGGGCGTAGGCGGCCAGTTCGGGCAGGCGCGCCATCGAGCCGTCGGAGTTCTGGATCTCGCAGATCACCCCGGCCGGGTAGAGGCCCGCCAGCCGGGCCAGGTCCACCGCCGCCTCGGTGTGGCCGGCGCGCTTGAGCACGCCGCCCTGGCGGGCGCGCAGGGGGAAGACATGACCCGGACGGCGCAGATCCCCTGGACGGGTCTGGGGGTGGATCGCCACCTGGATGGTGCGGGCCCGGTCCTCGGCGGAGATGCCCGTGCTCACCCCGTTCTCCGGTCCGGCGTCCACGCTCACGGTGAAGGCGGTCTGGTTGGCATCGGTGTTGCGGTCCACCATCAGCGGCAGATCGAGGGCGTCGAGCCGTTCCCCCTCCATCGCCAGGCAGATCAGGCCCCGCGCCTCGGTGGCCATGAAGTTGATCTGCTCGGGTGTGGCGAACTGGGCGGCGCAGATCAGGTCGCCCTCGTTCTCCCGGTTCTCGTCATCCACCACCACCACCGCGTCACCGTTGCGGATGGCCGCCAGGGCATCGGCGATGGCATCGAAGCGGATGGCGGGGGTGCTGCTGGTCGCAGAACTCATGGCGGGGCCCCCGGGCGGGCAGCGAGGGCGCAATCATCCTTTATAAAGCCCTGTCCGTCTCCGCGAGGGGTTACGCGCCATGGCCAGCTCGCAGCCAGCCAGCCCCCTGCCCGCCCCCGCGCCGCTGAGCGCTGAGCGGGTTGCCGTGATCGGCGCCAGCGGTTACGGGGGCCTGCAGACCCTGCGCCTGCTGCACGACCATCCCCGGCTGCGCGTCACGTTCCTGGGCGGGGAGCGCAGCAGCGGCCGGCGCTGGAGCGAGATCAATCCCTTTCTGGCGCTGCCGGGGGATCCGCTGGTGCAGAGCCCGGACCCTGAGGCGATCGCGGCGGCGGCCGACTTCGCCGTGCTCAGCCTGCCCAACGGCCTGGCGGCCCAGCTGGTGCCGCCGCTGCTGGAGCGGGGCGTGCGCGTGGTGGACCTCTCCGCTGACTACCGCTACCGCTCCCTGGCCCGCTGGCAGGAGGTGTACGCGGCCGAGGCCCGCCAGTATCCCCGCCGGGATCGGGACCTCTGCGCCGAAGCGGTCTACGGCCTGCCCGAATGGCACGGCGAGAGCATCCGCTCGGCCCGGCTGGTGGCGGCGCCGGGCTGTTTCCCCACCGCCTCGCTGCTGGGGCTGCTGCCCCTGCTCAAGCAGGGGCTGATCGAGACCCGGGGGATCGTGATCGACGCCAAGACCGGCACCAGCGGCGGCGGCCGGGCGGCCAAGGAGCATCTGCTGCTGGCTGAGGCCGCCGAGGCCATCGCCCCCTACAGCGTGGTGGGGCACCGCCACACCAGCGAGATCGAGCAGATCGCCGGCCAGGTGGCCGGGCGCGAGATCCAGCTCCAGTTCACCCCCCACCTGCTGCCGATGGTGCGCGGCCTGCTGGCCACGGTGTATTGCCGCCTGCGCGATCCCGGTCTCACCGCCGACGACTGCAGCACGGTGCTGAGCACGGCCTACCGCGCCGCGCCGGCGGTCACGGTGCTGCCGGTGGGCACCTATCCCTCCACCAAGTGGGTGCGGCAGACCAGCCGCGCGCTGCTCTCGCTGCAGGCGGACGCGCGCACCGGCCAGCTGATCGTGATGGGGGCGATCGACAACCTGGTCAAGGGCCAGGCGGGCCAGGGGGTGCAGTGCCTCAACCTGATGGCGGGCCTGCCGGAGAGCACCGGCCTGCCGCTGCTGCCCTTCTACCCCTGAGGGCCGGGCGCCAGGGCGGGCGGCGCCGGCAGCAGCCCCAGCCGCTCGGCGGCCAGCTGCACGGCCAGGGGCAGGATGCGGTGCTCCTGGCGCTGAATCCGGGCGGCCAGACTGGCGCGGTCATCCCCGGGGTGCACCGGCACCGCCGCCTGCACCAGGATCGCTCCGGCATCCACCTGTTCGATCACCAGGTGGGCGCTGCAGCCCGCCAGGGTCACCCCGGCCGCCAGGGCCTGGCCCACCGCATCCACACCCCGGAAGCTGGGCAGCAGGGAGGGGTGGATGTTCACCAGCCGCTCGGGAAAGGCCGCGATCAGCCTGGGGGTGACGATCCGCATCCAGCCCGCCATCACCACCAGGTCCACCGCCGCCTGCCGGAAGGCCTCGATCAGGGCATCGTCGAGCGCCTCGCGGCCGGGCAGGCGGCGGTGGTCGATCAGGCGGCCGGGCACCCCCAGCCGCCGGGCCCGCTCCAGTGCCCGGCAGCCGCTGTTGTTGACCACCAGCAGCACCACCTCGGCCGGCAGCTGGCCGGCCCGCCCGGCGCGGGTGAGGGCTTCGAAGTTGCTGCCGTCCCCGGAGGCCATCACCCCCAGCCGCAGCCGCCGGCCGGTGGGGGCGGGCCCCGCAGGCTGTGCCGTGACTGGTGGCAACGGCCACTGGATGGCTTGCGGCACCTGGCTAGGGTCGGCCAAAGCGGGCATCCGGTCCATGTCCCATCTCTCCATCCTGCCCACGGTGCTGCGCGATGCCGACCTGCTCGCCTCCAGCCTCCAGGCGATCGGCCTCCAGCCCCGATGGCAGGGCCAGCTCGAGGGCTTCGCCGCTGAACGCCGCAGCGTGGAGCTGCAGGTGACACTCGCCGGCGGCGAGAGCCTGGGCTGGGCGCGGCAGCAGGACGGCTCCCTGGCGCTGGTGGCCGATCTGCAGCGCCTCAGCCGCAGCACTCGCCTACAGGCCCTGCTCGCCGTCATCACCCGCCGCTACGCGGCCCAGAAGGCCCTGCTCGACGCCGCCCGCCAGCTGGGCGGCGTCGAGGTGAGCGTGAGTTTCTGAGCGACGCTGCGCGGTGACCTCCGGCCCTGACGCTTCCACCGCCGCCGTTCCCCGTGCCACCAGCGCTGGCGACCCCGCAGCTCATCGGGCTGCAGATCCGGCTGCCGGTCCGCTGCTGGAGCTCGATCTGCGCGCCGTCAACAGCCACCTGGTGCAGGTGAGCCTGGAGCTGCAACCGGATCAGCTGGAGCTGCGCCTGGCCCTGCCGGCCTGGACACCGGGGTCCTACCTGATCCGCGACTACGTGCGCCAGCTCGAGGGCCTGGAGGTGCGCCAGGGCGGGGAGCTGCTGGCAGCCCGGCGCAGCGATGTCGCCGCCTGGTCGGTGACCCTGCCGCGGCTGGCCCCGGTGCGCCTGAGCTACCGCATCCTGGCCGCCGAGCTGACGGTGCGCACCTGTCACCTCAGCGCGGAGCACGGCTTTCTGGCCCTGGCCGCCGTGGTGCTGCTGGTGGAGGGCCAGCGCTGGCGTCCGCACCGCCTGCGCCTGCTGCTGCCGGCGGGCTGGCAGGCCTTCGTGCCATTGCCGCAGCTGCCGCAGGGGGGCTGGCTGGCGCGGGATTTCGACCAGCTGGTGGACAGCCCGCTGGAGGCGGGGCCCCATCGCTGTCATGGCTTCAGCGTCGCCGGGGTCCCGCACCGCTGGGTGAGCTGGGGAACCACCCTGAACGGTGCCGATCTGGCCGTGGCCGACCCCTGCTGGCTCGCTGATGTGGAGCGGGTGTGTCTGGCCTGCTGCCGGCTGATGGGGGAGGAGCGCCCGGCGGCGCAGCACTACCTGTTCGTGCTCCACCTCACCGACAACGGCTACGGGGGCCTGGAGCACGACCTCAGCACGGTGCTTCAGTACGGCCGCCGCCGGCTGGCGGCCGAGGGGGGCCGCCGCAAGCTGCTGCAGCTGGTGGCGCACGAATACCTGCACCAGTGGAACGTGCGCCGCCTGCGCCCCGCCGAACTCACCCCCTATGCCTACGACCGGCCGGTGGTGGTACCCAGCCTCTGGTTCGCCGAGGGCATCACCAGCTATGTGGACCAGCTGCTGCCCCATGCCGCCGGCCTGGGCAGCGAAGCGGAGCTGCTCAGCGACCTGGGCCGTGACCTGAGCCGCTACCTGCTTACCCCCGGGCGGGCAGTGCAGAGCCTGCGCCAGAGCAGCCAGGAGGCCTGGGTGAAGCTCTACAAGGCCGATGCCTATGCCATCGACAGCCAGATCAGCTACTACCTCAAGGGGGCGGTGCTGGCGCTGGTGCTGGATCTGCACCTGCGGCGCCACGGCAGCGGCCTGCCGGCGGTGCTGCGCCGGCTCTGGCGCAGCCACGGCCGCCATGGCCGGGGCTACCGGCAGGAGGACCTGGTGAGCGCCTTCGCCCACGGGGCTGCCGACCTGGCGGAGCTGCTGCCGCTCTGGCTGGAGTCGCCGGATGACCCACCCCTGGAGCCCTATCTGGCGGACGTGGGGCTGCTGCTGGTGGCGGAGCCCGGTGATGGGCCCTGGGTGGGCTGGGATCTGGAGGTGGCCACCGAGGGCTTGACGGCCAGGCGGGTGCTGCGGGACTCTCCTGCGGAGCAGGCCGGGCTGATGGTCGGAGATGAGCTGATCGCCCTGGCGGGCCAGCGGGTCCGCCAGGGCGATGACGTCGCCCCGGTGCTGGCCGCCGCCGCGACCGGCACGGCGCTGGAGGCGGTGCTGGTGCGCGACGGCCGGCTGCTCTCGGTTCCGCTCACCCCCGTCGCTCCGCGGCCCAGGAGCTGGCGGCTGCAGGTGGATCCAGCCGCCCCCGATCACGCCGGCGAACGCCGGCGCCGCTGGCTGGCCCTGGAGCTGCCGTGAACCTGCGCCACCAGCCCCTGCTGCTGGCGGCACTGGCCGTCGGCGTGATCGGTCTCGGTGGCCTGGGCTGGCTGGCCCGCGACGGTTCCGGCCGCCTTTCCGGAGCCGGGGGCAGCCGCTCGTTGCTGGACCTGCTGGAGGAGGTGCGCCAACCGGGCGGTGCGCCCCAGCCGCCAGCGGAGCCGGCGCCGGCTCCACCGCCCCATCCGGCCTGGAGCTCACCGCTGCGCCCCAGCTGCAAGGCCGGCGATCCCCAGCGCCGCCAGCAGCTCACGGCCCTGGCCGGCCGGCTGCGCACCGCTCCGGAACGCATCGCCATCGATCCCAGCAACTACGGCAAGCGCCACAGCCGGGACGCCTTCGGCAACCCGATCGACCCCACCCCCCGGGTGGTGGTGCTGCACGAGACGGTGTTCAGCATGGAATCGGCGATCAACACCTTCCGTACGCCTCACCCCCGGGACGAGGACCAGGTGAGCTACCACGCCATGATCGGCCTCGATGGCCGGGTGGTGATCCTGCTCGATCCCTCCCAGCGGGCCTTCGGTGCGGGCAATTCCGCCTTCGCCGGTGAATGGGCGATCACCAATGCCACGGTGCGCGGCTCGGTGAACAACTTCGCCCTGCATGTGAGCCTGGAGACCCCCGCCGACGGCGAGCACATCGGCCCGGCGCACAGCGGTTACAGCGCCGCCCAGTACGACGCTCTGGCGGCCCTGCTGGCGGTATGGATGGCGAGCTTTCCGATTCCCCCGGCCCAGATCACCACCCATCAGGCCGTGGATCTCTGGGGGGAGCGGGCCGACCCGCGCAGCTTCGACTGGCAGGCCCTGCAGGTGAGACTCGAGAGCCTGGGGCTGCTCTGCTAGCCGCGACAGGGGCTCAGATCAGGGACGACACCGGGTGATTGCGCTGGCCATAGAGCAGGGCGTGCAGTTCGGCGTCCTGCATCAGCGCCAGGATGCCGCGGGGGTAGTCGAGTTTGCCGTTGTGCAGATAGGCCAGGGTGGCCAGGGCCTTGGCATCCCTGGGGCTGTCGCTGGCCTGAAGGATGCGGTCGGTGGGGAAGTCGAGGGCGCGCTTGAGCCGCGAGAGCTTGCCCACCAGCAGGGCCACATTGCGCTCGGGATCGAGGAGCTGGTTGCGGGCAGCGGTGATCTCCTCGGGGCTGGCATCCTCACCGAGCAGACCCTGGTGCACCAGTTCGCCCACGCCGATCTGGGCCGGGCCGTGGGTGGAGAACAGCCCCGAGTGGGCGGCGATGGGGTGGTTCTCACCGGGTTTGGCGTGCCGCAGCTCATCAAAGAGGATCGCCGTGACCAGCATCGGGTTGATCCGTTCTCGGGCGCTCTCGCTGAGGATCACCGGCCGCAGGGTCTCGATCTGACCAAGGGTCTGGTTGCGCAGCGGCTGCAGCTGGTCGATGCCGCTGCTGAACAACTGGGCCAGGCGGGGCTGGGGACCGTGCACGCCGAAGCGCCGGTGCAGTTCCTGCAGTTCCTCGGGGCTGAAGCGCAGGGGGTCGGCGCTGGTGAGCGGATCGCTGCCAGCCGCTCCACCGGGCAGCACATCAAGGCGGCTGGCGGGAGCGCCGCCGGGGAAGGCCGCCGACCCCTGCATCCACACGGGCGGCCCCTGGCCGGCCATGGGCAGACTGACACCGAGAAGCAGGGAGGCCCCAACCCCGAGGGTCCTCAGCGAAAGACGGCGCCGTGCAAGCCAGCGGCTGCGGCAGAGGGGAAGCTGGCGGGGATGGATCAGGTGTCGCACCGCTGGGGGAGTCTGCGGATCAGCAGTTGGCCGGATCCTAGGCAGGCCTGGTCCGCCCTCCTGCCGGGGTGGAGCGGTCGCGGCGCTGGCCGCCCACCTCTGGACGCAGGCTGCAACCGCGGTGCCGATACCGGGCCAGTGGGTTTGCCGCGACTAGGTTGCCCAGGCGAGCCCCTCCACAGCAGCCGACTCCATGACCGCTGAGTTCGACCGCACCGATCCCGGCCGCCAGTGGCAGCGCTTCTGCGACCTGCTCTGGCATGACGACGCCCTCGGCCTCTGGCTGGATGTGAGCCGCATGGCGCTCGGCCCGGCCGATCTCGACAGCCTGCGGCCCCGCTTCCAGGAGGCCTTCAATGCCATGGCCGCCCTCGAGGCCGGTGCCATCGCCAACGCCGACGAGCAGCGCATGGTGGGGCACTACTGGCTGCGCAGGCCCGAGCTCTCCCCCGATGTCGCCACCGGCGCCCAGATCGCCGCCGAGGTGGAACGGATCGGCGCCTTCGGCCGCGACCAGCTGGCCGCCGGCCGCTTCACCGATGTGGTGTGGATCGGCATCGGCGGTTCGGGTCTCGGGCCCCTGCTGATGGTGGAGTCCCTGGGCCCGGTGGGGCGGGCGCTGCCGTTTCACTTCATCGACAACGTGGACCCGGCGGGCATCAGCCGCACCCTGGCCCTGCTCGGCGAGCGGCTGCGCACCGCCCTGGTGGTGGTGGTGAGCAAGTCGGGCGGCACCCCGGAGCCGCGCATCGGCATGGAGCAGGTGCGGGCGCGGCTGGAATCGATGGGCGGCTGCTGGAAGGAGCAGGCCGTGGCGATCACGATGCCGGGCAGCCGGCTGGACCAGCTGGCGGAAGGGGAGGGCTGGCTGGAGCGCTTCGCCATGTTCGACTGGGTGGGTGGGCGCACCAGCATCACCAGCGCCGTGGGTCTGCTGCCGGCGGCCCTGCTGGGCGTCGACATCCAGGCCTTCCTGGCCGGTGCCGCCGCCATGGACAGCGCCACCCGCCTGCCCGAGCTGGAGGGGAACCCGGCCGCCCTGCTTGCCGCCTCCTGGTATGTGGCCGGTGAGGGCAAGGGACGGCGCGACATGGTGGTGCTTCCCTACCGCGACCGGCTGGCGGTGTTCAGCCGTTACCTGCAGCAGCTGGTGATGGAAAGCCTGGGCAAGCGCTGCGACCGGCGTGGTGCCGTGGTCCATCAGGGGCTGGCGGTGTACGGCAACAAGGGGTCCACCGATCAGCACGCCTACGTGCAGCAGCTGCGGGACGGCATCGACAATTTCTTCGTGACCTTCATCGAGGTGCTCGAGGACGGCGGCGATCTGCCGGCAATCGGGGGTGAACGGGTTGGCGATGTGCTCGGAGGGTTCCTGCAGGGCACCCGTTCGGCCCTGATGGAGGGAGGGCGCCAGAGCCTTTCGATCAGCCTGCGGCGCTTCGATGCCACCACACTCGGGGCGCTGATCGCCCTGTTCGAGCGGGCCGTGGGGCTGTACGGCGAGTTGGTGAACATCAACGCCTACAACCAGCCCGGGGTGGAAGCGGGCAAGCGCGCGGCGGCGGCGGTGCTTGAGCTGCAGGAACGCCTGCTCGCTCAGCTGGCCGATGGCCGCCAGCGCAGCCTGGAGGAGCTGCAGCAGGAGCTGAACACCGCCAGCCCCGAGCCGCTGTTCTGGATCCTGCGCCATCAGTGCGCCAACGATCCGGCGCTCCAGGGCCAGGGCGACTGGGGCCGGCCCGCCAGCCTGCGCTTCAGCCGGCGCTGAGCGCCGCTGCCGGCGGGGTGAGGCGGCAGCGCAGCAGCGCCAGGGCTTCATCCGGCAGGCCCAGAAAGCGGTCCAGCAGGAGATCACCGCTGGGAGGCACAGCGGCCACCCCCACCAGCAGGCCCTCGCCGGCAGCATCCAGGGCCCTGCCCTGGCAGCGGTGCCGCCGGCTGGCCACGGCGCCGGTGCTGAGCTCAGTGTCGATCGCCAGCGGCGCCGGCCGGTAGATCCCCAGGGCGCTGCAGTGGAAACGGGCCCGCAGGCGCAGCTGGAGCTCGCCGCTGGCGGGCTCCAGCTCACCGCTCAGCTGCAGGGGTTCGATGCGGATCGTGAGGCCTGGCGGCAGGGGCAGGCCGAGCACCTGGGTGCTGCGCCAGCTCAGCGGCGGAATGCGCAGCTCCTCGGGCCTGAACGCCAGCGGCCGGCGGCCGCCAGCGACCTCCCCGAGCTGGCCGCTGCCGCCGCCACCGCGGGCGTCGTAGCTGAAGCGGGGATAGGGCCCGATGGCCAGGGAGCAGCCGGCCAGGGTGGTGAGCTGCAGCTGCATGGAGGGGCCTCAGCGCTGGCGAAGGGACTCGAGCTCACCGCGGCCGTGCAGATCGGCCAGGGCGTCGTAGCCGCCGATGGGGATGCCGTCGATGAACACGCGGGGCACCGGACCCTGGTCGGTGTGCTGCACGGCATGGGGAATCGAGAGGGTGCGCAGCATGCGCAGGGCCCGGGCGCTGTAGGGACAGCCGGCGGCCACCACGATCTGCACCCGTGGCTCCCCTGGAAACGAGCGCTGGGGTGGGGGCGTGGGAATGACGGCGGACGGCTCGGCGGGAGCCGGCGGCTCGCTGCTCCCCTCCAGCAGTCCCACCAGCAGGTCAGCGCCTTTGAGCACCAGGCTGCCGGGTTCCAGATGGCCTCCCCACACCTGGCAGTTGCCGTCGGAGAGGCTGAGGTGCAGATGCACGCCGGCCGGCGCGAGCGTTCCCTGCAGGGTGATGATCTCCAGCTCGCCGCGCACCAGGGTGGGCTGGCTCTCGCCCGGACACTGGAAGGCGGCCTGGGAGAGATTGCCCACCACGCTGAGCACGAAACCGCTGCTCTGGTGGGCAGCGGCCAGCTCGCTGAGGCTGCGGTGCACGTCGCTCCCGGCCTCGAGGTGCAGCGGCAGGGCACGCATGGGGTGCAGGGGGGCGGAGGAGAGGGCCAAGCTACGCGCCGGGCTCAGGCGCCGTTCTGCCCTGGGGCAGCGCCAGATCCCCCCGAGGGAGGGAACTGCTGGGCCAGCAGCCCGCGCTGATATTCCACCGCCAGGCTGGTGAGGTGATGGCGGGCCTGATTCTCCAGGTCCTCACCCACCTGCTCGAGGGCCATGCCCTTGGGAATGCGCATGCGCAGCACCAGGGCCAGGGCGTCGAACAGGCGCACCTGATCGCTCTGCCAGCCCTGGTAGTCGGCCGCCATGGTCTGCAGCGCCTCCTGGGGCAGCTTGCCTTCGTTCACCCGTTGTCGCACCTCCTGCAGCTGGCTGAAGCGGGCCGAGCTCACCAGCGCATGGGCGGACCCCAGGGCCGCCAGGGCATCGGCCGCCTCCCGCCGCAGCACGCTCAGGGTGCGTTCCAGCACGGCCTGCTCCACCGAGAGCGGTTCGCGGGTGGCCGGGCAGGCGGCCAGGGCCGTGACCGCGCTCACCCCAGCGCTCGTCTCAGCGCCCTGGGTGGGGGGCTGGGGCGAACGGGAGGGCGGGAACGCCGGGGGGGCAGGAGGGGCCAGGGCTGTGGCCCAGCGCCGGAGCCGCAGGGCCAGCCAGTGGCGCAGCTCGCGGAGCAGGCGCGACATCGGCGGGGGATCAGATCACGTGCGTGCACTCTGGTGCCGCCGCAGGGTGCTGCCAAGGTGGCAGCCCGCTGCTGGCGAGCGGGATATCCGACCCGCCGTGCCGCAGCGGCCTCAGGCCACCGTGACGCCCTTCCAGAAAGCCACCCGCCCTTTGATCTCGGCTGCCGCCGGCTTGGGGTCGGGGTAGTACCAGGCGGCGTTGGCGTTCACCTTGCCGTCCACCAGCACGTCGTAGTAGTGGGCCTCTCCCTTCCAGCCGCAGACGCTGCGGTGGCTGGAGGGCCGCACGCAGTCGGGGGAGAGGGAGTCGGCGGGGAAGTAGGCGTTGCCCTCCACGCTGACGATGTCGTCGCTGGCGGCGATCACGCCTCCGTTCCAACTGGCCTTCATCTGGGTGCCGTCGTTGTCTCCATGATGGGGTGAAGCGGCCTGTAGCTGGGGCTCCAGCGGGCCCGTTGCAGGCAGGCGCGCGCTTCCTCGGCCGTGGCGGCCAGGCGGGCCAGCCCCTGGTTCGCCGCCATCAGGGCCACCGCCTCGGCCACCGCCGCACCCACCCTCTGGCAGTCGGCGATGGCGGGCATCAGGGGCTGGTCGGCATCCCGGCTGGCCGGGATCTGCTCCACCAGCGCCTCCAGGGCGGCATCGAGCATCTCCTCGCTCACGGCCGTGGCCCCCACCGCCACGCAGGCGAAGCCCAGCCCGGGGAACACGAAGCAGTTGTTGCACTGGCCGATGGGCCGCTGCCGCCCCTGGTGCTGCACCGGCGCGAAGGGACTGCCGCTCGCCACCAGGGCGCGGCCGCCGCTCCAGGCGATCAGATCGGCCGGCTGGGCTTCGGCCAGGGTGGTGGGGTTGGAGAGGGGCAGGATCACCGGCCGCTGTTCGCCGCCGGCCATGGCCTCCACCACGGCCCGCTCGAAGGCACCGGCCACGGTGGAGGTGCCGATCAGCACGGTGGGCCGCACCCGGCGCACCACCTCCAGCAGGCCGATGCGGCCCGCGGCGTCCAGCGTGAAGCCGGCGCCATCGCCGGCGGGCCGGGCGAACGGCCGGGCCGGTGGCGGCATCCCCTCCTGACCCTCCAGCAGCAGGCCCTGGCGGTCCACCGCCCAGATGCGCCCGCAGGCCTGGCCTTGGCTGAGGCCCAGGGCCTGCAGCAGCCGCACCAGCCGCTTGGCGATGCCGCAGCCGGCGGTGCCCGCGCCGAAGATCACGATGCGCTGGTCCTCAAGCCGTGCCCCCAGTCCCCGGCAGGCCGCCAGCACCGCGGCGGCCGCCACCGCGCTGGTGCCCTGGATGTCGTCGTTGAAGCTGGGCAGACGCTGGCGGTAGCGATCCAGCACATGCCGGGCCTGGGGGCTGCCGAAGTCCTCCCAGTGCAGGAACGCGCCGGGGAACACCTGCTCCACAGCGGCCACAAAGCGCTCCAGCACGTCGTCGTAGGCCCGGCCCCGCAGCCGCCGGCGGCGCAGGCCGGGGTAGAGGGGATCGCTGAGCAGGCTGGGGCGGTCGGTGCCCACGTCGAGGGTGATGGCCAGCACCCGCTCCGGATCGAGGCCGGCGCAGAGCGTATAGACCGCCAGCTTCCCCTGGCAGATGTGGATGCCGCCGATGCCCTGGTCGCCGATGCCCAGAATTCCCTCCGAGTCGGTCACCAGCAGCAGGTCCACCCCGGCTGGGGCGGCCCGGCGCAGCAGCCCGGCCAGATCCGGCAGCTGCTCGGGCGTGAGGTAGAGCCCCGGAGCGCCCGGCAGATCGGTGTGGCTGAAGGTCTCGATCACCGCGCCCACGGTGGGTGTGTAGACCACGGGCAGCACAGCCTCGATGTGCTCCTGCAGGAAGCGGTGAAACAGGGTGAGGTTGCGCTGACGCAGGCCGCTCACGTAGGCGTAGCGGGCCAGGGGATCGGCCAGGCGCTGGAAGCCGTCCCACACCCGCCGCACCTGCAGCTCGATGGGTTCCACCGCGGCCGGCAGCAGACCCTCCAGCTCCAGGGCCCGCCGTTCTTCCTGGCTGAAGGCGGTGTCCTTGTTGAGGGCGGGCTGGGCCAGCAGCGCCTTGCCCCGCAGAGCGGTGGTGCGGCCGGGCCGCTCCGATGGAGGCTGGGGATCGGCCATGGCGGGCTGGGGCGGTGCGGCCGCTCTCAGGGCACGAGGTTCACCAGCTTGCCCGGCACCACGATCACCCGGCTGGGGGGCTTGCCCTCCAGCCACTTGGCGGCGATGTCGCTGGCCAGGGCGATCCGCTCCAGGGTGGCCCTGTCGGCATCGGCCGGCACCTCGAGGTTGCCGCGCACCTTGCCCTTCACCTGGATCACCAGGGGAATGGTGTCGCGCACCAGGGCCGTGGCATCCACCTGGGGCCAGGCCTGGCCGTGGATGCTGCCGCCGCCCTCCAGCCTGCTCCAGAGCTCCTCGGCCAGGTGGGGGGCAAAGGGTGCCAGCAGCAGCAACAGGCTGCCGAGGGCCTCCCGGGCCACGGCGGTGCCGCTGGCCTCCAGGTGTTCGGCCATGGCATTGCTGAGCTTCATCAGCTCGGCGATGGCGGTGTTGAACTGAAAATCGCCGTCGAGGTCGTCGCTCACCGCCGCGATGGCCGTGTGCACGGCGCGGCGCAGCTCCCGCTCGGCCGGGCTGGGCTCCGGGTGGCCGCTGTCGCCGGGGGCACTTGAAGTGCCCTCACAGCTCGCCCCAGCCAGCCGCAGCCCCCTGGCCTGGGCCGCATCCACCAGCCGCCAGAGGCGCTGCAGGAAGCGGAACTGCCCCTCCACGTCGGCATCGTCCCACTCGAGATCCTTCTCCGGGGGTGCCTTGAACAGGATGAACATGCGGGCCGTGTCGGCGCCGTAGCGCTCGATCACCCGGGCCGGATCGACGCCGTTGTGCTTCGACTTCGACATCTTTTCGTAGAAGGTGTCGAGCACCTCGCCGCTGATCGGATCGCGGGGGTCGGTGGGGTCGGCCACATCGGCCGGGGCGATGTAGTGGCCGGTGCCGTGGTTCCTGTAGGTGATGCCCTGCACCATGCCCTGGGTGAGCAGCCGCTGGAAGGGTTCATCGAAGCCCAGCAGGCCGCGGTCCCGCAGCACCTTGGTGAAGAAGCGGGCGTAGAGCAGGTGCAGGATGGCGTGCTCGATGCCGCCCACGTACTGGTCCACCGGCAGCCAGCGGTCCACCGCCTCACGGCCGAAGGGCAGGGCGCTGTTGTGGGGATCGCTGTAGCGCAGGTAGTACCAGCTGGAGCACATGAATGTGTCCATGGTGTCGGTCTCGCGGCGGGCCGGCCCGCCGCAGCTGGGGCAGTCCACCTGCCACCAGCTCTCCAGCTGGGCCAGGAGTGAGCCGCCCTTGCGGCTGATCGCCACATCCCGGGGCAGCTCCACCGGCAGCTGCTCGGCCGGCACCGGCACCACGCCGCAGCTCTCGCAGTGGATCATCGGGATCGGGCAGCCCCAGTAGCGCTGGCGGGAGATCAGCCAGTCGCGCAGGCGGAACTGCACTTTGCCCTCACCCCAGCCCTGCTGCTCGGCGGCGGCGGTGATCGCCGCCTTGGCCTCGGCGCTGGCGAGTCCGGTGAAGGGGCCCGAGTGAATCAGCATGCCCGGTTCGGTCCAGGCGCCGCCCTCATAGGCGTGCTCGTCGCTGCCCTCCGGGATGACCACCTGCAGCACCGGCAGCTCGTACTGCCGGGCGAACACGAAATCGCGCTGGTCGTGGGCGGGCACGCCCATCACGGCGCCGGTGCCGTAGTCGGCCAGCACGTAGTCGGCGATCCAGAGCGGGATCAGGGCGCCGCTGGCGGGGTTGCGCACCCGGGCGCCGATGGGGATGCCGCGCTTGGGGCTGTCGTCTGCCGTGCGCTCCAGGTCGCTCTGGCGGCTCACCAGATCGCAGAAGGCCGTCACCGCCAGCACCTGCTCGGGACTGGTGAGCGACGCCACCAGGGGATGCTCCGGCGCCAGCACCACATAGCTCACGCCGTAGACGGTGTCGGGGCGGGTGGTGAACACGCGGATGCGCTGGTCGGTGTCCTGGCCGTCGGCATCGACCACGGCAAAGCTGAGTTCAGCGCCCGTGCTGCGGCCGATCCAGTTGGCCTGCATCGTGCGCACCCGCTCCGGCCAGCCCGTGAGCTTGGGCAGGTCGTCGAGCAGCTGGTCGGCGTAGGCGGTGATCTTCAGGAACCACTGGCGCAGGCGACGCTTCTGCACCAGGGCGCCGGAGCGCCAGGAGCGGCCCTCGCCGTCCACCTGTTCGTTGGCGAGCACCGTCTGGTCCACCGGATCCCAGTTCACGGTGGCCTCCTTCTGGTAGGCCAGGCCGGCGGCGTGGAACTGCAGGAACAGCCACTGGGTCCAGCGGTAGTAATCGGCGTGGCAGGTGGCCACTTCCCGGTCCCAGTCGATCGACAGCCCCAGCCGCTGCAGCTGGCTGCGCATGGCGGTGATGTTGCGGTCGGTCCAGGCGCCGGGGTCCACCCCCCGCTCGATCGCCGCGTTCTCCGCCGGCAGCCCGAAGGCGTCCCAGCCCATCGGGTGCAGCACCGCCCGCCCGCGCATGCGCTGCACCCGGGCGATCACATCGGTGATCACGTAGTTGCGCACATGGCCCATGTGCAGGTTCCCCGAGGGGTAGGGGAACATCGACAGGGCCACGAAGGGCTCGCCACCTGCGTCGGCGCCGCCATCGCGCTCAGCGCCGCTTCCGGGTTGCGGCTCGGGGGTGCGGTAGGCCTGCTGCTCGTTCCAGAACGCCTGCCAGCGCTCCTCGATCACCTGCGGTTGGTAGCGGTTGCTCTCGCTCACGTCAGGCCCGACGGGGTGATCAGCGATGGTGCCACAGGCGCTTTCAGGCCTGCTCCCGCAGCAGCGCCACGGCATCGCGACTCACCAGGATGAGGCTCTGCTGGGCGCCGGGATCAAGGGCCAGATAGTGCAGATCCTGCCAGCGGATCACGCCCTCGAGGCTGCGGCCCGTTGTCATCTCGAGCAGCACCGGGAGCTTGCGGCGAATCAGGGTCTGGATGTGGCGGATGCTGGGCTGGTCGGTGTCGAGCGAGGCGCTGCGGTTGGCGGTGCGGGCCTCGAAATAGCTCTGCATAGGATTCCAGTCAGGATGCCGTGACTCCAATCGTGCTCCAGTTCAGCAAATATCAGGGCCTGGGAAACGACTTCCTGCTGGTGGACGGCCGCGGGGCGGCCGCTGCTGACGACAGCCTTGGCCTCACCCCTGCCCGCATCCGCCGCCTCTGCGACCGCCGCTTCGGCGTGGGCGCTGATGGGCTGATCCTGGCCCTGCCGCCACGGGGCGAGGGCGAACTGCGCATGCGCATCTTCAATGCCGACGGCAGCGAGCCGGAGATGTGCGGCAACGGCATCCGCTGCCTGGCCCGCTTCCTGGCCGACAGTGACGGTGACCGGCCCGGCCGCCGCTGGCCGGTGGAGACCCTGGCCGGGCCGATCGTGCCCGAATTGCTGGCCGACGGCACGGTGCGGGTGGACATGGGCGCCCCGCTGCTGGCGCCCGAGGCCGTGCCCACCACCCTGCCGCTCGGGTATGCGGGAATCCCCCAGGGCTGCCTTGAGGTGGAGGGCAGCAGCTGGGCCGTGGGCGCGGCCGGCATGGGCAATCCCCACGTGGTGATCCCGGTGGACGATGTGGCGGCGCTGGATCTGGAGCGCCATGGCGCCGCCCTGGAGGTGCATCCCGCCTTTCCCGCCCGCACCAATGTGCACTTCGTGCAGGCCCTCACCCCCAGCCATCTGGTGATGCGGGTGTGGGAGCGCGGCGCCGGGCCCACCCTGGCCTGCGGCACGGGGGCCTGCGCCACCCTGGTGGTGTGCCACCGGCTCGGGCTGGCGGAGCGCCGCGCCCGGATCGACCTGCCTGGAGGTTCCCTCTGGATCGACTGGGATGAGGGCGACGATCACCTGTTCATGAGCGGTCCGGCCGAGGCGGTGTTCGATGCCGTGGTCACCCCCGAGCTGTGGGGCCTGGACGATGTCGGCACGGCACCCTCCGACCTGCCCGGGGAGGCCCCCCCGCCGGAGTCGCCCAACAGCTCCGCTGCCCGATCCCCAGCCCCAGCCGCCCCGGCGGAAGCCATCGACTGCGCCACGGCCTGCACCCAGGGCTGTCAGCGCCCCGAGGCCTGTCCTTCCGCCGAGGCCCGGGAACGGGTGCAGGCCCTGCTCAGCAGCAGTTCCCTCGACGACCTGGTGGCAATCGCCAGCAATTCCCTGGAGTCCCGCACGCGGGCCCGTTTGGCGCGCGACACCGGCCAGCCGCCGGCATGAACGCCCCCGGCTCTGGCTCGCCGGGGGTGTACCTCGACGCCTGCGCCACGGCCCCGCCGGCTGTGGAGGTGCTGGCGGCGATGGCGGCGGTGCAGGCCGAGGCCTGGGGCAACCCCTCCAGCCTGCACGGCTACGGCCTGGCGGCGGCGGAGGCCCTGGAGCGCGCCCGCTGGCGCTGCGCCGCCCTGCTCGGCTGCCAGCCCGGGGACCTGGTGTTCACCTCCGGTGGCAGCGAGGCCATCCATCTGGCCCTGCTGGGGGTGGCGGCCCGTCTGCCGCCGGGCCGGCTGCTGATCTCCAGCGTCGAGCACCCGGCCACGCTGGCGGCGGCGGCGGCCCTGGCGGGCCGGGGCTGGCAGCTGCAGCAGCTGCCGGTGGACCGGGAGGGCCTGCTGGATCTCGAAGCCCTGGAACGCTGGCTGGAGCCCCCCACCCGCCTGGTGTCGCTGATCTGGGGGCAGAGCGAGGTGGGCAGTCTCCAGCCCCTGGAGCAAATCGGTGTCCGCTGCCGTGCGGCCGGGGTGCTGCTGCACGTGGATGCGGTGCAGGTGGCGGGGCACCGCGCGATCGGTTTCGATTCCCTCCCCGTTGACCTGCTCAGCCTGGCGGGCCACAAGCTGCAGGGCCCCCGTGGCATCGGCGCCCTGCTGGTGCGCCGTGATCTGGAGCTGGTGCCCCAGATCGCCGGCGGCGGCCAGGAGGGGGGACGGCGCAGCGGCACCGAGCCGGTGGCGCTGGCCGCAGGCCTGGCCCGGGCCCTGGAGCTGGCCCAGGAGCGCCTGAACCGGCACGGCGGAGGCGATCCCCTGGCGGCGCTGCGGGATGCCCTGCTGGAGCGCCTGCAAGCGCAGAGCGGCCTGAGGCTCAGCGGCCCCGACCCATTGCGCACCCCCGCCGCCCGCCTCCCCCATCACCTCAGCCTGCTGGTGTCGAGCGCCGCCGGGGTGCCGCTGTCGGGGCGGGCGCTGGTGCGGGGTCTGTGGCAGGAGGGCTACGCCGTGAGCAGCGGTTCGGCCTGCAGCAGTGCCGGCAGGGCCGCCAGCCCGGTGCTCACGGCGATGGGGTATGGCGAGGCGGAGGCGGCCAGCGGCTTGCGGCTGGGTCTGGGCCCGTGGCTGCATCCGGCCCAGCTGGAGGGCCTGCCGGCGGCCCTGGAGCGCGTCAGCCAGCGTCTGGCCGCCGCCCCGTAGGGTCGGCAGCTGATGAACGATGGCCATGCTTCCCGCGGATCTGCAGCAGGCCGAGAGCCAGGCCCTGGCGGCCCTGCTGGCGGCGCTGGCGAGCAGGGCACGGGGCCGCTGGAGTGTGGAGTGGCGCTTCGAGGGCCTGCGGCTGCTGCCGGTGGCGCTGCGCTTCTGCCGGTCCCTGCTGGCCGCCGGCCAGGCCCCGCGGCTGGTGTTTCCCGACGCCGGCGCCTGCGCCCTGGCCCGGCGCGACGGGTCGGATCTGGCTGAGCGCATCACCGACTTCCGCGGCCAGCAGCGCCGCAGTGCCGCGGGCGCTGAGGGGGATGGCGGCAGTGCGGACGAGGGCGGTGCGGAACCCGACGCCGAGCTGCTGCTGGCGGTGGCTCCGGCTTCGCCCGACTACGAGGAGTTCGAGCAGCTCTGCAGCGCCCATCGCGGCCCTGTGGTGATGCTCAACGGCCGCCTCGAGGACGCCGCCGTGGGCATCGGCAGCGTCGCCCGTGAGCGGCGGCGGGGGTTTGTGGCCGAGTGGCAGGCGGCCTATGTTCTGCAGCCGCTGGGGGGCAGCGCCCTGCGCCGGGCCTACCCGGGGCCGTGGGAGCTCTACCGCCAGGACAGCGACGGTTTCAGGCTGGCGGCGAGCTTCGAGCAGAAGCCGGACGCCGATGCCCGGGCCGAGGCCCTGGCCGGCGAGGGCGGCGTGGGCGTGGGCGGCAACCTGCGCTCCCTGGAGGGCTTCATCGAGGGCCTGCGCAGCTGAGCCGGGCCCTCGTCTGATCGGGCCAGGCTCCGTACACTTCGCCCACAGCTCCGCTCCGTCCGGTCACGCCGGCTCCTGCCCATGCCCTCGGACTCCTCCCCCCCGTCGCGCCTGCGCTTCGGGCTGGTTGACGTGGCGGCCATCGCCGCGGTGCTGCTGGCGGCCGCCGGGGTGGTGTGGAGCCCGAAGCTCTCGGGCGCGGTGGCCCAGGCCACCGGCGCCATGGTGCCGGTGACGGTGGCGGTGGATGTGCGCGGCATCCCCGTGGCCGACCCCGAGGGCCTGATCGCGGCGGCCCAGCGGCAGGGCCGGGTGGCGATCGTGATCCGCAATCAGCCCCACGGCAGCGTCACGGTGGAGGAGATCATCCCCCTGCGGCGCCAGCTGGTGGCCCTGCAGCCCGACGGCAGCGTGGTCACCGCGCCGGACCCCCGCGATGCCTTCACCAATCTCGATGCCCGCTTCGTGCTCCAGGGCCAGGGGCGCCGCGGCGAGGGGGGAGTGGTGTTCGGCAACCAGAGCATCAAGGTGGGAGCCCCGGTGGAGATCGAGGGCGACACCTTCCGGGTCAGCGGCACGGTGACCGACATCCAACTCGAGAACTCCTGAGATGCTCCCTCTCACCGCGATCCCCGGGCTTCGCCCCAGGCGCGCTGCCCGCTCAGGTTTGAGCGGTGTGGTGCTGCTGCTGGCGCTGCAGCCCTTAAGCGCCCCGGCGGTGACGCGTCCGGCGGTGCCCCCCGCCGAGCCCCTCGGTACTCCGGCCCTGGTCAGGCTGCCCACGCCGCCACCGCCCACGGGCCTGCCGCAGCTGCAGAACCAGGTGAGCTGCGCGCCGCTGCAGCAGCGCCTCCAGAGCACCCTCGGCGGCGAGGCCTGGGCCTGGAGCGTCAGCGTGGCGGATTCCCGCGGCCGGCTGCTGGCCGAAGTGAACGGCCGCACGCCGCGCATCCCGGCCTCCAACCAGAAGCTGGTGACCACCGCCTTTGCCCTCGACCAGCTCGGACCCGACCACCGCCTCTCCACCCGGCTCTGGCAACTCCCGGACGGCGGCTTCCGGCTCACCGGCGAAGGCGATCCCGATCTGGCCCTGCCCCACCTGCAGCGGTTCGCCCAGCTGGCGCTGCGCACGGGCGGCTCCAGCGGTGCCCCGGCCGGCACGGTGCGCCTGGAGCTGGCGGAGGAACCCACGCAGACCTGGTGGCCCTCCGGCTGGAATCCCGCCGACCGCTACTACGCCTACGGCGCCCCGATCACCCGGCTGGCGTTGACGAGCAACGCCATTCAGGACGCGGTGCAGAATCCGCCCTCCCGGCTGCAGACGCTGCTGCAGCGTTCGATCGCCCAGCAGGGAGGCCAGGCCCAGCTGCGGCTGGTGTCCTCGCGTTCACCCATGCCCGATGGCGCGGTGCTGCTCTATGAGCAGCCTTCGGCGCCGATGCACAACCTGCTCAGCCTGGCCAACAGCGAGAGCCACAACTTCACCGCCGAGGTGCTGATGCGCCAGGCCGCCGGCAGCTGGGACCTGGGCCAGGCCCAGCAGCGCACCACCGCCTGGCTGCTCAGCCAGGGCCTTTCCCTGCAGGGCATCCGCGTCAGCGATGGCAGCGGTCTGGACCGCTCCAACCGGCTCACCAGTCACTTCCTGGCGGCGCTGCTGCTGCGCATGGACCAGCACCCCTACGCCCGCAACTACCTGGCGTCGATGGCGGTGTCGGGCCAGAGGGGCACCCTGCGCAATCTCTACACCGACGCTGTGCTCCAGGGCCGCTTCTACGCCAAGACCGGCACCCTGCGAGGGGTGCGCGCGATCAGCGGCGTGCTGCTCACCAATGACGGGCCCCGCTATGTGGCCGCCATCAGCAATGGCAGCGCCCAGCCCAACACCCTGATCGGCCAGGTGCTGCGGCAGGTGCTGGTCAGCACCAG
Organism: Cyanobacteria bacterium J06638_7; assembly: GCA_039818745.1. Lineage (GTDB taxonomy): Bacteria > Cyanobacteriota > Cyanobacteriia > PCC-6307 > Cyanobiaceae > NIES-981. The sequence goes on from JBCBTI010000017.1 coordinate 37,523, forward strand.
CTCCTGCCCCGGCTGAGAGCTGAGAGGGGAGTTCAGCCTGCGAGCTGACGCAGGCTGTTGACCACCCGGCGGCGGCGACCCGTGCCGGTGCGGCCGCCGCCGGCGCGGCTGCCATTGCCATTGGCGGCCCGGCCTGCGCCAGTGTCGGTTGTGGTCATCTCCATGAGGCTGGACTCGCCCCCGTTCACCACCTCCGGCACCTGGAAGCGCACCAGCTCGCGGCGGCCGGCGATCACCACCTGGGCCAGCTCCTTGATGCGGCCCTCCAGTTCGCCCAGCACCTGCTCGGCGTAGCGGTTGGCCCCTTCGCTGATCTCGGTGGCCTCATGGCGGCTGCGGGCCACCAGCTGGTCGCACTGCTGCTGGGTCTGCTGGCGGAACTGCAGGGCGTCGTTGTGCAGCCGCTCGGCTTCGGCCTGGCTCTCACGCTGCACGCGCAGCCCTTCCTGGCGAACCTGTTCCAGTTCGGCCATGGCCTGGTGGCGGTTGCGCTCGTGCTGTTCCACCAGCTGGCGGTTGCGCTCTCCGGCCTCCTGCTCAAGCTGCTGGCGGCGGCTGGCGAACTGCTGCTCCATCTGGGCCAGGCGGCCCTGGTGCTCCTGCTCGGCCTGGGCGGCCTGCTGGCGTCCCTGGAGCAGCAGCTGTTCGCACTGCTGGCGGGTCTGTTCCCGCAGCTCGGCCACCTGGCGCTCAGCCTCCTGGCGCACGGAGGAACTGCCGATCAGCTGCTCCCGCTCGCGCTGGGCATTGGCCACGATCTCGTCGGCCTGACGCCGGGCCTGGGCGATGAATTCCTCACGTTGGTGCAGCAGCTCGGCGGCCTGGTTGATCTGGGCCGGCAGCGCCTCCCGCACGGCATCCATCATCTCGATGGCGTCCTGCTCGTTGACGAGCCGGCCACCACTGAAGGGAACGCGGGTGCCCTCCAGCACGACCTCCTCAAGCTGGTCGAGCTGATCGAGAACGGTGATGCTGGCCTCAGCCATTGCGGTTCTGGCTCGAATTCGTCCGATTAAAGAGCCTGCTGAGGTCCTGCGCCACTCCCGCCGGCACCAGATGGCTGACATCGCCGCCGAAGCGGGCCACCTCCTTGACCACCGAACTGCTGAGAAAGCTGTGGTGCACTGCGGTGGCCAGAAACAGGGTTTCCACCCCCGGCGCCAGGCTCTTGTTGGTGTGGGCGATCTGCAGTTCGTATTCGAAGTCGCTCAGGGCCCGCAGGCCGCGCAGGATCACCTCGGTGCGGCGCTGCTGGGCGAAGCTCACGGTGAGACCGTCGAAACTGCCCACCTCCACCCCCTGCAGGTGGCCGGTGGCCTGGCGGATCTGGTGCAGCCGCTGCTCGAGGCTGAAGGCGGGCGTCTTGCCCGGGTTGCCCAGCACTGCCACCACCACGCCGTCGAACAGTCGGCTGGCACGTTCGATCAGGTCCAGGTGGCCGAGGGTGAGGGGATCGAAGCTGCCGGGGTAGAGCGCACGCATCGGGTCAGCCTATGGGCCTCCCGTCGCTTTCTAGAGTCGTCAACGCCACTCCCTCGCCCCATGCCCCTGAACGCCGAAGCCAAGAAGACCCTGCTGCGCAAGATCCCCCACGGGGTGTTCATCTGCGGCGTGGCCGAAGGCGGAGAGGTGAATGGCTTCACCGCCAGCTGGGTGACCCAGGGCTCCTTCGAGCCGCCCCTGGTGGTGATGGCGGTGCGCGCGGACAGCACCAGCAACGCCATCATTCAGCGCACCGGCAGGTTTTCCCTGAACGTGCTGGCGGCCGACCAGAAGGATCTGGCGGCGGTGTTCTTCAAGCCCCAGAAGGCCATCGGCGGCCGCTTCGACGCCGCCCCCTTCCGGCTCGGGGAGCTGGGGCTGCCCCTGCTCGACGCCGCCCTTGGGGCGGTGGAGTGCGAGCTGGTGGGCCAGGTGGCCCATGGCGATCACACCGTGTTCGTGGGTGAGGTGAAGACTGCCGCGCTCAACCGTGACGGCGAGGCTCTGGAACTGGCGAGCACGGGCTGGCAGTACGGCGGTTGAGCCAGCTCCCCCGGCCGCCGCTGATCCAGCAGCCCGAGCGTCTGCGGGCGCGGCTGGGGGAGGTGCCGGCCGAGCCGGGGTGCTACCTGATGCGCGATGGCGAGGACCGCATCCTCTACATCGGCAAGGCCAAGCTGCTGCGCAGCCGGGTGCGCAGCTACTTCCAGAGCGGCACGGTGCACGGCCACAGCCCGCGCATCCGCCTGATGGTGCGGCAGGTGTGCGAGATCGAGTTCATCGTCACCGACAGCGAAGCCGAGGCGCTGGCGCTGGAATCGAATCTGATCAAGCAGAACCAGCCGTACTTCAACGTGCTGCTCAAGGACGACAAGAAATACCCCTACCTCTGCATCACCTGGAGCGAGCCCTACCCGCGCATCTTCATCACCCGCCGCCGCCGCTTCCGCTCCCCACTGGACCGCTTCTACGGCCCCTACGTGGATGTGGGCCTGCTGCGCCGCACCCTGGCGCTGGTGAAGCGGGTGTTTCCGCTGCGCCAGCGCCCGCGGCCGCTCTACCGCGACCGCACCTGTCTGAACTACGACATCGGCCGCTGTCCGGGCGTGTGCCAGCAGAAGATCAGTTCCGGCGCGTACCACCACACCCTGCGCCAGGTGGCGATGGTGTTTCAGGGCCGCAACGAGGAGCTGCTGGCACTGCTGCGCGAGCAGATGCAGCGCTATGCCGAGCGGCTGGATTTCGAGAGCGCCGCCCGCGTGCGAGACCAGATCCTCGGCCTCGACACGCTCACCGACCACCAGAAGATGAGTGTGGGTGACAGCTCGGTGAGCCGGGATGTGATCGCTCTGGCGGCCGATGCGCGCGTGGCGGCGGTGCAGCTGTTCCAGATGCGGGCCGGCAAGCTGGTGGGCCGGCTGGGCTATCTGGCTGACGCCGCTGCCGGCCTGGAGAGCCCGGGCCTGATCCTGCAGCGGGTGATCGAGGAGCACTACAGCCAGGTGGAGGGGGTGGAGATCCCGCCCCAGCTGCTGCTGCAGCACCCCCTGCCCCAGCAGGGGCTGATCGAGGAGTGGCTGAGCGAGCAGGGCGGCCGGCGGGTGAAGCTGGCGGTGCCCCAGCGCCAGCAGAAGGCCGAGCTGATCGAGCTGGTGGTGCGCAACGCCAGCTACGAGCTGCTCAGGGCCCAGCGGGCCAGCGAACAGAACCTGCTGGCCACCGAGGACCTGGCCCAGCTGCTGGAGCTCACCAGCGCGCCGCGGCGGATCGAGGGCTTCGACATCAGCCACATCCAGGGCAGTGATGCGGTGGCCTCCCAGGTGGTGTTCATCGACGGGCTGCCGGCCAAGCAGCACTACCGCAAATACCGGCTCCGCAGCAGCTCGATCCGCGCCGGCCACTCCGACGACTTCATGGCCATGGCGGAGATCATGCGGCGACGCTTCCGCCGCTGGGCCCAGGCCAAGGCGGAGGGGGCAGATCTGGCCGCCCTGCGCGGCCGGGCCGCCACCACCCTGCACACCGACGGCATGGGCGACTGGCCCGATGTGGTGATGATCGACGGCGGCAAGGGCCAGCTGTCGGCAGTGATGGAGGCCTTGCGGGAGCTGGATCTGGCCGAGGATCTGGTGGTGTGCTCCCTGGCCAAGCAGCGCGAGGAGGTGTTCCTGCCGGGGGCGGGCGAGCCGCTCGAGAGCGATCCGGAGCAGCTGGGGCTGCAGTTGCTGCGCCGGTTGCGGGATGAGGCCCACCGCTTCGCCGTGAGCTTCCACCGCCAGCAGCGCGGCGAGCGCATGAAGCGCTCGCGGCTTTCCGAAATCCCCGGCCTGGGCCCCAAACGGGTGCGCGATCTGCTCGCCCACTTCCGCTCCATCGACGCCATTCAGATCGCCGGGGTGGAGCAGATCGCCGCCGCCCCGGGCATGGGTCCCGCTCTGGCCCGCCAGGTGTGGACGTACTTCCATCCCGAGCTCGGCCAGTCCGAACCGGGCCAGCCCGACTCAGGCCAGCCCCACAGCGATGCGGTGTTCAGTGAGCTGGCCGGTTGAGGAGGCTGGCTCGGCTGCTGCTGCTGCTGGGCCTGCTGGCGGGGCTGCTGCTGTCTCCCCTGCCCCTGCGCGGGGCACCGCCAGCCCTGGCGGCGCCGGGGCTGTGCGTGGGGCCGGTGTGCGGCGATGAGATCACCCGCAGCGCCAAGCACCACTGGCAGCTGCGGCTGCGTCTCAACGATCAGCAGGGCCACCGCGAGCGCCTGGTGGTGGACTGCCGCACCGGCCAGATCAGCCCCCAGGCCGGCGCCGTGGACCGCGGCTACGCGGCGGCCCTGACGCGGCGGGCCTGCCGCCTGGCGGAGGAGACCCCTGCAGGCAAGCCGCGGGGCTCATCCCACTGACAGGGGGGCACAAGGCCGTGATCGGAACCAAACGTGGGAGGGGTGACCTCCCCAGGGTTGCTCGATCGTCGGAGCTTGCCTACAGGATGTCGATGCCGATCACGTTGTTCCGATCCAGGCGGCCGAAAGACTTGGTGAAGGTTGAACCCTTGTTGGAGGCACCATCGGAAGGGGTGATTTTGATGATGTCGCTACGATTGCCGGAGAGCCCGGGTAAAGGCTCAGAATCCCTGGTGGAGATGAGCTGGGATTCGTTGACCTCACTCAAGGCGTCAAGGCCGCGGGAGTTCCTGGCCAGGCCCAGATCATCTCCCGTTGTCTCAAGTTTCCAGGAACCTCTGGTTCGGTTTCCGAGGCGATCAGGCTGAAAACGCACAATGTCCCTGCTGGAGGCAGTGACTCCCTGGGCGGAGAAGCTTCCGGAGACTGTGATCAGGAAATCCCCCGTCAGTGGATCCTGGCTCACGCCGGTGATGTTCTCCCCTCTGCGTTTCAGGCCCACATCAGAGCCATCCAGAATCATCTGGTAACTGCCCTTGGATCGGCTATCCAGGTTGTCGGTCGAGTACAGAACCAGATCTGAGGGTTGGAAGGTGCTGCCACCGACAGTGACTTTCCTGGTGAATGAAAGGAGAATACGATTACCCGTGAGAACATCAAAACCGTCGATTCCCACACCCTTCAATCCCGACCTGGAACCATCGAAAAACAACCCATACTGACCAGAGGATCTGTTGTACACGGCGATGTCCTCAGGTCTTACCCTGGTTCGCCCAAGGATCTCGGGATTGGCAAGGCTGAATAGCGTTCTTCTGCCTGGTGGGGTCTTGGACCCCGGGCCAACGGATGCAACAGGGCCGATCAAGGGAGTATCAACCGGGCTGCCTACACCGACGTACTGAATGATATTTCTGCCACCGAAGTTCTGAGGGTTTGTCTGGTAGTTGTTGGCGACCCATAGATTGCCCGCCGGATCCAGTTCAACCCCTGTCGCTCTCTGCAGGATGCCGGGAATCCTGTATCCGTCAGACGGAGAAAGAAGCTCGCCACGTTTCACAACCTGGCCAGCTACACGCTGCCTTGTTCCGCTGAGTACATAGATCGATTGCTGCCTGAAGGCAGTGAGATAGACATTGCCTCGGGTATCCAGATTGATTCCCCATGCTCCGAGCTTGTCAGCGCTGAGATTGAATGTTTCCTTCGTGTTGCGCTGGGGGTTGATGACGCTGACTGAGGAGCCATTACGACGGCCATTGTTGGTGAACCACACCTCGCCATTCTTTGCTGTGGCGATGCCCCATGGGCCGTTGAAGCGTCGATCGGTATAGGTTCGACTGGCGAAGCGCTGCGTCCTTTCATTGTACCGGAGCTCTACAACGCCACCGTTGTTGAACCGGCCCCCTTCCGTATAGGCCACCCAGGCATCACCCTCCGCATCGATGGCAATGTCAAACGGCTGGCTCAGGCTTGGGTGCTTGAAGGGGCGTGGATTTGAGGGGTTCTTGGGAAGTCCGTCCAGGTAGAGCACAACCTTGCTGTCCTGCGTTCTGGTTTCCCGGTTGCTGGCAATCCAGATGTTGCCCTGCTGATCGGCCACTATTCCCTGCGGGCCGAGCATCCTTCCACGGGTGATGCCACCCGTGGGTACTCGCTGTGGAACCTTTGATCCATTGGGTGATCTCACCTGCCCCTGCGGGCCGAATCTGGACACGCTGTTGCCGTTGCCTCTCAGGGGGATGAGAGCCGGCTGGCCGGTGAAGGCATTCCTGCCGCCAAAACCATAGTTCCCCACCCAGATCTGTCCATCCGGATCAATACCGATCCCATAGCCTGCTCCGTACAGACCGCCACCCTGGAGGGGCGTGTCTTGTATGAGATTGCCTCCGGGATCAAGGTTGATGAGTGTGTTGCCGGGAAATGGGGGCTTGCCTTGCGGTGCAAATGGTGTGTAGTTGTTTGAGATCCAGAGGTTGCCCTGCTTATCGATGGCAATATTCCCTGGTCCATTGAGTGGCTTGACGCCATTCTTGTCACGTCCGAAATGCACCAGGGGCAGCACCCAGGCATCGGGCTTCGTGGCGAGGCCCCCTGAGTAGGTGGGATTGCGCTGGGATCGCTGAAAGAGTTTTCTGTTGACGTTCAGCGGTGCTGTTGCCAGATTGCTCAGCGCCTCCAACGTGGAGGATGCAGGCGTTCCGCGAGCGTCAACCGCCGTGTCCAGAAACTGATTGAGAGCTCGCTTGTTTCCAGTAACCGATCTGGAGAGAATGTTGGCCAGGGAGAAGAAGGTGGCTTTTGTTTCCTGCGCTGCACGCAGCGAGATCCTTTCGGCCAGTGAACCCTCTTGGGTAACCAGATTGTTGTAAGCTGCCTGTGCCACCTTCAGGGACCGCTTCGGCCCTTCCACCTGGTTGCCCTCGAGGAAGTTGTTGAAACTCCAGGCGGTGGCAACTGTGGTGAGCTCGTTGATATTCAAGGTCTGGGTGGTTCCCTTCTGCGGCGCCAGCACGCCTGCCAGAACGCGACCTGGCTGCGACCCTCCCTTGCCCCCAGGCAGGAATGCCAGTGTGTAGAGAAGGCGGTTCCTGGTGGTGGCTTGATCGTGAAGATCGTAATGTCCGTTCTTTCTTGTTGACGTTCTCGCAACAACCCTGGCGGATCGGTTGGTTGTTCCTGCCTCCACCAGGAGAATCTGGGCACCCTTCACTGGCACATTGCCAGCCCGGAGTTGCCCGGAAACACTGAACCGTTCCATGCTGCAGGACTCTTCCTGCAGGGATGGTAAGGAGCTCAATGGAGCCTGGCCTCGATGATGTAACGCTCCTTGTGCATGTTCTGCCAGGGCAACGGCCAGCGCAACGGCCGGGCTCCTGCCGGCAGCTCAGCTGAGCAGCGCCAGCTCCTCGGGGAAGGGGGTGGCCTGGAGCAGATCGGCGATGCCGAGCCGTTCGCGCCAGCTGCCGATCGGCTCGCTCCAGCCCTCCTCCCAGCGCATCGCCAGCAGCCGCGTGCCCAGGCATTCGGCCAGGTCGAGGCCGAAGCGCACGCCCTTCCAGATCCGTTCCCGCTCGGAGGGATTCTCCATGGCATGGAACATCCAGGCCAGGAGGATGGCGCCGGTGCCGAATTCATTCAGGGCGGCCGAGTAGTAGGCGGCACCGGCCGCCTCGCCGGCCACGCTCACCGGCAGCGCCAGCACGGTGTGGTGCACATCGTGGGTGGCCAGCCGCCGTTTCTGCAGGTAGGCGCCATCGTCCTGCTCGTCGTCGAGGGCCAGGGCGGGCAGCCGGTGCAGGCCCAGGCGATCGAAGCGCTCCTGGAAGAGGCGGCCGAGGCTGCCGGGCGGCATCGCCCGCATCGCCTCCGGCCTCGGCCACTCTCCCTGGTAGCGCTGCGCGGCGAACTCCCGCAGCTGGGAATCGGCGAGCAGATGGCGGCGGGTGATCTCCCCCAGGGGCGAGCGGTCGATGGTTTCCACCACCGGCACCCCATGGACCACCACCGTTTCGGGATTGCGGGCCGTCTCCAGCAGCGCCAGGGCGGAGCGCAACGCCTTGCGGCGCAGATCGGGGTCAACTCTCATGAGGGTTCAGTGGGCTGATTGAGCTGTGGTTCGCGCCCCGCGATCGGCGGCGCCGGGAGTGCTCTGGCTCAGGTGGATGATCCCTCCACCACCACCGCGATTCCACCCACCCCGGTGCTGCCATCCTCCAAGGTCACCGGAAACTTATGGTCGACCATGGTTTTGCTGCCCCCTGGAAAGTCAAGCTTCATCTGGAAGCTCTGGGGTGTGCCTGACTGAAGGACTGCGAGGTCGTGATCGCGGATGGTGGCCATCTGCTCCGGCGGTAGATGATCGCGATCCAATCCTCCGATCAGCTCCTCCTTGGCCTGGGCCAGAGCGGTGGCTGTGGCCTGATTCACAAACAGAACACGTCCCTCTGCATCCTTGAGATAGATGTGTGCGGGGGCCGCGTCAATGAGACGTTCCAGATTGCTGGCCATGGAGAAAACAGAGCCTCCGAGGGATGAGAACGCCAGCTTCAGCCTAGGCAACGGGGCCGAGATGGTCGCGGGCTGTTGGTTTTGTTGATCGCATCGGCTGCGCACCTCAGCCGGCTCCGCCCGCTCAAGCCAGCCACCAGCAAGCCCCCCGATCCGCAGGCAGCATGGGCCGGTGATCACACCTCGCAGAGGGCACCGGGTGATGGGCAACTCAGGCTTTGTCCTGGCCAGGTTCGCCGCCATCGGCGCTGTGGTCCTCGCCGCGATGTCGGAGGGACCGGCAGCCGTTTCCGGCAGCCTGCGGGAGCTCCCCTGCCCCAGTGAGGCCGGTTGGCAGCTCGTGCGCGAGCTCGAGTTGCCCCGCCAGGGCCTTGAAGGGGAGCCGATCGGCGGCTTCTCGGCTGTCTTCCGCCAGGCCGGCATGGATCGGCTCTGGCTGCTGAGCGATCTGCCCGAAGGATCGGTCTCGATCTGGAGCGGACTGGAGCCCGCCCTGGCCGGCGACGCGCCGCTGCGGCTGCAACGCACCCTGCCGCTGCGCAGTGGCCCGGCGGCCACGCTGCCGGCGCGGATCGATGGCGAGGGCATGGTGCTGGTGGAGGGTCAGCTCTGGGTGGCCAGCGAGGGCCGCCGCCTGAGGGAGCTGCCGGCCCAGCTGCTGCGCTTCGAGGCCAGCAGCGGCCTGCTGCTGCAGGCTCTGGAGCTGCCCGCCGACTGGCAGCCGGGTGAGGGCCGCGGACTGGCCAGCAACGGCGGACCCGAATCCCTGACCCTGATGCCCGGGACCGACGGTGCCCCGGCACTGCTGATGGCCGCCGAGCACCCCCTGCTTCAGGATCAGCCCGGGGTGGTGCGGCTGCTGCGCTGGGGCTGGCAACCGGGCCAGAACCCGAGCATCGACGCCCCCCAGCCCCAGCCGCTGGGATCGTTGCTGCTGCCAGCCGGGGATGGCTGGGGGCTCACCGAGCTGCTGGCGCTCGATTCGGGGCAGGTGCTGGGGTTGCTGCGGCGCTTCGAGGCTCCCTTCAACTGGTCCATCCGCCTGGCCCTCTATTCGCTGCCTGCGGCACCCACCGCTGCGCCATCGGCTCCCCTGGCGGCGTGGGATCTGATCGCCGCGGGCCTCAGCCCCGACAACTGGGAGGGCCTCACCCCCGGCCCGCGCCTGGAGGACGGCAGGCCGACGCTGCTGCTGGTGAGTGACGACAACCTCAATCCCCTGCAGGCCAACAGGCTGGCCCAGCTGGTGCCGCTGCAACCTGCGGCCTGCCCTGCCGCAGGTGCACCTCAGGGCCAACAGAGTGGTTGACACCTGGATGCGCTGATTTCGCCATGCACCGGCCTCTGTGGCAAGGAGTGGGCCTGCCCGCGGTTCTGCTGATGGCTGCCGCCCTGCCGGCTGCGGCGCAGACGGCGCCCTGCCTGCGGCTTACCGAACAATTGCTGGACGAGTTGAAAGCGGGGTCGCCCACGTCGCCCTCGATGATTGACGCCACGGCGCAGCGGCAGCGCCGCACCCTCACCGCCAACGGCTGCGACCCGGAGGCCACCGGCTATGACCTGGAGGTGGAGTCGCTGAAGCTGAACCTCAACCTCAGACCGAAGCGCGATGACGGACCCGCCATCCGGCTGGATCAGCTGCTGCGCCTGCAGTACTGAGCCCGGCGCCGGGGGCTGCGTAACCGGTTTTCCTCCCCGGCGCCGCCCCAGGGGGGAGTCGCCGACGCCCAGAATAGGGGCCCTACGGAGTGCTTGCCATGGCTGCCATCCAGCCCCATCGCAGCGGCCCGCCCTCGGCACTGGTGGCCCCGGTTCTTGGACTTGCCGCCGTGGGCGCCCTGGTGGTGGCGCCCCTGGTGGCCCTGGCGGCGATCCCCGTGATGCTGGCGATCTTGATGGCCGCCGGCGGGGTGCTGGCCTTCGGGCTCAGCGTGTGGGCGCTGATCGAGGGCCTGGCCGCTTTCGAGCGCTGGCTGGAGACCGACCCCCGCTTCCAGCGCTGAGCTGGCTGTGAAGGGCGTCTGGGTGCTGGGCGACCAGCTCTCGCCCCAGCAGGCGGCCCTGGCCGCCCAGGGGACGGGCGCCGCCCGGGTGCTGCTGCTCGAGAGTGAGTCGGCCCTGCTGCAGCGGCGCTGCCACCGGCAGAAGCTGGTGCTGGTGTGGAGTGCCATGCGCCACTTCGCCCAGGAGCTGGCGGCTGCCGGCTGGGTGGTGGATCACCGCGAGGTGACCAGCTTCAGCATCGGGCTGGGCGCCTGGGTGCAGGAGCACGGCATCCACGAACTGCACCTGATGGAGCCGGCGGAGCGTCCCTTCCGCGCTGCGATTGTTCGGGCGGTGGCGGCGATGGGAGCGGCGGCGCCCCGGCTGGTGTGGCATCGCTCCAATGCCTTCCTCTGGAGCCGCGAGGACTTCGCCGCCTGGGCCGCTCCCTACAAGCAGCTGCGCATGGAGCTGTTCTACCGGGAAGGCCGCCGGCGGTTCGGCGTGCTGATGGATGGCGCCGCCCAGCCCCTGGGTGGCCAGTGGAACTACGACCAGGCCAACCGCAAGCCACCCCCGAAGGGCCTGCTGGGGCCGGAGCCGCTCTGGTTCGAGCCCGACGCGATCACCGCGGCGGTGATCGCCAAGGTGCAGCGGGCCGCCGAGGCCCTGGAAGCCAGTGGCGGCCCGCCGTTGCCGGGGGATGCCCGCCAGTTCCGCTGGGCCGTGAACCGCGAGCAGGCGCTGGCGGTGCTGGAGCACTTCATCGCCACGCGGCTGGATGGCTTCGGGCCCTACCAGGACGCCATGGTGAGCGGCCAGCCCACCCTCTGGCATGCCCTGCTCTCCCCTTACCTGAATCTGGGACTGCTGCATCCCCTGGAGGTGATCCGCCGGCTGGAGCAGGCGGGCCTGGAGCGACACAGTCCGCTGGCGGGACTGGAGGGGGTGATCCGCCAGATTCTGGGCTGGCGCGAATACACCCACGGGTTGTACTGGTGGTTCGGGCCTGACTACGCGAACCGCAATCACTTCGGTGCGGAGCGGCCGCTGCCGGTGTGGCTGGAGCAGCTGGGTGGCAGCGGGATGGCCTGCCTGGATACGGTGCTGGAGGAGCTGGAGGGCAACGGTTATGCCCACCACATCCAGCGGCTGATGGTGCTGGCCAACTACGGCCTGATCGCCGGCCTCGATCCGCAGGCGTTCACGGCCTGGTTCCAGCGCATGTTCATCGACGGCTACGACTGGGTGATGCAGACCAACGTGCTGGGCATGGGCCTGTTCGCCGACGGCGGCCTGCTGGCCAGCAAGCCCTATGCGGCCAGCGGCAACTACATCAACCGCATGAGCACCTACTGCAAGGGCTGCCGCTACACCGTGAAGCAACGCAGCGGGCCTGGGGCCTGCCCCTACAACGCCCTCTACTGGGACTTCCTGGCCCGTCACGCCGCCGAGCTGCGCCGCAATCCGCGCATGGCCCTGGTGATGAAACAGCTGGCGAAGCTTCCGCCTGAGGAGCTGGGTGAGATCCGGGCTGGAGCGGCAGCGCACCTGTCTGGATGAAGCAGGAGTAGAGCCGGCTCCCACTCCTGGCCCGAGGGTATCGAAACGACCATGTGGCTATCGGACCCGTGAACCAGGGCTAAGTTGATTGCGCCAGGCGCGGGATCCCCTGCGCCAGTGGGAATTTCAAAGGAGGTTTGCCTCAGCGGGGCGTGGTTATCGGACAGGGTGGTGAGCTTGGGTGTGGTTCGCGGAACCGACCAATGACTAGTTGTACAGACCAAACCAATTTCCATCAAGGAGCCAGTCGCTTAAGATTTGTCTATAACTTTAGGCACTGTAGAGAATTGACTCAGACGCGATACAGGCCCTGATCTCTTTGCATTCCCCGCGGAAAAGCCTAGAATGCAACAAAGGCCACATCTCTATGCTAACACGATTGCGGGTCAAGGGATTTAAAAGCCTGTGGGACGTTGATGTGCACTTTGGTCCGTTTACCTGCATTGCTGGACCAAATGCAGTAGGCAAGTCAAATCTTTTCGACGCGATTCAGTTTCTGTCTCACTTGGCTAGCGATACTTTCCTGAATGCAGCATTATCTGTTCGCGCGCAAACCGATCTAACTGGGAATGCTAGAGACCTTTTCCATAGATGGAAAGACCAGTATCAAGAGCGCATCTTCATGTCTGCCGAGATGATTATTCCAAGCGAAGGCAAGGACAGCCTTGGTCAGACAGCGATAGCATCAATTACATTTATCAAATATGAGCTTGAGCTCGAGTTCTCGGCATCGAGTGGCAGCTCCGGCCTAGGCATGATTCGGTTGATTTCGGAGAAGCTAGAGCCTATTCCCAAAGGAAGCGCGGCAAAGATATTGCGGTTTCCACATAGTGCTACTAATTGGCGGAACTCAGTTGTAGTTGGGAAGGGGCGGCGTGTGCCCTTTATTTCCACAGATCTGTTGAATGGCGAAATCGAACTACATCAGGAGCGCGGTGGACAACCAAGGCGCTTCAAGTCAGAAAGCTTGCCAAGGACTGTGTTGTCGACCGTTAATGCAATGGAAAGCCCAACGTCCCTGTTGGTAAAACGTGAGATGGAGTCGTGGAGATTGCTTCAGCTTGAGCCTTCCGCGCTCCGTCATCCCGATAGCTTTCTGACGCCACCAGGGTTGGAGGCTAATGGCGCACATCTTCCAGCAACACTATTTTCTTTGGCGCACATGTATGGAGCAGACCGCAATGTTTTCGAGCATGTTTCCGGAAGGCTTTCGAGCCTGATTGACGATGTTCTATCAATTACAATTGACAAGGATGACAGGCGCCAGCTATTGGTTCTTCAGCTTTTTAATCGTGATGGAACGCTTCATGAAGCCAGATCTCTTTCAGACGGTACTCTACGATTTCTTGCGCTAGCGACCTTAGCAGAAGATCCATCTGCTTTAGGCGTGATATGCATGGAGGAACCAGAGAATGGAATACAGCCATCCCGTATTCCTGCAATTCTCAACCTTCTTGAGGCAATCGCTTGCGATCCACAAGAGCCTCCTGGAGCCGACAATCCGCTCCGGCAGGTAATCATCAATACACACTCTCCATCTGTCGTTAAACAGATCAACGACGACTGCCTCCTAATTGCTTCCACTGAACAACAACTGGTAGGCATACACCGGTTTGATGCAACAGTGTTTAGGTGGTTGTCTGGGACATGGAGGCAGACCATGTCGCCAGATGTTAGACCTGTAGCAAAGGGAAAGTTGCTTAGCTATCTAGTGTCAGTCCCACCAAGCGAAAAGGCTCGGAATGGCAAGCGCGATGGCTCAACAAGGCGAGTTATTGACCGCCCTGAGATTAAGCAACTCGCGCTGGAAGTGTAGGTAGACTGCAAATGCTTCGTTATACACTATTAGCTGATGGCAGCTCCGACAAAGTCCTAATTCCGATTCTTAATTGGCTTTTAGTCGACCTAGGCGTGCCTGTGGCAGTCCAGGGAGAGTGGGCAGATCTGTCTGGATACTCGGCAAGATCTCTGCAAGATCGAGTTGCCAGAGCACTAGATCTATATGATTGTGATCTGTTATTCATCCACAGAGATGCTGAAGCACAGTTAAGAGAACAAAGGCTAACCGAAATTGATTCCGCGATTGACCGCATGGCTTTGGGTCTGAACTTCATTACATACCGATTATCCCCATACGAATGACAGAAACATGGCTGTTGATCTCGGAGGATGCAATTAGATTCGCTGCAGAGAATCAAAATGGAACTGCCCCGTTGGTCTTACCTCGCTTATCTCGGCTTGAGCGCATAATTGATCCCAAAGAGTATCTCTACGGCTTGCTGCGAACGGCAAGTCAAAAGACTGGAAGACGTCTCAGAGAGTTCAAGCCACAGAGGTACATTCATCGGATTTCTCATGCGATTGATGATTTCTCTCCACTACGTAGTCTATCTAGCTTTCAAGATTTAGAATCCGATATATGTGCCTGGATGTCACGCATGCGTTGGTAGACAAGTGGAAGCAGGGCTGTACAACACGGCCATGCACCTGACCCGCCACCGCAGATTCAAAGCGCCCTCTGAGGATCTTTTTCGATGGCTCTCTGCGGGCAGGTGATGGCCAGCGTTAGGCGGACAAGAGTATCCGTGGAGCTGCCAATGGCGACACCCTCTGATTCAGATTCAAGCTTAAATCTCCATCAATCGCGCATGGCTTTTGCAAGTGCCTTCTTTGCATGAGACAATAGCGACTTTATTTGCTCCGCTTCATGCTCAAGTCGCTTAACTTCGACCCAGGCTGTCTCGATGTCACTTCCTGGTAGCCACGAGCTTACTATTGCAATGTCTGCAATATTCTCGCTAATGACATTGACGAGAGATCCAGCGAGAATCCCGAATCGGTGCTTGCAATACTGGCCATTCTCGCCGGCCGGACATGTGCAATATGCCGAGATGTTTGTGCCGCTCTTCAAGAACGTGACGTGATAAGGCTCTGAGGAGGAGCCTTTCACAAGAAAGTCAAGGCGTTCCATGAGTAGACGCTAGAAAGATCCTGAGATTGCATAGCGAACAAACTGATCCTGCGTGACAGTGTGTTCGCCAGAAACAACTGACCTATGGTCGGTTGTGGGCACAAAAATCCTGAAGTTTACAGATCCAGGATTTCTCTGAGCTCTGCCGAAGCTGTCGTCCACTGCTGCATCCGACGCAGAGTTTGCTCGTAGGGAAACCGGCTGAGTCGGCCCAAGGACCACGTAACAGTCAATGGCATCCAGCTTGTCGCCCCATGTCTCCAGGCTCGATACATCCCTGTCATAGATAATCGCTCCTTCATTAAAGCTAAAATTGGAGCCCTGGGCCCACTCCTTCCATTTCCGAACAACTTCTTTGTTCTTTGTCTGTTGCCTCCAGATGTATCGGAGGTCTAGCGAGGTGTTGAAATGAGGTGGGAGCCAAAGTTGCCAGCTACCATGAGTAGCGCCATCAGGATCTTTTAGTAGTTTCTTGCTTCCCTTGCTATTATATGAAATGAGAAGATCTAAGGTATCCTCTGCGGCTCTAGCGTCCTGCGCGATTGAGAGAGTGGCCGCTGTCACCGCTGATTTGCTTGGGCTGCTACGACCCTAGCAAGACTGGCTTGTAGATGCATACAGGAATATGAGCCCGCGCTTGATTTCCATTCACTTTCAACCGCATAAAATGTGATTAAGGAGTTGCGTCAATCCCAGACTTTCAGAAACACATTATGCCTCCATACTGATCAACGACGCCAGTCAGAACACCGAACAAGCCCCTTGAGTGGACATCCCACTACCACCTTTCTGTTGCACCATCCTAGGTTTCCTGCTTGCCACTCATGGGCAGCGTTGGGCCTCAGACCAGATCGTCTTCCTGGTCTTCATGAAGATTTTCAAGCCGCTGATCTTCAGATGATTCCCGAACCCAGCACGTTCAACTTTTGCCCGAGTACAACAAGTGGATGAACTGCAAGCTCTACGCTGTTTGCCTAGGGCTATCCGAGGGGGAGCTTCGGCTGGATCGGGGGGGCATTCTTTCAATTAATCTACAAGACACTGAACCATATCGTGTACGCAGACCTTGCATTTCTCTCTTGCTTTACGGGTGATCCTGAGCAAGTTCCCGAACTCGGCCAAGACCTCGCCTCTTCGTTTTCGTCTCTAACGCGGATGCGAGAAGAAATCGATTCAAGGCTGGTTGAAGGAAGAGCATGTCTACCAAAGCCAGGTGGACGGCAGAATTCGTGCCGTTCCCCGCTGGGTCCTGGTGATCCATCTGTTCCACCACCAGACACACCACAGAGGACAGGTGACGACGTTTCTCTCACAGATCAGGCCTCGGTTTGCTGCGGCCTGAAAGGGCTGCCCATCCTCCCGCCTCAATTCCCGGCAGCGGCTCCCTTCGAGCACGGCCCGCTCTCGGGCTGATTCAGCAGCGATCGGGCCTGCTCACCCAGGGCGGCGCGGTCAAACTTGCCGGCGCTGTCGCGCGGCATCTCGGCGATGGGCAGATCCCGCACCGGCAGCTTGTACGCCGCCAGCTGCCGGGTCAGATCGACGTGCAGATCCTGGTCCTCGGCCATGCCGGCCTGGGGTTGCCACCAGGCCACCGGCACGTCACCGTGGCGGCGGGCGGGCACGCCCACCACCACGGCGGCATGCACGGCCGGGTGGGCATCGAGCAGCTCCTCGATCTCCGCGGAAGCAATGATCGCGCCGGGCTTGCGCACCCCGTGCACGGGCTGCATGGCGGAGTACCCACCCACCTCGGTCATCCAGCAGCCCTCCAGCACCGTGCCGCCGAACAGCGCCGGGAAACGCTGCAGCTCCAGGGGCACCGTGTCCCCCGAAGCGATCATCCGGCGCAGGGAAGGAAGGCACAGCCCCTCCGCCTCCGGATGATCCACAACGTCGAGCAGATCACTCGCCAGCAGCCCGAACTCCGAAACCCCGTACTGCCGGATCCAGGGCCGGGATGCCTTGCGGATCCCCTTCCTCGGGGTGAGCCGCCAGACCACACGGTCTCCAGCCTCGCGGTGCCGGGGTCTGCGAACCTGGATCGATCGGCAGCCATCCCCATGCGCCTCTCGGATCTGGAGCCCTTCAAGCAGGTTCCCTTCTACTTCTGGGCGAAGGACGGCAACGGGGTGTATCTCTGGGGCAGCGAACCCATGGATCGCTTCGCCGGCGGATCCGTGGCCGGCCGCGGCGACAGCGACTTCGGGCCCAGCGCGGAATCCGCCGCCACGGCGGCCAGCCTGCAGGCCAACGACCGGCTGGTGCGCGAGAGCGGCCAGCCCCTGTTCACCCATGAGCGCATCGAAGGCGCCGGCAACGTGAGTGTGTGCAAGTGGGCCGGGATGTTGGAGGGGATCCCGGTGACGTTCGGGATCTCCTTCCTCGTCCCCGGCGATTGACGATCCGTGCCCGGTGTCAACTACGTAGGCGGGTCGCGTCAATTACGTAGGCGGGTTCCGCCCTGTCCTCCCCCTGCCATGGCA
>JBCBTI010000018.1:0-53071 GCA_039818745.1 Cyanobacteria bacterium J06638_7
CCGCCGAGCTGCACCCAGCGCACGAAGTCGCCCTGGGCCTCGGGGCCCCAGAGCAGCAGCAGGCTGTGGCCCATGGCGTCAGCGGGGGTGCTGACGGCGGCGGTGAGGAAGTTGCAGCCCTCGAGATAGGAGCTGGCAATGCCGTGGGTGTACCAGGAGGTGGCGAAGGTGGTGCCGGTGAGCCAGCCGCCCAGGGCCAGGTAGGCCGTGGGGAACAGGAGCAGACCGGACCAGCCCACGAAAACGAAACGGTCGCGCTTGAGCCAGTCGTCGAGGACGTCGAACCATCCCCGGCCCGCTGGCGCGCGCCCTACTGCGATCGTCATGGAGAGTGCGGGATACCGGGCGATGGTAACAACGTTCGCCGGCATCGCGAGGCCATTCGCAATGGGCTGAAACCCCTTGCCGGAGCTGGTTTCTCCCGCGCCCCGCCGCCCCGGGCGTCAGCCCCCGCGCCAAGATGGCTCCAGTTCACTCCGCCCCGCCGGATGGCCTCCACCGCTGTGACCGACGTGCCCGATCCGCCCGAGGTGCCCGACGCGCCCGACACCAGTGATGTGCTCGAGCAGTCGGTGCTGGGATCCCGCCGGCCCTCCAACCTGCTCGTGGCCACGGTGGTGAGCATCGGCGGTGTGGGTTTCCTGCTCACCTGCCTCTCCAGCTACCTGCACCGCGACCTTCTGCCCGTGGGTCATCCGGCCGAGCTGCCCCTGGTGCCCCAGGGGCTGGTGATGGGCCTGTACGGCACGGCGGCCGTGCTGCTGGCCACCTATCTGTGGTCGGTGATCGGCATCGACGTGGGGGGCGGCAGCAACCGCTTCGACCGCAGCGCGGGCAAGGCGACGATCACCCGCCGCGGCTTCCGCCGCCTGATCGACGTGGAGATCCCCCTGCGCGACATCCAGGCCGTGAAGGTGGAGGTGCGCGACGGCCTCAGCCCCCGCCGCCGCCTGGCCCTGCGCGTGCAGGGCCGCCGCGATCTGCCCCTCACCCGGGTGGGAGAGCCGATGCCCCTGGCCGAGCTGGAGCTCGCCGGCGCCCAGCTGGCCCGCTTCCTGGCCGTGCCCCTGGAGGGCGTATGAGCCTGCGCGCCCTGGCGGCGGCACTCGGTCTGGCGGCGGCCCTGCTGCTGGGCGGTTGCAGCAGCGCTGGCCAGAGCGGCCCGGCGCCGGGCTGCGCCAGCGCCGCCAGCCCCTGCCTCGATGGAGCGGCCACCGTGGCCATCACCACCAGCAAGGGGGAGGTGCGGCTGGAACTCGACGGTGAGGCCGCGCCGCTCACCGCCGGCAACTTCCTCGACCTGGTGCGGCGCGGGGCCTACGACGGCACCGCCTTCCACCGGGTGGTGCGCCAGCCCAGTCCGTTCGTGGTGCAGGGCGGCGATCCGCTCTCCGCCAACCCGGTGACGCCCGTGAGCCAGTACGGCAGCGGCAGCTTCATCGATCCCGACAGCGGCCAGGCGCGGCTGATCCCCCTGGAGGTGAAGCTCAGCGGCGAGGAGGCCCCCCGCTACGGCGAGGTGCTCACCAACCCGGCGGTGACCCGGGAGCTGGTGCTGCCCCACCAGCGCGGTGCCGTGGCCATGGCCCGTTCCTCTGATCCGGACTCCGCCAGCGCCCAGTTCTATGTGGCGCTGCAGGCCCTGCCTGAACTGGACGGCCGTTACGCGGTGTTCGCCCGCGTGAGCTCGGGGATGGAGGTGATCGACCGCATCCAGCAGGGAGACCGGATCGTCAGGGCGACGGTGGTGACAGGCGGCTAGGCCGGCACCCGTTTCTCGGAGGCGGTGACCTTGAGCAGTTCGGTGTTGACGCCGGAGGAGCGCTCCAGGGCCACCTTGCCGGTGCGGGCGATCTCCAGGATTCCGTAGGGCTCCAGCAGCTGCTCGAGGGCCACCAGCTTGCCGGGATCCCCCACCACCTCGAGGGTGAGCGCCTCGTCGGCCACATCCACCACCCGGGCACGGAACACCTGCACCAGCTCGAGGATCTCCCCGCGCTGGCGCACCGGAGCCGACACCTTGAGCAGCATCAGCTCGCGCTCCACCGCCGGCAGGGTGGAGAGATCGATCACCCCGAGCACGTTGATCAGCTTGTCGAGCTGCTTGGTCATCTGCTGGAGGGTGCGGCCGTCACCTTCCACCACCATGGTGAGGCGCGACATGCCGTTCTTCTCGGCCGGCCCCACCGCCAGGCTTTCGATGTTGAAACCGCGGCGGGCGAACAGTCCGGAGATCCGGCTCAGGGCGCCGGACTCGTCTTCCACCAGCACCGAGAGCGTGTGCTTCATGGCCTGAACCTCTGCAGGTCAAGCTACTGCTCCGCCTCGGCACGGAGCTGCGGCGCCGGCAGGCGGGCCAGCCAGCCCAGCAGCGCCCGGTTGAAGGGCTCCGGCGCCTCATCGTGCGGACAGTGGCCGCAGTGTTCCAGCACCTCCAGGGGCAGGTCCGGCCGCAGCGAGAGCACCTGCACGGCCATGCGCACGGGCACCAGCTGGTCGCCCTGGCCCCAGAGCAGCAGCATCGGTTGCCGCAGTCGCTTGAGCAGGGCCGGGGCGGTGGCCCCGTGGGGCCGCAGGGCCATGGCGATGCTCATCGCCCGCAGCGCCCGCACCGCCCCGGGCCGCCGTGCCGGCCGGGCGATCAGCCAGTGCAGCTCCCGGTCACCGATCACGGGGCTGGCATAGGCCGCCTGGATGCCCAGATCCAGCAGCGGGCTATGGGCCAGCAGGGGCACCACCAGCTCCAGCGGCAGCAGGCTGCAGAGCACGATCACCAGCCAGCGCTTCAACCGCCGCCGCCAGGGGGGCCGCCGCGGCGGCCGGGCCTGGGGGGCGGTGAGCAGGGTGGGATCGGGCAGGGGCACCGCCGCCAGCGCCCGCACCCAGGCGGGGAAGAACACGGCGCAGCTGAGGGCCACCAGAGCGCCGAGGGAGTGGCCCACCAGCACCGCCGGCGCGCCCACCACCTCTTCCAGGAAGGCCTGGAGCTGTCTGGCCCAGAGGCGGTTGTCGAGGCGCAGGGCGGGCTGGCTGGAGGCCCCGAAACCGAGCAGGTCAAGGCCGTACACCTGCCAGCCGGCGGCGGCCAGCACGGCGGCATTGCGGCGCCAGTGGCCGCTGGCGGCGCCGAAGCCATGCAGCAGCAGCAGCGGCGGGTGGGCCGGGTCCCCCAGCACGCGCCAGTGGCAGCTCTGACCGCGCCAGATCCAGCGGCCGTGCTCCCCCCAGTCGCTGCCGCCGCCGGGGGAAGCCGGGTCTGAACCGGCGGGGGACGCCCGCTTGGCAGGCTGGGGTTTGGCTCTCAAGGCAGCTGGCCCCTGGATTCCCGAGCTGGTGCTCACTATTGCGAAGCCGCGGCCCGGTTGCAGCTCGGCGCCGGCTTCTTCCGGCCCCAGTCGCGGCCGAGCCGCGACCTGCTGGTGCTGCTGGCGCGGGCCCTCGCCGCCGCTGCGCCGGCCGGCGAGGGCCCGGCGGGGGAGCGGCCGCTGCGGGTGCTCGATCTGATGGCCGGCTGCGGCATCCGCGGGCTGCGCCTGGCTCTGGAGGCCGGAGCCACAGCGGTGTGGGCCAACGACGCCGACCCCGAGCGCCTGCCCCTGCTGCGCAGCAACCTGGCGCCGCTGGAGGCCGCCGGCGGCACGCTGCGCCTCTCCGCCCTCACCGCCCAGCGGCTGCTGGCGGGCTGTGTGCAGCGGCGCCGGCGCTTCGAGCTCGTGGACCTCGACGCCTTCGGCTGCCCCACCGCCCTGGTGCCCCTGGCCCTGGAGGTGGTGAGCCTCGATGGGGTGCTGGTGCTGGCCAGCACCGACGGCCGCTCGCCCACCGGCCATGACCGCCCCACCGCCGTGCGGCGCTTCGGGGCGGCCGCCCGGGCCCATCCCGCCAGCTGGGAGCTGGCCCTGCGCCTGCAGCTGGGCAGCGTGGCCCGCGCCGCCTGGGCCCTGGGGCGGGGTCTGGAGCCGCTCGTGGCCTTCAGCGAGGGCCGCACCTTCCGCACGGCCGTGCGGCTGCGCCGCCATCCCGCCGCTGCTGAGGAGAACCGGCTGGGGCTGCTCGCCCACTGCCACGGCTGCGGCGACCAGCAGGTGCAGGCCCTGCTCGGCCTGCGCCAATGGCAGCCCTGCCACTGCCCAGCGGCGGCCACCCCGGCCCTGGCGGTGAGCGGCCCGCTCTGGATCGGCCCCCTGCAGCACCGCCCCAGCCTGGAGGCGATGGCCCAGCAGGCGGCGCTGGTGCCGCGCAGCGTGGGCCCCGGCACGCTGGGCCTGCTCGGCCGGCTGGCTGGCGACGATGGCCTGCCCGCCCGCTGCTGGCCCCTGGCGGAGATCGCCCGGCGGCTGGGGCAGGGCGGGCCGCCGAAGCTGGCGGCGCTGGTGGCCGCCCTGCGCCGGCGGGGCCACAGTGCCGGCGTCAGCGGGGTGATGGCGGGCCAGCTGCGCAGCGACGCCCCCTGGCCGCTGATCCTGGAGCTGGCGGCTGAGCTCAGCCGCCCTGGCCAGGAGCGGCGCTGCTAAACAAGTGGGGCTGAACCCTGCTCCGCGCCATGGCCTCCGAAATCTTCGGCATCGCTGCCCTCTTCTGGGTGCTGATCCCCGTTGGTCTGCTGGGCGGTGTGCTGCTGCTGCGCATCGCCGATCAGGACTGAGCTGCTAGCTCCGGGGCGGGCTCAGCGGGGCCGCCGGCCGCTCTCGGCCCGCAGGGCGCCCCCCTAGGCTCAGCCGGGCTTGTGCGGTGTCCATGCAGCTTCTGGTTGTCGGCGGAACCGGGACCCTCGGTCGACAGATCGCTCGCCGGGGCCTCGACGCCGGCCACCAGGTGCGCTGCATGGTGCGCTCCCCCCGCAAGGCGTCCTTCCTGCAGGAGTGGGGCTGTGAGCTCACCCGGGGCGACCTGCTCGATCCCGACAGCCTCGACTACGCCCTGGAGGGCCAGCAGGCGGTGATCGACGCGGCCACGGCCCGGGCCACCGATCCCGGCAGCGCTTATCAGATCGACTGGAGCGGCAAGCTGAACCTCTTCGCCGCCTGCCAGCGTGCGGGAGTGAAGCGGCTGGTGTTCATCTCGCTGCTGAATGCGGCGCAGCACCGCGATGTGCCGCTGATGGACATCAAGGCCTGCACCGAAGCGTGGCTGGAAGCCTCCGACTTCGACTACACGATCCTGCAGGGGGCGGCCTTCATGCAGGGGCTGATCAGCCAGTTCGCCATCCCGGTGCTGGAGGGGCAGACGGTGTGGGTGAGCGGCTCCCCCACGCCGATCGCCTACATGAACACCCAGGACATGGCCCGCTTCGCCGTGGCCGCCCTGGAGCGCCAGGAGACCGTGCGCCGCTCCTTCCCGGTGGTGGGCCCGCGGGCCTGGACCACCGGCGAGATCACCCAGCTCTGCGAGCGCAGCACGGGCAAGGATGCGCGCATGTTCCGGGTGCCGCCCTTCCTGCTGGGGATGATGCGCTCGCTGACGGGCTTCTTCGAGGCCAGCCTCAACATCTCCGAGCGCCTGGCCTTCGAAAAGGTGACCGGCGGCGGCGCCCGGCTGGACGCGCCGATGCAGGACACCTACGCGGCCTTCGGCCTCGACCCCGCCGAGACCACCGGCCTGGAGTCCTACCTCAAGGAGTACTACGACACGATCCTCAAGCGGCTGCGGGACATGGAGGCCGACCTGGACAAGGACGCCCGCAAGAAGCTGCCGTTCTGAGGGCGGCGCCCGGCGGCACCCCAGCGGCGCAATGGTTCGCCTGTACTATGCGGCAGAGCCGCCTGCCGCCGATGTCGCTTGCCCAGATCAAGAACCTGCAGCGCCGCCTGGCCAACCTGGAGAGCGAGGCCGTGGAGGCCCTCAACCAGACCTGCGGTCATGAGCTATGGCAGAGCCTTGGCTTCGATGCCTTCGACAGCCTCGAGGACGGCGAGCGCCGCGCCCGCGCCAACTACTACTACGGCCAGCTGCAGACGGTGCGCGAGCTCAAAGACGTGATCGGTTGAAGGGGCGGCGGGGTCTGGCCAAGCCGCCCTACCGCCCACCGCCGCCCCGGCCCGACTTCCCAGCTCCGGCGCGGCCGCCGCGCCCGGCCGTGGTGGCAAGCCGGTCCAGCCGCTTGCGCTCGGCAGGGGTGAGCTGCCGCCATTCGCCCGGCGCCAGGCCCTCCAGGCTGAGCGCCGGCCCGCCGTCCATCAGGTCGATCGCCACCCGCAGCAGCCGCAGGGTGGGGTGGCCCACTGCGGCGGTCATGCGCCGCACCTGGCGGTTGCGGCCCTCGCGCAGCTCCAGCTGCAGCCAGCTGGTGGGGATGGCGCGGCGTCTGCGGATCGGCGGGTCCCGCTCGGCGATGGCCGCAGCCTCGATGGCCCCGGCGCTCAGCAGCTCGGCCCTGGCCGGCAGGGTGCGGCGTGCCTGCACCATGACCCCGGCACTGAGGCGTTCGAGCGCCTGGCGATCGGCGCCGATGTCACCCTCCACCTGCACCCAGTAGCGGCGCCAGTGGCCGCGGGCGGGGTCGGTGAGCTGATGCTGCAGGGGGCCGTGGGCGGTGAGCAGCAGCAGGCCCTCGCTGTCGGCGTCGAGCCGGCCGGCGGCATAGACGCCCGGCACGGAGATGAAATCGGCCAGGCAGCGCCAGGGACTGCCGGATTCGGGGGTGAACTGGCTCAGCACCCCGTAGGGCTTGTGGAACAGCAGGCTGGACGCTTCAGGAGCGGCGGGCATTCCAGAGGTTCACCACACCGATCGAGATCAGCAGCAGGCCCAGATCCATCGAAGCAGGTGGCAGCACCATGGCGGGCAGGGCCCCGGGGCCCGGAGGGAGGAGGCCAGACCCTACCGCCCGTTCGGGAGGGGTGAGGGGGCCACCTAAGCTGGTGGACCTGTTGACCTGAACCCGGCGCCCCGCTGCATGATTGAGACCTCTGGTGTGATCGAGAAGGAGCAGGGCAACGGGTTCTACCTGGTGACCCTCGAGCAGCCTGCCGGTCACCATTGCCTCTGCCGGGCGGCGGGCAAGCTGACCAAATTCCGCATCAAGTTGCTGGCCGGCGACAAGGTGCTGGTGGAGATCAGCCCCTACGACCTCACCCGCGGCCGCATCACCTACCGGGAACGCAACGCCAACGCCGGCCCGCGCCCCGGCGGCAACCGCCCGGGCGGGCCCAGACGGCGCTGAGGCGCTTGCCCGCTGCTGCTCAGGCCGGAACGGCAAGCAGGTTTTCGATCGCGCTCTTGAATTCTCTGCGCTGCTTCACGCCCTTGAACTGCTGCTTGAGTTCCTTGCGCAGGAACAGCTGCACGGTGGGCGTGCCGGTGACCCCGGCCTGCTGGGCGATCTCCTGATCAGCCTCGATGTCGATCTCCACCCCCTGGGCGGCACCGCCCAGCTCATCGAGCACCCGCTTGAGCTGGGGCTTGAGCACGTGACAGGGGCCGCAGGTGGGTGAGGTGTAGATCACCAGCAGGGGCTTGCTGCAGTCGTGGTAGAGCTTGCGCAGGGCGTAGCCGCCCTTCTGCCAGAGGGCGTCGGGGTTGAAGTTGGCCTCATCGCTCTCGGCGGTGCGCTGGGGTTCGCCCACCTGCTCAGGCTCCACGGCCTCGCGCTTCACCTCCACCGCCAGGCTGTGGTGACTGAGCCAGCGCTCGGCGGCCAGGGCCGCCTGGCAGCCACTGCCGGCGGCGGTGACGCCCTGGCGCCACTCGGCATCGGCCACATCGCCGGCGGCGAACACCCCCTCGATGCTGGTTTCGGGCCGGCCGGGCCGGGTCACCAGGTAGCCGTGGCTGTCCACCTCCAGCTGATCGCGCACCAGGCGGGTGTTGGGGGTGTGGCCGATGGCGTAGAAGAGGCCCTTCACCGGCACCTCCTCGGTGGCGCCGCTGACGGCGTCGCGCAAAGTGATGGCCTCCAGCCAGTCGCTGCCACTGCAGTCCACCACCTGGCGCTGCCAGTGCACGCTGATGCGGGGATTGGCCAGCACCCGGTCGGCCATGGCCTTGCTGGCGCGCAGCCTGTCGCCGCGCACGATCAGGTGCACCTGGCCGCCGTACTTGGTGAGATACACGGCCTCCTCGCAGGCGGAGTCGCCCCCGCCCACCACGGCCACGGCCTGGCTGCGGAACTGGGGGGTGGCGCCGTCGCAGATGGCACAGGCGCTGATGCCCCTGCTCCAGAAGCGCTCCTCCTGGGGCAGACCGAGACGGTTGGCGCTGGCGCCGGTGGCCAGGATCAGGCTCTGGGCGGCGTAGGTGTCGCCGTCGGCGCTGATCCGGAACGGCCGCACCGAGAGGTCGATGCTGCTGGCGTCGGCCAGCACGAGAGTGGTGCCCCAGCGCTCGGCCTGGGCCTTCATGCGGTCCATCAGGTCGGGGCCGAGGATGCCGTCCGGAAAGCCCGGGTAGTTCTCCACATGGGTGGTGGTCATCAGCTGGCCGCCGGGGATGCCGCCGTCCTGAAAGCCGGTGATCAGCAGGGGGTTGAGGTTGGCGCGGGCGGCGTAGATGGCAGCGGTGTAGCCGGCGGGCCCGGAGCCCACGATCACCAGGTTTTCAACGTCCGGACGGGCAGCAGCCACGGCTAAAGCGGATTGACTATGAGTTGAGCCTAGGGGATCGGATCCGCCGCCGGGTCTGCTCCCAGGCCGGGTCTGACGCTGCCGGGCTGCGCTGATGCTTGATGTCAGATCTCAAGGAGACCATCGGTCTCCAGGTCGCTGCTGGGTTCCAGACGGCCGCTGCCGCTCTGAGGGCCCAGATCGCGGGGCACCATCAGCACGCTGTCGGCCATCAGCTCGGGGTGGTCGTCGAGGCAGAGCAGCCACTCGCGGAACTCCTCGGTGAGCGCGTAACTCTCCTCGAACTGCTCGAAGCAATCGAGGGTGGCCTGGCGGGCCAGGGCCCAGCTCACAGCCACGGTGAGGCGGCGATTCCCGGTGGGGTCCATGGTCCGCGTCTCCGCGAGTGGCACCACGTTGCCTGGCCGTCAGCCCAACTGACGTAGTGGTTGACACAACGTCGTTAACGCTTGAGCCGATTCCGGCCGCGGCCCTGTCCTGGCAGTTGTTTTGTGCTAAGCGCTGCGGCTTGAACGGGGCAGGAACGAGGGCAGTTGCGGCCCCCGCACCCGCAGCAGCTCCCCCACCCGCTCGTCGATCGCCTGCAGAGGCAGCCGCGGGTTGCCGCCGGCCGCCGGCCCGGTCTGCGTGTCGCCGCAGGGCGGGCGTGCCCGCAGCAGGTAGGGCTCGCTCAGGGACCAGCCGCGGGCATAGCCGATCAGCAGCGGGTCCGCCGGGGCATACACAATAGGAGGGATCGCGGGGGATCGCCTCCAGTGCGGCCCGCTCCCCATTCATGCGCACTGCCCGGGTGATGGCCTGCACGAAGCGGCTGCGGGTCACCACGGTGGTGAGGTAGGCCACCACCCGCAACCGCGGGGCGTCGAAGCCCTCGGCGCACATGTCCACACTCACCAGCCAGTCGGCCTCGCCGTCCTGGAAGGCGGCCAGCCGGGTGCTGGCCTCGGGGTGCCGGGAGTGCACCAGCAACACCCGCTCGCCCTGTTCCTCCAGCAACTGCCCGAGGCTGCGGGCGTGGGCGATGTCGCGGGCGATCACCAGGCCGCCGGCACCCGGGTGAGCTGGCCGCAGCCGCTCCAGCCGGCCTCGCGCTCCCAGCAGCACCCGCAGGGCGATGTTGCCGCCATCCCCCAGCCGGATCGCCCGGCGCAGGTTGCGGGCCCGCCAGCTCTCCCGGCTCTCGGCTGAGAGCGGAGAGGTTTCGGCGTCGCCGCTGCCCCCGCCATCGGGGCCGGGCCGGCCGTGGTCCACCCAGCCGTCCTGGAAGCGGAACTCCAGGGGGCGCACGTCGCCGGCGGCGATCAGCTGGCGCGGTTCCACGCTGAGGTCGGGAACGATCTGCTCGAGGACGTCGTCGCCGGCGCGCAGCGCCAGCCGGCGGGCGGCACAGAAGGCGAGGTTGTCGGCCCGGAAGGGGGTGCCGGTGAGCCCAAGCCGCAGGCTGGCCCCGGCGCAGAGCTGGCTGAAGCACTGGCCCCAGGCAGCAGCATCCGGCTCGTCCGGGTCGAGCCCCAGGTGGTGCACCTCATCGGCAATGGCCAGCCAGGGCCCCGCCGCGCCGCCGGGCCAGCCCCGCATCAGCAGGTCGAGGTGGCGGGCGCTGGCCTGGTAGCTCAGCAGCAGTCCCTGCCAGGGGGTGCCCTCGGCCAGCGCGGCGGCGCCCTGCCGGGGATCCCAGCCGCGCAGCTCCAGGCCCAGCCGCTCGGCGGCCTGCAGCCACTGGCGGGCGATGGCACTGCGGTGGCAGAGCACCACGAAGCGTTCCAGCCGTCCCTCCCGCTGCAGCTGGCGGAAGCTGAGCAGGGCAGCGAGGGTCTTGCCGGCGCCGGGCCCGGCATGCAGGAGCACATCCTGGCCGCCGGCGCCGGGCCGCAGCAGGCGGGCGCGCAGCAGCTGGATCAGCTGGCGCTGCCAGTGGCGGGGTTCGATCCCGGTGCCCTCCCCGCCGCCGCTGAGTGGGGCCTGGGGCTGCTGCAGTCGGAAGGAAAGCGGATCCATGGCCCCGGCCCAGACGGCCATTGTGCGGCCGCCATCGGGAGCAGCGCTTGCAGCGGCCGATGCCAGCCCCGGATGGGTGATCTCACCGATGGCCGCGGCCCCGGGGCTGACTAGCTTCGGGGCACACTCCGGCCGTCACCCCTTGTGCCATGGCCCTCCCGCGCGACCCCTTCCACCGCGACCTCTCCCGTGACGGGCCCAGCGGCGGTGCCCCGCGGCCCGATCCGCGCCGCCTCGATCCCCGCCGCCTCCACCTGCAGCGCAGCTGGAGGCGGGTGTGTGACATCGATCCGATGATCCTGCGGGTGCGGCTGCTGCGCCGGCAGGGATCCCTGCTTGCGGCCCGCAGCATGGAGCAGGAACTGCTGCCACCGTTCTGAGCGCGGCTGAGCCCGGCTCTGTGCCGCTGCCCGGCCCGCTGGGCTCCTGCGTGGGTAAGTCCCCACAAAGGCAACGGATCCGTTGCCCCCGGGCACCCTGCTGCCCCCAAATGGGAGTACCGACCGTGCCTCTTCATTGACCCAGCTCCTGATCCCCAGGGAGCGCCAGCCGGGCGAGTCCCGGGTGGCGGCAACCCCGGAAACCGTGCAGCGCCTGGTGGCCAGGGGACTGCGCTTCCACCTGGAGGCGGGCGCGGGCGAGGCCGCCGGCTTCAGTGATGACGCCTACGTGCGCTCGGGGGCGACGCTCAGCGAGCCCGGCAACGGCGTGTGGGGCGAGGTGGACGGCCTGCTGTGCGTGCAGCCGCCGCCGCTGGAGCTGCTGGAGCGTCTGCGCAGCGGCGCCCTGGTGGCTGGCATGCTGGCTCCCTACCGGGCCCGGGGACTGGCGGATCTGCTCAACCGCCGCCAGGTGTCGGCCCTGGCCCTGGAGCTGCTGCCGCGCATCAGCCGGGCCCAGACCATGGACGTGCTCTCCTCCCAGGCCAACATCGCCGGCTACAAGGCGGTGCTGCTGGCGGCGGCGGCGCTGGACCGCTATGTGCCGATGCTGATGACCGCTGCCGGCACGATCCAGCCGGCCCGGACCCTGGTGCTCGGAGCCGGCGTGGCGGGGCTGCAGGCCCTGGCCACGGCCCGGCGGCTGGGGGCGGTGGTGGTGGTGAGCGACGTGCGCCCCGCTGCCCGCGAGCAGGTGGAATCCCTGGGCGGGCGCTTCCTGGCGCCGCCGGAGCAGGAAGCGGCGCCGGCGGAGCAGGGCGGCTATGCCCAGGCCGCCAGCGAGGCCTTCCTGGCGGCCCAGCGCCAGCAGCTGGCCGAGCAGCTGGCCCAGGCCGACATGGTGATCTGCACGGCCCAGGTGCCGGGCCGGCGGGCGCCGCGGCTGATCAGTGAGGCGATGCTCGATCAGATGCGCCCCGGCTCGGTGCTGGTGGACCTGGCGGTGGCCCAGGGCGGCAACAGCGCCGGCACCGTGGCTGGCGAAACCGTGCTGCGCAAGGGCGTGATCCTGATCGGCGCCGACGCCCTGCCCAGCAGCGTGGCCCATCACGCCAGCTCCCTCTATGCCCGCAACCTGGCGGCCCTGCTGGAGCACCTGCTCAGCCTCGGCAGCGCCGCCGAGGCTGAGCAGGCCGAGGGCGGTGGCCAGGCGGCGGCGGTGGCGCTGGGGCTGGATCCCGACGATCCGATCGTGGCCGGCTGCCTGTTCACCCACGCGGGCCACTGCCGCCGCCTCGATGTGCTCGAGCCCGACACCCCGGCCGCGCCACCCCCTGCGGCGGCCGCGGCCCCTGTGGGCGTGGGGACCGGAGCATGAGCGACGTCACGCAGGCGCTCTGGGTGCTGCTGCTGGGCAGCCTCCTGGGGCTGGAGCTGATCGGCAAGGTGCCGCCCACGCTGCACACCCCCCTGATGAGCGGCGCCAACGCCGTCAGCGGCATCACCGTGCTGGCCTCGCTGACGCTGCTGGCCCGTGCCGGCGACAACCCGGCCCTGCTGCTGCTCGGGGCCGTGTCCCTGGGGTTCGCCCTGTTCAATGTGGTGGGCGGCTTCCTGGTGACCGACCGCATGCTGGCGATGTTCCGCCGCCCGGGCAGCAAG
This sequence comes from Cyanobacteria bacterium J06638_7, assembly GCA_039818745.1. Classification (GTDB taxonomy): domain Bacteria; phylum Cyanobacteriota; class Cyanobacteriia; order PCC-6307; family Cyanobiaceae; genus NIES-981. Next base: position 12,602 of record JBCBTI010000018.1, read on the forward strand.
CCGGCCGGCGGCCAGGGCGGAGGCCGCTGAGATGGACACCACCTTCTTCGATGGGATCACGGCCTTTCTGCCCTATGCGGTGGATCTGCTGGCGGTGCTGCTGCTCGCCCTGGGGATCAAGGGTCTGGCCAAGGTGCGCTCGGCCCGCAGCGCCAACGGTCTGGCGGCCCTGGCCCTGGGCCTGGCGGTGCTGGGGCTGCTGATCGAGCTGCAGCCGCCGCCGCTGGCCTGGCTCGGCATCGCCGTGGGGGCCGCCGCCGGCGGTCTGGCGGGCCTGATCACGGCGCGGCGGGTGGCCATGACGGCCATGCCCGAGACGGTGGCGCTGTTCAACGGCTGCGGCGGCATGGCCTCGTTGCTGGTGGCCGTGGGCGTGGCCCTGTTCGGCAGTGGCGACACGGCTGCCGCAGCCGGCGGCGGCGGCGCGGCCCTGGTGGAGGGAATCTCGATCGCCATCTCGGTGTTCGTGGGGGCGATCACCGTCACCGGCTCGCTGGTGGCGATGGCCAAGCTGCAGGGCTGGATCGACACCCCCGCCTGGACCCAGAGCCGGCTGCGCCATGGCGTCAACAGCGCCCTGGCGGTGGCGGCTCTGGTGGGAGCCGTGACCCTGCCGGGCGATCCCGGCGGCGCGCCCCTGTGGCTGCTGCTGGTGGCCTCCAGCCTGCTGGGGGTGGGCGTGACCCTGCCCATCGGCGGCGCCGACATGCCCGTGGTGATCTCGCTGCTGAACAGCTACTCCGGTGTGGCGGCGGCGGCGGCCGGCTTCGTGGTGGGCAGCCAGCTGCTGATCGTGGCGGGCGCCATGGTGGGGGCGGCCGGCCTGATCCTCACCCAGGTGATGTGCACGGCCATGAACCGCTCGCTGGTGAGCGTGCTGTTCGGCGGCGCTCTGGGGGCCGGGGCCGGCGGCAAGGTGGGTGGCGGCGGCGATGAGGCCGGCTACAGCCGCATCACCAGCTGCAGCCCCGAGGAGTGCGCCCTGGCCCTGGAGAGTGCCGAGCGGGTGGTGTTCGTGCCCGGCTACGGCCTGGCCGTGGCCCAGGCCCAGCACACCCTCAGCGAGCTGGCCAAGCTGCTGCAGGCCCATGGCATCGAGGTGAGCTACGCCATCCATCCGGTGGCTGGACGCATGCCCGGTCACATGAACGTGCTGCTGGCGGAGGCGGACGTTCCCTATGAGCAGCTGGTGGAGATGGATGCCATCAACCCCGAGTTTCCGCGCACCGATGTGGTGATCGTGCTGGGGGCCAACGATGTGGTGAACCCGGACGCCAAGACCGACAGCAGCAGTCCCCTCTACGGCATGCCCGTGCTGGAAGTGGATCAGGCCCGCCAGGTGTTTGTGGTGAAGCGCAGCCTGGGCGCCGGCTATGCGGGCATCCGCAATGCTCTGTTCGAGCTGCCGCAGACGGCGATGCTGTTCGGCGATGCCAAGGCCGTGCTCTCCGGCCTGCTGAGCGAACTGCGCGAACTGGGGGTGGGCAGGGCGCGGGCGGCCTGAGGCTCACCGGTGGCAGAGCCTCGGCGGGCAGCGGGTTCAGAAGGAGTAGTTGATCCCTGAGGAGAACTGAAACCGCGCCTGAGGGAAACCGGGCCCTGGACGCCTCTCCTCGTAGCGCAGCTCAAGGATGTTCGTCCAGCTCCACCGCGTGCTGAGGGGAACACTGAGCCGGGTGGTTGACAGGATCGAGAGATCAGCAAGATCTCCAGGAGGCGCCACAAGACCCAGTGTCTGCTCCCAGATCCCCAGCCAGGTTTCGATCTGCCGGGATCGATAGACAATCCCCAGCACAGGGTCGATCTCATCTCGCACCCGATTGAATCCAATTTCGTCATAGCGATAGCGAGCGCCGAGACCCAGCTGCAGCTCATGAAATGAACCGGGATCCACTCCCCTCCAGAGATTGAAGCCAATCCCGGTGAGAGTTGTGCTCAGGAGTGAGGTGTCTTCGTCATCATTGGAGGCGGCAAAGGTATCGGTGTTCAGTGAAGTTATCTGATCGAAGAAGAGATTCAGCTCGGCATTCAGATGCCGCCGTGCCACCAGCAGCTGCTGCATCTGGGGTCGGATGGCACCGGCCCGGGGATCGCGGCTGTCGTCATAGTCGGCAGCCAGGAGCAGCTCGAACTGCAGATCGTGGCGCGGCCACTGCTTGTAGAGATCGAGGTCGAGCGTTGCCAGGGCGGTGCTGTCGGTGAAGACGGTGCCACCGGCGGTGAGGCCCACGGCGCCCTGCAGCGGTCGCTGGCGGAAGGGGAATGGGGGGGACGGCTGCGCCACAGCTGCCGGAACGGGATCCGGGTCGTAGGCCCGCCACAGGGCCCTGGCCTCATCCGGGCGGCCGGCCTGCTCGAGGGCCAGAGCCAGCCTGAGCATCAACCCGGCCCCGGCCTCCGGATCCTGGCGGGCCGCCGCGAGGGCCTGATCAAGAGCGGAGTCGGCCTGCTGCGGATGGCCCCGCTGCCGCAGCAGGCGCCCCAACCTCAGCAGCAGCGCGGCCCGGCGGCCCGCATCGCTCACCTGCGCCACTGCCCTGCGCGCCTCCTCCAGCAGGGTGCCAGGGCTGCCGGCGCACGGGTTCGCCGGGCAGGCTTCGAGGCTGTCGAGCAGCAGGCTGGCGCGGGTCTCGGGGTCGCGAATGCGCCGCATCGCCGCGAGACCTGGGGGCGTTGCCGCCGGTTGCGAGGCGAGTGCTGGATCCTGGCCGGCCGTGACTGGAGATCCCCAGGCCAGGCCCGTGAGCAGCAGGGGGAGCGTGGCGTGCCGGATGCCGTGCATCAGCGCATCGCGGCAGGGGCGATGGCCCCCGTGGTGCGGGTGGTTTCATGGCTGCGTTGGCTTTGCCCACCCAGGTCTGCACTGATGGCGCCCACCTTTCCCTCGCTGACCCAGCCCCTGCCCCGGAGCCTGGCGCTGGGGCTGGGCTTTCCCCTGGTTGCCCTCAACCTGTGGGTGTTCAGCTCCCTCTACCGGGCCTTCGAAGGGGTGATCTCGGTGTTCATCCTGGCCGGAGTGCTCGCCCTGATCCTCAACCTGCCGGTGCGGGTGCTGCAGCGCAGGCCTGGGCTGCGGCGCAGCTGGGCCATCGGCGTGGTGGTGCTGGCCTTCCTGGCCCTGATGGTGATGAGCGCCCTGGTGGTGGTGCCGCTGCTGCTGCTGCGACTGGTGAAGCTCAGCCAGACCCTGCCGGAGTGGATCGATGCCGCCGCCGGACGGCTGGAGCAGCTCTCCGCCGGCGCCGCCGGCCTGGGGATCGCCGTCGATGCCTCCAGCATCATCGAAGGACTCTCCGCCAATCTCAAGAGTCAGCTGCAGGAGCTGCTGCTGTCGATCCCCGGTGCCATCTCCGGCTCCCTGGGCAGCTTTCTGAGCGTCTTCTTTCTCACCGTGCTCACGGTGTTCTTCCTGATCTACGGCGGCGATCTGGTGCGCAACTGCCTGCTCTCCTGGCTGCCCCAGGGGAGGGGGCTCGCCGTGCTGGCGGCCCTGCGGCGCAACTTCAACAGCTTTATCTTCAACCAGGTGGTGCTGGCCCTGGTGCTGGCCATCGCCCTCTCGCTGACGCTGATGCTGCTGGCCGCACCCTTTCCGCTGCTGGCGGGTGTGATCGTGGGCCTGATGGGCTTCATCCCCTTCGGCGCCATCGTGGGGGTGCTGGTGGTGAGCCTGATCTTCGGCTTCAAGAGTGTGTGGCTCGGCCTGCGGGTGTTCGCCGTGCTGATCGTGGTGGACCAGATCATCGAGAACGTGCTGCCGCCGCGGCTGCTGGGCAAGCTCACCGGCCTCAATCCGATCGTGATCCTCTTCTCGGTGATGGTGGGCGCCACCCTGGCGGATTTCGTGGGCATCATCACGGCCGTGCCGATCGCCGCCAGCGTCAAGGAGCTGCTGCTGTCGCCGCCGCCGCCGCCCGCCGCCGGTGCGGCCGACTAGCGGTGCGCGCTTCCGTGGCCGGGCCGCCCTTGCCGCCGCTGCGCCAGCGCTGGCCCTGGATCGGGCCGGATCTGCAGACCCTGCGCGACACCCTGCGGCCGCCGCGGCTGGGACCCGACCGGGGCGAGGCGCTGCCCCTGGCGGTGGCCCCCGGCGAGCAGTTGCTGGCCCTGGCGGATCCGCCGGCATGCCCTGGCCCGCGGGGGTGGGTGGTGCTGGTGCACGGCCTGGGCGGCAGCGCCGGCAGCACCGGCGTGCGGCGGCTGGCCCAGTGCCTGCAGGAGGCCGGCTTCGGCGTGTGGCGCCTGAACCTGCGCGGTGCCGGAGCCGGCCGGCCCCTGGCGCCTGGTACTTATGCCGCCGCCTGCAACCGGGATCTGCTGCCGGCGCTGGCGGAGCTGCGGCACCGGGCCGGTGGCCTGCCCCTGCTGGGGGTGGGCCTGTCGCTGGGGGGAGCGGTGCTGCTCAATGCCGCTGTGGCCGCCCCCGGCGCCCTCGATGCCGTGGTGGCGGTGAGCGCGCCGCTGGATCTGGAGGCCTGCGCCCGGCGCATCGACCATCCCCGCAACCGCCTCTACCGGCGCTGGCTGCTCTCGGGGCTGGTGCGCCAGACCCTGGCCGATCCCTTCGGCGTCACGGAGGCCGAGCGCCGGGCCCTCACGGGGGGCGGCCGTCCCAGCGGCATCCGTGCCTTCGATGCGGCGATCACCGCCCCGCGCTGGGGCTACCCCGATGGGCACGCCTACTACCGCCTGGGCTCGCCGCTGCCGCTGCTGCGCGCGGGCGCCGTCGCGGCGCCGGTTCTGCTGCTGCAGGCTCTCGACGACCCCTGGGTGCCGGCCGCTGCCGCCCGGGAACTGGCGGCCAGCGGCAGGGCGGGGCTGGAGGTGCTGCTCAGCCCCCGGGGCGGCCACAACGGCTTTCACGGCGTTGGCGATGCCGGCGGCAGCTGGGCCGACCGGCAGGTGGTGCAGTGGCTGGGGCGGTTTCCGGAGCCGGCGGCGGCGGCTTCAGCCGGGGGCGCCGGTTGCTGAGCCGAGGCTGTAGCGCCGCAGGATCCAGGGCTCGATCGGTGCGCCGCCGATCACGTGCTCGCGCAGGATCGGCTCGATCCGCTCGGCGCTGACACCGCCGTAGACGATCCCCTCGGGCCAGATCAGCAGCACCGGGCCGTCGGCGCAGATGCGCAGGCAGTCGGCCTTGCTGCGCAGCACGATCCCCCCGGGCCGGGCCGGGTCCTCCAGGCCCAGCTCCCGCACCAGCCGCTTGAGGGCGTCCCAGCTGGCGGCGCCCACGGCCGGATCGGGACAGCAGAGGGCTTTGCTGGGCGTGGCGCAGAGCAGCAGGTGACGGGCGATCGGCGGCGGTGTGCTCGGCATGGCGGACGAGGAGGATGCTTCAGGCCGGCAGCACCGCCGCCACCCTGGCCGAGAGCGTGGCTGCCGCCTCCCGCACCGCCTGGCGCGCCCAGGCGTCCACGGCCAGCACGTCATCGAGGCAGGGGCTGGCCATGAGGTCGCCCCGGTGGCGATCGCACACCATCTCGATCAGGCGGGGGATGGCCAGGAACGGCACCTGCTCGGCGAGGAACAGGGCCACCGCCTGCTCGTTGGCGGCGTTGAGCACCGCCGGCATCGTGCCGCCGGCGCGGCCGGCCGCGTAGGCCAGCCGCATGCAGGGGTATTTGGCCGGATCGGGAGCGGCGAAGGTGAGGGAGCCCACCGCCGTGAGATCGAGGCGTCGCCAGGGGGTGGGCACCCGTTCGGGCCAGCTCAGGCAGCTCAGGATCGGCAGCTTCATGTCCGGCCAGCCGAGCTGGGCCAGCACCGAGGAATCGGCCAGCTCCACCATCGAATGGATGATCGATTGCGGGTGAATCACGATCTCGATGTGGTCGTAGTCGAGCCCGAACAGGTAGTGGGCCTCGATCACCTCCAGGCCCTTGTTCATCAGCGAGGCCGAATCCACCGTGATCTTGCGGCCCATGCTCCAGTTGGGGTGGCTCGTGGCATCGGCCACGGTGGCCTTGGCCAGATCGGCGGCGGGCCAGTCGCGGAAGGCGCCGCCGCTGGCGGTGAGCTGGATGCGACGCAGCCCCGGGGTGGGCACGCCGGTGGAGAGGCGGGCCGTGTCCGGCCAGGGGGTACCCTGCAGGCACTGGAAGATCGCCGAGTGCTCCGAGTCGGCGGGCAGCAGGCGGGCGCCGCTCCGCTCCAGCTCCGGCAGCACCACCGGCCCGGCGGCGATCAGGGTTTCCTTGTTGGCCAGGGCCAGCACCTTGCCGGCCCGGATGGCCGCCAGGGTGGGCAGCAGGCCGGCGCAGCCCACGATGCCCGTGACCACCAGGTCGGCGCTGGCCCAGGCGGCGGCCGCGCAGAGGCCCTCGCTCCCCCCCAGCAGCTCCGGCAGGCGGGCCGGACGGGCGGGCTCCAGCCTCTGCAGCCGGCTGCGCAGCTCGGCCAGCCGGCTGGGATCGGCCAGGGCCACCACCTCAGGCGAGTGACGGCGGATCTGCTCGATCAGCAGGTTGAGGTTGGCGCCGGCGGTGAGGGCCACCACCCGGAAGCGATCGGGGAACTCCTCGGCGATCTCCAGGGTCTGGGTGCCGATCGAGCCGGTGGAGCCGAGCACGGAGAGGGCTTTCACGGCGGCGCACCGGTGCAGAGAGCTCCAGTGTCCCACCGGCGGCGGGGCCGGCGCGGTTTGCCCTGAGGGCCCTGCTCCTAGCGTTGATGGCCGATGCCGGCCCCGCCGATGCCTGAGGTTCCCGCCCACCCCAGCCCCCGCTGGCCCTACGTGCTGGGCTGCGGGCTGGCGATGGGCTCGGCCGATGTGGTGCCGGGGGTGAGCGGCGGCACCATGGCCTTCATCCTGGGGATCTACGGCCAGCTGATCGAGGCGGTGGCGGGCTTCGATCTGGGGCTGCTGGCGCTGCTGGGGCGGGGCCTGAGCGGTGACCGGCGGGCCTGGGCCGAGGCGGCGGCGCGGGTGCACCTGGGCTTTCTGGTGCCGCTGCTGGCCGGTCTGCTGTCGGCGGTGCTGCTGCTGGTGCGGCCGATCACCTGGCTGTACACCAACCAGCCGGTGCTGCTGTTCGCCTTCTTCTTCGGGCTGATCGTGGGCTCCATCCTGCTGATCGCCCGCCATGCCCACTGGGGCGGCAGCGGCCTGGCGGCGATGGTGGTGGGGGTGGTGGGCGCCCTGGCGCTGGTGACGCGGGTGCCGGTGACCATGCCCCACGACCCCTTCACCCTGTTCTGGAGCGGGGCGGTGGCGATCATGGCGATGATCCTGCCCGGGGTGTCGGGGTCGTTTCTGCTGCTGGTGCTGGGCCAGTACCAGCATGTGCTGGAGGGCGTCAAGACCCTGGAGCTGGCCACCCTGCTGCCCTTCGCCGCCGGCTGTCTGGTGGGGCTGGCCCTGTTTGTGCGGGTGCTGCGCTGGCTGCTGCAGCGCTGGCATGGTCAGACGGTGGCCCTGCTGATGGGGTTCATGGCCGGTTCGCTGTGGAAGATCTGGCCCTTCCGCCTGGTGATCGAGACCACGGTGAACGCGCGCGGCAGGCTGGTGGTGCTGCGGGATGCCCTCGCGCCCCCTCCCAGCGCCGCGGCCATGGCCGTTGTGCTGCTGCTGATGGGCCTGGGGGTGGGCCTGGTGGCGGGCCTGGAGCGCCTGCAGGAGCAGGCGGGCGGCGCCGAGATGGGCAGCTGAGCCGCACCGCCATCGGCGCCGGCGCGGCCCTGGAGCGATCCGTCACAGCCGCCCCCTTGCCAGGGCACGGAAACTGGTCCGAGTTCGTCGCCTGCCGATGCCCCTCCCGCTGGACGCTCCGCGTCTGTTCTCCCGCGGCCGCCCGAGCGAACACTGGGGCTCCTCGGTGGGCTTCGTGCTGGCGGCCGCCGGCAGTGCCGTGGGCCTGGGCAACCTCTGGGGGTTCGCCTACCGGGCCTCCCAGGGAGGCGGCGCCGCCTTCGTGCTGCTCTACCTGCTGATCGTGCTGGCGGTGTGTCTGCCGGTGCTGGTGGCGGAGATGGTGCTGGGCCGCAGCACCGGCCACGCCCCGCTGATCGCGCCGGTCACCGCGGGGGGGCGCGCCTGGCAGCCCCTGGGCTGGCTGTTCCTGGCCGCGGCGGTGGGGATCCTGTCGTATTACGCCGTGCTGATGGGCTGGACCGGCCGCAGCCTGCTGCATGCCCTGCTGGAACCGCTGCCGGCCGACATCGGCGGCGCCGAGGCCTACTTCGCGGCGATCAGCAGCGGCGGCGACGCCGTGCTCGCCCATCTGATCAGCCTGGCTCTCACCGGCCTGGTGGTGGCGGCGGGGGTGCGCGGCGGCATCGAGCGGCTCAGCCGCTGGGGGATGCCGCTGCTGTTGCTGATGCTGCTGGCCCTGCTGATCTGGGCCGCCTTCCTGCCCGGCGCCCGGGAGGGCTACAGCACCTTCCTGCTGAGCTGGGATGCCGGCAAGCTGAGCGATCCCGGCACGATCCGCAACGCCTTCACCCAGGCCTTCTTCTCGGTGGGCACCGGCATCGGCGCGATCCTGGCCTACGCCACCTACCTCAACCGCCACAGCCCGATTGCCGGCGAGGCGGTGGCGGTGGTGGGCATGGACACGGCCGTGGGCCTGATGGCCGGCTGCGTCACCTTCCCGGTGGTGGCCAGTTTCGGGCTTGGCGATGTGGTGAGCGGCAGCACGGTGGGGGCCCTGTTCATCGCCCTGCCCACCGGGCTCGCTTCGCTGGGGGCCACGGGGCGGGTGGTGGCGGTGGCCTTCTTCCTGCTGGCCTATCTGGCGGCGATCACCTCGGCGGTGTCGCTGCTGGAAGTGCCCTCCAGTTCGCTGATGGACCGCCTGGGCTGGCGCCGGCCGGCGGCGGTGTGGCTGTGCGTGGCCGCGATCGCCGTGCTGGGGTTGCCCTCGGCCCTGGATGTGGGGGTGCTGGAGCGCATGGACGGGCTGTTCGGCGGGGTGGTGCTGATCGCCGGCGGCCTGGCCCTGTCGCTGCTGCTGGGCTGGCGGGCGCCGGCGCGCTACCGCGCCGATCTGCACGGTTCCGGCACCCAGCCGGCGCTGGTGGCGGCGCTGCTGTTCGCCCTGCGCTGGGTGTCACCGCCGGCGATCGCCCTGGGGCTGGCGGTGTCGCTGCTGGATCTGGCGCGGGCCTGGGGGGGCTGAGCAGCAGGCGGCCGCTGGCCTGCCCGGGCCGGGCTGTTGACTGGTGGCTGACGGCTGCCCCCCATGGCGGATCTGGCGAACTGGCTGCAGCGCTGGAATTTCATCGAGCGGGCCCGGGTGGAGCGCCTGCTCTGGGATGCCTTTGAGCGGGGGGAGCCGATCGAGCAGCTGGTGCAGCAGTGCGCCGGCGCCGTGGCGGCCGGGGATCGCAGCCAGGCCTTCCAGCTGGAGGTGTGGACCACCACCTTGAAGCGCATCCGCCGGATCGAGGCCCTGATGCGGGATCAGCAGCGGCCGCCGCAGGGCTGAGCGCTCAGCGCCGCAGCCAGTCGGTGACGCCGGCGGGCTTGTCGATCAGCTCGATGCCCTGGGCGCGCAGGTCGGCGCGGATGCGATCGGCGCTGGCGAAGTCGCGGCTGGCCTTGGCGGCGCGGCGCCGGGCGATCAGGGCCTCGATCTCGGCGCCGGAGGGGCTCGATTCGCCTTCCCCGCCGGCCTCTGCCGGGCCGCAGGGGCTGAGGGGCTCGGCCCGCAGCCCCAGCACGCCGGCCAACTCCGCCAGCAGCGCCCCGCGCTGCCGCAGCTGGGGGGAGGCGGCCTCGGCGGCGGCAGCCCCATCGCCGCGCTGCAGCCGGTGGGCCAGGGTGCGCAGGGGCCGGGCCAGCTCGAACAGCACCGCCAGGGCCGCCGAGGTGTTGAGGTCGTCGTCCATGGCGGCGGCGAAGCGCTGGCGGGCGGCGGCCAGCGGCGGCGTCAGATCGCCGGGGGCGGCCGGCGCAGGGGCACTCAGCCCCAGGGCCGCATTGAGCCCCTTCCAGCCGCTGGCGGCGGCCTCCAGGGCGGTGGCGGTGAAGTCGAGGGGCTTGCGGTAGTGGGCCTGGAGCACGAACAGGCGCAGGGTCATCGGCGAGACGCCTCCATCGAGCAGGGCGCGGATGGTGGTGAAGTTGCCGAGCGATTTGCTCATCTTCTCGCCGCCCACATTGACCATGCCGTTGTGCAGCCAGAAGCGCGCCAGCTGATGGCCCGTGGCCGCCTCCGACTGGGCGATCTCGTTCTCGTGGTGGGGAAAGATCAGGTCGGCGCCGCCCAGGTGGATGTCGATCGTGTCGCCGAGCTCCTCGCGCACCATCGCCGAGCACTCGATGTGCCAGCCCGGCCGGCCCTCGCCCCAGGGGGAAGGGAAGCTGGGTTCGCCCGGCTTGGCGCCCTTCCAGAGGGCGAAATCAAAGGGGTGCCGCTTGCGCGCCTCCTCGGCATCACTGAGGCGGCCGCTGGCCCCCTCCTGCTGGTCGGCCAGGTCGCGGCCCGAGAGCTTGCCGTAGCCGGCGTGCCGCATCACCGCGAAGTACACGTCGCCGTCGGCGGAATAGGCCGCGCCCTTGGCCTCGAGCTCGCCGATCAGCCGCCGGATCGACTCCAGCGAGCCGGTGGCGCGGGGCATGCGGTCGGGCGCAAGGATGTTGAGGCGGGCCATGTCCGCCTCGAAGGCGGCGATGTTGCGCGCGCTCACCGCCTCCATGGAGCTGCCCTCAGCGGCCGCGCGCGCCAGGATCTTGTCGTCGATGTCGGTGTAGTTCTGCACGAAGGTCACCGCGTAACCGCTCCAGATCAGGTAGCGGCGCAGCACGTCCCAGGCGATGTAGCTGCGGGCGTGGCCGAGGTGGCAGAGGTCGTAGACGGTGACGCCGCAGCAGTAGATGCTCACCCGCCCCGGTTGCAGGGGCTGGAAGGGTTCGAGCCGGCGGGTGAGGGTGTTGGTGAGCCGCAGGGTCAAGGCCGGGCGGGAGCAGCGGGGGGGCCCGCAGGGTAGGGCCGGGGCCTCAGCGGGAGGAGGGGTTGCGGCCGCCGCCACCGCCACTGCTGCTGCTGGCGGCCACCACGGCAGCACCCACGCCCACCACCACCACGCCGATGATGACCGGCACCACCCAGGCGGCGGTGCCGGCCGCTGCGGCGGCACCGGCTCCGGCGGCGGCCTGCCCGGCGGCCGCCTGGGATGCGGCCTGGGCGGCGGCCTGGGCGCCGGGCAGCGGCGGGATCGGACAGGGGGAAAGCTTGCGCTCCATGGCCACCGCCGGCTGGGCGAGGGCAAAGCGCACCGGCGTTTCCGGCTGCGGTCTCACGCCAGCCCCGAGCTCGAACAGCACCGTGGTGATGGTGCCGGGTTCACGCGCGGTCCGGGGCTGGATGGCCATGAAGCGGCGGTCCTCCGAGAGGAACACCTGCTCGGAGGGGAGGGGCACGCGCTCCACCTCCCGGCCGGGTTCGCCGGGGCCCACCAGCCCGTCGGCCGGGGCCGGCGCCACCCGCAGCGAGAGCACGCCGGAGGCGCCGGCCGGCAGGGGCTCGCTGAAGCTGATCTCCAGCTCATCGCCGGGGGAGAGCAGCCAGGTGAGGTTGGTGGGCAGGGGGGGCAGCACCGCCTGGCCCGGCGCCGGCGCGGCGGTTGTCGCGGCGGTTGGAGCGGGGGTTGCCTGGGCCTGGGCCTGGCGCTGCGCTTGCGCCTGCACCTCCCCCAGCAGCCGGGTCACGTCCGGCAGGGGCCGCACGCCGGCGGCGTCGATGCGCACCAGGTTGACGCTGGCGCCGGGGAAGGCCCGCACCGGCAGGGAGTGGCAGGAGACGGCCGCGGCGGTGAACAGGGCCAGGGGGATGGCGGAGCGCATGGCGGTTTGGCGTCCCCGGCGCTGAAGGTGGGGCGAATGTAGGGGGTTTTGCCCGATCCGGCGGTGCCGGCTCAGAACGACATCGTGAAGCGGCCGTAGAGACGGGGCTCGCAGGGGTCGGTGGTGCAGAGCTCCTCGATGCCGCTGGGCACGTTGCCGAGGAAATCGGTGAGGTAGAAGCTCATCGTGAAGGGCACCTCCGGCAGCGGCCGCACGGACACTCCGGCGCCGATGCCGAAGCCGAACCACTCCACGCCCATGGCCACCCGCGGGCCCATCTGCATGCTGAGGGAACCGATCGGCCCCCAGAAGCAGTCGGTGCCGCTGGGGAAGTTGCGGCTGCTGATGTTGTTGCCGCTGAGGCAGTCGGTGGAGCCGAGGATGCCGTTGCTGCCGAAGCCGTAGAAGTCGGAGCCGATGCCGGCGGTGGCCACGATCAGCCAGGGATCGGCGGTGTGGTTGAGGGGGATCGCCTGGGAGAGCACCAGGTAGAAGTTGCGGCCCAGGTCGGTGTTGTCATCGAGCTGGAGCACATGCTCGCCGCCGAAGGCCAGGCCGGTGGTGGGGCCGAGGTTGATCGCGGTGCGGAAGCCCAGGCTCTGGGCGGCGAACTGGCCGGTGCCCTGGTTGCGGCTGGAGAGGCTCTGCACCGTCCACTGGAAGCCGAGGCTGGCGTTCGGCCAGCGGAAGGGAATCAGATCGATGTAGGCCTCGGCGTCGGCGCAGTCCTGCCAGTCGCGGTCGCCGCTCACCTCGCAGCTGCGGGTGCGGCTGGTGGCGTTGAAGGTGGTGCTCACGGTGTACTCGGGATCGGCGGCGAAGGCGTTGGGCACCAGCAGGCCGGTGTCGGGATAGGCGCGGCCGTTCACCGTGATGCCGCGGGCGAGGTTGCGCAGCACCGGCTGCGCCGGCAGCTCCTGCGGCGGCAGGTAGGGGTGCTCGGGCGGCGCACTGGCGGCCACCATGGCGGGGGTGATCACCTCGGCCTCGGGCACCAGGCTCCAGAGCAGCCCGGGGCTGCCGCCGGCGGCCAGGGCAGGGTCGTGCTCCAGGAACACCGGCGCCGCCAGGGAGGGGGGCATGGCGGGGGCGGGCACCAGCTCCCAGCGCAGGGCGGGAGGGCCGGAGGAGGTTTCGCGCTCGAAGGCCGGGGCATCGCCGGTCGGGGCATCGCCGGCCGGAGCAGGGGGCGGCGGGACCGGTGCAGCGTCGACCGCCTCCCAGCGCAGCCCCGGCTGGGCCGCCAGCCGGGTGGCGGGGGCGAGCAGGCCGGCCAGCAGCAGCGGCGCCAGTAGAGCTGTGGGCAGCCGTGCGGCCAAGGGGGGGCGGGCGGAGAACGGCTGCAGGGCCGAATGTACCGGCCGCGCCGGACCGGCGCCGCCCGATCCCAGACCCCGCCCGCAGCCGATGCGTGGCAACATGCCGACCATCTGTGTGCAGGCGATGTCCTCAACCGGTGGCGACATGCCGCTGGCTCGTTCCGCCCGCCCGGGCAGGCCCCGCCGGGCTCTGACGCCCCTGCTGGCGGCGGTGCTCGCGGTGGTGCCGCTGGCCCCGCTGGCGGCCGCGGCCCAGCTGCAGATCGTGCCGGCCCCCCAGCCGCTGGGCGAGCCCGCCGTGCCGATCCCGGGCCCGGACCCCCAGCTCCAGGACGATGCCTACATCCTCGGCGCCGGCGACGGCCTCAGCCTGCGCCTGCTGGCGGTGCCCGACCTCTCCGGACCGCTGGAGATCCTCAACGACGGCACCGCCTCGCTGCCGCTGCTGGGCAACGTGCAGCTGGCCGGCCTCACCCTCTCCCAGGCCAGCCTCTGGCTGGAGTCGCTCTACCGGGCCCAGCTGCAGCGGCCCAACCTGCAGCTGAGCGTGGTGCGGCCGCGGCCGCTGCGGGTGGCGCTGGTGGGAGAGGTGGAGCGCCCCGGCCTCTACACCCTCACCACCGCGGAGGCGTCCAACACCGAGGCGGCGGTGACGATCACCGGTGCGCCCACGCTGGTGGACGCCATCCAGAAGGCCGGCGGCCTCACACCCACCGCCAACCTGCGCAACGTGTGGGTGCAGCGGCGCCTGCCGGGCAGCCAGCCGCGCTTCAAGCGGGCCCGGGTGGACCTGCTGGCGCTGGTGCGGGAGGGCGATCAGTTCCAGAACCCGCTGCTGTTCGACGGCGACACGATCCGCATCGAACGGGTGGCGGAGGAATCGGCCGAGCTCAGCGCCGAGCTGGCCTCCAGCACGCTCTCGCCCACGCGCATCACCGTGAACGTGGTGGGCGAGGTGGAATCGCCGGGTGCCATCCAGGTGCCGGCCAACACGCCGCTGATGCAGGCCATCCTGGCGGCCGGAGGGGTGCGCACCTGGCGGGCCAACACCGCCAAGGTGGAGGTGGTGCGGATCTTCCGCAATGGCAGCGCCCAGCGCCGCACCTACGCCTTCGACACCAGCCAGGACGTTTCGATCGCCAAGAACCCCCCCCTGGTGGACGGGGACACGGTGATCGTGAACCGCAGCCGCTACGCCGTGAGCGCCGATGCCATCGGCGCCGTGAGCCAGCCCCTGACCGGCCTGGTGAACGTGCTCACGCTGTTCCGGCTGCTCGATGACTGAGAGGCGCTGACCATGCACTGCAGCTGGGTGCTCAGGAACGAGCTGGCGGTGGGCTCGGCGCCGGCCGCTCAGGCCGATCTCGAGCGCCTGGCCGGCGAGGGGGTGGGGGGGCTGCTCTGCCTCTGCCCGCCGGCGGAGGCCCGGCTGGTGGCGGGAGCGCGGCAGCGCTTCCGCTGCCGACGGCTGGCCCTGCCGGATTCGGCCAGCGGCCGCCCGCCCCTGCCCCGCCAGCTGGAGCAGGCCGTGGCGCTGCTGGGCGAACTGCGCCGCCAGGGGCCGGTGTACCTGCACTGCCGGGCCGGTGTGGAGCGCTCGCCGCTGGTGGCGATGGGCTGGCTGATGCACAGCCGCGGCCTGCCGCTGCAGGCGGCCTTCGAGTATCTGCGCGAGGTGCATCCCGGCAGCGCGCCGGTGCCGGAGCAGCTGCAGGCGCTGGGCCGCTGCCGCTGGCGGGCCAGCGCCGCCCCGGTTTCCTCCTGTGCCTGAATGGGGGTGGCCGTGCCCGAACAACCGATGAGCCAGCGCACCGCTCTGATCACCGGCATCACCGGCCAGGACGGCAGCTACCTGGCGGAGCTGCTGCTGGAGAAGGGCTATGAGGTGCACGGCATCAAGCGCCGGGCCAGCAGCTTTAACACCAGCCGCATCGATCACCTCTACCAGGACCCCCACGACCGCGGGCCGGGCGGGGAGCTGCCGCGCTTCCAGCTGCACTACGGCGACCTCACCGACAGCACCAACCTGATCCGCATCGTGCAGCAGGTGCAGCCCGATGAGATCTACAACCTCGGCGCCCAGAGCCACGTGGCGGTGAGCTTCGAGAGCCCGGAATACACCGCCAACAGTGATGCTCTGGGCACCCTGCGGATTCTCGAGGCCGTGCGCATCCTGGGGCTGACGTCGAAAACCCGCATCTACCAGGCCAGCACCAGCGAGCTCTACGGGCTGGTGCAGGAGACCCCCCAGAGGGAGAGCACGCCGTTCTATCCACGCAGCCCCTATGGGGTGGCTAAGCTTTATGCCTACTGGATCACGGTGAACTACCGCGAAGCCCACGGTATGTATGCCTGCAACGGCATCCTGTTCAACCACGAATCGCCGCGGCGGGGTGAAACCTTTGTGACCCGCAAGATCACCCGCGGCCTGGCGCGCATCGATGCCGGGCTCGACGACTGCCTGTTCATGGGCAACCTGGATTCACGGCGCGACTGGGGTCACGCCCGCGACTACGTGGAGATGCAGTGGCTGATGCTGCAGCAGGAGAGTGCGGAGGATTTCGTGATCGCCACCGGCCGCCAGGAGAGCGTGCGCCGGTTCATCGAGCTGGCCGCCGCCGAGCTGGGCTGGGGTGGATCGCCTGGCGGCGGCGCGGCGGGGGCGGCGATTGTCTGGGAGGGGGCGGGGCTGCAGGAGCTGGGCCGCCGCGCCGACACCGGCGAGGTGGTGGTGCGGATCGATCCGCGCTACTTCCGGCCCGCCGAGGTGGACACGCTGCTGGGGGATCCGCGCAAGGCCCACGCCAAGCTGGGCTGGCAGCCCGCCACCAGCCTCGAGCAGCTGGTGGCGGAGATGGTGGCGGCCGACCAGCAGGAGGCGGGCAAGGAGGCGCTGCTGCGGCTGCAGGGCTTCGAGGTGGTGGGCAGCCATGAGTGAGGCGAAGCCGCTGATCACCCCTGCGGAGCGCATCTTTGTGGCCGGCCACCGCGGCATGGCCGGCAGCGCCATCTGCCGGGCGCTGAGGCGGGCGGGCTACGGCGATCCCGCGCGTGGAGGCGAGCTGCTCACGGCCCTCAGCAGTGCGCTGGATCTGCGCGACGCGGCGGCGGTGGAGAACTGGTTTGCCGAGCAGCGCCCCGCGGTGGTGGTGCTGGCGGCGGCCAGGGTGGGCGGCATCCACGCCAACGCCAGCTATCCGGCCGATTTCCTGCTCGAGAACCTGAAGATCGAGACCCACGTGATCGAGAACGCCTGGCGCCACGGCACCAGGCGGCTGCTGTTCCTGGGCAGCAGCTGCATCTACCCCAAGTTCGCCGAGCAGCCGATCCGCGAGGAGGCGCTGCTGGGCGGCGCCCTGGAGCCCACCAACGAGTGGTATGCGATCGCCAAGATCGCCGGCATCAAGCTGGCCGAGGCGCTGCGGCGCCAGCACGGCTTCGATGCCTTCAGCCTGATGCCCACCAACCTCTACGGGCCGGGCGACAACTACCACCCCACCAACAGCCATGTGCTGCCGGCGCTGATCCGCCGCTTCCACGAGGCGGCGCTGCGCCCCGATCAGGGCCGGGGCAGCGCCGTGAGCTGCTGGGGCACGGGCACGCCCCTGCGCGAATTCCTGCATGTGGACGACCTGGGCGAGGCCTGCGTGTTCGCCCTGGAGCACTGGGATCCCGCTGCCCCCGGCGCGCCCCGGGGGGACGATGGCCAAGCGCTGAGCTTCCTGAACGTGGGCACGGGGACGGACCTGAGCATCCGCGAACTGGCCGAGGCGGTGGCGGCGGCCACCGGGTTCGCCGGCACGATCGAGTGGGACGCCTCCAAGCCCGACGGCACCCCGAAGAAGCAGCTGGACGTGAGCCGCCTGGCGGCGCTGGGCTGGCGGGCGCGCATCCCCCTGGCGGAGGGGCTGGCGGCCACCGTGGCCGACTTCCGGGAGCGCCTGACGGCCGGGGTGCTGCGGGCGGTGTGAGCGGCGCTCAGCCGCCGCGGCGCTCCATCAGGGTGAAGGGCTCGAAACTCACGCTGATGCCGAACTCCTCGGCGAACTCGAGCACGCGGCACCAGGCGCGGTTGCGGCGGAGGATGCCGCGCAGGATCACCGGCGCGTTGCCGTTCTGCAGGGTCATCTCGAACAGGGGCCAGCCCACGGAAGGCTGCACCTGGTCGTGCTGGGAGCAACCCACGCATGCCACACGCAAACGCCAGATCCAAGCGTCGCACCCACGTCGCGCAGATCGAAATGGACCCGCTCGATCACCAGCGTCTGCTGATGGTCGCCGCCTGGGGTGAACGTTCGGCTGCGGCCGAGATCCGTTTCGCCATCCGTCAGCGACTGGCTGAGTTCTTTCCCGCCGACTACGCAGCGCCCGCAGCAGCGGCCACCTCGGTGCCGGCTGATGCCTGACCTGTGGCTCAGCCCCGTCGCGGCACGACAGCGCACCGCCCACCGACCTGTGACCGGTGCATCGCAACCCGCTGATGAGCTGGCGGCACTCCGGCTCATGGCCATGCCAGCTGATGCCCCCACCCTCGCGCAACAGGTGGCCGCGATCTGGCGTCTCGACCCGGAACAGCTCACCGGCCGCGGCTGGGGGTGGCATCAGACCCGCGCCTACCAGCGCCTGCAAGCCCGACTCGGCACCGCCGTCAGGCAACAGCACCCGCGCAACAAAAAGCGGCCCGCCTAGGGCCGCTGGCAGAGAAGAAAACCACGGGATCATTATGACCGATCATCACCCCCCGCGCCCGCTGCCCGGCACCACCACCGGCAGAGCCAGGGCCGCAGGCCGCAGCGCCGCAGCCGCCGCCGCTGACCCCGAAGCCGCCGCGGCATGGCAAGCGCTCCAGCCTGTAATCCAGCAGTTCTGCGCGACGCTGCCGCGGCCGGATGAGGCCCGCGACCGTTACTACGGCGGCCTGGCCGCTGAGGCGCAGAAACTCACTGACCTGGGCCTGACGGTCATCACCGTCATCAGCGAACAGCAGAACCCCCAGCGGTGGCCCGTCAAGAAGAAGAACTGCAGGCCGAACTACAGGAAGCCGGCCTACACCGGCAAGAACCCCAGCGACTGGCGCGGACCCGATCAGCCCCGACTGCTCAGCCACGAGAAACCGCCGACCCTGCGGCGCACCCTCGCGGCCATCGCCATCGCCGCTGAGCACTGGCTGCCCATCGGCCTGGCAGTCATCCCATCCACCACCGTGGTGGCGATCGACTTCGATGCCAAGAACTACGACGGCGGCCGCGCAGAACTCGATGCCGACGTGGACCGTCTGCTCGCGGCTCACCCCGCACTGCAGCAGACCCGCCGTGAACGCACACCATCCGGCGGGCAGCACATCTACATCCGGGTGGCCGATGGGATGGCGAGCTGGAGCAACGGCTGCGGCGGCCACTACTGCAACTTCGCCATCACCCCAGACGGTCCGCATCGCGGTGAGGTGCTCGCCGGTACTCGCGTCTGCGTCACCGCACCCACCGAAGACGACTACGAACTGGTGGAACCGGCCTGGGCCTACACCATCGCGGAGGTGGCCAGTCTCGATGCCATCGGCATCATCCCGAAAACACGCCGGGGAAAAGCGCCCCGCAAGTCCGGGATCCTGCTGGACAACCCATCACCGTCGCCGGCCACCACGGGGGTGATCGAAGTGCCTCAGTTGCGCGATCTGCTCGGCCGGATGGCCCGTGATGTGCTCAACGGGGGGATGCCCTACGGCGACGACGACCGCAGCGCCAACCTGACCGGTTTCCTACGTGAGCTGCACTCCTGCCTCAACTGGCTCCAGCACCAGGGCCACCCCTACAGCGGCAATGCCGATGCACTGATCCACCAGGCCGTCGCGGCGCTCGGCATCGAAGACAAGGCCGATCGCGTCATCGCCACCGTCAACCCCACCGACTGCTGGGCCAGCGACCCGAACAGGTTCGCCAGTCAGTACGCCCACTACACGCGCTCTGCAGCACCGCCCACCACCACCACCGTCGGCAGTCAGCAGCAGGGTGGCGGTCAGCAGCCGGATGACGCAACTCGCAACGCCGCCGCCGAACACCTGGCTGCTGCCGCAACCACCATCGACCTGGCCGATGTTCTCCACCCGTGGCTGGCGGAACGTCTCACCGCCCGCGCACGATCATTCCCTCTCCACCCCCTGTGGTTGCTGGCGCCAGCACTGACAGCCACCAGTGCAATCGTCGGCATCAGAGCCAAGGTGACGGTCAAACGCGGCTGGACGGAACCGCTGATCTTCTGGACCGGCAACGTCGTCGAAGCATCCACACTCAAAACTGCTGCCGCTGGTGTCTTCCAGGGACCACTGACCCGTATTGAAATTGATGACCGCAAGGCTCACCGCGATGCAGTCAAGGCGCGGCAGGAGGGCGACCCTGAACCACCGCCACCGATCCGGCGGCTGGCGATGGACGCCACCTATGAAGCCATCGCCTCGATGGCAGCCGCACCGCAGAACCACGGGATCGCCAGCTTTCAAGATGAACTGTCGGGATGGTTCGCCAACCTGCGCCGCGATTGCAGTGCCACCGCCCGCGCCGGATGGCTCCAGCTGTGGTCCGGCCAGCCGATCCTGATTGATCGCAAAACCACTGAACCGGTATTCGCCGCACGCTGCGCCGTTTCACTGTTCGGCAACGTCCAGCCATCCAAGCTGGCGCAGATGATGGCTACCACAGGTGACGGCGCTGAATCAGCTGGTGATGGCCTGTGGGCCCGTTTCCTGTGGGTTCGCCCGCCACACGTCCCGTTCCGCTACGTCGAAGACGATGTAGACATCAGTTCCGACATCCGTTCATTGCTGGAGCGGCTGAACTCCACACCAGCTGGCACTGATGACGATGACCAGCCCCTACTGATTCAGCTCGACACAGAAGCCCGCGCAGCCCTGGCGCCATGGTGGGAGGCATGGGCTGCAGAGCAGCTCTGCAGCGCTCCAGGGAGTGCTGCCTTCCTGGGCAAGCTGCGCGGCTACAGCGTCCGTCTGGCGGGATTGCTGGCGCTGCTGGACGTTGCCTGTGATGCGCTCCCGTCACGGGTCCAGCTGATCGGCATGGAGCAGCTCCAGTCACATGGCAATGGCTGGCGCATGGCGGCAACAGCGGACCACGCCGACCGCGCCATCAGGCTGTGCCTGTTCTTCCTGGCGCAGTTCGACGCTCTGCAATCGGAGATCGGACACGGCGACCTGCCTGCCGAGGTGGCACAGCTCGTGGCCCGTGCCCGCGGTCACGGCCAGCCGGTGAGCTTGCGGCAGGTGATGCGGTGGAAGTTGCCGCATCGGGAGGCCACCAGCGAAGACGCGCTGATGTGGCTCCGGGAAACGGTCGTAGGGACGTACGGGATCGGGCAGGTGGACCAGGGAGGCCGTCAGGACTCCTGGCAGTGGAGGGCGTCATGAGCAACTGTCACCAACTGTCCCCAACTGTCACCACCTTTGGTGACACTTCCCGGCCCCCCCTAATCCCTGTCATAGAGAGAGATCTAAGAGAGAGAGAGAGAGAGTGTCCCCACTGTCACCAGTTTTTAAGGCCCCTTTCTGTGGCCCTTTCTGTTCGGCACCGGCAAGGGGGTGAACGTGTTTCCACTCCAAAAGTGGTGACAGTTGGGACACTTGACCAGATCCACTGCGCCGCAAGGGATCTAAGTGTCACCAACGTGGTGACAGTTGGTGACAGTGGTGACAGTTGCCTGCGGGGTGGCCCATGACCACCCCGCACGACATGGCCGCCCCGGAGCCGCCCTGGCTGCCGGAACTCCGCCTGCTGGTGGCCGAACAGCCCGACGCCGCGGCCGCGACCCTGGCGCTGGCGCTCGATCCCAATGCCACCGGCCGCCCCTTGGGCCGGGACGTGAAGCCATGGCTCGATCGCATCCGCGCCGAACCACCCAACGGGAGCTGACTCCCGGCGGCGCTGCTCCCCGGCCCACACGAGCAGCCACCAGCCCATGCCGCATCAGGGCCACATCGACACCGACAACCTTCGACCGGTCACAGAGCCGGATCAGTCCATGAACACAGCAACGATCCCCGCCTGGGAGTTGAACCCAGCCCGCGGCGACCTGGACGCCAGTCGCGAATGTCGCCGGCTCTTCACGGCACTACTGGCGGCAAAGAAAGCAACCCTGACTCTGCGCGACCTCCTTGATGCCAAGGTCGCCAAGCACGGCAGCGGCTACCTGGACCTGCTGCGCGAAGCCGATGCTGGCGCCTACTCGATGCGCACCATCGACGCACGGATCGCCCAGATCCTCGAAGACGTGGAGTTCTGTCGCTGGCTGCTCACTGCCACCGACGCCGACATCGCAGCGCGGTTCCCGCCCTTGAAGGTTGAGCCTCCCGGCCGCCGGAGGCCGCGCGGGCGGGAGGCGGCCGAATGACCACTGTCCGCCTCAGCCCAAACTGTTCTCACGGTCGCGATCTCCCGATGCAGTGATTCCCCGCACTGCTCGCAGCGTGAATGGCTCTATGGTCACTGCACAAGCAACACCCCGTCGCGAATGCGACCGGTGACCACCACGCACCTCATGGCCAACAAGTTCCACCAACTGAGCACCCCCGTCGCGATGGCGCCCCCGCCCGCCCCTTCGCAAGGACCATCTCAGTGCCCCTCGGTCGTTCGTCCTGAGCTGATCGAGGAGGCTCAGGCCTTCCTGGATGAGTACAGCGAGGACTTCACCGCGCTGGCCAGTCTCTGAAGTTGAGGGGTGGCGACGCCCTCCGCCTTTGCTCTGAGGGGCGATGGGCGCATTGAGCTTCGGCTGATCAGCCGGGCGGAGGCCGTCCGCCTCCATGACCTGGTGCTGGCCAAAGACGGGGGGCTCGCTGGGGTTAGGGACAACAACGCCCTCGAGTCAGCCCTCTATGCGCCAGCGCGCTACCTCTATTACGCCAATCCCTCTGCCACCCTCCCCGAACTGGCTGCGGTGATGGCCTATGCGTTTGCGAAAGGCCAGCACCCCTTCGTCGATGGGAACAAGCGCACCGCGGCCCTCCTGGTCCCGGTGTTCCTGCGAGCGCATGGCATCAAGTGGAGGCCCGGGCATGAAGAACTCATCAGCAAGATGCTGGCTATCGCCAGGGCGAAGTCTGACGAGACGTCTCGGCAGCAGGTGATAGAGGCCACTGCCTTCTGGATTCAGCTCTCCGAAGCGGAGTACGCCAGCTAGCAGGGTTGACTCCAGCTCTCCCGATCAGGATGCTGTGCTGCCATGCCGACCTGCTGCTGGAGGTGGCCACTGCCACCCTTTCTCTCACTCTCCCGAGAGAACCAACCCTCTCTCACTCTCCCGAAACTGAGATAACGAACCATCACGCACTTAGCCGCTGCTGTGTGTCATAATCCGTTCGTTAATCGCTCTCGACCGATGACCGCACCAACTCCCGATCAGACCGTTCTTGTGCTCGCCCAACTGCTGCAGGAAGCCGCCGCATCCGATCCCGCCCGTGGTTGTGATGACCTGGCCGCCTATCTCGATGGCTGGCGCTGCAGTCATGACCCGGCCGTGGTCATCAAACCCACGGTGGCCGCAACGGGCAAGTCCGCCCGCGACCTGGCGGCAATCACTCCCACCGCATAACCAGCCCCGTCACCTGATGGCAGCAGTAGGCATCAACAAGTGCAGCCCAGATCCCTTGCAGTGCAGGGGATCTGATACTCGCGGGTCCTTGGTGGGAAAAAAATAGCCAGCGGCTCCCCGAGGCGCAGAGTTTCGCTAGAGACAGCCGAAATAATAGGTTGCAGTTAGGGACGTTATAAAGAACCCCAGGCACACGATCCCCCTCCCCATTCTGAGGGGGTGCAACCCCGCCGCTGGAAACTGCAACCCCCTGTCGCTGGAGGCTGCAACCTTGTCGCCGACCGGCGGCATCGGCTGCCTTTGCCGGAGCGCTCACCTGGGGGGTGGGCACGCTACCGGATTCGGTAGCATGCCCATCTGTGCCACAGCCATTGACCTGATCGCTGAGCGTTTGCTGTGCGACTCGGTACGTGCGGGCGGCTGTTCAGCGGGCTACAGCACCCGCCAGTCCGGCAAGGTGCTGGGGGTGGGGGATGCCACGGTGAAGCGAGATCTCAAAAAAGCTGACAGCGGATGTGGGCCAAGTGGCCCACATGCAGTCCCTGGTCCTGCTCACCCGAAGACCCCCAAGAGGCCGCCCGCCGATCCTCAGGAGATCGAGCAGGCTTGGCTGCTCAGAGACGACGGGCTGAGCAACAAGACCATCGCCGAACGGTTGGGCCGCGGCGTCAAGACCATCACCAGCTGGTTCAAGCGGCCGCGCCCAGCCAGCAGTGGCCACCCCCCGCACGATCACGGTTGAATGGTGTAACGAACCGCCGACCGATGACCTACTGCACCAGCCCGCCAATCCGTGAACTTGTCGATGACGACACCCCACGGCCACCGCAGGGTGAGAATCCGTTGCACAGTGCCCAACATCGCCGCTGGCTGCGTGTGGCCGATCTGGTGAAGGTCGCCGGCAGCGAATCACGCCAGCGCGACTGATGGCGTCTGAATCTGCAGATCGGTGGATCGATGCCGCCAGCCGGTATCCATTGCTCACCGCGGAGCAGGAACTGCACCTGGGCCGGCAGATCAGGGAATGGCTGGACCACCCGGACGGCCGCGATGATTGCCCGTCTGCGATCAGGAAACGCGGCATCCGCGCCCGCAACAGGGTGGTGCAATGCAACTTGCGACTGGTGGCCACCTTGGCGCTGCGGAAGCGCCTGGGCCCGCACACGCTGCTCGAGGATCTGCTGCAGTGTGGAGCGCTGGGATTGCAACGCGCCGCGGAGAAGTTCGATCCGGCCCGTGGCTACAAGTTCTCGACCTATGCGTTCTGGTGGATCCGCCAGGCGATGCAACGCGCCGCCGAGACGGACCGGCCGGTGCGGCTGCCGGCTGATGGCATCCGAACGGCGCTGAGTGGCACGACTGCGAGGGCTGAGCAGATCCGCCAACTGATTGATCCGAGCCGGCTCGACCTTCCGGCTGCTGGCTGCAGCACGCCGCTGGCTTTGTCGCTCACGGGCAGCGAACTGACGGTGGAAAGTGTTGCCTGGGGTGAGGCGCTGAGGGAGGTGCAACAGGAGTTGCCGGCTGATGATCTGGCCCTGGTGGAGCTGGTGGCCGAGGGTGCCGGCACCGAGGCGGAGATGGTTTCCTTGTGCGGCCTGGGCCGGAATGAATACCGGGCGAAGCTCAAGGCTGCACGTGCATCAGTGCGGTGCCTGCCGGCGGTCGCGGCGGTGCTGGCGGCCTGAGCTGATCCAGTCCGACGGGTGGCGGCAGATTTCTGCCAGGAGCAGCCCCTGGCAAAATCTTGCCCGAATGCCACAGGTGCAGCAGGCAGCGTCGGCTGATACCAAGATCGCCAGCACCTTGGCACTGGATGGCAGATGCGAACTCGGGTTGGCATTTGAGAAGCGCTCGGCAATCCGCATCAACTGCGATGCCTGCCGGCGGTCGCGGCGGTGCTGGCGGCATGAACATCCGTGACGGCATCCAAATGTCCAGCATGCTGGACATTTGACCCCCATTCAGCCGTCTTGACCAGCTGAGCTGCGTATTTGGGCTTCAACCCGCAGGCCTGCTGCACCCAGGGCAAGAACGGGTGATGAACAGCTCCTCGGAGGTCCGAGGAGGTCACTGAAAAAACGTCTTTATCCTCAAGCGGTAGATGCACCGCATGTATGCCTGACTCGGAGAAATTGAACACAACGGTCAGGATCGACCGCTGGCTCCATGACTATGCGGGCCTGCTCTCTGGCGGCAATGCCAGCGCCGGGATCCGCCTGTCGTTGGCGGCACAGATCGCCGGTGATGTAGCCAGACTCCCGACTGCATCAGAGGCGGCGCTTGGGTATGTGATCGCTGCCGGTTCCCGGATGGCCGCCTGGCCTGATGGTTTGTTGGTGGGTGACCCCGACACCGGCTGCTGCATCTCCTTCGCCCGTGATGAGATCTGCGCCCGTGATGGCCGCGGCAATCAAGTCTCACGGAGCTGGGAACTGCCGGATCTTGGCGCTGCTGCACAACTGGCGGAGGGTGCCATCCACGCCGCCCTCGATGCGATCCGCCGCGGTGGGGAGCTCACCCGTCCGATCGGCGGCGAGTGTGAAGTCGGTGGCCACCGGCTGATGGTGACGGCGGCCGGGCCTGTTGGTGCCAGCGTCAGCTATGCCGGTGCGACGGTGCCGCTGCCGGGCCAGCTGGTGCAGCACCTGGCCGCTGAACTGCGCTCCCTGTCAGCAAGGTGCTGCGACTTCGAGACGCTGACGCGGCAACGGCTGGAGCGTGCGCTGCAGGGGGTGAACGAATGACCGTCGCCATCCCGATTCAACGTCTCGCGGGCCGGCCCCGGAGCATCGATGAAGAACAGCGGACGGTGGAGTTGGTGATCGCCAGCGAATCTCCAATCGCTGGCCTCAAGTTGATCTGCTCCCGTGATGCCGTCCACCACGCTGAGGTGATTCCGGTGCTGCTCCAGCATCAGAACCACGTCGGCCAGATCTGTGGCCGTCTGGAGCGACTGCAGTTCAAGAACGGCCAGATCATCGGCACTGCCCGCTTCGCTGATGCACCTGCCGCTGATGCCGGCTGGGAGCTGGCCCGCTCCGGTTGCGCCGTTTCCGTCGGTGCATTGCCTGACGAAGACGCCATTGAGCCCGGCCGGGAGTTTGCCACCTGCCGCCGCTGGCGGTTGCTGGAGTGCTCCCTTGTCGCCGTTGGCGCTGATGCCCTTTGCACCACTCGATCACTTTCCTTTGCTGAACCCATGACTGTTTCCATCACCCCCGCCGACAACAGCCAGGCCGACCTGGCCGCCGAGCTGCTCGAAACCAAACGCCAACTCCGCGAAGCGGAGATCCGCGCTGCCTGTCGTGATGCCGGCCTCGATGATGTGGCTGACCACTACGTCACTCAGTACCGCGATGACACCAGCGAGTCCGTGTTCCGCTCGATCCTGCGGGAGAAACTGGAGCGTGATCGCATCCGCCAACAGGCCGGCCGACCCGCTGCCGGCGACACTACCCGTCAACATGCCAGTGCCGGCAGTGAAGAACTGACGGGCCTGGCTGGTGCGATCCACCGCAAACTCGCCGGCCAGGAGAAGCGCCCCCTGTGGCGCATCCTGGGTGATGAACTGCGGATCCCCGGTGATTCCGCTGATCCGATTCTCCGCGCTGCCTGGGCCACTTCGGACTTCCCGATTGCGCTCACCGAAGCCGGCGAACGGGTGATGTTGGACCGCTACGCCGACGCCGAGGATGGTGTCCGCAGCCTGGCGAGAGACCGCGATCTGACCGACTTCCGCGAGGTGAAGTTCCTTCGGATGACGAAGTTCGGTGGCGTCAAGAAGGTGGGCGAAGGTGGTGAGTTTCCGACGAACAGCTACAGCGAGGAATCCGCCGGCAGCCTTGCCGCTGACCAGCATGGCGCCATTGCCCTGCTGACCCGTGTGGCCGCGATGAATGACGACATGGGCGCTTTCGCTGATCTGCTCGGTGAGATGGGGTCCGCCGCCCGTCGCGCCGAAAATCACGCCCTGGCCGCTGAGCTGACGGGTGCCAGCTATGACGCCACCAACTCCCTGAGCGGGCAATCCTCGCTGGGGATCGACAGCATCGCGGCGGCCACGTTGCTGCTGCGCCGCCAGACCGACGCCAACGGTAACAAAATCGCCTTCAATCCTTCCCTGTTGGTGGTAGCACCCGAGGAAGAAAAAAGTGCAAGGCAACTGCTCGGCACCTACAACCCGAACACCGTAGGCAACGTCAACCCCTACCCTTCATTGCGGCTGGAGGTTGACGCTGAGCTGGAGGGCGGTACGTTCTATCTGTGCGATAGCAAGTATCCGCCGCTGGTGCTCGGCAAGATCGGCGACCCGAAGCTGCTCGAGGAAGTCGAGTTTGAGACCGGGAGCTACCGGTTCAAGGTGAATCACGACTTCGGCGTTGGTTTCGTCGATGGCCGGAGCCTGGTCAGGGTCGCGCTCTGACGCTGCTCCCATCAGCAAGCCCCCCTTCACGTCCGATCGGTCGTGGAGGGGGGCCGCCTTTTGTGGGGCGGAAACAACGAAAACCGCCTGGGTTCAGGCTAGCGGCGTGCGTTCTACCTTTGTCGTCCAGAACGTCGTCCGCATCTTCTCTCCCAGCTCGCGCAGTTTCTGCGTCTCTTCCTTGATCCATCGGCTGCGATCCTCAGCCTGATCGAACATCTTCTCTGCATCAGCGGCCAGCCGTTGAATCTCACCTTCGATCCATCGGGTGGCATCACCACCATGGATCGCTGCCATCCGCTCGATGACCTGCTGCTCATCCTGCAGTGGCCCATCCCCCTGCAGGTAGCGGATGAACCCGTGCCGCATGGCCTCAGCCTCCGCTGCCGGCTGGATCGCCTGCCATACCGGCGGCTGATCCCCCACCTGCAGCCCCACGCTCACAACACCGGGTGCCGGCTCAGTGGCCACCAGAAAATGGACTTCGGGGGAAAGCGACAGCAGCCAGCGGTTGAAATCCCGACGCTCTTCACCGGTCGCAGTGCCGATGTGCTGCCGGAACTCCATCACCCGCTGCTGGATCACAGCCCCCAGGTGATCGGCCGATGGCCTGGCCCGTGCCGCAGCCAGGCGACCGACTGCCTCGGCGCAGACCTGCTCGGCCGCGGCGAGCTGCTCCCTGAGCTGCCCCACCCGCCGCTCGCCGGCCTCCAGTCGTTCGGTGGGTGCACCCTGTTCCCAGTCGTCGGCATGGCGCTCCTGCGCCTTCTCCAGCCGGCTGCGGATGCCTGCCGCATCGGCCTGCGCCGTCGCCGCCGCGGCCTCCAGCTCGCGCAGTTCATGGTGATCCTCAGGTCGTTGCAGCAGCGATTCCCAGTCAGCGAAGCGCAGCCGCAGCAGGCAATGCGTCTCGAAGTGGTCGTACTGGATCATCCGGGTGGCGGTGCATGACCGCCCGGTGCGGCGCAGCCCCGACCTACAGCAGATGTAGCCGGGGTGGCCGGGCCGCGTCCGGGTGGAGCGGCTGTGGAACGTCATGGGTGCCCCGCAGACGGCACACCGCGAGGCGATCTGGAACAGGTTTCGGATGGCACCACCGCCGGATCGGAGGCTGCCGCGCCTTCGCTGCCGGCCCTCCATCGCCTGCCGCAGCTGCTGCCACCGCTCCAGCGTCAGGAGCGGAGGGTAGTAGCCCTCGACCCGCGAGCCGTCACCCCGCGCCAGCGTCCCCACCAGTGCCGGACTGCGCAGAAGGGCATGCACCTTTGTGGCGTTCCATTCCTCCCGTGCGGGGCCGTGCTGACTTCGCCGGCGGCCTGGGTGCGGTGGTGGCCGGTGCTCCTGATTCAGGCGTTCCGCGATCAGGCCCGCACCGAGGCCACCGACTGAGAGATCAACAGCACGGTGGATGGTGGCCGCGGCCACTGGATTGATGACGAACCCACCCCCCTTGTCCCAAACCAGCCGGCCGGCGTCGTCGCGCTGGATCCACCAGGGTGTGAACGCGGCTGTGCGCTGCCCAGCTTCCTGTCTGCGCTTGCGGGAGTCCCACGATCCCTGGGAGCGCCTGGACTTTTCTTCCCACTCGCGCCGTGCCTGGCCGATCGCCCCGATCAGCGCATGGAGCCGATGATCCTCACGGTCGATGAGCGCCTGATCCAGCACGACGCCATCGGTGCAGAACGAGATCGCCAGGCCCTGGCCCCAAACGTCCCGGAGCAGCGTCAGCAGCACCGTGGTGGCCACTTCACGAGAGAAGCGGGACATCGACTCGACCACCAGGCAGGAACCGGGTGGGACGGTGCCGGTGCGGCCTCCTGCGATGAAGCGGGCCAGTGCGCCACCTGTGCGATGCCGACCCTTCCCGGCACTGACGCCAGCATCCACCAGGGCCTCGGCGAGCTGGTAGTCAGGGTGAGCCGCCAGCCAGTGCTGTAGCGCCTGCGCCTGCCGTTCCATCCCTGAGCGGTCGGCGGCGGCCTGGCGGACGGTGCTGGTGCGGGCGTAGCTCCAGGCAAGCGGCATTGCTTCCATCGGCGTGTGCTCTATGATTAAAGCTCCTGGAAACCCGGCACCACGTCGAGGCTGCCCACCAGGATGCGGCGGCGGTCGGCATCCCAGGCGTAGGGGATCTCGTAGAGGGCGAGCAGATCGGCGGCCAGGGCCCAGGAGGTGCCGTTGGCGTCGATCTCCACCGCCAGCTCTCGGCCGCGGGCGGGCATGGTGCCGGCGCGGCGGAACTGCAGCGGCGCGGCGGCGGCCGGGCCGCTGACGCCGGCCCCGGGGGGCGAGGCTGTCTCCGGCGCGGCCAGGAAGCGGCGGATGCGCTCGCGCAGCTCATCGCCGCCGCTGGGGGGCCCGTTCCTGCTGAGCTGGAGGAAGTCCCAGCGCTCGCCGGTGCCGCCCCAGATCACCGGGCCGTAGTTGTCGTGCATCCAGCGTCCGTCGCGGTTGGAGGCCGCTTCGGCATGGGTGAGCACCCGCTCGATGGTGATGTCGGCGGGGCTCCAGCCCCAGCTGCGGGCGATGCGGGCGGTCTCGCCGCACATGGCCTCGATCTGCACCTCGGTGGGAGGGATGGTCCAGGGATCGGGGCGGCCGCCCATGCAGGCGCAGGAGAGGGCCACGGCGTTGCCGTTGCGGCGCCAGGTGTGGGCCGGCAGGTCCACGCTGTAGGCATGCAGGCGGTGCAGGCGGCCGTCGCCGGCGATGATCGTGTGATAGAGCCCGGCGCGCACCCAGCCGTAGGGGGTTGCGGCCCAGTGCAGGTAGATCGTGGCCGGCATCGGCGGGGGCAGGCGGGCGACACCTGGCTGGACCGTAGCTGCGGGGGGCGGCCGTGCGGAAGCCTGCTTGAATCAAGCGGTGTTGAGACGCTGGAGCCCCGCTCGCGTCCGGCGCAGATCCCGGGGCCGTGGTGTGCGCAGATCAGCCGGGCCGCCGCTGCGCCCCGCCCTTCCCACCGCCGCATCCTTCCGCATGCCCGCCTCGCCCACCCGCAACCTCGTGACCGGCGGCGCCGGCTTCGTGGGCTCCCACCTGGTGGACCGGCTGATGGAGGCCGGCGAGGAGGTGATCTGCCTGGACAACTACTTCACCGGCCGCAAGCAGAACATCGCCGCCTGGATCGGCCATCCCCGCTTCGAGCTGATCCGCCACGACGTGACCGAGCCGATCCGGCTGGAGGTGGACCGGATCTGGCACCTGGCCTGCCCCGCCTCGCCGGTGCACTACCAGTTCAATCCGATCAAGACGGCCAAGACCAGCTTCCTGGGCACCTACAACATGCTGGGCCTGGCGCGGCGGGTGGGGGCGCGGCTGCTGCTGGCCAGCACCAGCGAGGTGTACGGCGATCCGGAGGTGCACCCCCAGCCCGAGAGCTACCGCGGCTGCGTGAACACCATCGGCATCCGCAGCTGCTACGACGAGGGCAAGCGCATCGCCGAAACGCTGTGTTTCGACTACCGGCGCATGCACGGCACGGCGATCCGGGTGGCGCGGATCTTCAACACCTACGGCCCGCGCATGCTCGCCGATGACGGCCGCGTGGTGAGCAACTTCATCGTGCAGGCCCTGCGCGGCGAAGCGCTGACGCTCTATGGCGATGGCAGCCAGACGCGCAGCTTCTGCTACGTGGACGATCTGGTGGAGGGGCTGATCCGGCTGATGAACGGCGACCACAGCGGACCGGTCAATCTGGGCAATCCGGGGGAGTTCACGATCCGCCAGCTGGCCGAGCGGGTGCGGGCGCGCATCAACCCCCGGCTGGAGCTGATCTGCCAACCGCTGCCGGCCGACGACCCGCTGCAGCGCCAGCCGCTGATCGACCTGGCGCGGCGGGAGCTGGGCTGGCAGCCCGCCATCGCCCTGGAGGAGGGGCTGGAGCCCACGATCGCCTGGTTCCGCCAGGCGGTGGGCTGAAGCTCCCCCCAGGTTCTGATGCGGCGCAACCCCCGGCACCGGCGAGCTCCTCTGCGCATGCACCAACCCGCCTCATTTCCCCGGTTCGCCCGCGGCCTGCTGGCGGACGCCGGTCAGCCCGTGCTGCTGCTGATCACGGGCATCCGCCAGTTCCGGCGAAGGGAGAGGCGGTTCGCCGATGGGATCTGAACCGCCATCGGGGTATGCAAGGTAGTTTCGCCTTACACTGCGGATGCCGTCGCTGAGCGACCATGACGGTGCGACCCACCTCATCACGTGCTGCATCGCTGACCGTCACCAGGAAAGGCCAGGTGACCCTGCGCAAGGAACTGCTGGCCCATCTCGGTGTGCAGCCCGGCCAGCGGATTGATGTGGAAGCACTGCCCGGTGGCCGGCTTGAGCTGCATGCGGAGCAAGCCACCGGCACCATCGCCGGCTTCATCGGCTTGCTGGCCGGACGCAGCAACCAGCGGACGAGTGTGGAGGAGTTGAACGAGGCCGCCGCTTCCGGCTGGAGCGGCCTGTGAAGATCACCGCCGACACCAACGTGCTGGTGCGGCTGCTGGTGAACGACGATCCGGTCCAGGCCGAGCAGGCGGCCGTGCTGATCGATGCCAGTGCCGCCTGTTTTGTGCCGATCACCGTGGCACTGGAGCTGGAATGGGTGCTGCGTGGGGCCTACAGGTTGCCGCGTGAGGCGGTGATCTGGAACAGGAAGATCTTGTGAGGCGAGCCCTGGAGTGGCACCGGCAGGGGATGGTCTTTGCCGATGCGCTGCACCTCGCCCGCAGCGAAGGCTGTGGCGCCCTGATCAGCTTCGATCGGCAACTGGCCCTGGCGGCCGGGCAGCTGAACCTTCAGCCGACAGTCAGGCGTCCTTGATCCAGACAAACCGACCGCCGTTGCGCCGTTCCAACCCGCATTCCCTCCCCCGGTTCGCCCGCGGCCTGGCCCGCACCCTGGGGGTGCAGCTGAGCCAGGAGCCGGCCTCGCGGCTGATCCGGCGCACGGCGCTGGAGCAGTGGAAGCTGCTGGTGCTGGCCACGGGCAGCACCCTGGGCCGGGCGCTGCTGGAGGGGGCCAGCCTGGGCACCGTGTTCCTGGCGGTGGACCTGCTCAGCCAGGGCAGCGGCGGCCAGGTGACCTGGCAGACCAAACCGGTGATCTCGGGCCTGCCGGCGCTGGTGGGCTGGCTGCAGGGGCTTGAGCCCACGCGGCTGTTCGTGGGCCTGATCCTGCTGGCGGTGGCTCTGAAGCTGGCCCAGGCGCTGCTGCAGTTTCTCAACAGCATGGGCGTGGGCTGGTTCACGGCCCGCTGCAACCGCCGCATCCGCGCCCTGATCCACCGCCGCATCACGGCCCTGAGCTTCGCCTGCGCCAGCGGCTACCGGGTGGGCGATCTCACCCAGCAGGCCGGCGCAGCACCGGAAACCGTGCGGCGTGAGATCGAGGCCAGCAACGTCCTGGTGGTGCAGGTGCTGATGGGCCTCACCTACCTGGCGGTGCTGATCAGCCTCTCGCCCTGGCTGCTGCTGGCCGCCGCCGCGATCGCCGTGGTGGTGCTGCTGCTGCAGAAGCAGCTGTTGCCGCGCATCCGCCGCGCCGCGGCGCGGCTCACGGCGGCGAGCGTGGCGATCAGCAGCCGGCTCACCGAAACCATCCAGGGCCTGCGGCTGCTGCACAGCCTGGGCTGGCTGGAGGCGGCCGATGCCGAGTTTGAGAGCCACCTGGGGGAGCAGGAGGCGGCGCAGCGGCGCCAGGCGCTGCTGCTGGCGGTGCTCGCGCCGATCAACGAGCTGCTGCCGCTGCTGGCCATCGCCGTGATCGCGATCGTGAGCGTGGTGGCCTTCGGCACCCGCGCTTCGGGGGTGCTGCCCAGCCTGGTGGTGTTCGTGCTGGCGCTGCAGCGGCTGAACATGGCCCTGAGCGGCATCGCTGGCGCCTACACCAGCCTCAGCGCCAATGCGGCCAACCTGGAGCGGCTCAACGGCTTCCTGCGGCCCGAGGGCAAGGCGTTCCGCCGGCTGGGCGGTGTGCCATTTGCGGGGTTGCGGCAGGGCATCCGTCTGGAGGGGGTGGGGCTGCGCTACGGCGCCGATCGCCCCTGGGTGCTGCGCGGCATCGATCTGGAGATCCCCCGGGGGCGCACGGTGGCGCTGGTGGGGGCCAGCGGGGCGGGCAAGAGCTCGATCGCCGATCTGCTGGCGGGCCTCTACGACCCCTGCGAGGGGCGGATCCTGATCGACGGGGTGGAGCTGGGTGCGCTGGATCTGGCCAGCTGGCAGCGACGGCTGGGGGTGGTGAGCCAGGACACGTTTCTGTTCAACGCCACCCTGGCGGAGAACATCGGCTTCGGGTGCCCGGGGGCCAGCCGCTCGGCGATCGCGGCGGCAGCGGCGCGGGCCCAGGCGGCCGGCTTCATCGAGGCGCTGCCGGATGGCTACGACACGCTGGTGGGGGAGCGGGGCTACCGGCTGAGCGGCGGCCAGCGGCAGCGGATCTCGCTGGCGCGGGCGTTTCTGCGCAATCCGGAGCTGCTGATCCTCGATGAGGCCACCAGCGCCCTGGATTCGGCCAGTGAGCGGCTGGTGCAGGAGGCGATCGAGGCCTTCGAGCGGGAGCACACGGTGCTGGTGATCGCCCACCGGCTGAGCACGATCGTGAAATCCGATCAGATCCTGGTGCTGGAGCGCGGCCGGATCGTGAAGCGGGGCCACCACGCCGAGCTGGTGGCGCAGGGCGGCGTGTACGCGGGCCTGTGGCGGCAGCAGGCGGGCGGGGCCGATGCGGTGGTGCGGGGCTGAGTTCGAAGCGAGCTCCCCCTCGGCTGCAGAGCGACTACGCCCTTCGCCATGCCCGTGCGCTTGTTGACGCAATCGGTGCGGCGCTGGGCTGAGCCCGAGCAGGTGCTGCGCGAGGTGCACGACAGGGCGCAGGAGCAGGCCGGCCGCGTTCCGGCCCTGCAGCGCCGAAAATCCTTGTGCTGGCTGTCACCCTGGTTACGCTGTGAGTTACCCGTGGCGCGTGGCGATGACCCTCACCACCAGCCCTGCCAGCGCATCGTCCGCATTCGATGCCCTGGCGCCGCTGCGGTTGCCGGTTGATCTGCGCCTCACCCCCGAGCAGTTCGAGCTGGTGTGTGCCGAGAACCGCGAAGCGGTGCTGGAACTCAGCGCTAACGGAAGGCTGATCCAGATGACACCGACCGGCAGCGAAACGGGCGCCCGCAATTCCCGTCTGGTGATGCGTCTGCTGCTCTGGGCCGATGAGCAGGGTGGCTGGAAGGTGTTCGACAGCTCCTCCGGCTTCCGCCTGCCGGATGGCTCGGTGCTGAGCCCCGACGCCTCCCTGGTGCGCCTCGAGCGCTGGCAGGCCCTCACGCCCGAGCAACGGCGCAGCTTCGCTCCCCTCTGCCCGGATCTGGTGGTGGAACTGGCCAGCGCGACCGATGACGGCCCCCGGGGCCTGAGCGCCCTGCGCAGCAAGATGGCCGCCTACCAGGCCAACGGTGCCCGGCTGGGCTGGCTGCTGTTGCCCGAGCAACGGGCTGTGGAGGTGTGGCCCGCCAGCGGTGAGCCACAGCGCATCGACCAGGCCGAGCTGCTCGATGGCGGCCCTGAATTCCCCGGCCTGCAGCTGGCGCTTGCCGAGATCTGGAACGCCTGACCCGACCAGCTGCTGGTGCTGCTGCTCTGTGGAAGTGATCATCGGATCGATCAGGAGGTGGGCGGCACCGGCGGCGGCCGCGAGCCCAACTGAATTACTGGCCACCACAGGCTTGGGGCGGGCTCGATGCGGGACTGAACCGTACCGCTATTGGAACTAAACTCGGGATGAAGCCGGGGGATCCCTATGGCTGAACTCCTTGGCTGATCCGAGTCTGCTGGCCAACGTGCTCACCTCCGCTCACCAGTGGTTGCTGCAGAAACGGCCGGCGCCCGTGCCACGCAGTAAGGAGGCGATCGATACCGAGTTGGCGACTGAACGCGACTGGTGATGGGCGTTTGCTGATCGCGTTTCTCGATGCCAGTGAACTGATCTACCCGCTGCCTGCAGCTGGGTGCTGAGGCCGTGATGATCAGCGGCGATGGCGATTTCGGGCGGATTTCCGGCCTGAGCCTAAAGCTGATCCGTGGATCTGTGGATTCCCTTAGGGGATCAGCACACCGCACCTGGCATCGATCTGATTCCGCACACGATGGTCTCCGCCCCTGGCGATACGGAACTGCCCAGCCCGCTGCCCATTGCTGAGCAGTGATGGCACGGCGGAGATCATCAGAGAGTATGTGGCTCGCTACCCATACCTGTTTCGCGCGGTTTTCCAGACGACCAACCAATATTCCAGAGGCAACGCGATCGACCAGTTCGTTCGCCGCTGGTGCGTGGCAACTACGTGGCGGTATGCGAAGGAGACGATTCCTGGCGTGACCCACGCAAGCTGCAGATCCAGGTTGAGTTTCTCGAGAGCCACCCGGAGTATGTGATCTCCGGCCACGATGCCTTCATCCTCGACGAACAGGGACACTGTGTCGCCCAGTCCAAACTGCCGGATGGTCTCAAGAAGATCTTTCTGCTGACGACCTGAAGATGGGGCGGGCATGGATCCTTACCTTGAGCTGGGTCTACCGCAACCTGCTGCCCGGCACGCCGGTGCTGGAGCAGACGAAGGTGAAGAACGTGGTTGCCTTCAAGGTGTCCCTGCTGGGCCAATACGGCGGCAGCAAATACCATCACGACATCCAGCCAGCCTGCTATCGCATGCACAGGGGCGGGGTGTGGTCCATGCAGTCGGACGAACAGAAAGAGTACGACCACATCAACACCTGGTTCTGGCTGTCTGCGCCGGCAAGGACGAGCCCATGGGGAAAGCCATCGCGCCGGACCTTCTGTTCGAGCTCAGCACACGGCTCCTGGATGGCGACACCGCCGCTGCGATCGAGTGGCGCGACCGGTGGGTGAACTTGCTGTTTTCCGCTGCCTGCGACGACGAGCAGCTGTTTCAGCTGGTCTCCCCCCGTCTGCTCGCGCGGGTGCCGGCACGGCAGCTTCTTCGTCAGCTGCGTGAGCGGTTCGTCAGACGGGTGCGGGCCTTGGCCCGTCGATTGGCGCGATGATCGGGTGCTATCGGTGTGTGGCCGCGGCCTAGGCGCTTGGGGTCGCTGGGCTCCCTGCCGCATGGGTGCGCCGCCTGACTGCCTGTAGGTTCATCCTGCCAGTGCTGAAGGGGATTGTGATCGAGACCACGGAGCTTCCGCCAGGTGCGCGTGGAGGCGCTGGTAGCTCCCCTCAGGATTCAGCTGGAACTCCATGCCGAGCAGCCACCGGCAAGGTTGAAGTCTTCATCGATCCTGACGTTGTATCAGGTAAGCGAATAACTGGCAGCGTTCGACCGTCGCGCTGCTTCCCTTCTGGCTCTGAGCCGGGTATATGCATGCCCAAGACGGGTTCTAGTTGGGTAATGAATCAAGCCATCTGGCTGATGGAGATGTGATATTGCAGCATCGCAGAAGAATCGGGGATACTCAAAGCCAACTCGCCATGCGGGTCACTCGATGATTCCTTTCTTACTGGGGAAACGAGATCTTTAGCTCGACTGACAAAGCTACTTCCTTTCAGCTCTTCAGCAGCCGTGGTCGGACCAGTGAACCCACAAGTTGATCGCAAGCATATCATCCGGGTCGCCCCACTCAAGATAGGGAACCATGTGTTAGCGTGGCTGTTCGCAAGGCAGCTATCTAGGCTGATCCAGGGACATTGCGAGATCGGGTTTCGTGGCATACCACAGCTTGGCATTCCTGCGCACAACCAACATCTGCTCGAGACTGATTACGACTTTGTTGATCAAGACTCATCATATCCATGGCCAAGCGCGGAGCCTTTAGCGAATACAATCATTCGCAGAGTTGCATCAAAGTTTCAGAAGCCATTTCAACAATCATCAACGATCCCTCAAGTATCTCTTAACACATGCAAAGGAAAGGTATACTGTCGCTATCAGTTATCGACCAACACACCAAATCTCTATCCAATACGATCTGCTTCAGTGGGATGCAACCTACTGTTGGATGCAGATAGTGCTGTCTGCAACATTGGCTATCTTCCATCGCGTTGCGAGGCCTCGTCGTTAGTTCCTGGTGATGCCGAATCGAAAGCCGTTGCCAAGAGATTGGTGCATCAGGTAAATCACAACGCGCCTAACTCTCTATATGTGCATATACGGGCAGGGGATATTCTGGATCGAACAAACAGACTGTACAAGCCTCTGCCAATTAAAACAATCCGATTGGCGAAGAACATGTTGAGCGCTCCGCTCATCTTCATTGGACAACTCCAAGATACAGATTATTCTCGTGCACTCCGGCAAGCCTTTCCTGATGATGAGTTCTTCTACTCAGACAGTGAAGGTGTTGATTTTGAGATCATTCGATCTGCAAGGCAAGCCCTGCTCTCAACGAGTACGTTCGCCTGGCTTGCGGCATGGATATCAGAGTCTAATCAAAGAGTCTTCCTTCCCAACATTGGTCTATTCAATTCATCAGAAGCCCCTGAAATCAACCTGATTGACAGCCAAGATAGGAGGTTTCAGTATCTAAGCACCTGACGCCACCGGAGCAGACTGATACGCAAACGATGAAAACAGCTATCGCAACTCTGGCGGCAGGCCCAAAGATTAAGCCGATTGCTGATCTCTCCCTTCCGCTAATGATAAAGTATGCTGATCGAACTGGCTCAGACTTTGTAAGCCTATCGCCAGTCTACTCTAATCGCTTCTTGGGAATTCCCAATTACGAGAAGCTTCAGATTCTTGATTTGCTCGAGTATTATGATCGAGTTGCTTTCATCGATGCTGATACCCTAATCTCTCCAAGAGCCCCAAGCCTTTTCGAGATCGTTAATCATGATCATCTTGGTGTGTTCATCGCTAGCCGGTACAGTGATGGCCATAACCCATCAATCAAAGCTATTCTTGGTGAGCTTGGTGAGATCCAATGGAGGCGTGAGAGTCGAAACCCAGAGATCTATCAGTCGTTTAATTCCGGTGTGATCGTCTTAAATAGAGAAATTGGAAGAGTCTTCGCAAGAGAAGTCCATCTCGCCGAGAAGTGGGCTCGCTTTGACTTACGAGGCTATTTCATGAGCGATCAGCCTTTTCTGAACTATCTTTCTCAGAAACATAGTGTGCCAATGCAGGATATCGGCTTTCGATATAACCATACGTTGGCGCCTGGTGTCAGCAGCCTTCGTTTCTGCAGTTATATAATACATTATGCAGGGATCAGCCACCGCGAAGCGAACTGGTTCCGGCGGCCGTCTAAGGCTGCCAAGATGAGCCATGACTATTGGATCCTTCGCTCTCACGTGCTTAGTCGACTAGCTAAGGACCACCCACCACTTGTAGCTTTTCTTGATTGCCTATTATAACGGATAGCATTGTTGATAATGGTTATGTCACATCACCTTTTTCCTCAATGACACTGTGCTTACCCCAAAAGGTTAAGCAACACGTAGGACTGCCGCATGAGAACCCTCCCGTACGATAGTTTCCTCTGCCCGAGAATGGCTCACAGCTGGGTTGACCACGCCCGGCGATTTATCTACTGTAGGATTCCCAAGAATGCGGGCACTACGATGATGAATGTGCTCGGACTTGCCTATGACCAACGGTACTTTCACCCAGTGGATGCAGAAGACTACTTTGTGTTCGCACTCCTGCGAGACCGCGATGACAGGTTCCTGTCAGGCTTCCACGAGTTGAGCAAGCGGAAGAGTGATGTAACTGTTAGTAGATCTTTTTGGCGGTTTACGAGAACAGAGGATCGCATCCGTGCTCTTATTGATGAGCTAGAGGCGAACCTTGAGCGTAGCCCATATAGCTTCGATCCGCACGACCGGTCACAGTGGTGGTTTCTCACCTACGACGACGGGAGTATGTACCGTATCGACCAATTCTATGATGTCGCAAATCTTAAGCAAGTGGCTTCTGGCTTACGCGCTCGCTCAATATTGCCTCGCCTGAGCACACCTAGCTGCCTCAGTATGCCCCGCTTGAATCAGAGTGAGTCTTCTTATACGTCGCTGTGAACGGATGAGGAGTTCTTGGCTCGGGTGCGAGCACTCTATTCACGAGACTTAGCGCTTTATGAGAGCGTCGCCTCTCCCGCGTAACACTCGAGCGCTCCTATAGCCACGACATAGATCAACATGACTATGGGTTTCTTGAGCTGTGCAAGGCTTGAGCCACTTTCTCGGAAATCTTGTCTCCTTACACAATTCCGATATGAAATCCTCTAACAACCCGGCTCTTCAATTATAGTTCTTTTGCTCCGTAGGCCTCCCTGTGGATGCCATAGATCAAGAGGTCAGGAGCTTGCTGTTGTGTACGCTGCTTGAGGTAGGCACTCAGCACAAGGAACCAAGCCATCTCGCTGGGCCAGCTGTGTCGCACCCAGCAAGCGGAGCTATTACATCCCATCGACCACAAGTGCTCCGGTCACATTTTACTAAATTTCACCAAGTCTTGTCCTGCCGATACCCTTGACAACAGACCCAGGCTATCTCGCGAGGATCTGATGCAACCAATAAACTCTTTCTACTCCATTACATACTCAAACTTGTTTAGTTCGCCTTCGGCTCTGGCAATGTCGAGGCTAGTTGGGACAACAAACAGTGCCTGCCTTCCACAGACCCTTGCTGGCCTGATGAATTCTTCAACAACATGGTAGCGGCTTCGATGAGTGTAATCGTCAAACAGTATCCTCGTTCCGGGCCTGGCATGGAGAAGGCTGTTCAAAAAACACGCCACTCGAAATCTGCCATCAATAAGAACAGTATCAGGTTTTTCGTTTTCGTTTTTCCAGATTGAGTTCAGGTAGTCTCGAATTCTGTGGCGTTTCTCATAGGTCTTGGGATACCCCCAAGGCTCTACTGGCCCAAGATCAATCCACTCCAAGCGTATCTTGGTCGACTTGCTATCGACAGCAGCTGATATTCTCTCGAACCACTCAAGTGCTGTTTCTGCGCTCCTAATCATAGCATCAGTATTCTCGGCAACCCATAGCGTTGATTTGCCGCATCCATATTCCCCATAAATACGGGTCTCCTTAAGCAGTTCTTTAAATAGGGAATCATTCCCGTCAAATAGGTCGTCCTCTGGAAGAGGCACATTCCTCCTTAAGGCCGGCGCAATCGCTCGTTTTGAGTAGGAATATGCTTGTGCCAGGTAGGGTGGCGTCAATCCGAGTGCCAGGGCCCTGAAGTTTATTGGAGTAATCCGCATGACCTAATGACCTTATCAGAAAGCTGGCCAGTAGCACATATCTGACTGCATATTCGGTCGCTTTAGTCGGACTGTCAAGCGACATCCGCTTTTGGTCCTCCGGCGACACGAAAACTGGTCCACCTGATGGCCTGCTGATGGGGGCCTT
>JBCBTI010000019.1:0-49284 GCA_039818745.1 Cyanobacteria bacterium J06638_7
AAGGCCCCCATCAGCAGGCCATCAGGTGGACCAGTTTTCGTGTCGCCGGAGGACCAAAAGCGGATGTCGCTTGACAGATGACAAGCGAGATACCTTGATCTCACCCTATCAGCTGCAGCGGCACCTGGCCTTCTGGATTGAGGGCTATTACAACCGCGAGCGCCGTCATTCAACGACTGGTTACCTCAGCCCGATCGACTACGAGCAGCAGTTCATCACTGCCCATACACTCACACCTGTAAACCCCTGAGATCTGTCCACGACATCGGGGGAACCCCACTGTGACTGAGGCTGGCATAGGCAAGGCCTTGGACTTGCATGATTCCTGGCTCATGCATGCTTGTCATGGACATGGACCAACCGGTAGATTGTGTGGAACCGTGGCGCATTTAACTCACGAGGTGACCAACAGACTTTCCACTGTTGGTCATTATGTGCTTCAGCACCACTTGAATGGTTGAATCTATGTATCAGTCGATCCAGACCATTCTGAAGACCATACGAAGCAGGGCAGTCACGATCCCCCTGCTCAGAACGCAGGACTGGTGGATGGGGAAAGCCATTCCCTATCTTGCGATCGCAACCCTGAGCATCGTCAAATACCAGCCGAGTGTGACCACAAGTTCACTGCTCATTCAGCTTGCCGTCTTTCTTGTTGTGGTCTTCTGTATCGCAAGTTTTGGCTTCTTGCTGAATGATTATTGTGACCAGTCTCAGGATCACCTTTCCGGCAGGTCCACTCCTGTGGCTGGAGTTGATCGAAGACTGGTGATCGCCCTGATGGTGCTTTTGCTTGGCACATCCCTTGTGCTGCTGTTCCAATTGCCAGGAGGGCTTCTGGCTTCCTACATTGTGATTGCAGAGTATCTTCTTTTTCTTCTCTATAGTGTCAAACCTGTTCGGCTTAAGGAAAGGGGGTTTCTGGGGCCCCTAGCGGATTCACTGTATGGACACGTATTTCCAAGTGTTACATCTTGGATTGTAGTTGCGAGCCCCACCGATTACTTGGAATTCAACTTCCTGCTTCCGCTTCTCTTCCTGACTTTCTGGCAGCTGCCATTGGGCCTCCGCCACATTCTCTCTCATCAGCTGGAGTGCTACGACTCCGATTCTCGAGCAGGCGAACAGTCCTTTGTTGCTGTAAGAGGGAGAGAGTCTGCCGGCTTGATTGTGTTCCGCTATCTCGTTCCGATTGAAGCCGTTGGATTAAGTCTGTTTCTGCTGAGTGCCTTGCCCTATTCCTGGGCTGCTCTCCTTGGTGTGTGCTTGCTGGCGATTCGACGCTGCATGCCTCAGATCTCGTTGGCCCCTGCCTCAAAACAGCATGAGATCACTATCTTTGCGAAGCCCAAGCGCTCATTGGCTTGGAAAGTGCTATCAAAATTCTTCCATGGCTGGTTTTCGATGTTGACTGTGGTTGGCATTATTATCATGGATTGGTCTAGGTGGCCTCTGCTGTTGGGCTATTTCCTGCTGAGCCCGCTCAACGCCATTACCCAAATCTCTCTTCTCCTTGAAGATGTCTTCGCCAAACCGAAATCCCACAGAAATGCGCGCTTGTGAAAGGATGGACAAGGTCAGGGGTCAGCATTGCGTCACCACTTTAGATCAAGCCCCATGGGCTCTTTCTCATATTTCCGCACCCAGTCTTGAGACAAATAATCAGTCGTTGTCTCCCTGATGCCTTTCCAGTCAGGGGATGCAAGCTTGTAATGCTGATAAACGAGAGAGCTCGAATACAAGGAATCAAGAAATGAGCCGGCTTGAGGCCGGTGATTCCAGATATCAAAACCGAAGTCATTGAACCTTGAGCCCCAGCCATGGAGGAAGTCGGAGCTGGCAGTCAGCTTGCTGACTTGCTGTGCTTTGTGAGAAAGTAAGAGTTTATAGACTTCCAGCCAATGCAATGGGTAAAACTGCTCTCTACCTAGTGCCGTTTCGAGAATGTCCAACTCACGAAGTACACGTGTAAACATCACCGGCCCTGGATCAGCCCATGACATTGTCCGCTTATCCAGCCGGCCTAGCTCTGCGAGAGCTTTCGCCGCGATCTCCGAACCCTTTTTGAGTCTGATCTGGCCACAATTAACCAATCGATGATCCTGCCATGCATAGAGACTGGATTCGCTTGACTCTTCCCGCTTTCTCAGGCTGACCACATCGGCATCAACCCACCAGCCTCCTCTCCTGAGCAGCAGCGTATGGCGAAAGAAGTCTGAAAACGCGGCATAGCTGCCATGCGCCTGGAATAACTCCTCTTCCGGTAATATCTTTCTCGCGTCTCGCAGCTTCACCCCCGAGGGAACGTCCAGGTCGGTGTATGAATACAAAGCAATCGTCTCGCCGTTGGAGACGAAACTCGCATAGCAGGCCCAGGCCAGGGGGCTCAGTCTCGGGCCCTGCCAGAACGAGCAGTAGGTATTGGCCCGCCTCCAGGCTTGTTTCTCGCGGGACCTGTTCGTCATGGGTAAGCCGTTGCAGGATGCCAGTGGTCAGCCGATCCCGTGGAGGGTCCCGGTGATCGGGTTGCACCGCTCCCTGGGGGAATCAAGGCATGCGGCCGTGGGCCAGCCAGGCCCCAGCATGCTCCTCCCATCTCTTTGGCGGCGTGGATCCCCGGGGATCCGGGTGTCGCCGGCTGCCGCCGCCCGGCCCCCGGCGTGACTCGTCAGACCCTGGGGTCTGGAAGAACTCCGTTCCTCTCCAGCAGGCCCAGCGTCAACGCCACACTCGCCTCGATGGTCTGCCTGCCTGTATCCACCCGCAGCTCCGGCGCCTCGGGCGCTTCGTAGGGGCTGGAGATGCCGGTGAACTCCTTGATCTGGCCGGCCCGGGCCTTGGCGTAGAGGCCCTTGGGGTCCCGCTGTTCGCACACGGCCAGACCGGCATCGCAGAAGATCTCAATGAAATCACCCTCGTCCACCAGAGCGCGCACCTTGTCGCGATCGGCCGTGAACGGTGACACGAACGCCGTGAGCACCACCACGCCGGCATCGAGAAACAGCCGGGCCACCTCGCCGATGCGGCGGATGTTCTCCTGCCGGTC
Organism: Cyanobacteria bacterium J06638_7; assembly: GCA_039818745.1. GTDB lineage: Bacteria > Cyanobacteriota > Cyanobacteriia > PCC-6307 > Cyanobiaceae > NIES-981. The sequence goes on from JBCBTI010000019.1 coordinate 3,047, forward strand.
GGCATCGGAGAAGCCCAGGTCCTGGCAGAGCCCGTGGCGGATGTTGTCGCCATCCAGCACGTAGGACGCGATGCCCTGCTCGAACAGCGCGGAATTCACGGCGTTGGCCAGGGTGCTCTTGCCCGAGCCGCTCAGGCCCGTGAACCAGAGAATGGCGCTGCGGTGACCGCGCTGGTGAGCCCAGGCGCCGCGCGACACCGTGCTGTGGTGCCACACGATGTTCGTGGCCTTGCCCTGGCTGGTGAGTGTGCCGTAGGCGGGGTTGGGAGCGGTGGGCATGGGGTACGGCCGGGAGCCTGGGGAGTGGACAGCCATTCTCCCAGCATCAGGTCTGGACCTTCGGCCTGACGGGCCGATTTCAGCTGCGGGAGGCTCCTGCGAGGGGATGGGCCAGGAGGGGGGCGTGGCGATAGGGCCGCCTCCCGGCCGTCCCCCAGCTGGCTGGAACTGTTGGGTCAGCGCTGAGGCCCCGCCAGGCACCGGCGCTGCACGAACGGGCTGGTCATGGCCCGCAACAGGGCGCTGTAGCTGGGGCGGAAGCCGATCTCCTCGCCCACGCTCAGGGCCCGGTCGGCCTCCAGCACCAGGTGATCGCTGCTGGCCCCCACGATCGCCATGCCGGCCGGCGGCTCCAGCCCGGCGGGATCGCCATCCTGGTGGCCCAGGGCCACCAGGACCCGCTGCTGGGGGCCACGCCCTTGCGAGGCAGGCTGTGGGGAGTCGGGGATGCTGCTGGACAGGGCCGAGGGCTCGGCGCCGCCAGGGGGGCTGAAGCTGGTGAGGCCCCGGCGGCCCCAGGCCTGGCTGGGCTTGGTCTTCACCTCGATCAGCTCGCCCACCAGGCGGAAGGCGTCGGTGTGGAGGCCGGGGATGGGGGTGAGGCCCAGGGGTTCCTGGCCCAGCAGCAGGGCCTCCCCCAGGCGCAGGTGGTTGATCCGGCCGGGATCGCCCCCCCCGGCGAGCCAGGGCAGGTTGGCGGAATTGCCGCCTGAGATCAGCTGCAGATGGATGCCGAAGCGGGCCTCCAGGGCCTCGGCCAGGGCCGAGAGCTCCGCCATGTTGGTGGCATCGGGCGCCACGCCGTGCTGGCAGCCCAGGTTGCCGCCGATCCCCACCAGCTCCAGCCACGGCAGGTTCAGGGTGAGCTGGGCCAGTGCCGGCAGGTCCTGGGGCAGGACCCCCTCGCGCAGGTCGCCGAGCTCCACCATCAGCAGCACGCCGTGGCGTTTGCCCTGGCGCTGGGCCGCCGCCGCCAGGGCCTCGAGCACCACCGCTTCGCTGTTGCAGCTCACGGCCACTGCGGCCACCACCCGCTCCACCTGGCTGAGCATCGGCGTGCGGATCAGCAGCGTCGGGGCGGTGAGGCCGCCGCGCACCAGGCGCTCGAGCGTGTCCAGGCGGGCGTCGCCGATCGAGGGCACTCCGGCGGCCAGCCAGGTGGCCACGATCTCCGGCAGGCCGAGCACGGCCTTGCCTACCGCCGTCACCGTGATGCCCTGGCGGCCCAGGCGGGCCACCAGCTGGGCGGCGTTGTGATGCAGATGGCCGAGATCGATCTCGATCCGCGGGGCGCTCACGCCACCGCCGCCGCCGCCCCCAGTTCCGGGAAGGCCCGCATCACCATGTGCACCAGCCGCTCGGGCGGGCAGGTCAGGGCATCGCTGACGGGAATGTGCAGCTCGGCCTCGTAGAGGGCGATGGCGGCGGGGATTTCGGCCAGGTCCATGCCCTCGTGGTTGAGGGTCATGCCGATCACCCGGGTGGGGGCGAAGGCCTCGATCAGGTCGATCTCGCTCTGGGGGGTGGGCATGGCCACCCCGGGGAAATCACAGCGCTGGCGCCGCATCGGCGCGTGCTGAAGGATCACGGCCTGGGGCTGGCTTCCCCGCAGGATGAAGGTGGAGGAGAGGTAGGCGGGATGGCTGAGGGCGCCCTGACCCTCGATCACGATCACCTGGGGATGCTCGGTGTCGTAGGCCAGTACCACCGCCGCCTCCACCTCGCCGGAGCAGAACTGGGAGGGGATGGCATCGAGCGGCAGCCCGTAGCGCCCGCCCTGGATCATGCCGGTCTGCCCCGTGGACACCAGCACGGCACGGATGCCGTGGTCGTTGAGGGCCTGCACCAGCACGGTGGCGGTGGTGCGCTTGCCGATGGCTCCGTCGGTGCCGAGCACGGCGATGCGGCGGCAGTGGGCCCGGGCGATCGCGCCGCTGAACAGGCGCAGATCCTTGAGGGCCGGTGGCCGCCGCACGTCCTCGATCGTCACCAGGTGCCGGGCGGCGGTGGCGGCGAACTCGGGGTCATCCCCCAGGAACTCACGCATCCCGCTCACCAGGTTGAGGCCGGCGCGCAGGGCCCCCAGCAGCACGGCGCGGTCGGCCGGGCTGTACAGGCCATCGGCGGGGGCCATGCCGTAGATCAGGGTCTGCAGCGGCGCTCCAGCCTGGGCCGCGGTCTGGGCCGTGGTCTGGGCCGTGGCGAGGGCCGTGGCCGCCGCCAGGTCCGCCACCACGGGGATGCCGTTGGCCACCCCATCGAGCAGCAGGCCGGCGTCGCCGCCGGCGAGCAGGCTGTCGATCACCGCCACGATCCGGTAGCGCTCGCTGTGCCGCATCAGGCCGTGGGCCGTCTTGCCATCGGCCACGCCGAACTGCCCCTCGCAGTAAATCACCGCCGGGATGGCGGCTGCTGAGGGCAGTGGGGCGAGGGCCCTGGGGGCCGAGGGTGCGGCCTGCACCATCGGCCCCTCAAGGGCCCTGAAAGGGAAAACCACGGGTGTTGATCCGGTTCGGAAAACTCAGGGGAGACGACCGAATGGTCTGCCGATCGCCAGAACCGGGCAGGGATACCAGTGGCCCCGCCAAGCGGGAATGTATCTCTAGATACTAAGCGTTCCGACCCTGGGCCGTGGTCGGCCTGGCTCGCTATCGGGGAGGCCCCAGCCAGGGGGCAACCGAGCCGAACCGCCTGGGTCCGCCCCCGTGGTGGCCATGGCCGACAAGCCCACCAGCAGCACGACCGCTCCCTGGGCAAGCCGGTGACCTCCTTCGACAACGGCAGCTTCTCCAAGGGCTCGCTCCAGAGGGCTAGCTCCAGATCGCCCCGGCGACCCGCTCAGGCGCCGAGTTCGGCTGCGTGGGCCCGGATCGCCGCTACGACGCCCGTGGCGCCTGGGTGTCCGCCACCCACCTGGTGGAAACCAGGCTGGATCAGGGCCCCGGCCCCGCCTGGGGGCTAGCCGCCGGCCTGCTTGGGCCGGTAGCCCGCCTGCTGCAGGGCTGCCAGGGCGCTGGCCACCTGGTCGCCCTGCAGTTCGATCAAGCCCTCCTTGGCGGTGCCGCCCGTGCCGGCGGCGGCCTTGAGCTGCTTCAGCAGGACCTTGAGCTCGGCCTCCGGCGCCTCCAGCCCCGTGATCGCCGTCACCAGCTTGCCGCCCTTGCCCGCCTTGCTGCGCTGCACCCGCACACGCTGATCGGCCCGGGGGGTGGGGGGCGCCGCCGGGCGCCCCAGGCTGGCCGAGCGGGCCCGGTTGTCGAACTCCTGCCAGCCGCCCTTGCTGCCCATGCCTCGCCCTGTCTGCTTGCGGCCATCGTCCTGCAGACCATCGCCGCCTGCGGCTTTCCTCTCCCTCAGCCTGCCCACCCCCGGCCCGGGTGGCCTGCCTGCCTACGCTGGATCGACCGATCTGTTCCGGTGGCCCGCGCGTGACCAGTACCGTTCCCTCCGCCGCCTTCTCCGCCAGCGCGTCTTCCCCCGCCGCCGCCGGTGCCCTGGAGCCGGCGATGCGACCCACCCCGGCCGGCCGCTTCGGCCGTTTCGGTGGCCAGTACGTGCCGGAAACCCTGATGCCGGCCCTGGCCGAGCTGGAGGCCGCCGCCGCCGAGGCCTGGGCCGATCCCGCCTTCACCGGCCGTCTCAACCACCTGCTGCGCACCTACGTGGGCCGGCCCACCCCCCTCTATGAGGCCGAGCGGCTCACCGCCCACTACGCCCGCCCCGAGGGCGGTCCGCGCCTCTGGCTCAAGCGGGAGGACCTCAACCACACCGGCGCCCACAAGATCAACAACGCCCTCGGCCAGGCCCTGCTGGCCCTGCGCATGGGCAAGCAGCGGGTGATCGCCGAAACCGGCGCCGGCCAGCACGGCGTGGCCACCGCCACCGTGTGCGCCCGCTTCGGCCTGGAGTGCGTGGTGTACATGGGCGCCGAGGACATGCGCCGCCAGGCCCTCAACGTGTTCCGCATGCGCCTGCTCGGCGCCACGGTGCAGCCGGTCACCGCCGGCAGCGCCACCCTCAAGGACGCCACCAGTGAGGCCATCCGCGACTGGGTGACCAATGTGGAGAGCACCCACTACATCCTCGGCTCGGTGGCCGGGCCCCACCCCTACCCGATGCTGGTGCGCGATTTCCACGCCTGCATCGGCACCGAGGCCAGGGCCCAGTGCCAGGAGGCCTTCGGCCGCCTGCCGGATGTGCTGGTGGCCTGCGTAGGCGGCGGTTCCAACGCCATGGGCCTGTTCCATCCCTTCGTGCAGGACACCGCGGTGCGACTGATCGGCGTGGAGGCTGCCGGTGAGGGGGTGGCCAGCGGCCGCCACGCCGCCACCATCACCGAGGGCCGCATCGGCGTGCTCCATGGGGCCATGAGCCTGCTCCTTCAAGATGCCGAGGGCCAGGTGCAGGAGGCCCATTCGATCAGCGCCGGCCTCGACTACCCCGGCGTCGGCCCCGAACACAGCTACCTGCGCGAGATCGGCAGGGCCGAGTATCAGGCCGTCACCGATGACGAGGCCCTCACGGCCCTGCGCCTGGTGAGCGAGCTGGAGGGGATCATCCCCGCCCTGGAAACCGCCCACGCCTTCGCCGCCCTGGAGACGCTCTGCCCCACCCTGGCGCCGGGAACCGAAGTGGTGCTCAACCTCTCCGGCCGCGGCGACAAGGATGTGAACACCGTGGCCGACCGGCTGGGCGGCAGCCTCTAGGCACTGACCCAGTCGTTCTCCTTCGGCGCTCTGCCGCCGGTATCGCGCTCCCAGGGGAAGCGGGGGAGCTGTTCAAGCGCCTGCCGCTGAGCCTCCACCCAGGTGCTCAGAAAGCTCTGCAGAGCAGCCGAATCCTGGCCCACCCGCAGCTGCCGGGCGATGCTGAGTTCGTCCCGCCGCATGATCACCAGGTCGAAGGGTGGGCCCACGGTGAGGTTGGAGCGGCGCGTGATCACCTGAGACACCAGGCACAGCCGGGCTCCGTCCTCCAGGGACATCTCGGAGCTGGCCAGGCCATCGAGCGGAGGCTTGCCGTATTTGCTCTCACCGATCTGCAGAAACGGGGTTTCGGTGGTGGCCATCACCGCGTTGCCCTGGGGATAGATCATGAACAGCCCGTGGGGCTGGCCCGCGATCTGGCCGCCCAGGATGAACGAGGCCGAGCCGCTGGCGCCCGCCTGGGAGAGGGCCGGCTTGATCTCCGCCTGCACCTCGCGGCTGATCTGGCCCACGTAATCGGCCAGCTCGAACAGGTAGTCGGCATCGAGCAGGGATCCCAGCCGGCCGCAGCGCGCCGCACGGGTGCTCTCGCCAGGACTGGTCTGGGCCCGGTCCAGATCCCGCTGGATGCGGTTGATCACCGCCTGGGTGGTGGCCAGGTTGCCCGCTGCCAGCAGCACGATCAGGCGGTCATCGGCGGGGCGGAAGATGTGCATCTTCCGGTAGCTGGAGATGTAGTCCACGCCGGCGTTGGTGCGGCAGTCCGATGCCATCACCAGCCCCGCTTCCATCAGGAAGCCCAGGCAATAGGTCATCGGATCGGTGCCTCAGCTCAGCAGCCGCTGCAGGCTAGAGGCCACCGAGCGCACGGCCGCCATGGCCGTGGCGTAGGCCATGCGCATCGGCCCGATCAGGGCCACGTGGCCCACACCGCCATCGCCGCTGCGGTAGGCGGCCTGCACCACCGCGCAGCCCGCCAGGGCCGCATGGGGATGTTCACTGCCGATCCACACGGCATCCGTCCTCGGCCCCAGCACCCGCTCGGGTTCCTCCTCCACCAGCTGCACCAGCGAGCGCAGGCTGGCGGTGTGGCTGAAGTCGGGCTGGCCCAGCAGCTTGCCCAGCCCACTGGCCACGGCATCCCGGCAGGGGGCAACACCGGCCACCTCCTGGGAGTCCACCAGCTGCCGCAGCAGGCGGCCGCTGGTGGCCAATTCCAGGGGCAGCTGCTGCCAGGCCAGCGGACCGCCGCAGGCGCGCAGCTGGTCATTGGCCCAGCGTTCCAGCACCGTCAGCTGCGGTTCGGCGCCGGCGGGCAGGCGCAGGTTGTGGCTGCTGGTGTGGGTGGCCCCATGCACCAGGAACACCAGCAGCCGCTCGCCGCTCGGCACCAGCCGCAGGGCCTGGAGCTGGAGGTGGCGCTGGGGCCGGTGGGGGCGGGTGATCAGGCTCAGCAGGCCGGTGAGATCGGTGAGCCGGCGCCCCAGATGCAGCAACAGGTCATCGAAGGAGGGCCACTGCAGGCTGAGGCTGGCGAGGTCGCGCTGCAGCTGCACTGCGGCGGCTCCGGGGGCGGGCAGTAACCGGTCCACATAGAGCCGGTAGCCCTGCTGGCTGGGCACGCGGCCGGCGGAGGGGTGGGGCTGGGTGAGCAGTCCGTGCTGTTCCAGGGCCCCCATCGCCGAGCGCACGGTGGCCGCGCTGGCGGGAAGTCTGAAGCGGCGCACCAGGGTCATGCTGCCCACAGGCTCCATGGTGTCCACGTAGTGGCGCACGGCCAGGCTCAGCACCTCCTGCTGTCGAGGGGAGAGGGCCTGCACCCGGATGCCGTGGCGTGATGGCTGAGGCGATCGTAGGGGTCCCGCGCCCAGCCGGGGCGGCTGCCGGCTCAGTAGCGCGGCACGGCCGGGTCCACCTCCACGCTCCAGGCATCGATGCCGCCCTGCAGGTTCCACACCTGCCCATAGCCCTGCTGCTCCTGGAGCCAGCAGGCGAACTGCCAGCTGCGCACGCCTGCATGGCAGAGCACGGCGACCGGACGGTCCCGCTCAAGCCGCTGCTCCAGGTCCGCCAGCCACTCCTGAGAGCGGCTCAGGGGCAGATGCAGCACCGGATGGGGCAACCGCGCCAAGGTCAGTTCCTGGTCTTCGCGCACATCCACAAGCTGGATCGCCTCACCACGTTGCAGCCGCTCCTGCAGGGCGCGGGCGGTGATGGTGAGCGGCATGTTCACGGGCCTGAGTCCGGTGCAGGATGGGCCCATCCTGCTGTGGTTGCATGAAGGCCCGCCGATTTCTGGCGGTGGTGCTGGCCCTGATCCTGGTGCTGCTCACTCTGGGCGGAGCCGCCTGGTGGCTCGTGTGGCAACGCTCCCCCCTGCAGCTGCAGCACCGGCCGCTGGTGCCCCCCCGGGCGGCCCGCTTCGTGCCCAGGGACGTGGACCTGAGCCTCTACCTGCTCAGCGATGTCGATCAGCCCCTGGCCTATGCCCGGGCGGTGGCCCCACCACGGCGGCGCAGTGCAGCCCAGGCCACCATGGCGCGCCTGCGCGATGGCGCCTTTGCCGCCGCCGGCCTCGACTACCCGGGCGAGCTGGCCGGCTGGCTGGGGCCTGAGACCGGCCTCTGGCTGCTGGCCGGGCCGCACAGCGGCTCCCCCGGCTGGGTGCTGGCCCTGAGCAGCCGCGACGGCGGCGGTGCCCGCCGATTCCTGCAGCGCTTCTGGCAGACCCGCAGCCTCGCTGGCACCGACCTGCAGGTGAGCAGCTACCGGGGCATGGGCCTGATCAGCGGCCGCGGCGCCCTGGTGGGCAGTGAGACGGTGCCGCTCGCCACCGCCCTGATCGACGACGACCTGGTGCTGCTGGCCTCCGGCCGGGGACCGCTGGAGCAGGCCCTCGACGTGTCCCAGATCGACGAGCTCAACCAGGCGGCCGATCCAGCCTTTCAGCGCTCCCTGCAGCGCCTGGGGCAAGGCGTGTTGCTGCTCACCGCCCGGGCGCCGGCGCTGCGCGACTGGCTGGGGGCTGAGCTGCCCGGCACCGCCAGCCTGGTGGCGGCCGTGCGCCCCCAGGGCCCCCAGCTGCTGCTCGACGGCTGGCTGGAGCGGCAGGATGGCGCTGCCGCGGGCGGCAGTGATGCCCCCCCCCCGGAAGGGATGGCCGACGCTGCCGGGGATGCCCTGCTGGCGGCGGTGCGCGGAGAAGCCCTCAGCCTGGCCCTGCTGCGGGACCCGGCCCACTGGCCCCAGGGCTGGCAGGAGCGCCTGCAGCCGTGGCTGGCTGCCGGCCCCCGGGCATCCCCCGAGCCCTTGCCGGCTCAGGTGGCGGCCGCAGCCCAAGGGCCGCTGCTGGTGCTGCGCTCCGCCGGGGGCTGGCTGCTGGGCAGCCCGGCCAGCTCTCCCGATCCGGAGGCCCTGGAGGCTGCGCTGGCCGGCGAGGGCCTGACCGCCGCGCCGCTGGAGCTCGCGGGCGAGACGGTGCAGGTATGGACGCGGCTGCAGGCACCTGCTGCCCGCCGCGGCGGGCCAGCGGAGCAGCTCCAGGCCACACTGCTGGCGGCCAGGCAGCAGCGGGACGGGCGGGCCTGGTGGTCGGATTCCCTTGAGCTCCTGGCTCAGCAGCGGCAGGGACGCCCGGCGCCCCGCACGCTGCTGGATCTGCTGGCGGCGCTGGATCTGCCGGCTGCCCCGCTGCGCTGGGCCCTTGCCGCCGAGCCGGCCCGTGAGCTGCTGCCCGGTTGGCAGCCCTGGAGGCTGCTCTCGGCTCTGGCGGGAGAGCCCCTGGCCGCCCCGGTGCATGGCCTGGGCCTGGCTTTGCAGGGCGAGGATGGCGCCCTGCACCTGCGGGCCAGGCTCAGCTATGGCTGAACTGCTGCTGCTGCGCCACGGCATCGCCGAGGAGCGCAGCCCTGATCGCGACGACGCCGACCGCGGCCTCACCGCCGCCGGCCGCGTCCGCACTGAGGCCGTGGTTGTGCGCCTCTGCAGCCTCGATCTGGGCTGCAGTTCCCTGCTCAGCAGTCCCCTCAGGCGGGCCCGCCAGACCGCCGAGCTGGCCTGCGCAGGCGGTCTGGCACCGGCCCTGCGGCTGGCCGAGGGGCTGGCGCCGGGGGGCGACCCCTGGCCTCTGCTGCAGGAGGCGATGGCCCTCAAGCGACTGGCCCTGGTGGGGCATGAACCGGATCTGGGACTGCTGGCCGCGGCCCTGATCGGCGCTGCTCCCGGCAGCCTGGCGCTCAAGAAGGCGGGTGTGGTGCTGGTGCAGCTGGAGGCCTCCAGCGGATCGCGCCAGCCCCGTGGCCGCCTGCGGCTGCTGATGGGACCCAGGCAGCTGCTGGCAGGCAGCTAGCGCTACGCCGGCAGCCAGTGGCTGGCCGTAGGGTCGGCCTGCCCTGCGTGCCCGCCTCTCCCGTGCGTGACATCGCCATCCCCAGCGCCCCTGATGCCCCGGACGCTCCCGGGACGGCGCCGCCGTTCCGGCCGGGACTGGAGGGAGTGCCGGCAACCCAGTCGGCCATCTGCGACATCGATGGACGCCGGGGGCACCTCACCTACCGCGGCTTCGACACCGCGGTGCTGGCGACTCAGAGCACCTTTCTGGAAACCGCCCACCTGCTGATCTGGGGGGAACTGCCCACCGCGGCCGAATTGCGCGAGTTCGAGCATGAGGTGCAGATGCACCGGCGGGTGAGTTTCCGCATCCGCGACATGATGAAGAGCTTCCCGGCCCAGGGCCATCCGATGGATGCCCTGCAGGCCAGTGCAGCCTCCCTGGGACTCTTCTATTCACGGCGCGCCCTCGACAATCCCGAATACATCGCCGAGGCCGTGGTGCGGCTGCTGGCCAAGATCCCCACGATGGTGGCGGCCTTCCAGCTGATCCGCAAAGGCCAGGATCCGATCCAGCCCCGCGACGACCTTCCCTACGCCGCCAACTTCCTCTACATGCTCACCGAGCGGGAGCCCGATCCCCTGGCGGCGCGCATCTTCGACGCCTGCCTGATCATTCACGCCGAGCACAGCCTCAACGCCAGCACCTTCAGCGCCCGCGTCACCGCCAGCACCCTCACCGATCCCTATGCGGTGGTGGCCTCGGCTGTGGGCACCCTCGCCGGCCCGCTGCACGGCGGCGCCAACGAGGACGTGCTCGCCATGCTCGAGGCCATCGGCACCCCTGATCAGGTGGAATCCTGGCTGGATCAGGCCATCGCCCAGCGCCAGAAGATCATGGGTTTTGGTCACCGCGAATACAAGGTCAAGGATCCCCGCGCCGTGATCCTGCAGGCCCTGGCCGAGCAGCTGTTCGATCGCTTCGGCCACGATCCCCTCTACGACCTGGCCTGCAGGCTGGAGAAGGCGGCCGCCGAACGGCTCGGCCCGAAGGGCATCTACCCCAATGTCGACTACTACTCCGGGCTGGTGTACCGCAAGCTGGGCATCCCCCGGGATCTGTTCACGCCGATCTTCGCCATCGCCCGCACCGCCGGCTGGCTGGCCCACTGGAAGGAGCAGGTGGGGGCCAACCGCATCTTCCGCCCCTCGCAGATCTACACAGGTGCGTTGCCGCGTCAGTGGAAGCCGCTGGAAGCCCGCTAAATTCTCCCCATCTGAGCAGCCACCATGGTGAGCACCCTGGCCTCCGGCAGCCCCCCGGGGCTTGATGCGGCCGCAGGCCTCGACCTCCAGGCCAGCTTCGAGACGCTGCTCGAGGGCGCCGGCCTCAGTGCCGGAGCCGCTCATCTGCTCTGGCTCCCCCTGCCCATGCTGCTGGTGCTGGTGGCGGCGGTGCTGGGGGTGCTGGTGAATGTGTGGCTGGAGCGCAAGATCTCAGCCGCCGTGCAGCAGCGCATCGGTCCGGAATACGCCGGCGCCCTGGGGGTGCTGCAGCCGATCGCCGACGGCCTCAAGCTGCTGTTCAAGGAGGACATCATCCCGGCCCGGGCCGATGGCCTGCTGTTCACGCTCGGCCCTGTGCTGGTGCTGATCCCCGTGATCCTCAGCTGGCTGGTGGTGCCCTTCGGCCAGCACCTGCTGATCAGCAACGTGGGCGTCGGCATCTTCCTGTGGATCTCCCTCAGTTCGATCCAGCCGATCGGCCTGCTGATGAGTGGCTATGCCTCCAACAACAAATATTCCCTGCTGGGCGGCCTGCGGGCTGCGGCCCAGTCGATCAGCTACGAAATTCCTCTGGCCCTGGCGGTGCTGGCGGTGGTGATGATGAGCAACTCGCTCAGCACCGTCGACATCGTCAATCAGCAGACCGGCGCCGGCATCCTCAGCTGGAACATCTGGCGCCAGCCAGTGGGGTTCCTGATCTTCTGGATCTGCGCCCTGGCCGAATGCGAGCGTCTCCCGTTCGACCTGCCCGAGGCCGAGGAGGAGCTGGTGGCCGGCTACCAGACCGAGTATGCCGGCATGAAGTTCGCCCTGTTCTATCTGGGCAGCTACATCAACCTGGTGCTCTCGGCCCTGCTGGTGTCGGTGCTCTACCTCGGTGGCTGGGGGTTCCCCCTGCCGCTGGAGTGGCTGGCCGGGTGGCTGGGTCAGCCCATCGATGCCCCCGTGGTGCAGGTGATCACGGCCTCGGTAGGCATCATGATGACTGTGCTCAAGGCCTACCTGCTGGTGTTTCTGGCGATCCTGCTGCGCTGGACCACGCCACGGGTGCGCATCGACCAGCTACTGGACCTGGGCTGGAAGTTCCTGCTGCCCATCGCCCTGGTCAACCTGCTGGTCACCGCTGGCCTCAAGCTGGCCTTCCCCGCCATCTTCGGGGGCTGAGTCGGTGGCTGCCCGGGCCCGTTGTGTCTGGGTATCGGCGGACTTGTGTTCCGGTATCGGCCAGGTTCCCCGGCAGGGGCGCCATCATGACCCCATCACCACCTGAGCTCCATGTTCGGATTTCTCAAGAAAGTCGGCGACTACACCCGTGATGCGGCGGGTGCCGCGCAGTACATGACTCAGGGCCTGGCGGTCACCTTTGACCACCTGCGCCGCCGTCCGGTCACGGTTCAGTACCCCTACGAGAAGCTGATCCCCTCTGAGCGCTACCGCGGCCGCATCCACTATGAACTCGACAAGTGCATCTCCTGTGAGGTGTGTGTGCGGGTGTGCCCCATCAACCTGCCGGTGGTGGACTGGGTGATGAACAAGGAAACCAAGAAGAAGGAGCTGCGCAACTATTCAATCGACTTCGGGGTGTGCATCTTCTGCGGCAACTGCGTGGAGTACTGCCCCACCAACTGCCTTTCGATGACCGAGGAATACGAACTGTCGGCCTTCGACCGCCACAGCCTCAACTACGACAACGTGGCCCTCGGCCGCCTGCCCACCAGCGTCACCAGTGATCCGGCGGTGGTGGCCCTGCGCGAGCTGGCCTACCTGCCCAAGGGTGTCACCGATCCCCACGGCGTGCCCGCCAGCGAGCCCCGCGCCGGCAGACTGCCTGAGCAGGTGCTCGAGACCCTGCCCAAGGCCGCCACCGCGCAGGAGAAAGCCTGATGACGATCGCCTCCACCACCCAGGTGATCTGTTTCGGCGTGCTCTCCAGCGCCATCGTGCTCGGCGCCCTGGGAGTTGTGCTGCTGCCCAATGTGGTCTACTCCGCCTTCCTCCTGGGCGGCGTGTTCCTCTCGGTGGCCGGCATCTATCTGATGCTCAACGCCAGCTTCGTGGCCGCGGCCCAGGTGCTGGTGTACGTGGGGGCCGTGAACGTGCTGATCCTGTTTGCGATCATGCTGGTCAACAAGCGTGAAGACCTGGCGGCGATCCCCGGCCTCGGCCTGCGCCGCCTGCTCTCCGGCCTGGTCTGCGGCGGCCTTTTCGCCCTGCTCACCCGTGTTGCCTTCACCACCCCCTGGGGCAGCGGACCGGAGCCGGTGGGTGACGAGGCCACGATCCGGATCGGTGAACATCTCTTCTCCGACTATCTGCTGCCTTTCGAGCTGGCCTCGGTGCTGCTGCTGATGGCCATGATCGGCGCCATCGTGCTGGCCCGCAGGGATGTCCTCAGCGAGGACATCGCCACCGGCGAAGCCGTGGACCAGGGCCTGATCGAGAAGGCCCGCACCCCCCTGCTGCTCGACCGCAGCTCCCGCTGACCTCCCAGTCCGGCTTCGGCCGCGACCCCCCGCCGCCCCGCCCTTGATGGACCTCTCGCTTTCCAACCCCATTCCTCTGCAGGCCTTTCTGCTGCTGGCGGCGTTGCTGTTCTGCACCGGGGTGTGGGGGTTGATCAACAGCCGCAACGCCGTGCGGGTGCTGATGAGCATCGAACTGATGCTCAATGCGGTGAACATCAACCTGATGGCGTTCTCCAGCTATCTCGACGGGCAGCTGATCCGCGGCCAGGTGTTCGCGATCTTCGTGATCACCGTGGCCGCCGCCGAAGCCGCCGTGGGGCTGGCGATTCTGCTTTCGCTCTACCGCAACCGCGACACGGTGGACATGGAGCGCTTCAACCTGCTGCGCTGGTAGCCCCCGTCCATGCGCCTGGAGCGTGTCTGGCTGATCACGCGCTGCGGCAGCCAGGCTGCCCAGCGCCAGGCCCGGCGGTGCGCCGACGACCTGCGCCGTCAGGGGGTCGTCGTGGTCACCGCCCAGTCCAGCGCGGCGGCCGACCCCTTCCCCGGTCTGCTGGCCAGTGAGGATCAACGCCCCGACCTGGCGGTGGTGCTGGGCGGCGACGGCACCGTGCTGGGAGCGGCCCGCCATCTGGCCCCGCTGGCGGTGCCGATTCTCTGCTTCAACGTGGGCGGCAACCTGGGGTTTCTGACCCACGACCGCCGCTTGCTGCGCCTGGAGGGCCATGACTCCACTGGCGAACCCGCCCCTGCCAGCGCCGAACCCAGCCTCTGGCAGCGCCTGCGCGAGGACCGCTTCGCCCTCCACAGCCGCATGATGCTGCAGGCCCGCATCCACCGCGGCGATGAGGTGGAGAGTGAACAGAGCGATCACCATGTGGCCCTGAATGATTTCTATGTGCGGCCCGGGCCCGATGGACTGCCGCCCACCTGCGTGCTGGAGCTGGAGATCGATGGCGAAGTGGTGGACCAGTACCGCGGCGACGGCCTGATCATCGCCACCCCCACAGGCTCCACCGGCTATGCGATGGCAGCGGGTGGGCCGATCCTGCATCCCGGGATCGAGGCGATCGTGGTCACTCCGATCTGCCCGATCAGCCTCTCCAGCCGCGCCCTGGTGGTTCCGCCGCAGGCCGAGCTCACCCTCTGGCCCCTGGGTGAGAGCAACCGGCAGGTGAGGCTCTGGAAGGACGGCGCCCACGCTGCCATCCTGGAACCCGGCGATCGGGTGGTGACCCGCCGGGCCGAACAGCCGGCGTTGATGGTTCAGCTGGAGCAGGGCCCTTCGTACTACCGCACCCTCACCCACAAACTGCACTGGGCCGGCAGCCTGATCGCCACCCTGCCGTCCCAGAATTGAGCAGTCGACAAGGCGAGTGATGGCTCTGGAGATTGAGCGGCGGTTCCTGGTGGTGGGCGAGGGTTGGCGGCGGCACGTGCGCTGGCAGGAGGAGCTGCAGCAGGGCTACCTGAGCGGCACAGCTGCGGACTGCACCGTGCGTGTGCGTCTCTGTCGGCCGGCAGGAACTGCCGAGGTGGATTCGGCCGCTATCCGGCGCGCCTGGCTCACCCTCAAGGCCCCGGTCCCCGGCGATCCCGCGGAGCTCGGCACCGCAGCGGGCCTGGTGCGGCATGAGTTCGAGTACCCGATCCCTGCCGATGACGCTGCTGCGCTGCTGGCGCTCAGCACCAGGCTGATCCACAAGCGCCGCCATGGTCTTGACCTGGCTGGCGGGGACTGGGTGGTGGATCTGTTCGCAGGGGCCAATGCGCCGCTGGTGGTGGCGGAGGTGGAACTGGAGCGGGCGGACCAGCCCCTGGCCCTGCCGGACTGGTGCGGGCTGGAAGTCACCACCCGCCACGAACTCAGCAATGCCGCCCTTGCCCACAACCCCTTCTGCAGCTGGCCGGCGCAAGGGCGGGATGGGGTGCTCAAGGCCCTAGGATCTCATCTAAAGATTTCCTGAAGGTTTCTGGGTGCTCGGTCTCTACGACAGCCACGGGGTGCTGCGCTACACCGGTCTGCAGCGCGACGACTGCCTTGCCTATGCCGAACTGTTCGGCCTCGAGGAGACCGCCTACAGCCTTGAACCCCTGGCTGTGCGGGTGATCGAGGTGGGCACTGCCGAAGCTCCCGAAGCACTGCTGCCCTGAGCAGCCCGAGCCTGGGCAGACGCTCAGCAGCGGGCAGCCCCTCAGCTCAGCCCCTCAGCTCAGCCGGGTGGCGGGATCAGAGGCGCCTGGCTCGAGGGCGCAGCAGTTGAAGCCATCGCGGCAGATCTTGCCGTGATCCATGGCCCAGTTGAGCAGGGCCACCCGGTTCTTGGAGCCGGTCTTGGTGAAGATGTTGCTCACGTGGTTGTCCACGGTGCGCTTGCTGATGGTGAGCTGGGCGGCGATCTCCTGGTTGGTGTGACCTTCCGCCACCAGCGCGATGATCTCCAGCTCCCGTTCCGAGAGATGGCGCTCTTGCAGCGATCGCTCAGGCTGGGATCGGATGGGCTGGGATCCGTTGCCAGCCTGGAGACCCTGCCCCGGGTCCTGGAGAGAGTCTCGACCCATGCCGGCACAGCCGCCCTTTGGATTCACTCTAGGCAGCCCAGCACCGGTGCATGATGGGTTGTGTCTGCTGAGCCCCGGCTTGCTGCTTCAACAGGCCCTGGTCAGTGGCCGCCCCGCGATCACGGCTGAGGTCACGCCGCCGCGGGGTGGTGATCCCACCCGCACCCTCGCCGCAGCTCGCCAGCTGCGCGGCTGGGTGCATGCCATCAATGTCACCGATGGCAGCCGTGCGGTGATGCGCATGAGCAGCCTGGCGGTGTGCCGGCTGCTGCGGGATGAGGGGCTCGAACCGGTGCTGCAGATGGCCTGCCGTGATCGCAACCGCATTGCCCTCCAGGCCGACCTGCTCGGTGCGCACGCCCTTGGTCTGCGCAACCTCCTCTGTCTCACGGGTGATCCGGTGGGTGCCGGCGACCAGCCCGAGGCCCGGCCGGTGCATGAGCTGGAGTCAGTGCGCTTGCTGGGCCTGGTGCATCAGCTCAACCAGGGGCTCGATCCGGTGCAGGGCAAGCTCCCCGATGGCGGCACGGCCTTTTTCGCCGGCGCCGCCGCTGATCCCCAGTGCCCCAGCTGGGCAGGGCTGCGGACGCGGGTGCGGCGCAAACGGGAGGCCGGCGCCCGCTTTCTGCAGACCCAGATGGTGAGCGATGCGACCATCTTGCGGCGCTTTGTCGAGGAGATCGCCGCACCCCTGCAACTGCCGGTGCTGGCCGGGGTGTTTCTGCTCAAATCGGCGCGCAATGCGGCCTACATCAACCGGGTGGTGCCGGGCGCCAACATCTCCCAGGTCGTGATCGACCGGCTGGCAGCTGCGGCGGACCCTGCGGCGGAGGGAATCTCCATCGCTGCCGAGCAGGTGGCCAGTTACGTGAGGATCGCCCAGGGCGTGCACCTGATGGCGGTGCGCAGCGAAGAACGCATCCCCCTGATCCTGGAACGGGCGGGCCTGCGCGCCCCGGCACCGGAGCTGGTGCTCAGCTCGCCTGGCTCACGCTGATGTCGGTGCCGAGCAAGTCGGCCAATGCCTTCTGGTGGGGTGAGGGTTCCAGCACGTCCTGACGGCGGGCGTCTGTGATCAGCCAGTCGAGGGCGGCCTCCTGCAGGTCGAAGTGGTCGCCGTTGCGATCGACGCAGTAGCGGCCGAACACCAGCTTCTCAGTCAGGCGCACTCCGGGGCCGATGCGGGAGTAATCGAAGATGATGGAGTTGTCGATCGTGGCCCCTTCGCAGATCTGGCAGCTGGGGCCGATCATCGCCGGGCCGATGATGCTGACGCCATCCTCGATGCGGGTCATCCCACCCACATAGACCGGGCCCTGCACGTGGATGCGGTCCCAGTTGGCGGCCACGTTCAAACCGGTGAACACGCCGGGAATCACTTCCTTGCCGGGGATCTGCACCTGGCGCACCTCGCCGAGCAGAACACTGCGGATGGCCTGCCAGTAGTCGGGCACTCGGCCGATGTCCACCCATTCGAATTCCATCGGCAGGGCGTAGAAGGGGGCCCCGCTCTCCACCAGCAGGGGGAAGAGGTCGGAGCCGATGTCAAAGGGCACCCCGCTGGGGATGAAATCGAGCACCGCCGGCTCGAAGATGTAGATGCCGGTGTTGATCATGTCGCTCGCCGCTTCCACCAGGGCGGGCTTCTCCTGGAAGGAGCGCACCTGGCCGTTGTCGTCGGTGACGACCACGCCGTAGCTGCTCACCTGCTCGCGCGGCACCCGCTTGGTGATGAGGCTGGCCATGGCGCCCTTCTCGCGATGGCGGCGCACGGCCTCGGTGAGGTCGAGGTCAATCAGGGCGTCGCCGCAGAGCACCACGAAGGTGTCGTCGAAGAAGGGTTGAAAGCTCTGGATTTTCTTCAGTCCCCCGGCAGATCCGAGCGCCTCACCGATCAGTTCGCCGTCCTCGATGCGGCCCTCGAAGCTGTAGGCGATCTCCACTCCGAAGCGCTGACCATCACGGAAGTAGTTCTCGATCTCCTCGGCCAGATGGGACACGTTCACCATCACTTCGGTGAATCCGTGCTCCCGGAGCAGCTCCAGCAGGAACTCCATCACTGGTTTCTGCAGGATGGGGATCATCGGCTTGGGGATGGTGTGCGTAATGGGTCGCACACGGGTGCCCTTGCCGGCCGCCAGGATCATCGCCTTCATCGGCGCTCGCTCACATCGGTCGGATCGCCAAGACTAAGCCGTGGTCTAAGCGGCCAGCCTCACTGCAGCCGGCGCTGGATCTGACTGCAGCGGCGCCGCCAGGGCCAGGGCGCCTTGCGGCTCCACCGCCCCGGCCTTGCTGAGTCGACGCAGGGCCAGAGGACCGAAGAGGCCATCGCGTTGATGGAGCTCCAGGCAGCCCTGATGGCAGAGGAACAGCAGAGCCCAGAACACACCCACCCGGTCGCAGTCCAGGGCCGCCTCCCCGGGCCCGCTGACCACCTCCTCAGCCCAGGCCGCCACCAGGTGCTCGAAGCCAACCCAGTCCTGGGCAGGGCTCCAGTGCTGCAGAAAGCGGCTGAGAGCGGCGGTGGTTTCGGGGAGTTTTTCGCGGTGGGCCAGGGTGGCCACCTGCTCGATGGCCTCCCGTTCGCTGAAGCGCCGCCGCCGCGGCGCGCGCGCCTGGGCCTGGTGATGGTCCAGTTGCTCGGCGATGTCCTCCAGCTGGCGGATCAGCTCCCCGAGGGTCACGGGCCGCTGCAGCGGCGGTGGCGCCACCGGCCGCCTCCACAGGTGGCGCTCCGGCCGGTGCGGCAACCGCTGGGCCTCCTCCAGGCCCCACCAGGCCCCGGGCTCCTCCTCCCCCCAGGGATGCTGTGGCTCCGGCTGCGCGGGCAGGGTGCTGGCCTCAAGCAGCTGGGCCTTGAGGCCCACGAGCACCGAAGCGGCCAGAAAGGCCTCGCTGGAATCCGCCAGATCCTGCTCATAGCTGCCCCCCCGGCCCGGCCCTGCGGCCGCCACCAGCCTGGGCACGGCGATGCGCTGGCGCAGCTGATCGAGGAAGCCATCCACCACAGCGATCACGTCCACATCCCAGGGGTCGATCTCCCCCCGTTCAGCCGCGTCCTGGAGCAGCCTGATGGCGAGCCTGGCGCCTGCCTGGGTCATGCCTCGCTCCCTCGCTGGTCCATCGGGGTGAAGCCGCAGTGGGACGAGGGAATCCGCTGACCGGCTGCGTGGCGGTCAGCTCCTGGACTCTCAAACTACCGGCACCCGGCGGCGAACACCAGGGCCGGCTTCAGCCGTCGTTTGTCTCAAGGCTGGCCACCGCTTCGGGCTGGGCGGAACTCTGGCCCGCGGCCGGCAGCAGGCCCAGCTGGGCATCCACGGTGGCCCGGTAGCGCTGCAGGTCGTTCTCCAGCTCCTGGATACGCACCTGCTGGGCTTCGACTTCACCCTGACGCTCAATGGTCTCCACCTTGCGCGCCACTCCGCTCCAGACGGCGAAGACCCAGGCCGCCGTGGCGCCCAGCCCACCCACCACCAGGAGCAAGGCGGCCAGCGGCAGGGTTGTGGCCATGCCCGGCAGGAAATGAACCGTGGTGGGGGCCGTGTTCTCGAGCGTGAACATCACCATCGCCAGGCCGAAGCTGAAGATGAGCAGAAAATTCAGCTGTTTCATGGTGGCACCGCTCCGTGAGGGAGCGTAAACCCGGCAGCTCAGCCTCGTCAGCCCAATGACCCGTCCGTGCGGCTCAGCTGCTCAGCAGGGGCGCCTGCAGGCCTGGATCGAGCCCGGCCCGGAGACCGGCCGGACGGATCAGACCGGCTCCGGGGGAAGGGATCACCAGCGCCATGGCGGAGGTCTCGCGGCGCACCAGGGCCTCGATCGAAGCCCGGTAGCTGTCCGTCATGATCCTGGGGTAGAGACCGATGCCGATGATCGGTACGAGCAGGCAGCTGATCACGTAGATCTCACGGGGCTCGGCATCCACGAGGTTGGAGTGGGCAGCGAGCTCGGCGTTCTCCTTGCCGAAGAAGATTTCGCGCAGCATCGACAACAGGTAGATGGGTGTGAGGATCACCCCCACGGCGGCGAGAATCGCCATCACCACCCGGAAGCTGAGGGTGTAGGCCTCGCTGGTGACGAAGCCCACGAACACCATCAGCTCACTCACGAACCCGCTCATGCCCGGCAGAGCCAGAGAGGCCAGCGAGCAGACGGTCCAGAGGGCAAACATCTTGCGCATCTTCTGGCCCACACCGCCCATTTCGTCGAGCTGCAGGGTGTGGGTGCGGTCGTAGGTGGCACCCACAAGGAAGAAGAGGCTGGCGCCGATCAGGCCGTGGCTGATCATCTGCAGCATGGCGCCGCTGGTGCCGAGGGCACTGAAGCTGCCGATGCCGATCAGCACGAAGCCCATGTGGCTGATGGAGCTGTAGGCGATCTTGCGCTTGAGGTTGCGCTGGGCGAAGGAGGTGAGCGCCGCGTAGATGATGTTCACAACCCCCAGCACCACCAGCAGGGGTGCGAACTGGGCGTGGGCCCCCGGCAGCAGCTGCACGTTGAAGCGCAACAGGGCGTAGCCACCCATCTTCAGCAGGATGCCGGCCAGCAGCATGTGCACCGGTGCGGTGGCCTCGCCATGGGCGTCGGGCAACCAGGTGTGCAGGGGCACGATCGGCAGTTTGACGCCGAAGGCGATCAGCAGACCGGCGTAGCAGAGCAGCTGGAACTTCTCAGAGAAGTCCTTGGCCATCAGGGCCGTGTACTCGAAGCTGATGCTGTCGCCGTAGAAGGCCATCGCCAGGCCGGCCAGGAGGATGAACAGGGAGCTGCCGGCTGTGTAGAGGATGAACTTGGTGGCGGCGTACTGGCGCTTCTTGCCTCCCCAGATCGCCAGCAGCAGATACACGGGGATCAGCTCCAGCTCCCAGGCCAGGAAGAACAGCAGCATGTCCTGCACGGCGAACACCGCGATCTGGCCGCCGTCCATGGCCAGCAGCAGGAAATAGAACAGCCGCGGCTTGAAGGTGACGGGCCAGGCGGCCAGGGCCGCCAGGGCGGTGATGAAGCTGGTGAGCAGGATCAGGGGCATCGACAGGCCGTCGGCTCCCACCGACCAGGCCAGGCCCAGCTGGGGCAGCCAGTCGATGCGCTCGGCCAGCTGCAGACCCTCGATCGCGGGGTCGTAGCCGTTGAGGTAGGCCCCCACGGTGATCAGGAAGGTGATCAGGGCCACGCCAAGGGCGAACCAGCGCACCTGCTTGCCATCTCCGCGGTCGGGGACGAAGGGGATCAGCAGGGCTGCTCCGATCGGAAACAGGATCGAAACGCTCAGCCAGGGAAAGGCCACGAAAGAAGGCAGTGCGGTGGGCGGAGTGTAGAAATACCTGCCTGGCAGCCCCAAGGCCGGTGGGGAGAGTCACACAGTCCGTTGTGGGGTGCTCAGCCCAGTGAGCCGAACAGCACCACCAGGGCGATCACCCCGCCGAACACGATCAGGGCATAGAACTGGGCCCGGCCGGTCTCGAAGTACTTGAGTCCCTCGCCGCTGCCGAGGGTCATCAGGCCGGTGAGGTTGACCACGCCGTCCACCACCTTGGAGTCCACCTCCAGCACCGAGCGGGCGAGTTTGCGGCTGCCGCGCACGAAGAGCTTGTCGTTGAGGTCGTCGAGATACCACTTGTTGGCCAGAAAGGCATTGACAGCCTGGAAGCGGCCCGCCACCGCGGTGGCCAGGTCGAGCCGGCGCAGGGCATAGGCGAGAACGGCCACGGTGATGCCGGCCAGCGAAACCGCCACCGACAGACCGGCCAGCGGCAGGAACTCCCCCCAGCTGAACTGCTCGGCCATCTCGGCAGCCTCGCGGGGGTCGAGGAGGGCGGCAAAGCGGCTGTTCCAGGGCGCACCGAGCAGGCCGATCAGGGCCGACGGCACCGCCAGCACCGCCAGGGGCAGGGCCATCTGCCAGCCCGACTCGTGGGGATGGTCGGCGTGATGGCCGTGGCCGCCATCCTCCTCCCTCACCACGGAGGCCGCAGCCAGCAGTTGGGCCGCCATCGCCTGGTCAGTGCCGCGGAAGGGGCCCTCGAAGGTGAGGAAATAGAGCCGGAACATGTAGAAGGCCGTCATGCCGGCCGTGAGCAGACCCATCCCCCACAGCAGCGGGTAGCTGTTGAACGCCTGCCCCAGGATCTCGTCCTTGCTCCAGAACCCGGCCAGGGGGGGGATGCCGCTGATGGCCACACAGCCGATCAGGAAGGTGGTGCTGGTCACGGGCATGAACTTGCGCAGGCCCCCCATCAGGCGCATGTCCTGGGCAAGCACGGGCTCATGGCCCACCACCTCCTCCATGGCATGGATCACCGAGCCGGAGCCCAGGAACAGCATGGCCTTGAAGAAGGCGTGGGTGACGAGGTGGAACATGCCGGCCACCGGGGCGCCGCAGCCCATCGCCAGCATCATGTAGCCGAGCTGGCTCACGGTGCTGTAGGCCAGCCCCTTCTTGAGATCCATCTGGGTGAGGGCGATGGACGCCCCCAGAACCAGGGTGATCGTGCCGATCACGGCGATCGTGAGCTGGACGGCGGCAAAGGGCTCGTAGACCGGCTGCAGGCGAGCCACCAGGAACACCCCGGCCGCCACCATCGTGGCGGCGTGGATCAGGGCCGAGATCGGCGTGGGGCCCTCCATCGCATCGGGCAGCCACACGTGCAGGGGGAACTGGGCCGATTTGGCCATCGGTCCCATGAACACCAGCAGGCAGAGGGCCACCGCCACCACAGAGCTGAGGCTGCCGCCGGCCACAGCCTCCTGCAGCCGCAGGCCGATCTCCTCGAAGCCGAAGCTGCCCGTGGCCCAGAACAGCCCCAGGATTCCCAGCAGCAGGCCGAAGTCGCCCACCCGGTTCACCACGAAGGCCTTCTGGGCGGCATTGGCGGCGCCGTCGCGGTCGTACCAGAAGCCCACCAGCAGGTAGGAACACATCCCCACCAGCTCCCAGAACACGTAGATCTCAAGCAGGTTGGGGCTGATCACCAGCCCCAGCATCGAGCTGCTGAACAGGGCCAGGTAGGTGAAGAAGCGCACATAGCCCTTGTCATGGGCCATGTAGCCATCGGAGTACACCATCACCAGCAGGGCGATGGTGGTGACCAGGGCCAGCATCACCGCCGCGAGCGGATCCACCCGGAAGCCCATCTGCAGGTTGAAGCTGCCGGCGCTGGCCCAGTTGAACAGGATTTCGGTGGGGCCGGCCCCTGAGAGCTGCTCCGCCAACACGGCGAAGCTGAGCACGGCGGCTGCCCCCACGCAGCTGATCAGCAGCCAGGCCACCGGTTTGCGCAGGCGGTTGACGGTGCGGTTGAAGCTGATCAGGGCAAGTCCGACCAGGCAGGCACCGGCCAGGGGCAGCACCGGGATCAACCAGGCGAGTTCAGCGGCTGAAGGCATTCCGGCGCGGGCTCCGAGCAGACGGGCTCGCCAGGAGTGTAGGCAGCGCGCTAAGGCTCAGCCGAGCCAGTGGGCCAGGGCTGTGCGCGAGAAGACTGTGGCCCCCAGGCCGATGTAGCGGTGGGCCCACCAGAACAGGCCGATGGCGACGGCGATGCCCAGCTGGGCCGGACGCAGGAATTCAGACGCCACCAGCTGCTGGCGGCCGTCGAGCACGGCCTTGAAAGGGATCACCGAGGTGGTTGCCCGCAAGTCCTCGAAGGCCTGGCCGAAGCGCTTGGCCAGCCGCCGGTCGCCGTTCCAGACGGCAAAGAGGTGGTGGGCGATCAGGCCGGTGCAGGCCGCCACCATGAAGCTGCTGCCGATCCAGAGCAGGTGGGTGGCGCACCAGATCACCTGACCCACCGCCTGGGGATGGCGGCTGATGCGGATGATGCCCGTGGCATAGAGGCGCACCCTGGGCTTGAGCAGCGCCGGAATCTCCAGCAGGTTGTAGGTGGCCGGGTAGAGGAACACGAAGCTGATGGCCGTGCCGGTCCACACCAGCGGCACGATCCAGGGCTGGTCCTGGAGATTCCAGAGCCGCAGGCCGTCATAGCGGTGGGCCAGGAAGTAGCCCACCAGCACCACGGCCGCCGGGATGCTCACGCCGGCAAAGATCAGCCGCCAGGCGCGTTCGCCGATCCGCGCGGCGGCGGCCTGCCGCAGTGAGGCACCGCCGCTGTGGATCAGAGCGAAGGCCAGCAGCAGGGCCAGCATCACCCAGCTGCTGTGGTGGCTGCTGCCTGGGGAAGCGAAGCTGGCGAGCACAGGCTGGATGGGGAGTTATGAAGGCGGCGATTCTGGCCGCCGGCGGCCCCCCCTAGAGTCTGGGCTCCCTGCCGGCGCTGGCCTGCGGGCTCCAGGCCGACCCATGGCAGACCTGCCGTTCACCCTCGACCAGCTGCGCATCCTGCGGGCGATCGCCAGCGAAGGCAGCTTCAAGAAAGCCGCCGATAGTCTCTACGTCACCCAGCCGGCGGTGAGCCTGCAGATCCAGAACCTGGAGAAGCAGCTCAGCGTTTCGCTGTTCGATCGGGGTGGCCGCAAGGCCCAGCTCACCGAGGCCGGCCACCTGCTGCTGAGCTACTGCGATCGCATCCTCAGCCAGTGCCAGGAGGCCTGCCGGGCCCTGGAAGACCTGCACAACCTCCGCGGCGGCTCCCTGATCGTGGGCGCCAGCCAGACAACGGGCACCTATCTGATGCCCCGCATGATCGGTCTGTTCCGCCAGAAGTACCCCGATGTGGCGGTTCAGCTGCAGGTGCACAGCACGCGCCGCACGGGCTGGAGCGTGGCCAACGGCCAGATCGACCTGGCGATCATCGGCGGCGAACTCCCCAGCGAGCTCAATGAGTTGCTGCAGGTGGTGCCCTACGGCGTGGACGAACTGGCCCTGGTGCTGCCCACCAAGCACACGTTGGCGCGGCTGCCCGAGCTCACCAAGGACGATCTCTACCGGCTTGGCTTCGTCTGTCTCGATGCCCAGTCCACCACCCGCAAGATGGTGGACCACCTGCTGGCCCGCTCCGGCCTGGAGGTGTCACGGCTGAAGATCGAGATGGAGCTCAACTCCTTTGAGGCGATCAAGAACGCCGTGCAGGCCGGCCTGGGCGCGGCCTTCCTGCCGGTGGTGTCAATCGAGCGGGAACTGGCCGCCGGCAGCCTGCACCGCCCCCAGGTGTCGGACCTGATGGTGCGCCGCCAGCTCAAGCTGATCACCCACCCCGCGCGCTACTGCTCCCGCGCCGCCGATGCGTTCCGCCGTGAGGTGCTGCCGGTGTTCGCCAGTGCCGACAGCCCGCTGCGCCGGCCGGCAGCCCAGCCGCCGGCTGCCCAGGCGACCGGTGCCCAGGCCTCTGCTGCCGCCTCGCCGGCGGCCGAGACCGCCACCGCCGGCGCCTGAACGCCCCAAGCCCGGGCTCAGAACTGGCTGGCTTCCGGCGTCACACCCACCGTGTCATCGGCCACCCCACGGGTGACGAACTGGTTCTCACGCACGTCGGTCTGATAGACACAGCGCACGATCGGCTGGTCCTTGATCGAGCCCACATAGGCGAAGGTGTTCATGCGCTGTTTGCACTGGCGCATCTGGTCGGCGGTCACCGCACCCTGCTGCTGCAGCACACTCCAGTTCTCACGCCGGATCACGCATCCGGGGCGCAGGGCTGGCTGGGTGACGAAGCTGCTGCTGGGGTTCATGGTGGTGTAGATCTCCACATCCATCACGAAGGCACTGGCGCCCCACTGGCGGCAGAACTCCGGATCCGGCACCGCCATGTCCAGCTGCTGGGAGCTGGCGATGTTGCCCTGATTGCCCACGGTGGTGCTGGAAAGGGCCGTGCCGATGCCGATGCCCAGGACGAGCACACCGGCCAGCACCGCCATGGTGGCGATGTTGAACTGGGGGCCGCCCGGAGGGCCGCCAGCGGCGCCGGGGCCGCCCGCAGCCGGTCTCCTCGGTGGCCGCTCACCGCGGCCGGAGCGGTCCGAACTGCTGGCGCGCTCCGATCCGTAACGCTCCGATCCATAGCGGTCCTGGGTGGAACGCTCCGATCCGTAACGCTCGGAACCGGCTCGGGGATCGTCCTGGCGGCTGCGGTAGCGGGTCACGGGCTGTCGGGCGTGCGGGGCAGGCCCATGGAATAGTTCTGCACCCGGCAATCCGGGTTGTAGCGCAGCTCACCGGCCTGCAGCAGCTGGCGGATCTGCCCTTCCAGATCCGAGCCGATGCGGCGCAGGCTGTAATCGCTGAGCGGTTCACCGGCCCTGGCCTCCACCAGCTCCCGGAAGCGCTGCTGCACCTTGGCCAGCACCGGCGGCTCCCAGAGAAATTCGTTGTCGGGGTCCACATCCAGGGTGAGCTGGCCCAGATCAGGCACCAGATCACCGTTCTCGACCCGGGCCGTGAACAGGCGCACGTGGCGGGTGGTGGACTTGAGCAGGGTCGCTTCTGGAGAGCTGGCAGGGGGGCTGGCGGCGGCCATGGGGGCTGGGGCGGCGGACAGCCCAGAGCTGGCGTCCTTAGCCGTGAGTTTAGGAACACTGCGCTCCGGGGCGCATGGCCCCAGGCCCGCCCCTAGGGTTTGCGCTGCAACACCCCTCTGCTATGCGCGTGGCCATCGCCGGCGCGGGTCTGGCTGGACTCGCCTGCGCCAAGTACCTCTGCGATGCCGGCCACACCCCTGTGGTGGTGGAGGCCCGCGATGTGCTCGGGGGCAAGGTGGCTGCCTGGCAGGACGAGGACGGCGACTGGTACGAGACAGGGCTGCACATCTTTTTCGGTGCCTACCGCAACATGCGCCAGCTCTTCAAGGAGCTGGACATCGAAGATCGGCTGCAGTGGAAGAGCCACTCCATGATCTTCAATCAGAAGGAGACCCCTGGCACCTACAGCCGCTTTGATTTTCCAGAGATCCCCGCCCCTTTCAATGGTTTGGCGGCGATCTTAGGCAACAATGACATGCTCACCTGGCCGGAGAAGATTTCCTTCGGCATGGGCCTGGTACCGGCGATGCTGCGGGGTCAGGGTTATGTGGAGGAGTGTGATAAATACTCCTGGACGGAGTGGCTCAAGATCCACAACATTCCCGAACGGGTGAATGACGAGGTGTTCATCGCCATGGCCAAGGCGTTGAACTTCATCGATCCCGATGAGATCTCCAGCACCGTGGTGCTGACCGCCCTCAACCGCTTCCTCCAGGAGGGTGACGGCTCCAAGATGGCCTTCCTGGATGGCAACCCGCCCCAGCGCCTCTGCCAGCCCATCGTCGAGTACGTCACCGCCCGCGGCGGCGAGGTGCATCTCGACTCACCCCTGAGGGAAATCGCCCTGAATCCGGATGGCAGCGTGAGCGGCTTCCGCATCGGTGGCATCAAGGGCAAGGAGGCCTACACCCTTGAGGCGGATGCCTATGTGAGCGCCCTGCCGGTGGATCCCTTCAAGCTGCTGCTGCCGGAGCCCTGGAAGGCCATGCCCTACTTCCAGAAGCTCGATGGGCTCAACGGGGTGCCCGTGATCAACATCCACCTCTGGTTCGACCGCAAGCTCACCGACATCGATCACCTGCTCTTCAGCCGCAGCCCCCTGCTCAGCGTCTACGCCGACATGAGCAACACCTGCCGGGAGTACGCCGACCCGGAGCGATCGATGCTGGAATTGGTGTTCGCGCCGGCCAAGGACTGGATCGGCCGCCCGGACGATGAGATCGTCGCCGCCACCATCGAGGAGCTGGGGCGGCTGTTCCCCAGGCACTTCACGGGCGATGATCAGGCCCAGCTGCGCAAAGCGATCGTGGTCAAGACTCCCCGCTCGGTCTACAAGACGGTGCCCGGCTGCCAGCAGTTGCGCCCGGATCAGACCTCTCCGATCGCCAATTTCTTCCTGGCCGGCGACTACACCATGCAGCGCTACCTGGCCTCCATGGAGGGCGCTGTGCTCAGCGGCAAGCAATGCGCCCAGGCCATCCAGGCTGCCCGTGCCGAAGGCCGGCTGCACCCTGGGCTCGGCGATGAGGCCCCGGTGCCTCTGGCTTCGGTTTGAGCCGCAGCGTGGTGCTGGCCGATCGAACCACGGAACGGCGGGCGCTGCCAGCGCTGCAGGAGGCCTTCGAGGCCTGCCGCCGGGAGACAGCCGCCTGGGCCAAGACCTTTTATCTCGGAACCCTGCTGATGCCTCCGGCCAAGCGCCGGGCCGTGTGGGCCATCTATGTGTGGTGCCGGCGCACCGATGAGCTGATGGACAGCCCCGAGGCCCAGTGCCGGCCGCCGGGTGAGCTGGCGGCACGGCTCGACCAGTGGGAGCAGCGCACCCGGGCACTGTTCAGGGGTGAGGTGAGGGACGGGCTGGACCTGGTGATGTGCGACACCATCAAGCGCTTCCCTCAGCCCCTGCAACCCTATCTGGACATGATCGAGGGCATGCGCATGGACCTCACCACCACCCGCTATGCCAGCTTCGAGCAGTTGCGGCTCTACTGCTACCGCGTGGCCGGCACCGTTGGTCTGATGACCCAGGAGGTGATGGGTCTCGATCCGGCCTACACCAGCGCCCCCTGGAGTGCCCCCCCGGATACCTCCGAAGCGGCCGTGGCCCTGGGCATCGCCAATCAGCTCACCAACATCCTGCGCGATGTGGGCGAGGACCGGGAGCGGGGCCGCATCTACCTGCCCCAGGATGAGCTGGACCGCTTCGGCTACAGCGAAGAGCTGCTGCTGGAGGGGGTGGTGAACGACAGCTGGCGGGAGCTGATGCGCTTCCAGCTGCAGCGGGCCCGGGAGTGGTTCGCCCGCGCCGAGGCGGGCGTGCGCTGGCTGGCCCCCGACGCCCGCTGGCCCGTATGGGCCTCCCTGCGCCTCTACCGGGGCATCCTCGATGTGATCGAGCAGCACGACTACGACGTGTTCAACCGCCGCGCCTACGTGCCCCGCCGCGGCAAGCTGCTGGATCTGCCCCTCTCCTATCTGGTGGCCCAGGCCCGCTGAGGCCTCAGCTCTCCAAGCTGATCCAGCGGCGCAGCACGGGGTTCACGAGCTGCGGGGCTTCGTCATGGGGGCAGTGGCCCACCCCCTCCAGCACCACCAGCTCGCGCACACAGGCGAACTGCTCGGCCCAGCGCCGCGCCTCGGCCGGGTCCTCCCAGGGATCGGCCCCTCCCCAGATCAGACGCACCGGAACCACACCGGCGCCATTGGCCGCAGGCCCGCTGAGGTCCGTCAGCAGCTCGGGGGCGAGATGATCGTTGAAGAGGTTCACGAACCCCCGGAAACTCTCGATGGCGCCGGCATCGGTGCTGGGACGGAAGAGCAGCTCCACCAGTTCGTCGTCCACATGGGCGCCGCTGGGGTAGGCCCGCGCCAGCACCCGCCGGATCACCGCCGGCCGCGCCAGCAGACGGAACAGGGGCGCCAGCAGCAGGCGGCGGCGCACCAGGGCCTTGAGCAGGGGGCGGCCAGGACGCTGCCAGCCAGGCAGCTGCCCCAGCCGCTTGTCATCGAGGGCCCGCTGAGCGCAATCCAGCAGCACCACCTGCTGCGGGGGCTCACCGCGATCGCGCAGCAGCCGGGCGGCGGTGAGCGCCACCATGCCGCCGATCGAGTTGCCCACCAGGTGCAGCCGGCGATGCTGGTGACCCCTGCGCAGCAGGGCGGTGGCGGCATCGGCCACCTGCTCGGCCCAGAGATCGAAGCAGTAGCGCAGCGATCCCGGCAGCCCGGCCTCATCGGCCAGGCGTGAGCGCGGCTTGGCGCTGGCACCGAAACCGAGCAGATCGATGGCAAGCACGTCAGCGCAGCCGGCCAGCGCTGGCAGGGTGTGCCGCCAGTGGGCCGAAGAGGCCCCAAAACCGTGAATCAACAGCACGGCGTCTGCGGCGCCGGGATCACCGCAGCGCCGCAGGCCGATGGCATGGTCCCGCCACGACCAGAGCTGAGAGGGGGCCTGGATCAGGACGGGAGGCAGGGCACCAAGGAATTCAGACGGCGGCCTTCTGGCCGTCGAGAAGCTGCTTCAGCTTGGCAAGTTCTCCGGCCCAGCGAGGGTCCGGTGCCTGGCTGTCCACCTGGTCAGCATGCACAACCTTGACCGTCGCCTGGCGCTGCGGAGCGCTCTGGCCCCGGCGCTCGCCGCCGCTGCTGCGGCTGTCACGGCGCTCGGAGATCTCGATCCGCAGGGTGTTGCCTGCGAACTCCTTGCCGTTGAGCTGGCTGATCACCGTCTCAGCCATGGCCTGATCATCGACATTGGCGAAGCCGAAGCCACGGCAGAGGCCGCTGTCGCGGTCATTGACGGCCTTGAAGCGGACCCCGTCTCCCAAGCCGGTGAACAGAGCCTCGAGCTCCTTGGCATCAAAAGACTGCGGCAGATTGCCGACGTAGAGGCGAACGCTCATGGAAGGAAGATCAGAAAACGGAACACTTCGGCTGAGAAGGAAGCGGGCGAGGGCTGGACTCACTCATCTCAGCGCATCGCTGCATGCAGTTAACCACGGCGCTGATCCACACGGCGTTGATCCAGCCAGTGGCGCGCGGCGGCCAGGGCCTGGCGCTCGCCTTCGGCCGGCAGGCGGCCGAAGGCCCGCTCGCGACTGAGGTGGCCCAGCAGCTCTCCCAGTGCGGGGCCGGCCGGTAACCCCAGTTCTGTGCGCAAGCGATCGCCATCCAGGGGCGGGCGGGGATGGAACAGCGGGTCGCCAGTGTCCCGCCAGCGCTGCAGAGCGCTGCGGGCGGGCGCCGCCGGCAGGGCCAGCAGCAGGGCCGGCAGCAGCGCCTCCAGTTCGTGCTGCAGCTGCAGGCGCTCAGGCTCATCCAGCGCCTCCAGCGCCGCCGGCGGCCGGCCGCCGGCGGCGCTCGGGCCCGCGAGCTGCTGCAGGCGCTGCCACCAGTGGCGCAGCACTGCGCACTGGCGCTGCAGCCGGCGGCTGCCGCGCAGGGCGCGCACTGCGACAGGCGGCAGCAGGGCCGCCAGGCGGGCCAGCGGCAGGGCGGCCCCACTCTCAGCCGCGCTCAGGCCCAGCCGTGCGGCAGCACCGCCATCCAGCCGAGACAGCCAGGGGGCGGCGGCGGCATCGACGGCCCAGGCACTGAGCAGGTCCAGTTCCAGGGCCTGCAACAGCCCCCGACCGCCATCGGCGGCGGCAGCCAGCTGCTGCACTTCACTCAGCACCCGCTCGCCGGCCACCACGGCCAGCCGGCGGCCATGGGCTGCGATCCAGCCGGCAGTGGCGGCCTCCAATTCCAGCTCGAGCTGCCAGCGCAGCCGGATCCCCCGCAGCAGCCGCAGGGGATCGTCGAGCAGGTTGGCCTCCGACACCGCCACCAGCCGGCCCTGGCGCAGAGCCGCCAGCCCACCGGTGGGATCGAGCAGCCTCGCCCCGCGGGCCAGGGGCAGGGCGATGGCATTGGCGCTGAAATCCCGCCGGCCGAGATCCTCGCTCAGGGTCGCTCCCTCCTGGGGCGCCAGGTCGATCGTCCAGCCCGCCAGCACCACACGGGCGATATCGCGTCGCGCGTCCAGCACCACGCAGTTGCCGCCCCGTTGCCGCACCAGGCGCTGGCCCAGGGCAACGGCGCCCGCCGGCACCACCAGGTCGAGATCGGGATGCTCCTGCAGCCGCCCGAGCAGGGCATCGCGCACGGCGCCGCCCACCAGCGCCGTGCCCTCGGGAAACTGGTCGGGACCGATGGGCCAGCGCTGCGGCGCCAGGCGCTGCCAGAGCTGACGCTCCAGTTCGCCGTCGCTTGCCCGCAGGGTCACAATGGGGGCCTGGCGTGGTCTGGCCGGGATGTGCATCTGCGTGGACTGCCGCTGGGTTGACCGCTGTCAGGCCTATCACGCGGTGGAGCGCCAGCACGGCGCCGACCATCTCAGCGCCCACCCCGACTTCCAGCCCCAGGCGCCCCGCATCCATGTGCAGGTGGTCGACCTGCCGGGGGGGGCCATGGGAGTGGAATGGGATGTGCGCGCCTGCGGCAGCTTTCAGGCCGAGCAGGGTCGCTGGCGGCGGCTGCGGCCCCATGCCGCCCTGCCCGGATGACGCCGGCGCGGCCCTGGTTGCTGGCCCTGCACAGCTCCAGCGGCGAGCTGGGGGTGGCCCTGCGCCACCTCGACGGCGGCCTGCCGGACCGCCTGGCCACCTTCCCCCTGGGCCGCAGCCTCTCCAACCGGCTGCTGGATTGCGTGGAGCAGGTGCTGCCCGCCGCGCATTGGCCGACCCTGGCCCGCCTGGCCGTGGCCACGGGCCCGGGTGGGTTCACCGGCACCCGGCTCAGCGTGGTGATGGCCCGCACCCTGGCCCAGCAGCTGCAGCTGCCTCTCGATGGGGTGAGCAGCTTCCTGCTGGTGGCCCGCCGGCTGGGCCTGGCCACCCCCACCTGGCTGGTGCAGGAGCTGCCTCGCCGTGGCCTGGTGGCGGGGCTGTACGGGCCCGCTACCCCAGACGGCAGCGGCGATCCGGACGTGGTGGCGGAGTGGCGGGCGCCGCGGCTGCACGCCGACGCGGCCAGCCTGGCCGCCCTGCACCCGGCGCCGCGGCGGGAGGCCAGCGTGCTGGCGGCGGCCGATGTGGTCGAGCTGCTGGCCCTGTCGCACCGCGCCCATCGCGCCGGTGAGCCGGCCCCCTGGCAGCCGGTGCTGCCCATCTACCCCACCTCGCCCGTGGGGGTGGGGTGATGCAGGTTCATCCCCCCGGTGCCCCCGACCCCCGCCGACCGCCGGCCCGCCAGCGGCGCAGCCGACGCGTCGGCGCCACACCGCGCCCGCCGCGGCCCCACCCCCCTGCTCCGGGTCGACGCCGCAGCCTGCCCTGGCGGCTGGTGCTGCTGCTGGCGCTGGCCGGAACCTGGGTATGGCTGTCGCGAGGCTGGTGGTGGCCGCCCCCGCCGCCGGCCCAGGTGATCCTGGTGCTGGGAGGCGACCTGGAGCGGGAGCACCATGCGGCCGAGCTCGCCCGCCAGCGAGGTCTGCCGGTGGTGGTGAGCGGCGGCAGCAATCCGGAGTACGCCCATTGGCTGTTTGAGCAGGACCAGGGCCTGCCCTCCCGGCAGGTGCGGCTCGATTACCGCGCCACTGACACCCTCTCCAACTTCACCACCCTGGTGGATGACCTGCGCCAGGCGCGGGTGCGCCATGCCCTGCTGGTCACCAGCAGCGACCACATGGACCGCGCTCTGTTGGTGGGCCGGATCGTGGCCGGCAGCCGTGGCATCCACCTCACCCCGGAGCCGGTGGACTGCGCCGACCACTGCGTCGCCGAGCGGCGGCGCAAGGTGTGGGGTGATGGTCTGCGGGCCCTGCTCTGGGTGGTCAGCGGCCGGGATCTGCGCCACTGGGTGGCAGAGCATCTGGCACCCGGGCGCTGGACAGAGGAGCTGCGCCGATCAATCCCTGGTCGAGCAGGGCGTTGATCTGCTGCTGGCAGGCGGCGGTGGTGGCATTGAGATCGACGCGCCGACGGGATGCCGGCGGCGCAATCGGGGTGCCGATGCGGACATGCACAGGCACGGGCCTCAGCCGACTCTGACCAGGCCCGAGGGCCCGGTGGCTGTTGAGGATCGCCACCGGCAGCAAGGGCACCCCGGCGCGGGCGGCCAGCAGGGCGGCCCCGGGCTGGGGATGGTTCACGCGCCCGTCTCCCTGGCGGCTGCCGTCGATGAACACCCCCACGGCCCAGCCCTCCTCGAGGCGGTCGCCGGCGGTGCGGATCGCCTCGCGATCACTGGCGCCGCGGGTCACGGGGTAGGCCCCGCAGGCACGGATGATCGGCCCGAGCAGGGGCACACGAAACAGTTCCGCCTTGGCCATGAACGCCACCGGGCGCCCCAGCACATGACCCAGCAGGGGCGGATCGAGATGGGATCCATGGTTGGCCACCACCACCAGTGCCCCTTCCCGCGGCACCAGCTCGCCGCCGCAGGTGCGGCCGCGCAACAGCAGCCGAAACACCGGGAACACCAGCAGATAGCTGATCAGCCTGTAGGTGAGGCTCGGGCGGGGGGTGCGGATCAGGGCTGGCGGCTCACTGCGTCGCCGCCGGCGCAGCACCCGCTTCATCGCCGCGACGGGTCGGTTCATGCCCCCAGGTCAGCGGCGCTGGCGATGCGGGCCGTGCCGATGGCCTCGCCGCTGCGCTTGAGCAGGCCGCTGAGCACGCTGCCTGGACCGATCTCCACCGCCGTGTCGACTCCGGCGGCCGCCAGGGCGGCCATCGTTTCTCGCCAGCGCACGCCCGTGGTCATCTGGTGCCGCAGGCGCTGCTTCAGCAGCCCTGCATCGCTGGCCGGGGTGGGCTCGGCGTTGCTGAGCACAGGCACCACGGCATCGGCGAAGGGAACCGATTCCAGTTCGGCGGCAAAGGCCTCAGCAGCTGAGGCCATCAATGGCGAGTGGAACGCTCCGCTCACCGCCAGTGGCACCGCGCGCTTGCACTGCAGCGCGGCGCTCACCCGGGCCACGGCCTCTGGGGTGCCCGAGAGCACCACCTGGGTGCTGCTGTTGTCATTGGCGATCACCACCTCCGCGCAGGCCGCCACCAGGCGCTCCAGTTCGCCACGATCGAAGCCCATCACCGCCGTCATCGCGCCGCCGCCGGCGGCGGCCATCAGTTCACTGCGGCGGTGCACCAGCGCCAGGCCCGCGTCGGCCCCGAACACCCCCGCCGCATAGAGGGCCACCAACTCGCCGAGGCTGTGGCCGGCCACCAGATCGGGACGCCGGCCCTGGGCGCGGAGCCCATCCACCAGCAGGCTCTCCACCACGAACAGGGCCGGCTGAGTGTTGCGGGTGTCGTTGAGGTCGGCGGCGTCGCCCTCGCCGCTGCAGATTGCCAGCAGATCCCGTCCCAGCAGCTGCGAGGCGAGCGCGAAGCGCTCCCTGGCCCCCGGCAGCCCCAGCAGGCCGTCTGCCATGCCCGCTTTCTGAGATCCCTGGCCAGGAAACACCCAGGCAATCGCCATGCCGTTACTGCAGTTCGAACCGGCCAGAGGTTAGGCCTCGGCCCCGGCAGCCCCTGCCGCGCTCAGGACTGGGGGCCGTGCCAGCGCAGCAGGGCAGCCCCCCA
The DNA here is from genome assembly GCA_039818745.1 of Cyanobacteria bacterium J06638_7. Classification (GTDB taxonomy): domain Bacteria; phylum Cyanobacteriota; class Cyanobacteriia; order PCC-6307; family Cyanobiaceae; genus NIES-981. The sequence goes on from JBCBTI010000019.1 coordinate 37,661, forward strand.
GCTCAATCCGGCGCCGAAACCGCTGCTGGCCAGCAGTTGACCGGGCTGCACGCGGCCGTCCCGCACGGCCTCGTCGAGCATCAGCGGGATCGTGGCCGCCGAGGTGTTGCCGTACTGGGCCAGGTTGCTCAGCACCCTCTCTGCGGGCACCGCGAAGCGCTCCGCCACCGCGTCGAGGATGCGCTGATTGGCCTGGTGCAAGAGCAGCCAGTCGAGCTGATGGGCCTGCACGCCAGTGCTGATCAACAGCGCCTCGAGAACCGCCGGCACCTCGCGAACGGCGAACTTGTAGACCTCCTGGCCATTCATGTGGATGGGGGCAAACCCCCCTCTCTGGGTGGTGTGGGGCCCCAGCAGGGCGGCGCGGCTGTCGGTCTGGGCCAGGGTGAGGCAGGCATTGCGGCTGCCATCGGAGCGCATCTCAAAGCCCAGCAGCCCAGCGTCAGCCTCGGCGCACGCCTCCACCGCCACCGCGGCGGCCCCATCGCCGAACAGCACGCAGGTGCGGCGGTCGTCCCAGTCGACCCAGCGGCTCAGCTGGTCGGCGCCCACCACCAGGGCCCGGCGCGCCGCACCGCTGGCGATGTACTGGCTGGCCGTGACCAGGGCGAACAGGAAGCCGCTGCAGGCGGCGGTGAGGTCGAAGGCCACCGCGCCGCTGGCTCCCAGCGCCGCCTGGATGCGGGGCGCGGTGCCGAAGAGATCGTCGGGGCTGGAGGTGGCCAGCAGGATCAGGTCGAGGTCTGCCGGCTTCCAGCCGGCATGGTTGAGGGCCTGACGGGCGGCCTGGGTGGCCAGCACCGTGAGCGGTTCACCGGCGGCGCTCACCCTCCGGGCGGCGATGCCGGTGCGGCTGCGGATCCAGGCGTCGTTGGTGTCCACCCGGCGGCTGAGGTCCTCATTGCTGATGCTCGCGGCGGGCATGGCGCTGCCACAGCCCACCAGAGCCATGCCGGCTGTGGCGCGGGCCCCGCCCTTGGGTCCTGTGAGGCTGAGGGACAGGCCGTGGGGCACGCAGCAGGCCCGAAGTCGGGGGTCAGTCAACCACAGGCAACGGCGCCGGCGGCGGCACCGCCGGGGGCGCCCGACGTGCCTCTGCTCTGGTCGCTGAGGGCATGCAGATCGTCCATCACGCCATGGTTGGCGGCCGAGTGGGCCAGCCGCAGGGCACTCAGCACCGAGAGCGCCCTGCTGCTGCCGTGGCCAATCACGCAGACGCCATCCACGCCGAGCAGGAGGGCTCCACCGTGCTCGGCGTGGTCGAGGCGCTTTTTGATCCGGCGCAGGTTGTTGATCAGGAAGGCCGAGCCCACCTTGCCGCGCCGCCCCCGGGGCAGCTCCACCTTGATCACGTCGAGCAGCACACTGCCGACGCTCTCGAGGAACTTCAGCAGCACATTGCCGGTGTAGCCGTCACACACCACAACGTCGAACGCTCCGGAGAGAATGTCGCGCCCCTCGCAGTTGCCGGCGAACTCAAAACGTGTTTCGGCCGCCAGCAGCGGGTAGGTGCGCTGGCAGAGATCGTTGCCCTTGCACTCCTCCTCGCCGATGTTCACCAGGCCGATGCGTGGCCGTGCCACCTGCAGCACGTCGTGGCTGTAGATGTTGCCCAGCAGGGCGAACTGCAGCAGCCACTCGGGCTTGCAGTCCATGTTGGCGCCCACGTCGAGCACCAGCACCTGCTGTTCCGGGTCGCGGGTGGGGAAGAGGGCGCCGATGGCGGGGCGATCGATACCCCCCAGCCGACCGAGGCGGAACACGGCCGCGGCCATCACAGCCCCTGAGTTGCCGGCCGAATACACAGCTGTGGCCTGGCCCTGCTTCACCAGGTCCATGGCCAGGTTGATGCTGGCATCGCGCTTGCTGCGCACCACCTTGGCCTCTTCGTGCATGCCCACCGAGGGGCCGCTGGGCACCAGCTGGATCCAGCCGCTGGCGATCGCCTGATCAAGCTGCTCCTGCAGGCCCAGCTCCAGCACGGCAGCCCGCAGGGGGCCCGTCTCGGCCACGAAGCGGATGCGCAGGGGCAGCCGCTCCACGGCCTGCAGGCAACCCTCCAGGATCGGTCCGGGGGCGTGGTCTCCGCCCATGCCGTCCACGGCCACCCAGAGGCGGTCGGCCTCCTGGATCGGGCTGTCCTCGTCGGGACCGCCAAGACCCCGCTGCAGGCGCCGCAGGGGATCGAACACCAGCGGCTGCAGCACGATGTGGGCGGCGCTGGTGGCGGCGCCGGCCACGGAGCCGGCACCGGAGACGGCAGCCCCGGCCACCGAACCCGCCATGGAGCCGGCGCTGGTGGCCGTTCCCACCAGGCTGGTGACAGCGGCGTTGCGGCGATACCAGATCACCAGCCGGCGGATGGTGCGGCTGGGTTTGGTGCGCCTTTCAGGCTCCTTCGGAGGCAACGGGCTCGACGATGCGTTGGAACAGATAGCCGGTGCCCCGAGCCGTGAGGATCAGCTCGGGATTGGCCGGATCATCCTCCAGTTTGGAGCGCAACCGGGAGATATGGACATCCACCACCCTGGTGTCCACGTGACGTTCCGGGGTGTATCCCCACACCTCCTTGAGGATCTCGCCGCGACTGAAGGGCTCGCCGCTGCGGCTCACCAGCAACTCCAGCAGGCTGAATTCCATCCCTGTGAGGCGGATGCGCTCGTCGCCCCGGTACACCTGACGCTTGTTGGTGTCGATGCGCAGGTCGCCGACGCTGATCACGCCCGAATTGGGGATGCCCGCCCCGCTCTCCTTCTCCACCCGTCGCAGCACGCAGCGGATGCGGGCCTCCAGTTCCTTGGGGCTGAAGGGCTTGACCACGTAGTCGTCAGCCCCGAGCTCCAGCCCGGTGATGCGGTCGGCCACGTCCCCGAGGGCGGTGAGCATCACGATCGGCACGTCTGATTCCTTGCGCAGCTCCTGACAGACGCCGTAGCCGTCGAGCTTGGGCATCATCACGTCCAGCACCACCAGGTCGGGCTGGCTGCTGCGGAAGGCGTCCAGGGCCTCCTGGCCATCACTGGCCGTGACCACGTGGTACCCGATCATCGACAGGCGGGTTTCCAGGATCCGGCGGATGCTGGCCTCGTCGTCGACGACCAGGATCGTCTCCTTCTCTTTGCTGGGGCTGGGGGTGGAGGCCGTCATGCCGCCGCAGGCTCTACATCAGACGGCCACCACTGAAAAGGTCGAAGGGCGCAGGATTCATGCAACGCCACCTTTCTTCATAGTCAAAAGCTGACCGGCGTCACCAGCCACGCCCACCGCCCCAGCACCCCAGCCCCCAGCTGCCGCCCTCCTGTCTTGGCCAAGTCCGTCACCGTCTACGTCTGCGGCCAGTGCGGTGCCCAGACCCGCCAGTTCTTCGGCCGCTGCAGCGGCTGCGGCAGCTGGAACACCCTGGTGGAACAGCTGCAGACCGCCGCACCGGCTGTCGACGCCCGCCGGCGCCGTCCCCTGAGCCCGGAGCCTGCCGCCAGTGCCCGCCCCCGCCGCTCGGCCTCGATGGCGGCGGTGGGCGAACGCCCCCTGCAGCGCCTCGGCAGCGGCTACGGCGAATTCGACCGGGTGCTCGGCGGAGGGCTGGTGCCGGGCTCGCTGGTGCTGCTCGGCGGTGACCCGGGTATCGGCAAGAGCACGCTGTTGCTGCAGAGCGCCAGGGCGATGGCCCGCCGGGCTTCGGTGCTCTACGTGAGCGCCGAGGAATCCGCCCAGCAGGTGAAACTGCGCTGGCTGCGGCTGGCCCAGCCCCTGGCGCCCCGGGAGGCCGAGCCGGACCCTGCCACAGCCGTTCCCGCCGGCAATGGCGAGGGGGATGTGCAGGTGCTGGCCGAAACCGACCTGGAACTGGTGCTGCAGGAACTGGAAAGTCTGCGGCCGGCCGTGGCCATCATCGACAGCATCCAGGCCCTGCACGACGACCAGCTCAGCAGCGCTCCGGGGTCGGTGGCCCAGGTGCGCGAGTGTGCAGCCGCCCTGGCCCGCATCGCCAGGCGCCAGGACACGGCCCTGCTGCTGGTGGGCCACGTCAACAAGGAGGGTCTGCTGGCCGGACCGAAGGTGCTGGAGCATCTCGTGGATGCGGTGCTCACCTTCGAGGGCGATCGCTTCGCCAGCCACCGCTTGCTGCGGGCCGTGAAGAACCGCTTCGGGGCCACCCACGAGCTGGGGGTGTTCGAGATGCGCGGCCGCGGGCTGGCGGAGGTGCTCAATCCCAGCGAACTCTTCCTGGGCGGCAGTGAGCCCAGCAGCGGCACCGCCACGATCGTGGCCTGCGAGGGCACCCGGCCGCTGGTGGTGGAGCTGCAGGCCCTGGTGAGCACCACCAGCTATGCCAGCCCAAGGCGCAGCGCCACCGGCATCCCGGTAAACCGCCTGCACCAGATCCTGGCGGTGCTGGAGAAGCACCTGGGCCTGCCCTTCTCGCGCTTCGACTGTTACCTGGCGGTGGCCGGCGGGCTCGAGGTGGAGGAACCGGCAGCCGATCTGGGGGTGGCGGCGGCGGCGGTGGCCAGCTTTCGCGATCTCACCCTGCCTCCCGGCACGGTGCTGATCGGCGAGCTGGGCCTGGGCGGCCAGCTGCGGCCCGTGAGCCAGCTGGAGCTGCGCCTCCAGGAGGCCGGACGGCTGGGCTTCAACCGGGCGGTGGTGCCCAGGGGTAGCGGACTGGGGACCGTGGCCGCCGCAGCCGCGGTGGAGTTGCTCGAGGCCGCCACCGTGGCCGAGGCCCTGGTGGCGGCGCTGGGGGTCAATCCTGCCGCCGACCCGGGCTGAAGCGGCGCTGACGCTGCTTCAGAAATACACGTCCACGTTGCCGCGGCCACTGGTCTTGAGCCAGTTCTGGGCCTCGATGTAGTTGTTGGGCGCCAGCCGGATCGCCTTGGCCCAGCAGTCGGCCGCCCGGTCGTAGCAGCGGTCGGCCTCGTCGGCGTCGCCCTGCTCCTCGGCCAGGGAGCCCAGGTGGTGGTGGATCACCGCCATGTTGTTGAGGGCCTGGGGCATTTTGCTGTTGAGATCCAGGGCCTGGCCGTAGTAGCCGAGGGCCCGGGCGTGCTCGCCGTTGCTGGCGAACACCAGGGCCATGTTGTAGAGAATGAAGGCCCTGTCGTTGGGATCGTCCTCAAGCTTGAGGGCTTCCTCGTAGTTCTCCAGGGCTTCGGCGTATTCGCCGTCCGCCTGGGCGCTCATGCCGTCGCGGTAGTAGGCGAAGGCCTCCTTGGCCCTCCGGTTGGTGGGCAGCACCTTGAGGATCAGGTCGGCCATCACCGTGAAGCTCTTGTCGATGAAGTTGTCGTTGCGCTGGGAGCGGGGCACCGGCGGACTGGCGAGCGGGGAGAGTGGCCCATCCTGGCCGATCCGCCTAGGTTGGGTCCCATGTCCTGCCGCCCGCGCCTTGGCTGAGCCGCTCCCGCCCGAGCAGCTCGCGCCCCGGCCGCTCCCCAGCGAGCCCCTCCTGCTCACGATCGACGGCATGAAATGCGGCGGCTGCGTGCGGGCTGTGGAGCAGCGGCTGCGCTCCCAGCCGGGCGTGCGTCAGGTGAGCGTCAACCTGCTCACCCGCACCGCCTGGGTGGAGCTCGATCCCGCCCTGCCCGCGCCCCCCGAGGAGCTGGCCTCGCCCCTGCAGACGGCCCTGGCGGCGCTGGGGTTCGAGGCCTCCCTGCGCGATGGGGCCCTGGAGGCCGGCAGCTCCAGGCAGCTGCGGCAGCAGCGCAGCTGGTGGCAGCACTGGCGCCAGCTGATGGTGGCCCTGGCCCTGCTGCTGGTGTCAGCGCTGGGACACCTGGGCGGTCAGCCCGGACCGCTCTGGCTCCACGCCCTGGTCGCCACGGCCGCCCTGGCAGGCCCCGGCCGGCCGATCCTGATCGCCGGCGTGCGGGCCGCGGCGGCCGCCATGCCCAGCATGGACAGCCTCATCAGCCTGGGGGTTGTGAGCGCCTACGGCGCCAGTGTGGTGGGCCTGCTCTGGCCCGCCACTGGCCTGCCCTGCTTCTTCAACGAACCGGTGATGCTGCTGGGCTTCGTGCTGCTGGGCCGCTTCATCGAGGAGCGGGCCCGCTTCCGCACCGGCCTGGCCCTCGAGCAGCTGGCCGCCCTGCAGCCCGACAGCGCTCTGCTGGTGATGGACGTCGGCCCCCCCCGGCAGGTGCGGGCCGGCGGCCTGCGCCCCGGTGACCGGATCCAGGTGCTGCCGGGCGACCGGCTGCCGGTGGACGCCGATGTGCTGCAGGGCCTCTCCAGCCTGGACGTGTCCAGCCTCACCGGCGAACCCCTGCCCCGGGAGGTGGGCCCCGGGGCCGAACTGGCCGCCGGCAGCCTCAACCTGCAGAGCCCCCTGCTGCTGCAGGTGCGCCGCAGCGGCGCCGACAGCGCCATCGCCCGAATCGTTCACCTGGTGGAGCAGGCCCAGGCCCGCAAGGCGCCGATCCAGGCCCTGGCCGACCGGGTGGCAGGACGCTTCAGCCTGGGGGTGCTCGCCCTGGCGGCGGCCACCTTCCTGTTCTGGTGGCGATGGGGCGCGGAGCGCTGGCCCCAGGTGCTGGCCATCCCCCTGCACCAGTCCATCCATGGCAGCCACGGACTGCTGGGCGGCGGCGCCAGCACCCCCCTCTCGCTGGCCCTGCAACTGGCCATCGCCGTGCTGGTGGTGGCCTGCCCCTGTGCCCTGGGTCTGGCCACCCCGACGGCGATCACCGTGGGCTGCGGCCGCGCGGCCCGGGCCGGGGTGCTGTTCCGCGGCGGCGACGCCATCGAGACCGCAGCCCGGCTGCGCAGCCTGCTCTTCGACAAGACCGGCACCCTCACCCGCGGACGTCCCCTGGTGTCGGCCGTGGTGACCCTGGCCGCTGTGAGCGAGGACCGTCTGCTGCAGCTGGCGGCCAGTCTGGAGGCGTCCACCCGGCACCCTCTGGCCCATGCCCTGCTGCAGGAGGCCCAGGCCCGAGATCTGCGTCTCTTGGCCGTGGCGAATGCCCAAACCGTGGCCGGCGCCGGGATCAGCGGCCAGGTAGATGGCCTCTGCTGCCGGCTGGGGCGGCTCGACTGGGCCGCCTGTGCTCCTGAGCTGGCGGCACCGGCCCGCCAGCAACTGGAGCAGCTGGAGGCCGGCGGCGCCTCCGTGCTGGCCCTGGCGATCGCGGGCAGGCCCGTGGGACTGATCGCGGTGCAGGACGCCCTGCGGCCCGATGCAACGGCCTTGCTGGCCAGCCTCAGGGCCCGGGGGCTGCGGCTGGGGGTGCTCAGCGGGGACCGCCGACTGCCGGTGCTGCAGCTCGGCCAGGCTCTGGGGATCGAACAGCGCGACCTCGCCTGGCAGCAGAGTCCAGAGCAGAAACTCCAGCTTCTGCAGGCCTGGCGCCGCCAGGCCGCGCCAGTGGCGATGGTGGGGGACGGCATCAACGACGCCCCCGCCCTGGCCGCCGCCGATCTCGGCATCGCCGTGGGAACCGGCACGACCATCGCCCAGGACACCGCCGCTGTGGTGGTGCTCGGAGATCGGCTGGCCGGCATCGAGACGGCCCTCACCCTGGCCGGACGCACCATGGCCAAGGTGCGCCAGAACCTGGCGTTGGCCTTCGGCTACAACCTGATCGTGCTGCCGATTGCCGCCGGCGTGCTGCTGCCCGCTTTCGGCGTGCTGCTGAGTCCGCCGCTGGCCGCCCTGCTGATGGCACTGAGCTCCATCACCGTGGTGGTGAATGCCCTGCTGCTGCAGGATGCCGACATCCGTCCAGGCCAGCCCGCAACCTTCCCCGTGCCGCCTGAACGCCATCGTGCCGCCTGATCCGCAGCCCGGCCGGTTCCTCGTGCTGGAGGGCATCGATGGCTGTGGCAAGACCACCCAGCTGGAGAACCTGCGCCGCTGGCTGCCGGGCAGCGGCCTGATGCCCGCGGGGTGCCCCCTGGTGGTGACGCGCGAACCGGGCGGCACCCCCCTGGGGCTGGCCCTGCGCGCGTTGCTGCTGCACCCCCCGGGAGAGGCGGCCCCCGTGAGCCGGGCCGAGCTGCTGCTCTACGCCGCCGACCGCGCCCAGCATGTGGAGCAGACCATCCGCCCAGCCCTGGCAGCTGGACACTGGGTGCTCAGTGATCGCTTCACCGGCTCCACCGCGGCCTACCAGGGCTACGGCCGCGGCCTGCCCCTGGAACTGATCGAGCAGCTCGAGCTGGTGGCCACGAGCGGGCTGCGGCCCGATCTCACCCTCTGGCTGGATCTGCCCCTGGCCGAGAGCCGCCGGCGCCGCGGCGGCCGACCGGCCGACCGCATCGAAGCCACAGGCGACGCGTTCCTGGAGGCGGTGGCCGGGGGCTTCGCCGAGCTGGCGGCCCGCCGCGGCTGGTGCCGGGTGGATGCGGCCGCCGCTCCGGAACTGGTCAGCGCCCATTGCCAGGCCCTGATCAGCCGCCTGCAGCCGCGGCGATGAGCGCTCTGTTTGCCGATCTGGTGGGCCAGGGGCAGGCCGTCAGCCTGTTGCTGGCGGCGCTGGAGGGCCAGCGGATCGCTCCCGCCTACCTGTTCGCCGGCCCTGACGGGGTGGGGCGGCGGCTGGCGGTGCTGCGCTTCCTCGAAGGGGTGCTGGCGGGCCCCCAGGGCTCGCCGCTGCAGCGGCGGCGCCTGGCGGAGGGCAACCACCCCGATCTGCTCTGGGTGGAGCCCACCTACCTGCACCGCGGCGAACTCGTGCCCGTCTCCCGTGGCCAGGAGGAGGGGGTGAGCCGGCGCAGCCCACCCCAGGTGCGCCTCGAGCAGATCCGCCAGGTGTCGCGCTTCCTGGCCCGCCGGCCGCTGGAGGCGCCCGGCTGCCTGGTGGTGGTGGAGCAGGCCGAGGCGATGGCGGAGGCCGCCGCCAATGCCCTGCTCAAGACCCTGGAGGAACCCGGCGACGGGCTGCTGGTGCTGATCGCGGCGGCGCCCGATCGGCTGTTGAGCACGATTCGCTCCCGCTGCCAGCAGATCCCCTTCCGCCGTCTGGCCCCAGAGCTGGTCACCCGGGTGCTGCAGCCGCTGCCCCAGCCGGTGCCCGACCCCCCCGAGCTGCTGGAGCTGGCGGGCGGCTCCCCGGGCGCCCTGCTGGAGCAGCGCCGCCTCTGGCAGGCCCTGCCGCCCGAGCTCCCCCGCCGGCTGCAGGAGCTGCCGGCGGCCGCAGAGCCCCTCGTGGCCCTGGCCCTGGCCCGCGATCTCTGCGATGCCCTCGATGGCGAGCAGCAGCTCTGGCTGCTGGGCTGGTGGCAGCTCTGGCTCTGGCGCCACCAGGCGGGGCCAGCGGTGCTGCAGCGCCTCGAGCGCCTGCGCCACCAGCTGCGGGCCTACGTTCAGCCCCGGCTCGCCTGGGAAGTGGCGCTGCTGGAGCTGGGCAGCGGACGCTCCAGCTCCAGGCAGTAGCCGGCGCCGTAGACCGTCTTGATGAAGCGCGGTTTGCGCGGGTCCGGCTCCAGCTTGGTGCGCAGGTGGCGTACATGCACGCGGATGGTCTCGATGTCGTCATCGGGCTCGTAGCCCCACACCTCCTTGAGGATCAGGGCCGGGGACACGGTCTGGCCATGACGCTGCAGCAGGCAGTGCAGCAGCTCGAATTCGAGATGGGTGAGGCGCACGGGCTGATCGAACCAGATCGCCTCGAAGCGTTCCGGCACCAGGGTGAGGGGGCCGTAGCTGAGGATCTCGCTGTGCTGGCTGGCCAGCGGCGCGTGGTCGCTGCGGCGCAGCAGGGCCCTGACGCGCACGGTGAGCTCTTCGAGGTCGAAGGGTTTGGTGAGGTAGTCGTCGGCCCCGGAATTGAAGCCGCTCACCTTGTCCTTGGTGTCCCCCAGCGCCGTCAGCATCAGCACAGGGATGCGGGCCGTGCGCTCATCTCGGCGCAGCCGCTGGCAGAGGGTGAGCCCGTCCACCTTGGGCAGCATCAGATCCAGCAGGATCAGGTCCGGCACCACCTGCAGCGCCAGGGCCTGTCCGCGGATGCCGTCCTCGGCGCGGTGCACATCGAAGCCGTTGTGCTCCAGGTGCCCTGCCACCAGATCGCGCATGTCGCCGTCGTCCTCGATCAGCAGGATGCAGGGCTTCATTTTGGATCGAGAGGACGGAGCAAAGCTTCAGGTCGAGTGCCGGCCGGGCAATCACGCGAACAACCAAGCCGGCCGGCCTGCGCTGGAGCCCGCCCTGCACGGGCAAGGACGGAAGCCGACGTCATTCTTGTCGCCCGTGCCCCTCCGCCACAGTCAGCGGCAGGGACCGGTTCGCTGCTGACGGCCAGAGCCCTGATGCCGCTGGGGCGGCCCAGCTCTGAACAAACTCCCCGGGCGGGATTCGAACCTGCGACCAATCGGTTAACAGCCGACCGCTCTACCACTGAGCTACCGAGGAATGGCATTCCGGGGGGCTGCCCGGGAATGGACCGCCGGCAGCCGCAGCGCCGACAGCTTCAGACCATACCGGCCGGCTGACCCCGCGGGCAAGGGCGCCCCAGCGGCATCAGCTGGCCAGTTCAGCGGCCAGCGACGGCCCCGCCCGCCAGGGCCCCGCCCGTCCCCGGCGCATCAGGGCAGCACCGTCGCAGCTGGACAGTTCCTCCAGCCTGTGGGTGATCCACAGGGCCGTGAGCGGCTGATCGCCGCGCCTGGTGAGCCGGCGGATCAGTTCCAGCACCTCCCGCTGGCTGTCGGGGTCGAGCAGCGCCGTGGGTTCGTCGAGCAGCAGCAGGCCGGCCTCGCCGGCCAGGGCTGCGGCGATGGCCAGGCGCTGCTTCTGGCCGCCGCTGAGGGCATGAATGGGCCGGTCCTCCAACCCCGCCAGCCCCACCTGTTCCAGGGCCCGCTCCAGCCGCAGCTGGCGGGCAGGGGGATCGAGGGCGGCGTCGATGCCCAGCAGCACTTCGCTGGCGCAGCTGGGCAGGAGCAGCTGGTGGTCGGGGTTCTGGAACACCAGGGCGCAGCGCAGGGCGCAGTCGATCCGCCCCTGCTGCAGCGGCAGCAGGCCGGCGATCAGGCGCAGCAGGGTGCTCTTGCCGCTGCCGTTGCTGCCCACCAGCATCCACAGGCCAGGCTGCGTCAGCTGCAGCCGGCAGTCCTTGAGGGCAGCGGCCCTGCCGCCGGGCCAGCTGTGGGTCAGACCTTCGACCAGCAACACGGGGCCGGGGGACACCGGCGGGCTCAGCTGTCGAAGCTGAAACCGGGACGCCTGCCGCCGCTGGCGCTGGCCGACTTCTCGTAGAGCTGCACCGCCACCACCTCGGCGCTCAGCAAGGTCACCTTCTTCTCGGGCTCCTTTTCACAGCTGAGCTCGAGCAGCCGCGGGCTGCCGCTGTCGAGGGCGGAGCGCACCGTGCCGTAGAGGGCCTGGGCATCGGCCAGCTCCTTGCGCTGCACGGCGACCGGCAGGGGGCTGAGCTTGATCGACAGCTCGACGACGTACATCAGAGGGATGGGGAACCTGGGCGCCACTCTGGCGAACGGCAGCCCCTAGGTGGATCTACTCAACGCGGCTGCCGCTGGGCACGGTTCGGGTCCCCGCCCTCATAGGATCAGTGGTGTAACGCTTCATTAAGTCCGCTCCCATGACGATCGCAGTAGGGCGCGCGCCAGCGGGCCGGGGATGGTTCGACGTCCTCGACGACTGGCTCAAGCGCGAC
>JBCBTI010000020.1:0-48885 GCA_039818745.1 Cyanobacteria bacterium J06638_7
ATCGGAGCCCTGTTGTCGCGTCCTGAGACCCGCCTATGTAGTTGCGCGGACCCGCCTACCTAATCGTCGCCGAACACCCAGTCCGATGCCCGTCTCTACCGCGTGTCAGGCGACATCGAAAACTAGACCAGCGCTTTGCATCATCAAGTGTTACCGCCAATTGGTGTCGCGACAGGAATCGGCCTCTTCCCTGTCTGCGCCCCCATTCCCACCGCTCGCATTCCCTCCAGCAGCTGCTCGGCGCGGGCGCAGCGCCATTCCCTGACGCGCCGCTCCATGGAACGCAACTGCCCCTCGTGGTACGTCTCCGTTGCCATTTGGATCGGCCTCCGCAGGATCTCCGCCGCATTGGCCGTTCCTTCCTCCAGCCATTGCTCGATCAGCGACTGGTGTTCGATGAACAGGGTCCGTGGCCTCGGCGTGTACCGCCGCTTCTGCCTGGGCTCGGGGTGCGGCTGGCTGTTCTGCCACAGCACCTGCAGGTTGCGCAGGAACCGGCCAAGGGACCGCTGTTCCTTGCTCAGGAGAGCCGGGTCGATTCCTCCAGGGGCATGGTGCCGGCATCGTGGGCCATGGCCTGCAGAAGCTCTTCTGCTTCCTCGCGCATGTCCTGGCGCAGTTGCTCGGGTGTAGGCGGCGGTTGACGCCTGAGGTCCTCGGCGATCATGTCGCGGATCAAGGCCGATGGAGAGCGCTCAGTGCGGCGGGCGACCGGCAAAAACTCTGCCTGGAGCGGGAAGGGAAGCCGAAACAAAAGACGGCTCATCGAGATTCGGGAGGCCATCGACGAGCAACGTCTCCGTCAGGGCAGGGTGGAGATGAGTGCCCCCTTGAATGTCTGCTGGTTGGCGGCGACCAACTTGGAGATCCGTCCGATCAGTTGCAGAGCCGGGCTCACGATCCAGCCAGGCGCGACCTTAGCCGCGCCACGGAAGCCGATCTCCCATAGCTTGCTGCTGGAGCTGGTTGTGGGCATGGCGAGAGCGGATTTGCATACGGGCGTGTGCAATAATGCCCCATCAGATTACCCGGGGCTCCTCATTTTCAGCGGAGATCCTTTACAGACACTGTTGTCTCATGTCTGGCTCATGGTCTCAAAGTCTGTATCACCCCAATGACCCATGGGGCCTGGAAGGGCCCTTGATGCTTGTCTGGGAAAAACCAATAGAGTCGCAGTACTACAACCGATCAGAACGCTCCGGAAGGTACAAGCAGGCCGAATTGGATGCGACTTGGATCATTGGCAGGAGAGGGGGCACTTCCAAGGACCAGTTCAGTCTTAGAGGTAAACGGTGGGCCCAGTCCAAACAGGTCAGTACTGCATCACACTGAGCCACTGTACATCCACTTCTGGTCAGACATCGAAGATCATGCTCCTGAAGGCCATGTCCTGTTCACCAGGGATCTAAAAGATAGCACATTCCATCGTATCTAACTTGAAGGGTTGACAGGCATTCCAACAGCATGTGTAATGGACGCAAAGGTTGATGGAGCGTGCACAATGCATGGCGAATATATTGCAGAGGCGAGAGATCAGTTTAATCAAGTTCTTTTTCAAGGGGGTCCATTTATGACCCCAACACCACAGCTACTGGAATCCAAGAATGTCTTTGCGAGACAAGAAGGCATGTTGAACTATGCAGAAGACTCCAAAGGCGCACTGCTGTTTCCTGAGTTGTCAACAGTTAGGGGCGAATTAGAGAGAAACATGCTGGCGCCAGAAAGACGTTCAGAATATAGAAGTAGTGCAAAGACAAAAATCCATGATGGGATTACATGGCTTTTATCGACTCCAGGAGCCTCGGGGAATTACTATCACTGGACCCTGGACTTGATGCCCAAGCTACTCTACTTGCTCGAAGAGGAAATAAGCCCGTGCAGCCAGATCATATTAAATGCATTTTCAAACCGATTCCAGATTGATATGTTCAGAAAGGTTCTCGCGGAAGCAATAGACAGGATCATTGTAGCTAGAGACGCAAAGTCCGGATACTATAAGGAGGTCAAAATTCCGTTCATAGCACAAGCCAGAGGAAAGTGGCCAAGAGGGATTGATCTGCTAAGAAATCATTATTTGCCAACCGATATACATCAAGAAAGTTCCAAAATGATTTATGTTTCTCGATCAGATGCAACGCGAAGAAGGGTGGTCAATGAAAAGGACATCTTGAACATCTTGAAACGGAATAACATAGAGATCGTGACTCTTGAATCAGTAGACGTTACCATGCAAGCGATAATGTTTAATTCAGCCTCGCTTGTCATAGCTCCCCACGGAGCAGCACTGACCAACATAATTTATTGCAAACCAGGCACAACCGTAATCGAGCTTTTCTCTCATCACATCAAGCCATATTATTACCATCTTGCCCATCAGATGAAGCTTAAGTACATGCCATTGACGTGTCCCTACGGCGAAAGGCCTCTAGAGAAACACGCGATCCAATCGAGCGATTTATATGTTGAACTGGACTCACTAGAGCAGGCAATTGAGCGCGCCCGATACCAGTGAAGGTGATGTCTTGCAGGTGCGTAAATCCGACCGGGATTGCCGTGAAAACTGGACCAACATGCGGTTCTCTTGGTTCTCTGGACATGGTCTATTGCCAAGGAAGCTCTGAGCAACAAGGGTCTGAGCAGCTCCTGAGATCAGGCGTTGCTTGGTTGCTCCTGCAGCCCAGCTCGTGGATGAGTCTGTACCCAATCTGAGGGATCCAATTACACCTTTCTGCAGCTTTACAGCCCTTAGTCGCCTCATGCATTAGGTGGTCTGGGTTTGCTGGACAGGGTGCCACATGTCAATCAGGTTGATGGGTTGCGTCAATCAGAAGCTGTGCTCGATGGTCTCGGCGTTGGTCATCACCGTGAAGTCAACATGTGAGGTGTCAGCGTCTGTTTCGGGGGCCGCTCCTCTATCGGGTCCTCAGGCGAAGGAGCGGCAGCGGGGAGCCTCAATCTCCGGATCTTCACCGCCCGCCTACGCTGGCCAGCCGTCGGCATGCACGGCCAAGACGAAGATCTCCTTGTGGCCGTTGTGCAGAAGCATTCCGCTGACGCGGGGATCGATCGGCGTGGTGCACGTGCAGATCGGCCTGGGTGGAAGGGCTCACCACAGCCTTGGCGAATGAGATCCAGGGCTACTGCACCCGCACCAAACCGGCAGCGACACCTTCACCGCACTCACGAAGCTGCTGTTGGCAGCGTCCTTGGGCAGTGGTGCCATCTGCAGGGCCTCCCTATCTGCCTCGTAGTACCCCACGTCGTTGGCAACGAAGGAGAAGCTGCCGGCGACATCAAGCCTGGTGATCAGCCCTGGTTCTCAGTCGCACGATCTCGACTTCTTCGAAGCAGTGCCGGTCGATCACGCCGTAGCGGTCATCGACGGCCTGGTGGGAGGTGGCACTACACAGTTGGGGCCTCCAGCGCCAGCATCATCGAACGCTCCTTCCTCCCGGTCTGGGCCACCCGGATCTGAGCCCAGCAGCTCGGGGGCTGGATTGGGCACTCCCCAGGAGGCCAATCCCTGAACAGTCAGTCGGGGCGACAGGATTCGAACCTGCGACCTAGTGCTCCCAAAGCACCCGCGCTACCAAGCTGCGCCACGCCCCGCCGGGGCTCAGCATACGGACTGAAAGATCCGGTAAGACCTTGGCGGCCGGGCGGTCATGGCTTGGTCACAGGCCATCGCTTGTCTTGGAGCACCCCATCCCAGGGGCGTTCCTCACCCAGCCTCAACCATGACGATCCTGCACTCCCTGCGTGCGGCGGCGCTGGCCACCGGCCTGCTGCTACCCCTGTTGCTGCCGGCCCAGGCCCAGGCCTACGGCCGCGGCTGGCAGCCCGGCTACAGCCCTGTGCCCGTGCGCCAGTGGCAGCCGCGGCCCTACCCGCGCCAGCGGGTGATCTACGACGACCCCACCATCCACGCCTACGGCGGCCAGGCGGTGGGCTACGGCCCGGATGAACGGGCCCGGCGCTGCAACCAGGGCCGCCTGGTGGGGGGCCTGCTGGGTGGCGGCGTCGGCTACGCCCTGGCCAACGGCCGCGACCGGGTGTGGGCCACGCCACTGGGGGCGCTGCTCGGCTCCCAGATGGGCTGCAATGCCGGCCAGGGGAATGCGCCGCTGCCCTGGTAGCGCTCAGCCGGCCACGGCGATGCAGTCGATCTCCACCCGGGCCCCCTTGGGCAGGGCTGCCACCTCAACGCAGGCCCGGGCCGGTGCCACGCCGGTGCTGAAGTGCTCGGCGTAGATGGTGTTGACCCTGTTGAAATCACCCAGGTCGGCCAGGAACACGGTGGTGCGCACCACCTGCCGGGCCGAAACGCCGGCTGCGGCCAGCACCGCGTCCAGGTTGCGCAGCACCTGGCGGGTTTCCGCCTCCACATCGCCCTCCCCCACCAGCACCCCGCTGCCGGCATCGAGGGCGATCTGGCCGGAGCAGAACACCAGGCCGCCGGCTTTCACGGCCTGGTTGTAGGGGCCCACCGGCGCTGGCGCGTCGGCGCTGTTCACGGCCTGGGCTGACTCGGCTGGGTTCATGCCGCTGGAACGGGGATCCGCTGGACCGGGGATCCGAGCTTATGGCCCGGCCTTCAGGTGCGCCGCAGCAGCAGCAGGGTGCAGTCGTCCTCCAGGCTGCGCTCGCCGCAGAAGCGGTTGAGGTCGCGGCGCAGCTCATCGAGGATCTCCGGCAGCGCCGCGCCCTGCAGCCTGCTCAGCAGCCGCTGGCAGCCCTCCACGCCGTAGGGCCGACCGGCGCCGTTCTCCGCCTCGGTGATGCCGTCGGTGTAGGCGAACAGCAGCTCCCCCCGTTCCAGCAGCGTTTCCCGGCTGCTGAAGCGGGCCTGGGGGAAGGCTCCGGCCAGCGGACCCCGCGGCAGGGGCAGTTCGCCGGCCCGGCCGCCGCCCACCAGCAGCGGCGGGCAGTGTCCGGCGTTGGAGTACTGCAGCCGGCCGCTGGCGTTGTCGAAGAAGCCGCAGAACAGGGTCACGAACAGGCAGCTCTCGTTGCCCTGGCAGAGGCTGGCGTTCAGCTGCTCCAGCACGGCCGCCGGGCAGCCGCCACCCATCACCAGGCTGCGCAGCAGGCCGATCGTGCGCGCCATGAACAGGGCCGCGCCGATGCCGTGGCCGGACACATCGCCGATGCACAGGAACAGCCGCCCGTCGCCGGCGAGGAAGGCATCGAAGAAATCGCCCCCCACGCTGGCGGCGGGTTCCATGCGCGCACTCACCTCCAGATCCGGCCGCTCGGGGAAGAGGGGATGGCGCTGCGGCAGCATGCCGGCCTGCAGCTCGCGTGCCAGCGCCAGCTCCTTGCGCAGGTGCTCCAGCTCCAGCCGTTCGCGCTGGGCCTCGAGGGTGAGGCGGTTGGCGGTGCGCACCCGCTGGCTGAGGCCGCGCATCAGGTTGCGGGCCACGCCCGGCAGCGGCACCAGCCGCCGCCAGAAGAAGGGTCCCTGCAGGCAGAGCACCTCCGCCTCCTGCTGGCAGCGCACCAGGGCCGACACCGGCTGCCGGTCGATGGCGGAGAACTCGCCGATGCACTCGCCCACCTCCACGGAGATGCCCTCGGCCCCCTCGCCCTCGGGGCTGAGGTGCACCATCAGCCGGCCGGAGAGCAGCACGTAGATGGTGTCGTTGCGCTCGCCCGGGAGCAGCAGGTCGCTGCCGCTCTCCAGCTGTCTCACCTCGCAACGGCTCAGCAGGCGCGCCAGCAGAGCCTCGTCCACATCGCGGAAGAGGGGAATCCAGCCGTAGCCCTCTCTTTTTGGGGGGACATCGGCCGCTGGCCGGGGGTTGCTGCTCAGGATTGCGGGGACCAGTGCATCTCGATACTTAGTTCATTGCGGTCCCCCAGGACCCGGTAGCCCATGGCATCGCAATAGGCCCGCACCAGCCGCAGGCCGAGGCCGCCGGGACTGGCCTCGGCCAGGCTGGCGGGCAGGGCTTTGTCGCTGGCGGCCACGGGATTGAAGGGCACGCCGCCATCGCTGACCAGCAACCGCACGCCACGGCCGGCGGCCGTTGGGATCACCTCCAGCCGCAGCGCGATCGGTTGGCTGGCCACGGGGTCGCCGCCGTGCTCCAGCAGATTGGCCAGCACCTCATTGAGGCACACCTCAAGCCGCTCGATCTGGCCGGCCGGCAGCGCCAGGCTGTCGCTCCAGGCCCGCAGCCAGCTGGAGGCACGGCGCAGTTCCAGTGCTTCGGCCCGGATCTCCAGGCAGTCCAGGTCGCGCGCGGGGGAGGCCGACATGGCAACCAGCAGGCTCAGGCGGCAAGGGCGTCCATGGCCGCGGCTTCGTCGTGGCGCACCGGGATGATCTCCGACACCCCCACCGTGTCAAGGGTGCCCTTCACCACCGTGTTGTCGGCCAGCAGCAGCACCATCCGGCCGCCCTTCTGCTCGAGCGCCTTGGCGCTGTGGATGATGCAGCGCAGCCCCACGGAAGCCAGGAAGGTCACGCCGGTGAGATCCACCAGCACCCGGATCGGGCGGCTTGCGGCCAGGGAAGTGAAGCGCATCTCGATCTCGCCCACCCCCACCATGTCCAGCCGTCCGCTCAGGCGGATGCGCCGCAGGTCGTCTTCGAGATCCTCGTGCTCGATGGAGGTGGTGCTCATGGGCGGAAGGGTTGCGGCTCACTGCCCAGAACCGTAGCCGTGGCGGTGGATCGGGCTCTCCCACGGCCTGTTGCGCAGAACACATCAGCCCGCCAGC
The DNA here is from genome assembly GCA_039818745.1 of Cyanobacteria bacterium J06638_7. Lineage (GTDB taxonomy): Bacteria > Cyanobacteriota > Cyanobacteriia > PCC-6307 > Cyanobiaceae > NIES-981. The sequence continues at coordinate 6,727 of JBCBTI010000020.1, forward strand.
GCCGCCGCCAGCTGGTTGGTGCCCACCAGCCGCTGGGCCAGCCGCCGCGCCACGAGCCGGTGCAGCAGCAGAGCCGCCCGCGGGTCGCGGCGCTCCAGTTCCGCCAGGTCGCTGTGACGCAGGCGCAGAGCCCGCACCTCCCCTTCGCAGCTCACCGAGGCGGTGGTGGGCGTGCCCAGGTAGAAGCCGATCTCCCCCACGCAGGTGCCCGGATCCATCGTGCGCAGCCGCAGGGGCGGATCCTCGGGCCCGCTCCGGCGCTCCACCATCACCCGCCCCGAGAGCAGCAGCAGCAGGTCGCTGGGGGGAGTGTCCTGCTCGATGATCGTGCTGCCTGCGGGGAAGGTCACGGGCTCGAAACGCGCCAGCAGCCGCTCGAGGGCCTCCCGCTCGCCCTCGCCGCTCAGGTCGCCGGCCTCCATCAGGTCCACCGGCTGCACGCTCTCCTGCAGCGGATGGAGCGAGAGCAGTTCGTTCTCGCAGTGCTCCAGCCCGTGGTCCAGGTCGGCGAACCAGTGCACACCCTCGCGCTCGCCCTGCAGGATTTCGGAGCGCAGCAGCAGCCGCCGCGTTTCGCTGGACAGCCCGCTGAACACCAGCTCGATCCCGGCGCTGTCGCAGATCTGCGCCAGCCGCTGGAAGGTGTGCAGCGCCGAGGCATCCAGGCCGCTGGTGAGGCGCATGTCCAGCAGGATCCAGTGCGGCCGGGCCGAAGAGGGCACCTCCAGCCGCTCCATGATCGTGCGCCGCAGGATGTGGCTGGTGCCGAAGAACAGGTGCCCCTGCAGGCAGATCACCAGGATCGAATCGCCGTAGCGATCGAGCAGGCGGCTGCGGGTGGGGCTGCGGTCCACATGGCTGCGGCGGGTGCGGCCGCTCATCACGCTGCGCACCGCCGAGATGCGGCTGTAGTCGATCACGAACAGCAGCAGGGCCAGCACCAGGCCCGCCACCAGGGCGGCCACCCAGCCGGCCAGCAGTGTCACCAGCAGAATCGCCAGCAGCACCGCGTTCTCCAGCAGCGACAGGTAGCGGCGGCGGTCGACCAGCCAGTTGCTCACCAGCGAGATCCCCAGGAACACCAGCAGCCCGCCGCTCACCGCAAAGGGGATCGTGGCCAGCAGCTTCGGCCCCGCCAGCCAGGCCGCCAGACACACCAGGGCGGCCAGCAGCCCCACCGCCCGCCCCCGGGCGCCCATCTGGTCAGGCAGGGCGGTGGAGCTCAGCGAGTGGAACCCGGCCGGGCTGCCCACCAGCGCCGCCAGCAGGTTGGCCACACCCACCACCTGCAGGTCGTGGTTGAAGTCCAGCTCGCGGCGCACCGTCACCTCGATGGCGCTGGCGTTGAGCAGGGTGCCGAGATTGGCCAGGAAGGCCACCGCCAGGATGTCCGGCAGGCTGCCGAGCACCGCGCCCCAGGCCACGGGCCCCGCCAGCACAGGCGGCACCAGGCTGCCGCCGGCCGGCGTCGCCGCCACGGACGGCACCAGCCCGGCGGCCATGGCGGCGGCCAGGCCGCCGCCGCTCAAGGCCAGCAGCAGATGGAAGACAACGATGCCGCCGATCAGGAAACTGGGAATCGTGCGCCAGGAGGGCCAGGAGCGGGCCGCCACCGCCATCAGCACGGCCAGGGCCAGCCCCGGCAGCCAGCGGCCCAGCAGGGCCGGCTCGATCAGGGCTGTCCAGGAGAGCCTGTCGGCCGCCAGCCCCAGCATCACCGTCAGCCCGCCCTTCACCAGCAGGGCACCGCTACCGGCCACAAATCCCCCCCAGCACGGGAAAGGGCAGGTAGCGGAACAGGTTGCCCGCCTTCAGGCGCCCCAGCAGCAGGGCGGTGAGGCCGAACAGCAGGGTGCTGGCCATGATCAGCACGCTGACGGTGGCGAGCACGTCGGCGGTCGGGGCAGTGCCGGGCAGCCGCTGGGCCAGCTGGGCCGCCAGCAGCGCCAGCACCACCACCGGCAGCTCGTGGGGGCGGCCCACCGTGCCGGGGAACGAGCCCGCCAGGGCCATCACCACCCCGATCACCACCCCGCCCAGCAGGGTGTGGCCCACGCCCTGGCCCATGGCGCCGGCCAGGGACCCGGAGAACAGCAGCGCCCCGAAAGAGATCTGGGCGAAGGCAGACAGCAGGCCCACCGTGAGGCCTGCGGCCACGGTGGCCGGTAGGGGATGGGGTTGTGGTCGCCTGGGTGCTGCCGGTGGGGCGGCGATTCCAGAGCGCAAAGCCAGAGCTCGAAGCGCCCCGACCCTAGAAGGCGCGGGCGGGCCAGTCATCCTTGCTGCGGCGCAGCCGCCCCAGTTCGTCGGCGTCCCCCGCCCGCACGAACAGGTTGGTGGCCCGCTCGGCGCCGATGCTGCTGGGCACCGTGGCCTGGCCACGGCGGCGCTGTTCCAGCACCGCCGTCAGCCGCTCGCGGATCGGACTGTCCCCGGGCCGCTCGGCCGCCGCCCAGCGCAGGTTGGCTTCGGTGTATTCGTGGGCGCACCACACCCGGGTGGCCGGCGGCAGGGCCGCCAGCCGCTGCAGGGAGGCGTGCATCTGGGCCGGGGAGCCCTCGAAGAGGCGGCCGCAGCCTCCGGCGAAGAGGGTGTCACCGCAGAACAGGTGGCCGCTGCGCGGCAGCCAGTAGGCGATGTGGGCGCGGGTGTGGCCGGGCACCTCGATCACCTCCACCGGCTCGCCCAGCACCTCCAGCCGCTCGCCGCCCGCCACCCCCCGGGTCTGCAGGGGGATGCGCTGCCGATCGGCGGCCGCGGCGATCACCGCCGCCCCGGGCCAGCGGCGCAGCAGCTCCGGGGTGCCGCCGATGTGGTCGCTGTGGTGGTGAGTGTGCAGGATCGCCTCCAGCTGCAGCTGCCGCTCGTCGAGGGCGCGCGCCACCGGGCCGGCCACGGCGGGATCCACCACGGCGGCCCGCCCGCCGCGCTGCAGCAGGAACACGTAGTTGTCCTGCAGCACCGGCAGCAGCCGAACCTGCAGCGCTTCGCCGGCGGGCTGGCTGTGGTCGCGGTCGTGCTGCTGTCCTCCCATCGTTACAGTCCGCTCAGCGGTTCAGCTCCATGATCACCGCTGCAGTTCCTGCATGACCGCACCGGCCCCAGATCAGGCCCTGCCGCCGGCCCCTGTCACCGTGGCCCTGGCCAAGGGCGCCCTGCTGGACGATGCGGTGCGCCGTTTCGCCGCCGCGGGCCTCGACTTCGCAGCCGTGCTCGACCCCGCCAACCGTCAGTTGATGGTGCCCAGCCGCTGCGGTCGCGCCCGCGCCCTGCTGGTGCGCAACGCCGACGTGCCGGTGTATGTGGCCTACGGCCAGGCCCAGCTGGGGGTGGTGGGCTACGACGTGCTGCGTGAGCAGCCGCTGCCGGTGGCCCAGCTGGTGGACCTGGGCTTCGGCGGCTGCCGCATGAGCGTGGCGGTGAAGGCCAGCAGCCCCTACCGCCGGGTGGCCGATCTGCCGGCCCACTGCCGCATCGCCAGCAAGTTCACCCGCTGCGCCGAGGAGTTCTTCGCGGCCCTCGATCTGCCGGTGGAGCTGATCCACCTGGCCGGCTCGGTGGAACTGGGGCCGATCACCGGCATGAGCGAGGCGATCGTGGATCTGGTGGCCAGCGGCCGCACCCTGCAGGAGAACGGCCTGATCGCCATCGCAGACCTCTTCCATTCCACGGCCCGCCTGGTGGCCCATCCCCTGGCCCTGCGCCTCGATGACGGCCGGCTGCAGGCGATCGCCGACCGGGTGGCCGCCGCCGGCACCAGGCCGCAGCCCATCGCGCTGGCGCTCTGATGGCGGCGCTCGATCGTCAGCGCCTGCTGCGGCTGCTTCCCTATGCCGCCGGCGACCGTGGCCGACTTCTGCTAACCCTGCTGCTGCTGATCCCGGTGGCGGCGGCGGCGGCGGTGCAGCCCCTGCTGGTGGGCCAGGCCATCAGCGTGCTGCGCGGCGAGCCCACCCTGCCCTGGCTGCAGGGGCTGGCGGTGCCGGCGGCCCTGCGGCTGCTGGTGCTCGCCCTGCTGGCGGCGGTGCTGGTGCGCCTTGGCCTGCAGGGCATCCAGACGTTCAACGTGCAGGCGGTGGGTCAGCGGCTCACGGCGCGCATCCGCGACGACCTGTTCGCCCATGCCATCGCCCTGTCACTGCGCTTTCACGACCGCACGCCGGTGGGCAAGCTGCTCACCCGCCTCACCAGCGATGTCGATGCCCTGGCCGAGGTGTTCGGCAGCGGGGCCGTGGGCGTGCTGGCAGACATGGTCACCCTGGCGGTGATCGCCGTGACCATGCTCCTGATCGAGTGGCGGCTCGGCCTGCTGCTGCTGGCGGCCCAGGTGCCGGTGGTGCTCGGCATGCTCTGGCTGCAGCGGCGCTACCGGCGCGCCAACTACCGCGTGCGCGAGGAGCTCAGCCAGCTCAACGCCGACCTGCAGGAGAACCTCCAGGGTCTGGACGTGGTGCAGATGTTCCGCCGCGAGGCGCTCAACAGTGCCCGCTTCGCCGCCACCACCGACCGCTACCGCCGGGCGGTGGGCGGCACGATCTTCTACGACAGCGCCATCTCCGCCTTCATCGAGTGGGTGGCCCTGGTGGCGGTGGCCGCCGTGCTGGCGTTGGGCGGCGCCATGGTCACCGCCGGGGCCCTCGGCCTGGGCACGCTCACCACCTTCATCCTCTTCTCTCAGCGCCTGTTCGACCCCCTGCGCCAGCTGGCGGAGCGCTTCACCCAGATCCAGGGCGGCCTGACGGCGGTGGAGCGCATCGGCGAGCTGCTGGATCAGCCGATCGAGATCGACGACCTGCCCAGCAACCAGCGCACGGCCCTGGCCCGGCGCAGCGGCGGTGAGCGCCGCAGTGCCGGTGAGGTGGTGTTCGAGCAGGTGTCCTTCGCCTACCGCCCCGACGAGCCGATCCTCAGCGACCTCAGCTTCCGCATCGCCCCCGGGGAACACGTGGCCCTGGTGGGCCCCACGGGCTCCGGCAAGACCACCGTGATCCGCCTGCTTTGCCGGCTGTACGAGCCCCAGCAGGGGCGGATCCTGCTCGATGGCGTCGACATCCGCCAGCTGCCGATCGACACCCTGCGCCGGCGGCTGGGGGTGGTGCTGCAGGACACCTTCCTGTTCAGCGGCAGCGTGGCCGACAACCTGCGCCTCGATGCCGCCATCCCCAGCGACGAACTGCGCCGCCTCTGCGCTGAGCTGGGGCTGGAGCCGCTGCTGGCGCGGCTTCCCGATGGCCTGGCCACCGAGCTGCGCGAGCGCGGCGCCAACCTCTCCTCCGGTGAACGCCAGCTGCTGGCGGTGGCCCGGGTGGCGATCCGCGACCCCTCGGTGCTGGTGATGGACGAGGCCACCGCCTTCATGGATCCCTCCACCGAGGCCACCCTGCAGGCCGATCTGGAGCGGCTGCTGCAGCAGCGCACCGCCGTGGTGATCGCCCACCGGCTGGCCACGGTGGAGGCCGCCGACCGCATCCTGGTGCTGCGGCGCGGCCGCCTGATCGAGCAGGGCAACCACCGCCAGCTGCGCGCCGCCGGCGGCCTCTACGCCCAGCTCGCCGACTTGCAGGAGCGGGGTCTTGCGGCCCTCTGAGGGCGGTGTCCCCGGCCCGTCAGTGGACAGCTTGGGCCTGCGGCAGGGCCTCCAGCCAGTCGCTCAGGCAACCGGCCAGACGCCCGGGCATCTGCAGCATGGGCAGATGGCCCGACCCTTCCAGCACTGTGACCCGGTGGTGGGGCGCATAGCCGGCGAGGTGACGCACATAGCGGGGGGCCATCACCGTGTCGCGGCTGCCGGCGATCCAGAGGCTCGGCACCGCCAGCTCAGCGGTGAGCCGGGGCAGGGCGCTCACGGCGCTGCGGCGCATGCTGCAGGCCAGCAGGCCCCGGGCGGCGCGCAGGTCGGCGAGCAGGGGGCTGCGCAGGGCATCGCTGCCGGGCAGCTGCAGCACCCAGCGCGGCCGCCAGCGCAGCATCAGGCAACCGCCGCGCCGCACCCGCGCGAACGGCCGCGGCTGATATACCCCGCCCCCGGCGGCGATCTGCACCACCCCCGCCAGCCGCGGGCCGAGTCGTGCGGCGGCGTGCAGAGCGATGCTGCCCCCCAGGGAATGGCCCACCAGCACCACCGTGCCCTGATGGCGGCGCAGGCACTCCTCGGCCACCCAGCCGCCATAGCTGGCCAAGCTGGGCTGCAGACCGCGGGGCCGCGGGCTGCCGCCGAACCCCGGCAGGTCCGGGGCCCAGAGCTGCCAGCGGGGCTCCAGTTCCCGTGCCAGCGGCTGCCACAGACGTCCGGACAGCAGCCAGCCGTGCAGCCCCACCAGCAGCGGGCGCGGGGAGCTGGGAGCGTCGCGGGCCGGCTTGTCCATCAGTCAGGATCGTGCCATCCCGTCTGCGGCTGCTTGCCCCCGGTGGATCTGCTCAGCCATCTGTACGGGCCAGGCCATCGCCTCTGCGAGACGCCCAACGCCCAGCTGAGCCTGGTGCTCAGCCGCGATCGGGCGATCGATCTGTTCGAGCTCGAACAGCTCTGCGATGCCGTGGGCTGGAGCCGCCGTCCCCTGCGCCGGGTGCGCAAGGCGCTGCAGCACAGCCTGCTGCGGGTGGGGCTGTGGCGCCATGATCCGCGCCTGCCGCGGCTGGTGGGCTTCGCCCGCTGCACCGGCGACGGGGTGGTGGAGGCCACCGTGTGGGACGTGGCCGTCCATCCCCACTACCAGGGAGCGGGGCTGGGCCGGCTGCTGATGGCCTACGTGCTCGACCAGCTGCGTGACCTGGAGGTGGAGCGGGTGACCCTGTTTGCTGATCCCGGCGTGGTGGGCTTCTACCAGGGCCAGGGCTGGGAACTGGAACCGCTGCAGCGCCGTTGCGCTTTCTGGTACGCCCCCTGAGCCCGGTTCCGGCATCAGTGCACCCGGCTCTGGCATCAGCCCCCGTAGTAGCGCCGCGCCAGTACCTCCAGCGCCTCTCCCCGCCGCCAGGCCCGGCGCAGGTGGGCATTGGCCAGCGTGGTGCGCCACACCCCCAGCCGCCTCCAGCGGCGGTCGTCCACCGCCAGAGCGGCCCCCAGGCTGCGTAGCCGGGCCCGGCTGCGCAGGCGCTGGGCCAGCTCCAGGTCCTCCATCAGCGGCAGGGGGCGCATGCCGCCCACGGCCTCATAGAGCTGGCGGCTGAGCAGCAGTCCCTGGTCGCCGTAGGGCAGCTGCAGCCAGCGGCTGCGCAGGGCCGCCCCCAGTTCCACCAGCCGCAGAGCCGGATCCCGCCCGGCGATCGTCAGGTCGAAATACCAGGCCAGCGCTGGCCGGGCCCGGGCCGCACCGGGCCGCTCGGCGATCGCTCTGGCGACGCAGGCCCCCCAGCAGCGCGGCAGGCGCACATCGGCATGGAGCAGCAGCAGCCAGCTGCCCCTGGCCTCGGCGGCACCGAGGGCCAGCTGGCGTCCCCGGCCCGGGGCACAGTGCAGCAGCTTGGCGCCGGCCAGCCGCGCCAGCTGTGCGCTGCCGTCATCGCTGCCGCCGTCCACCACCAGCACCTCGCCCACCAGCTGCGGCTGGTCCGCCAGCTGGGCCAGCAATGCCGGCAGGCGGGCGCTCTCGTTGCGGGCGGCGATCACCGCGCTCAGCCCGTTCATCGCCCCTCAGCGCCAGGGCGCCAGATCGGCGGGCCGGTCGAGGTCATCGCGGCAGCTCAGCCACTGGGGCTCCAGCCCCAGCCGCGCTGCCGCCTGCCGGGTGTGCTCCAGCACCGCGGCGCTGCCCCAGGGGATGCCGCTGAACAGTGCCGGCCAGGAGCCGTTCAGCCCGATCAGCCAGTAGCCGCCGTCGCCGGCCGGGCCCAGCACCAGGGGGGCCGCCGCCAGCGCCTGGAAGGCCCGTTCCAGTTCGCGGGCCTCCAGCAGCGGCAGATCGCTGCCCACCAGCACCACCTGGCGGCTGCCCCCCTGCCTGGCCCGTCGCACCTGGCGCTGCAGCCGCACCCCCAGGCTGCCGCTGCCCTGGGGCACGGCCTGGTCGCAGCCCAGCTGCGCTCCCCAGCGCAGCAGCGCCCGCGGCCCCAGGCCCTGCACCGCCAGCACCAGATCGAAGGGCAGCCGCCGCCGTGCCTGCTGCGCCACAGCGCAGGTGTGCAGGCACAGACGCCGCTGCACCGCAGCGGCCCGGGCCCTGCCGATGCCGGCGGCCAGGCGGCTCTTGCAGCGCCCGGGTGCAGGCCAGCGCGCCATCACCACCAGCTCCCGGGAGGCCCTCAACCCTGGCGGGGCAGTTCGGCGGGCTTCAGCGTCAGGTTGAGGCTGTCATCGCCGCGCCGCACCAGGATCTCCAGCTCCTCGCCCACGGTCACCTTGTCCACCCCCAGCTGCACTTCCGAGGGGTTGCGCACCGCCTCACCCCCCACCTGTTCGATCAGGTCGCAGGGCCGGATGCCGCCCCGGTCGGCGGGACTGTCGGGCATCACGTCCACCACCACCACCCCGTTGACCTCGGGCAGCCGGCACTCGTCGGTGCTGGCATTGATCTCGCGGGCCAGCTGGGGTGTGATCGCCTGCAGCCGCACGCCGATGTAGGGATGGCTGGCGTAGCCGCGTTCCAGGATCTGGGCGGCGATCTGGCGCGCCACCTCGATCGGGATGGCGAAACTCAGCCCGGCGCCGGGAGCCTGGCGGATGGCGGTGTTGATGCCGATCACCTGGCCGCGGTCGTTGATCAGCGGCCCGCCGCTGTTGCCCGGGTTCACGGCGGCATCAGTCTGGATGTAGGGCACCCGCTGGCCCTCCCCTACGGCATTGGTGCGCTGGATGGCGCTGATGATCCCGGCGGTCACGGTGTTGTCGAGGCCGAGGGGGTTGCCGATGGCGATCGCCCATTCGCCCGGGCGCAGGCGGGTGGAGTCGCCCAGCGGCGCCACGGGCAGCTTGCTGGCCACCACCTTCACCACGCCCACGTCGGTGAGCGGGTCGGTGCCCAGCACCTTGCCGCTGAAGCTGCGGCCGTCGGGCAGGGTCACGGTGACGTCACTGGCGCCTTCCACCACATGGGCGTTGGTGAGGATCACTCCGTCGGAGCGGGTGATGAAGCCCGAGCCCTGGCCCTGCTGCTGCTGGATCGTGGGCCCGCGGCCGAACAGCCCGCCCAGGGGGTTGATCACACGTTTGGTGGTGTCGATGCGCACCACCGCCGGCCCCACCTTCTCCACCGCCTCCACGATCACGTTGCCGCTGGCCTGCAGCGGTGCTGCCGGCGGCGCGTCGCTGATGCGCGCCGTTTCGCTGCTCTCTTCTCCCGGCAGGCTGGGCAGGCCGGGGATGGGGCGGACGCCGCAGCCGGCCAGCATCGCCACCATGGCGATCAGGCCCGCCAGGCCGGCGCTGCGGGAGCTGGGAAGGAAGGGTGGCATGGAGGGGGAGCGGGTGCGGCGGGTGCGCTGGCATTCGGCTTCATTAAAGACCGTGCGCCCCATCCCCTCTGCGTAGAGTTCGGCACCCTTGGGGCGTTGGATCGGTGCAGCAGGACGACCAGCTGTGGCACCAGGTCCAGAAGACGCTCCAGGCCAACCTCAGCAAGCCCACGTTCGAAACCTGGATCCGGCCGGCCCGCTGCCTGGGTTTCGATGGCCAGCGGCTGGCCCTGGAGGCCCCCAACAGTTTCGCCTGCGGCTGGCTGCGCAAGAACTACCTCGGCACGATCGAGGCGGTGGCCGGGCAGATCGCTGGCAGCAGCGTGCAGGTGGAGGTCACCACCGCCAGCGACGACGACCCGCTGATGGCCGTGGCCCCCGCGCTGCTGCCCTCCCCGGCTGAAGCCGCCACGCCTCCGGCCGCCTCGCCGGCGGCAGCCCGGTTTCCCGCTGCCGCCCGTGGCGCCGCCGCAGCGCCCGCCCGCGCCGTGGGCTCCGGCCTCAACCCCCGCTACGTGTTCAACCGCTTCGTGGTGGGGCCCAACAGCCGCATGGCCCACGCCGCGGCCCTGGCGGTGGCGGAGGCCCCGGGCCGGGAGTTCAACCCCCTGTTCGTGTGCGGTGGGGTGGGTCTGGGCAAGACCCATCTGATGCAGGCCATCGGCCACTACCGGCTGGAGATCGACCCCGAGGCGGCGGTGTTCTACGTGTCCACCGAAACCTTCACCAACGACCTGATTCAGGCGATCCGCAAGGACGCCATGCAGAACTTCCGCGACCGCTACCGGGCCGCCGATCTGATCCTGGTGGATGACATTCAGTTCATCGAGGGCAAGGAGTACACCCAGGAGGAGTTCTTCCACACCTTCAACGCCCTGCACGAAGCCGGCCGCCAGATCGTGATCGCCTCCGATCGACCCCCCAGCCAGATTCCGCGGCTGCAGGAGCGACTGATCTCGCGCTTCTCGATGGGCCTGATCGCCGACATCCAGGTGCCCGACCTGGAAACCCGCATGGCCATCCTGCACAAGAAGGCCGAGCAGGAACAGATCCGTCTGCCGCGGGAGCTGATCCAGTTCATCGCCGGCCGCTTCACCTCCAACATCCGCGAACTGGAGGGGGCCCTCACCCGGGCGGTGGCCTTTGCCTCGATCACCGGTCTGCCGATGACCGTGGAGTCGGTGGCGCCCATGCTCGATCCGGCCGGCGGTGATGTGGAGGTGAAGCCGCACCAGGTGCTGGAGACGGTCTCGGAGGTGTTCGGCGTGGGGGGGGATGAGATGCGCAGCGCCAGTCGCAAAAGGGCCGTGAGCCAGGCCCGTCAGGTGGGCATGTACCTGATGCGCCAGAACACCGACCTCTCCCTGCCGCGCATCGGTGAGGTGTTCGGCGGCAAGGATCACTCCACCGTGATGTACGCGGTGGAACAGATCGAGAAGAAGCTCCACAGCGATCCGCTGCTGGCCCGCCAGGTGCAGCAGGTGCGCGATCTGCTGCAGATCGCCTGCCGCCGCCGCCGCTGAGCCGGGGCGCGGGCCAATCAGGTGCAGCCCTGCACGGAGATGCGATAGCTGAAGCCGAGAGCGTTGGGATCAGCGCTGGCGCCCACCTTGAAATTCATCTGGCTGGCCTGCTTGCCGGGCACCGCGGGGAAAGGACCAAACATCTTGCCGGTGCCGATCGGGGGGTTCATCTGCTCATTGATCACCTGCAGGCTGGTGCCGTCGCTGAACTTCATGAAGCCCTCCACCGGATAGGTGGCCTTGGTGTCCGAGGAATTGGCGGTGAAGAAGAATTTGTAGCTCTGATAGGGCTGATCAACGATGAAGTCGGTGTTCCAGTTGGTACGCCCGATCAGCCGCCCCCGCTCCACCCGCTTGGACACGATGTTGCTGTTGCCGTCACCACCGATCGGTCGCAGAAAGGTGCAGGTTTCGGCCTGGGCGCCGCCGGCGCCCGCCAGCGGCAGGGCGCAGGCCAGGGCCAGCATCGGCAGATGGCGGATCACATCGGAGCGGAACAGGGCAGAGCGGCTGACCATGGAGGCTGAAGCAGCGGGAGTCTGGGAGCCTAGATCAACGGCTGGGCGGGATCCAGGCCTTCCACTTCCCCCATGAACACCCGACTGGCGGTGATGTCCGCGGCTTCGATGGTCATCAGATCGAGCTTTGATACGGTCGTGCCCATGCCGCTGAACAGGCGGTTGGCCTGGCGCATGCGGGCCCGGTCGATGGCGTTGCGGATCGAGCGGGCATTGGCGAAGAAGGGCAGCTGCATGCGCCGCTGGATGTAGTCGGCAAAGGCGCCCCGGGCCTCGTCGCTGAGCCGGTAGTTTTCAGCCGCCAGGATCAGCTGGGCGATCGCCAGCAGCTCGGAGGCGCTGTAATCGGGAAAGTCGATGTGGTTGGCGACCCGTGAGGAGAGGCCGGGGTTGCTCTGGTAGAACACATCCATGCGCTCCTTGTAGCCAGCGAAGATCACCACCAGGTCGTCGCGGTTGTTCTCCATCACCTGCAGCAGGATCTCGATGGCTTCGGCGCCATAATCCCGCTCATTCTCAGGCTTGTAGAGGTAGTACGCCTCATCGATGAACAGCACGCCGCCCATCGCCTTCTTGAGCATCTCTCGCGTTTTCGGGGCGGTATGGCCGATGTACTGACCCACCAGATCGTCGCGGGTGGCCGTGACCACATGGCCCTTGCGCACATAGCCGAGCCCGTGCAGGATCCGGCTCATGCGCTCGGCCACGGTGGTCTTGCCCGTGCCGGGCCTGCCCGTGAACGACATGTGCAGGCTGGGGGGAGCCGTTTCCAGCCCCACCTGCTGGCGCGCCCGGTTCACCACCAGCAGGGCAGCGATCTCGCGGATGCGGGCCTTCACCGGTTTGAGGCCCACCAGCTCGCGATCGAGCTGATCGAGCACCGCCTGCACTCCCGCTCCCTCGTACTCCGCCCGCAGGTTCACCTCCACCGCCGCGGGTCGAGCAGAACCGGGCAGCGGGGGGGAGTGGCTCATCGCAGGGGCAGGGGCGGCATCGCCTGGGTGGTCAGCTCTGGTGATCCTCAGCCACAAGGGCGTCGATGGCGACCGCAAGCAACTGCTCCGCCTCCCCCACCCTGCCGCCCTCGGCCTCGGCCCGCAGGGTGAGGTTCACATAGGTGCGCCCGAAGCTGATGTCGGGGAACTGCTGGCGCGCTTCACAGAGATCGTTGAGGCGCGCGAGAAAGCTGCGGGTGCCGGCATAGTCGCTGAACTCCAGCCGCCGCTCCAGCCACTGGGGCTGATCCGCTTTGGGACGGGGTGTCCAGGCCTGCTCCATGGCTCGACCCTAGGCCAGCACTGGCCTGGAGCCGGTGCGGTCCCGTCAGAACGTGGCCCGCTCCGGCAGCTGCTGACGCCAGCCTTCCAGGCTCTCGAGCCAGGCGGCAAGCTCCTGGCCGTGGTGCCGTTCGTCTGTCCAGAGCTGCTGGAAGAAGGCCTCACCGGCGGTGTCGCCCACCAGCAGGCAGAAGCGCACCGCCTCGGCGTAGAGGGCCACCAGGTCGTCCTCCAACGCCATGCTGCAGCGCAGCAGGGCGGCCAGATCAGGGCCGTGGTCCACCGGCCGCAGCTGGGAGGCTCCCGGTGCCACCCCCAGCGCCAGCATGCGCCGCACGATCGCTTCGGCATGGCGCATCTCCTCCACCGTTTCCTGGCGGCAGCGCTGAGCGGCTTCGGTGTCGCCCCAGCTCTCCAGCAGCGACGCCAGCGTCATGTAGTGCTGCACAGCGCTGAGTTCAAGGCTGAGGGCACGGCCGAGGTAACCGAGGACGCGCGGGTGGGCGGCGTCCATGGCCATCAGAGCCGCCGGGTGGCGCCGCTGCCCTGCAGGGCGGGCTCCACTTCGCTGTGGGGGCGCGCGATGATGTGGGCCGCCACGAGGCCGTCGCCCACCCGTTCGCAGGCATCGGCGCCGGCCCGCACGGCGGCGTTCACCGCTCCGGTTTCGCCGCGCACCAGCACGCTCACGTAGCCGCCGCCCACGAATTCACGGGCCACCAGGGTCACTTCAGCGGCCTTGGTCATGGCATCGGCGGCCTCGATGGCGGGCACCAGGCCGCGGGTTTCGATCATCCCCAGGGCGATGCCCCGCACCGCCGGCGCCTCAGCCGGGGTCGCAGCTCCGGCGGCTGCCCGGCCGCCGCCGCCCCCGGAGCTGCGCCCCCGGCCAGCGCTGCTGCCAGCAGCCGTGGAACGTGCCGTCGTGGAACGCGTGGCGGTGGAACGGGTGGCGCCGCCGCGGGCAGGCGTGCGCGTGGCCGCCGCCCTTGTGGCACTGCTGCGAGCGCCGGCCCGGCCGCTGCCGCCACTGGCGGTGCTGCTGGCCCGGGCGGCCGGCAGCGCCCGCGCCGTGGCGCTGCTGGCCGTGGCTGGCCGTGCGGCGGCCGCCGCTGGAGCGGAGGCCTCGGCGGCCGGTGCCGGAGCGGGGGCTGCGGCTGCAGGGGTGGAATCGGGGGTGGGGCGGGGACTGGTGGCCATGGCGAGGAGGGGGGAGGCGGGGCGGAGGAGCGGGCTCAGGCGGGTGATGGCACCTGCGGGGCGTGGGAGGGCCGGATCGCCATCCCTAACCACCGGGATCCCAGAAATCGATGATCCCCGCCACCGTCAGATCGGTGAACAGGTCGGGGTCCGGACAGGAGAAGCGGGCGGCCGAGCCGCTGTTGGTGAAGACCCAGTTGCCGGGGGAGGCGCCCACCGGATCCACGGCCACACTCAGCTTGCCCTTGTTGTTGCGCAGCACCCTCAGGCAGCAGTGATCGAGGCCGCCTGCTCGCTGGGTGCACACCAGGGAGTCGACCACCTGCATGATCTCCATCACGCCCCCCGGCCGCCGGCGGGGGAGGCGGCGTCGAGGCCCGCTTCGGGATCCCAGTGATCGATGATGCCCACGATCGTCAGATCGCTGGGATAGGACTTGCTGCCGGCCGCCTCGCGGGCGGCGGAGCTGCCCACACAGATCACCCAGTCACCGGGAATCGCCCCCACGGCATCCACCGCCACTTTCTGGGTGCTGCCGTCGAGCACCACCTGCAGATGTCTGTGCTCGAATCCCGGTATGCGGTTGGTGGACACCAGCGGTTTCAGCACCTTGCAGATCAGCATCTCAGTGCCCTCCTGCGCAGGCGAAGGTGATCGTGGACCCCACGGCCTCAGCCGGCGTGTGGCGGTCCTGATCGCGCACCGTGAGCAGGGCATGCAGCTGGCCCTGCTGGAACAGCTCGCTGTAGCGGCTTTCGATCGCCACCTGCACCCGCCGGCAGTGGCGGATCGCCCGCTCGCGGGCCCCCGGCACCTGACCGTGGTAATCGAAGCGCACCACCACCGGCACCGGCAGCCCGCGGGACACGTTCAGACCCTTGAAGATCTTTACGCCCACATCGAGGTCGGGGGCACCTTCCTCCACCGTGTCCATGTGGGCGAAGTAGGTGAGATTGCGCAGATGGATCTCCTTGAAGCCGATGCCCACACCGATGAAGCGCTCGGCATGGCCCTCATCCCCGTAGTGCCCGCCGTGGACCTCCCGCACATAGTCGACCTGGGAGATGTTGTTCTCCAGCAGGCGGCTCACCAGCTTCACCATGCCCGGGTCGGGGGTTGCGGCGGCACTCTCCTGCACCAGGGCACCGATGCGCTGCCGGGCGGCCTGGGGATCGAGGCCGCTGGTGGCGTCATAGACATCGCGGGCATCGAGCCAACGCTCCAGGTTGGTGCTGCCATCCATGCCGGGAACATGCACGCGGATGGCGTCGGTGTCGGTGTCGAGCCCCATCAGCAGCAGATCCACTGAGGCGCCGCAGCAGAAGCTGTTCTCCACCGCCTGCTGGAAGTCGCGCAGCCGGGCCAGACCGCAGCAGGCGGCCAGGGCATCGTCACTGCCGTGGGCGGCACAGCCTTCGTGGCTGGGATCGAGGGAACTGAAGTGGTAGAGCACCACCTTGAGATAGCGGCTGGGTTCGTGGGCCGGGTTGGGCAGCCCCTCGCGGTACCGCAGATGCTCGGTCTTCACCCAGCGGTTCACCGTGGCCTCCACGTCGAACAGGGCGCCAGCATGGGGACGGCGGCGCACCGAGCTGAAGGGCAGACGCAGGGCGTAGGCGATGGCGTGGGCCAGGCGGCCGTCGGCGCAGGGGGTGATGTCCAGCAGGTGGAAGCCGCAGGAGAGCAGGAAGGCGTTGAACTCCTCGGCTGCGGCACTGCCGGGCTGGCCGCCGAGAGGGTCGCGCTGGAAGAACTCGGCGCTGGTGTGCTCGTAGGCCTCGAACACACACCAGGCGAACAGGGTGCGCATGTCCAGCTGGTTCACCCAGGCGGATTCGAGCACCGGCAGGGGCAGGTCGTGGCCCAGCTCGGAGAGGGCCAGGTCCTGAGCCTGCTCCACGAAACGATCCTCGTGCTGCAGGGCGGCGATCAGCTTGAGCACCGGCACGATGCGATCGAAGCGCCGCTGCACCTGCTCGGCGTAACCGCGCAGGCAGGCGTTGGCGTCGGCATTGGTGAGCGGATGCTGTTTCGCCCCCAGACCTCTGCGGGATGGTGCCGGGCCGCGGCGCACGACCACCGTGGCGCTGGGTTTGCTCAGCGGCCGCGGCCGGCGCATGGGCCGGTTGCGCGCCGGGCTCTGGGGGCTGAGGCTGCTGGCGAGCTGGTAGGCGGCGCGGGCACGGGTGCCCCTCAGGGCCGCTGAGGTTGCCGGTGCACCGGCCTCAGCGGCAGCCGGTGGTGTGGCGGGATCGCCCGCTGGCCCACGGCGCCGGCGCGGCGCCGTGGGCGCCAGCGGGCGAGCTGCGGCTGCCGGACGACGGGTCATGGTGCGCTCATCCGCGGGCACCGCCGGAGACGGTGATCAGGGAACCGGAGTGGGTGTTGCCGCTGGAGCCGGTGACCAGGCTCACGGGTTCCGGCTTGTCCTCGTTGCGCTTGGGCTGGAGGCCCGGCATGGCGCTCATCGGGCCGGGCCGGCTGGGGTTGCGCCGGCGCGCCGAAGCCCCCTCGGTGCCGGTGACATGCTCGCCACGATCCCAGTCATCACCCGTGATCTTCAGGCCCGTGGAGATTCCCTCCCCGGTCACCCGTGAGACCGGCCGGGCCGGGGCGCTCGCGGCTGCTCCGGCAGTTGCTACGGCTGCGGCATCGCCCAGGGAGCGGGCGGCCATGGGGATGGGTCCGCGCGAGATCTGGGCACCCTTGCGGTCGAAGCGGAACTGTTCGGTGCCGGTGACCTTGCCGCCCGCCAGGTCGAAGGGACCGGTGATGCGGTGGCCCTGCTCGTAGCTGGTGCCGGTGACCCCGCCGCTGCGCTGGCGGGCGATCTGGGCGGCGCGTGCCGGGGACTGCACACTGAAGTCCAGCCAGGGCAGGCTGCCGTCCAGGGGCTGGGGGTAATCGGCAGCGCTGCCGGGAGCAGCGCCGCAGGCCAGCTGCTGCTGGTCGGCGCCCACATAGGGGGTTCCGGTCACGTCCTCGCAGGCACCGCGCTCGGCGCCGGTCATCACCCCGCCGATGCCGGGCTGGATGCCGCTCATGCGGCTGGCACCGCGCACCGGGGTGCGCTGGCGAATGCTGCGCACATCGGGCGTGGCGCAGTAGTCGGAGGCCTGCTCCAGGCCGGCATAGGGAGTGCCGGTGACGGCCTTGCAGGTGCCGGGCTCATCGCCGGTGACCTTGCCGCTGCGGCCCGTGCGGGTACCGCTCACCACCTGGGCCCGGTTGGTGACGCTGAAGCCCACCTTGGCGGCTTCGGGCGCCGGATCAGTGCCGCAGAAGGTCTTGTATTGCTGGGTGCCGATGTACTCGTCGCCGGTGATGGTGCGGCAGCTGCCCGGCTCATCACCGGTGACCCGCTCACTGCGGCCCACCGCCGTGCCGGTGATGCCGGTGCCCCGCAGGGTGTGCAGGTTGGCCACCTTGGCGGGGGCCCGGCCGGGCAGATCGCCCTCGGCTCCCAGGTACTGGTCACCGGTGAGATGCAGCCCGGAGCCCGGCTCGTCGCCGGTGACCCGCTCACTGCGCCCCACCATCACCCCGGAGACCCGTTGGCCCCCCAGGGTTTCGCTGCGGCCCACCTTGCGCGGCGTCGTCGGGACGGTGCCGCAGTACGAGGCCGACTGGTTGGCGGAGATGTATTCGGTGCCGGTGACGATCTTGCAGGTGCCGGGCTCGTCACCGGTCACCTTCTCGGAGCGCCCCACCTCGTTGCCGGTGACCCGGTTGCCGTGGCTGGTGGCGGTGAGCCGCACCTTGGCGGGCTGGCGGGCTGGCGCGTCGTTCTGACAGAAGGTCTGGAACACCTCGGCGCCGAGATACTCGGTGCCGGTGATCGGCCGGCAGGTGGCGGCCTCGTTGCCGGTGGTCTTGGGTGAACGGTTGGCCTGCGTGCCGGTCACCAGCTGGCCGCTGGGGGTTTCACTCACGCCCACCTTCCAGTGGGCGTCAGCTGCGGCGGCCTGGCGGGCGCCATGGCGGTTGGGGCCCGTGGGCCGGGTGCCGCTGCTGCGGGCGCAGCCGGCGCTGCCCATCTTGCTCTTGAGTTCGCGCAGCTTCAGGGCCAGCTCCTTGGTGCTGAGGTCGGGGTGGTTCTGGCGGGCCACCGCGGCGGCGGCGCCGTTGCCCGGCAGGGAGGCTGACTTGCCGCGCTTGGAGAGCGCTTCCCGGCGGGCCAGCACCAGGGCGCGGCCGGGGTTGTGCTGCACCGCGGCGCGGCGTTGCTTGCCGCGGCGATCGATTGCGCTGAGGCTGCCGTTGGCGGGAGCACCGAGGCTGAGGCGGGGGCGGCTGGGGGTGCTGCCGGCGGCCGCCGCCGGGGCGCTGGAGGTCTCCACCGGGGCGGGGGCCTGGGCCGGCGGGGTCTGACGCGCCACTTCGGCGCGGTTGCGGTCCCGGGAGGTGTCGGCCCGTTTGCCGCGACGGCTCAGGGCCTCGCGCCGCGCCAGGGCCAGATCGCGGCTGGGATTGCTGATGCGCTGGGCGCTGCCGCGCAGGGCGGGGTTGGGGGTGGCCATGGCGCTCGGGGAAGGGGCCGCGGCTGGACGCTGCCGGGGGTAACTGGCGGGGGGCGCCGAGGGCGAGGGGCTTGCACTGGCCTGGGGCCGGGAGGCAAGGGCATCGGCGGCAGTGCGCACCCGGCCGGGGGAGGAGCTGTAGCGGCTCACGGCCGTCTTGCCCGCGGTGGTGAGGGCGCGGCGGCGCTCGAGTGCTGCTTCACGGCTGGAGGTGCTGGCCATCGGCGCCCGTCGGATGAAGGTCTGGTGGATAGGAGAGGGTCCCGGCAGGGGCCGGGACCGGAACCGATCAGCAGCTGACCGGTTCGCAGATCGACAGTGCGGGGCTCAGCGGCCCTCGAACACCACGAAGGCCGCACCCTGGCTCTGGGTGTAGGCGTCGTAGCCCACCAGACGAACGTGGTGATCGGGGTAGGCGCGGTGGCAGGCCTCGAGTTCGCTCACGACAACCCCGAGATCCTTCTCACCGAAGAAGGGCAGCTTCCAGAACGACCAGTAGGTCGACATGGAGCGGCTGGGATGGACGTGCTCAACCAGGGGCGTCCATCCCTGGGCCACGATGTAAGCGATCTGGTCGTAGATCTCGTCCTGGGTCATCGGCGGGAGAAAGCCGAAGGTCTCCAGGGTGGCGACTGTCTGGTAGTCACCCACGGTGCTCTGGAAAGGCATGGGGATCCTGTGGTGGATGGAATGAATGGATGCGGTTCTGGATCACCGGGGGAGAGGAGGGAGGAACCCTCCTGCTCCCGCCGTCAGGGGGTGATCAGTTGACGTCGAGCTTGTCGACGGTGTCGAACTCGAACTTGATCTCCTTCCAGGTTTCGAGAGCGATGGCCAGCTCGGGGCTGTGCTTGGCGGCCTCCATGAGGATGTCGCGGCTTTCCTTCTCGATTTCCCGACCGGCGTTGCGTGCTTTGACGCAGGCTTCCAGGGCCACCCGGTTGGCGGCGGCGCCGGCGGCCGAACCCCAGGGGTGACCGTGGGTGCCACCACCGAACTGGAGCACGGAGTCGTCGCCGAAGATGGCCACCAGGGCCGGCATGTGCCACACGTGGATACCGCCGGAGGCAACGGCGAACACGCCGGGCATGGAAGCCCAGTCCTGGTCGAAGAAGTTGCCGCGGCTGCGGTCTTCGGGCACGAACGACTCGCGCAGTTGGTCGATGAAGCCGAGGGTGGTCTGACGATCGCCCTCGAGCTTGCCCACCACGGTGCCGGTGTGCAGCTGGTCACCGCCGGAGAGGCGCAGGCACTTGGCCAGCACCCGGAAGTGGATGCCGTGCTTGGGGTGACGGTCGATCACCGCGTGCATGGCGCGGTGAATGTGCAGCAGCATGCCGTTCTTGCGGCACCATTTGGCCAGGCCGGTGTTGGCCGTGAAACCACCGGTGATGTAGTCGTGCATCACGATCGGCTGGCCCAGTTCCTTGGCGAATTCGGCCCGCTCGTACATCTCCTCAGGCGTGGCGGCGGTGCAGTTGAGGTAGTGCCCCTTCTTCTCACCGGTTTCCTCCTGGGCGAGTTGCACGGCCTCGGCCACGAACTCGAAACGGTTCTGCCAGCGCTGGAAGGGCTGGGAGTTGATGTTCTCGTCGTCCTTGGTGAAGTCGAGACCACCGCGCAGGCATTCGTACACCACGCGGCCGTAGTTCTTGCCGCTCAGGCCGAGCTTCGGCTTGATCGTGCAGCCCAGCAGGGGACGGCCGTACTTGTTCATGCGGTCGCGCTCAACGGCAATGCCGTTGGGCGGACCCATGCAGGTCTTGATGAAGGCCAGGGGGAAGCGGATGTCCTCCAGGCGCAGATGGCGCAGGGCCTTGAAGCCGAACACGTTGCCGACCAGGGAGGTCAGCACATTGGTGATGGACCCTTCCTCGAACAGGTCGAGGGGATAGGCCACGAAGGCGTAGAACGATTCCTTGTCGCCGGGCACGTCTTCGATGCGGTAGCAGCGGCCCTTGTAGAAATCGAGGTCGGTGAGGAGCTCGGACCACACGGTGGACCAGGTGCCTGTGGAGGATTCGGCGGCCACGGCGGCGGCGATCTCCTCCTTGGGTACACCTTCCTGGCCGGTGCACTTGAAGCAGGCCAGCAGGTCGGTGTCGAGGGGAACGTAATCAGGAGTCCAATACGTGTCGCGGTACTCCTTGACCCCTGCGTCGTACTTCTTGCTCATGGGGATGGTGCGGTTGGGTCGGGAACGGGAATGAGTGGGCGTGTTGCCTGAAGCGGTCGGTCAGGCCTCAGACGACTCAGTCCTTGGAACCGACGAAACCGGCACTGCCGCCGAGGGCGGGTTCCACTTCGCGGTGGGGGCGAGCGATGATGTGGGCGGCCACGAGGCCGTCGCCCACGCGCTCGCAGGCATCGGCGCCGGCGCGCACGGCGGCGTTCACGGCACCGGTTTCACCGCGCACCATCACGGTGACGTAGCCGCCGCCGACGAACTCGCGGGCGATCAGGCGCACCTCGGCGGCCTTGGTCATGGCGTCGGCCGCTTCGATGGCCGGCACCAGACCGCGGGTTTCAATCATGCCGAGGGCGATGCCCATGGTTTCGTTAGCCATGTCCTGTGGGGATGGAGGGGGGAAAGGGGCCGTACCAACCCTCGGACTCGGCGGGACCCCCCGTCAAGCGATTCGGACTGTCAAGTCCATCACGGTTTTCGCTGCGATCGATAAGCAGCGCTGACCAGTGGCTCACAATTCGTTAGGCAATGCTTGAGGTCTGCCCGGTGTGGGCTCTCAGACACAATGGCCGCTGACGCAGGATGTCGATGCCGGTGCTGGTCATCGCCAGCGGCAATCCCCACAAGGTCGCCGAGCTCGGCGCGATGCTGGCAGGGTTGGGTCTTGAGCTGCGCCAGCAGCCCCGGGGGCTGGAGATCGAGGAAACGGGCCGCAGCTACGCCGAGAACGCCCGGCTCAAGGCGGAGACCGTGGCGGCCCTCACCGGCCAGTGGGCCCTGGCGGACGACTCCGGCCTGGAGGTGGACGCCCTCGGCGGCGCCCCGGGGCTCTATTCGGCCCGCTATGCCCCCAGCGATGCCGAGCGGCTGCGCCGGCTCCTCAATGAGCTGGGCGAGGCCCCTTACCGCAGTGGCCGCTTCGTCACGGCGATGGCCCTAGCCGATCCCGGCGGCAGCACCGTGCTGGAGGCGCAAGGGGAGTGCCACGGCCTGGTGCTGCGGCAACCGGACGGCAGCGGCGCCGGCTACGACCCGATCTTCTACGTGCGCGAGGCCGGCACCAGCTATGCCCGCATGGGTCAGCACCTGCGCAACCGGCTGGGCAGCCGCGGCAAGGCCGCCCGCCAGCTGGTGGGCGGTCTGCGCCGTCTGCTGCTGAGCTGAGCGCTGCCGGACCTCAGCCCAGGGCGCTGGCGTTGATGTGGTGGATGGCTCGCATCGCCGCCGCCGCCGCCTCCTCCACGTCCCCTTCACGGCCGGCCAGGGTGAGGCGGCCGAAGGCTCCCACGGCCTTCACATCCACCACCGTGATGTTGGAGGCCTTCTCGGCCTCATTGGCGGCCATCAGCACATAGCCGGCGGGCTCGGTTTCGAGGATGAACATGCTCATGCCCGCCTGGATCATCGAGCCCCGGCGGTTCTGGCGGTTGATCAGCACGGCATGGTCCGGTGTGATCGCCCGGATGATCTCGGTCCAGCTCACATCGCAGCGGCTGCGCTGCTCCACCGTGTTGCCGATCGCTTCCAGCACCACATCGCCCGAGTGCAGCACATTGCTCTGGTCGCGGTGGTAGAGCGCCAGGGAACCGAACGCCCGCTCCACGATCATCTGACCGAGGCGCACCGTGCTCGCCTTGAGGGCGATGTCCGTGACGCGATGCACCGCCAGGCCGGGTGAAACCTCCAGCCAGAGGCAGGCGTCGCCCGGGATCGGCAGAAACCCCTGACTCACCGTGCCCATGTAGGCGGCCAGCTGGGGCTGGAGCGAATCGAGAAACACATAGGTGCGCAGCTCGATCGACTGCACATGGCTGTCCAGACGCGCCAGGCGGGTGCCCTCGCTGTCGGTGGTGATCACGCAGCTGGCGCCGTCGCTGCGGCCATCGACCACGGTGCCGGTGATCTGAGGGCCCCGGGTCTTGCCCTCTGCAGAGGTCCCGATCCCCCGGCGCCGCTGGATCGCCAGGTCCTCTCGTGAACGTCTGGGCGAAGGCAAAGGAGGGGGGCTGCGTGAGCGGGTGGGGAGGCGGCCGGAACTGTTGACAGAACTGTTGGCAGAACTGCGGTCAGAACTGCGGTCAGAACTGGGCACAGATCGGCGGCCTGGGGCGGTGCTCGGGCGAGCCAGGTGCTGGCGCGGATCTTACCTGTCCGGCCCCGTCTGCCCCTTGCGACCGCCGGCAGAGCCGGTACCGTCGCCGCAGCGGCATTCCGAGCTCCATGGCTGGCAGGCGCACCTCCGCAGGACCCTCTCCAGGGGGCACCACCCCCACTGAAACCCTGCCCCACGAGTCCGGGATGCCGCCGATGGCCGACTGGCTCGCCGAGGCGAGCGCCCAGGGCATCACTCCGGAACAGGCCCTGGCCCTGGTGGGCTTCGGTCTGTTCCAGAAGCTGCGCAGTTCCGGCACCGCTCCCACCTGGGTGTGGAACGAAGCTGAAGACGGTGGCAGTGCCGACCTGACCTGCCTGCGCCAGCGCCTTGAACTCACCCGCCTGGCGATCCATACCGGAGCACCCCTCAGCACCGCCGAGGTCACGTCCCTCCTGGGTGCGCGGCCAGGCAGCTCGGTGGTGGAGCGCGGCGGCCTGCGCGCCCGGCGCCTGAGCCGCAATGTGTGGCAGCTGAGCCACGCCGATGGCAGCGCCGGCGAGGGCCGCGAGGGCAGCTTCGGAGGCGGCTTCGGCAGCGGCTTCCGCCGCCACCTCTGAGGCCGTTCAGCTCAGACCCACCAGGGCCATCGAGTAGTCCCACACCTTGGCGGCGGTGTCTGGATTGCTGGCCTTGTCGGAGAGTTCCTGACTGAACTGGGTGCTGTCCTTCCGCTGGCGGTTGCCCCAGCTCCAGTGCACCCCGGACACGCTGAAGGCGGGCCCGGCCACCACTTGGGCCACCCGGTCACCGGCCAGGCTCTGGCTCACATAACCACCGGTGATGTGCTTCTGAAACCAGGGGAACAGCTTCTGGAACAGCCGAGGGGTGTTGCGGAACAGGGGTGTGTCGGCCACGCAGCCCGGGTAGAGGGAGCTGAACACGATCCCGGTGCTGTCGTGCAGCCGGCGGTGCAGTTCCTGGGTGGTGATCATGTTGCACAGCTTGCTGTCCTTGTAGGCCTTGCCGGGCTTGAAGGGCTTGCCGCTGGCCATCGCCAGCGGCGGCTTGAAGCCGGCGGCGAAGCCGCTCAGATCGCCCAGGTCAGCTGGGGCGGGGATGGGGATCTTGCCCCCCAGTTCCTTGGAGTTGGCCGTCACCGTGCCCAGGATCACCACCCGCCGGGAGGAGTGGGCGGACTGCTGCAGCTTGGGCAGCAGCATCTGGATCAGCAGAAAGTGCCCGAGATGGTTGGTGGCCATCGACAGCTCGTAGCCCTGGGGGGAGCGCTCGGGCTGTCGCAGCCGTGGTTTGTACACCGCCGCATTCACCACCACGGCATCGAGGTCGCCGGCGATCGAATCCACCAGCGTTTCCACGCC
Organism: Cyanobacteria bacterium J06638_7; assembly: GCA_039818745.1. Lineage (GTDB taxonomy): Bacteria > Cyanobacteriota > Cyanobacteriia > PCC-6307 > Cyanobiaceae > NIES-981. The sequence continues at coordinate 30,817 of JBCBTI010000020.1, forward strand.
GGCGCGCACGCTGTCGAGATCGCCCAGATCAATGCGCAGATGGTGCAGCTGGCCGCGGGGGATGCCCAGGCTGTCGGCGGCGGCGCCGGCACGCACGGGGTCGCGGTTGGCGGTGATCACCGTCCAGCCCCGTTCGGCCAGGGCCTTGGTGGCATGGAGCCCCACACCGGACGTGGTGCCGGTGATCAGAACGGTGCCTGCGGAGGTTTCCCTGGGAGCGGATGCGGCCATGGAAAGGGGCAATGTGGCTGCGGCCCAACCTACGGACGGTGCGCGCCGATCCCTGGCGGCAGCGGCCGCTGCTCAACAGAGAGCAAGACGGCGGCAGCGGCGTTGGCGCAGCGGCGCCGCTGGGGCGGAATGGGGGCCTCAGGGGGTCGCGGGTTTGGCGGGCTGCGGGGTGGGGGCCTGGGCCGGAGCCGCTGGGGGCGTCTGCTTCCACACCACCCGCAGCCGGTTGGGGGCGATCCACTGATTCTGCTCGCGGATCAGGCGCTGCTCCCCCTCCACCGTGAACAGGGCATCGAAGCGCTCCCGGGCCCGGGCCAGCCGACCCTGTTCGATCTGCAGCACGGCCGCCAGCTCCCCCTGACGATCCATGCGCTCGCGGTAGGCAGCGGCCAGGCGCACCAGGCTGACCCCCGCCACCGCCACCAGAGCGAGCTTCACGGTGAGGCCGATCACGCTGCACACCAGGTCGCGGCGCTCCAGGGAGAGGCTGGCCGCAGCCCCGGTCTCGATCAGGGCCGGCCGGCCCTGGGCGGATGGGGCGCGGCCGGATGGAGCAGCCTGGGGTTCAACCCGGGGGGCGGTTGCACCAGACGGCGCCCTTGACCCCGGCGCAGAGCCCGCCGCTGAGCCACCGGTGCCGGACATCGACGCTCCCCCCGCCCAGGGATGGACGGAGGCGGCACGCCGCCGGGGCGATCGGTGCTGGCTGGCCCGCAAGGCTCTGGGACTCATGGATACCCACGCTTGTAGCGCTCCAGGTTCGCTCTGCCAAGGGCGCCCTGGTGCCGGCGGGTGGGCCGATCAGGATTTGAACAGGCTGACACTGAGGCGCACGGCCAGGACGCCGGCGTGGGCGGCCACCACCAGGGCGATGAGAATCTGGGCCTGGCTGAGGGAGGAGACCATGGCTGGCTGATGAACAGAAGACCGGCACCATTCTTCGGCCCGATGTCGCTACGGTCGGGCCGCGGCGCAGGCGCTGTCACAGCTCTTGACGCTGCCGCCGCTGCCCGCGCCCCCGGCCCCCCTCGCCTGCCGTCCCCCGTGCCCGCTGCCAGCGACCCGTCGTCCGCGGATCGATCCCTGCGCCTTTCCGCCGCGGCGATTCGTGCGCTTGATCTCTCCCCCCTGCAGAGCTGGGCCGCCCGCCCGGCGGCCGAGCTGCTGGGCGCGGCCGGCAGCCTGGAACTGCACTACGACTGGCCGCGGGCGGACGACGACCCCCGTGAGCTCTCGGAGATTGCCGAACCGCGCCTGTGGACCCTGCGCGCCGATGCCTGCTACCCCTGGCTGCCGCTGCTGATCGAGCGTGGCAGCGGCCAGCTCACTCGCCATGTGGCCATGCTCCTGCCCCACGGCTTCAGCCGCAGCGAGGGCATCCGCTTCGCACCTGAGGCCCTGGAGCTGTGGCTCACGCACCGCCTCTATCTCCTTGACCACTGGGCCGTCGGGCGTGGCCTCAACTGCCGCCAGGGCCTCAGCCAGATGGCGGCGGTGCTGGGTCTGGAGCTCGACGACAGCTTCTGGACCCCGCTCGACAGCCGCCGCGGCTGATGGCCGGGCGCCGCTTGCCCACGCTCTGCCTCGGGGGTGCCTGGCAGATGGCCATCGATGCCTGGCTGCTGGATCAGGGGCAGCCGGCGCTGCGCCTCTACCGCTGGCAGCGTCCCTGCCTGTCGCTGGGCCGGCACCAGCGGCGCCTGCCTCGGCCGTGGCGGGATCTGGCCGCCAGCGAACAGCTGGAGCTGGTGCGCCGGCCCACGGGCGGGGCGGCCGTGCTGCACGGGGGCGACCTCTGCTACGCCCTGGTGTGGCCCAACCCTCCAGCCAACCGTCTCGCGGCCTACCGGCAGGCCTGCCGCTGGCTGCAGGAGGCCTTCCAGGACCTGGGCCAGCCCCTGCGCTTCGGCGATCAGCCCGCCGGGCTGGCGGCGGCCAGCTGCTTCGCCACCGGCACCGCTGCCGATCTGGTGCACGCCGATGGTGGCAAGCGCGTCGGCAGCGCCCAGCTCTGGCGCGCTGGCTGCCTGTTGCAGCACGGCTCGATCCAGCTGCTCCCCCAGGCCGATCTCTGGCGCCGGCTGTTCGCTGCCGAGCCGCCCGCGCTGGCGCCACTGGCGGCATCGCCCCGCCAGCTCGAACAGGCCCTGCTCGCCGCCGCCGCCCGCTGGTTGCCGCTGCCGCCATTGCGGCAGCAGGGATGCAGCGCCGCCGAGCTGGCGGCGATCGCCCGCGGCCTGGATCAGGCGCGGCTCGAGCCGGCCCAGGGGGGGGTGGGCCCTGGGGCCGGTTCCTCCACTTCACCGGAGGCCAGCATCGAGCGCACCACCTGAGGCAGCGCCAGCCCCAGGGGGTAGGTGTTCTGGCGCCTGGCGGTCTCCAGCAGTGGAGCCGGCAGCTTCAGCCCCAGCTTGGCGAGCACCGCCTCCCCCAGCCCCGGGCGGTCGATGGTGCCACTGGGCAGGCCCGCCGGGCTGAGCACCAGCAGCCGGGCGTTGTTGGTCTCCTCAAGCCGCTGCACGGCCTGCCAGAGGGGAGCTTCGTCGGCGATCGCGGTGAGGCTGTCGAGGGGTTGGAGATGGTCCCCCACCCGGTCGCTGTCCCAGCGCTGCACCGGCAGATCCTGCAGCACGGCGTCATCGATGACGCCACGCCAGCGACCGCGATCGCACACCAGCAGCCAGTCGGCAGGTCCCACGGGACTGGGCTCCCGCAGCCGGCTCTCGCTGAGCTGGCGCAGACTGGCGGCCGCTTCCAGCACCCGGAAGCGGCGCCCGGCCGCATCCTTCACGTGCAGCACGGCAAGGGCGCTCTGCAGGCTCAGCAACTGCTGCTGGTTGCGCACCGCCCCCAGGCCGAACCAGCCCAGCAGGATCAGCCAGGCCCCGCCGATGCCCCCGCCGCGCAGCAGCACCACGGCGCCCATGCCGATGGCCAGATAGGCCAGCAGGCGGCCGCAGGCATTGGCCACCTCCACGCCGCGGCGCTGGCTGCCACTCAGCTGCCACACCAGGGCCTTGACGATCAGTCCGCCATCGAGCGGCAGCCCGGGCAGCAGGTTGAACAGGGCCAGCACCAGGTTCACGGTGCCCAGTTCCTTGACCACCGCCCCCAGCAGCGGTGAGAGGTGATCGGCGGTGTGGGTGCCGGCCAGCAGACCGACACCCAGGGCGAGGCTCACCGCCGGCCCGGCCGCCGCCACCAGCAGGGCGCCGATGGCGGTGCTGGATTCCCGTTCCACGCTGGCCACGCCACCAAGCAGAAACAGCGTGATGCTGCGCACCTTCACCCCCTGGCTCAGGGCCACCAGGGAATGGCCCAGCTCATGCAGCAGCACCGAGACGAAGAGCAGCACGGCGGTGAGCAGACCCAGGCCCCAGAGCACCGCCTGAGCCCCGGCGACGGGCAGGTCGGCCGCGTCGACATTGAGGCTGTAGTACTGCTGGAAGGCGAGGGTGGCCACCGCCAGGATCACGAACCAGCTGGGGTGGATGCGCAGGGGGATGCCGCGGATCTTGAGCAGTTGCCAGCCTTCACCCACGCTGTCTCCCCCGTTGCTTGGCGTTGATCCTGGTGCTTGATCTCGGTGGCTGATGCCAGGGCTCGACCCCGGTGCCTGCATTGCGGTGGTTGGCCACGGGTGCGGCTGCGGGTGCGGCTGCTGGCCGCTGGGAGCGAACTGCCCCAACGACAATCCTAGAAAGGAGCCGCCCCCCTGCGACCTGCGCTGCCGCCCATGCCCCTGGTGAAGATCTGCGGCCTGCGCGCTGCCGCCCAGGCAGAAGCCGTAGCGGCCCTCGGCGTGGATGCCATCGGGGTGATCGCCGTGGCCGCTTCACCGCGCTTTGTGCCGCCCGCCGACCGGCCGGCCCTGTTCGCCGCCGTGGGCGCTGCGGCTCCGGCCTGCCAGGGGGTGCTGGTGGTGGCCGATCCCCAGGAGCGGCAGCTGGCGGAGCTGGATCCGGCCCGAGGCCACCGGGTGATTCAGCTGCATGGCACTGAGGACCCGGAGACCTGCCAGCGGCTGCGCCTCAGGTTCGGCTGTCAGGTGTGGAAGGCGCTGCGCCTGCGCAGCCCGGAGGATCTGCAGCGGGCGGTCGCCTACGCCGGAGCCGTGGATGCGCTGCTGCTCGATGCCTGGGTGCCGGACCAGCTGGGTGGAACCGGCCAGCCCATCCCGCTCGATTGGCTGCAGCCCTGGAACTCTCCCCTGCCCTGGTGGCTGGCCGGTGGTGTGCGCCCGGAACGGGTCAAGGCCCTGCTCAGCCGGGTGCAACCCACCGGTGTGGACGTCTCCAGCGGCGTCGAGCGCAGCCCAGGAGACAAGGACCTCAAACTGGTGCGGCAGCTGCTGGCGCAGCTGCCCGGCCGTCCAGGCCCGGGGGGCCCTCAGGTGGCCAGCAGCGCCTCCTGATGCTTCACCAGCTCGAAGAATTCGGCCTTGAGGCTTGGGTCGCTGCGGAAGTCGCCTCGCACCACGGAATTCATCATGCTCGTTTGCGGCTCTTTGACACCTCTCCATTTCATGCAGTAGTGCTGAGCTTTGACCAGGATTGCCAGACCCTGGGGCTCACAGAGGCGTTCGATCTCATCGGCCAGGATCATCACAGCTTCTTCTTGGATGTGAGGCCGTGAGAACACCCAGTCGGCCACGCGGGTGAACTTCGATAGCCCAATAACCCTGGCACCTGGCTTGATGCCAATCCAGCAGTTTCCGAGGATCGGAACCAGGTGATGAGAACATGCCGAGCGAACCGAAATGGGTCCTACGGTGTAGATCTCGTCGAGCTTCTTGACATTGGGGAAGCTGGCGATCTTCGGCTGTTCGTGATACCGACCCTTGAACACCTCGTGGAGGTACATGCGGGCGACGCGTTCAGCCGTCTCTTCGGTGTTGTGATCGTTGTCAATGTCGATCACAAGGCTGCGCAACAGCTCGCGCACCTTTCCGGCCACCTCGATTTCGAGATGGGCAAGCTCCCCCTCCTGAAGATGGTCGGAGATGTTGTCATTGGCCAGATAGGGCACCCCCGCAGCGTCAAGCCGCTCGCGAATGCGCAGGCTCACCGCACGGGGAGCTGCATTGGGCGTGCTGCCAGCGGCGTTGAAACTGGAAGGAATGGTGGACGTCATGGTTGAGCTCAGAGCGCGCCTGAGGCGGGCATGAGGGTAAGGTCTTCCACCACCTGAGTGGCGGGTTGCTGGGCCAGGAAGAGCAGGGCATCGGCGGCTCGACCAGGGTCAAGCATGGCACGCCGATCAAAGGAACTGTGGACCGTTTCACTATCCCAGAGTGGTGTATTCACGGCACCAAGGGTGAGGGTGCTCACCCGGATGCCATGGCTGCGTTCCTCCACCGCCAGACAGCGGCTCAAGGAGGTCAGCCCCGCTTTGCTGACGCAGTAGGCGCCCCACTCCGGGAAGGCGTTGTGAGCGGCGTGGCTGCTCACGTTGATGATGTGCCCGCCGCCTTTGGCGCGAAGGCCGGGGATCAGAGCCCGGCACACCTGAAACACGGCTGTGAGATTCAGCTGCATCAGGGTGAGCCACTGGCCCAGGGGCATCTCCGCCAGGCTGCCGGTATAGGCCATGCCGGCGTTGTTGATCACCACATCGGGAGTTCCCCCCCGGCAGGTGAGGTCTGCAATGGCTGGCTCCACGGCGTCTGGATCGGCGAGATCGACGGCCTGGCTGTGGACGCAGCCACCGCCCTCCTGCAGGTCCGCACTGAGTTGATCAAGTTCGCTGCTGGGGCGGGCCAGCAGCATCAGCTGGTAGCCGGATGCTGCGAAGCGGCGGGCAGTGGCGGCACCGATGCCTCGGGAGGCTCCAGTGATCAGGGCAGAGGGCAAACGGACCAGGGCGGAAAGGGAGATCAGGACAGTGAGGTGCCGATCCCAGGGGAAACCTTAAAAGGTGGGCTGGGGGTCTGGGGCCGTCTCCTCCAGGAACCGGCCGATGCGGCGGTATTTCTGGTAGCGGGCTTCCAGCAGCTCCTCCTGGCTGCAGCCATCGAGCTGCTCGAGCTGCTGCAGCAGGGCGCGCTTGAGGGTATCGGCGGCCTCCAGGGGGGCCCAGTGATTGCCGCCGGAGGGCTCGCCCAGCACCTCATCCACGATGCCAAGCTGCTGCAGGTCGGCTCCGGTGATCTTCAGGGCCTCGGCCGCCGCCGAGGCCTTGGCGGCATCGCGCCAGAGGATCGAGGCGCAGGCCTCGGGGCTGGCCACCATGTACACGCTGTGCTCGAACATCAGCAGCCGGTCGGCCACGCCGATTCCCAGGGCTCCGCCGGAGCCCCCTTCGCCGATCACCGTGGCCACGATCGGCACCCTCAGGCGGAACATCTCGCGCAGGTTCCTGGCGATGGCTTCGCCCTGCCCCTGTTCCTCGGCCAGCACTCCGGCATAGGCCCCGGGGGTGTCGATGAAGCTGAACACCGGCAGCCTGAAGCGCTCGGCATGCTCCATCAGGCGCATCGCCTTGCGGTAGCCCCCCGGCGAGGCCATGCCGAAGTTGCGGGCCACATTCTCCTTGGTGTCGCGCCCCTTCTGGTGGCCGAGGAGCATCACGCCGCGCTCGCCGATGCGGCCGATGCCACCCACCAGGGCCTGGTCGTCACCGCCGCAGCGGTCCCCGTGCAGTTCCAGAAAGTCGTCGCAGATCACCTGGATGTAATCCAGCGTGCTCGGTCGCTGGGGATGGCGGGCCACCTGGATCTTCTGGGCCGGCGTGAGGGCGGCGAAGATCTCGTTGCGACGGCGCGTGGCCAGGGTCTCCAGCTGCAGCAGCTGCTGACTCACGTCCACTTCCGAGTCGCGAGCGAGCTGGCGGATCTGCTCGATCTGCTCCTCCAGTTCCACCAGGGGTTTTTCGAAGTCCAGCAGGGCACGACGGGCCATGGCGTGGAGAAAAGGCGGGGGACGGTGTGGACTGAAGCCTGATCAGGCGCGGGCCAGCAGCGCAGAGGAACGGTCAGCGGGCTGCAGTTCCAGGGCCCGGAAGCCGTGGCGCAGGGAGGCGGCACCGATCCGATCCATGGCTTCGAGGGTGATGTTGTTGCGCCCCCAGCTGAAATTGGTGTGGATCTGCTCGAAGTCCTGCAGGATCGCCTCAGCGAAACAGGCGAACATCTGGCGCTGGGGAACGGCCATCTCGGCCAGTTCCATCATCTGCCAGCCGATGTCCTGCCAGAACTCGACGATGCCGCCCTTGAGCACATGCACGCCCGGAGCTGCCGCCCTGCTGTCAAGGTTCTTGGGGTAGCCACCGTCGATCATCAGGCAGGGATCGCGCAGGCGGTCGGTGGGGATGGCCAGGCTGCGGGGCAGGCTGGCCACCCATACCACCACATCGGCTTCGGGCAGCGCCTCCTCCACCGCCAGCACCCGGCCTTCACCCAGGCTCCGGCGCAGTTCGGCGAGCGGCTGGGGGCGGCGGGCCACCAGCAGCAGCTCGCCCACGCCGCGGCGCTGAAGCCAGCGGCACACGGCGCTGCCGATGTCGCCGGTGGCCCCCACCACGGCCACCCGCGCCCGCGCCAGATCGATTCCCAGCCGTGGCGCGTTGATCTCCACCTGCTGGCAGATCACCCAGGCGGTGTGGGTGTTACCGGTGGTGAAGCGCTGCCAGTCGAGCTCCACGGCACTCACCCGCTGCTCTCTGAGCAGCTTGAGGTCCTCGAAGATGATCGAGGTGAAGCCACCGAGGGCAGTGATGTCGATGCCGGTGCGCTGAGCCAGCTCCATGGCCTTGAGCACCTTGCGCTTGGCCGTTTTGAAGCGGCGCAGCATCTCCGGCACGAACACCGAATCGATGTAGCTGCCGCTGATCGTCTGGCCGGTGGGGCTGGTGACCTCGATCCGTTCCACGAGCTGGGGTGGAGCGGCACTCCACATGTCGAGGTCGCCGTCGGCGTAGGCATCGAATCCCAGGGTGCGGGCCTTGAGGCGGGCCTCCTCGAAACTGGTGGAGTGACCGATCAGCCCGAACATGCAGCAGGGAGGGAGGTGTGGCGGACGTTACATCCTCCCACGCACAGCGCAGATCAGGCGGTCAGCGCTGCCGCCGCCATGCGGGCGATCTCGCGGCTGCTCAGCCCGATGTCCATCAGGGTCTCCTGATAGCAGCTGAGGAAATCGGCCATCAGATCCTCCTGCTCCATGTGCAGCACGGCCGCATCGGCGGCCACCTCCTCGAGCATGCGCCGCACCAGGGGCAGATTCGCCCGGTTGGCCTCCATCAGCTCCTCGCGCACGGCCTCCAGGTTGGCCTTCAGCCACTGCTGGCCGTAGTTGAGATGGGTGTACTCATCCTTCACCACCCCTTCGGTGATCCTGCGGGCGAAGGGATCAGCCACAGGGATGTAGATGTGATAGGCGGAGATCGCGAAGGCCTCGATGAGGATGGCCTGGATCAGCAGACAGGTGGTCACCTTGCCCTCGGCCAAGGCCTGCTGGAAGTTGTTGTGCAGCGGCGCGAAGAACTCCTTGGCGAACGGCATGTCAGCCGTGACACCGAGATTGTTGGCGCAGGCGGTGAAGCCCTTCTTGTGCTTCAGCTCCATGCGGGCCAGGCGGGCCAGCTCATCGGCCTGGTCGCTCAGCAGCGAACCCAGGGCGATGTAGTTGTCGTGGGCTTCCTGCTCGCCCTCGATGACGATGGCGTTGATGCGGCTGTAGGCATCCTTGTAGGAGCTGCTGCTGAAGTCGGGGAGGACCACGGTCGCTTCGTCTTCAGCGGCGGCAGCCGAAAGGGTGTCGGAGGAGAGCGTGTTGGAGGACAGCATCACCATGGGGTTACGCGGCAGCGCGGACGGATCAGCGGACTGTAACCAGCATCTACGCCCTTGAGGTCACAACGGGGTGGCGGTCGCCCCACCGGGCGGCCAGTCGCTCGCCAGCAGGCTGTCGAAACGCGTTCTCCAGCCGCGCACCAGGCACTCCTCGAGGCCACGGCCGAGGGCGGCCGTGGCGCCACGGGCATCGCCCACGACCCCGCTGCGGCTGAGGTCCCGCGTCAGCCAGGCACTGGGGGCAGCGCCTTCCAGGCTCCAGCCTGGGGGCGCCGGTGGTGTGGGCTCGCCGTCGCAGGGGCGTTGCGGGCCCACCAGCTCCCCCGCCAGGTGCAGCATCAGGCTCGTCTCCGCCAGGGCGGCGTGCAGGCCCCCCTGGCGTTCCGCCGCCGGCAGCAGCTCGGCGATGCCCTCGATGCCGCTCCAGAGGAAACAGGGCAGCACTCCGAGGGCGGGCACCCGGGCGCGCAGTTCCCGGGCGGCGGCCTGCAGCAGGGCGATCTGGCCGCCGTGGGCGTTGAACAGCACCAGCCGCTGGAATCCGCAGTCCGCCAGCTGGCCGCCCACGCTGCACACCGTCTCGATCAGCAGATCCGGCGGCAGGCTGAGGCTGCCGGGGAAGCCCAGGTGCTCGGGGGAGAAGCCGATCGCCTGCAGGGGCAGACGCCAGATCGGCAGTTCTTCCTCCAGCTGGGCCAGCACCGCGTCGAGCAGTCGCTCGGCGAACAGGCCGTCGGTGGCCAGCGGCAGCTGGGGACCGTGCTGTTCCACGGCCCCCCAGGGCCAGACCACGGTGCTGCCGCGCTGACGGGCCGCATCCCGCACCTGGGGCCAGGCGAGGCGGGCGAGGTGGCGCTGGGGCGGCATCGACAAGGGATCGGATCCCTACAGTGTGGGGCTCTCAGCCCGAGGTGCCGATGGCCGGATCCGGCAAGCAACCGCCCCCGTCCTCAGCCCGCCCCGTGCCACCCGGTTCAGCCCGCCCCCAGGCCACGGCGCCTTTGCGCAAGCCCCCCCAGGTGCTGATGATCAAGAAGGACGAGCCGCGGCCGACGGCGGAGATCCCCGTGGCTCCTGCCGCCCTCGAGCCCCCCTCGCCGGCCGGCGGCGACTCCGGCTCCGATGCCCGGCGCTTCGGCATGGAGTCGCTGGAGGGCCTCTCGATGGCCGATCTGCTCGGCCCCGAGCCTGGCCGTGGCCGCTCCAGCAGCGGCCGCAGCGGCGCAGCGGCAGCCACCGGTTCGGCGCCCCCATCCCGCAGCGTCGACGATTTCGATTTCGATGAGGAGGCCTTCCTGGCCGCCCTCGATGAGCAGGATTTCGTGGGCAGCACCGGTGAAGTGGTGCGGGGCACGGTGGTGAGCCTCGAGAGCGACGGGGTGTACGTGGACATCGGCGGCAAGGCCCCCGGCTTCATGCCCAAGAAGGAGAGCGGCCTGGGGGTGATCACCAACCTCAAGGAACGCTTCCCCACGGGCCTGGAGCTGGAGGTGCTGGTCACCCGCGAGCAGAACGCCGACGGCATGGTGACCGTGAGCGCCCGGGCCCTGCTGCTGCGTCAGAGCTGGGAGAAGGTGCGGCTGCTGGCAGCCGAGGGCCGCGTTGTGCAGGTGCAGGTGAACGGCTTCAACCGCGGTGGGGTGACCTGCGACCTCGAGGGGCTGCGCGGCTTCGTGCCCCGCTCCCAGCTGGTTGACGGCGACAACCACGAGGCCCTCGTGGGCCGCACCCTGGGGGTCACCTTCCTGGAGGTGAGCCCGGAAGCGCGCAAGCTGGTGCTCTCGGAGAAGAAGGCTGCCAGCGCCGCCCGGTTCGCTGAACTCGAGGTGGGTCAGCTGGTGGAGGGTGTGGTGGTGGCGGTCAAGCCCTACGGATTGTTCGTGGATCTGGGTGGCATCAGCGGCCTGCTGCATCAGAGCTGCATCAGCGGCGCTCAGCTGCGCTCCCTGCGCGAGGTGTTTGACCAGGGCGACCGTCTCAAGGCCCTGATCACCGACCTGGACCCGGGCCGGGGACGCATCGCCCTGAACACCGCTCTGCTGGAGTCCGAGCCCGGCGAGCTGCTGGTGAGCCGTCAGACGGTGCTGGACGAGGCGAGCGATCGCGCCCATCGCGCCCGCTCCCTGCTGCGCCAGCAGGAGCAGCAGCCGGGATGATCGCTGCCGCCAATCCTCCAGCGAGCGCGGGCCAGGCCCTGGCACCGGACTGGGAACTCGACTTCTATTCGCGGCCGATCCTCGAAGCTGACGGCAAGAAACGCTGGGAGCTGCTGATCTGCTCCACCCCGGCCGTGGGCTCTGACGGCCTGCGCGTGGGGCCTGAGTTCCGCTGGCTGCGGGCCTGTCCCGCCGCCAGCGTCAATTCGATCTGGCTGCGCGAAGCCCTCGAGCAGGCCCTGGTCGCCGCCGCCGCCGCCGGTCTGGGGGTGCCGCGTCGGCTGCGCTGCTGGCGGGCGTCGATGCGCACGATGGTGCAACGGGCCGCTGAGGGGCTGGGCATGGAACTGGTGCCGAGCCGGCGCACCTATGCCCTGGTGAGCTGGTTGCAGCAGCGGGAGCGGCAGGTGTACCCCGCCGAGGAGGGCTACCTGGCCGGCCCGCTGGCGCCGCCGCCGCAGCCGATCCGGTCTCTGCCCGTGCCCCTGCCGGAGGCGGCCAGGGGGCAGAGCTGGAGCTGGGCCAGCCTGCCGCTGCAGGCGCTGGCCGGCGCCGGCGGCTGGGACGCGGCCTTCACCGCCCTCGTGCCCCTGCCGGAGGCTGCCGATGGCCAGGCCCAGGTGCCGGGTATCCGTCTGTTCGGCGGGGGCCGGGCGCTGGCCATGGCCGGCCGCCTGGCCGGGCTGGAGCCGGTGCGGTTGGAGATTGATGGCGGCAGACTGGTGCTTGAGGCCGGTCTGGAGGACCGCTGGCTGCTGGGCAACCTGCCTGCGGAGGAGGCCGAGGCCGCTGCCTCGGGCTTTGCCGCCGCCCGCGACCACGTGGATGGTCTGCAATTTCTGGCGGTGCAGGGCCGCGAGAGCGACCAGCGCTTCGAGGGCTTCTGGCTGCTGCGCGACCTGCCCGACGCCTGAGCCCGCTTCGCCGCCCCCTTCCCCTGCCATGGCCGAGGCCGTCGATCCTCCCTTCGATCGCCCTGATGTGGGCTTCAATCACCTGTGCGGCTGGACCTGGGTGGGCTGCTATGGCGGCTACTACCTCCAGGCCGAGCTGCTCAGCGGGTTTGAGCACGGGTTCTTCACCCGCCTCTGGCAGGGCCGAGACCCGGAGGTGCTGGCCGGCTACCTCAGCGCGGGCGTGAGCGTGCACCGGCTGCGTCAGGTGCATGGCGCTGTGGTGCTGGCGGCCGGCGCGGCCCGGCAGGCGCCCTGGCCCCAGGCCGATGGCCTCTGCAGTGATGGCGGTGGTCAGAGCCTGTGGGTGTGCGGAGCCGACTGCACGCCGGTGCTGCTGGCCGATCCGCAGCGCGGTGCCGTGGCTGCCTGCCATGCGGGCTGGCGCGGTGTGGCCGGGCGGATCCTGCCCGCAGCCGTGCAGGCTCTCGCAGCAGCCGGCAGCCGCCCGGCTGATCTCCTCGTGGCCCTCGGCCCGGCCGTGAGCGGGCCCCGCTACCAGGTGGGCAGGGCGGTGAGCGAGCAGGTGGCCGCTGGCCTCGGATTCCCTCAGGCGCGGGGCGGCATGGCTGCCGCGCTGGCGGCCATGGGTCAGGCGGGCGGGCTGCTGGATGACCCCGAACCGGACCGGGACCGGCTCGACATCCGCACCGCTGCCCGCCTGCAGCTGCAGCAGCTCGGCGTGGCCCCCGAGCACATCAGCACCTGCCCCCTGTGCACCCTGGCGGAACCGCAGTTGTTCCATTCCTGGCGCCGGGACCAGGTCAAGGGGGTGCAGTGGAGCGGCATCGTCTCCCAGGCCTGAGTCGGCCGGCCTCCGGGCCCCCTGGCTGCCCGCTCAGGCCGAAGGCGGCGACTCGCCCCAGAGGTGCAGCTGCCAGCTGGCGGCAGCGGCCTGCTCTGCAGGTCGGCGCCGCGCCAGGGTGCGACCGGAGCCGAACCAGCTGGCCAGATGGCGCCGTGCCTGGGGGTCGAGCTCCTGCACGGGCAGGGCGGCGGGAAACAGCTGCGGTGACGGCTGCCGGGCCCAGTCCACCCGGGCCCCTTCGATCCGTTCGGCGCCGAAGGGGGTGAGATCGGCGGGCAGGGGGCTGTAGGCGTCGCGCCGCCACTGCCGGCGCTGCTCCCGCAGTTCGGCCAGGCGGCGGCGGCGGGCGCGCTCGTAGTCCAGCACTGGCCTGGCGTAGCCCTCCAGCGGCGGCGGACTGCCCAGCTGGTCGTTGGTGAGGTGGGCCAGTTCCGGCAGCCAGCGGCGGATGAACAGCCCCTGGGGATCGCAGCGGTCCACCGCCACCTGCCCCGGGTGGTAGATGCGGCTCCAGCCTCCCTCGCCTTGTCCAGCTGCCGTCACCCCGGCCTGCATGGCCCACTGGTAATGGTCGATGCAGCAGTCGCCATCGATCAGGTGGCGCATGTAATGCAGAGCCCCGTAGCGCCAGTCGATACCGCAGAGGTTGGTGAGGAAGCTGGCGTGGATGGCGCGGCTGCGGAAGTTGAGGTCGAGCCAGCCGCCGCCCGCCAGCAGGCAGCGGGAGGCCGCATCCACGATCGGAAAGCCCGTGTGCCCGCTCTGCCAGGCCGCGTAGAGGTCCTCCTCTTCGGCATTCAGGCTGCGGCTCCCGTAGCAGCGCCAGAGAGGCTTGAGTTCCAGCTGAGGCAGGTAGCGGAAGCGCTGGGCCATCCCTGCGCCCCAGCGCAGACGGCTCACCAGCTGCCGCCAGCTGCGCCGCTCGCCTTCGCCTCCCTGGCGCAGCTCGGCGATGGCGTGCAGCACCCGCCGGTGGCTGACCATGCCGAACTTCAGGTGGGGCCCAAGGCCTGTGGTGATCCGTGCCGACGGTTGACTGAGCTGCCAGAAGTAGCGCCCGGCGGCACCGCCGCCACAGAACCGGGCCAGCCGCTCCAGGGCGGCGTCGCTGCCGGCCGCGGGGATGGGCTTGCCGTCGGCCTTGAGTCCCAGCGCCGCCAGCTCCGGCAGGGCCGCCTCAGCCCCCCGGGCGGTTCCAGGGGGCGGTGGCGTGGCGATGCGGCTCGGGGCTGCCAGGGGTGGCTGGGCCATCTGACCGTGCCAGCTGCGCCTGTAGCGGGGGTAGGCCAGCAGCTTGGCGCAGCCCCCGGGGGGTTCCAGCCAGCGCAGCGGGATTCCCGCCGCCGCCAGGGTGCGGCTGACGCGGGCGTCGCGCACCCGGCCCACGAGCCTTTCGCTGTCGATGTGGGCCGTCACCCCGGCGGCAGCGAACTGCCGCACCACGGCCAGGAGCACGTCCCCAGGCTCACCGTGACGCACCAGCAGCCGCGAGCCCCGGCGGCGCAGATCGGCGTCGAGGGCCCTCAGTCCTGCCAGCAGAAAGGCCACCCGGGCCGGGGCGGTCTCGGGATGGTGCAGCAGCTGGGGATCGAGGATGAACAGGGGCAGCACCGGTCCGCGCTCGCAGGCGTCGACCAGGGCAGGATGGTCATCGAGGCGCAGGTCACGCCGGAACCACAGCACCTGCACGCCTTCGCGCCGTTGATCAGCTGCAGCCAGTGTGGACGCCCGCCACGCACCGCTGCGCCACCTGCTCGGCCACCTTGATGCCGTCGATCGCCGCCGAGAGGATGCCGCCGGCATAGCCGGCTCCCTCTCCCGCCGGAAACAGCCCGGGGGTGTTGAGCGACTCCAGGCTGTGGTCCTCGCGCTGCAGGCGGAGCGGCGCCGAGGTGCGCGTCTCCACCGCCGTGAGCAGCGCATCAGCGCGGCAGAATCCGGGAATCCGCCGCTCGAACTGGGGCAGGGCCTGCCGGATCGCCGCATGCACGAAGGTCGGCAGGCAGGAGCTCAGATCCGCATACACCACCCCCGGTTGGTAGGAGGGAGCCACCGCGCCGTGGGCGCCGCGGCCTGGCCGGGCGGCGAGGAAATCCTCCAGCAACTGGACGGGAGCTCTGAGGCTGCGGCCACCGGCCTCGAAGGCGCGCCGCTCCCAGTGCCGCTGGAAGGCCACCCCCGCCAGCGGATCCCCCGGGGCGCGGCCGTAGGGCTGCAGGTCCGCCAGTTCCACATTCACCACCAGGGCGCTGTTGGCGTTGCGCTCGTTGCGGGAGTGCTGACTCATGCCGTTGGTGACCACAGCCTCCGCTTCCGAGGTGGCTCCCACCACCAGGCCGCCGGGGCACATGCAGAAGCTGTAGACGCTGCGGCCGTCGAGGTCGGCCCCGCGGCAGTGATGCACGAGCTTGTATTCGGCAGCTCCGAGGCGGGGATGGCCCGCCTGCTGCCCCCAGCGCGCCTGATCGATCAGGGGCTGAGGATGCTCGATGCGCAGGCCCATGGCGAAGGGCTTGGCCTGCATGCGCACTCCCGCCTGATGCAGCCAGCTGAAGGTGTCGCGGGCGCTGTGGCCCACGGCCAGCACCACCGCGCCGGTGGCCAGGCACCGGCCGTCGGCCAGGTGCACAGCCCGCACCCGTCGGCTGCCCGGCTCGAGCTCCAGCCCGTTCACGCGGCACTCGAACCACACCTCTCCGCCCAGGCTCTCGATGCGCCGGCGCAGACCCCGCACCACCGTGGCCAGCTTGAAGGTGCCGATGTGGGGCCGGTGCAGGGTGAGGATCTCCGGGCTGGCTCCGGCCTCCACCAGTTCCTCCAGCACCCGGCGCCCGTAGGCCCTGGGCTCGCTCACCTGGCTGTAGAGCTTGCCGTCGGAGAAGGTGCCGGCCCCGCCCTCGCCGAACTGGGCATTGGACTCCGGATCGAAGGAACGCCGGCCGTTCCAGAAGCCGAAGGTGTCGGCGGTGCGCTGCTTCACCGGCCGGCCCCGCTCCAGCAGCAGGGGCCGCAGACCCATGCGGGCCAGCATCAGGGCGGCGAAGTAGCCACAGGGGCCGGCCCCCACCACCACCGGCCGCAGCGCGGGGGCCTCGTCTGGCGAGAGCTGCACTGGCAGGTGATGGCGCTCGTCGGGACTCCGCCTGAGGTGGGGGTCGCCACGGAAGCGGCGCAGGAGCCTGGCCTCGATGGGCCCATCGATCTCCAGATCGAGGCTGTACACCAGGCTGATGGCGCCGGGCCTGCGGGCGTCGACGCTGCGTTTCACCAGCTGCTGGCCACGCAGCTGATCAGGCGGCAGGCTCAGCCGCCTGCAGATCGCCACCGTCAGGTCAGCCTCGTCGTGGTCGAGAGGCAGCTTGAGCTCGCTCAGCCGCAGCACGGCAGCATCTCCCGGCGGTGGATTGGACGTGGCGATGGATTCATTTCAGCAGCCGCCGCTGCCGTTGCGGTTCTGCCAGGGTGTGGACTCCTGCCGGATGGGGCGGATGTCGCTCACCCACTGCCCCCTGTGCGTCGCCATGGCGGTGCTGAGCGCCGCCCGCGGCTTCAGCCATGCGCTGCTGATCTGGCGACTGCTGCGCAGGCGCGAGGGCTCAGCGGGGTCCGCTCTGGGGCCGGCGCTGTTCAACCTGTCCCTGCCGCCGCTCCCCTCACCGCCGCCCGCCCTGCCCTGATGGTTGCCGCCACCTATTTCGGAGCCAACGGCTGGCTGCTGCAGTTCGACGGTCTGCGGGTGCTCGTGGATCCCTGGCTGCGGGGCGATTTGGTCTTCCCTCCGGGGCCCTGGTTGTTCAGGGGCAGCCTGCCGCGGCCCTGGCCCGTGCCGGCAGACCTCGATCTGCTCCTGCTCACCCAGGGCCTTCCGGATCACTGCCATCCCCCCAGCCTGGAGCTGCTCGATCGCCATCTGCCGGTGGTGGGCTCCGCCAGCGCTGCCCGGCGGGTGAGCCAACTGGGCTTCGGCGATGTCACGGCCCTCGCTCCTGGGCAGGTTCACCGGCTGGGGGCACTCTCGATCCGGGCCACTGCTGGAGCTCCGGTGCCCCAGGTGGAGAACGGCTATCGCCTCGAGCACCCCGCCGGCAGCGTCTACCTCGAGCCCCATGGCTATCTGGACCCTGATCTGCCGCCCGATCCGCTCGATGTGGTGATCACGCCCGTGGTGGATCTCGCCCTGCCCCTGGCCGGTGCCTTCGTGCGTGGCCGCCAGGTGCTGCCGCTGCTGCTTGAGCGTTTTCGCCCCACCGCGGTGCTGGCCAGCACCGCCGGAGGCGATGTGCGTTTCGCCGGCCTGCTGCCCCGCGCCCTGAGCCAGCAGGGCAGCACCGAGGAGGCGGCAGCCCTGGCCCTGGCCTCGGCCGCCGGCGGTGAGCGTGCCCCGCGCTTCATCGATCCGGTTCCGGGGCAGTCGTACCGCCTGGCCCGATCAGCCTGAGCCGCCGCCCGGCGCCCGGCCCAGCCGCGCTTCGATGGCGGCCACCGCGATGCGGGTGGGGATCACCGCATCGGCATTGAGGCTGATGGAGTCGATCCCCTGCTCCACCAGGAAGGCGGCGAAGTCCGGATGGTCGCTGGGGGCCTGGCCGCGGTGAGAACACCCCTGTCGCAGATAGGGATCTTGGGCGCTGAGCCGGAGGCTGACCCCGCCGCCGCCGCCGAGATCGCACTACGGCTCCGTGATGCAACGATGTGTGCATGGCTGGAACGCCCGGAACCGGAGCGCGATAGCGACATCCGGTTTGTGGCGGAGTCCGTGAGCGTGGATGTGCGACAGAAAACATGGCCGATGTGCACTGGCAAAAGGCGCGTTGACGTGCGCGTGTGCCATCGTGATGATATGCACGTTCGAGAAGAGCAATGACACGCCCTAGGAACACCTACCAGCTGCCTGACGCATGGGCGCCCGAGGAAAACCGCCTGGGGCAACTGCTGCTGAGGTTTCGGAAACGCAACGGCTGGGCGGGCAAGACGGCGCAGGCCTGGATGGGGCAGTGCCCGGAGCTATTTCCGACCAAGGTCGTCAACAGCACATGGACACAAATCGAGCTAGGGAAACTCTGGAAAAGCCAGCCCAGCCGAGCGAGAATGGTGTTGTGATCTCAGCTCAGGGCTGGCGTGATGGGCGGT
>JBCBTI010000021.1:0-39178 GCA_039818745.1 Cyanobacteria bacterium J06638_7
GGGAGCCCCTTTCAGGGGCGGTACCCCGCCTCAGAGGTTAACGATGGGACCTGTCCAGAAAAACCAGTCCACCTCAGAGTGGAACGTGCGCCTGGCCGCCCTGGAAACGCCGGCGATGCTCAGCAAATTCCAGGACACCTTCGACACCTACTGGGAAGAGGGCGAATTCGAGCCCTATGTCGCCACCGCCGAGCAGCAGGCCCGCCTCGATCAGCTGGCGGCCGAGCGCTCGCTCCACAACCGCTGGCACAACCTGGTGGTAGCCGCCACCGGCACCGGCAAGACGGTGCTCGCCGCCTTCGACGTGGCCCGCCTGCATGCCGACTTTCCCGAGCGCTTCCCCTCCCCCGATCCCCCTTCCCTGCTGCTGATCGCCCATCGCAAAGAGATCCTGCAGCAGGCGCTCGCCACCTTCCGCCAGGTGTTGCGCGATCCCTCCTTTGGCGAGCTCTACGTGGATGGCGAGCTGCCCAAGGAGTGGCGCCATGTGTTCGCTTCGGTGCAGTCGCTCACCCAGCAAGACACCGCCCAGATCCGCTCCCAGTTGTTCGCAGTGGTGATCGTGGACGAGTTCCACCACGCCGCCGCCGCCAGCTACACGCGCTGGCTCGATCACCTCCGCCCTGAGCTCCTGCTCGGCCTCACCGCCACCCCCGAGCGCGCCGACGGGCTCGACATCCTCCACTGGTTCGACGGCCGCATTGCCGCCGAGCTGCGCCTCTGGACCGCCCTCGATCAGGGCCTGCTCGCCCCCTTCCACTACTTCGCCGTGGCCGACGCCACCGACCTCTCCGCCCTGGAATGGCGTCGTGGCGGCTACGTGCCCGCCGAGCTCAGCACCTTTTACACCGGCGACCACCGCCGCGTGGATCTGATCCTCAGCGAGCTGGAGAAGAAGGTGGCCGAGCCCCTGCTCATGCGCGCCCTGGGCTTCTGCGTGAGCGTGGAGCACGCCCGCTTCATTGCCGAGCGCTTCCGCGCCCGCGGCATCAACGCCGAAGCCCTCGACGCCTCCAGCCCCGCCGATGTGCGCCAGGCCGCCCTGCGCCGTCTGCACACCGGCGCGCTGCAGATCCTCTTCGCTGTGGACCTGTTCAACGAAGGGCTCGACATCCCCTCGATCGACACCGTGCTGCTGCTGCGGCCCACCGAGAGCGCCGTGGTGTTTCTGCAGCAGCTGGGCCGGGGCCTGCGCCTCTCCCCTGACACCGGCAAGAGTTGCCTCACCGTTCTGGATTTCATCGGTCAGCAGCACCGCCGCTTCCGCTTCGATCTGCGCTACCGCGCGTTGCTCGGTTGCAGTCGCCGCCAGCTGCAGGATCAGCTGGAGCAGGGATTTCCGTTTCTGCCGCCGGGCTGCCGGCTGGTGCTCGACCGGGTGGCCAGCGAGCGGGTGCTTTCAGGTTTGCGCCAGTGCCTGCCGTCGCGCCGCCCCCAGCTGCTGGAGGAGCTGCGCGCCCTGGCCGCGCAGGGGATGCTGACAGCCGCCAGCGGCCTGGCCCACTGGCTCGACGCCCTGACCATGGAACCGGCCGACTTCTACGGCATCCGCGGCGCTTCGTTCACCGCCCTGCGCCGGGAGCTGGGCTGGCTCAGCGAGGCGCCCCACCCGGAGGAAGAGCGCCTCAGCCGCGCCATCGGCTCCGCGCTGCTGCATGGCGACGATCCCGATCGCCTGCGCGCCCTCGCCGCCGCCCTGAGCGCTCCCGCCCCGCCGGAGCTGCAGACCCTGGGCGAACGCGAGCGGTGTGCGTGGCTGATGCTCACCGTCCAGCTCTTTGGCACCGGCCGCCAGTGGCGTCCCCTGGAGCACGCCCTGGCCGTGCTCTGGCAGGCCTGCGCCTGGCGCCAGGAGCTGCGTCAGCTGCTGGAGCTGCTGGCCGGCCGCGCCGATCATCGCCTCCATCCCCTGCCCTGGGCGCTGCCGGTGCCGCTGCGCGTGCACGGCCGTTACAGCCGCGCCGAAATCGAAGCGGCGTTCGGTGTGCTCACCACCGACTCCCCCTGGATCCACCGCGAGGGCGTGCTCTGGCACCAGGCCAGCCAGTGCGACCTGCTGTTCGTCACCCTGCGCAAGAGCGAAGCCCTCTTCTCCCCCTCCACCCGCTACCGCGACCTGGCCCTCGGCCCCTCGCTGTTCCACTGGGAAAGCCAGAGCACCACCACCGCCGCCTCCGCCACCGGGCAGCGCTACATCCACCACGAGGCGCGCGGCTCACGGGTGCTGCTGTTTGTGCGGGAGCAGCGGCGGCAGGGCACGGTCACCGAGCCGTTTGTGTGCCTGGGGTTTGCGCGGTACGAAAGCCACGAAGGCGAGCGGCCGATGGCGATCCGCTGGCGGCTGGAGCGGGAGATTCCGGCGGCGTGGATGCCGGTGATGGGGTTGGCGGTTTAGCGTCTGGTCAAATCCCTCAGCGCACGACAGGCCTGGAGCGCCCATGCGTCTCGCCGAGTTGCAGCAACTGGCCCCCCAGCTCCATGAGCTGCTCGCCCGCCACGGCGCCAGCAATCCGGCGGTGTTCGGCTCCGTGGCGCGCGATCAGGCCTCGCCCGGCAGCGATGTGGATCTGCTCGTGGACCTTCCGGCCGGCGCCAGCCTGTTCGACCGCGTCGAGCTGAAATCGGCTCTGGAGGATCTGCTCCTCACTCGGGTGGATCTGATCCGCCGCCGCAACCTCAAGCCCGAACTCAAAGCCACGGTGGAAGCCGAAGCCATCCCTCTGTGATGGTGAGATATACCTCGCCAAGGATGACCTCCAGGATGCCGTGATTCGTTGTCTTGAGATTCTTGGCGAGGCCACCAAGCGTCTCAGCCCTGAATTCCGTCGTCTTCACCCCGATCTGCCTTGGCGGGCCATGGCAGGGATGCGCGATGTTCTGATTCACGCCTACGACCAGGTGGATCTCGAAGAGGTCTGGATGGCCTATCGACGCTTTGAGGCGATCCGTCGCCAAATCAGCAGCATCCTCCATCAGAACTGAGGACGCCTGCCACTGCGAAGGCGTGCTCTGGCACCAGAGCAGCGCCACCGACCTGCTGTTCATCACCCTGCGCACAGCGAAGCCCTCCTCCCCCCCCTTCCACCCTCTACCGCGACCTGGCCCTCGTCCCCGGGCTGTTCCACTGGGAGAGCCAGAGCACCACCACCGCCGTCATGAGGGCGAGCGGCCGATGGCGATCCGCTGGCGGCTGGAGCGGGAGATTCCGGCGGCGTGGATGTCGGTGATGGGGTTGGCGGTTTGAATCGGTCAGGCAGCAGCCGCTAGCGTGTTCCCATGGCTGAATCCCGCATCACCCACAACCCGGCCCGGTGCGGCGGCAAACCCTGCATCCGAGGGATGCGGATCCGCATGAGCGATGTGCTTGATCTCTATGCCGCTGGCCTCACACCTGATCAGATCCTCAGCGAGCTTCCTGATCTTGAGCCGGAAGATCTGCAGGCAGCCCTGATGTATGCCGCTCATGAGCTGAATCATCCTGTATTGGTGGCGTGATCCTCTGGCTTGATGCGCAGTTATCGCCCGCTCTGGCGAAGGTGAGCCCTGGGTGGAAGTGCGCTCGTCTGTCTGATGCCTGATCCAACTGTATGGCCGATTGGCTCGAGGCCCTGGCCATCGACCCGGCCCACTTCTACGGCATCCGCGGCGTCTCCTTCACCGCCCTGAGCGCTCCCACCCCGCCGGAGCTGCCGGCCCTGGGCGAGCGCGAGCAGCGCCGGCAGGGCACGGTCACCGAACCGGTCGTGTGCCTGGGCTTTGCACGGTATGAAAGCCACGTAGCCGAAGGCTTCTGCGCAGCAGTGGGCGAGCGGCCGCTGGTGATCCGCTGGCAGCCGTGCCAGGATGCGCCTCTGCTCTGTACTCCCATGGCTCTCCGCCTCGCCGCGATCATTGGGGCTGCATCCGCACTGGCCCTGCTCCTGCAGCAGCCTGCCGGGGCCGAATCGATCAAGGACCAGATCATTCGCCGGAAATGCGAGGCCAAGGTCAGGGAAGAACTCGTGAGCAAGGGGATGGTCAACCCACCGCCGCAGTTTGCCGAGAAGGTGTGCAACTGTGTGGTGCAGAAGGTGAACGCGGGATCCACGCTTGATGCCGCCAAGCAAACCTGCAAGGCCGAGGTGCAGGCCCGCATTGAGGGTGCTGCCGGGGCTGCCAGCCCCGCTCCCTGAGCTGCGCCACCTTCAGGATCCGCTCAGGCATGGGGCCGCCCACGTCACGCTCGTGATGGCCATAGGCTCGGCCCTGCACGCCGCATTCCACCATGACCAGGCCGCACTTCGCCTATGAGCCGATCGAGCCGTTCGGCCAGGGGCTCACCACCCGCCGTCCCTGGAACACCGACGCCCTGGCCACGGTGGAGCGTCTCAACGGCCGGGTGGCCATGCTGGGCTTTGCCGCCGCCCTGATCGGTGAACAGATCAGCGGCCATGGCCCCGCCGGCCAGCTGCTGGCCCTGCTGCGCTGGTATCTGGGCTGAGCCCTGAGTGCTCATCCGTAGGCTTGAACTCACCAGAGGCCGCACCGTGATGGGCACCCCAGTGCACCGCGCCCGGCCGCCCCGGCTGAGGGTGCTCCTGCTGCTGTCGGCGCTGGTGCTGGCTCTGAGCGGCCCCTTGGCTGCGGCCCTGGCCAGTTCGCCGGTGGTGCTCGGTGACGACACCCTGTTCCCGATCCAGGCGCGGGTGGCGTCCTTCGATCCCAGCTTTCGCGCCGAGGTGATCTCCAGGCGCATCCTCACCTTCGCCCGGGATCTCGACACTCCCCTGGAGGCCATCAAGGTGGCCGACAACCCCGTCGTTGGATCCACCGACATCCGCGCCGGTGAAACCACCCTGGTCACCCTGCTGGATGCCGACGCCGCTGCGGCAGGCACCGCCAGGGATGAACTGGCCACGGTCTACGCCCAGCGCATCCGGGCGGCCGTCCAGTCCTACCGCTCCACCTACGGCTGGCGCAGCCTGCTCATCGGTGCCGCCAGCACGGTGGTGCTCACCATGGCCTTTCTGGCCGGCTGGGTGGCGATCTCCCGGTCCTTTCCCCGCATCCGCATCCTCCTGAGGAGCTGGCAGGGCACCCGCATTCCGGGGCTGAAGCTGTTCCACACCCAGATCCTCTCGGCCGGGCGGGTGGTGGATCTGCTCACCGAGATCGTGCGCATCATCCGGCTGGTGCTCTATCTGCTGCTGATTGCTGCCTACGGGAGCCTGGTGCTCAGCTTCTTTCCCTGGACCAGGGGACTGACGCGGTCCTTGTTCGGCTATGTGAAGGCAGCATTGGCCACGGTGATCCGTGGTGTTGTCGACTACCTGCCCAATCTGGTCTTTCTGGCGGTGATTGGGGTGATCACCTATTACCTGCTGAAGATTCTGCGCTTCATCTTCACCGAAGTTGAACGCGGCACCATCGTTATTGATTGGTTCTATCCCGAGTGGGCGAAGCCCACCCACAAGCTCATCCAGTTCCTGGTGCTTGCGTTTGCGGCCACTGTGTCGTTTCCCTATTTTCCGGGGTCGCACACACCCGCCTTTCAAGGTATCTCAATCTTCCTGGGTGTGCTGATCTCCCTGGGCTCCTCGTCAGCAATTGCCAACATCTTTGCGGGCATCATTCTCACCTACACCCGTGGCTTCCTGGTGGGACACCGTGTTCAGATCGGCGATACCGTTGGAGATGTTGTCGATAAAACTCTGTTGGTCACGCGCATTCGCACGATCAAGAATGTCGTGGTCACGATTCCAAATTCGTCGGTGCTTACCAGTCATATCGTGAACTACAGCAGTGCTGCCACAGAAGCTGATGCTGTGCCCTTGATTCTTCACTCCACCATCACGCTCGGTTACGACATCCCTTGGCGGCAGGCCTACGAGGTGTTGATCGCCGCTGCTCTCAGAACACCGGGAGTTCTCGCCGAACCGGCACCGTTTGTGTTGCAGTCGGGCCTGGATGACTTCTATGTGCGCTACGAGCTCAATGCCTACACGGCTGATCCCGGCGTGATGGCCAGGATCTATTCCAGCCTGCATGAGAACATCCAGGACGGTTGCAATGCAGCCGGCCTGGAGATCATGTCACCCCATTACCGGGCACTGCGGGATGGCAGTGAACTCACCCTGCCGGCCAGCTGCCGGCCGCCCGGCGCCTGAGGCCGGATAGGGTCCTCCCCAGAGATGCGCAGCTCCCCATGAACCAGACCCTCAGAGGCGTGGCCTACGTGAGCGTGTGGGTGCTGCTCTGGGGCACCGCCGCCTCCGTGGCCGATCTGGTGCTGCTGGAGCGGGGGGCCTACACGGCCGGCAGCGCCGGCCAGGTGCTCACCTTCGCGTCCTACGGCATGGCGGCGGTGGTGCTGGCGCTGCGCCTGGCGGGCCGTTTCCTCAGCAACGGCACCTGAGCCCCCCGCTGCGGGGTGGCGGGCAGTTGTGTTCCAGAACACAAGTCTTGTAAAGATTGATTGACAACGGGCTCCCCCTCGTCCCCTTTGCCGCTAGCCGAAGGACAGCGCAGGCTCGGTCTGTCCACGCCATCGCAGCGGAGGTTCCCGCAGGCTGCTCCCGGTGGAGCACGCCCGTGCACCAGGCCGAGGATCTGCCAACCCAACCGTTGCTGGTGTTGTCATGCCAAGACTCAAGGTTGATCGAGGAACGCTGAAAACCAGAGTGATCGCAGAGAAGGGTGAGCGGAAAACACTGGTTTCCCGGTGGGTCGGCACGATCACCAACACAGTTTCGCAAGGCAATGTGCGCCTCCAGAGGCAAGCCGGGCCAACCGTTTCGGCCCGCTTCTACTCCATGGCCGGCACCGGAATGTACGAAGCCTGGCAGCTGTTTGATCGACGCTCGAAATCGAGCATCGGAAGTGAATCGAAGCGGCTGCTGCGACGGGTTGGCTCACTGAATCCGAGCAGGGCAGTGATCGAGAATGTGATCTCCCGAACGGCATTGAAAGTTCTCTCCAGTAACGTCTCTGGAATCACCCGCGATGGCCGCAGAGAGATTCTTCGCTTCTACCGGCAATCCAAAAACACTCTCTCAGATCAAACGCAGCGAAAAGTGCGGAAGATTGCCAGAGAAGTTGCCGATTCAGTCGTCGCAACCTACAGCCAGGATGGCTTTGATCGATTGATCAACTACAAACCCGTCAATCCTGATCCACACCGGGTGAGGAAGATTGACCGCTGGACCCCTGAGTTTCAGATCAGCGACCATCCAGCGTCCGGCCTGCAGACATTTCTCACGCCACAATGGGGGGATGTCAGTCCTTTTGGGTTGGGCACCAGGGAATTGCGCCGGATCACCGGCAAGGCAGCCGCACCGGAGCCCTTCCTGCTCGACCCTCGCGATACCCACAATCTCAGGAAGGGGGTGATCTTTGACAATGGCAAGGGCAAGGGCAAGCCCGTTCCCATCAATGCCCATGCCGTTGGCAGGTTCATCAATCCTCGTTTCATCCGTCAAACGGAGAACGTGCTGGCCTTCAGCCGCAAGCTCAACCCGGGCAAGGCCGGCACCAGACGCAAGGGCATCGCTGAATACTGGGAGGATGGCCCTGACACACCATTCCCACCGGGCACCTGGATGGTGTTCGGCCAGTATGCGTCCCTGGCAGAGAACAACAGCCTCGGAGAGGATGCGCAATTGTTTCTTGGTCTTGCTGCATCGCTGCACAATGCCGGCATATCGTCCTGGGACCTCAAGCTCAATACAGACTACGTACGTCCCATCCGGGCAGTTCAGGATCTCTCCCGTTTCGGCCTCCTGAAGGATGCTGATGGCAATCCATCCAATGGCAGCCAGTTCCACGCCTACAACCGCCGCACAGGCAAGGTGGACCTGATCACCGGCAGCGACTGGGAGACCTACCAGAAGCAGGAAGGTGGCTACAGCCCACCCTTCGCCGAATACACGTCTGGTCACTCCACTTTTTCAGCCGCTGGAGCGGAATTCCTGAAGCGCTTCACGGGCAGCAAAGCATTCGGAGGCAAGGTTGCCTTTGATCTCAGTTTTGAGTTCCCCAACGGGGGATCAACCGAGCTTCAGTGGAAGACATGGCAGGAGGCCGCCCTCGATGCCGGCCGATCCCGGCTCTGGGGAGGCATTCACTTCCCCGGTGGCAATCGCCAGGGCCTCAAGGTAGGCGACAAGATCGGCGCAGCCGTTCATCACAATCTCTCCCAGCTCTGGGGCTGAGCGGCGCCGAGCCCGGCGATGGTGCCTGGACTGGCGCCGGGAGTTGACAGCTACAGCGATCCCGGCTAGTACAGGCGTACTGTCTGGCATTCGAGTCATGCCGGTGTCCTCCCCCTACGCCCTGTTCCGGGCCTCCGACCTGCTCTGGCCCGCCCTGCACCCGGCGCCCCTCAAGCGCGCCGGCGACGCTGTCCTCAAGGCCGCGCCGCTGCGCCGCTGGCCGGCGGTGATTCAGGGGGAGCTGTTCCCGCC
Source organism: Cyanobacteria bacterium J06638_7 (assembly GCA_039818745.1). Classification (GTDB taxonomy): domain Bacteria; phylum Cyanobacteriota; class Cyanobacteriia; order PCC-6307; family Cyanobiaceae; genus NIES-981. The sequence continues at coordinate 8,442 of JBCBTI010000021.1, forward strand.
CGGCGCCGAGGGCCTGTCCGGCCGCGGCTCCGCATGCCGCCGCAGCACCGCCAGAAGGGCCTCCCCGTAGCGCTCCAGCCGGGCGGCGCCGATGCCGCTCACCACGGCCAGCTGCTCCAGCCTGGCCGGCCGGCGCTCCGCCAGCTCCAGCAGCGTGCGGTCGTGGAACACCACATAGGGCGGCACGCCCTGGTCGCGGGCCTGCTGCCGCCGCCAGGCCCGCAGCGCCTCCAGCAGCTCGGCGTTCACGCCGTCGCCGCCCTGCTGCGCGGCCAGGGTGGCGCCCGGCCCCGAACCACCGCCCGCCGCCGCCCGCTGCCGGGGCCCCTGGGGCCCCGGCAGCGGCAGTTCCAGACCCGCTTCACCCCGCAGCAGAGGCCGCACCAGCTCCGGCGCGCCCAGCTGCAGTCCACCGCGCCCGTCCGGCACCGGCTGCAGATAGCCCAGGCCGGTGAGCTGGCGCACCAGGCTGCGCCACTGGCTGCGGTCCAGCTCACGGCCGATGCCGTGCACGCTCAGCCGGTCGTGACCCAGCTGGCGCAGCCGTTCGCCGCTCCCGCCCAGCAGCACGTCCACCACGTGGGCGGCGCCGAAGCGCTGGCCGGTGCGCACCACCGCCGAGAGCAGTTTCTGGGCCGGCACGCGCACGTCCACCAGGGCCTTGGGCTCGAGGCAGCCGTCGCAGTTGCCGCAGGGCTCAGCCAGCTGCTCGCCGAAGTGGCGCAGCAGCACCTGGCGGCGGCAGCCCGCCGCCTCGCTGAAGGCGATCAGGGCCTCGAGCTTGCCGTGCTCGACCCGCTTCTGCTCGGCGCTGGCGGCCGAGTCGTCGATGAAGCGGCGCAGCTGCGGCACATCCCCCGGCCCGTGCACCATCCAGGCCACCGCCGGCAGCCCGTCGCGGCCCGCACGTCCGGTCTCCTGGTAGTAGGCCTCCAGGCTTTTGGGCAGGTCCACGTGGGCCACGAAGCGCACGTCGGGTTTGTCGATGCCCATGCCGAAGGCGATCGTGGCCACCACCACCACGGCGCTGCCCGTGCGGAAGCGCTGCAGGGCGGCGCTGCGCTGTTCGCTGGCCAGGCCGGCGTGGTAGGCCACCGCGTCGTGGCCCGCGGCGCGCAGCTCGGCGGCCAGCCGGTCCACCCGGCTGCGCGAGCGGGCATACACGATGCCCGCCTCGCCGCCGTGCTCCGCCAGGAAGGCCAGCAGCTGCCGGCTGGCCTGCTCCTTGGCGCGCAGCAGATAGCGGATGTTGGGCCGATCGAAGCTGGCCAGGAACACCTGCCCCTGCTCCAGCCGCAGCCGCTGGATGATCTCCTGGCGGGTGCGCGGATCGGCGGTGGCGGTGAGGGCCAGCCGCGGCACCTGCGGGAAGCGCTCCGCCAGCACCCCCAGCTGGATGTAGTCGGGCCGGAAGTCATGCCCCCACTGCGACACGCAGTGGGCCTCGTCGATCGCGAACAGGGCCGGGGGCCGGGCCCCGCCCGGCTCCGCCAGCCGCTCCAGCAGATCGCCGCTCAGCAGCCGCTCCGGCGACGCATAGAGCAGATCGATCTCCCCCCGGGCCAGGCGGCGCCAGAGCGCCGCCCCCTGCTCCGCCTCCAGGCCCGAGTGCAGCGCCGCCGCCCGCACCCCCAGCTGCTGCAGGGCCTGCACCTGGTCGTCCATCAGGGCGATCAGCGGCGACACCACCACCGCCAGGCCCGGCAGGCACAGGGCCGGCACCTGATAGCAGAGGGATTTGCCACCACCGGTGGGCATCAGCACCAGCCCCGAGCCGCCAGCGATCACGTGGCGCACGATCGCCTCCTGGGGCCCGCGGAAGGCCGGGTAGCCCCACACCCGGCGCAGCACCTGGCAGGGATCGGCCGGCGCGGCGGCGGCGGCGCTGCTGTGCGGCGCACAGGCGGGATCGGGCGGGGCGCTCACGCGACGGCAGGCCGGCGGGGATCTCCCACAATGGCCGCCTCCGGCCGGCCGTGATGTCCGCTTCCTCGCCCCGCACCGCCACCGCCTGGGGCTTCCTCGCTCCGGCGCTGGTGCTGATCGCCCTGTCGGTGCTGATTCCGGCGGTGATGGCGCTGGTGATGAGCTTCAGCCAGGCCGGGCTGGACGTGAGCGAGCCGCTGCGCGTCGTGGGCCTGGCCAACTACCGCCGGCTGCTGGCCGATCCGCTGATGGCGCGGGTGAGCCTCACCACCTTCACCTACCTGCTCGGGGTGGTGCCGCCGATCGTGCTCGGGGCCCTGGCCCTGGCGGTGCTGGTGAACCGTTCCCTGCCTGGCATCCACTGGTTCCGCGGCGCCCTCTACACCCCGGTGCTGGTGTCGATCGTGGTGGCGGCGATCGCCTTTCGCTGGCTCTACGCCGAGAACGGCCTGATCAATGGCTGGCTGGGAGCCCTGCTCGGCAATGCCTTCAGCCCCATCGGCTTTCTCACCTCGCCCCTGCTGGCGCTGCCCGCCGTGATGCTGGTGACCCTCTGGAAGGGCCTCGGCTACTACATGGTGATCTTCCTCGCGGGCCTGCAGGGGATCGCGCCGGAGCTCTACGAGGCCGCCTCCCTGGACGGCAGCGATGGCTGGCGCAGGCACCTCGACATCACCCTGCCCCTGCTGCGGCCCTACATCACCCTGGTGGCGGTGATCTCGGCCATCGCCGCCACCAAGGTCTTCGAGGAGGTGTTCCTGATGACCCAGGGCGGACCGGCCGACTCCACCCGCACGATCGTGTACTACGTGTACGACATGGCCTTCACCGAGCTGGAGATCAGCTACGCCTGCACCGTCGGTCTGGCCCTGTTCCTGGCCGTGCTGCTGCTCAGCCTGGTGCGCTACGCCTTCGCCGGTGATCGGGGGCTCACCTGAGGCCTCGGGCGGAGGCCCCTGCCCCGAACGGCCTCTAGCCTCAGCCCATGGTCCAGACCCGTGCTGCTGCGCGCCCCCCTGCCGGGGCGGATGGGGGGCTGCCCCCGATCGGCGTGGTGGGCGGCGGCCAGCTCGCCTGGATGCTGGCCGCAGCGGCCCGCGAGCTGAAGCTGCCGCTGCTGGTGCAGACGCCCAATGCCGACGATCCGGCCACCCGGCTCGCTAGTGCGGTGATCCCTGGCGGCGTGCGGGATCTGCAGGCCACCCAGCGGCTGGCCCAGCGCTGCAGCGCCATCACCTTCGAGAACGAATGGGTCGACCTGGCCGGCCTGGCGCCCCTGGCGGCCCAGGGGGTGACCTTCGTGCCCAGCCTCACCGCCCTGGAGCCGCTGGTGTGCAAGCGCAGCCAGCGCGAGCTGTTGCGACGGCTGAATCTGCCCTCTCCCCCCTGGCTGCCCCTGGCCGACCTGCTGGTGGGCCCGCAGCCGGCAGGCCACCACCGCCGCGCCGGCGATCCTGCCGGCAGCCCTGCCGGCGGCGGTGACACGCCCGCTGGCGCCAGCCAGCCCTCCGGCCTGCGCCCTGGCTGGGCCTTCCCCCTGATGGCCAAGGCCGCTTCCGGCGGCTACGACGGCAAGGGCACCGTGCTGGTGGGGGACGGCGCTGAGCTGCAGGCCCTGCTGGAGCGCGTGGATCCCCGGCAGTGGTTCGTGGAGCCGGTGGTGGCGTTCGAGCAGGAGCTTTCCCAGCTGGCCTGCCGCGATCGCGCCGGGCGGGTGCTCTGCTACCCGCTGGTGCGCACCCACCAGCACCGCCAGGTGTGCGACTGGGTGCTCGCACCCGCCCTCGTGCCCCATGCGCTGCAGGCCTATGCCCGCAACATCGCCGCCTCCCTGCTCACCGCTCTGGACTACGTGGGCGTGCTCTCGATCGAGTTCTTCCATGGCCCCGCCGGCCTGCAGGTGAACGAGATCGCCCCCCGCACCCACAATTCCGGCCACGTCACGATCGAGGCCGCCCACACCAGCCAGTTCGCCCAGCAGGCCCGGATCGTGGCCGGACTGCCGATGGGACCGGTGGGGCTCAAGGTGCCTGGAGCGCTGATGGTCAACCTGCTCGGTTTCGAGCAGCGCGATCACACCGCCCCGGGCGACTACCAGGCCGAGCGCCGCGCCCTGGCGGCCCTGCCCGGCGCCCAGCTGCACTGGTACGGCAAGAGCGCCGTGGCTGCGGGCCGCAAACTCGGCCACGTCACCCTGCTGCTGGATGGCCCCGATGCGGCGGCTCTCGAGGACCAGGCCCGCGAGCGTCTGGCGGCCGTGCGGGCTCTGTGGCCCCTGTTCTCCCCTTAGGATTCGGGCGGACTGCTGTGTTGGTGACTGCCTTCTACAGTTTTCTGATCTGACTCCCTCTTCGACGTGGGGGTCTGCAGCGGCCAGCAACGTAAACCGGCCTTCCAGCCGGAAACGGCGCCCCGTCCTTGACCCCCCTCTGGTTCCACCAGGTCGAACACTGGGGCAAAACGGCATGGCGGTCCACCCCCCTTCCACGCGTCACACCTGCGGCTGAGGTCCTTGCCGGAATCCCCCCCCTCGGTGAGCGGTCCCGCCCGGGCCGTGCCGATCCCGCGCCAGCCGGTGGCCTCCGACCCCGAGCAGCATCTGCCCCTGCACCTGCGCCAGCAGCTGGATCAGCTGCTTGAACGGGCGCCCTCCCACCTGTTCCCCCGGGCCCGCCACCTCTACTTCCTCAAATACCCCCTCGAGGGCGATCCCCGGACCCTCGACAGCGCCCCCCTGGCCGAACGCTTTCGCACCTTCGTGCTGCGCGACACCACCTGCCTGCCCACTGCGGACGTGGAGCCGCAGCAGGCGATCACCCGCATCAACGAACTGGCGCTGGTGCACTGGCAGGCCCCCCAGACCAACCTGGAGGACTACGCCAGCTACATCTGCCGCTGCTGGCTGCTGGACCCTGCCGATCTGGAGATCTGCGAGGAGCCCTGGTTCCGCGAGGGCGGCGCCTGGGCCCGCCTGGTGATCACTCCGCGAGCAGCCGGTTCAGCTCCTGTTCCAGCTGCTCCCGGCTCCACGCCGTGACCACGAACACCTCCTGGGCGCTGCCGCCGCGGCGGGCCACCAGCTTGTGGCCGCCGGTGATCGGCACCGACACGCGCAGCTTCAGCCCCTGGATCCGGCCCCGCACCCGACTGATCACGGCCGGGGTGACGGTGCTCACGCCGGGCTGGGCCGCCAGCTTGCGCAGCAGCGGGATCAGCCCCTCCAGGTAGGTGCTGTGGGTCACCACCACCCGGCCCATCAGGCCGGCTCCAGAGGGCCCATGGTGAGCCCTGCGCCGCCCAGCTGCTGGTGGTGGAGTTCGGCCTGCTCCTGCGGCCCGCACCACACCACGGCCGAGCCCTCGCCATCGATGCGGTGGGCCAGCTCCCAGGCGCGGTCGGGCTGCATGCCCGGGATGAAGCGCACCAGGCACTCCACCACGTGCTGGAAGGTGTTCACGTCATCGTCGAGCACCACCACCTTGAAGTGGGGATAGGGCTGCCGGGCCCGCTGCTGCTCGCGCACGGCGGTGGGGGCAGCGGGGGCTGCAGTGGTGGAGCGATGCATGGTCAGCTCTCATCCGACTGCCCCCGAGCCTAGGTACAGTGCCGCCATCGCACCCACCGCCACCCATGCTGATCACCCTGGGCTGGGCCTCCCTGGCCGCTCTGTTCAGCTTCTCCCTCGCCATGGTGGTGTGGGGCCGCCACGGCGACGGCAGCATCAAGTTCTGAACCTCCCCAGCTGGCTGTCCGTTCCGTGATCGAGCTCCCCGCCACCGGGCTGACCGTCACCAGCTACCAGGTGCTCGCCGGCATTGCCTCGGCGCTCCTGGTGTTCGTGAGCGCCGGCGTGATCTACCTCTCCGCCGCGGAATGGCGGGACCGGCGGCGCCGGCGCGCCAGTGAGTCGGCCGCCAGGCCCAGCCGGGCCGGCAGGGCCGACCGGCCCGACACTGGCGGCCCGCCGCGCGCCCCTGCCGCCTTCGGCCGTCGTCCGTGATCACCCCGGCGGTGGCAACGGCCCTGGCCCCCTGGGCCTGGGAGGAGGCTGCCGCAGTGCTGGTGCCGCCTCCGCCGCCGGGCGCTGCTGCCCCCTGGACCTCCTGGCCCGCTGAAGACCTGCTCGCCGCCTGCGCCGCCGGCCCGGCGCCCCTGCCCGCGGGGCTGGTGCTGGAGCTGCTGCAGCGGCCCTGCCGCGGGGCCGAGGGCGAGCAGCTGCGCCGCCGGGCCGACGCCCGGCGCCATGAGCTGGCGGGGGACACGGTGACCTACGTGGTCAACCGCAACCTCAACGTCTCCAACCACTGCGTGCAGCACTGCTCCTTCTGCGCCTTTCGCCGCGATCCCGGCCAGGCCGGTGCCTACTGGCTGGAGCGGGACGACCTCCAGGAGCGGGCCCGCCAGGCCCAGCAGGCCGGCGCCACCGAACTCTGCGTGCAGGGCGGGCTCAACCCCGAGGCCCGCCTGGGCGGCAGCCAGCTGGCCTATGCCGAGCACCTGCTGCAGCTGCTGCTGGAGGCGGCCCCGGGCATCCACCTGCACGCCTTCTCGCCCCAGGAACTGCTGTTCTTCGCCGAACAGGACGGCATTGCCCTCGACCTGGTGCTGGAGCGGCTGCGGGCGGCGGGTCTGGGCTCGGTGCCCGGCACCGCTGCCGAGGTGCTCTCCGAACGGGTGCGGCGCCTGCTCTGCCCGGAAAAGCTCTCAGCCCGCGCCTGGGTGGCGGCCCTGCTGCAGATCCACCGCCGGGGCCTGGCCTCCACCAGCACCCTGATGGCGGGCCACATCGAGGCCCCGGCCGATCTGGCCGCCCACCTGCTCACCCTGGGGGGCCTGCAGAGCGCCGCCCGGCGCCGCGGCGCGGTGGGGTTCACGGAATTCGTGCTGCTGCCCTTCGTGGGGGAAGCGGCCCCGGCCTCCCTGCGCTCCCGGGTGGGTCGGGATCAGCCCGACCGCGCCGCCATGCTCGTGCTCACTGCCCAGGCGCGGCTCGTGCTCGGCGGCTCGATCGCCGCCCACCAGCCCAGCTGGGTGAAGCTCACCCTCAGTGGGGCCACCGAGGCCCTGCGCTGGGGTTGCAACGACCTCGGCGGCACCCTGATGGAGGAGCACATCACCACCATGGCCGGAGCCAAGGGCGGCACCAGCCAGACGCCGGAGTCCCTGGCGGCGGCGGCGGCCAGCCTGGGCCGGCCGGCACGCCAGCGCACCACCCTCTACGGCCTGCTGCCATGAAGTGGTCCCTCGGCCCCCTGCGTCGTCCCGCCCTCAGCCTGCGGCTGCCGGCCCCGACGCTGCCGCGGGCGATTCCTCTGCAGGTCACCGCCCTGGTCAGTGTGCTGCTGCTGGCGGTGCCGGCCCTGGTGCTGCTGCGCATGCCCCGGCCCCGGGCCGAGGGGCTGGGACGCCTGCTGCCCCATGCCGGCCTGCTGCAGAGTTTTCCCGCCGCCCCCGAGCGGCAGCCTCCCCCCCTCTGGCAGCAGCGGCTCGATGCCCCCACCGCCCGCCTGCTGTGGCGCCAGCAGCGTCAGCTGTGGTGGCAGTTCTGGAGCCACGACCAGGCCGGCGGCGCCTACCTGGTGATGCCCCTGCCCCGGCAGGTGCGGCTGGGCTCCCTCTCCACGCCCCCCCACAGCCTCCAGATCGACGGGCTGCTGGTGGTGTCCTCCGGACCGCTGGCCCGGCAGTTCCTGCAGGAGCAGCTGGTGCAGGCCAGCCGTCGTCAGCAGGGCCTGCAGCTGCGCTGTCTGCAGCTGCTGCAGAGCCAGCCGGGGGCCTACTGGAGCCGGCAGGGCCTGGAGGCCATGGGTGGCCCCATGGCTCCCCTGCTGCACTCCCTGCAGGAAGGCTGTGTGGCCCTGGAGCTGGCGCCCGGCGACCTGCTCTTCGGCGGCGAGGCCGCCAGCGCCGTCGCCTCCCGCTCCCTGGCCCCCCTGCCGCCGCCGCCGCCCCTGCCTGCCGCCGCCGATCTGCCGCCGCCCATCGGCGAGGGGCTGCTGCTGCGCCTCAGCGGCCGCTCCCTCGAGGCGCTGCTCGCCGGCCTGCTCGACCGAGCCCCGGTGCGCGAGGCGGTGCAGTCGGTGTACGGCCTCGGAGAGGACCAGCTGGCCCTGCTGCTGAACACCCCCTTCGAGCTGCGTCTGCGCCCCCGGCTGGCCGGCCCCTTCCAGGCCGGCCTGGAGCTGGTGCTGCCGGTGCAGGGAGATCCGGCGGCCTGGACGGCCATCCTCGAGGCCCTCAGCCAACGGCTGCGGGCCAGGGCTCTGGTGGATACTCCAGCGCTGGCCGAGCAGCCCGAGCAACCGGAGTCGCCCGCTCCGGCTGCGGCCGGCCTGCCCGCCGTCACCTGGCGCGATGCCCAGGGCCGGGAGGTGGGCGGGTGGCGCTGGCTGGCGGCGGCGGGCCGGCCGCTGCAGCTGCTGCTGTTCCTCGGGCCGGAACCGGCAGCGATCACCAGCGGCGAGGACGACCCCACCGCCGCGGGCGCCGGGGCCGCGGGCGCCGGCGGCCGCCGGCCCCTGCTGCGCCTGCAGGCCCGACCCCGGGCCCTCGCCGCCCTCAACCTGCTGCCTGGCCAGCTGCCGCTGCCTCTGCTGCAGTCCCGTCAGCTGCTGCTGCTGGCCGACGATGGCCCGCCCGCAGAGGAGCAGCCGGCGGGCGGCGCCGGCATCAGTCGGCTGCTGGGGCGTCTGCAGCTTGGGAAGCCGCTGCCGATCCAGCCTGGGACTCAGCCGCCTGCGGTGGCGTCTCCTCCTGAGCCGCCACCGCCGTGAGCCCGGCCTGCTGGCGTTCGCGCTTGCGGCGCTCGGCGGCCACGGTCTCCTCCATCAGCTCCACCGCCTGGGCCAGTTTCTCCAGGTTGCTGGCGTACAGGCTGAGGTCCTTGTCGAGGCGATCGCGCAGCAGCCCCATGGCCTCGCCCAGGTCGTGGGCCGACTGGCGCAGGGCGGCCGGATCCTTGGTGTCGCCTCCCTCGGCCTGCTCCAGCAGGCTCAGCAGACCCACCGCCACCAGCCGGGAGTAGTGGAAGTCGGGCCGGCGCACATTGGCCAGGGCGGTGGCCACCGGTTCCGGCGCCCCCTGGCCCTGCTCGGCGATCCACTGGCTCACCTCCTGCACGCTGTGGTGGCCCATGGCCGCCATGGCGGTGTCGCGCTGCTGGCGCAGCTGCCCGGCGTCGAAGCCGGAGGCGCTGCAGAGTGCCGCCAGCAGCAGCTCGCGCTGCGGGGCGGGCCGGTAGCCGCGCGAGAAGCTGTCGAACACCTGGATCAGACCGCAGGCGAACAGGGCATCACTCTGGAAACCCCGCTGTCGGCTGAGCAGATGGAGCTCCACCAGCAGTTCGTCCACCATGCGCCGGTAGATCGGCGCGATCACGTGCGGGAAGGCGCGGTGGAAGGCGCGCTTGCTGTCGGAGACGGTGAGGGCTGGGCTCACGCTGCTCGGCGGTGGATCAGGCGACCCTAGCGGCCCGGGCTCAGTAGGATCGGCCCTGCGATCTTCTGAGGCCTGTGACGACGATTCCGATTGTGATTGAGGAGTCGGGCCGGGGCGAGCGTGCGTTCGACATCTACTCGCGCCTGCTGCGGGAACGGATCGTGTTCCTGGGCGAGCAGGTCACCGCCGAGTCCGCCAACCGGATCGTGGCCCAGCTGCTCTTCCTGGAGGCGGAGGACCCGGATCGGGACATCTATCTCTACATCAACTCCCCGGGTGGCTCCGTCTACGACGGTCTGGGGATCTTCGACACCATGCAGCACATCAAACCGGATGTGCACACGGTGTGTGTGGGTCTGGCCGCCTCGATGGGGGCCTTCCTGCTCTGTGCCGGCACCAAGGGCAAGCGCAGCAGCCTCACCCACTCGCGGATCATGATCCACCAGCCCCTCGGCGGCGCCCGGGGTCAGGCCAGCGACATCCGCATCCAGGCCGACGAGATCCTCTATCTCAAGAAGAAGCTGAACCAGGAACTGGCCGATCGCACCGGCCAGAGCCTCAGCCGCATCGAGGAAGACACCGACCGCGACTTCTTCATGTCTCCCGCCGAATGCGTCAGCTACGGGCTGATCGACAAGGTGATCGAAAAGCGCACGGTGCGCCCGGTCTGAAGCCCCAGCTGGGGCGGGGGACCGGGGGGGTCTCAATCTCAATCTCAGTCTCAGTCTCAGGACTGAAGCGGCTGCACTTCTCTGGACGACTCGCCGTCAGTGGCGGGAAGCAGGGGGGAGAACCGCTCCTTGTCCGGCACGGTGGTGAACTCCGAGACGATGGCCCGGAATTCGTCGCCATCGAGACTCTCCTTCTCGATCAGCAGATCCACCACCCGGTCCATGCATTCGCGCTGCTCGGCCACCAGCTTCACGGTGTCGGCGTAGCAGCTGAGCACGATCTGGCGCACGGCATCATCCACCCGGCTGGCCATGCGCTCGGAGCCGTCACTGCGGGTCATCAGGTCGCGCCCCAGGAACACCTCCTGGCTGCCGGCCTCGAGGGAGAACTGGCCGAGGTCGCTCATGCCGAAGCGGGTGACCATCTGGCGCGCGATCGAGGCCACCTGCTGGATGTCGCCGCCGGCGCCCGTGGTCACCTCCTCGCGGCCGAACACCACATCCTCGGCGGCGCGGCCCCCGAGTGCGCCCATGATGCGGGCCCGCAGCTGGGCCTTGCTCACCAGCATCTGTTCCTCGTCGGGGGAGAACCAGGTGAGGCCCTGGGCCTGGCCGCGGGGAATCAGGGTGACCTTCTGCACGGGGTCGTGGGCCTTCACCAGGGTGCCCACCAGGGCATGGCCCACCTCGTGGTAGGCGATCAGGCGCTTGCTGCGGCCATCGGTGAGGGGCTTGCCCTCCATGCCGGCGATCACCCGGTCCACGGCGTCATCGATCTCCGCCAGGGTGGTGGCCGTCTTGCGCCGGCGGGCGGTGAGGATGGCCGCCTCGTTGAGCAGGTTGGCCAGATCGGCTCCGGAGAAGCCCGGGGTGCGGCGGGCGATCGTCTCCAGCGTCACGTCCTCGCCGAGGGTCTTGTTGCGGCTGTGCACCTTGAGGATCTCGAGCCGGCCCTTGATGTCGGGCACGTCCACCTGCACCTGGCGGTCGAAGCGGCCGGGCCGGAGCAGGGCGGAATCGAGCACATCGGCCCGGTTGGTGGCGGCGATGATGATGATGCCGGTGTTGCCCTCGAAGCCGTCCATCTCGGTGAGCAGCTGGTTGAGGGTCTGCTCGCGCTCGTCGTTGCCGCCGCCGAGGCCGGCGCCCCGCTGCCGGCCCACGGCGTCGATCTCATCGATGAAGATCAGGCAGGGGCTGTTCTCCTTGGCGCGCTTGAACAGGTCGCGCACGCGGCTGGCGCCGACGCCCACGAACATCTCCACGAACTCCGAACCGGAGAGCGAGAAGAAGGGCACGCCGGCCTCGCCGGCAATGGCCTTGGCCAGCAGGGTCTTGCCGGTGCCCGGGGGCCCCACCAGCAGCACACCCCTGGGGATCCGGGCCCCCACCGAGGTGAAGCGTTCAGGGGTCTTGAGGAAGGTCACCACCTCCTGCAGATCCTGCTTGGCCTCCTCCACGCCGGCCACGTCGTCGAATTTCACGCCCGTCTCGGCTTCCATGGCGAAGCGGGCCTTGGTCTTGCCGAACTGCATGGCCTGGCCAGGGCCGCCGGGCATGCCGCTGGAGCGCCGGGCCAGGAAGATCAGCGAGCCGATCAGCAGCAGGGGAAAGAGCAGATTGCCGAGCACACCGAGCACCGGCGGCGACTGGCGGGGCGGGTGGATGTCGAAGCTGATGCCCTGGTCCTTGAGCTGGTTCACCAGCTCAGGGGCAACGCCGGGGAGGTCCACCCGCAGGCGCTGCACCCGGTTGTCCAGATCGGGGTCCACCGCCTCGATCACCGCACTGCGGCCGCCGTCGTAGATGTCCACGGCGGTGACGCGGCCGGCGTTCACGTAGTCGAGGAAGCGGCCATAGCTCATGCGCGCCACGGCGGTGTTGCGCGGGGCGCTGGTGGGTGCGTCCGCTCCCAGGTTGCCGCTGCTGATCACCTGCCAGCCGAGGAACACAACCACTGCCACCGGCAGCAACCACAGAGCAATCAGACGCCAGCGCTGGTTCATAGCCGAGACATTTTCTAACTGACTGTAACGGCGCCCTCCGGGCCACTGCTCACGCTGGCCGTGTCGGCGGGATCACTGGCTTCAATGGTGAGCTGGTGCACCGGCACCGACTCCAGCAGTTCGGCTCCGCCGAGGCCATGGGTCCAGATCTCCAGCTCGGTTTCGGCGGGGCAGGCGAAGCTCAGCAACTCGAACGGGAACACCACCCGCTCCAGGAAGAAGGAGTCGGGCCCGACGCAGCGCACGATGACCATGCGATCGGTGCTGTTGCGGTAGCCGCAGGTCAGCAGATCCAAGAACCCTCAGCAAACAGGTGGAACCACTAAGCCATCCAGGCGCGCAACGGGACCGTCGCCTTAGCCACTGTTTCCACCCGTCGGGTGCGGACTTCAAGATTTCTTCCGTTTTTGGCGCTGTTTTCGGCTAGAGGCTGCGCAGCGCCACGATCGGATCCAGCTGCGAGGCCCGCCGGGCCGGCACCACTCCGAAGAACAGGCCGATCGAGCCCGACAGGCCCACGGTGAGCAGCACCATGCCGGCACCGATCGTGGCCGGCAGGGGCGTCAGCGCCGCCGTGAGGGTCACGGTGCCGATGCCCACCGCCGTGCCGAACAGCCCCCCCAGGCTGGCCAGCACCAGCGATTCCACCAGGAACTGGCGCAGCACATCGCCGCTGCGGGCGCCCAGGGCCTTGCGCAGGCCGATCTCCGCCGTGCGCTCGCTCACCGACACCAGCATGATGTTCATGATGCCGATGCCGCCCACCAGCAGCGACACGGCGCCGATGGCCCCCAGCATCAGGGTGAGACCCCCGGTGATCGTGGTCACGATCGTGAGGGCGTCCTGCTGGGAGCGCACCGCGAAATCGTCGTCGCGCAGGATGCGGTGGCGCTGGCGCAGCAGGTTGGTGATCTGGAAGGCGGCGGCGTTGATGCTGTCGGCATCGCGGGCCTCGACGCTGATGAAATTGAGGCTGACGCCATAGGTGGGGTCACGCCCCGAGAGCCTGCTGACCATCGTGCTCAGGGGCACATAGGCGTTCTCGTCCTGGTTCTGACCGAACACGGCCCCCTTGGCCTCGAGCACGCCGATCACCTCGAAGGGCTGGTTGCGGATCCGCAGCAGCTGCCCCACGGCCGAGCCCTGGGGGAACATCTTGGCGGCCAGATCCGGGCCGATCACGGCCACACTGCGCACCCCGGAGACGTCGCTGTCGGAGAGGAAGCGGCCCTTGGCCACCTCGAACTGACGAATCGGCAGGAAGTTGGCAGTCACGCCGTTGACCGATGCCGTGCTGCTCAGTCCCCCCGATTGCACCACCTCGCTGAGGGTGATCTGGGGCGCCACGCGGCTGACGCTGGGCACCTGTTCGGCGATCGCCTCGGAGTCCTCGAGCACCAGTGTCTTGGGGAAGTCGATGCCCTGGCGGCGGGTGTCGTTGTTGCCCGGCACCACGAACAGCACGTTGGCGCCCAGATTGCTGAGCTGCCCCTCGGCCAGGTTCTGGGCGCCCCGGCCCACCCCCACCAGCGTGATCACCGAGGCATTGCCGATCACGATGCCGAGCATGGTGAGCAGGCTGCGCATGCGGTTGGCGCGCAGGGTGGAGAGGGCCATGCCCACGGTTTCTCCCAACGGCAGCCTGGAGCCCATCGCGCCTGTGCTTCGACCTAGACGATGGCGCCCATGGACTCCGGACTGTGGCTGCGGGCCACGCGGTGAACATGACCGCGCTGCAGATCGAGGGTCACGATCTCGCCCTGCTCGAGGTCGCTGAGGGCATTCAGCACCCCCACGATGGCCGGGATGCCCGCGCTCTGAGCCATCAGCGCCGCGTGGCTGTTGCTGCCGCCGATCTCGGTGATCACGCCCTTGGCCTTGCGGATCGCCTCCACGTAGGCGGAGGTGGTTTCACGCACCACCAGGATCTCGCCGGTCTGCAGGGCGGCGGCCGCTTCGGGGTCCTGGGCCAGCCGCACCCTTCCGCTCACCGAGCCGCTGCCGATCGGTTCACCCCGGGAGAGCACTGCCGACACCTGCCCCACCTTGATGAAGTCGGTGGCGCCGCTCACCCCGGTGAGGGTGCCGGCGGTCTGCACCACCAGGTCGCCGTCCTGCAGGTAGCCCTTCTCCCGGGCCAGGCCCATGGCGATGCTGAAGGTGCCGGTGGAGGAGTGCTGATCGGTCACCAGCAGGGGGGACACGCCCCAGCTGAGCTGGAGCTGGCGGGCCACGCGCTCCTCGTTGGTGATCGCCAGGATCGGGGTGCTGGGCCTGAACTTGCTCACATTGCGGGCCGTGGCGCCACTCTCGGTGAGGGGCAGGATCGCCGCGGCGTTGAGGTTGCGGGCGATCGTGCTCACCGCCTGACAGATGGCGTTGGGGATCGTGCTGGCCATGCGGCTTTCGATCACCCGCTGGGGGTAGTCGCGCTCGATGCGGCGGGCGATGGTGGCCATGGTGGCCACGGCCTCAACGGGGAAATCGCCCACGGCGCTCTCGTTGGAGAGCATCACCGCGTCGGTGCCGTCGAGGATGGCATTGGCCACGTCGCTCACCTCGGCGCGGGTGGGGCGGGGGCAGCTCACCATCGAATCGAGCATCTGGGTGGCGGTGATCACCGGAATGCCGAGGCTGTTGGCCTTGCGGATCAGTTCCTTCTGCAGCAGCGGCACTTCCTCGGCGGGCATCTCCACCCCCAGGTCGCCGCGGGCCACCATCACGCCGTCGCAGAGGAGAAGGATGTCGTCGATCTGATCGATCGCCTCGAATTTCTCGATCTTGGCCACCACCGGCGTGCTGTGACCGTGCTGGCTGATGAGCTCCTTGATCTCCAGCAGATCGGAGGGGTTGCGCACGAAACTCAGGGCCACCCAGTCCACCCCCTGGGCCAGGCCGAAGGCCAGATCAATGCGGTCCTTGTCGGTGAGGGCCCGGATCGAGAGCTGGACATCGGGGAAGTTCACCCCCTTGTTGTTGGAGAGCACGCCCCCCACACTCACCCGGCAGCCGAGGGTCTGGCCGGCCCTGTCCACCTCCTCCACCACCATCTCCACCCGGCCGTCATCCAGCAGGATGCGGCTGCCCGCCGGCACCTCCTCGGCCAGGCCCTCATAGGTGACGGTGGCGATGGTCTCGTCACAGGCGACCTGCCGGGAGGTGAGCCTGAAGCTGTCGCCGTTGTGCAGGCTGATGGGGCCGTCGGCGAAACGGCCGAGGCGGATCTTGGGGCCCTGCAGATCCTGGAGGATGCCCACACTCACGCCCAGTTCGGCGGACACCTGGCGGATGGTGGCGATGCGGGCGGCATGCTCGCTGTGGTCGCCGTGGGAGAAGTTGAGCCGGAAGGTGCTGGCGCCGGCATCGATCAGCTCACGCAACCGTTCGGGCGATTCGGTGGCGGGACCGATGGTGGCCACGATCTTGGTGCGACGCATGAGATCGCGGTGGTGCATCGGTGCGTCGTGGACCGGCCCGAAACTACCATCGTGGCCCGGTTCAACTGGATCTGCGTGGATCTTCACACTTACCAGCGGCGATCCCGCCAGACCGCCCGCTACCCCGATGCCGGCGCCAATCCGATCTACCCCACCCTCGGGCTCTGTGGCGAGGCCGGTGAGGTGGCCGACAAGGTGAAGAAGGTGATCCGCGACCGCGGCGGCGAGTTTGGCCCCGAGGTGATCAGCGCCCTGGAACTGGAGCTGGGGGATGTGCTCTGGTACGTGGCCCAGCTGGCCAGCGAGCTGGGGCTGGATCTCGAGCAGGTGGCCCAGGCCAACCTGACCAAACTGGCCAGCCGCGCCGCCCGTAATGTGATCTCCGGCGAGGGAGATCTGCGCTGAGCCGTGCATTCCCTGGTGAGGACCTGAACGTGCCGCGGCCCGGGCGTTGCCCCCCTGCCTCCCGGCTTGGCCCCTGGCTTGTGCTGCCGCTGCTGCTGGTGCTGCTGCTCGTTCCGCGGCCCGCCTGGGCCGCTGCTCTGGTGGTCACCGAGGTGACCCTCGAACCCTGTCCCGCCAGCGACGTGGCGGCCCAGCCCGGTCTGCGCCGGCCCACCGGCGCCCAGTGCTATGCCCTGCGCGGAATGGTGGAGAACCCCGCCCGCCGGCCGGTGTTCGACACCGATGTCTATGCCCGCATCCTCGATGCCAGCGGCGAGCCGGTGCTGCAGAACCGCACCCGCGTGGGCTCCATCGGCGATGTGCCCCCGGGCCGCTCGGCCTTTGCCCTGCGGCTGGCGGTGCCGGCCGGCACGCCCGACCCGCTCAGCTTCAGCAGTGTGCGGGCGCGGGGGTTCGGCGCGCCGGTTCGCACCCGGGCCGGCGCAGACGATGAACTGCTGCCGCTGGAGCAGGAGCTGGCCGGCCGGGATGACGGCTGATGGCGAGCCGCCCCCGGGGAGAGCAGGGCCGGGAGTCAGTACAGCCCCGCCATCACGCTCATGCTCATGCTGCCGAGGATCTGCTGGCCGAAGCTGAGAGCCAGGAAGGCCAGGATCGCTGAGAGGTCGAGGCCGCCGATGGGCGGGATCAGCCCCCGGAACACATTCAGGTAGGGATCGGTGATCGAGCTCACGGTGCTGAGCACCGGGTTGCTCCAGTCGAGGTTGGGAAACCAGCTCAGCAGCACCCGCACCAGCAGGATCAGCGAATAGATCTGCAGGGTGTTGCTGACCACGAGCAGCAGCTGGGCGAGAACTTCCATGGGGTGGGGTGACGCGGAACAGGGAGTGCAGTCAGAACGAACTCTATGCAGACCTAGGCAGCAGGGGACGGCTGGTTCTGCCCCTCCTCGGCGCGGATGGCGAAGGTGCGGTGGAACTTTTCGCTCAGGCTCAGCCAGTAGGAGCGACCCTCGCTCTGGCGCCGCCGCTCGATGAAGTTCTGGGCCAGCAGTTCCTTGATGTGCTCGTAGGCCCCGGACCCCCGCAGGTCCACCAGATCCGACTGCAGGATGCGTTTCCTCAGGGCGATGGTGGCGAGGGTGCGCAGGGTGGCGGTGGAGAGGTCCACGGGCAGCATCGCCTGCACCAGCCCGGCCAGCCCGTCACGCAGCTGCAGGCTGTAGCGGCGGCCCTCCTGGCGCACCTCCAGGGCGGTGTCGCGATGGGCGTAGTCGGCCATCAGGGTGATCAGCCCCAGCTCGGCGCTGTCGCGTTCCACCCCGGCCAGCTCGGCCAGTTCGGAGAGGCTCAGGGGCCGGCCCTTGAGGTAGAGGATCGCCTCAAGCTGGGCCGGCAGGGAAAGCTCGGCCCCCACTTCGCCTCCTGCCTCGCTCCCCGCCTCTCGCCCCGCGACCTCGCCACCACTGCGCTGGCCCATGGACGTGCTGCGGAGACGGCTGAAGGTTCAGGTAAGCAGCCCGCGGCCCGGCCTTCAACCCAGGAACAGCCGGTAGGCGGGGTTGGCGCTCTCGTCCCAGTGCCGGTAATCCAGCCGCTCCAGGAACGCCTGCCACTGCTGCCGCTCCGCCGCCGGCACCTGCAGCCCCACCACGATCCGGCCCACGTCGGCGCCGTGGTTGCGGTAATGAAAGATGCTGATGTTCCAGCTGGCCTGCAGGGCGTTCACGAAGGCCATCAGGGCGCCGGGCTTTTCCGGGAACTCGAAGCGGTAGAGCCTCTCCTCCCCCTGCTCCAGCACGGCGCCGGCCCGGGCCGGCAGCCGGCCGCCCACCATGTGGCGCAGATGCAGCTTGGCCAGTTCGTTGCTGCTCAGATCGAGGCTGGCGAAGCCCGCCTCGTCCAGGGCCGCCATCAGGCCTTCGGTGTCGCGGCGGCCGCGGATCTGCACCCCCACGAAGATGTGGGCCAGGCTCGGATCGGCCATGCGGTAGCTGAATTCGGTGAGACTGCGCTGGCCGAGCACGGCGCAGAACCGTCGCAGGCTGCCCGGCTGCTCAGGGATCTCCACCGCCAGCATCGCCTCGCGCTCCTCCCCCAGTTCGGCCCGTTCGGCCACGAAGCGCAGCCGGTCGAAATTCATGTTCGCTCCGCAGGCCACCGCCACCAGGCAGAGGTCCTGGAGCTTCCGGGCGGCCACATCGGTCTTCATCCCCGCCACCGCCAGGGCGCCGGCGGGCTCGAGGATCGAGCGGGTGTCCTCGAACACGTCCTTGATGGCGGCGCAGATCTCGTCGCTGCTCACCGTCACCATGCGGTCTACATGGCACTGGGCCAGGGCGAAGGTGTGGCGCCCCACCTGGCGCACGGCCACGCCGTCGGCGAACAGGCCCACCTGCTCCAGCCGCACCCGCTCACCGCAGGCCAGGGAGCGGGCCATGGCGTCGGCGTCGGCCGGCTCCACCCCCACGATCTCCACCTGGGGCCAGAGCGCCTTGACATAGGCGGCGATGCCGGCGATCAGACCGCCCCCGCCCACCGCCACATAGATGACGTGGGGGGGGATGGAGCACTGGCGCAGGATCTCCAGGCCGATCGTGCCCTGGCCGGCGATCACCTCGGGGTCGTCGAAGGGATGGATGAAGCTGTGCCCGCGCTCGGCGGCCAGGCGGGTGGCCTCAGCGCAGGCGGCGTCGTAGTTGTCACCGTGCAGCAGCACCTCTGCCCCCCGGGCGGTCACCGCCTGCACCTTCACCTCCGGCGTGGTGACGGGCATCACGATCACGGCCCGGCAACCCAGGCGCTGGGCTGCCAGGGCCACACCCTGGGCATGGTTGCCGGCGCTGGCGGCGATCACGCCCCGCTCCAGCTCCGCCGGGCTGAGGCCCACCATCTTGTTGTAGGCGCCGCGCAGCTTGAAGCTGAACACGGGCTGCAGGTCTTCCCGCTTCAGCAGCACGCGGTTGCCGAGCCGGCTGGAGAGGTTGGGCGCCGGATCCAGCGGCGACTCGATCGCCACGTCGTACACCCGGGCCCGCAGGATCCTCTGCAGGTAGCCGTCGCTGGCGGGAGGCTGGCTCATGGCGCCCAGTGTCGCAATCGGCACCGGTGGCGCGGAAGCACCCCCTAGATTGATCCTCACTTCAAGGGTCGTGATGCATCTCAGTGAGCTGAGCCATCCCAACCAGCTGCACGGCCTCAGCGTCACCGAGCTCGAAGCCATCGGCCGCCAGATCCGCGAGCGCCACCTGGAGGTGGTGAGCACCAGCGGCGGCCACCTCGGCCCCGGGCTGGGGGTGGTGGAACTCACCCTCGCCCTCTACCAGACCCTCGACCTCGACCACGACAAGGTGGTGTGGGACGTGGGTCACCAGGCCTATCCCCACAAGCTGATCACCGGCCGCTACAAGGATTTCCACAGCCTGCGCCAACAGGGGGGCGTGGCGGGCTATCTGAAGCGCAGCGAGAGCCGCTTCGACCACTTCGGCGCCGGCCACGCCAGCACCTCGATCTCCGCCGCCCTGGGCATGGCCCTGGCCCGTGACCGCCGCGGCGACGACTTCAAATGTGTGGCCGTGATCGGCGACGGCGCCCTCACCGGCGGCATGGCCCTGGAGGCCATCAACCACGCCGGCCACCTGCCCCACACCCGCCTGCTGGTGGTGCTCAACGACAACGACATGTCGATCAGCCCGCCGGTGGGGGCCCTCTCCACCCACCTCAACCGCATGCGGCACAGCCCGCCGCTGCAGTTCCTGCAGGACAACGCCGAGGAGGCGATCAAGCACCTGCCGTTCATGCACGGCGAGCTGCCGCCCGAGCTCAAGAACCTCAAGGAGAGCATGAAGCGCCTGGCGGTGCCCAAGCTGGGGGCCGTGTTCGAGGAGCTGGGTTTCACCTACATGGGCCCCATCGACGGCCACGACATCGCCGGCATGGTGAAGGTGTTCCAGCAGGCCCATGCCCACGACGGGCCGGTGCTGGTGCATGTGGCCACCACCAAGGGCAAGGGCTACCCCTACGCCGAAGCCGATCAGGTGGGCTACCACGCCCAGGGCGCCTTCGACCTGGCCACCGGCAAGGCCTATCCCTCCAGCAAGCCCAAGCCGCCCAGCTACAGCAAGGTGTTCGGCCAGACGCTGGTGAAGATCTGCGAGCAGGATCCGCTCGTGGTGGGGATCACCGCCGCCATGGCCACCGGCACGGGCCTCGATCTGCTCGAGAAGGCCGTGCCCAGCCAGTACTTCGATGTGGGCATCGCCGAGCAGCACGCCGTGACCATGGCCGCCGGCATGGCCTGCGAGGGCCTCAGCCCCGTGTGCGCCATCTACAGCACCTTCCTGCAGCGGGCCTTCGACCAGCTCATCCACGACGTGGGCATCCAGAAGCTGCCGGTGACCTTCGTGCTCGACCGGGCCGGCATCGTCGGCGCCGACGGCCCCACCCACCAGGGCCAGTACGACATCAGCTACCTGCGCGCGGTGCCCAACTTCACCGTGATGGCCCCCAAGGATGAGGCCGAGCTGCAGCGCATGCTGATCACCGCCATCCAGCACAGCGGACCCTGCGCCCTGCGCATTCCCCGGGGCGAGGGCGAAGGGGCCCCCCTGGCCGAGGAGGGCTTCGAGCCCCTGGAGATCGGCCGCGGTGAGCTGCTCGCCGATGGCGATGACCTGCTGATCGTGGCCTACGGCGCCATGGTGTATCCCGCCATGGCCACCGCCGGTCTGCTGCAGGAGCAGGGCATCCGGGCCGCCGTGATCAATGCCCGCTTCATCCGGCCCCTGGATGAGGCCCTGATCCTGCCGATGGCCCGCCGCATCGGCCGGGTGGTGACCATGGAGGAGGGGGCCCTGGCCGGCGGTTTCGGTGCCGCCGTGGTGGAGAGCCTCAACGACCACGGGGTGCTGGTTCCGGTGCTGCGGATCGGCATTCCCGACCAGTTGGTGGACCACGCCAGTCCGGCCCAGAGCAAGCAGGCCCTTGGCCTCACACCACCCCAGATGGCGGCGCGCATCGGCGAGCATTTTGGGCAGCCCCTGCGCTCGGTGGTGACAGCCCAGACCGTGGGCGTGGGAATCAGCCCCTGAGTTCAGCAGCTGAGGCTGCATTCAGGGGCTGAGTTCCGGAGCTCATTGATGGGGCTGATTTCTGGGGCTGATTTCCGGGGCTGAGAACCCCCAGGGCTCTTGGCCCTCAGGGAGGAGGGCTTGCGCGCGCTCAGACCACGCCACGGGAGGCCAGGCCGAGGATGGCGCCGATGCCGAGGATGTGGCCCAGGCTCAGAGTGCCGAGCATGGCGCCGTGGCTGAGCCCTCCGAACAGGGCGGAGCTGGGCAGCTGCAGGCCCACATTGGGCTGCTTGATGGTGGCCTTGCCGATGGCGATGGCGATCACGTTGCACACGATCATCACCAGGGCGACCTTCGGCGACCAGGTGAGGGTGGCGGGGGCCATGGCCAGGGGCTGGACCAGGAGAGGAGCGAACATGGAGCACTAGCCGACGGGACCCATCTTCCGGGCTGGGCCCTGCTGCGGCCCGCATCGCGTAAGAGTTGTTCACCGCCTGGCCGCTCAGGGGTCTCGGGTCAGGGGCGGCGCTGCTCCAGCAGGGCCCGGCTGAAGCCCGCGGCCACCAGCAGGTTGGCCAGGGTGAGGAAGGCCTCGGCGCCGCCGTGCAGCACGTCCACGTCGGCCAGCTGGCGGCCGCTGGTCTGCAGGGCCAGGATCGAAGCGGCGATGGTGACGGCCACGAACAGCAGGGTGAGCTGAAAGCCGCGCAGGGCGAGGGCGGGGAAACCCTCGATGCGGCCGGCCAGCCAGAGAAAGGCCAGGTAGGGCAGCAGCGAGAGCACGAACAGGGGAGCCGGATCGATGCCCCCCAGCCGGGCCAGCAGCTGCAGGCCGAGATCGTCCTCAGCCACCGGCCACCTCGGTTACCTCAGTGGCGGTGCTGCGCTGGCGGCGCAGGATGTGCAGCGCCGCCAGGGCAAGGGCGCCATTGCCGAAGGCGGTGAGCCCGGCCTGCAGCACCACCAGACCCTGCAGCTCCTCGGGGTTGTCGAACAGATGCCAGGTGCAGGCGCACATGGCGCTCACCAGGGCCGGCAGCATGGCCAGGGCCAGCCAGCGCCAGGCCCCCTGCCGGCGCACCGAGGCCAGACGCTGCACCGCCACCATCGCCACCATCCATTCCAGCACCGAGGTGATGTGGATCCACCAGGTGGGCAGCGAGAGGGCGTGCATGGAGCCTGGGCCAGGCGGTCAACTCTATGGATAGGGTGCGGCGATGGCGATCGTGATGGCCCGCGGGCTGCGCAAGACCTTCCGGGTGGCCGACAAGCAGCCAGGCCTGGCCGGCACGCTCCGCCATCTGGCGCGCCGCCGCTGGCGCTCCGTGGAGGCGGTGCGGGAGGTGAGTTTCGCCATCGAGCCCGGCGAGGTGGTGGGCTTTCTCGGCCCCAATGGCGCCGGCAAGACCACCACCCTGAAGCTGCTCACCGGATTGATCCATCCCAGCGGCGGTGAGCTGGCGGTGGCCGGGCACCGGCCCTTTCGCCGCGAACGCCCGTTCCTCGAGGCCATCACCCTGGTGATGGGTCAGAAGCAGCAGCTGATCTGGGATCTGCCGCCGCTCGATTCCCTGCGCGTCAATGCCGCCGTGTACGGCATCGACGACCATGAGGCCCGGCGTCGCATCGCCGAGCTGGCCGAGATGCTGGAGCTTGGCGAGGAACTCACCCGGCCGGTGCGCAAGCTCTCGCTGGGTCAGCGCATGAAGGCCGAGCTGATGGCGGCCCTGCTGCACCGGCCCCGGGTGCTGTTCCTCGATGAGCCCACCCTGGGCCTGGATGTCAACGCCCAGGTGCGGGTGCGCCAGTTTCTGGCCGACTACAACCGCCGCACCGGCGCCACCGTGCTGCTCACCAGCCACTACATGGCCGACATCACCGCCCTCTGTCCGCGGGTGCTGCTGATCCATCAGGGGCGCCTCTTCTACGACGGCGGGCTCAGTGCCCTCAGTGAGCGGCTTGCCCCCTGGCGCCAGGTGCGTCTGGAACTGGCCGCGCCCCTGCCCGCCGCCCAGCTGGCGGCCTATGGCGAGATCGAACGGCTGGAGGGCTGTGAGGTGCACCTGCTGATCCCCCGCGAGCGCCTCACCGACACGGTGAACAGGCTGCTGGCCCAGCTCCGTGTGCTGGATCTGGAGGTGAGCGATCCGCCGATCGAGGAGCTGATCGGCCGCCTCTTCCGCCAGGGTTCGCTGGAGCCGGTGGCCCCGTGAGCGGGCTTCCACCCCTGCCGGTGGCGCGCACCCTCTGGAGCGTGCAGTTCGCCTACATGGCCGAATACCGGGCGGAGGTGGCCCTGTGGGCCCTTTCGGGGGTGCTGCCCTTCATCATGCTCGGCGTGTGGAGTGCCGCCGCCGCCGGGGCTGAAGGCGCCGGGGCCCTGCAGCTGGGGCTGAGCCCCTCGGCACTGGGGCTCTATTTCCTCTGCGCCTTCGTGGCCCGCCAGTTCAGCGTGGTGTGGGTGGTGTGGCAGTTCGAGGAGGACGCGATCCAGGGCCGGCTCTCCCCCTACCTGCTGCAGCCGCTGCATCCGCTCTGGCGCTATGTGGCGGCCCACCAGGCCGAGCAGGCCACCCGCCTGCCCTTCGTGCTGCTGATCGCCTCGGGCTTCTTCCTGCTCCAGCCCCACACCTTCGCCTGGCCGGGGTTCCTGCGGGCGCTGCTGGGGGTGCTGGCGGTGGGGCTGGCCTTCGCGATCAACTTCCTGCTCCAGAGCCTGATCGCCACCCTCTGTTTCTGGAGCGAACGGGCCAGCGCCCTGGAGCGGCTGCTGTACGTGCCCTACGTGTTCCTCTCCGGGCTGGTGGCACCGCTGCAGGCCTTCCCGCCGGGTCTGCGCCGCTTTGCCCTGCACACCCCCTTCCCCTACCTGATCGGCTTTCCCGCCCAGCTGCTCGCCGGCACGCCGATGGGCGAGGGGGAGCCCTTCGCCCTGGGCAGCGGCTTCGCCGCCATGGCCGGCTGGATCGCGCTGTTGCTACCGCTGCTGGTGCTGGGCTGGCGGGCCGGCGTGCGCCGCTATTCGGCCATGGGCGCCTGATGACGTTGCCCCTGCGGCTGGCCCTGCGCTACGGGCGCACCCTGCGGCGGTTCTGGGGCACCGCCCTGGCCACCCAGCTGGAATACCAGCTCAACGCCCTGATCGAGCTGCTGGCGATGGTGGGCAATCTGGCCGGCAGCCTGATGGTGCTGTGGCTCTTCTACCGCCAGGGGGTGGCGCTGGGGGGCTGGAGCTGGAGCAGCGTGCTGGTGGTGCTCGGCGCCTACACCTGCCTGGACGGTCTCACCAGCACCCTGCTGCGCCCCAACCTCAGCCGCATCGTCAACCACGTGCAGGAGGGCACGCTGGATTTCGTGCTGCTCAAGCCGATCGACAGTCAGTTCTGGCTGTCGCTGCGCACCCTCAGCCCCGCCGGCCTGCCGGAGCTGGCGGTGGGGGTGGGCCTGATGCTCTGGGCGGCCCGCCAGGAGCTCGGCGCCCTCGCCCCGGCCTCGGTGCTGGCGGCGGCGCTGCTGCTGCTGGCCGCCGCCGTGATCCTCTACGCCCTCTGGTTCGTGCTGGCGGCCACCTCGATCTGGTTCGTGAAGACCTGGAACGCCACCGAGGTGCTGCGGGCAACCCTCACCGCCGGCCGCTACCCGGTCAGCGCCTATCCCTCCGGTCTGCGCACCCTGTTCACCCTGGTGCTGCCGCTGGCCTTCCTCACCACGGTGCCCGCCGAGGCGCTGCTGGGTCGGCTCACGCCGGCGGGGGGTGTGATCAGCCTGCTGGTGGCCGCCCTGGCGCTGGCGATCAGCCGGCTGTTCTGGCGCTTCGCCCTGCGCTTCTACACCTCCGCCTCCAGCTGAGGCACCGGCAGGAGCCGCGGACGCGCTGAAATGGTCGGCAGCTGAGTGACGGCTGCCATGGCCTGTCCCGATTGCGGCAGCTGGTCGGTGAGGGCCGACCGCAGCCTGGCCGGCCGCCTCGTGTGCGGCCGCTGTGGCAAGCCTCTGGGTGCCGGTGCGGCGCGGCGGGCGCGCTCCCCCGCCCCCCCCGGCCGCCGCCCAGGCCTCACCCTGCCCAAGGGCCCCTGGCTGTGGCTGGCCGGGCTGCTGGCAGTGTCGGCCGCCCTGGCCTGGCTGGCGGAATCCAGCCCCCAGCGCCCCCGCCGCAGCGTGGCGCCCGCCCCCGCACCCCTGTCCCGACCCTGGAAATGAGAGCTGCCGCTGTGCCTGTTCCCGTCCGCTGCCGCCGCCCCGTCGCCCCCTGGCTGAGGGCCCTGCTGCTGTCGCTGCTGCTGGCCCTGGCGCCGCTGCTGCTCAACCCGGCCGCCGCCCAGGCCTCCCTGCTGCATCTGGTGGGCCCGGTGCCCGCCGAGATCGGCGGCAGCGAGGGCCGTCTGGCGCCCTGCCCCACACCCGCCCACTGCGCGAGGGCCGACTGGGCTCTGGCCGATCCCGGCGCGGCTCTCGATCAGCTGGAGCGCCTGCTGGCCGCCGATCCGGCCATCGCCGTCGAAGAGCGCCGGGGCCCTTACCTGCATGCCATCGCCAGCAGCCGCATCTTCGGGTTTGTGGATGATCTGGAACTGCTGGCCGACCCGGCCGCTGGCCAGCTGCAGGCGCGCTCGGTGTCGCGGCTGGGGGATTCCGACCTGGGCGTGAACGCCCGCCGGCTGGAGCAGCTGAGGGCCGGGCTCGACACCGGCCAGCCCCAGCCGTGAGCGGCAGGCCGGCTGCGCTGGCCCCCTGCCGCCCCCTGCTGGTGGGGTACTACGGCGAGCACAACATCGGCGACGATGCTCTGCTGGAGGTGCTGCTGGCGCAGCTGCCCAGGGGCTGCCGGCCCACCGTCACCGCGCGCGACCAGAGCGAGGTGCGGCAGCGGTTCGGGGCGGCCACGGTGGACCGGCGCCGGCTGGCCTCGGTGCTGACGGCCCTGGGGTCCTGCGACGCCCTGGTGTTCGGCGGCGGCAGCCTGCTACAGGACAGCACCAGCTTCGCCAGCCTGCTCTACTACGCGGCGCTGATCACGGCCGCCCGCCTGCGCGGGCGGCCGGTGCTGCTCTGGGCCCAGGGTCTCGGACCGCTGCGGCGGCGGCGCAGCAGGCTGCTGGTGAGTCTGCTGCTGCGGCTGGTGAGCGGCTGCAGCTGGCGGGATGGAGCCTCGGCCGCCCTGGCCCGCCGGCTGGGCTGGCAACCCGATGCCCGGCAGCGGGCCAGCGCCAGGGGCAGCACTGATCCAAGTGCTGTCGCCGGCGTGGGCAGCGATCCGGTGTGGAGCCTGGACGCTTCGGGCTGGAGCGGAAGGGGCGGGCCGATCGTGCTCTGCTTCCGCCCCACCAGCCAGCTGCGGGGGCAGGCCTGGCGGCCCTGGCTGGAGGCCCTGGAGCGGCTGGCGCCGGA
Organism: Cyanobacteria bacterium J06638_7; assembly: GCA_039818745.1. GTDB lineage: Bacteria > Cyanobacteriota > Cyanobacteriia > PCC-6307 > Cyanobiaceae > NIES-981. Next base: position 34,783 of record JBCBTI010000021.1, read on the forward strand.
GCGGGAGCTGCTCTGGCTGCCGTTCCACCGTCACCAGGACCGGGACCTGCCGGCGCAGCTGCGCCGCGATGGCCTGCTCAGTGAGCCCCTGGCGGCCCGCAGCCGGGAGCTGGCACCCGAACGTCCTGAGGACGTGCTGGCGGTGTGTGCCGGCAGCGGCCTGGTGCTGGCGATGCGCCTGCACGGTCTGATCCTGGCAGCGGTGAGCGGAGCCCCGGTGGCCGCCCTCAGCTACGACCCCAAGGTGGCTGCGGCCGCCCGCGCCCTGGGCTGTCCACTGGCGGAGCTGGATGCCGCACCCAATCCGGCGGCCCTGGCGGCGCAGTGGCGGGACAGCCTGGACCATCCGACGGCCGCCGCCCGGGTGCAGGGCCTGCACCAAGCCACCGCCGAGCACCGCCGGCTGCTGGAGGGGGTGTTCGGGCCGGCCGGCTGACGGAGGCGCCCGGTCTCAGACTTCAGCCAGCAGAACTGCACCCCCCGCCCTACCGGTTCCCCGCTGCCCACCCTGATGGAGAGCGGACAGGCCCCACTGCTCTGGGTCTATGACGGCATCCGCCACCTCGAACTCTCCCTGGCCGATGGCAGGGCGGTGATCGGTCTGAGCTGGGAACGTCAGGCCTGGACCCTGTTCCCGGTTCAGCGGGAGGGCGGCAGCGGCAGACCATCCTGGAAGCTGGGGGTGGGAGAGAACAGCGCGGAGCCCGGGGGCTGGCCCTGAGCGGCGGCGATCCGCTCCCCTTCGCCGTAGGCCTCGCCGTTGAACACCAGGCGCACGTAGGTGGCCGGCATGCCGCCGCCGGACTTCAGGATCCACAGATCCTTCCAGCCGTTGCTGCCTGAATCCGCCACCACCACGGGCAAGCGGCTGGTGGGAAGGTCGCTCACCAGCACATAGCCCTCGGCGCTGGAGCGGTAGATCTGCAGGCTGCATCCGCCCGTGCCGCAGAAGATCGATCCCATCAGGTACACCAGCACCTCATCGGATCCATCCCCGTTCAGGTCGGCGGCGGCGCGCGCGTAGCGGGCCCAGCGCGCCGGGTCCTCACCCACCAGCTGCGGCCGGTACCCAGGCACGGAGCGCAGGATCGCGCGCTCGAGGGCCGGATCCGCCGAGCCGAGCTCCACCGGCCGCCGTGCCGGGTCGTGCAGCGGGGGCGACTGGGCCCGAACTGGTGCGGGCCGGGCCAGGGAGCAGACCAGAGGCACCGAGAGCAGGCCGATCAGCCAGCCCAGGCAGGCGGGCGAGCGGAGGCGGACGCTGCGATTCATCGGTTTGTTGGATTCACCGGTTTGAGGAACCTCTCACGGGGCTGCCGAATGAAGCCTCGGATGGTATCAGTGGTGCAGCAACTGCTCCCGCCTGGCGCGATGAGCAGTTGTGGAATCGGCGTCCTCGCCCACCCTCCTCTCTCTACCGGCATTCCATGACTGTGTCGTCCACCACCCTTGGATCCCTTGCCTGCTGCGCCCTGCTGGCCTCCACCGGCGCAGGCTTTCTGCCCGCTCCGGTTCGCGCTGAAACGCTGGTGCGGGCCCAGGGGCGCTGCAAGCTGGTGAGCGGCGGCTACGAGGCGTTCAATGGCCACTGCACCTTCAAGCACAAGCGGGCCGACAGCGGCACCGACTCCTATGTGCTGCAGCTTGATGACGGCACCGAGTTCATGTTCCGCGGGCCGAACCCCCAATCCCTGTCAGTGCAGACCTACCGCGGCATCGTCGATGTGAAGCACTCCGCCGAAGCTGACCATGAGGTGTTCATCTGGAACGACGGCGAGAAGCGCCGTCTTTCTGTGCGGCTCGATCAGGTGCAGAACCCCAATGCCAACTTTGACAGCGACAACAACTCAGCCACTGCCGCCGCCATCGTGGGCGGAGCCGCGGCGGCAGCGTTGATCGGCGCGATCATCGGCGGCAACAACCAGAGCACCGCCAGCGAGCCTGCCCGCGTCGGCGCTCCGGTGGGCGAACTGCAGGGCCTGGTGGGAGCGAAGGGCGCTGGTGGGGAGCGGAGTCTTGTGGCCAAGGGCTACACCTACCGGGGCGGCACCACCGGCGCAACCAGCAAGTTCACCTTCTGGCAGCAGCCCCGCACAGGCAACTGTGTGGGAGTTGAGCTTGCTCAGGGTCGGTACCGTGAAATCGTTTACACCAAGAAGAACAACTGCAACTGAACCTCCTGTCCCGCTTACCAAGCGTAAAGGTGGGTGAGCTGCTCAGCCCGGCTCACCCACGCGCTCCTGAACAGCATGGTGATCAACATTCCTCACATCGTTGTCTCGGCTGCCTTGATGGCACTCACGCCCTACTGCGTGGAGCACACCTCCATGCTGGCAGGCGCCTCCAGGCGCAAGCGGGCCCTGGTCACGGGGGCCGCGGTGTTCCTGGTGCTGGTCGTCCTCAACCTGATCTGGCCCTATCGGTCCTGAGCTGGGAGGCGCTTCCGTGCGGCTTGATCAGGCTGATCGCGAGCGGCTCCTCGGCATCGCCAAGCCAGGCGATCGCCTGTGCTCCAGGCGCACGCCGAGCAGCATCGCGATAGGGTAAGTGGTGCCCAGCTTTGTGTCGGTTCAAGGCTGATCCCGATTCTCGCTCTTCACGGTGTGAAGAATCCTTGTCAGACCTGGCAGAACAGAATAGCCTTGGCCAGCAGGCTGACTCTCCTCCAGATGACAGTAGGTGACATCTTTCGCATTATCCTTGCTTTCTTCCTGCCGCCGCTGGCCGTAGCCACCCAGGTGGGATTCAGCGGGGCCTTCTGGCTCAATCTGCTGTTCTGGCTGCTCAGTTTCGGCGCCTTCGGCCTGCCTCTGATGGCGATCATGTGGCCGGTGGCCATCGCCCACGCCATCTACATCATCATTACCCGTAAGTAAGCAGGGGGCAGCGGCACCGCCATCGGGCTCGTGGTTACCGCCCTGATCCTCGCTGGCGGCGCAGTCTGGGCCGTGAGCATCTGGTCAAATACCCAGCTCAAGACGATCCAGGCTCCGACAGAGGCCATCAAGAAGGGTGCCGAGACCATCAAGGAAGGGGTGGAAGGGGCCGCAGGGGCCATCTCCCCGGGCTCCAGACATCCCAACCGCACAGTGCTCATGGCACCACCGTTGACGAGAGCTGATCGGTCGATGCCGGAGAAGCCGGTCAGATTCAGAAATGCGCAGCTCTGCTGGTGGCCCAGGCTGTACCCAGCGCAGCAACCTATGTGCGGGATGCCCTCTTCTTCGTGCCCGGTGAGCGTGAGGCCACCATCGCCTGTTGCAACGAGCGACGTGCTCTCCACGATCAGCAGGCTCCGGCTGGTCCCACGCTCCCTGAGAGTGCCTACGACCGCGCCATGCGCTTGGGCCATGCCGAAACCCATTCCCGCGATTACCAGTGAACCCTGATCAACTTCCGCCGGGCTCTGGCAGAACGGCCTGGAGACTACTTCGCCAACCAGGCTGTGTGTAACGTCACGGCCTACATCGCCGGTGAAAAGGGTCAGACCCTGCCCAGCCTCGAAGCAGCTGATCTGACTGTCGCGACTGGCTCCTACATCGGCGAATCGGCCCATGACCGTTACATGCGGCTTGGCTATGCTGCGGCCAAGGAACGTCAGTTCAACCAGGCAGTGGATTCCTTCCGCAGCGCCCTCTACGAGCGACCGGATGATCCCATGGCCTCCATTCAGCCGGCCCTCGGCCACTTCCAGGCGGCGCTACGGGTGAAACCTGGAGATCCTCATGCACAGCAGGCTGTGCGTAACGTCAGCACCTATCTGCAGCGCAGATATGGGCCTTGCAGCTCATCAACCAGTCAGCATGGTGGCCGTGAGGAATTCCGTGGGCTTGCCATTGGTTTACTCCTCATCATGACATATGTATTTGCCATGGCCTGTTCTCCGCATGGTCGTTCTCTGCGCTGGCTACACCAAGGAGAAGCGGCGGTGGTCTATGTCGAACACTGTCAGCGTTCAGGCGTTAAGCGAGATGGACAACTGAATGCAAGTTGCATTGCTCTCCCCACTGTGTGCCGATGAGCCTGTTCGTTTCCTTGTTTGTCGGTAAGCCACTGGTCATCTTGATGGTGGCTGCTTGTTTTGTTGCTGCCTATCTGGCGTATCAGTTTCGATGGCCTGATGCAGGCTTTCATCCGCGGGCTCTGCTGATTGGCGGGATCGCCTGGAGTCTGTATGCCCTCTGGGAGGGGCTGGTCCTGCTCATCACTCCCGACGCCAACATCCGCGTCGATCTCCTGGTGATCTGGCCCCTGTTGGCCTTGCTGTCCTTCTGGTCAGTTCTGCGGGCATTCCGATCGGCCCGGTGATCTCACCCGCTGGCGCCTGCACCTGTGCTGCCTTGCCGCAATCCTGAGCCTGATCCTGGCGATCACCCTGGTGATGCAGGTGGCGCGA
>JBCBTI010000022.1:0-38260 GCA_039818745.1 Cyanobacteria bacterium J06638_7
CCCAGGGTGATCTCCTGCTCGTGGCTCAGCAGCGGCACCCGGCCGATGTCCCGCAGATAGCTGCGCACCAGGTCGCCGCCACCGGGCTGGGCAGCCTCGGCGGGGGCGAGCCTGGGGGCGGGCTGAACAGCAGCTCGTTCGCCGGCCGGGAGGCCGGTGGGGACGGCAGCGGGGCGAGGAGCCATAGCGTTCGCCAGTTACGAAACTTGCTTGTTTCGTAAACCTATCACCGTCTGCCCGCTTCTCCCCATCGCCCTCCGGCGAGAGGATGGAGCGATGCCAGCCGAACGGCTCCAGAAGCTGATCGCCGCCGCCGGGCTCTGCTCCCGCCGCAGCGCCGAGGGTCTGCTCAGCGCCGGCCGCGTGCTCGTCAACGGCCTGCCCGCCGGCCTCGGCGATCGGGCCGATCCCGCCTGCGACGCCATCACCGTGGACGGCCGGCCCCTGGGGCCGGCGGTGGCACCGCTGCTGCTGCTGCTCCACAAGCCCGCCGGGGTGCTCTGCAGCTGCAGCGACCCCCGCGGGCGCCCCACCGTGCTCAACCTGCTGCCCAGCCGGCTGCGCCGGGGGCGCGGCCTGCATCCGGTGGGTCGCCTGGATGGCGCCAGCCGCGGCGCCGTGCTGCTCAGCAACCGCGGCGACCTCACCCTGCGCCTCAGCCACCCCCGCTACGGCCACCGCAAGACCTACCGGGTGTGGGTGCAGGGATCACCCACGGAGGCCACCCTGGCCCGCTGGGCCGCCGGGGTGCCCCTCGAGGAGGGCCCCAGCCAGCCGGTGACGCTGCGGGCGCTGCTGCGCCAGAGCGATCGCTGTCTGCTGGAGGTGGTGATGCGCGAGGGGCGCAATCGCCAGATCCGCCGGACCGCCGCCCTGCTGGGCCACCCGGTGCTGGACCTGCAGCGCCTCGCGATCGGGCCGGTGCAGCTGGGCCGGCTGGAGGAAGGGCAGTGGCGCCACCTCGATCGCCGAGAATGGCAGGCCCTGGCCAACCAGCCCTGAGCCGCTTCCCCGCCACCCTGCGCGCGCGTTTCGTCCGCCTCTGGCGCCGCCGGCCGGCCACGGCCGAGCGGCAGCCGGGCGTGGCGGCTGTGGATCCCCTGCTGGAGGCTGGCCTGGAACTGCGCCGGCAGCGGGAGCAACGGCAACTGAGCCTGCGCCAGCTGGCCGACGCCACCCGCATCAGCACGGCCGTGCTGGAAGCCCTTGAGCGCGGTTGGCGTGACCGGCTGCCCGAACCCGCCTATCTGCGCACGATGCTGCCGCTGATCGAGCGCCACCTGGAGCTGGAGCCCGGCAGCCTCGAGGCGGTGCTGCCCCGGGGCGAGAGCGGTGGGTCCAGGGATCGCCCCGATGGCGGGCTGCTGCGGCGCTTCACCCCGGGCTCGATCGATGTGTTCACCACCTGGCAGGGCAGCGTGCTCTACGGGCTGCTCACCCTCGGGCTGATCTACGCACTCAACGTGCAGCAACAGCGGCTGGCGGCGGCCGGGCTGCTGGCGGTGGCTCCGATTCCACCCCAGCCGGAGAGCGGCGGCACCGTCGCCGGCAGCCCCGCGGCCGCCAGCTCCACCACGGCCCGGGCGGCGCTGCTGGCGGCCTATCCCGAGCTGCGGCCCCTGAAGAGCGCCGCCGAGGGTCAGGCCCTGCGGCTGTGGCGCGAGGCCAGCTCGCCGTAGCCCTTCAGCGGCCCGTCCAGCTCATCGAGCGGCCGCTGCAGCCGCCAGGTCCAGTTCTCGCCCACGGTGCCGGGAGTGTTGAAGCGGGCACCATCATCGAGCTCGAGCAGGTCCTGGAGCGGCACCACCACCAGCTCGGCCGGGGTGCCGAGCGCCAGCTGGAGCAGTTGCCAGCCCGGCGCGCTCACGCCGGCCCCCAGCACCCCCTCCACCCGCTGGCGGGCTTCCCAGGCCAGCCCGTGCCACCAGCCCAGGGCCGTGGCGTTGTCATGGGTGCCGGTGTACACGACCCAGGGGGAGCCGTGGATGTTGGCCGGCAGGTAGGGGTTGTCGGGATTGCCGTCGAAGGCGAACTGCAGGATCTTCATCCCCGGCAGGTGGTGGCGGTCCCGCAGGGCCTCCACCGCGGGCGTGATCACGCCCAGGTCTTCGGCCACCAGCGGCAGCCGGCCGGCCACCAGAGCACCGCGCAGGGCCAGCCGCAGCCACAGGGCCGCCAGCAGCAGATGGCCGGGAGAGGGCCGCCAGCAGCCATCCTGAGCCGTGTCGGCCTGGCCAGGCACGCTCCAGTAGGCCTCCAGGGCGCGGAAGTGATCGAGGCGCAACAGGTCGAACAGGTCCAGCTGACGGCCCAGCCGGCCCAGCCACCACTGGAAGCCCGTGAGCAGGTGGCGCCGCCAGCGGTACACCGGGGTGCCCCAGAGCTGACCGGTCTCGGAGAAGTAGTCGGGCGGCACCCCGCTCTGCTGCTCGAGAGCGCCGCCGGACGCCAGGGAGAACAGGCCGGGATGGCTCCAGACATCGGCGCTGTCGTGAGCCACATAGAAGGGCAGATCGCCGAACAGCTTCACCCCCTGCCGGGCCGCATGGCGGCGCAGGTCCTGCCACTCCTGCTGCAGCAGCCACTGCAGCAGGGCTTCGGCCAGGAGCTGCTGGCGCTGCTCGCGATCGAAGCGGCGCAGGGCCCGGGGCCGCCGCTGGGCCAGGGGCTCGGGCCACTGCCACCAGGGCCGGCCGGCCTGCAGGCGCCGCAGCACCATGAAGCGGCAGTGGTCCCGGAGCCAGAAAGCCTGGCTGCGGCACCAGCGCCGCAGAGCCCGCTGGCGGGCGGGCGACTGGGCCGGCCAGCGGCGCACCAGGGCCTGGCCGAGGGCGTCGGCCCGGCGTGCCTGCAGGGCGGGATCGAGACGGTCACCGGCATCGGCCTCCAGCAGGGCCAGATCAGCCGCATCCAGGAAGCCCTGCTGCTGCAGCCGCTCCGCGTCCAGCAGCCAGGGGTTGAGGGCCGAGCCGCTGGGCGAGCTGTAGGGCGAGCCGGTGCCGTCCGGCGGGGCCAGGGGCAGCAGCTGCCACACACCGATGCCGTGGCGGCCCATCAGGGAGATCCACCGGTGAGCCTCACCGCCGATGCCACCGCAGCCGCCCGGCCCCGGCAGGGCCGTGGGGTGGAGCAACACGCCGACGCGGCCGCTCACGCCGCAGGCAGCCGGTAGCGGCTGACGATCTTGCGGGCGAAGGCGGGGATGTGCGCCTCGGCCTTCTCGGGATGGTGGCGCCGCACCCACAGTGCATTGCGGGTGAAGTGGGAATCGATCGAGAAGCGGCCGTATTCCAGCCCCTTGGGGCCGAAACGCTCCACGAACATCCCGATCAGATCGGCAAGCCAGCGCGGCAGCTTCACGGCCTTGTCGTAGGCCTCGATGCCCTGCTGCACGGCGGCGCGGCGGTCGCCGCGGCTGGTGACCGGGGCCACCTCCAGCTCCGGCTCCACCAGATCCAGCAGCAGCTGGCCCCTGGGATTGCGCACGGTGATCCACTGGCGGCCGAAGGTGGCGCCCATGTACCCCACCACCAGATCGGCGCCGGCATTGGTGTAGTCGAAGCAGCTCAGGCAGCTGGGGGCGAACACATCCTTGAGCTTCGGCGTGTCGAGCCCGAAGAAGGGCACGGTTTCGCTGCGGCCGTCGCTGTGGCGGAAGTGGATGCGGAAATCCTGCATGAACTCGTAGTGCACCACCGTGTCGGGGGAGCTCACGGTGCTCTCCAGGAAGGTCTGCAGGCCCTGGCGGGACACGTTGTCCACGCAGGGCAGGCCCAGCACGTAGAGCTCATCGAGGGGCAGGGTGGGCTGCACGGCCCGCAGCGCCTGGATCTGGCAGCCCACGCCGATGGCCAGCAGCCGGCGGATGCCACTGCCGGGCAGCTGCTCGAGCACCTCCAGGTTGGGCGAGAGGGTGGGCTTGTTCACCCGGGCGCTGAGCACCTCCGCGGGCGTGCGGGCCAGGCGGGGCACAGGGGTGAAGCGATCCGTCTCGCTCTGGCCCACGCAGAGCACGGCATCCACCAGCCCGGTCTCCAGGGCGCGCACGCCGATGCGGCTGACGATGCCGGTCCACTGGGCCCCCTCCAGGGGCTGACGCAGGCGGGCGCTCAGCATCCGCTGATGCACGCCGAAGTAGAGCTCGTCCTCCTGGTCGAGGTCACGGCTGCGCCCGTGGGCGGCGGCCTCCATGGCCTCGAAGCGCTGGGTGAGGAAGGCGCAGCTCTGGCGCACGTAGGCCACCCAGCGGCTGTCGCAGAGCCCGCACTGGCTGCAGAGTTCCTTGGCGGGATACACACTGCCCTTGGCCAGGGGTCTGGCCTTCTCGTGGGGAGCCGGCACGGACAGGGGCGTCACTGCGCCACAACCTATCGGTGACGACGCTCAGCGGTGGTCGGGCGGCCCCCTGGGTCAGAGTGGAACGCGCTGCCGCCATCCCGGAACCCCGCGCCGATGCCCCGCCGCCCCACCATCAGGAGCCGCTGGAGCGCCCCCCGCAACCCGGGGCAGTGGGGGCTGCTGCTGACGCGCGGGGTGCTGGCCCTGCTGGGGGGGTTCCTGGGGGTGTCCCTGCTCAATCTGGTGTGGCCCGAGCCCGAGCCGCCCAGCCTCAGCAGAGCCGGCGAGAGCATCAGCGATCTGGCCAATCTGCCCAACCGGCCGATCACGCTGCTGGTGATCGGCGTTGACGCCGACACGCTCGATGCCCCCAGCAACCAAGCGGCGCCGGCGGGGCCCGCCAACGCCGATGCCCTGCTGCTGGTGCGGGTCAACCCCGACGCCCCGCTGCAGGTGCTGCCCCTGCCCGCCACCCTGGCGGTGCAGCTGCCGGGCGAGCCCGGCCCCCAGTCGCTGGCCAGCCTCTACCGACTGGGGGGAGCGGCGCTGACGGCCGATGCGGTGCGCGAACTGCTGGGGCTGCCGGCCGGACGGCCGGACCGCTACCTGGTGCTCAGCCGCGGCGCCCTGCGCTCCCTGGTGGAGGGTCTGGGCAGCGTGGAGGTCAACCCCCAGCGCACCATGCGTTACAGCGACAAGACGCAGGAGCTGGAGATCGACCTGCAGGCCGGCCTGCAGCGCCTCACGCCCGAGCAGGTGGAGGGTCTGGCCCGCTGGCGGGACCCGGCCCGCCCCCTGGAAAGCCGTCTGGAGAACCATCGCCAGGTGGTGGACAGCCTGCACCGGGAGCTGCGCCTGCAGGGGGTGGACGCCGGCCTGCCTGCATTGGCGAACCAGCTGCGCAGCCAGGTGAACACCAACCTCACGCGCAACGAGGTGCTCAGCCTGATGGCTGCAGCCCTGCGGCCCGATGGCAGCGTCAGCTTCACGAGCCTGCCCCTGGCGGCGGCGCGCCAGGGCGAGAAGGCCAAGGCCACGGGCCTGCGCGAACTGGCTGCCCAGCTGCCGGACCCCTTCTGGCCCGAGCCCAAGGCCGGAGACGGGGCTCAGACCGCCGCCGCCGGGGCGGGCACGGCGAGCGCCGCCAGCCCCTGAGGCCGGCCCCTCAGCGCGCCTGCACCTGGGCCCAGCGCAGGGCTAGGGCCTGGCGCAGCGCGGCATCCTCACCAGCCTCGGGCGGATCGGGGTGCTGGGGATCGGCCGCCAGCCCCAGCCCCCCCAGCCAGGGCAGGGCCTCGCGGCGGCGGCACCCGGCCCGCCAGTGGCCGCCCCACTGCAGCAGCCCGGCGCAGGGCACCTGCCAGCGCTCCAGCAGCGCCGTGGTGGCGGCGGGCGTGCCGCTCTCGAGCTGTTTGGCGGTGAACAGCACCAGCACCGGCTGACGCCAGGCCCCCAGAGCCGCGGCCCAGTGCCCTCCGGCAGGCAAGCCGTGGCCGGGATCCCGGGGCAGGGGCACCAGCAGCGGCCCCGGGGCCGCCAGCCCGGCGAGGGCAATCTGGGGGTCGGCGGGCTCCAGGGGAAGAGCCAGGGGCAGGTTCAGGGCCGCCGCCAGGGCTGGCGCGGCCTTGCGCAGCCTGCTGCCGACCTTGGCCGGGGAGCCGACGGCGAGCAGAACCAGGGCGGCAGGCAGCGGCGACAGGGAGGTGCTCGGAAGCGTCATGGATGTTTGCAAATGCCGCACTGACCCGCTTCTACCATCAGGATTCCGCTGATGCGTACGCGCTCGCCGTGACCAGTTTCCTCACAGCCGACCGGCTGGCACAGGCAAACCAGGCGGCGGAGTCGAACCAGGACACCCGCAGGCTGCGCCTGTTCAGCGGCACCGCCAACCAGGAGCTGGCGCGGGAGATCGGCGGCTATCTGGGAGTCCCCGACGGTCCGCGCGTGATCAAGCGCTTCGCCGACGGCGAGACCTACATCCAGATCCAGGAATCGATCCGTGGCTGCGATGTGTTCCTGATCCAGCCCACCTGCGTGCCGGTGAACGACCACCTGATGGAGCTGCTGATCATGGTGGACGCCTGCAAGCGGGCCTCGGCCCGGCAGGTCACCGCCGTGATCCCCTACTACGGCTACGCCCGCGCCGACCGCAAGACCGCCGGCCGCGAGTCGATCACCGCCAAGCTGGTGGCCAACCTGCTCACCAAGAGCGGGGTGGACCGGGTGCTGGCCATGGACCTGCACTCCTCCCAGATCCAGGGCTACTTCGACATCCCCTGCGACCACATCTACGGCTCGCCGGTGCTGGTGGACTACCTCAAGACCCGGGAGCTCCACGAGATTGTGGTGGTGTCACCGGACGTGGGGGGAGTGGCCCGGGCCCGGGCCTTCGCCAAGCAGATGAGCGACGCCCCCCTGGCGATCATCGACAAGCGCCGCGCAGCCCACAACGTGGCTGAAAGCCTCACGGTGATCGGCGATGTGGCCGGCAAGACGGCCGTGCTGATCGACGACATGATCGACACCGGCGGCACCATCTGCCAGGGGGCGCGGCTGCTGCGGAACAGCGGCGCCGCCCGGGTGCTCTGCTGCGCCACCCATGCGGTGTTCTCGCCGCCGGCGGCCACCCGGCTCTCGGAGCCCGGCCTGTTCGAGGAGGTGGTGGTGACCAACTCCATCCCCCTGCCGCCCGAGCGGCGCTTCCCCCAGCTGCGGGTGCTGTCGGTGGCCAACATGCTCGGCGAAGCGATCTGGCGGATCCACGAGGAGAGCTCCGTGAGCTCGATGTTCCGCTGATACTGCTGGGCATGCGATTCTGGATCCGCCGCCTGCTGGCGGCGTCGCTCACCACGGCGGCCCTGGCCGCGGGCTTCGCCCTGGCTCCGGCCGTCCCCCAGACCCGTGGCGCGGCCAGCGGGCCGGCGCGGGCCCCGGCGGCATCACGCATCGGCGTGTGGCTCACCAACAGCCCCAGCCCCCTCTACTACGAGCCGGGCCGCATCGATCGGGCGGTGAAGGAGCTGGCGGCGGCCGGTTTCACCACCCTCTACCCCAACGTCTGGAGCCGCGGCACCACCTTCCACCGCAGCCGCTGGGCGCCGATGGAGCCGGCCCTGCAGAAGGCCAACCCCGGCTTCGATCCGATCTGCCACATGACCCGCTCCGCCCAGCGCCGCGGCATGGAGGTGTTCCCCTGGTTCGAATACGGCCTGATGGAGCCGGCCAGCGCAGAGGTGGTGAAAGAGAAACCGGAGTGGGTGCTGCAGCGCCGCGACGGCAGCACCGCCTACCCGATGCACGGCACCACCATGGTGTGGCTGAATCCGGCGCACCCGGGAGTGCGGGAACGCTTCATCGGCCTGATCACGGAGATCGTGCAGCGCTGCGGCGTGGATGGCATCCAGCTCGACGACCATTTCGCCTGGCCCGTGGAACTGGGCTACGACCCCTTCACCCGTCAGCTCTACCGCCAGGCCACCGGCCAGGAGCCGCCGGCCAACCACAACGACCGCTTCTGGATGCGCTGGCGGCGCCAGCAGCTCACCGAACTGCTGCGCGAACTGCGCAGCGCCCTGCGTGAGCTGGACGACCAGGCAAGGCGGGACGGCAGGGCCAAGGGCCACCCCACCTGGATCAGCCTTTCCCCGGGGCCGTTCCGCTTCGCCTACAACCGCTGGTTGCAGGACTGGGAGCTCTGGACCGTGGGCAGCCTGGTGGACGACCTGGTGGTGCAGAACTACGCCTTCTCGGTGAAGGGGTTCGCCAACGACCTCGACCAGCCGGCGCTGGTGAAGGCCAACGAATGGGGCATGCCCGTGGAGATCGGCATCCTGGCCGGCTTCGGTGGCCGCACCACCGACATGACGACCCTGGCCAGGAAGGTGCGACTGGCCAAGGACCGCGGCCATGGGGTGATCTACTTCTACTGGGAGGGGTTGTGGGGCAAGCATGCCGGCCGTGAGGGCCCAGCCCTGCGCCAGCGCGGCTTCACCGATCTGCACCGCAGCCTGAGGCGGCCCTAGGCCGCCAGGCACTGCTCCACCACTTCGCGGCTGTTGGTGGACAGCGGGGCGGCGGACAGCCGCTCGAGGGCCTCGCGCTGGCGCGCCCGGCGGGAAGGGCCGTAGCTCTGCCAGCGGCTGAACACCTTCACGAGCCGTGAGGCGGTGATCGGGTTGCGGCGATCGAGGGCGGCGATCTGGTCGGCGAGGAAGCGGTAGCCGCTGCCGTCGGCGGCGTGGAACACCGGCGCATTGCCCGCCAGCCCCCCCAGCACCGCCCGCACCGCATTGGGGGCGGCGGGGTCGTAGCGGGGGTGCTCCAGCAGCCGCCCCACCCGTTCGAGACCATCGGCGAAGGGGGCCGAGGCCTCCAGGCCAAACCAGGCGTCCAGGATCACCGGACGTTGCTGCCAGCGCTGATAGAAGGCCTCCAGCGCCTGCTGGCGCTGCGGGATCGGGTGGCACTGCAACGCCTGCAGCCCAGCTCGGGCCAGGGTCATCGAGGGTCCATCCACGGCGGCGGCGGCGGCGGTGCTCGCAGTGGCGTCGCCGGCGGCCACCCGCCAGCGCCAGATGGCGGCGGTGAGGCTGCGGGCCCCACTGCCCTCGGGCCAGGCCAGCCGCCACTGACCGCAGCAGCGCTCCAGTGCGGCGGCCAGGGGCTCGGCCAGGGCTTCGCCGAGGCGGCGTTGCAGGCCCAGGCGGGCGGCGAAGAGGGCCGGCGGATCGGGCTCCAGGCCCGCGGCCGCAGCCGCATCCTCCAGTTCGGGCAGGCCGGGCAGAGCCATCAGGGCCGCGCGGCTGGCCTCCGAGAGAGAGGGGTCGGCCAGGATGCGGCCCATGGCATCGATCAGTGCGCTCTCCAGGAGGGTGTCGGCCTGAGCGGCGGCGCGGCGCAGCAGGGCCTGGCGCAGCAGGGTCTGGCCGGCATCCCAGCGGGCGAAGGCGTCGCTGTCACGGGCCAGCAGGTGCACCAGTTCGGCGGCGGGCCGGCCCAGGGCCAGCTTCACCGGCGCCGAGAAGTGGCGCAGCAGGGACAGAGCCGGGGGGCGCTGCTGACGGGGCAGATTCACCAGCCGCAGGATGTGCTGCGGCTGATCCAGCACCAGCAGCCGGGTGAGCTGCCCGCTCGCGTCGCTGCGGCAGCTGCGCAGCGCCTGCTCGGCGCTCTCCTGCTCCAGCTGCACCCGCAGGGGCTGGCCCGCCTGATCGAGCAGGCCCAGGGCCAGGGGGATCACCAACGGCTGCTTCTCCGGCTGGCCCGGCGAAGGGGGCGTGTGCTGGCGGATCTGCAGCTCCAGGCGGCCGGCATCGCCATCCCAGCGGCGACGCACCTGCAGCCGGGGGGTGCCGGCCTGGTGGTACCAGCGGCGGAACTGCTGGAAGTCGAAGCGGGGCGGCGGGCCGGGGTCGGGTGCGGCGGCGGCGCTATCCCAGGCCTGTTCGGCCGCATCCTCCATCGCCTGCACAAAGTCATCACAGGTGGCCGCCGAGCCGTCATGACGCCGCACGTACAGCGCCATGCCGCGCTGGAAGGTGGCGTCCCCCAGCAGGGTGTGGAGCATGCGGATCAGCTCCGACCCCTTTTCATAGATCGTGGTGGTGTAGAAATTATCGATCGCCTGATAGACATCAGGCTGCACCGGATGAGCGGTGGGACCCGAATCTTCCCGAAATTGAGTGTTGCGCAGTAGCGCCACATTCTCGATCCGGTTGAGCGCACTGCCATGCAGATCAGCACTGAAGCTCTGGTCCCGAAAGACGGTTAGACCCTCTTTCAGGGAGAGTTGAAACCAGTCGCGACAGGTGATGCGATTACCGGTCCAGTTGTGAAAATACTCATGGGCAATCACGCTCTCAATGCGCTCCAGCTCGCCATCAGTGGCGGTTTCCGCATCAGCAAGAACGAGCTTGGAGTTGAAGATGTTGAGGCTCTTGTTCTCCATGGCGCCCATGTTGAAGTGCCGCACGGCCACGATGTTGAATTCATCGAGGTCGTACTCGAGCCCGTAGCGCTGCTCGTCCCAGGCCATGGCCCGCTTCAGCGACGCCATGGCATGGGCCGTGTAGATGGCATCACCGGGCTCCACATGGATGCGCAGGGTCACCAGGCGGCCGCCGGCGGTGGTGAAGCGATCGCGCACCTCCTCCAGCCGGCCGGCCACGAGGGCGAACAGATAGGAGGGCTTGGGGTAGGGGTCGTCCCAGATGGCGAAGTGGCGTGACCTGGACGCCTCCGCGGGCACCTCCCCGCTGGCCACGCAGTTGCCGTTGGAGAGCAGCACCGGGCAGGTCTGGCGATCGGCCTCGACGCGAACCCGGAAGCGGCTGAGCAGATCGGGCCGGTCGGGGTGAAAGGTGATGCGGCGGAAGCCCTCGGCCTCGCACTGGGTGGTGAACAGACCACCGCTCACATAGAGACCTTCGAGCGCGGTGTTGTCCTGGGGCCGGATGCGCACCCGGCTCTCAAGCACGAACTCTGCGTCCGGGGGATCGGCAATCACCAGCTGCTCCCCGTCCAGCTGATAGGCAGCGGCGGGCATGGGCACCCCATCGCAGCGCAGCTCCAGCAGCTCCAGGTCCACCCCCTGCAGCACCAGCGGCCCCGGGGTCGCCGCCGGATTGGGCCGGAAGGCCAGCCGGGCCTCCACCTCGGCGCGGTCCTCGTACAGGCGCAGCGTCAGGTCGGTGCGATCCAGCAACTGGGGCGCAGGGCGGTAGTCGGCGAGACGCACGCTGGTCATGGGCGGGCCGGAGCGGCCGGGGTCGCGGCCTCCACGGCCTGCTGCACATCCCGCAGCACCTCCTTGGGCAGCTCGTCCGGGCAGAGCTCGGCGGCGCCGAGCAGGGCGGAATTGACCGAGCCCTTGCGCAGATCCTCCAGGCTCAACGGCGTGGTTGACACCGGCGCGACGCCACTCTGATGGTTGCCCTGGATCCACACACTGATGGTTTCGGCGGCCACTCCCACCGCCAGGTCGAACTCCACCCCGGCTGCGCGGGCGATGCAGAGATTGAGGGCGGCCAGGCGGGTGTACACCTCCATCTCCGCCTCGGTGGCCGGTGCCGCCAGGGCGGGCTGAGCCGGCAGCAGGGCGGCCGCCAGCAGCACGGGGGCCAGCAGCCCTGGAGCGAGCAGTCGCGGACGGGGCAGGGACAGGCGCGGCAGGGACACGGAAGCCACCGGAGAGATGAATCCATGCTGCTGCATGGCCAGGGGGATTCCGCAGCGGGCCCGATGTCCATAGGCTGGCGCCGTGGATCCCGCAGCCGTCACCCACTCCTCACCCACCGCTCAGGCTGATGGGCAGGGGCCGGCTGATGGGCAGGTGGCGGCCGACGGTCAGCGCCAGGGGTTGCAACTGCTGCTGGTGGCCTCCCGTCAGCATCTGGCCAGCGCCGATCTGCGCAGCCTGATGCAGCTGCTCAAGGGCGATGGGCAGGGACTGGTCGCCGAGCTCACGATCGCCGACCCGGCGCACCTGCCGGAACTGCTGGAGCTGCACCGGCTGGTGGCCACCCCGGCCCTGGTGAAGCTGGCGCCGCTGCCCAAGCAGGTGTTCGCCGGCAGCACCATCAGCCAGCAACTGCGCAGCTGGCTGCCCCGCTGGGAGCAGGAGCAGGTGGTGAGCAGCCTGGGCATGAGCCTGCAGCCACCGGAGCCCGACGGCAGCCGCAGCCGCCGTGAACTGCAGCTGGAGGATCAGCTGCTGGTTCTGCGCCAGGAGAACGAAGCGCTCACCGAGCGGCTGGGGGTGCAGGAGCGGCTGCTGCGGATGGTGGCCCATGAGCTGCGCACCCCGCTCACGGCCTCCAAGCTGGCGCTGCAGAGCTACGAGCTTGGGCAGATCGACGTGCTGCGCTTTCAGGATGTGCTGCGCCGTCGCCTCAATGACATCGAAGCCCTGGCTCAGGATCTGCTGGAGGTGGGCAGCACCCGCTGGGAGGCCCTGTTCAACCCCCAGCGCCTCAACCTGGGCACGGTGGCGGCCGAGACGATCCTGGAACTGGAGAAGCTCTGGATGGGCAGGGACCTGCGGCTGGTGACCGACATCCCGGCCGATCTTCCCGATGTGCACGCCGACGGCCGCCGCATGCGCCAGGTGCTGCTCAACCTGCTGGAGAACGCCTTCAAGTTCACGGCCGATGGCGGCCGCGTGAGTCTCACCCTGCTGCACCGCACCAGCCAGTGGCTGCAGGTGAGCGTCTGCGACAGCGGCCCCGGGATCCCGGAGGCCGAGCAGGAGCGCATCTTCCAGGACCGCGTGCGCCTGCCCCAGACCGCCGGCACCACCTCTGGCTACGGGGTGGGGCTGTCGGTGTGTCGCCGCATCGCCGAGGTGCACGGCGGGCGCATCTGGGTGGTGTCCGAGCCGGGCGAGGGGGCCTGTTTTCACGTCACCGTGCCGGTGTGGGCCGGCCAGGGCATCTCGTCTTGACGAAGGGACGCCCCGGCCCGTAGCGTCCCTGAATCGGCACAACGGCCCAGATCCCAGATCCGGTGCCGCCTCTTCCCCATCAGGCCTCCCCGCGAGAGCCGCATGCCGGAAGCCCGCTTGGCGGAAGCCCGCTCAGCGGAATTCAGTGCCGTGGCCTCGCCCCCATCGTCTAGAGGCCTAGGACACCTCCCTTTCACGGAGGCGACAGGGGTTCGAATCCCCTTGGGGGTATCCCTTGCCGCACGGACCTAGCCACGGACGTAGCCACGGATGTCGCTTGGATGTCGCTCGGACGACGCTTGGATCCAGGCCTGTCAGCCGAGGGCTGACCGGCGTCCCGCTTCCTGCTGGACCCCGCGCAGATTGCAGGCCAGATCCTGTTGCAGCCGTTGCTCGATCAGGCCGATGGGCATGCCCGGCTTGCCCTGCACGGTGAGGTCATAGAGCAGACGGGTGCTGATGGCATCGCGATCGACCCGCCAGGCACCCTCGAAGCGGCGGAAGTCTCCCCGCAGCATCTGGAAACGCAATTCGCCGGCGGCGGGATCCTCCTCCAGTTCCAGCTCCACGCGGGCGCTGAAGCGCAGACCGCAGAACTGCTGACTGCCCACCTGCTCGAGGGCCACCCGGTTGCCCCGTCGCCACAGCTGGCGGGAGCTCAGCAGGTTGGGGATGAAGCGCTCGAGGTTGCCGTAGTCGGTGAGCACCGACCAGATGCACTGGGGCTCCAGCGACAGCCTCAGCAGCACGGCCAGCCGGCGGGTGCCCTGGTCGAGGCGCTCCATCTCCTGCTGGATGGTGTCGAGGCTGCAGGTGTGATCAACGGAGTGGCTGGCGGCCAACCCCGGGGCCGCGGCAGTCTGAGGGCTGGGCTGCAAGAGGCTGAGCGGCGCCAACGGGTCGAGCCGTGTGTGCTGGGCCACAACCTAACGGCAACCGCAGGAACTGCCGCACCCAGGCGACCCATCCGATGATGTGTGGGCTTCACCGCCGGGGCAGGGGGATCGGGGAGGTGCCGCCGGATCCCATCCTTATGATCGGCCCGCAACTGCCGGAACCTCAGCCGCCATGCGTGTTTCAACGGGTCGTGCCAACCAGTCCGACAGCCGCATGTTCCAGGTGGTGGTGGAAGGCTTCGGCGTCGGCCAGCAGCGCCAGGCCGAGCGGGTGTTCACCGTGCCCTTCAGCCAGCTGCAGAGCACGGTGCAGACGATCGCCCGCCAGGGCGGCGTGATCACCGCTGTGGTTCCGGTCGAGAGCTTCTCCGCCAACGGCGCCGCTCCCACCGCCGCGCCTGAACCCGCCCCTGCACCTGCCGCCGCCGCTCCTGCCGTGTCCAACGCCCCAGCCCACGCCGCCGCCCACGCGACGGTGCCGGTCAACACCTACAAGCCGAAGGCGCCGTTCCTCGGCACCGTCACCGAGAACTACAGCCTCGTGGGCGAGGGGGCCATCGGGCGCGTGAACCACATCACCTTCGATCTGGCCGGCGGCGACCCCCAGCTCGAGTACGTCGAAGGCCAGTCGATCGGCATCATCCCCGAGGGCAGCGACGCCAACGGCAAGCCCCACAAGCTGCGCCTCTACTCCATCGCCAGCACCCGCCATGGCGACAACATGGCCGGTCACACCGTGTCGCTCTGCGTGCGCCAGCTGCAGTACGAGAAGGACGGCGAAACCATCAACGGCGTGTGCTCCAGCTTTCTCTGTGACATCGAGCCCGGCACCAAGGTGAAGATCACCGGGCCGGTGGGCAAGGAGATGCTGCTGCCGGAAGATGAGGACGCCAACGTGATCATGCTGGCCACCGGCACCGGCATCGCCCCGATGCGCGCCTACCTGCGGCGCATGTTCGAGCCCAGCGAACGGGAGAAGAACGGCTGGCAGTTCCGCGGCAAGGCCTGGCTGCTGATGGGTGTTCCCAAGACCCCCAACCTCCTCTACGACGCCGACTTCGAGCACTACCTGGGCGAGTTCCCCGATCATTTCCGCTACACCAAGGCGATCAGCCGCGAGCAGCAGAACGCCAAGGGTGGCCGCATGTACATCCAGGATCGAGTGCTGGAGCATGCCGACGAGATCTTCACCATGATCGAAGATCCCAAGACCCACGTGTACATGTGCGGCCTGCGGGGCATGGAGCCGGGCATCGATGAGGCGATGACCGCCGCCGCCGCCGCCAAGGGTCTGCAGTGGAGCGAGCTGCGGCCCGCCCTCAAGAAGGCCGGCCGCTGGCACGTGGAGACCTATTGACCCCGGCCCGGCGTCTGATCCCGGCACGGTCCCGAGGGCCGTGCTTTCGGTGCTCGTTTGCTCACAGCCGCGGGGGCCGCGCCCTGCACGGCCCGGTGCCCCGTCAGCCTGAAGCCGAAGCGTCACCCATACCGGAGAGCCGTTCATGAGCGCCGTGCTCACCAACCCCCTGAGGGTCGGCCTGCGGCAGGAGCGGATCATTCCCTCCCAGTGCATCGTGATCTTCGGCGCCAGCGGCGACCTCACCCAGCGCAAGCTGATCCCGGCGCTGTTCGAGCTCTTCCGCCAGCGCCGCCTGCCCTCGGAGTTCGCCGTACTCGGCTGCGCCCGCCGGCCCTGGAGCGATGAGGAGTTCCGCTCGCGCATGGAGGCGGCCCTGGCACCTGAGATCGACGGTCAGGGCCGGATCTGGCAGTCGTTCGCCGCCGGCCTGTTCTACGAGCCCGCCGACCTTTCCAATCCGGCTTCGATCGAGGCCCTCGGCCAGCGGCTGGAACAGATCGACCGCCAGCGCGCCACCCGCGGCAATCGCACGTTCTACCTCTCCGTGTCACCTGCCTTCTACGGCAGCGGCACCCGCTCCCTGGCGGCCGCCGGCCTGCTGGCCGACCCGGAGCGCAGCCGGGTGGTGATCGAGAAGCCCTTCGGCACCGATTACCCCAGCGCTCAGGCCCTGAACAAGGTGGTGCAGGCCAGCGCCAAGGAAAAGCAGATTTTCCGGATCGACCACTACCTGGGCAAGGAAACCGTCCAGAACATCCTGGTGCTGCGCTTCGCCAACACCATCTTCGAGCCGATCTGGAACCGCAATTTCATCGCCAACGTGCAGATCACCGCGGCGGAAACGGTGGGTGTGGAGGAACGGGCCGGCTACTACGAGAGCAGCGGCGCCCTGCGCGACATGGTGCAGAACCACCTCACCCAGATCCTGGCGCTCACGGCCATGGAGCCGCCCGGCCGCTTCGACGCCGAGGCGATCCGCAACGAGAAGGCGAAGGTGCTGCAGGCGGCGCGGCTGGCCCACCAGAGCGAACCCTGGAAGTGCTGTGTGCGCGGGCAGTACGGCGCCGGCGGCAACAGCCGCAGCCCGATCCCCGGCTACCGCCAGGAGCACGGGGTGAACCCCAACAGCACCACGGAAACCTACGTGGCGATGAAGCTGTTCATCGACAACTGGCGCTGGCAGGGAGTGCCGTTCTATGTGCGCACCGGCAAGCGCCTGCCCAAGCGGCTGAGCGAGGTGGTGCTCACCTTCCGGGAGGCACCTGTGCATCTGTTCGACGCCGCCGGCGGCGCCCCCACCCCCAACCAGCTGATTCTGCGCATTCAGCCCGATGAGGGGGCGAACATCCGCTTCGAGGTCAAGGCCCCCGGCTCGGGCATGCGCAGCCGCCCGGTGGACATGGCCTTCAGCTATGACGAGAGCTTCGGGGAGCCCAGCGACGAGGGTTACGTGCGCCTGCTGGCCGACGCCATGCTCGGAGACCCCACCCTGTTCACCCGCAGCGATGAGGTGGAGGCCGCCTGGCGGCTCTACACACCGCTGCTGGAGTTGATCGAGGATGCGCCCTGGCAGTTGCCCGTGCATCCCTACGAGGCCCGCACCTGGGGACCGGCCGCCGCCGACAACCTGCTGGCCGATGACGGGCTGGTGTGGCGTCGTCCCTGAGCCCACCACCACCGCCTGCCATGTCTCCCCAACTCACGCTCCAGGCCCCCACGGCTCTGCCGCCGAGCGAACTGCCCGCCTACCTCCAGACCCTCTGGGGCCAGGAACTGCAGGGCTCCGACGGCGCCGCCACCTTCACCCTGGTGGTCTACGAGGCCTCCTGGCTGCAGCAGCAGTTGATCCGCACCGGCCTGGCCGACGGGCCGCTCACCGGGCTGCTGGAGCCGGAGCTGATCGAGGCGGCCAAGCAGGCAGTGCCCAAGCTCGATCTGCCCCTGAGCACGGCGGTGATGGATCAGCGCCTGGCCTGGGCCCTGGGCAAGCAACCGGGCCGACACGAGCTGCAGGACCTGCGCGGCCAGTTCGTGGAGGCCTCCATCAGCGACCACAAGCCCCGGCGCCTGATCACCCTGGCCCCCACCCTCGACGAGGGTCAGCCGCTGGAGACCCTGGTGGCGGCCTATTGCCCCCTGCCGGATGAAGGCACGGGCGGTACCGCCTGCGGCGATGTGGTGGTGCTGAGAGGAGGGCGGGGTTCGCTGAAGAGCTCCATGGAGCTCATCCATCCCCTGATCAGCGCCGAGCTGCCCTGCTGGGTGTGGTGGAACAGCAGCCTCGATGAAGCACCGGAACTGCTCGAGGACCTGGCACCGCCGCCCCGCCGGCTAGTGGTGGACAGCTCCCTGGGGCATCCCCGCCGCTGCATCGACCTGCTGGTGCGCCGCATCGAGGCGGGGCAGGCGGTGAACGACCTCAACTGGCTGCGGCTGCGCACCTGGCGGGAATCGCTGGCGATGGTGTTCGATCCCCCCTCCCGTCGCAACGCCCTCGATCACGTGGTGCAGCTGGACATCGACGTGGAGGGGGACCACCCGCTCAAGGGCCTGCTGCTGGCGGCCTGGATCGCCGACCGCCTGGGCTGGCACCTGGTGGAGTCCTATCCGATCGATGGCGATGACCTCGGCGACGGCATCGGCGCCTCCTTCGAGCGCAGCGATGGGGCGGCCGTGCAATTCAGGCTGATGCCGGTGCCGGTGGGCAGCCCGAAGATCCACCCGGGCGCCCTGGTGGGGCTGCGGCTGATCTGCGCCCCCCAGGGCCGTCCGCCGCTGTGCGTGATTCTCTGCTCGGAATCCGGCGGCTGCATGCGCCTGGAGGCGGGTGGCATGGCCTCGATGGAACTGGCCGAGGACGTGGTTCCCCTGCCCAACGAGAGCGAGGAGATGGAACTGGCCCGGCTGCTGGCCGGCGGCCACGACACCACCAGCCCGCTGCTGGCCGCGGCCGCGCCGATCGCCGCCCGGCTGCTGCCGGCTTGAGCACCCCCAGGGGGCGGCCATGGCCTGCCTGATCGCCGCCCCGGCCAGCGGCAGCGGCAAAACCCTGCTCAGCCTCTGCCTTGCAGCCCTCGCTCGCAGGCGGGGGCTGAGGCTGCAGCCCTTCAAGGTGGGCCCCGACTATCTCGATCCCCAGCTGCTCAGCCGGGTGAGCGGGCAGGCCTGCCGCAACCTCGACAGCCTGCTCTGCGGGGAACCGTGGCTGCGGCGCTGTTTCCACTGGCACGGCAGCCGGGCCGACCTGGCCCTGGTGGAGGGGGTGATGGGCCTGTTCGACGGCCGCGGCGCCGGCAGCGAGGGCAGTTCGGCGGCGCTGGCCGACCTGCTGGAGCTGCCGGTGGTGCTGGTGGTGGAGGCCTCCCGCCAGGCCGGATCGATCGCCGCCCTGGTGCGCGGCTTCCGCGATCACGGCCCGCCGCGGGTGCGGCTGGCGGGGGTGGTGCTCAACCGGGTGGGCTCCGAGCGCCATCGGCGCCTGCTGGCCGAGGCCCTGGCCTCCATCGATGTGCCGCTGCTGGGCGTGCTGCCCCACACTCCGGCGCTGGAGCTGCCCAGCCGCCACCTGGGCCTGCTGCCCCCCGCCGAGGTGGCCGACCTGGAGACCCGCATCGCCAGCTGGGCAGCCCTGGCCGAGCGCCACCTGGACCTGGAGCGGCTGTGGCCGCTGCTGGCAGCACCGGCCCCCGGCAACGGCGCTGCAGCCACTGAGCCGATCGCGGCCCTGCTGGCAAGCTGCGGCAGCGGGGAGGAGTCCGGGCTCAGCGCAGCCAAGGGCGGGAAGGGCAGGCTGCCCGTGGCGATCGCCAGCGATGCCGCCTTCCACTTCCGCTACCCGGAGGCCCGTGAGCTGCTGGAGGCCCTGGGCCTCGAGCCCCAGCCCTGGAGTCCCCTGGCCGACGAACCGCTGCCCGCCGGCTGCGCGGCGCTGCTGCTTCCCGGTGGTTACCCGGAGCTGCATGCGGCCCAACTGGCGGCGGCCCGGCGCAGCCTGGCGGAGCTGCGCCGGGCCGCCGCCAGGGGCCTGCCGATCGTGGCAGAGTGCGGCGGATTGCTGTTGCTGGGCCGTGAGCTCTGCGATCCCCTGGGTCAGGCCCATGCCATGGCCGCTGTGCTGCCGTTCCGGGCCGAGCGCGGAGGCCTCAGCCTCGGCTACCGCCAGGCCACCGTTCTGGGCGACGGCCTGCTGGTGCGCCGCGGCGACCAGCTCCAGGGTCACGAGTTCCACCGCTGGCAGCTGCAGGTGCTGAGCGACGCTCAGGCCCAGCCTGGTGGCCAGGAGCTGTGGCAACTGGAAGGCTGGGGCGCGCCGGCCCGGGCGGAGGGCTGGAGCACAGCCCATCTGCACGCCAGCTGGCTGCACCTGCACTGGGCCGGCTGCCCCCAGGTCCCCTGGCGCCTGAACGCGGCAGCCCGGCGGCAGCCACTGAGAGGAGCACAGCGCTGATGAACCATCTGTTGGCAGAACTGGCCGCCTTCGGCCTGGCGGTGGGCTTCTCACCGCTGCACATCGCCCTGCTGCTGCTGCTGCTGCTCGGGCCGCTGCCCCTGCGCCGGGGCGGCTGGTTCGTGGCGGGCTGGCTGCTCACCACGGCCCTGGTGGTGGTGCTGCTGCTGAGCGTGGGCCACGGCCTGCTGCTGACCATGGAGAAGGGCAGCGGCCACCGCACCGGGCTCGATCTGCTGGCCGCCGGGGCCCTGCTGGCCCTGGGGCTGCGGGAGCTGGTGGAAGGCCCGAAGGGCGGCGGCCGGGCCGCCGGCTGGACCCAGCGCCTGGAGGGCTTCTGCACCCTCCCCCTGCCCCTGTTGCTGGGCCTGAGCGCGGCCCTGGAGCTGGCCAGTCCCGACAACGTGTTTCTGCTCGCCAAGGCCGCCGGCGGCCTGCTGGAGGCAGGGCTCACCATCCCCCAGGAGGCGCTGGGCGCCGGGCTGTTCTGCCTCACGAGCAGCCTGCTGCTGCTGCTGCCGCTGTTCACCCTGGGACTTCTCGGCCCGCAGAAGGTGCTGCCGCTGCTGGAGGGCGGCAAGAGCTGGCTGTTCAGCCGCGGCGATCTGGTGGTGGGCCTGGTGAGCCTGGCCCTGGCCGGCTACCTGGGCTGGCAGGGGATCGAGGGACTGCGCCTGGGCCTGAACGCCTGAGGCGCGAGCGCGTCGGCCGCGCCTCAGGCCTCGCTCAGCCAGTGCTGCCAGCGCTGCTGCTCCTGGGGACCGGCGGGAGCGGCCACCAGGGCCACCGCCTCACTGGCCCGGCTCACGGCCACATACACCAGTTGACGCCGCAGCAGCGGGTCGCGGGGCCAGAACACATCGGCATCCACGAACACCTGAGCGAAGGTGCTGCCCTGGCTGCGGTGCACCGTGAGCACGGCGGCCGGCCCCAGGGCCGCGAAGGCGTCGCGCACCACAAAGAACTGGCGCCACAGCCCCCGGGCCGCGGCCTTGCCCTGGTCCGCGGCCATGGCGCGAGCCTCGGCCCGCAGCCGTTCCAGCACCAGATCGAGGCTCTGGCGGGCGGCACTGCCCGCCGGCGGCAGCAGACGCAGATTGAGGGGGCCATCGCCCGCCTCCACCGTGGCGGTGAGGGTGTCGATCGGCGTGGCATGGGCCACCCCCAGATCGCGGAGGTCGAAACGCTCGGGGGCCACGTCCCGCACCACCAGTTCGCGGTTGGAGCCCAGCACCATGTCCGGTTCCTCGGCCGCCGCCTCCCCCTCCCGGCAGGCGGGAGCCATCACGGCGCTGCGGCTGATCAGCACCTCCCCCGGCAACACCGGCAGCTGATCGGCCATGGCGCCATGCAGGGCGCGGCGGGCGATCGGCACCAACCGCTCCAGGGAGCGGTTGGTGTAGCAGAGGATGCGGGCCAGGTCGGGATTGTCGGTTTCAGCACTGCGGCGCAGGGCGGCCTGGGCCTCCAGCAACCACTCCCGGCGATCCAACAGGGCCACACGGCCGCTGGCGCCCTGCAGCGGCGGCAGCGGCGGCGGCCGGCTGCAGGGCAGGGCCTGCTCACGGATCCCCTGGGCCAGGCGCAGCACCGGCCCGCGATGGCGCACCACCTGGCGCAGGGCCATGGTGCGGGCCCGGCCGAGGGCAAACACCGGGCTGCAGGGTTCCCCCACCGGCGGCAGCTGGGCGGGATCGCCCACGAACACCAGCCGGGTGCCGAAGGGATGGGCGCAGCGCAGGCTGATCTCCAGCAACTGGCTGTCCACCATGGAGGCCTCGTCGATGAGCACCAGCCCCAGGTGCTCCAGTGCCGCAGCTGTGTGCTCACTCTGCTCACAGCGCTCCAGGTCGCCCTGACGTCTGAGTCGCAGCCGCAGCAGACGGTGGATGGTGGAGGGGTACCAGGTGGGGGCCAGGGCGGCCGCGAGCAGATGACTGCGCAGCACCCCCACGGCCTTGTGGGTGGGGGCAACCACGGTCCAGCAGAGGCCGCAGGCCTCGGCCTGGGCCAGAAAGCGCATCGACAGAAAGGTCTTGCCGGTGCCCGCATAGCCGCTGAGCACGAAGGGCCGGCCGGCCGCCGGCTCCGCCAGCCAGGCGGCGAAGGCCGTGCAGGCGGCCTGCTGATCGGCGGTGAGGGTGTCAGCCAACGGGGCTGAGCCAGCCCCAGGCCATCGCCAGATGCAGGGGGGAGCCCACCAGCACCAGCCCGGGCAGGGCCACGGCCGGACCCATCAGCGCCCCGGCCAGCACCTCCAGGCGGGTGTGCCCGAGGTTTTCCTTGAGCGGCGGCAGCCTGTCGCCAGCGCCGGCGCCAGGCCAGGCGTTGACCCGGGCGGCGGTGAGGCCGGCGGCCCGGCGCACCCCGGAGGCGTCGTAGAGCACCACCAGACAGAGGGCGGCCGCGAGGGCGAAGAGGGGGTCGGCGAAGCCCAGCCGCCAGCCCACAGCCGCCGCCGTGCCCGTGAGCAGGGCCGAGTGGCTGGAGGGCATGCCGCCGGTTTCCACCAGAACGCGGGGATTCCAGCGGCGGTGCACCAGCAGGTCGATCACCAGCTTGGCGAGCTGGGCACTGCCGCAGGCCGCCAGCCCCCACCAGAGCACGCCGTTGTCGAGCAGGGCCTGCAGGGGAGCCAGACCCGAGCCAAGCGGGTGCAAGGTCATCGGTCGCGACTGGTGATGTAGTCGGCCAGGGCCAGCAGGGGGGCGGCAGCGGCGGCGAAGGGATCCAGCGCGGCCTTGGCCTCGGCCACCAGATCGTCGGCGCGCCGGCGGGAGGCCTCCAGCCCCAGCAGCTTGGGATAGGTGGTCTTGTCGGCGGCGACGTCCTTGCCGGCCGTCTTGCCCAGCACCTCGCTGCTGGCGGTGACATCGAGGATGTCGTCGATGATCTGGAAGGCCAGGCCGATGCCGCGGGCGTAGGTGGCCAGCGCCTGCAGCAGGGCCTCGCCGGCGCCGGCGATGTGGGCGCCGCAGAGCACACAGGCCCGCAGCAGGGCTCCGGTCTTGTGCAGGTGGATGTACTCGAGGGTGTCGAGGTCCACGGCCCTGCCCTCGCATTCCAGGTCCACCACCTGGCCCCCCACCAGCCCCGGCGCCCCGGCAGCCTGCGACAGTTCGGCCAGCACGGCCAGCAGCCGCTCGGCGGCCACCCCAGGGCTGCGATCAGCCACCATCTCGAAGGCACGGGTGAGCAGGGCATCGCCGGCCAGGATGGCCTTGGCCTCGCCATACACCTTGTGGTTGGTGGGCCGGCCGCGGCGCAGGTCGTCGTTGTCCATGGCCGGCAGGTCGTCGTGGATCAGCGACATCGTGTGGATCATCTCCAGCGCCACGGCGGTGGGGATGGCCAGCTCTGCCTGGCCACCGGCCAGTTCGCAGGCGGCCAGGCAGAGGATCGGTCGCAGACGCTTGCCGCCGGCCAGCAGCGAGTAACGCATCGCCTCCCGCAGCGATTCGGGCCGCTCGGGCGGCAGGGCCGTGTCCAGGGCGGCCTCCACCCGCAGCCGGGCGGCCTCCAGGTAGGCCGGGAAATCGAATCCCTTGCCCGTGGTCGTCGCCACCGCTGCCATGGGGAAAGGCGTCGCTGCGCCCGATTCTCTCAGGCTGAGGCGATCGGGCGGCCGCTCGCCGGAACGGGCCACACTGGCAGTCCCCCCCACACCGCCATGCTGCCTGCCTGCATCAGCAATCCAGAGGAACGTCGGCGCCGCATCGCCGCCGCCACAGCCAGCGTGGCCGCGGACCACTGGGTGACCCTGCGCCAGGGGCCGCGACAGGTTCCCCGCGTCCCCCTGGACCAGGAGCTGCTGCTCTACCGGGTGGACAACGGCCGCCTGCTGGCGGGCCTGCAGGAACGGCTGGCCGATCAGCCGCGGCGGCTGCGGGAGCTGGCGGAGCAGGAGTCCCAGCCCACAACCCAGGAGCTGCTGCATGAGCTGCTGGTGGAGAAGGCGCGCGATCCCGCCGGCCCGATCCTGCAGGAACTGGAGCGGCTGGCGGTGCAGACCGAGCCCCTGTTGGTGGACGCCGCCGGGGTGGTGGTGAATGGCAACCGCCGGCTGGCGGCCATGCGCCTGTTGCTGAGCGTGGACCGGGATCGCTACGCCCGCTTCGAGCGGCCGATGGCGGCCGTGCTGCCGGCGGAGGTGGAACGGGCCGATCTGGAGTTCATCGAGGCTGCCCTGCAGATGGCGCCCGAAACCAAGCTGGCCTACGGCTGGCTGGATCGTCGCCTGAAGCTGCGCGAACAGCGCCAGCAGCTGGGGCTGGCGGACGAATGGATCCAGGAGGCCTACCGGATGGCAGACCCGGGCCAGCTGGAGCGTGAGCTGGCCGAGCTGGAACTGGCGGAGTCCTATCTCGCGACGATGGCCGCCGGGCCCCGGGCCTACTCATCCATCGCCGATGCCGAGCCGCTGATCTGCGGCCTCGCCGGCCAGCTGGCGGCCCTGCCGGGGCGGCTGGTGGAGCCCTGGCGGGCGCTGGGACTGCTGCTGATCCAGCAGCGCCACCAGCTCGAACCCAGCCTGGCCAAGCAGTTTCCCTTCGCCGAACCGATCGCCCCCGAGCTGCCTGCGCTGGTGCTGCAGGAGCTGGCCGGGGAGTGGGGGCTCAGCGATGAGACGCAGCCGGAGGGGGAACCCGGAAAGCTGCGCAAGCCGCTGCTGCGGGAGATCGCCGAGATGGCCGCCACGGGGCAGCCGCGGGACCGTCTGGCTGCCCAGGTGCAGAACCGGCTGGATGCCACCCGCCTGCAGCTGCGCCAGGGGCTGATTCCGCAGAAGCTCACCCAGAACCTGCGCCAGGTGCGCCGGCAGCTGGAGAAGCTGGATCTCAGCCGGCTGGACGGCCGCGAAGCGCAGCGGCTGCGCGGAGAGCTCGCCGCCCTGTTCACTGAGGCCCGGGCCCTGCTGGAGGGCGACGGCAGGGCCGCCGCGGACGCCGGTCCAGCAACAGCCGGCCCATCGGCTTCCACGCTGGGGCGGTTGCTGGGCCGCCTGCGCCGCACCTGAACTGCGGCTGGGGACGGGGCACCTCGGGCGCTGCTCACACCACCAGATCGCCGAGGCTGTGGTCCACTCCGTGGCGCCGGCACCAGGCCACCACCGTGTTCACCAGCAGCATGGTGACGGTCATCGGCCCCACCCCGCCGGGCACCGGGGTGAGAGCCGCCGCCACCGGCTCCACCTCGGCGGCGCGCACATCGCCGCACAGCCCACCCTGCGGCAGCCGGTGAATGCCCACATCCACCACCACCGCCCCGGGCCGCACATGGCCCGCACCCACCATCCCCGGGCGCCCGGCGGCCACCACCAGCACCTCGGCCCGGCGGCAGAGTCCCTCCACATCGGCGCTGCGGGAATGGGCCACGCACACCGTGGCGTCGGCGGCCTGAAGCATCAGGGCCATGGGGCTGCCCACCAGGATGCTGCGGCCCACCACCACGGCCCGGCGGCCCGCCAGGGGCAGCCGGTGCCGGGCCAGCAGCGCCATCACCCCGGCCGGGGTGCAGCTGCGCGGGCCCGGCTCGCCCTTGAGCAGGCGGCCCAGGTTGAGGCTGTGCAGGCCATCGGCGTCCTTGTCCGGATCGATGGCCGCCAGCAGCGGTCCCGCCTCCAGGCCGGCGGGCAGGGGGAGCTGCAGCAGGATGCCGTCGCAGACCGGATCGGCATTGAAGCGCTGCACGGCCGCCAGCACCGCGGCTGCTCCGGCAGCGGCCGGCAGATGCTCACGGAGGCTGATGATGCCCACCCGGGCGCAGGCCTTCTGCTTGTTGGCCACATACACGCCGCTGGCGGAATCGTCGCCCACCCGCAGCACGGCGAGTCCGGGGGCACGGCCGATGGCGCCCTGGTGGCTGGTGATGGTGGCGCGCAGCCGCGCCTCGATCTCAGCGGCGAGCTGGCGACCGTCGAGTCGGATGGCCATGGCGCAATCGGTGCTGGCCCCAGCTTGCATCGGCCCCAGCGGCTAGTTTTGGAGCATGCGACGGCCGCGGCTGCGAACCCTCTGGCGGCGTCTGCTGCGGGCTGAGCGACCGCTGCAGAGCCCGGCCCGGTGGCGCGGCCAGGATGCCGCCGCCGTTCTGCTGGTGTGCCTGCTGGTGGCCCTGGTGTCGAGCTGGCCATGGCTGGTGGAACCCAACCTGCGCGCCGGCATGATGGCTCCGTTCACGGTGCGCGCGCCCCAGAGCGCCCGGGTGGTGGACAGCGCGGCCCTGGAGCAGCGCCGCGAACAGATGCTTCCCCGCACCACCGTGCAGGTGGTGGACGACGCTGCCAGCACCCTGCTGCGGGAGCGGCTGAACGAGAGCCTCGCGGCGATGGAGGCCCAGGCGGACAGCAGCCAGACCCGGGTGGAACCGGTGTCGCTCACCGAGGACGAGCGGCGCTGGCTGCAGGATCTCACCAGCGTCGAGCGCACCACCTGGGAGGCGGCGCTGCGCCAGGCCCAGCTGCGCATGCTCAGCCAGGGGCTGGCGGCAGGCCTGGCGGAAGGGCAGTTGCTGCAGGCGGCGAACCTGCAGCTCAGCGGTCTGGAGAAGGAGGCCCGGGAGGTGGGAGCGCGGCTGCTGGTGCAGGTGCTGCAGGGCCAGTCGAACCTGCGCAGCGATCCGGCCCTGAGCCAGCGCCGCATCGAGGCCCTGATCAGCCAGGAGGGGATTCCCACGGTCAACGTGCAGTCGGGCGACCTGGTGGTGCGGCAGGGCGAGCGCATCAGCCCCCAGGCCTTCGACGTGCTGGATTATTTCGGGCTGGTGAACCGCCGGCCGCGGCCTCTGGTGTGGCTGGGCCACGTGCTCGAGGCCCTGGCGGCCTGCGGCCTGCTGGTGCTGCTGCAGCGGCGCTGGCGCCCCAGCCTGGAGCCGCGCCAGGCCCTGCTCTCGCTGGCCACCCTGCTGGCGGTGCAGGGAGTGAACCTGTGGCTGGGGCCGCTGGCCAGTCCGATGCTGCTGCTGGTGCCGCCCACCCTGCTGCTGGCCCAGGGGCTGGGCAGCGGCTGTGGCCTGGCCTGGCTGGCGGCGGCCACCCTGCTCTGGCCCCTGCCCCTGGGCGGCGTGCTGGGGGTGCGGCTGCTGGTGGCGGCGGCCACCGCCACCGCCGCGGCGATGGCCGCCGACCGGCACCGCACCCGGGCGGGACTGCTGCAGCTGGCGGTGCTGCTGCCGGCCGCCGCGGTGCTGATGCAGTGGCTGCTGCTGCAGGGCCGGGGCCAGCCGGGGCAGATCGACCTGCTGGGCGAGGGGCTGATGCTGGCGGGCCTGCTGATGCTGGGGCTGCTGCTGGCACCGCTGGTGGAGACGTCCTTCGGGCTGCTCACCCGCGCCCGGCTGCTGGAGCTGGCCGACCTGCAACGCCCGCTGCTGCGCCGGCTCTCCAGCGAGGCACCGGGCACCTTCGAGCACACCCTGATGATCGCCGGGCTGGCGGAGGAGGGCGCCCGCACCATCGGAGCGGATGTGGACCTGGTGCGCACCGGCGCCCTGTATCACGACGTGGGCAAGCTGCATGGCCCCCAGTGGTTCATCGAGAACCAGGAGAGCGGCCACAATCCCCATGACCAGCTCGACGACCCCTACGCCAGCGCCGCCATCCTTCAGGCCCACGTGGATGAGGGTCTGCGCCTGGCCCGCCGCTACAGGCTGCCGCGCCCCCTGGCCGACTTCATCCCCGAGCACCAGGGCACGCTCAAGATGGGCTATTTCCTGCACCAGGCCCGCGAGCGGGACCCGGGGGTGCCGGTGGAGCGCTTCCGCTACCGCGGCCCCACCCCGCGCAGCCGCGAAACGGCGATCCTGATGCTGGCCGACGGCTGCGAGGCGGCCCTGCGCTCCCTGCCGCCCAGCACCACCGAAGTGCAGGCACGGGAGATGGTGCGCCGGATCCTGGAGTCCCGTCAGCGCGATGGGCAACTGGCCTGCAGCGGCATCAGCCGGGCGGAGCTGGAGCTGCTGATCCGGGCCTTCGTGCGGGTGTGGAAGCGCATGCGCCACCGCCGCATCCCCTACCCGATCCCGGCCCGCAAGGCCTTCAGCGCCTGATGCCCCTCAGCTTCCGGGAGCTGCAGGCCCAGCTGCACCCCTCCTGGGGCCGGGCCACCGCCGGTCACGGGCCGGAGGTGGACGTGCTGATGGTGCCCTCCCTGTCGCTGGATCAGCACCAGATGGGACTGGTCACCGGCATCCACCACTACGAGGAACGGCAGCTGTTCGCCCTGATCGGCCTGCGCCATCCGGGCGTGCGCATGGTCTATGCCAGCAGCAAGCCCCTGGCCGACCTGGTGGTGGACGCGGTGCTGGAGCTGCTGCCGGGCGTGCCCGCCTCCCATGCCCGGCGGCGCCTGCACCTGGTAGACACCGACGACGCCTCCGGCCGGCCCCTGGCGGCCAAGCTGCTGGAACGTCCGGCCCTGCTGCAGCGCATCGCCGAGCTGCTGCGCCCCGGCCGCAGCTTCATCAGCTGCTTCGTGGTGAGCGATCTGGAGCGCCAGCTCTCGGAGCGCCTGCAGATCCCGCTGCTGGGCACCGACCCGGCCCTGGCCCACTGGGGCAGCAAGGCCGGCAGCCGCGCCCTGTTCGCCCGCTGCGGCGTGCCCCATCCGCCCGGCAGCGCCCTCGTGCACGACCTCAACGCCCTGGCCGAGGTGACTGCGGAACTGTGGGAAGCCGATCCCCAGCTGCGGCGCTGCGTGGTGAAGCTCAACGAGGGCTTCAGCGGCGAGGGCAACGCCTGCCTGGAACTGGAGGGCCTGGGGCTGGCGGAGCTCACGGCCGCCGCCCGGCGGCGGCGGATCCTGGGTGCCCTCGAGCGCTTGCCGATGCCCGCCCCGGACTGGCTGGCTTTGCTGGGGGGCCAGGGCGCCCTGGTGGAGGCCTGGCTGGAGGGCGGCGAGCAGATCCGCTCACCCAGCGTGCAGGGCATGATCCACCCGGGTCGCCAGGGCGGCCCCGGGAAGGTGGAGCTGCTCTCCAGCCACGAGCAGGTGCTTGGCGGCGTCAGCGGGCACACCTATCTGGGCTGCCTGTTCCCGGCCGCCGAGGCCTACCGCCCGGCGCTGCTGCAGCACGGCCGGGCGGTGGGGGAGGCCCTGGCGGCGGAGGGAGCCCTGGAGCGCTACGCGGTGGATTTCATCGCCCGCCGTCGCGCCGGGCAGTGGGAACTGCAGGCGATCGAGGTGAACCTGCGCCAGGGCGGCACCACCCACCCCTACATGGCCCTCAATGCCATCACCAGTGGCCGCATGGACGGGACGGACGGGGTGTACCGCTCGCCCACGGGCTCACCGCTGTTCTACCGGGCCACCGACAATCTCTGCGATGCCCGCCTGCGCGGGCTGCTGCCGATCGACCTGATCGACATCGTGGCCGAGGCGGGCCTGCACTACGACCCGGCCCAGCTGCGCGGCAGCGTCTTCCACCTGCTGGGCTGCCTGTCGGAATTCGGCAAGCTGGGCATGACCTGCATCGGCCGCAGCGCGGCGGAGGCCGAGGCCGTGTACGCCGCCACGGCCGATCAGTTGCTGCGGGCCGCAGCACAGCGCGCTCAGCTCCAGCGCCGCTGATGCCAGGCCCAGGCATCGGCCAGGATCGTCTCCAGCGCTGAGCGCCGGGGCCGCCAGCCGAGGTGGGTGCGGGCCCGGGTGGCATCGGCCACCAGCTCGGCAGGGTCCCCCGGCCGGCGCGGGGCGTGCTGCACGGCCAGGGAGCGGCCGGTGACCCGCCGGGCGGCCTCGATCACCTGCTGCACGGAGTAGCCCTGCCCGGTGCCGAGGTTGAACGCCAGCGGAGCCAAGGCAGCCCCGCCGCCGCCGGCGGGCCGCGGCGGGGCGTCCAGCAAACGCTGCAGTCCGAGCACGTGGGCGGCGGCCAGGTCGTTCACATGGATGTAATCGCGGATGCAGGTGCCGTCGGCGGTGGGGTAATCGCGGCCGTACACCTGGATCGCCGGGCGGCGGCCGGCGAGGGCCTCGAGCACCAGGGGGATGAGGTGGGTTTCGGGCGTGTGGTCCTCGCCCAGATCGCCCGCCGGATCGGCGCCGGCAGCGTTGAAGTAGCGGAAGATCACACTGGGCTGGCCGTAGGCGGCGGCGAAGTCGGCCAGCAGCTGCTCCACCATCCACTTGCTGCGGCCGTAGGGATTGATCGGCTGCTGGGGGGTGGATTCGCGGATCGGGATCTGCTCGGCGGCGGGGATGCCGTAGGTGGCGCAGGTGGAGCTGAACACCAGCGGGATCTCAGGGCCGCTGGAACCGGCACCTGCGCGGCGCAGGCTCTCGGCCCGCAGGGCCTCCAGCAGCACCAGCGTGTCGCCCAGGTTGTTGCGGTAGTAGCGGGCCGGATCGGCCACGCTCTCGCCCACGTAGGCATAGGCGGCGAAGTGCAGAACGGCGCGCACTGGCCCCGCGGGCAGCAGCGAATGGCTGCCCTGGAGCAGCTGGTCGAGCAGCGGCCGATCCCCCAGCTGGCCCACCACCAGCGGCACCCCCAGGGCCCGCTCAACGATGTCGCGGTGGCCGTGCACGAGGTTGTCGAGCACCAGCACCGGCTGGCCGGCGTGCTGCAGGGCCCGCACCGCGTGGCTGCCGATGTAGCCGGCTCCGCCGGTCACCAGGATCGTCATCGTGGGGGGCGGCGTCAGGCCGGGAAGAGGCTGGCCAGCGCACTCTGGTAGAGGGCCGGGGGGTCCAGGCCGGCGATCAGGTCGCCGCGTTCGTCGAGCGCCGCCAGGCTGGGGTAGCGGCCGAGGAAGGGGTGGGGCACCTGATCCCCGAGCAGCAGGGCGATGGAGGCGGCGCCGTGATCGGTGCCGCCGGATCCGTTCTCCTGCAGGCGGCGGCCGAACTCGCTCACGGCCAGGAGGGTGACCTGGGGTCGGCGCTGCAGGCGCCGCAGGCCGGCGTCGAAGGCGGCCAGGGCGGCGGCCAGTTCCGCGAGCACCCGGCCATGGCTGCGCTCCTGGGCCGCGTGGGTGTCGTAGCCGCCCTGGGCGAGCTGGAGCACAGGCGGGCAGACGCCGCTGCCGATCAGGCGCAGGGCCAGCTCCACCTGGCCCCCCAGGGAGCCTGAAGGGATCTCCAGGCCGCCCGGCAGGGGGGCCACCGCCGCGCGCAGGCGCTCCAGCTCCCGCTGGCCC
The DNA here is from genome assembly GCA_039818745.1 of Cyanobacteria bacterium J06638_7. Classification (GTDB taxonomy): domain Bacteria; phylum Cyanobacteriota; class Cyanobacteriia; order PCC-6307; family Cyanobiaceae; genus NIES-981. The sequence continues at coordinate 30,619 of JBCBTI010000022.1, forward strand.
GCCAGCTCCAGTTCCAGCAGCCGGCGCAGGATCGGGTTGGCACCGGCCTGATCCGGCTGGAGGCTCACGCCACCGCGACGACGCAGGGAGGACGGGGCGAGCTGGAGGGCCACCACCTCGCCACCCTCCATGGCCCGGCTGCCCGAGGGACCCAGGGCCACCAGGGGGCCGCTCGTGCGGCGCCGGTCGAAGGCGGCAGCCAGCCAGCCGGGCCCGTCGCCGGAGGGGGAGGCAACGGCCCACTGGTCGCTGGCCTTGAAATGGCTGCGGCTGGGCCGCGGCCAGCCCACGCCGAGGGCGAAGGCCAGCCGCCGGGCCTCCCAGGCGGGCAGCAGCGGGGCCATCGCCGGATGCAGGGCCAGCTCGTCCGCAAGGGGGATGGCATCGCGGAGAGCCAGCCGGGGGCGGGCAGCGCGGTAGATCGGGTCGCGGGTGGGGGCGAGGGTGTTGAGGCCGTCGTTGCCGCCACGCAACTCCAGCAGCACCAGCACCGCGGAGCCTGCTGCAGGGGCGGATCGTCCCCGCCGGCCGGCGCCGAAGGCGGCGGAGGCCGAGCCGGCGCCGAGCAGCGAGAGCAGGAGGCGGCGTTTCATCTCAGGCCAGCTGCCACACGGGATCGGCGAACAGCTGGCCCAGGGTGTCGCGGCTGGCCGCTGCCGGAAGGGGCAGCGACAGCGGCGGGATGGGGGTGAGGGTGGCGGGGAGCTGCGCGGGCAGCTGGCGGGAGTTCCACACCTCCTCATCGGCGATCAGGCTCTGGAGCGTGCGCCGGCGGGCCTGCAGCCAGGGGATGTGGAGCCATTGCTCGTTCACGGGCCAGCCCTTCACCGAGGGCGGCTCGAAGGGCGACTGCCCCATGGCGCGCAGGCCCCGCAGGCAGATGCCGATGCCATCGGGATGGCGGCTGCCGAGCAGCACCAGGCTGCGGGCCACCACCTCGAGCGGATCGGCCAGCCGCAGGCCGCGGCTGCGGCTGGCGCGGGCCTCCGGTGTGTCGCCGATGGCCGCCAGCAGCCAGGGGATGGAGAGCCGCTGCCGCTGCCAGCCTTCGGCCAGGGCCTCCAGCCGCGCGGGCGGGGGGGCCGATCCCACCAGCTGACGCCAGAGACGACCGCTGATGTGGCGGGCGGTGGCCGGCTGCTCGGCCAGCCACACGGCCAGGGAGGCGCCGTCGAAGCTGTGGCTGCGGCCGAGGATGGTTTTGGTGCCGTGGTCATGCCGGCGGGGCATCAGCACGAGGTTGAGGCCGTCATCGAGGCGATAGCCACTCAGAGCCCGGGCCGCCTCGCGCACGTCGGTTTCGCTGAACTGGCCTTCGCCCACGGAGAACAGCTCCAGCAGCTCCCGGGCCAGGTTCTCGTTGGGCCGGCGTTCATGGTTGGCGGGCCCGTCGAGGGAAGCCTGCAGGGCAGGATCCAGCACCATCGCCTGCAGGAGATCGCCGTAGCGGCCCTGCCGGTGGCGGGCGATGGTGCGGGTCTGGCGCCACAGCAGCACCGGATCGGGCACCTGGCGCCAGTGCACCGGGAAGATCCCCAGCCAGAGCTGCACCTGCCGGCTGGCGTCCGGTTCGGGCCCCCAGGCGAGGCGCTCCAGCCAGCCCCGCTGCAGCGCTTCCGCCCCGGCGCGGCGGCAGGCACCACGCCGGGCACGGGGAACGGTGGTGCACAGGGGGCCGGAAGCCACCACGAGCCAGGGCCACGGGGCACAGGCAGCCTAGGTAAGGCCAGACGGGGCGATGGAAGAAACGGGGGGGAGCAGACACGGCAGGGCTCCGAGGCGTGACAGACCTCTAGGCAGAAAGCACGGCCAAGGGGCCGCCGCGGGCCATGTCACGAACGGCGTCGTCGGCGGCGTGGTCGAATTGGGCGTGGATATGGGCTTCCATCTCGGCGGGAAGCTCTCTGCTCTTTGTGGAGATTCGCTGACGGTAGACCTTGTACAGATTGGCAACCGCCTGTCGATCGATCAGGTGGTCGGCAAGGGAAAGCCGGGAGAAGAGCTGATCGGCACATTGCTGCGACTGCCAGAATTGGTGGTAGTCAACCAGGAGCAGCGTGAGGTTGGCCGGCGACTGCTGGGCCAGTTCCAGAAGCTTGCGGTTGTTGAAGTTGCAGTCGTCAACGGCGCGCTTGTAGTCGCGGTCGTGGGAAAAGGTGCCGTTCTCCACACGCTTCATGTAGGACCAGGCCACATCGCGCACCGGGCGCCGGATGTGGACAACAGTGACGTGAGAGGATCGGAAGTGCTCAAGAGTGAGCTGAGCGGTGCGCAGAAACTCCGGGCGTTTGTCGCCCAGGAACCGAACCGGAGGTTCATTGACCACGGCCTTCCGGAACGCGGCAAGGCTCTGGGCGGGAAGAGGGTCTGGCAGCAGACCCCGTTGCTGCAGGTAGCCGATCGCTTCGGTGCTGAACATCTGTGGCGTGTAGCCACAGGCGAAGTGGTAGAGCTCGATGTAGATGGCAACCTGGGCATGGGCATTGAGAAGCTTGCCGAGCGCGGTGGTGCCCGACCGGGCCGTGCCACTCACGAACAGGAAGGGCCCTGGCGCCGGCGGCACAGAGAGGCGGGGCCAGGGCAACAGGGGGATGTCCCGATGCTTGACAATGGGAGGATTCTCTTCACAGCTCCAGATACGGCGCTGGAGCTCAGCGGCGTTTTCGTAGCGGGTGGCATTGAGCTCTCGCCTGAACTCCCGAAGATCGAGGGCGAATGCAGGTTCCATCCCTGGAAGTAAATCTGAATAATAGTATCATGGAGCAGCTGCTGAACGAAGACAGTCTCCTTCGACTTGAATGCAGAGCGTCAACGATAATTGAATAAGGCTAAAGCCGTGCGGTCTTTATTCGAAAGAAACGGCCCAGGCGAATGGGCCTAGCACCAGCCGACAATGGATTAGAATTCCGGGTATGTAGCCGTAGATCACACTTACCGAGAAAGGAAGCTTCTTGACGCAGCGAGCCGACTGTGCCAATAGATTCAAGCCCCAAGGGTTTGCATACGGCGCTGCGGCTGAAGAAATTTCGTGCCGCATGCGATGCAAGGCCATAATGCCCGAGCAGGTCGGGACAGGACGGAGCGCGTAGAGCAGCAAGGCCTGGAATATCGATACGTACTATTGTAAACTATAGCTCAGTTGATGGCAGACAGAGATCATGGAAGACGCCCCAGGAAAAGCCGACAAAAAACCGGAGCTCTTGTCATATCTGAAAGTGATACGAAAGGAGTTTTCAGCAAAAGAAACTTTAAAGGCTCTAGACTTATGCAAAGAAGCAATCGCGAGCCATCCTAAGGCAATTCAATTGTATGAGTTAGCCGGTAAGTGTGCGCTAAGATTAGGCAACCGAGATGAAGCTCTGGACTATGTTCGCCATGGGTTAACGCTACAGCCATCCAAAAGGCCCCTACTAGAGATGGCATTCCGACTGACGCGGAGGGCTGGTGATAGCAGAGGGTCGCTTTCGTATGCACTAGAGTTGATACGGATTTGGCCAGAAGAATCTGAATACTATATTCAAGCGGCGCTTGAAAAGACAAATCTTGGTGACTTCAATGGTGCAGAACAACTGATTAGTTGGGGAGCGAAAGCAAACCCGGATTGCCCCAGGCTGAGGGGTTTTCACAGTAGATACAAGTTGAAGAATCGCCTTCAGAGATGGGTGAAAGAACATGCTTTTTCTTGGGACGAGAAAGCATTTCACATGAATGTGCTCAAACCTTCTAGTCACTATCTCTACATGGAGTACGATCGAATGGTAGATGATAGAGTCGAGGAGATCACAAGCTTACGCCTTTTAAGATTTGGACGATTCTCAAATTTTCTGATCCAGCTTACCAACGCAATACAATTCGCTCAAAAAACAGGAATCCGCCATCTCTACATAGCTGAAGATTCAAGTGTCAGAGCACTATTTGCGAGCAAAGACTCGTTGTTGTTGGAGTTAGAAGGAAGTACTCCATTAGAAATTCACATTGGCGGGAAGGATGAAGAAGGAATAGCAGTTTGCAGCACTTTCTACTATTCTAGAGTTCGTAATCAAGAATTCTTTTTGGGTCTATTGCAACCTTGGCAGGTGCTCAGGATGATGCGACCATACACTCGTTTTGCGAGCACTCAGTACTGCGAGTCACTTGCAGAGGAGAGTTCACTGGAAAGGAGATTATGCATTCACATCAGATCAGGTGATCTCTTTAAGCGCGGTACTGTCTTTATCAGCGGATACGGTCAGCCTCCTTTGAGTTATTATATTTTAGCTATCGAACACTTTTGTCCAGATTCTGTGAGCCTCGTTTACGAGGACGAGCTCAACCCAGTTATCGGGTGTCTGAGAGAGGAACTTAGAAGTAGAAATATTCAAGTTCACTGTTCATCATCTTCCAGCCTAGAAGATGATATTTTAACGATCGTCTCAGCAAAAGCAGTAGTCATTGGAAGAGGTTCTTTTGCCAAAGGAATCCTGGGAATGAATGAAGTGCTAGAAGAATGCTACACTTTTTGCGAAAGGGATAGCGCCCCAGTTCATGAGTTGAGCTTATTTCTGCCTAGTTCAGTAAAACAGTTCAACGTAGATGATGTTACTGGAGAGTACATTAGGGAGGTCATTAGGCCATGGAATAATGCTGATTATCAACGCCAATTGATGATCTCTTTCCACAAAAAGAATCTCACACTGGATCGGCTTCGATAGCCCACGGGAAAGGGTGACACGTAGGCATAATATTTACTCCGAAGAAGAGAACTTAGCTCTCTAACAAATAAAGTCTGTTTCTGTATTAGAGATTGAGAAGACCTAGGCATAACCTAGTAGAGCGCACCTAAAGTTCAGGCTGGCCTACAGGAACAGTACCGAATGAGATCTTTCATGCTGTAGATGTGGTACAGGCTGTTGGATCAATGATTCTGCCAATTAGATGGGCTTCTGCAACGTATGGTCAATCAAGCCGAAACGATACCTCACTGAGCAGACACGGCCTTTGTTGAACAGAAGAAGTTCCTTGGAGCATTCCTAGTATTATCATCAAGGAGGCTCCACGCCGGCAATTAGAACAAGTAATGGTGCTGGAAGTCTGAACGTGAGAGAATGCAATAATCGGGTCTCAGCACTTCTTGACGAAATCACATGAATCAGCTCCCAACATATAATATAAAAGGTATGCTATTATTTGTACAGTGAAGATCTCCGTTATGGAAGCTGCTCCACTGCTGCAGTTCAGCCCTCCACGCACTGGAAGTACCTTATTGTGGAACACACTCAGAATCAGTTGTGCTGGGCATCGTGTGATCAAGTCACACAGGCTCAGCCAATATCAGACAAAAGAATGGTTTGACACATCCAAGATTATCTGTAGCATTCGCAACCCATGTGATGCGATAGCCTCTTCATTGCAAAGAAGAAGTAACAATCAAGCTCCTTCATCAGCTTCAGTTAAAAGGCAGCTTGAGGAGTTTGAAAGGTTTGGAATCTTTGATGTCGTTGCTTTGCACAGCAATCCCAATGCCATGGTCCTACGTTATGAAGACTTTTATGATAACTGGGATTACTTATTTTCTCGAATTGAGTCTTTTCTTCAGATTTCTATAAGTCTTGGTGTCAGAAAAAGATGCATGGATGAGCTGGCAATAGAAGTTGTTGAGGCGAAGTCACGCAGGCTTGGCGGCTTCTCTAACTATGATAAGACTGATCATATCCATGGACAGCATATATCCCAATATCGTGGGCAGGTGGGGTACGGGGTTGATTTTCTAGGAAGGGAATTCAGCCAGCAGGTATACACTCGCTTCCAAGTGGTGTTTGAAGAGTTTCATTACCCCACGCCCTTCATGGCAACAGATGCATAGAAGATGTGCTGTTTACGCAATCAGCTGGAGGGATGGACATGTTAGCCATCATCAACCAGAAGCTAGTATACGAAGGGAATAAGGCATAGTGTCTTCAGACCATGCCCTGCAGGACACGAGGCGACTCTTCAGTAAACCCCGCATAACTACAACTATGTATGCCCAGGAATTCTTCATATCCATACCGGTTGTATCGGGTAGAGCTAGGGAATGGGATGGTCGCTTACGGGCAAGCCTGGTCTCCTCACGTGTTCGACCCTCGCCGGGAGCACCGAAGACTTCCAGGAAAGATGACGCTCTGCTGCCGATCAGACTACCATCACCAGCGTAGCGGTGATGATGCTTTTTCCAGTGGTGGCGGGTTGATCCACTCCACCTTCAGTTGAAACCTACAGAGGATGGTTCGGCTCCATCGTCGGGGGTAACGCTGTCAAGCCTGCACATCAGCTTGGGTGAGTTGGTGGCAGATCGCCCAGGCTGCTCCACTGTGGTGCTGAGATGGCGTCATGAACCGGATGGCGATGTGGCGATGCTGATCGTTGTACAAGACCAGGGTCGCCACCCAGGAGGAAGCCTCTACCAAGTTGCGGAATGGCCGCCTGGGGGAGTCCGGCAGGTACTTCACGATGCGAAACAACCACTCTGAGTCGGGATTGTCATTGCTAAACCTCGGGCAGAGAAGGATCTGAGCACGGCCAGTTCCTCCAGCCAACTCTCCAATGTTGCCGGCCGCATGGAAATGTCGTTACCGGCATGAAGAATCAGCGGTCTCCGCTGCCATCTCCTTGCGAGCCTGGGGGATTCTGGCTAGGCGGACATGCCGTCTCCTCAGCTCATCCGGCAACTCGCTTCCCTCTTTGCTCTTGCATTAGCAGCGATCTTCCTGGGCATCAAGGATCTTGGCCTTGCGAATCAAGGCGTTGATCTCCTTCCGTAGCTCCTTCTCGGCCCTGAACATCCGCTCATGGCTGATGGCCTTGTGCTTGGAGGCGTTGGCCTTCACCTTGGTTCGATCCAGGGTCATATGGCCCAGGCTCACCATTCCCGCCTTCTGGCACAGCCCCAGGATCTGAACGCACAGATCCTTGAGAGCATCGAGCTTGCGGCGCCGGAACTCGCTGATCCGGCATTGGTCCTACTGCTGATTCCCCGTGAGCACCCGGAAGGCCAGATCCTCGTAGCAGGCCCGCTCGATCTTGCGAAAGGAGACGATGCCAACGCAGTAGGCGTAGAGGAGGACCATCGTCAGCATCCGCGGGTCAAAACCCTTCTCCCCTCTGGGTTCCTTGGCCTGAGCAGGGATCAGGATCTGCGAAAGATCCAGCTCATCCACCAGATCGATCAGAAAAGACACATGGTGGTCATCTGACAGCCATTCCCTGGGCGATGGCTGGAGAAGGGTGGTTTGCTCCGGCTGCCAGGGACATAAGGACTTGGGCTTCTGCATGCCCCATTACCTTGCTCAGATCCACGGTGGTCACTGGATTCTGGGCGGATTCAGGGGCATCTGTGGAGAGCGCGGTGGCGATCTAAGCGCGACAGGCTCCTGCGGCCTGGATCGCCGCCACCAGCGGCTGCATCTGAAGCGCAATGACCGATGGCTGCGGGCACCCTGCTCCGCCGTCACCAGGGTCCTCACCCGGCTCGGCCCGGAAACGCACAGAGGCCTGGGGCCGAGAGCGGCGGTGCCGGGCTACGAGTGGGAGCGGCCAGGCGGTACGCTCTGTCAGGCGACAGCGAAAACTGGTCCGGAGGCGACACGAAAACTGGTCCACCCGGTGGAACGAGCCAGCGAGCACA
>JBCBTI010000023.1:0-33791 GCA_039818745.1 Cyanobacteria bacterium J06638_7
CGGATCTCTCCGCTCTGGCTAAAGCCTCAGGTCCTCAAACAGCCAGCTCTCGCTCGCGCAGCTCCTGATCCTATCACCTCGAGCAGTCTCATCGCCCCAGCGCTTCAGCCCAGGGCAGAAAGCGCTCCAACGTCTCCTGGCGATCCGCCGCGAGCACGGGAAAATCCGCTCCAGACAGGTCGCTGCCCGCGATCAGCTGGTCCGGAGAGCGCTCCAGCCAGCGCAGGGAGCAGTCCAGTTCCGTGAGCACCAGCCAGGCGGCAGCCAGATCCCAGACCTTGGGGGTGGCCTCCAGGGCCGCCACGGTCTGTCCCATGGCCACACTCACCAGGTTGAGGCTGGCCACACCGAGCAGGCGGATCGTGCCGGGGAAGCGCCGATCGGGCAGCTTCTGCAGCACCCCGATCGATCGGCTGCAGAGGGAGGCACAGCCGGTGCTGGACTGCAGTCTTGACGGGGGCAGCAGGGGTTTGCCGTTGCGCCAGGCACCCCGCCCCCGCAGCGCCACGATGCGCTGGCGCAGGGGCGGCACATCCAGCACCCCCAGCACCGGCCTGCCCCTTTCGAACCGCGCCAGGGAGATAGCCCAGTAGGGGATGCCGGCGGCGAAGTTGGTGGTGCCATCGAGGGGATCCACCACCCAGTAGGCGGGGGTGTGGGGCACGCTGCGCTGGCCCTCCTCGCTGAGCACACCGTCACCGGGATACAGACCCGCCAGGCCCTGCACCAGGGTGTCATCGCTCCAGCGGTCACAGGCCGTGATCAGGCTGCCATCGGGCTTCACATCGGAGACGACATGGCCGAAGTCCTGGCGCTGGCGATCGCCGACCCGATCCAGTAACGACGCCAGGCCTGGATGCAATGACGCTGATGCCGGGGCCGCTGTCATCCGATCTCCAGGGCAAGCACCCGGCTGAGACTGCGGCCCGTATCCTCCCTGAACTGGCGCAGATTGACGCGGCTCAGCAGCAGCAATGCCGCAGTGGCCACCAGCAGTTCCACGCTCAGCACCAGGGCATAGGCGGGAAAGGGGTCGCTGCCACCGCTGAGTTGCAGGTGCAGCGCCCGACCCAGGTCCAGAAGTCCGCCGCCGAACACCTTGCCCAGCGCCCTGGAGAGGGCCTGTGCCAGGCCCCACACACCGACGAAGGTGCCGGCCGCCTGGGGCAGGGTGAGATCGAGCATCAGCACCAGAGCGCTGTTGGTGCCGACTCCGGCCGCCACACCGAACAGCACCATCACCACCCGCAACACGGGAACCTGGGCCGTGAACCCGGAGAGCAGCAGCAGGGCGAGGCTGCCGATGATCAGCTGACAGCCCAGCCGGGCGGTGGCAAAGGCACCCAGCCGGGGCACGATCCAGAGTCCCGCCACCAGCAGACCCGTCAGCGTTCCCATACCCCAGAGGGCATTGAGGGAGGCCGTGGCGGCGATGGACATGCCGAAGACCTCGGCCCCGTAGCTCTCCAGAACGGGGTCCTGGAGAAACAGGCCGAGGGTGAACAGCACCAGGAACAGGAAGAACACCAGCACCTGCCGGCTGGAGGTGACCAGAGCCCAGCTCTGGCCCAGGGTGATCGCGTCCTCGCGGCGGCCTGAAGGAGCTGCTTCGGAGGGCCCCGCACCGGCGTGCGCTGAGCGCGGCCGCTCGATGCCGAGGGTGGCCAACACGGTGATGAGCAGGATCACGACGGCTGCCCGCACCATGAAGCCGAACAGAGCCTGTTCCAGCACGGCGGGATCGGTGACCCCATCGAGGCGGCGCAGGGCGATGGCGATGGCGATGGCCCCGGCAACGATGCCCACCGTGAGCAGACACCAGATGATGCCCACGGCCCGGGGGCGTTCCTGCTCGCTGGTGCGGTCGATGACGAGGGCGAGGTAGGGGGTGGAGGCCATGGAGATAGCCAGGCCGTAGGCGGCGAACAGCCCGCAGAGGGCAGCGATGGCAGCCAGCAGGGTGCTGGAGTCGCCGCCATCGAGCAGGCCGGCCACCCGGAAGATCAGCGGCACCGAGAGCACGGCGAGGCCGCAGAAGAGCACGGCGCCGAGCCAGATGTAGGGAATCCTGTGGTGACCGGCCAGCGGATGGCTGTCGGACAGCTGGCCGAAGAGCACCCGGGCGGGAGCCACGAACTGTTCGCAGGCCAGGGCCACACCCACGAGCAGAGCGGGGAAACCCAGCTCGCTGATCATCACGCGGTTCATCAGGCCGGCGAAGATCACCGCCAGACAGCCCAGACAGCCCTGGAACAGTCCCAGCCTCAGGGTGTTGGGAAGGCCCAGCCCGAGGGCCGGGACGCCGGAGGAGGGAACAGGCATGGACGCCGCAGCTCAGAGCAGGCCGGGGTTGGCCGCCTGGCAGGCCGGCAGCAGCGGAGCGGGCTCCACGGGAATGTCGGTGTCGAGGGGAGGCTTCTCGGCGGGCAGGCTGCGCGCCGGACAGGTGACGATCACATCGAGACCGGTGCGGCGCCGCAGCTCCGCCAGGCGGATGTTGTAGTCGGTGATGGCGGCGGAGTAGCGCACTTCGGCGTTGGTGAGATCGCGCTGCTGGTCCACCACCTCCCGCTGGGTGGTGACGCCGGCCTGGAGACGCAGGCGGGCGAGGCGCAGGGATTCCCGCGACTGGATGACTTCGCGGGCTGTGGTGACGATGTTGCGGTTGTTCCTCTCCAGCTCGTAGAAGCTCTCCTCCACCTGCTGCCGGATGGCGTCGCGGCGCTCGGCGAAGCGGAAACTGCTCTCCTCGGCGCGCTGGCGGTTGCGGCGCGCTTCGGCTGCGGCGGCACCGCCATCGAACAGGCGCCAGTTGAAGTTCAGACCCACCGTCGCGTCCACATTGCCCGTGGCATCGATCCGGGTATCGGTGGCGCCGGAGAGATCCGACCAGGCGGAGTCGACACTCGCGAAGACATTGAGGAACGGCTGCACCTGGCCGAGGGCGGCGTTGGCCTGGCTGTTGGCGATCGAGATGTCGAGCAGGGTCTGATCGAGCTCTTCGCGGAAGGCGAACGCGGCCACGATGCTCTCCTGCAGCGAGGGTTGCCACATCCCCAGCACCCGTGCCGGATCGGCGGCCGTGGGGGTGACGTCCTGGGGCAGGTCAAGCAACTGGGCCAGAGCCCGGCGGTTGATCGCCTGGTCTGCCAGGGCATTGGTGAGCAGCTGCTGGTCGCGGGCCAGCTGGGTCTCGGCCTCCAGCACATCGAGCAGGGTGGCGACGCCGGCCTCGAACCGCGCCCGGGTGTCGCGCAGGCTCACCAGGGAGGCCCGCACCGACTCCTGGCCGATGCGCACCTGGTCGTCGGCCTGCTGGAGGCTGAAATAGGCCTGATTCGCCTGCAGCCGCAGATCCCTCAGGGCGATGATGTACTGGAACTTGGCGCTCTCGAACTGATCGCGGGCGGCGGCGATGCTGGGGTTGCGGGTGGGGTCGATCAGCGCCCACTGGGCGAGCAGCGAGGCCGCTGCTCGCCACCGCTGCTCGCTGCTGGTGGTGGTGGGGCGGTCGAAGAACTGGGTGCGGGTTTCCGAGGCGGTGAAGGCCGGCAGGGAGCCTGCGGTGAGGTCGATCGTGGGGTACCACAGGGCGATCTGGGCCCGGAGGCTGCTCTGGGCCTGGTCCACCTGGGAAGCGATCGCCTTCAGGTTGGGATTGTTCACCTCCACCAGGTTCTCCACCTGGCTGAGGGTGAGCGGTCGCAGCTCGCGGATCTGCACCTGGTCGGGGCGCGTCGGCAGGGCCAGGGAGTCCGGGGCGGGCAGGTCATCGAGCCCCGGCCCCAGCTCCGTGGCGGCGGGAGGCACCAGGCGTGGGTTGGGCCTGGGACGTTCACCCTTGACATCGATGGCGTCCGGGAGGGGGGACGGGCGGTACTCGGGCGGACCCTCCTGGTCGATCTCGGCGGCGGGGGCATCCTCCTGCGCGTCCGCCATCCCAGCGGCAAGAGGCAGGCCGAGCGCACCCAGAAGGACGAGTCGAAGAGCGGGATGCGTCACGCCAAGGTGCACGGTGCAGCGGGAGTTTAAGAATCCTGGCCTGTTCCCCCGGTGCACACGGCCACTAGATCAGCTGCGCCTTGAACCAGAACCACCGGCACCGGCAGCTGGGCTTCCAGCTCATCGAGCCGCAGGTCATCGAGAAACACCGGCTCACCCTGACGCAGCATCACCGACGGCAGCAGCAGCCGATCCCCCAGGTCGCGCTGCCGCAGCCCGCTCAGCAGGTCGGAGCCGGTGAGCAGTCCGGTCACCACCTGGGGCTGGCCCCAGTAGGGGCTGGGCAGGCCATGCAGGATCAGCTCCAGGCCCTGCACCCGGTTGAGACGCTCCACCACGGGCTGGAGGGCCTCGGCCACCAGGGCTCCCACCACCCAGCTGAGCCGGCGCGGCTGCTCCAGCGCTGGTGGCAGGCGGCGGGTGGCCAGATCGAGGGCTTCCAGGAAGGCACGGATGCTGCCCACGCCGTTTTCCTGCTGGGGCAGATCCTCGTACTGCTCACGGGGGGGCAGGGGCAGACCGGCCAGGAGATACCACTCATCGGACAGCCAGGCGAAGCGGCTGCCGAGGCGGCGCTGGAAGCTGGCCTGCAGCGGTTCCACCTGGGCGATCACCCGGCGGGCACAGTCCCGGTCCACCGGCACGAGTGCATCGCCTGCGGGCCGGAAGCGGGTCAGACCCACCGGCACCACGGCGGCCGAGAGCACCGCCGGCCACTCGCCCCGGGCGAACTCCGCTAAGTCGCCGAGAGTGCGCTCCAGGTGCTGGCCGTCGTTGAGGCCCGGACACACCACCACCTGGGCATGGATCTGCAGATCGCGGGCCTCGAACCAACTGAGCTGCTCGAGCAGCCGTGCGGCCCGGGGATTCACCAGCAGGCGGCTGCGCAGCTCGGGATCGGTGGCATGGACCGACACATAGAGCGGCGAGAGGCGCTGCTGCTCGATGCGCTGCCAATCCGCCTCGCCGAGGTTGGTGAGGGTGAGGTAGGAGCCGTACAGAAAGCTCAGGCGGTAGTCGTCGTCCTTGACATAGAGGCTGCGGCGCCGGCCCGGGGGCTGCTGATCGATGAAGCAGAAGGGACAGGCGTTGTTGCACTGCCTCAGCCCATCGAAGAGAGCCTCGGTGAAGCCCAGCCCGAGGCTCTGATCGGGGTCCTTCTCCAGGGCGATGGTGTGACGGCCGCCGTCCGGGTCCTCCACCTCCAGCACCAGGTCCTCATCAGCGCTCAGAACCTGCAGATCGATCAGGTCACGAGGCCGCTGCCCGTTGATCCGGAGCAGGCGGTCTCCCGGCTGAAAGCCCAGCTCCGCCCCGATCGAGCCTGGCTCCACCGTGGCCACCACGGCCGGCTCGGGAGCCCTGGCCCGGGGCTGAGCGGCCTGCGTCTCGACGGCCACCGCAAGGGCGGTGGTGGGCTCGTTCCACATGGCTCTGGGCGGGCCGGTGGGCGGTCACTACAGCCCCACTGTGCCGCGCAGCCAGATCAGCAGGGCGAGCCCGAAGGCCAGGCGGTAGATCACGAACACCCAGGTGCTGTGGCGCTGGAGAAAGCGCAGCAGCCAGGCGATCGACAGCCATGACACCACGGCGGAGACCACGACGCCCAGCAGCATGGGCAGCACCCCGAGCCCGGACATGGCGCCAGGGGTGGCCGCGCTGACCGGCCCAGCGAAGGCGGTTCTCAGTTCCACCAGTCCGGCCAGGGTGATGGCGGGGATTCCCATCAGGAAGGAGAAGCGGGCGGCGGCAGTGCGCTCCCAGCCGTCGAGGAGAGAGGCGGTGAGGGTGCTGCCGGCGCGGGACACTCCCGGGATCACCGCCAGGGCCTGTGCCAGTCCCACGATCCAGCCATCGCGTGGCTGCACGTCCGCGAGCCCGCGGCGGCGGCTGCCCATCAGCTCCGCCAGACCGAGCAGCAGAGCCATCACGATCGAGACGATCGCCACCGCCGGCAGGCTGCGCAGGGGAGACGTGTCGTAGCCGGGCACCCAGAGCTTGATCGCCATCCCCACCAGCACGATCGGGATGGTGCCGGTGACGATGGCCATGCCCATGCGGGCCTCGGCGGAGCCCCAGCGGCCCTGGCGCAGGGCGCGGCTGACGCCGCCCAGCACCTGCGCCAGGTCGTGCCAGAAGTAGGTGAGGATCGCGGCGATGCTGCCCAGTTGGATCACGGCAATGGCCGACACCCCCGGATCCCCCCAGCCCAGCAGCATCGGCACCACCTGCACGTGGGCGGTGCTGCTGATCGGCAGAAACTCCGTGAGCCCCTGCACGACCCCCAGCACCAGCGCCCGCCAGCAGGCCTGGGCCATGCCGAGCTGGGCGGATCCAGCCAGTTCGCCGCCACTCATCCCGGCCGCGCCGCTGGGGGCCAACAGCGGCAAGGTGAGTGCCCAGAGATGGGGCAGCCAGTGCATGGCGATGGGGAAGGGCTCAAGACCCTATGGCGGAGCGGTACCCGGCGCCCCTTAAGGTTGCACAACTTTCTTCACAGACCGGGTGATCGCGGCCACTCCCAGCACAGCGCGCGGGGCTCAGGCCTCTGGGATCGTCAGCCGCCCAGGCCTGGCGGCCAGCTCCACCCTGGCTCCGGATCTGCTGTCCGCCGCCGGCACGATCAGGCCACCGCTGCTCAGCGGACTGCTGGTGACACTGCCGGTGTTCATCCAGGCCCCCTGGGTGCGCCTGGCCCCCTTCAGCGCCGCGGCCTTCACCGCCGTGCTGCTGGCGACCGCCCTGCTGCTGGCCCGCAGCCAAGACCCCGGCCGCAGACGGGCAGGGGAACTGCTGGTGGGGTTCTGCGGCAGCTGGCTGGCTGGAGCCCTGTTCTGGGGCTGGGCGCGCCTGCATCCGGTCTGCCACCTGCCTCTGGAAGCCTTCGCCCTGCCCCTGGCGCTGGCCGGCCTCCGAAGCCGCTGGCGCCTGGCCTGCGGCTTCTACCTGGGGTCTCTGCTGGGTACTGCCGCCACCGATGGCGCCATTGCCCTCACGGGCCTGATGCCCCTCTGGCCCCAGGCCCTGGCCGCCAGCACCCAGCAGGCGGGGGCCTTGCTCGGGCTCGGAGCCCAGGCAGTGCTCCGGCCCGGATCCCTGCTGGTGGTGGCAGCCATGGCGGCAACCCTGATCCAGATCAGCCGCTGGTGCTGGAGGCAGGGCGCCACGGGTCGGGTGGCCGCAGCCGCCCTGTCCACCACCCTGGCCGTCGACGGTCTGTTCCTCGCCCTGGCCCTCCTCGCTCCCCGGCTCAGCGGCCTGATCTGACCTTCCACGTCTGAAGAAACACGAAGCGCCGCCGCCGCTGAAGGAGGCCTGATCAAGCCGTTCGGTAACGTTGACCGAGGGTGGTCCACCGCCCGATTCCCCTTCCCATAACACGGTGTTTCGCGATGAAAAGGCTGGTTGCCTGGCTGATGAGTGGGGTGCTTCTGATGGGTCTGCTGCTCGGTCTGATCATGGCCCCGTCCGCCCAGGCAGCCGAGTTGCGCAATTCGGCCGATGACAAGATCGCCGAGCGGGCCGGCAAGGTGGACCTCAACAACAGCTCCGTGCGCCGCTTTCAGGACTTTCCCGGGATGTATCCCACCCTGGCGGGCAAGATCGTTCTGGGCGGCCCCTACCAAAGCGTTGATGATGTTCTGAATCTGAATCTCACCGAGCGTCAGCGCGAACTGTTCAACAAATACAAGGGAAACTTCACCGTGACCCCGGCCGAAATTGCCCTCAACGAGGGATTCGACCGCATCAATGACGGCCAGTACCGCTGATCAGCGGCACCGGGGTCCAGTCCGTAAACTCAGCCCACCGTTGACAGCCGTCGGGCCCACCGGCGGCTTTTTGATGCCGGCTGCTGCCGGGATGCCACCTGCAGCCATGGCGGATCACCTTCCGGAGCCCCACCGATCCGGACCCCGGGCCGATCTTCTCGATCGGCCCTGGGATGTGGTGGTGGTGGGTGGTGGTGCGGCCGGGCTGATGGCCTGCCTTGAGCTCCCCGCCGAGCTGAGCGTGCTGCTGCTGAGCAAGGAGCGCAAGCCGCGCTCGGCCAGCCGCTGGGCTCAGGGAGGCATTGCCGCCGTGACGGCTCCTGATGACAGTTTCGCCAGCCACCGGCGCGACACCCTGCTGGCGGGGGCGGGGCTGTGTGACGCCGATGCAGTGGAGTTGCTGGTGCATCAGGCCCCGGCCTGCGTGCGGCGGCTGCTCGAGCTGGGCATGGCCTTCGACCGCGAGAGGGGGGTCCTGAGCACCACCCTGGAAGCGGCCCACAGCCATCGTCGGGTGCTGCATGCCCAGGACCGCACCGGTGGGGCCCTGGTGGACGCGCTGGAGCGGCAGGTGCGCCAACGCCCGGGCCTGCACCAGCTCGATGACACGGTGGTGCTGCGGCTCTGGGTTGAAGCGCAGCGCTGCCGGGGACTGCAGGTGCTCTGCTCAGGCTGGGTCGGCTGGCTGCGGGCCAGGGCTGTGGTGCTGGCCACCGGCGGCGGCGGCCATCTCTTCGCCCACACCACCAATCCCGCCCAGTCCAGTGGTGATGGGGTGGCAATGGCCTGGCAGGCCGGGGCTGTGGTGCGCGACCTGGAGTTCGTGCAGTTCCATCCCACGGCGCTGATGCTGCCTGGAGCCCCCCACTTCCTGATTTCCGAAGCGGTGCGGGGCGAGGGAGCCCGCCTGCACGATCCCCAGGGGGTGAGTCCGGTGGGACGGCTGAGGGGAGGGGATCTGGCGCCCCGCGATCAGGTGAGCCGTGCCCTGGCACGCACCATGCAGGAGCAGGGCGTCAGCCACCTCTGGCTGGACCTGAGGCCAGTGGGGCAGGCACGGCTGGAGCGCCAGTTCCCCACGATCATGGGGCGCTGCCGGGCGCTGGGCCTGGAGCCCCTGCTGCAACCGCTGCCTGTGGCACCGGCCGCCCACTACTGGATGGGCGGTGTGTCCACGGACCTGGAGGCGGCCACCAGCATTGCCGGCCTCTATGCCGTGGGGGAGGTGGCCTGCACGGGCGTGCACGGGGCCAACCGTCTGGCCAGCAACTCGCTGATGGAATGCCTGGTGTTCGCCCGGCAGCTGCGCCACATCCGGCTCGAGGACCCGCCCCAGATCGACGTTCCCCAGAGGGAGCCACAGCCCCGGTCGCTGTTGGGCGAGTTGCCTGCTCTGGACCATCTCGAGCGTCGCATCGCCGGCCTGCGCGACCTCTGCTGGCGGGTGGCCGGGGTTGAGCGCAGCGCTCACGCCCTGGCGGCAGCCCTGCCGGATGTGCGTGGACAGCGCCAGGCCGTGGAGGCAGATGGGTGCTGGCGCTGCCTGCAGGCACTGCCTCACCAGGCTTGGCTGCAGCTGACGGGAGATCAAAGCCCACGACTGGTCGCCCTGCAGGAGTGGCAGCAGCGCCTCAACGTGGCTGAGCTGCTGATCGAGGCGGCCCTGTTTCGCCAGGAGAGCCGCGGCGGCCACTTCCGCACCGACTGTCCCAGCTCGCTGGCCTATTGGCGACGGCACTCGGTGCAGCGCCGAGGGGCGGAAACCGGCACCGTCGCGATCCGCAGCGCCGGGATCCCGGAAGACGGCGCCGCCCTGGCAGGGGTCAGGAGCGCTGGAAGCCGCTGAGTTCAGCCAGCCGCTCCAGGGGCTTGGCCCCGGCGTCCAGACGGCCATCGATCTCCCAGGTAGGGAACCCCTCCACCCCCTTGCTGCGGCAGAGCTCCGCCTGGCTGTCGCGCCCGTCAGTGGCGCATTCGATCACGTTGAGCTGCTTGCTGGCCTCCTGGCCGAACAGCTCCTTCTGATCGTGACAGTGGGGGCACCAGTAGGCGGAATACATCACGGCGCCGCTGGCGCTGAGGTGCTGGGCCAGAGCGATCGACTCCTGGGTGCTGGGGGAGGTCACCGGCGGCGGCACCCGACCCTCGGCGATGGAGCCGCCGGCAGGATCGACAGCGGCGGCCCAGCCCAGGCCGGCCAGGGCCACCAGCAGGGCTAGGGCGACGACGCGGAACAGCAACTGGCCGCGGTCAGGCCAGTTGCCACCGATCAGGCTGAGCACGAACAGCGCCAGGCTGAGGACGGCGGAGAGCACGCAGAAGAAACAGAAGGCCTGGATCTTGAACACCATCACGCCCATCAGCACGAAGCTGAACACGGCCATCCCTGTGCTGAGCAGCAGCAGGCCCCAGAAGCTCAGGGAGGCCAGGCGGCTGCGGGAGTCCCCACGCAGCACCAGCGGCAGCAGCGCCAGCCCAAGCACGGCGGCGTAGGTGAGCAGGCCGAACAGGGACAGGGGCTGGCCCAGCAGGGTGCCCCAGGCGCTGGCCAGCACCCGGTCGCAGCCATCGGCCCCGCCAGGGCAGCTGAGATCGCCGAACAGGCCCCAGCGCTCCAGCGTGATTGTGCCAGTATCGATCAGGCCCACGGTGGCCAGAACGGCCATCACCACCCGCACCCAGCGGTTGCCGGAATCGCCGCGCCGACGGCTGGAACTGAGGCGATCGCTGAGGCGGCTTGAGGTCACGGGCATCCAGCTTCGCGGTCATTCTTGCAGCCGCCGCCGGGGTCTGGACCCCAGCCCATAGGGTGGTGGATCGGCCCCCACCGCCCATGACCCTCAGCAACGGCACGGCCCCCGCGCCCGGCGTGCCCAGACGAACTGTCGCCTTCGCCCACCTCGGCTGCGAGAAGAACCGGGTGGACACCGAGCACATGCTCGGATTGCTGGCGCAGGCGGGCTACGGCGTGAGCGCCGATGAGAGCGAGGCCAGCCTGGTGGTGGTGAACACCTGCAGCTTCATTCAGGACGCCCGCGAGGAATCGGTGCGCACCCTGGTGGAGCTGGCGGAGCAGGGCAAGGAACTGATCATCGCCGGCTGCCTGGCCCAGCACTTTCAGGAGGAACTGCTCGAGAGCCTGCCGGAGGCCAGGGCGATCGTGGGCACCGGCGACTACCAGCACATCGTCAGCGTGCTCGAGCGGGTGCAGGCCGGCGAGCGGGTCAATCAGGTGACCACCACCCCCACCTTCGTGGCCGATGAGCTCCTGCCGCGCTACCGCACCACCTCCGAGGCCGTGGCCTACCTCAAGGTGGCCGAGGGCTGCGACTACCGCTGCGCCTTCTGCATCATCCCCAGACTGCGGGGCGACCAGCGCTCCCGGCCGATCGAATCGATCGTGGCCGAAGCCCGCAGCCTGGCCGCCCAGGGCGTGAAGGAACTGGTGCTGATCAGCCAGATCAGCACCAACTACGGCCTCGACCTCTACGGCCGGCCCCAGCTGGCCGAGCTGCTGCGGGCCCTGGGGGAGGTGGACATTCCCTGGATCCGCGTGCACTACGCCTATCCCACCGGCCTCACCCCGGAGGTGCTGGCGGCCTATCGGGACGTGGCCAACGTGCTGCCTTACCTGGACCTGCCGCTGCAGCACAGCCACCCGCAGGTACTCAAGGCCATGAACCGACCCTGGCAGGCCAACGTGACCGGAGACCTGCTGCACCGGATCCGCGAGCAGCTCCCCGACGCCGTGCTGCGCACCACCTTCATCGTGGGCTTCCCGGGCGAAACCGAGGAGCACTTCCAGCACCTGCTGGACTTCGTGGCCGAGCAGCGCTTCGACCACGTGGGCGTGTTCACGTTCTCACCCGAAGACGGCACCGCGGCTGCCGATCTCCCGCACCGGGTGCCGGCAGCGGTGGCCGCGGAACGCAAGCAGAGGCTGATGGCCCTGCAGCAGCCGATCGCCGCAGCCCGCAACGGCGACTGGGTGGGACGGATCGTGGATGTGCTGATCGAGCAGGACAATCCGGCGTCCGGAGAGATGATCGGCCGCTGTGCCCGCTTTGCACCGGAGGTGGATGGCGAGGTGCGGGTGCTGCCGGGGCAGGGGGGCCTCTGCGCGGCGCCGGGCACGATGGTGCAGGTGCGCATCACCGCTGCCCGCCCCTACGACCTGATCGGCGAAGTGGTGGGAGCCAGGGCGATGGTGGAGGACGCTCTGACGGCGGTCAGATCAGCTTGATGCCCCGCAGCAGGAAGGAGGCGGCCACAGCGGCCACCAGCCCGCCGCCCACCAGTGCCAGATAGATCACCGCGCCCATGGCCGCTGCCGTCAGAAGGGTGATCCCATTACAACAGAGCCCCGGCTGGGGCCCTGCCAAGGGCCAGGGACCAGTGGCCGTTGAGGCCTGAGCGGCCGTCTGCCAACGGGCGATCCCCCTATGGTTGCCGGGACGAGTGTTCCAGCGCCGCGCGAGCGATCTGGCAGCTCACCCGCCCCTGCCGATCGGTCATGCGCACCCTGTTCATCTATCCCGAGTTCCCGAAGACTTTCTGGAGCTACGAAAAGATCCTTGAGCTGATCGACCGCAAGGTGCTGCTGCCGCCACTGGGGCTGGTGACCGTGGCGGCCCTGCTGCCCCAGAGCTGGGAGATGAAGCTGGTGGACCGCAACGTGCGCGAGGTGAGCGAGGCCGAGTGGGGCTGGGCCGAGCTGGTGGTGGTGTCCGGGATGATCGTGCAGAAGGCCGACATGGCCCAGCAGATCTCCCTGGCCAAGGCCCGCGGGCTGCCGGTGGCGGTGGGCGGGCCCTTCGCCAGCTCCACCCCTGACGCCCCCGAGCTGGCTCAGGCTGATTTCAAGGTGCTTGACGAAGGTGAGATCACCCTGCCCCTGTTCGTGGAGGCCCTTGAACGGGGCGAAAGCAGCGGTCGCTTCAGCGCCGACGGTGCCAAGCCCGACGTCACCGCCACCCCCGTACCCCGCTTCGACCTGCTCGAACTGGACGCCTATTCGGAGATGTCGGTGCAGTTCTCGCGCGGCTGCCCGTTCAACTGCGAATTCTGCGACATCATCGTGCTCTACGGGCGCAAACCCCGCACCAAGACACCGGAGCAACTGGTCGCCGAGCTGCAGCGGCTCTATGAGCTCGGCTGGCGGCGCTCGGTATTTCTGGTGGACGACAACTTCATCGGCAACAAGCGCAATGTGAAGTTGCTGCTGCCGGCCCTGAAGACCTGGCAGCTGGAGCACGGCTACCCCTTCAGCTTCGCCACCGAGGCCTCGGTTGATCTGGCCGCCGATCAGGAGCTCATGGATCAGATGGTGGAGTGCCGCTTCGAAAGTGTCTTCCTGGGCATCGAAACACCGGATGCGGCCAGCCTGGAGACCGCCCGCAAGCTGCAGAACATTCGCAGTTCCCTTGAGGAGTCGGTGGAGCGCATCACGGCCACCGGCCTGCGGGTGATGGCCGGCTTCATCATCGGCTTCGACGGTGAACAGCGCGGGGCGGGCGATCGCATCGTGGAGTTCGTGACCCGCACAGGAATCCCCCACGCGATGATGGGCATGCTCCAGGCTCTGCCGAACACTGCCCTGTGGACAAGGCTGCAACAGGAGGGGCGCCTGATCGAGGACACCGCCTCGGCCAAAGGTGTGAACCAGACGAACCTGCTCAACTTCATCCCGACCCGGCCGATCCGTGACATCGCAGCGGAGTACATGGAGGCCTTTTCCGATCTCTATGAACCCAACGCCTACATCGATCGGGTGTACAACTATTTCCTCAAGCTGCCGCCCCAGCGCTATAAGCAGATCCTCCGCGATCAGCCTTCAGGCCAGGTGAGATCGGCCAGAAAGCAAATCATCTCCTGGGTGGATCTGCGCGCCCTGGCGATTGTGGTATGGCGACAGGGGATCCGCCGCAACACCCGCTGGCGGTTCTGGGGTGCCCTGCTGGGCATGGCCCGCCACAACCCGGCTCGGTTCACCGGCTTCATCTCGATCCTGGCCCACAACGAACACTTCCTCGAGTACCGGGGAATCGTGCGGCGCGAGATCGAAGATCAGCTCGCCCTGCTGCCGCCGGATTCCCCAACGGCACGGGTGGAACCCGAACCGGTGCTGGTGCCCAGCTAGTCCTGAACATACGCGGCCCCCGATTCCAGGGCCGCCTCTGCTTTCTGCAGCTCCCGCCCCAGGTAGAGGGCATGGTCCAGGCGGCTGAGGCCATGGGGTCCCTGGCCTTCGCTCAGGGCGATCCCCAGTTCCTTGGCGCTGCGGCCGCGAAACACACTCTGGGGGAGCCTGGGGCCGGCGTCGCGGCAACTGATCACCTCTCCGGTGGCTGGGTCGGTGGCCAGTCCCCGCTCATCGATGGCATTGGCGTAGTGCTCGGCGATGAGTTCGCCGGCCTGGCGATCCAGCTTGACCAGGAAATAGCCGGCGGGGTCGAGGTCGATGTGCCGCTGGGACAGGTGCTCGTCGAGCTCACGCCGCTGGCTCGGGTCGCTGAACTGGGACATGGGGGGGATCGTAGGCAGCGGTGAAGGGCAGCTCGGCATTGATTGCCGCGATCTCGCGCACCATCGCGGCGTTGGCCCCCGGCAGCCAGTCGCGCAGGATGGCATCGAAGCGGGGATCACTCCAGCGGTGCAGGCTGGCCCGGGGCTGGGCCACAAAGCCGCGACGACGTTTGTGGCTGCCGCCGGCACCAGGATCGAAATGGCGGATGCCGTTGGCGATCGCCCAGGCGATCGGGGCGTAGTAGCAGACCTCGAAGTGCAGGCAATCCACATCCACCTCGCTGCCCCAGTAGCGGCCCCAGAGGTGGTCGCCGCCGCGCACGCACAGCGACATCGCCAGGGGCTCGGCGGCATCCCCGCGGTGGGCGCTGAACAGCACCAGGTGACGGCGCAGCTGGGGGTCGCCTGCCAGGGCCACGAAGAAGGCTTCGCTCAGATACTTGCTGCCCCAGGGGCCCCAGCGGGCGCAGTGCTGCGCATAGAAGGCGTGCATGCGGGCCACCAGGGCCGGCGCGATGGCTTCGCCCACCAGGGGCGTGACGCTCAGTCCGGCAGCGGCCACAGCCTTGCGCTCCCGTTTGATGTTGCGCCGCTGGTTGGCGTTGAAGCTGGCCAGGTAGTCGCCGAAATCAGCATGGCCGGGGTTGCTCCACTGGCTCTGCTGGTTGATCCAGGCGGCGCAGCCGCAGGCCTCGGCCAGCTCCTGCCAGGCCGGGTCCACGTAGAGGAAATTGCAGCTGAGGATCCGGTTGCTGCGGCAGAAGCCATCGATCAGCTCCAGCATTCTGGCGGTGAGAGCGGCGGCGTCCTCGCTGGCGGCGACCAGGAAGCGGTAGCCCTGCACCGGACTCACGGGGCTCATGCCCACCAGCTTGGGGTAGTAGCTCAGGCCCAGCTGGCCGGCGAGCTGGGCGAAGCTCTGGTCGAAGACGAACTCCCCGTAACTGTGGCCCTTGAGGTAAAGGGGCGCCAGGGCCACCAGGTCATCCCCGCGCCACAGACCCAGGTGGCAGGCCCGCCACCCCTGGCGCGGCACGATGCTGCCGCTGGCCTCCAGCTGCTGCAGCCAGCGCCAGCTGTAGAAGGGCAGCTCCGCTGGCGCCTGGGACGCCGAGGCCTGGTGCTGCAGCAGCTGGTCCCAGGCGGCCGGCGGGATCTCTGCTGTGGACTGGTGCCAGCGGGCTTCCAGCTCGGCCACGGCCGCGGCGGCAGGGGACGCAAAACTAACCATCCCCGCCCAAGGCCGTGCCGCCCCCGCGCCGCTTCCCTGCCGTTGTCCTGTCGGCTGCGCTGCTGGCCGCCTCCCTGCAGGCCGGGCTGGCCCAGGGCGGACTGATGCGACCGGTGCTGGAGCTGATGCGTCCCCGGCTGGAGACCCGCCTCAGCAAGGCCTGCGTGGATGGCCTGGCGGGGGAGAGTGCGGAACTCACGACCCAGCTGCAGGAGCCGTGCCGCCGGCTGGCCGGTCGTGCCAGCCGCTGCCTGGTGCGTGAAACCGATGCCGCCGGCAGGGAACTGGCCGTGCTGGCGGAACTGCTGCAGGGGCAGTTGGGCCCCGAGGGTGAGCGGGTCGTCAAGCGCTGCGCCGCCCAGCTGCTGGGCCTGCCGGCCAACAGCCTGGAGGCGCTGTCGCTGGCGCAGATGGCCCGGCGCTTTGGTGTGTCTCCTCCCTAGCGGGGCGCTGCGGGGATCTCAGCTGGCGGCGGCCCGCGCCGATAGCGCAGTAGCAGCTCATCGCCTCCCAGAGGCCGCAGCTCGTGCAGTTGCCAGTGGTTCAGGGCAGGCCTGCAGGATTGGGGCAGCCAGCAGTGAGCTCCGCCGAGCAGCAGCGGGCAGAGGGTGAGCTGCAGTTCGTCCACCTGGTCGGCGGCCAGCAGTTGCCCGGCGACACTCGCGCCGCCCAGCAGCAGCAGCCGCCGCAGCCCCTCGGCGGCCAGATCACGGCGCAGCTGCTGCCAGGAACTGAAGGCCTGCACGCGCAGGTGGGGCGGCGCCGACGGAGACCAGGCTCCTGACGGTCGCAGCCACCAGCGCTGCAGCGGCTGACGCCAGAAGGGCAGATCCGGGGGCAGCTGGCCGCTGCGGCTCAGCACCAGGGCCGCGGGCTGGGCCGGCCGGCCCGCGCGGGCTCGTGCCGCCAGCAGGTCACTGGCGTGGATCAGACAGGTGCTGCCATGGCGGCGCAGGGTCTCGGCACCGATCAGGGCCGCATCCGCCCAGGCCAGGGACTCCTCCAGCACCCGCCGGTCGCCGGCCTCACCCAGCTGGGCGGCACCGCCACCAGGTGGTGCCAGGCGCCCATCGAGGCTGACCGCCAGCACCAGCCGCAGCCAGGGGCCGCCGGAGGGGGCGCCCGGATCCGGCTCAGACAGCGGCCAGGGCCTCCAGGGCCGCGGGCCGCATCTCCAGCTGGGGAACCTCGGCGAACACCTCGGCGGCGTTGTTGGGGCTCTCCTGCAGGCGCACCTTGTGCAGGCTCGCTCCCAGCGAGGCGATCGGGCCGCTGAGCAGATCGGCGATGTGCAGGGCGATGTTCTCAGCCGTGGGCACAGTGCTGGCGAAATGGGCCACGTCCTTGTTCAGGAAGGTGTGGTCGAAGGGTTCGACCACCAGCTCATCCACCAGGTGCTGCAGGGCCGGCAGATCGCAGACCATGCCGGTGCGGGGATCGATGCGGCCGCGCACACTCACATCGAGGAGGTAGTTGTGGCCATGGCCGTGGGGCCGGGCGCACTTGCCGTAGATGGCCTCATTCTCCGCCTGTGAGAGTTCGGGGCGGGCCAGGCGATGGGCGGCGGCGAAATGGGTGCGGATCGAGAGAAAGGCTTCCATCGGGACGGGGTGAGCAGGGACGGGGTGAGCGGGAACGGACTGGGGGCTGAGGCCCTGGGGGCCGGGCGCGGTCGGGGGCAGCAGGTCAACCCAGAGATTGGACTGTTCGTAGAGCCGCAGTCCCACCAGGGGGATGAGGGGCGCCAGCCGGCTCCAGATGGCCTGGCCGAGGGCCTCGGTGGTGGGCAGCCGGCCTTCGGATCGCGATACATCGAACTCAGGCCAGACCTCATTGAGGCAGCGGAAGTCGAGCTGGGCGCTGACCTGGGAGCGGATGGCGTGCTTGACCTCCGAGAGGTTCAGCACCATGCCGTCGGCGTCGAGGCCACCGCCCATGGCCACGACCAGCTCGTAGTTGTGGCCATGGCCGGGCTCCAGGCTGCAGGGGCCGAAGCGGGCCTCGTTCTCGGCGGCGCTGAGCTCGGGGAGCCAGTAGCGATGGCTGGAACTGAAGGTGGCTCGACGGGTGATCACGCAGGGTCTGCCCCGGCCGTGGCGGCGGTGATCCGGGGCCTGGGGTGCAGCCGTGGCGGCTGCTGGGGCCGTGGCACTCGCCGGCATCGCCTGGACTCTGAGGTGATTCATCTTAGAAACGGCAGCGATTGCGCCGACGCCCTGGCCATGGCCGCCACCACCCATGCGCAGCTGGCCCGCTGTCTCCAGGGCCTCAACCTCTACCTGGTGGGAATGATGGGGGCCGGCAAGAGTGCGGTGGGCCAGCCGCTGGCAGAGGCACTGGGCTACCGCTTCATCGATGCCGACACGGTGCTGGAACGTGTGGCCGGGCGCTCGATCCCGGAGATCTTCGCCGCTGACGGCGAAGCCGCCTTCAGGGAGCTGGAAACGGCGGTGCTGGATCAGATCAGCTCCTGGCATTCCCTGGTGGTGGCGACCGGCGGCGGCGTGGTCACACGCCCCCAGAACTGGGGCCACCTGCGGCAGGGGGCGGTGGTGTGGCTTGATGCACCGGTCGAGCGGCTGCTGCAACGGCTGCGGCAGGACCCCGGACAGCGGCCGCTGCTGCACGGCGACAACCCGGAGGCGCATCTTCGGAACCTGTTGCGTGAACGGCTGCCGCTCTACGCCCAGGCCGACCTGTGCATCAGCCAGGGGCAGGGCCCACCGCAGCAGGTGGCCGAGCAGGTGCTGGCGGGGCTGCCCGGCATCCTGCGCCAGCGCCCTGAGCCCCCCGCCGCGGCCGCGCAGCTTCTCGACAGCGAGGGGCGCATCAGCGGATCCCTGAACTGACCCTGGCCGTCAGGGCTGACCCGGGGGTTCCAGCCGCACCGCGAACCACTGCACGCTGCGCCCAGGCTCCAGCTCCAGCTGACAGGCGGTCTCAAGCAGCCGCTCGGCCTGCTGGGCTGGGGTTGACAGGCCGCGCAGATCAGCGGGCACCTCGGTGAGGCCGGCCAGCTGCTGCTCCAGCCAGTGCAGGGTTTCGGCGGCGCTGAGGATGCGCTCGGCGGCGGCGGGCTCCAGCACCACGTAGTGATCGAGTTCCCGCAGCAGGGGGTCGGACATGGCCAGGGCAGCTGCTGGGCGCATCCTGGCCTGGCTGAGGGCTCGGTTGAGGCCCCGCCCACAACGGCGCTTCGGCGCTGCTCAGCCCCGCCCGAGCGCCGAGAGAATGCCGTCACGCCAGTTGAACAGCGGCTCCAGCAGCGGGTTGTCGGCAATGCCGCTGACGCCGCGGCCAGCCAGCGGAGCGCCGCTGCAGTTGGGGAAGCTGAGCAGGGAGAGCTGGGCGACCACCGCCAGGTCGGCCAGGCTCAGCTGATCTCCCACCAGGTGGGCACGGGCCGCGGTGAGCAGGGCCAGCTGCTCGAGGTTGCTGTGCAGCTGGTGGCGCTGTTGCTGGCCGAGCACGCCACCGATGGCCTCGCCCATGCCACCCATCACGCCGCCCGGCAGGCCGGAGACCAGCTGCCGCAGGGGCACCGGGGTGGCTTCAGGGAGCAGGGCGGTTCGCAGCACCGGGTCGGCGGCAGCGGCCTGCAGCAGCGCCATACGGCAGCCGGAGGCCAGGGCCGTGTCCGCCCAGTCCTCGAGCAGCAGCACCTGGGCGCGCTCGGCAGGGTCGGCGGGCACCAGGGCAGGCAGCGGATGCTGGTGCTCCAGGTGCAGGGCGATGGCCGTGGAATCCGAGATCACCTCGGCTCCATCCACCAGCACCGGCACCTGACGCTGACCGGAAAGCCGGAACAGCTCCAGCTGGCCCAGCCCCGGCACCACCTCCACCACGGTGTAGTCCAGCCCCTTGGCCGCCAGAACCAGTCGCGCCTTCTCACAGAAGGCGGAATGTCGGAACTGGTGCAACTCCATCCGTCAGGCCCCGGTGCCAGGCGGCAGAGTAGCCAGCGCGAGGAGATGGCATGAGGGAGTTCTTCCTGAACGTGACGCGCTATCCGCGTTACCTGGTCGCCCTGGGGCTGGGGGTGGCGGATTCGGTGCTGCAGCCCCTTGCCGCCCGGGCCAGCAATCCGGTCACGGCGGTGGCCCTGATCGGTGCGGCGGTGAGCGGAGTGCTCAGCCTGGGCCTGATCCTGCGTGCCATGGTGAACGCACAACCACTGGCATAGCCATGGCACAGGGCCGACGGGTGGAGCGCGTGGCCTCCCTGATCCGCCGCGAGGTGAGTGAACTGCTCCAGTCGGGCATCCGCGACGAGCGCGTGGGCCAGGGCCTGGTGAGTGTGACCACGGTGGAGGTGGCTGGGGATCTGCAGCACTGCCGCATCTTCGTGAGTGTCTACGGCTCCGATGGCGACAAGCGGCAGGCCATGGCCGGGCTGACCGCCGCCACGCCGTTTGTGAAGGGTGAACTGGGGCGACGGCTGAAGATGCGCCGCACCCCCGAGGTGGTGTTCGTGCTCGACAGGGGCATTGAGCGGGGCACCTCGGTGCTCAGCCTGCTGCACCGGCTCGAGACGGAGCGCAGCCTCGGTGAGGATCCGGCCGGCGACGGGACGCCGGCCAGCGCTCCATGAGCGAAGCGGCGGCTGCGAGCCGCGACCGGGCGCTGCTCGCGGCTGAGCCCTGGGTAGCCAATGGGGGCGAGCACCTGCAGCGGTTGATCGCCGAGCTGCTGGTGCTGCGTGCCAGTGGCCACCTCAGCGATCCCCAGCGCCGCTACCCCCGCTGGGAGCTGCCCAACGCCGAGCTGCGCGATCTGCTCGAGGCCGGGGTGGGCGGGGTGATCCTGCTGGGGGGCAGCGCCGCGGAAGTGGCCCTGCGCACCCGGGAGCTGCAGGCCTGGGCTGGCCGGCCCCTGCTGCTCTGCGCCGATGTGGAGGAGGGAGTGGGCCAGCGCTTCGAGGGCGCCAGCTGGCTGGTGCCGCCCCTGGCCCTCGGCCGTCTGCATCGGCGCCAGGGCGCGCGGGCCCTGGCGCTGGCGGAGCGCTACGGCCGCTGCACGGGCCGTGATGCCCGTGCCGCGGGGCTCAACTGGGTGCTGGCGCCGGTGTGCGATGTGAACAACAACCCGGCCAATCCGGTGATCAATGTGCGCGCCTGGGCTGAGGACGCCGCCACCGCCGGCGCCCTGGCGGCAGCCTTCAACCGTGGCCTCCAGGCCGAGGGGGTGCTGGGCTGCGCCAAGCATTTCCCCGGCCACGGCGACACCGCCAGCGATTCCCATCTGGAGCTGCCCGTGCTGCCCCACAGCCGGGCCCGGCTGGAGCAGGTGGAGCTGCCGCCGTTCCGCAGCCTGATTGAGGCCGGTGTGGCGGCGGTGATGACGGCCCACCTCAGCCTGCCCGCCCTCGATCCCCACCGGCCCGCCACCCTCTCGCCGGCCGTGCTCAACGGCCTGCTGCGCCGGCACCTGGGCTTCGCCGGGCTGGTGGTCACCGATGCGCTGGTGATGGAAGCCATCGCCGCCCGCTACGGGGCGGGGGAAGCGGCCGTGATGGCGCTGGAAGCCGGGGCCGACCTGGTGCTGATGCCGGCTGACGCCCGTGTGGCGATCGCGGCCATCGCCGCCGCGGTGGCCAGCGGCCGACTCCACCGCGGCCAGCTGGAGGCCAGCGCCGCCCGTCGCCGCGCCGCTCTGGCCGGTCTGCCCGAGCGGGGCCTCACCCAGCCAGACCCGCTGACGGCCGCAAGCCCCGATCGAGACCTGGAGCTGGAGCTGGTGACAGCGACGCTGGAAGCCCGCGGCCAGGTGCGGCTTGCCACGGCGCCAGCCACGGGTGTGAACCTGATCCGCGTGGATCAGGCCCTGCAGGCGCCCTTTCTGCCGGCGTCGGCGCCGGCCCTCACGGTGCCCGCCGCCGCCGGCCTGCGGCCCTGCCTGCTGGCCGGCGACACCATCGCGCCCTGGAGCGGCGACTCCCAGGCCCCCCTCGACCTGCAACGGCTCGATGGCGGGCCGGTGCTGCTGCAGCTGTTCGTGCGCGGCAACCCCTTCCGGGGCCGCCTGCAGGGGCAGGAGCCCTGGCCGGCGGCGGTGTGCCAGCTGCTGGCGGCCGGCCGGCTGGCGGGACTGGTGGTCTACGGCAGTCCCTACCTGTGGGACCAGCTGCGCCAGTTGCTGCCCGCCGAGCTGCCCGCGGCCCACAGCCCGGCACAGATGCCATTGGCCCAGCAGGCTGTGCTCGCTGCTCTGGGGCTGGTGACGCCCGAACGGGCAGAGGCCGCTGGCTTCACCGATTGAGGAGCGGCAGCCGATGCGCCAGATCCCCCCGAGAGGCAGCCACCGGCCCACGGCCCTGCCGGCGACAGCGAAGCGGTGGCAGCCCTGCCGCCGCCAGGCCCTCGGGACACCGCCGAGGCTGGAGCGGGGGGTCGGGAGCACCGGCACTGGGCCCCTGCCCGGGAAATCGGGCCGATGAACCTGAGTCTGTCGATGGTGGTACGCAACGAGGCCAGGCGCCTCGAGCCCTGCCTGGCCTCGGTGGCGGACTTCGTGCAGGAGATGGTGCTGCTCGACACCGGCTCCACCGATGCCACCGTGGCGATCGCCGAGCGCTGCGGCGCCGTGGTGCATCACCTGCCCTGGCCGGGAGACTTCGCCCCGGCGCGCAACGAGGCCCTGCGCCACGTGCGCGGCGACTGGGTGCTGGTGCTGGATGCCGACGAACAGCTGCGGCAGGAAGCTCGAGAGCCGATGCGGCGGCTGATGGCCGAACCGGATCTGTTGCTGGTGAATCTGCTGCGCTTCGAGCGCGGGGCCAGCCAGTCGCCTTATTCCAGTGTGAGCCGCCTGTTCCGCCGCCATCCCGCCATCCGCTGGAGCCGGGCATACCACGCGATGGTGGACGACAGTGTGCTGGAGCTGCTTGAGCGGGAGCCGCACTGGCGTATCGCTGACTGCCGGGAGCCGGCCCTGGTGCATGACGGCTACAGCCCGGAGGCGCTGGCCAGCGGCGACAAGGCCGCCCGACTGCGCCGGGCGATGGAGGCGGAACTGGAGGCGCGCCCGGGGGATCCCTACGCCTGCGCCAAGCTCGGCAGCCTGGAGGTGAGCGAAGGGCAGCCCCAGCGGGGCATCGCCCTGATGGAGCAGGGGCTGGCCCACTGCCCCGCCTCCGCGGTGGCCGAGCGCTATGAGCTGTTGCTGCATCTGGCCATCGCCCACACGCCGCTGGCGCCGCAGCAGTCGATCGTCCTCTACCGCCAGGCCCTGGCCCTGCCGCTGGCTCCGCGGATCAGCCTGGGGGCTCGGCTCAACCTGGCCGGGCTGCTGATCGAGACCGGGGCCAGACTCGGCGATGCCGCTGCAGGCCGGGCCTGGCTCGAGGAGGCGGACCGCCTCAGCCGTGAAGCCACCGCGGCGGCGCCGGAACTCGGCCTGGCCTGGGCCCGGCTGGCCCAGGTGGAACGGGCTCGCGGCGATCTGGCGGCCGCGATCGGGGCCTACCGCCGCGCCATCGGCCTGGAGCCTGCACGGCCCGAGTGGCACCAGAACCTGGCCGCGGCCTTGCTGCTGGCCGGCGATCTCGATGCCGCCCGCAGCGGCTTCCGCGAGGCGATCCGCCTCTGGTGCCAGCAGGGCCGTCCGGCGGCGGCCGAGGATCTGCGCCGGCGCCTGCGCCCGCTGGTGACGCTCGATGCCTGACGCCCTCAGCACAGCCCCGACATGGACCCCGACGGCATGGACCAGCCCCCCGCTCCCCCCTCCGCCGCATCCGCGAGCCCAGGTTCGGCGCCCCTGGCGGGCCGCAGCGTGGCGGTGACCCGGGCTGAGGCCCAGCTCGGGGCCGCCCGGCAGCTGTTCGAAGCCGCCGGGGCCGTGGTGGTGGATCTGCCGGCCCTGGTGGTCCTGCCGCCGGAGTCCTGGGGGCCGCTCGATGACGCCCTCGCCGAGCTCCACGAGTTCCACTGGCTGGTGTTCTCCAGCAGCAACGGCGTGGAGGCCGTGGATCAACGGCTGCGGCGCCTCGGCCGCAGCCTGGCCCACCGGCCGGCGAGCCTGAAGATCGCCGCGGTGGGCCGCAAGACAGCCGCCCGACTGGAGGAGATGGGAGCACCTGCGGACTTCGTGCCGCCGGCCTTCGTGGCCGACAGCCTGCTGGAGCACTTCCCCGTGTCGGGGTGGGGACTGCGGTTGCTGCTGCCGCGGGTGCAGAGCGGGGGCCGCACCCTGCTGGCGGAAGCGTTCGCGGCGGCGGGCGCGCGGGTGGTGGAGGTGGCGGCCTATGAGACCGGCTGCCCGCCGGGGCTGCCCAGCGCCGCCCTGGCGGCCCTGGAGCTGGGCCAGCTGGATGCCATCACGTTCAGCAGCGCCAAGACCGTGAGCCATACCGCTCAGCTGCTGGAAGAGGCCTTCGGCCCGGGCTGGCGCCGCAAGCTGCAACCGGTGGCGATCGTCTCGATCGGTCCCCAGACGAGCATCCGCTGCGAGGACCTGCTGCAGCGGGTGGATGCCGAAGCTGATCCCCACGACCTGGCGGGCCTGGTTGGGGCCTGTGCCCGGGCGTTGCAGGGACGCCCCCTCAGAGTTCGGCAGTGACCGTCTGGCTGCCCTGGCGCAGCACCAGCCGGCCGCGCTCCACATCGATCGAGGAGACGACCCACCCGGCCGGCAGCAGATCGGTGTTGCGGCCGCCCAGCTCGCCGATTCCCACCGAGCCGGAGATGGCGCCGAGCTGCACCAGGGCCTGGGGTGTGCCGGCGCTGCGGATCACACCACTGAAGCGGAAGTCGGGGGGCAACTGCAGGGGGGCCGGCCGGAGTGGGGCCGGGCTCCCGGCCCCACCGGAGGTTGGCGTCGCCGGGGACGCCGGCCGGTTGGCGGCGAAGGGGTCGCTGCGGCCGATCGGGATGGCCGCCAGCACCTGATCGCTGCTGGGGAGTGGCGTGAAACCGCTCACCTGGGCGACAGCTGCCACCTCGGCTGGGTCGGCATCGGCAGGTGGAGGGACGGTATCGAGCTCGGCCTCGGGCTGGCCGCCGCCGCAGCCGCTGAGCAGCAGGAAACCGGCGGCCAGAGCGCTCAGCAGGAAAGGCCGGCTGAAGGAGGTGGAAGGGAACGGCATCGCGCGGTCAGGGTTGGGAGTCTTGGACCAGATCCCGGAAGCGGTCGAGATTGGCCTGCAGTTCTCGGGTGACGATGCCACCCAGGATGGTGGGTTCCATCAGCGGTGCCAAGACTCCGGGCAATTCGTAGCTGACGCTGAGTTTGACGGCAGTGACGCCATCGGGCTGGGGATAGAAGCGCACCCCTCCACGGGTGGGCAGTCCACCCACCGACTGCCAGTGCAGTTGCTGGGCTTCGACCCGCTGGGTGATGCGCGCTTTCCAGTGGAAGCGAAAGCCCTGGGCGGCCAGGGTCCAGTCCGTGAGGTCCGGATCACCGTCGACCGTCTTGACCGACTCAATCCAGCGCATCCACTGAGGCATGGCCTCCAGGTTGCTCCACACCTCCCACACCCTCTCCACCGGGGCTGCGATCGTGGTGGTGACGCTGTGCTCGAGCCAACGGCCCATGCGGTTCTCCTCTGGCGGGGGGTGAAGCGGCAGGCTCAGGCCGCGGCGGCATTGGCGGCCAGAGCCGCGGGTCGATCGAGGATCGCCGCCGCCGCCAGCCTGCCACTCATGGTGGCCCCCTCCATCGAATCGATGTAGTCCTGGCGGGTGTAGCTGCCGGCGAGGAAGAAGTTGGTCACCGGGGTGCGCTGGGCAGGCCGGAATGGCTCCATGCCCGGTGCCTCCCTGTAGAGCGACTGGGCCAGTTTCACCACGTTGCTCCACACCAGTGAGAGCTCCCTGGAGGACGGGAACAGGTCCCGCACCTGGGCATCGGTGTGGGCGACGATCGTCTCGGTTTTCCTCGGAATCCAGGGATCACCGGGAGTGAGCACGCACTGCAGCAACGAGCCCAGCCCTGGCTTGCGGTAATCCAGCGGACTGGCGAGGGCCAGGTCGGCGAAACAGCTGAAATCGGCATCGGCGGTGTAGAGCAGATTGTCGAGACCTGCGGGCTGATCGAGATCGCTGCGGGCCGCTGCGGCGGCTGCGCCTGCACCCAGTTCGGTCACCCAGCCGTCGTAGCGCAACTGCACCGTGGCCACAGGCACGGCCTCCAGCCTGTAGATGTGATCGAACAGAGGCCAGCGGCGCCAGCTCGCCGGAATCAGCCGCTGGATACCGGGAACGTCGCAGGCCGCCAGGTAGGCATCGGCCTCGACATGGATCTTGCCCTCAGGTGTGCCCAGGGTGAGACCGCTGACGCGGGTGGTGGCGGACTCGCCGGCCACAGTCGATTCCTCCAGCGCATGCACTTCGGTGACCCGGTGACGCAGATGCAGGCGGCCGCCGCGCTGCTGGATGTAATCGAGAATCGGGCCTGTGAGCCAGCGGTGGGGTGATCCCTTGAGCAGGTTGAGCTTGGAGGCCTCGGTGCGGGCTGCGAACATCATGAAGATGGTGAGCATGCAGCGGGCCGAGATCGTGGCGCAGTCGATGAACCCCAGGGCATAGGCGATCGGGTTCCACATCCGCTCGATGCTGCGGGGGCTGCCCCCATGGCTGAGGAACCACTGCTGGAAGCTGATCCGGTCGAGGTCGCGGATCACCTGCATCGCCCCCTCGTAGTCCACCAGCCCGCGCACGATCGGGCTGGTGCCCAGGGCGAGGGCGTTGCGCAGCTTCTCCACCCAGCTGAGCTGGGGGGTGGTGAAAAAGGCCTTGAGGCCGTTGAAGGGGGCGCCGATGGGGAAGCGGAAGTCGAGATCGCGCAGATCACCGCCCCGGTTGACGAACAGGTGGGTGTGCTCCTTGGGCAGCAGGTTGTCGATCGCTCCCACCTTGCGCATCAGGGCAAAGAGGTTGGCGTAGTTGAAGAAAAACACGTGCAACCCCATCTCGATGTGGTTGCCGTCTGGGTCCACCCAGCTGCCCACCTTGCCCCCCATGAACGGCCTCGCCTCGTAGAGGTCCACCTGGTGGCCGTCATCCACCAGATCCACGGCGGCCGCCAGACCGGCCAGTCCTGCCCCGACGATGGCGACGCGCACCGGTTCAGTTCACAAACAGTCGCATGACTCTATGGAGCGGAACCCTGAAAGGGCGAGCAGCTCCCTAGCATCAGCGGCCTACCCACAGCGCGACCTCCGCGATTCCGCCATGGCCACCGATCTGGCGACCCCGCAGACCAGCGATCACGGCACGGTTTCCCAGCCTGCGGCCGCCCACACGGCCCGCGACGGCAAGGGCATCCTGATCACCGAGCCGGCGATGAAACAGCTGGCTGTGCTGGTGCAGCAGCAGGGTGCCCAGAAGGTGCTGCGGGTGGGCGTGCGCTCCGGCGGCTGCAGCGGCATGAGCTACACGATGGATTTCGTGGAGGCCGGCGAGATCCGCGCCGACGACGAGCGCTACACCTACGAGCCGGCGGGCAGCCCCAGCTTCGAGGTGGTGTGCGACCCCAAGAGCCTGCTCTACATCTACGGCATGCAGCTCGACTTCTCCAGTGCCCTGATCGGCGGCGGCTTCAACTTCTCCAACCCCAATGCCAGCCAGACCTGTGGCTGCGGCAGCTCCTTCGCGGTCTGAAGCGGCCCGGGCCCTGGCCGGGCTGAAC
This sequence comes from Cyanobacteria bacterium J06638_7, assembly GCA_039818745.1. Lineage (GTDB taxonomy): Bacteria > Cyanobacteriota > Cyanobacteriia > PCC-6307 > Cyanobiaceae > NIES-981. The sequence continues at coordinate 27,156 of JBCBTI010000023.1, forward strand.
TCCACAGGCGAGCGGCAGGCGCTGACGCGCAGCACGGGTGACGGCGTGGGAATCTGAATCGAGCGATCGCCTTTCTCCCTGTCATGACGGCCAGCTCCACGGACTCCCAGTTCGACCAGGCCATCGCCCGCTACAACGCCGGGGCTGACCCTGTCGAGCTGATCCCTGAGTTCCTCGCCATCACCCAGCAGTCGCCGCGCCAGTCCGCTGGCTGGACCTGCCTGGCCTGGCTGCAGTTGCTGGCCGATCGCCCCCTCGACGCCCTGCGCTCGGCACGCGCGGCGGTGAAGCTCAACCCCCAGGATCCTCAGGCCCGCATCAACCTCAGCCTGGCGATGCTCGAAACGGGCGCCAAGGGGGTGCGCGAGCACATCGACATCGTGCGCCGGGTGATGGCGATGGCGCCTGATCTGGGCAAGGAGCTGGAGGACTCGATCAGCGACGGCCTGCAGCGCAAGCCGGGCTGGCATGCCATGGAGAAGGTGCGGACCTGGCTGCACAGCTGACCGCCACCGCCACCCCCTCCGTGGCCCAGCGCCGCGTGCTGCTGCTCAGCAACGGCCACGGCGAGGATCTCAGCGGCGCCCTGATCGCCGATGCCCTGAAGCGGCGCGGGGTGACCGTGCTGGCGCTGCCGCTGGTGGGTCATGGCCAGCCCTACCGCCGGCGCGGCATCACCGTGCTGGGACGCACCCGCTCCTTCAGCACCGGCGGCCTCGGGTTCACCAGCCTGGCGGGCCAGATACGGGAGCTGCTCGAAGGGCAGACCCTGCATGTGATCCTGCAGCTGGCGCAACTGCCGTGGCGAGGCCGGGATGCCGATCTGGTGGTGGCTGTGGGGGATGTGGTGGCCGTGCTGGGCAGCTGGCTGGCCGGCCGGCCGGCGGCGGTGTACCTGGTGGCCTACTCCAGCCACTACGAAGGTCGTCTGCGGTTGCCCTGGCCCTGCGGCTGGCTGCTCCGCAGCCGGCGCATCCGGGCGATCTGGGCCCGCGACCGCCTCAGTGCCGAGGATCTCAGCTGCCAGCTGGGTCGATCGCTGAGCTTCCTGGGCAACCCCTTCCTGGATGCGGTGCTGGCACATCCCGCGGCCAGCCTCGAGGCCGTGGCGACTCCAGCCGCCCCGGGCCCTACCGGTCCGGAGCGCTGGGGAGCCCCGCAGCGCCTGCTGCTGCTGCCCGGCAGCCGGCTGCCGGAGGCGGAACACAATCTGGCCTTGCTGCTGCTGCTGCTGCCCCGGCTGGCCAGCCGCCTGCAGCGTCCGCAGCACCTGCTCACCAGCGCCGCCCTGGTCCAGGATCTGCGGCCGCAGGTGGCCCTGCAGCTGGCGGCGCCGCTGGGCTGGCACCGGCTGCCCGTGTCCGGCGCCACAGGGGGGCTGGTGCTTGGCCATGCCTGCGGTCTGGTGCTGGAGCTGGCCTGGTCGGGCTTTGCCCGGCAGCTGGCGGCCGCTGATCTGCTGCTGGCGATGGCCGGCACGGCCACCGAGCAGGCGGTGGGGCTGGGCAAGCCGGTGCTGCAGCTGGTGGGCAGGGGTCCCCAGTTCACCGCCGGCTTCGCCGAAGCTCAGCGCCGGTTGCTGGGACCGGCCGTGGTCTGCGCCAGCGAAGAACCGGGCAGCCCGGCCTGCCTGGAGGCCACCGCCGAACTGGCAGCGGAGCTCCTGCGCCGCCTGGCCGACCCCGTGCTGGGGCCTGCGCTGCGCGATCAGCTGAGCCGCGCCGCCGTGCAGCGGATCGGTGCCGCTGGCGGCAGCGAGCGCCTGGCGACGGCGATCATGGATCTGCTGGCCCCCCGGAGCGGCGCGACCGCCTGAGGACCTGCTGCCCTTCGAGCCCCCCGCCGGTTATGGCCGACTCCCCGCCCCTGCCCGTGCTGCAACGCCTCAGGGCGGGCCTGGATATCCTGCTGGTGGCCGATGTCTTCCTGGTGATCACAGGAGCCGTGTGGTTCGCCGTGGCCGTGGTATGTCACAGCCGCCAGGTGGAGGCGCCGCTGGAGCTGTTCCAGAGGCTATGGGAGCCGCTGTTCACCCCGGCCCTGGGCCTGCTCATGGGGGCGGCGCTGATCAGCGGCCTGCTGGGCTGGTGGCAGCGGCAAGGGCAGCGCTGAGTTCGCCGTACTGAAACGGGAAGCTCTGGCTCAGCAGGCGGGCGGGCAGCACCTGCTGCCCCTCCAGCACCACCTGGGCGCCGTCGCCGAGCAGCAGTTGCAGCACCGGCCCCGGCACCGGCAACAGGCTGGGGCGGCCGATGGCCCGCCCCAGGGCGGCGGCGAACTCGGCCATCGTCACCGGTTCGGGGGCCACGGCGTTGTAGACGCCGCGCAGAGTGCTGTCTTCAAGAGCTGTGGCGATCAGGCGGCAGAGGTCGTGACGGTGAATCCAGCTCATCCACTGGCGTCCACTGCCCACCGGTCCTCCGAAGCCGAGGCGGAACACCGGCAGCATCCGACCCAGGGCGCCGCCGTCGGGTCCGAGCACGATGCCGATGCGCAGGATCACCAGGCGCGTGGCGCCTGGCAGGGCGGTGGCCGCAGCTTCCCAGCGCCTGCAGATCTGGGCCAGGTAGTCCTCGCCGGGCGGGGAGTCTTCAGCGAAGCGCGCCTCGCTGCTGGAGCCGTAGTAGCCCACCGCCGAGCCGCTCACCAGCACCTGGGGCGGCGTGTCCAGCTGCTGCAGGGCCTGCGCCAGATGCTCGGTGGTGGCCACCCGGCTGGCCATCAGCAGCTCGCGGTGAGCCGTTGTCCAGCGCTTCTCGGCGATCGGCTCCCCGGCCAGGTTCACCACCCCCTCGGCGGCGGCGAGGGCGTGACGCAGGCCCTCCTGCTCCCAGCTGGCTGGCTCACTGGGATCGAGCTGCAGACAGGCCAGGCGATTACCCACCAGCTGGGGAAAGGGCCGGGGTTGCCGGCTCACCAGCGTGAGACTGTGGCCCAGTTCCAGCAGGAAGGGCACCAGTTCCCGCCCCACAAATCCCGAACAGCCCAGCAGCAGCAGACGCACGCCTGGATCTCCGCTTGTGCTGGGGAGGCTAGGCCCGCTCGGTGAGGCCCAGGCGGCGGGCCATCGGCACCAGGGCAAAGCCCTGCAGACCGAGGCCCAGCAGCACCACTCCAAGGGCCAGGGCCGGCATCTGCCGGCCCCAGGGGATCGGTGAAGCCGCTGCCTGGATCGCCAGGGCGATGGGCACCGCACCACGCAGGCCCGAGCAGGCCACAAACAGCTTCTCGGGCTGATCGAAACCCGAGCGCAGCAGCAGCACCTGCACCATCAGCCAGCGCACCAGCAGCATCGCGGCGAACAGCAGCACCACCCACACCAGCTCCCGCACCACATCCTCCGGCTGCACCACCAGTCCCATGCAGAGGAACAGCAGCAATTCCGCCATCTTGGCGAAGCTGGCATGGGCCTCCTCCAGCAGGGGCCGGTCGCAGTCGCCGGCGTTGCCCAGCACCAACCCGGCGATGTAGGCCGCCAGCAGGCCGGAGCCCCCCAGCAGCTGGGTGGCGCCCACCAGCAGCAGCAGCACCGCCAGGCTGAGCACTGGCAGCAGCACCCTGCCGGCAGCCGATCGTCCGGCCAGCAGCTGCCGCGCCAGGCTGCCGCCGAGAAAGCCCAGCAGCGCCCCGAGCAGGAACTGGCGGGTGACTTCCGTGGCCAGCACAGCGGGGCTCCCCGTGGTATGGCCTGAGGCCATCGCCAGGGCCAGCCCGGCCAGCACCACCGCCACCGGGTCGTTGAAGGCCGATTCGGTTTCGATCAGATCGATCAGCCGCCGTGGCAAGTGGTTGTTGAGCGGTCGCAGCAGAGCGAGCACCGCCGAGGCATCGGTGCTGCACACCATCGCCCCCACGAACAGCGCCAGGGGCAGGCCGATGGGGATGGCGAACATCGGCAGGGGAATGGTGCCCAGGGCCAGCACCAGGGCCGTCAGCAGCACGGCGGTGAGCAGGGAGCCGAGGGTGGCCAGGCGCAGGGCGGCCCGCAGCACCGGGCGCAGTTCACGCCAGTTGGTGGTGAGCCCGCCGAAGAACAGCACCAGCACCAGGGCCAGCTGGGCGATCTGATCGGCGTGGGTGAGCGAGAGGAGCGGCGGCGGCTGGCCAGGGATCGCGTCGAGGCGGTTGTCGGTGAGCAGGCCGAGCACCAGCACCAGCAGGATGCCGGGGACCTGCAAGCGGGCGGCGATGTCATCCAGCAGCACCGCCACGAGCAGCAACGCCCCGAACACCGCGATAAAAAGAGCGAGGGTGGGACTCAAAGGTGGGGATCCGTTGGACGGGTCCTAGCCTGGCCGCATTGCCTGCCCCCAGCACCGTGATGGCTGAAATCTCGAAGCAGGCCGCCGCTCCTGCCGCGGTGGCCTTCAAGAAAGGCTCTCTGGTGCGGGTGAACCGCCGGAGCTACAGCGGCAGCCTCGAGGCCGCTGCGGCCGATCCCGAGGCCCCGGAGTACATCTTCGAGGGCCCCGGCGAAATCCTGGCTCTCAAAGGCGACTACGCCCAGCTGCGCTGGCGCCGGCCGGTGCCCGATGTGTGGCTGAGGCTCGACCAGCTCGAGGCCTTTCCCGCCTGAGCGAGGACGCCAGCGGGCTGGTTCAGCGCAGCAGCTGGCGCCGGCTCTCGTGCAGCTGCCGGCGCCGCAGGCGCGCCTTGCGCAGCAGTTCGCGGCCGTCGCGCAGATAGGAATCCACGTAGCCCATGGTGTAACGCTCCAGATCGAGCAGGGCGTCCTTCACCAGGCTCAGGCAGTGGTAGAGCTCCAGGCTGAACGCCTGCAGGCCGCTGGGGCAGGGCTGGGCCCGGTAGAGGCTCTCGACCCGGCCCATGCGCGCCTGGCTCAGCTCGAGAAAGGCGCAGAAGGCCTCCATGATGCTGTCGTCGTAGGGGTCAGCGGCGAGGGCGCGCAACTGGGCCGGGAAGGGGTTCACCACCTGGCCCAGCAGCCGGTCGATGGGTCCGTAGATCTGGCTCAGCCAGGCCAGCCGCTGCTCATCACGGGCCGCCGTCACTCCAGCACCGCGGGCCGCGTCCCAGGTTGAGGCGGCGCTCGCCCCGGCGGCAGTGGAGCTGGTGGCGTCGTTGCCGCTGCCGGCCCGCTGGCGGTCGTAGTGGCTGCGCCGCTCTTGGTCTCCGAGCACTTCCCAGGCGGCATTTAGGGCCAGGATCGTGTCGTCGTCTCCGCCGGCATCGGGGTGATGCTGTTTCACCAGGCTGCGGTAGGCGGCCTTGATCTCCTCGCCACTGGCCTGGGGCGTGACCCCCAGCACCCTGTAGGGATCCACGGTGGCGGCGGGGAAGGACCTCAAATCAGCGCTGATGCGTTGGCCTGGGGACCACCCTAGGCAAGAGGGCGCGCCAACAAAAAACCCCGGCCGAAGCCGGGGAATGCTGAGAACGAGGTGTCAAGGACAGTGTGTGGATGGAGTGTCCGTTGGAGAACTTCCAGGCCTGGGGATGTGTGAGGAACCAGGCCCGGAGTGCTCAGAGGATCTGACCCGAGGATCAGAACTTGAAGGTGGTCTTGACCAGGCCACCGAAGGTGTCGTCAACGCCGCTGTTCTGAACCCAGAAGAAGGCGGGGGTCACGCTGATGTTGTCGGTGACCTGCCACTTGTACCAGAGCTCATAGGCGAGGTTGTTGTCGCCATCGGTGCCGTCGACCCACACACTGGCGGTGCAGGTGGAGTTGGCACAGTTGCCCTTGTCGATCTGACCCACGCTGCCGAGGGCCATGCCGAGAGCATTGCCCTGGATGAACATGTCAGCCCACTGCAGACCAACCATCCAGCTGTAGGCCTGATCGTTGGAGCGACGGTCGTAATCAGACCAGCCGAAGCCGGCGCTGATCGACGGTGCCCAGCCGGCCTCGATGGGTGACCAGTAGCCGCTGATGCCAACGTTGTTGCTGGAGCGGGTGGGGAAGAAGCCGATGTTGTTGAAATCGGCGTAGGTGTAGGCGATGGCACCACCCCAGTTTTCACCGGCGTAACCACCCTGAGCGGTGATCAGGTAGTCCTCACCGGCACCGACGCTGGAGTTCTGCGCTGCATCCAGTGAGGACACGTAGAGCAGGCTGAAGGACCAGCCTTCGTTCGCCCAGGAGATACCGGCACCGGCACCCTGGGTGAGGTTGTAGGTGGCCTGGGCACCGGCGTAGGTGAAGATGTCCAGGATGGTGTCAGCCGGGTAGGCGCTGGGCCATATGGCCAGCATGTCGTCCTGACGGACGTTGGCGCCCACCGTGGCCGTGAACGACTCACCAATCGGGAATTGGTAGAACAGACGGTTGATCTCAACCGAGTTCGGGCCGGATTCGCCCTCGAAGGCGATCTCCATCAGGGTGTTGCCGTTGCCGAACACCGAGTTGTTGAAGTTGCCGGCCCGCAGGCGGGTGCGCAGCAGATCCTTGCCGGTGAAGCTGGTGTCGAAGTTCAGCTGAACGTCGTAGTTGACGGTGACATCCTGGCCGAAACCAGTGTTGCCAGCGCCGCCCAGCACCATGGTGGCCACACCATTGAGCTTGGTGGTGGTGGAGAACTGGTTGGCCTCCAGTTCACCCACCTTGGCCTCGAGGCCGTCGACGCGGCCCTTGAGGATGGCGAGCTCCTTCTCGAACTCGGCCATCAGGCGCTT
>JBCBTI010000024.1:0-33731 GCA_039818745.1 Cyanobacteria bacterium J06638_7
TGGTTGTCGAGCCGACCTGGATCGCAGTCGTAGAGCTCGAGGATGCAGTGTTTGCCGATGGCGTCGCCGAGCGGGGCCGGATCGTCGACTGCGGCGGGGTTGCCGACCGTGGGCGGATCGCACAGAGGCGATGGGATCGCGGGGGGTGAAGCGGCATCGGTCCATCCAGGGTTGGGATGCAGCGATGGCAGGGCTTGGTTCATCAGGGCTGCGCAGGCACAATCAGCCAATCTACGGCCCTCAGCTTCAGAGCGAGCCGTGGTTCGCATCTCCCCATCCGCTGGCCCGAACGGCGCCGGCGGCGTTTGATTGAACGGGTCCACCGCTGTGCCAGCGCCGGCGCCATGGCCACCCCGTTCTCCTCGGCTGTTCCCCGTGCCCCGGTGCCGGCTGGCGGCGGCCCCGTGCTCGTGCTCAACACCGGCAGCTCCAGCATCAAGGCCTCCCTGCGTGATCGAACCGGCGCCCGCCTCTGGCAGGAGCAGCGGACCTGGGACAGCGGTGATGGCCCGCAGACCCTCGGGGCACTGCTCGAGCACTGGCTGGCGCCGCTGATCTCCGCTGCCGGCGCCGCTCCCTCCTTGGTGGCCCATCGCATCGTGCACGGGGGCGCCAGCTTCAGCCGCCCCACCCGGCTGACGCCGGCGGTGCTTGGCGAGCTGGAGGCGCTGGTGCCCCTGGCGCCGCTGCACAACGGGCCTGCCCTGCAGGCGATCGCCTGGCTGCAGCAGTGGCTGGATGGCCGTCCGGCAGCCCTGGGCGCCATCCCCCAGTGGGCCTGCTTCGACACCGGCTTTCACACCAGCCTGCCCGCCGCCGCCTTCACCTATGCCCTCCCCGAGGACTGGCGGCAGCAGGGCCTGCGCCGCTTCGGCTTTCACGGCCTCAACCACCAGCACGTGGCCGAAACCGTGGCGGCCCTCCACCCCCGCGCCAGGCGCCTGATCAGCTGCCACCTGGGGGCGGGATGCTCCCTCTGCGCCATTGCGGCGGGGCGCAGCATCGACACCACCATGGGCTTCACCCCCCTGGAGGGCCTGGTGATGGCCAGCCGCAGCGGCAGCGTCGACCCCGGGCTGCTGCTGCATCTGCTGCGCCAGGGCCTCGCCGCCGAGGAGCTCGACCGCCGGCTCAACCAGGCCAGCGGCCTCAGGGGCCTCTCCCAGCTCAGTGGTGACATGCGCGAGTTGCGCGCTGCCGCCGGCCGGGGCCATGGCGGCGCCGAACTGGCCATCGCCGTGTTCCGCCATCGGCTGCTGCAGGGCATCGGCGCCATGGCCGCCAGCCTCGGCGGGGCGGATGTGATCGCCCTCACCGGCGGCATCGGCGAGCACGACGACGCCCTGCTGGAGGAGCTGCAGGAGCGGCTCGACTGGCTGCAGCCGCTGACGCTGCTGCGCGTGGCGGCGGACGAGGAGGGGCTGATGGCCCGCCAGTGCCTGGCGCTCTCGCCGGCCTGAGCGCGGCGGGGTGGACAGCCTCCTTGATGAGGCCTTAACCAGGTGCGGGCAGGATGATGTCACTCCCATCAGGCCCCGATGCCGGCTTCCACGGCAGACCAGCAGCTGCTCGAGAGCATGCGGATGATCAGTCACAACGGCTCCAGCCTTGCGTTGGAGCCCGGAGCGGTGATCTTCCGCGCCGGTGACCCCGGCGACTGCCTCTACGGCGTGCTCTCGGGCAGCGTGCGGCTCACCTGGGGCGATGGCTCGCAGGCCGAGATCCTGGGAGCCGGTCGCTGTTTCGGGCAGGGTGCCCTGGTGCAGCCTGACCACAGGCGTTTCGGTACCGCCACGGCCAGCGAAGCCACCACGCTGCTGGTGCTGCAGCGGCCTGGCGTGCTGTTCGCCCTTGAGCAGCTGCCGATGTTCGGTCTGCAGCTGCTGGAGTCCACGGAACGGCGGCTGCAGCACCTGCGGGCGCTCACGGCCTGACTTCCCCCATCACCCCCGCTCTCCGCTTCGCCATGAATCAGGCCGAGGCCTTTGCCGCCATCCCCATCGCCGCCGTCGCGGCGGACAGCTCCTTCGTTGGCGATGAGGCGAACCTGATCCGAGACCAGTTGCTGCGGCGTTCTCCCTACCAGGCGATGGCGCCTCTGGCCTTCGGAGAGCTGTTCTCGGGCTTGTTGCTGCGGCTGCGACAGGAGGGCTGGCAGGCACTGGTGCTGGAGGCGGCGCCGCTGCTGCAGTCCGATCAGCGCGAAACCGCCTTCGCCCTCGCCGCCCAGCTGATCCACTGCGACCTGCAGGTGGTGGAGGCGGAGCAGAGCTTCCTCGCGCGCCTGGCTGAGGCCCTTGAGCTGACGCCCGGCCGCGGTGCTCAGATCACTGAAGTGTGTGCCCTGCTCAACGCCGACTGCCTCAGCTGACGCCTCCGGGGATGAAGCGCCGCTCGTGCTGGCCGCCGGTGAGCATGCGGTTCCAGTAGAGCGCCGGCAGGATCTTGCGCTTCACGAACCACATGCTCCAGCGTTCCTTGGTGGGGTCGAGCGGAAACGAGGGGGCCGGTTCGGCCTTGTAGTTGAACTCGGCCATGATCGCCTTGCCGTAGCCGGTGATCAGCGGGCAGCAGCTGTAGCCGTCGTAGGCCGCTTCCAGGGCCTCACCGTCGAGCAGGGCCAGCAGGTTGGCCACCAGCACCGGCGCCTGGCCGCGCACGGCGGCGGCTGTCTTGGAGTTGGGCATGCCGCTCACATCCCCGAGCGAGAAGACGTTGGCGAAGCGCACATGCTGCAGGCTGAACTTGTCCACATCCACGAAGCCGGCGCCGTTGGCCAGGCTGCTGCCGGCCACCACCTCGGGGGCCGCCATCGGGGGTGTGACGTGCAGGAGGTTGTAGGGGATCACCTCCTCACGGCTGCTGTCCCCCTCGTTGACCTGGAACACCGCCTCGCGGCTCTGGGCGCGCACGGCCGTGAGCACGTGGTTGTAGCGGGCGTCGATGCCCCGGCGCCGCACCACTTCCCGCAGGGGCCCTGCGTAGGCGGGGATCGAGAAGATGCTGGGAGTGGCGGTGGCGTAGATCACCTTGGCCTGCAGGCGCTTGCGCCTGAAGATGTCGTCGGCCAGGTAGGCGATCTTCTGCGGGGCCCCCGGGCACTTGATCGGCATCGGCGCGCAGGTGAACACGGCGTTGCCGCCCTCGAAGGCCTCGATCGCCTCCCAGGTGGAGGCGGCATGGTTCTTGCTGTAGTTGCTGCACACACCGCCCTCACCCAGGGCCTCCCGCAGCCCCTCGAGGCGGTCCCAGTCGAGCCTGAGACCGGTGGCCACGATCAGCACGTCGTAGCTGAGCTCCTCAGCGGCGGCAGTGAACACCCGGTTGTGCTCGGGATCGAAGCGCGCCGCGGCGTCCTGGATCCAGTGCACGCCTGAGGGGATCAGGTCGGATTCGGCGCGGCGGGTGTCCTCCAGGCTGAACACGCCGGCGCCCACCAGGGTCCAGCCCGGCTGGTAGTAGTGCTCGCTTGAGGGCTCGAGGATCGCCACGTCGAGGCGATGGCGGGCACGCTTGAGCTGGGCCGCCACGGTGATGCCGGCGGCACCTCCGCCGACGATCAGGATCTGATGGTGGGCCATGGAGGCGCGGCAGCCGGAGGAGTTGCTCCATTCCACCAGCAGGGGATGCCGATTTCAGGCACGCCGCTGCCGATGGGAAGGGACTGTTGGAATCGGCGCAGGGCGGAGGGCTCCGGCGCCGGGGACAGCCAGGGATGCTGTGGCGTCAGGCTGCGGGCTGCTCCATCTCACGCTTGAGCAGCACGTAGAGGTAATCAGGCGACTTGTAGCGGGTGGGAAGGCATTTCTGCAGCAGGCTGAGGCGCTCCCAGCAGACGGTGCGCTGAATCGCCTCGAAGCTGCGGCCGTCGCGGATCAGCAGGCGCAGGGCCTTGCAGTACGTGGGGTAGCTCGCCTCCAGTTCCCCGATCGTGAGCTTGGCAGCAGCACCCATGGGCCTCTCAGCAGCTTGTCATCGACAACCATAGGAAGCCGCCTGATGGCGATCCGTGTCGGCGGTCACCCGCGGCCAGCCGCCGACATGAATCCTTACGCGGCAGCCGCATGGGTCTGGCAGGGTGGAGCCGGTGCGGGAGCGGGGTCATGGGCCCCCAGCGGCGATGACGGCCCCAGAACATCCCCGGCGACTGACGCTGCGGCAGCCGGACGACTGGCACGCCCACCTGCGTGACGGGGCGATGCTGCAAGCGGTGGCGCCGGCCACGGCGGCCCAGTTCGCCCGGGCGATCGTGATGCCCAATCTCAGGCCGCCGATCACCAGCGTGGAGGCCGCCCGCGCCTACCGACGGCGCATCGGCGAGGCCCTGCCCGACGGCTGCGGCTTTCAGCCGCTGATGACCGCCTACCTCACCGATGCCATCGCCGCGGCGGAGGTGGAGCGGGGCTTCCGCGAGGGTGTGTGGACGGCCTGCAAGCTCTACCCCGCCGGCGCCACCACCAACTCGGCGGCGGGCGTCACCGCCATCGCCGCAATCACCGATGTGCTGGAGGTGATGGAGCGGATCGGCATGCCGCTGCTGATCCACGGCGAAGTGGTGGATCCGGGGGTGGACATCTTCGATCGCGAGGCCGTGTTCATCGAACGGGAACTGGCGCCGCTGCTGCAGCGCCACCCCGGGCTCAAGGTGGTGCTCGAGCACATCACCACCAGTGACGCGGCCGACTTCGTGCGCAGCGGCCCGGCCACCCTGGCGGCCACCATCACCCCCCACCACCTGCACATCAACCGCAACGCCATGTTCGCCGGCGGTCTGCGGCCCGATGCCTACTGCCTGCCGGTGGCCAAGCGGGAGCTGCACCGCCTGGCCCTGCGCGCCGCCGCCACCTCCGGCAACCCCAGGTTCTTCCTCGGCACCGACACCGCCCCCCACGAGCGCGCTGCCAAGGAGTCGGCCTGCGGCTGCGCGGGCATCTTCAATGCCCCCTTCGCGATCGAGAGCTACGCCGCGGTGTTCGCCCAGGAGCAGGCCCTGCACCGCCTGGAGGGCTTTGCCAGTGAGCACGGTCCCCGCTTCTACGGCCTGCCGCTCAACGCGGGCACCATCACCCTGGTGCGCGAGCCGCTGACGGTGCCCAGGCGCCTGCACCTCAACGACGCCGCCGGCCGCGCCGTGGAGCTTGTGCCCTTCCACGCCGGCGAAACCCTGCCCTGGCGCCTGGCCGCCGGCCCCTGATCTGGCGCGGCCCATGGATTACGAGGTATGTCGGGGGGGGCTGCTGCTGGCCTGCACGGACTTAGCAACAAGCCCAGGCTGCCCCCGGTGATGGGCTTCTTCATTCAGCTCACCGAGGCCATGGCCGATCGCCAGTCGCTGCTGGTGACCGGCCTGGACCCCAACCCCGAGATGCTGCAGAGCTGGGCGGCGCGCCGCGGCATGGCCAACCGCTCCTTCCTCAGCCTGGCTCGGCACTGGATCAAGACGGTGATCGAGGCCACCGCTCCGCACGTCTGCGCCTACAAGCCCAGCCTCGGCTTCTACCAGGCCCTGGGGCCAGTGGGCCTGGAGCTGCTGCTGGAGGTGCGCGAACTGGTGCCTCCCGATCTGCCCCTGATCGTGGACACCAAGCACGGCGACCTCAACTCCTCCTCCGCCCTGGCCCACTACCTGTTCCGGGAACTGGCCGCCGATGCGGTGACCCTCTCCCCCCTGCCCGGCCAGGACATCGCCGCCCCGTTCCTGCTCTATCCCGGCCGGGCGGTGGTGATGACCTGCCACAGCTCCAACCAGACGGCGCGCATCATCCAGCACTTCCCCAGCGAGGAGGATCCGCTGTTCCTGCGCATCGTGCGCGAAACCCTGCTCTGGGGCACGCAGGACCAGCTGCTGCTGGAGGTGGGCACCAGCGATCCGGCGATCCTGGCCCGTGTGCGCCAGGTGGCCCCGGAGCGCTTCATCATCCTGCGCAGCCTCTGGGGGCAGGAGGAGAAGCTCGAATCGATGCTCCAGGCCGGCCTCACCAGCGCCGGCGACGGCCTGCTGCTGCCCCTGCCCCAGAACCTGCTGGTGGAGGACGACATGGCTGAGCGGGCGGCGATGCTCAAGGGCCAGATCAATGCCATCCGCGACCGCTGGCTGGAGCAGCAGCAGGGCACGGGCAGCTGCGCCCTCTGGCTGGCGGGCAGCCCGGGCCCGGCGGCGGCTCCGGGCTCGCCGGCGGCCGAGCCGATGGCCGAACTGATCCTCGACCTCTTCGACATCGGCTGCCTGCTCTTCGGCGAGTACGTGCAGGCCTCCGGAGCGGTGTTCAACTACTACGTGGATCTGCGCCAGATCATCTCCGATCCCAACCTCTTCCACCGGGTGCTGCATGCCTATGCGGGCTGCATGGGGGAGCTGGCCTTCGATCGCATCGCCGGCATCCCCTACGGCTCCCTGCCCACCGCCACCGGGCTGTCGCTGCTGTTGCGCAAGCCGCTGATCTATCCCCGCAAGGAGGTGAAGGCCCACGGCGCCCGCCGCCTGATCGAGGGCGACTTCGAGGAGGGCGATCTGGTGGTGGTGGTGGATGACATCCTGATCACCGGTGGCAGTGTGCTGGAGGGCATCGCCAAGCTGGAGAGCTCCGGCCTGGTGGTGCACGACGTGGTGGTGTTCCTCGACCACGGCGGCGACCACGACCGTCAGGCCCGCGAGCGCCTGGCGGCGGCCGGCTACCGCTGCCATGCCGTGCTCGACATCGCCCAGATCACCCGCGTGCTCCATGGCGCCGGGCGCCTGAGCGACGCCCAGGCCGCCGCCCTGCGGCCCGGGGTGCCGCTCAGCTAGAACCCCTGCACTCGCAGCCACACTGTGGAGCGCAGACCGCGGGGGTCGATCTCCGACCCGTTTCTGCGCCGGCCCGTGCTCACCGTGGTGCTGGCCCTGCTGGTGCTGCTGGCGGGTCTGGTGAGCCTGCCCGGCCTGCAGATCGAGAACCTGCCGGCGATCGCGCCGGGGCGGGTGTCGGTGAGCGCGAGCTATCCCGGTGCCAGCCCGGAGGTGGTGGAGCAGGGGGTCACCTCGCTGCTGGAGAAGCAGCTCAACGGCCTCGAGGGGCTCGACCAGATCCGCTCCACCAGCTCGGCGGGCAGCAGCAGCATCACCCTCAGCTTCGAGGGCGGCGATCCGGAGATCAACCAGATCAACACCCAGAACGAGGCCGCCGTGGTGCAGCCGCGGCTGCCCGGGCCGGTGTCCCGCTTCGGCGTGCGGGTGCGGCGCAGCGCCGACGACCTGCTGATGGTGCTCAGCTTCAGCGCCGACCGCAACAGCTACGACGAGAACTTCCTGAGCGGCTGGGTGGATCAGGTGGTGATCGACCGCCTGCAGCGCGTCTCCGGTGTGGGCGAGGCAAGGCTGTTCGGCGGCAGCCCCCTGGCCTTCCGGCTCTGGCTCGATCCCCGCCGCCTCGATCAGCTCGATCTCACCCTCGCCGATGTGCGCAACGCCCTGGAGGCCCAGAACGTGCTGGCGGCCCTGGGCCAGGTGGGCGAGGCCCCGGCCCCCGACGACCAGATGCTCTCCCTGCCGCTGCGCATGGAGGGACGGCTGCGCTCCACGGCGGAGTTCGAGGGGCTGGTGGTGGCCAGCGGGCCGGGCGGCGGTGTGGTGCGCCTGCGGGATGTGGGCCGCGTCACCCTGGGCAGCGAGGACTACGGCTCGATCGCCACCAACCTCGACGGCCGCGCCACCGTGGCGATGGGCATCTTCCAGCGCGACGGCAGCAATGCCCTGGAGGTGAGTCGCGGCATCAGCGAGGCCCTCGATGAGCTCGGCGGCCGCATCCCCCCCGGGGTGGACCTGCAGGTGATCATCGACGAGGCGGAGACGGTGCGCCAGAGCATCGACCGCACCCTGGCGGGCCTGCGCGACGCGGTGCTGCTCGTGTTCTTCGCCCTGCTGCTGGGCCTGGGCAACAGCCGTCTGGCGCTGATCTCCGCCCTCGCCGTGCCCGTGGCCCTGGTGGGCGCCCTCACCGTGCTGCGGCTCACGGGCAGTTCGATCAACACCCTCACCCTGTTCGGCATGGTGCTGGCCACCGGCCTGGTGGTGGACGACGCCATCGTGGTGAGCGAGGACATCGGCCGCCGCCTGGAGCGAGGCCAGCAGCCCCTGGCGGCGGCGCGGGAGGCGATGGCCGAGCTGGGCGGCGCCGTGATCGCCACCTCCCTGGTGCTGGTGGCGGTGTTTCTGCCGGTGCTCACCCTGCAGGGCAGCACCGGCCGGCTCTATGCCCCGATCGGCCTCACGATCGGCGCCACGATCCTCTTCTCCACCTTCAACGCCCTCACCTTCACGCCGGTGGCCGCCAGCCGCCTGCTCAGCGCCGAGCAGCGCGAACCGCGCTGGCTGCTGCGCCTGATCGATCCCCCCCGCCGCGCCCTGGAGGCCCTCGAGGGTCCCTACGACCGCTGGCTCACCCGGGCGCTGGCCTGGCGACGGCGGGTGGTGGCGGTGCTGCTGGTGGGCCTGCTGCTCACGGCCTGGGCCTACCAGCAGCGCCCCAAGGCCTTCATCCCCCAGGAGGACGGCAGCCAGCTGCGCGGCATCGTGGTGCTGCCCGACGGCATGGCACTGGGCCCCACCCAGGCGGTGATGGACCGCGTGCGCCAGGTGGTGCGGCAGGAGCCGGCGATCGTCACCGGCAACTTCTATGCCGGCCGCTCCTTCGGTGACAGCAGCCCCAACAAGGGCATCTTCTTCCTGCGGCTGCTGCCGATCGAGGACCGGCCCGAGGGCGACCAGAGCCCGGCGGCCATCGCCGGACGGCTGAACCGCGAACTGGCCGGCGTCATCGACGACGCCCAGGTGGTGGTGATCGAGGCCCCCACCGTGCGGGGCTTCGGCAGCGAGGGGGGGATCGAGTTCGACCTGCTCGACACCAGTGGCGGCCAGCTGAACCTGAGCGAGTTCCAGCAGGCCGTGCAGGCCTTCATCGCCGCCGCCCAGGACACCGGCGCCTTCGAGCGGGTGACGACCCGCTTCAGTGCCGATGCCCCCCTGCTGCAGCTGGAGCCCGATCGACTGGCGCTGGCCTCTCTGGCCGTGGAGCTCGAGGACCTGGTGGATGTGCTCGGGGCCAGCTTCGGCAGCGAGTACGTCAACGACAGCTTCGAGGGCGACCGCATCCGGCGCGTGATCGTGCAGCTGGAGGGCGCCGACCGCCGGGACACCGCCGACGTGCTGGCCCTGCGGGTGCGCAACCGCAACGGGCGCCTGATTCCCCTTTCCCAGCTGGTGCGGGTTCGCGAGAGCACCGGCCCCACGGTGATCAACCGCACGCGGCTGGTGCGCGCGATCACGGTGCGGGCCCAGCCCAGGGACGGAGTGAGCACCGGACAGGCGATGGAGCAGCTGCAGCAGGTGCGGCGGCAGATCGGCAGCCAGGTCACCGATCTGGAGTGGACCGGCCTGGCCCGCGAGGAGGCCCGCTCCGGCGGCGCCAACGAACGGGTGTTCCTGCTGGCGGTGGTGGTGATGGTGCTGGTGCTGGCCGCCCTCTACGAGAACTTCCTCGATCCCCTGATCATCCTGATCACGGTGCCCCTGGGGCTGCTGGGGGGCATCGCCGGGCTGGCGCTGCGCGACCTGCCCCTCGATGTCTACGGCCGCATGGGCCTGCTGGTGCTGGTGAGCCTGGCGGCCAAGAACGGCATCCTGATCGTGGAATTCGCCAACCAGCGCCTGGCCGCCGGCATGCCGCTGGAACCGGCGATCCATGGAGCTGCTGTGGCGCGTCTGCGGCCGATCCTGCTGACGGCGATCTCCTCGCTGGCGGGCTTTCTGCCGCTGGTGTTCGCCAGCGGGGCCGGGGCCGTGAGCCGCCGCAGCATCGGCACCGTGGTGTTCTCGGGCCTGTTGATGGCCACGGTGCTGAGCCTGTTCGTGGTGCCGGTGGTCTACCGGATCGTCAAGGGCTGGGAACTGCGCTGGCAGCAGCGCCGTGCCGGCCCGGCGGAGTCCGGCCCTCAGCCCCCGTAGGCCACCACGCAGGCCGCGTTCAGGAGCTGGGCCTCCGCCTGCGATTGGGGTACCTGGCCGTCGAGGGTGCCCTGCTGGCAGTCGGCCGTCATCTCCACCGGGCCGGCGCCGGTGTTCACGGCAAAACTCACTCCCTCGCTGCCCACGGGCTCGATGCTGGGGTAATAGAGCTCGTAGCTGGTGCTGGGCACCACGATGATGGTGGTCTGGTTGGCGATGGCGTTATCCACCGCCGAATCGATGATGGCGGCGGTGGCCAGGGTGGTGATCCCCCAGGCGGCGGCGCTGGCTCCCCACCAGCCCCAGGGGGGCGAACTCCAGCCGCCGTACCAGCCGTAGTTCCAGGGCCGGGCGGCGCCCCAGCCGGGCCTGGCCCAGCCCGACCAGTAGTTGTCCCAGCGGTTGTTGGAGCGCTTGCGGCGCACATCGCTGCGATCGGATACGCGGTCGCTGCGGCCGTCCTGGCGGTTGCTCGAGCGGTCGGTGCGGTTGCTCTGGCGGATGTCGGTGCGATCGGTGCGCCCCTGCTGGCGATCGCCGGCCGTGAGGCCGCTGTTGCCCTGCCAGGTGCTGGCGTTGGTCTGGCGGTTGCGGTTGCCGGCCCCGGAGTTGGCGGTGGGGCGGCTGCTCGACGAGCCACTGCTCCAGCCTCCCGAGGGGCGTTGGCTGCCACGGAAGCCGCTGCTGCCGCCGCTGCTGTAGGAACCAAAGCCGGTGCGGCCCCCGCCACTGTGGCTGCGCCCTCCGCCCCCGCGGCCCCCGCCGCCGCCCCGACCACCACCCCCGCGGCCGCCCCGGGCGATCAGCTCATCGGCGGCGGCGGCGGCGGCGGTGCCTGCGCCGGCGCCAGTGCCGGCCGCCAGCAGTTCCAGCGGCTGCAGGCTCATGGCCAGGCTCAGGCCTGCCGCACTCACCAGGCGGGCGAACCCCTTCATCGGTCGATCGCCTCCTGGAGCCGCAGGCAGCCGTCGTCGAAGCAGGTCACGTCCACCCGTCCGTCTTCGCCGAAGCCCAGAGCCATCAGGTCACGGCCGGTGAGCGAGGTGCCGGCGTCCTCGCGCACGCTGTTGAGGAAGTTGGGGTTGACCACGCAGAGGGCGCCGTTGTTGAAGCAGAGCTCGTTGGTGGAGAAGCGGATCAGGGCGTTGCGGGCAGGGCTCCAGCTGCCGGTGTCGGGATTCCTGCCCTCGATGCGCACGAAAGGATCGTCGAACACCCGGTAGGTGATGGTGCGCTCGCCCACGGTGTGGCGGTATTCGGTGGCCTCGCCCACCTCCACCGCCTCCACCACACAGGGGGCGGGGGCGGCGCCCGCGAAGCTGCAGGTGGTGGTGAGGGAATAGAGGGTCTCGGCCCGGGCGGCGCCGGGCAGGACGGCGCTGCCCAGGCCAGCGGCGGCCGCCAGGGCGATCAGGGTGCAGGAGGGGGGCTGAAACCGGGGCATGGGCCGTGGCGGGGGCTGGATGAGGGGGGCGGGCAAGGATGGACTGGCTCGGCTGCAGCGCCCCGGATCTGAATCCAGAGGCGCCCCACCAGCTCGCAAGTCTGCCGCTGAAGTCTGGATCGCTCGCGCGCCGGCGCAATGGATTGCCACACAGCGGCGTCGGCGGTGGCGGCCCTCAGCCTCGCTCACCGCTGTCGTTCTGGGCGCTGAAGCGGCCGATGAGCAGGCCCAGCACGCTGGCCAGGTAGATGTTGCCGGCGATCGCCAGGGCCATGCTGCTCATCTGGGCCAGGGGGGTGACGGGCAGCAGTTCCCCGTAGCCGGTGGTGGTGAGGGTGACGAAGGCGAAGTAGTTCAGCTCCACGAAGTTCAGCGCCCACACCGGATCCTGGCCGCCGGGCCCCGAGGACGCCAGCTCCACGCCGCTGAAGCTGCCCGGAACTGTGGTTTCCAGGGCGGCGAACACCAGCCCCCCGGCCAGCCCCAGCATCAGATAGCCCCCCAGGGCCCCCCGCAGCACCGCCGCATTGACGCTGCGTTCCTCCCCCAGCTGGCGCACCAGGCGCAGGGCGCTCCACACCGAGAACAGGGCCCAGAGGGCCGCCACCGGCACGCCGGTGCCGCGCAGACCCAGGGGGGTGAGCATCCAGAGGGTTCCCACGGCCAGGGCGGCGACGCCCATGCCCTGATAGAGGCGCAAGCTCGCCAGTGCGCCGCGGCCGCTTCTGCCGCCATGGCGGCAGCGGCGTCCCAGAGCCCGCAGCATCACCACCCCCAGGGTGAGATAGCCCGGCATGGCCAGGTGGTACCAGGGATCCGGCAGGGTGAAGGTGGCCATCAGCAGCACGCAGTTGGCCAGCAGCAGCCGGTAGTGGTGCTGGAGCTTGCGGCTGGCCATCGATTCAGGGCTCCAGCAGGCAGTTCACACTGAATTCAAACGGCACCGCTGACGCCGGCAGGCTGAGCAGGTGGCTCACGCTGGCGGCCAGATCCTGAGGCTGGGTCATGGCCTGGCTGGGCATCTCCGTGACGGCGGCGGCCATGGCGGTGTTCACCCAGCCGGGGCAGATCGCCGTGACGCGGATGCCCTCCCCCCAGCCCTCGTTGCGCATCGCCTGGCACAGCGCCAGCAGGGCGAACTTGCTCACCCCGTAGGCGGCCAGCCGCCCCTTCACCCGCTTGCCACTCATCGACACCAGGGCCAGCACCCGGCCGTCGCCGCTGGCCACCAGCTCGGGCCACACCGCCCGGCTCAGCCGCCAGGGGCCCATCAGGTTCACCTCCAGCAGGCGGGAGATTTCCTGCTCGTCGCCGTCGGCGAAGCGCAGGCCCACCCGAGAGAACACCCCGGCGCAGTGCACGACGGCATCCACCCCGCCCCAGTGTGCCATGGTGGCCTCCAGCCAGGCGCGCGGTCCGCGGGGATCGCTATCGCCGGCGCTGGCCTCATAGGGATGGATCAGCAGTCCGCTGGCGCTCAGATCCGCCGCCAGGGCGGCGGGATCGCGCACCCCCGCGCTCACCCGGTGGCCATCGGCCAGCAGCCGCTCGGCGATGGCGCGGCCGATGCCGCGGCTGGCGCCGCTCAGCATCACCGTGCGGGGCTCTGTGCTCATGGTTTCGGCACGGGGGGCACTGGGCGCCGCGGCTGCAGCGGCGTCCCCAGGCTTGCATCCACTCCGCCGCTCAGCGCCAGCGGCGCCGCACCGCCGTTGCCGTGGCGGCCACGGCGGTGGCCGGGGTCACGGGGATGGCCAGCGCCCGCTCGACGGCGCTGAGCGGCTCATCCCAGCCGATCTGGCGCTCCAGCACTGCCAGATCGGCATCGGAGGGGTCGTGGCCGCCGCGCCGGCGGTGCTCGATGCGCGCGCGCAGCAGCGCCGGCGGTGCCCTGAACTCCAGGATCAGCAGCGGCACTCCGGCGCCGGCCGCCACCTCTGCCATGGCGGCGCGGTCGCCGCGGCGCAGAAAACAGGCGTCCACGATCACCGCCAAGCCGGCCGCCAGCACCCCCTGGGCCAGCTGCGGCAGCCGCTGGCCGAACAGCTCGCCGGTCACCTGCGGCGCGTAGGGGTCTCCCTGGCGGGCGGCGGCGGTGGGGATGCCCCAGAGCCCGAACAGGCGCTTGCGTTCCACGTCGGAGCGCAGGCGCACGGCCCCCAGCTCGGCGGCCAGCAGCGCGCTGTGGTGCGACTTGCCGCTGCCCGAGAGCCCATGGCAGAGCACCAGCGCCCGGGGGGCAGGAAGGATGCGGCGTTCGGCGAGACCCAGGTAGGCCGCCACCGGGCCGTCGTCGCCGCCGTCGCCGCTCAGCGCCGCCACCTTGGCGCGCACCAGGGCCCTGTAGCTCACGTACCACCGCCACAGGGCCAGCCCCCCGTAATCGCCGCTCCACTCCAGCCAGTGGTTGAGCAGCCGCCAGCCCAGGGCCGGCTGGCCGCGCTGCTCCAGATCCATCACCAGAAACGCCAGGTCGCTGATCACGTCGATCCAGCGCAGGGCGGGGCTGAACTCGAGGCAGTCGAACACCTCGATGCGGCCCTGGCGCAGCAGCATGTTGCCCAGGTGCAGGTCACCGTGGCATTCCCGCACCCGGCCCTGCCGCAGGCGGTGCCGCAGCAGCGGCTGGAGCTGCTCAAATTCCGTGCAGCTCCACTGCTGCAGAGCCTGCAGCCGGGGCTGCAGGGCCGCGGCGCCGCGCTCGCGCAGACAGTTGAAATTGGCCTCCACCGGGGTGCGCACCGCCGCCGGCGTGCCGTGGGGTCCGCTGGCGGCGGCGATGGCGGCGGCGCCGTGGAAGCGGGCCAGGGTTTCGGCCAGGGCCTCGATCTGGTCACCGCTCACCTCCCCCCGGGCCAGGGCAGCGGGCAGCAGGGCCCGCTGGGGAAACTGGCGCATGCGCACCGCCACCTCCAGCGGCGCCGGCCCGCTGCCGCCGCTGCCCGCCAGGATCTCCCCATCGCTGGCCTGCTCGTTCAGCTCCTGCAGCTGCATGCCCTGGGCAGTGGCCACCACCGCCGCCAGACCCAGGTAGAGATCCTCCACCAGGCGGCGGTTGAGACGCAGTTCCTCGCGGCAGTCGTGCAGGCGGAGCTCCAGGGTGGTGAAGTTGACGAAGCCCAGATCCACCGGCTTGCGGATCTTGTAGGCCAGGGAACCGGTGAGCAGCACCCAGGAGATGTGGGTCTCGATCAGCTCCACGCCGGCCACCGGATGGCCGTAGGCCTGGGGGCGGCGCAGGCCCTGGATCAGTGCGGAGGCCTCGCTCAACAGCTCACCGCTGCCACCGCCTGAATCCAAGCAGATCTGCAACGAATCGGCGCCGAAGCGCTTCCGGGCGGCTAATCAGAAGCTTCATGTCACGCTGCTGCCATGGCACGTCTGATTCGCTGGGGTCTGGGCCTCCTGCTGGCGGGAGCCCTGCTGATCGCCGCCCTGCTGCTGCTGCCTCTGGGGGAGTGGCTGCCGGGGGGCACCGTGGGCGAGGTGCCCACCTCCGCGGTGGTGAATGGCACCGCCTTCAACCGGCTGTTCCCCGCGGCCGAGCCCGGCGAACAGCTTGTGTTCACCCAGGAGAAGCGGGGCTTCAGCCAGGCCCGTCTCAAGCAGGGTGAGGCCACCCTGGCGCTGCTGGCCATCGCCGACACCGCCACGGCTCCGGAAGCCCGCCAGAAGTTTGACGCCAGCGCCGAGACCATCGCCGGCTGGCCGCTGGTGGAGCAGGGGCCCCAGGCCAGCGCCCTGCTGGTGGCCGAGCGCTTCCAGGTGAAGGTGATCGGCCAGGGCACGGGGCTGGATGAGCTTCAACGCCACGAGCTGCTCGGCGCCTTCGATCTGCAGGGGCTGGCGGCGTTGCAGGCGCCGGCGCTGCCGCAGCGCCAGGCCGGCGGCCGCGCCCTCAACCGTGCCGCGGAGGACGCATGAGCGCAACCGTGCTGGAGCGGCTGGAGCGGCTGCCCCGCCGCAACCTCACCGTGCTGGCGCTGCGGGGCATCAGCACCCTGGTGCCCGGCGAGTGGCGCAACCTCACCTCCGCCGATGCCCTGATCAGCGAGGTGATCGGCAGTGACGATCCCGGCCTGATCGCCCAGGTGCGGGCCCGGGCCGATCTGCTCAGCCGCGCCCGCCATGAGGGCTACGGACGGGCCCTGAGTCTCTACGACGCGGTGGACCGCTCCCAGCGGGCCGGCGGCGGCCTGCGCCTGCTGGCCTCGGTGGGTGGCGGGGTGCCGCTGCTGCGCCGGGTGGCCGATCTCACCCCCTCCAGCGACACCCTGCAGGCAGCCGACCTGGGGCTGAAGGTCACCGCCGAGCTGCTGGCCTTCACCCAGGTGAACGGTCTGCCGGGGGACAGCTTCGGTGACTTCGCCGCCTCCCTGGCGGAGTACGGCAGCGAGGCCAGGGTGCGCATGGCTGCGCTGGTGTGCTTCGACGCCCTGCTGCCTCTGGGCGACCTGGCGCTGCAGCGGCTCGACGAGCTGCTCGGGCGGGTGGGGCAGCGGGAACTGCGCGAGCTGCCGGCCTACAGGGGCATGGCCTCGCTGATTCCCGGCCGGGGGGAGCAGGCCCACCTGGGTTTCATCCGGCGCGGCGTGGACACCTGGCTGGGCTGGGCCGGCGGCTTCGTGAGCGGCCTGGGGCTCAGCGGCCAGAAGGCGGTGCAGGCTCTGGAGACCAGCCTTGGCCCCTGGCAGGGGCGCTTCGAGCAGCTGGCCACCTTCCTCGACGTCTTCACCGACACCTACCGCCACACCGGCACCCAGGCGGTGGCGCGGCGGCTGGTGGAGCGGGCCGCCGCCGAGATCTGAAGCACCTCAGTCGAAACCGAGCAGGTCGAAGATCTCGCGGTCCTTGAGGGATTCGGCCTCCAGGGGCTCCACGTTCTCGAGCATGGCCTGGGCCAGACGCAGGTATTCCTTCTGCACTTCCTCCACCTCAGGCGTGGGCTCCATCTCGAAGATCGTGCACTTCTTCAGGCGCGACTTGCGGATCGCATCGACGGTCTTGAAGTGGGCCATGGTGCGCAGGCCGGTGCGCTCGTTGAACTTGTCGATCTCGTCGGTCTGCTCGGAGCGGTTGGCGATCACGCCGCCGAGCCGCACCTTGTAGTTCTTGGCCTTGGCATTGATGGCCTGCATGATCCGATTCATCGCGAAGATCGAATCGAAATCATTGGCCGTCACGATCAGGCAGTAGTCGGCGTGCTGCAGGGGCGCCGCAAAGCCACCGCACACCACGTCGCCGAGCACATCGAAGATCACCACATCGGTTTCCTCCAGGAGATGGTGCTCCTTGAGCAGCTTCACGGTCTGCCCGGTCACATAGCCGCCACAGCCGGTGCCGGCCGGCGGGCCGCCCGATTCGACGCACTGCACACCGTTGAAGCCCTCGAACACGAAGTCTTCGGGGCGCAGCTCCTCGCTGTGGAAATCCACCGTTTCGAGGATGTCGATCACCGTGGGCACCATTTTCTTGGTGAGGGTGAAGGTGCTGTCGTGCTTGGGATCGCAGCCGATCTGCAGCACCCGCTTGCCGAGCTTGGAGAAGGCGGCCGAGAGGTTCGAGGAGGTGGTGCTCTTGCCGATGCCGCCCTTGCCGTAGACGGCGATCACCAGGGCGCCGGTCTCGATGTGCACGGTCGGGTCCTGGTGCACCTGCACGCTTCCCTCCCCGTCCTGTCCGGGCGCTTTGGGGGTGGAGGCGGGGGGAGGTGTGAGCGTGCTGGTCATGGGAGCTCCTCGGCAGAACGTTGCCGTCGTCTCCATGCAAGACAGCGCGGGCGGCGGCGAGGGCCCTGCGGCGCCAGGTTCACGCAATCCGACACATGGGGGTTCCCTGACAGTGCGGCCCTGCGACTCCCCCTACCGTGCCGCCAGCGACAGTCCGACAACGATGTTCCTGCTCCGTCCCGCCGGCATCCCAGCCATCACCACGGCCAGCCTGGCCACCCTCGCCACCCTCGTCTGTGCCCTGGCGGCCCCGGTCCGAGCGGCCTCCTGCACCCCGCTGGAGGCCATCGGCGGCGGCACGGAGGTGAGCAAGACCATCCAGCTCGATGGCCCGCTGGTGTTCCCCTTCGGCCGCACCAACTTCAACACCGACTTCGCTGTGACCGGTGCCTACAAGGCCTACCGCATCAACTTCGCCTCCACCTCCGACAAGCCCGGCCCCTATCCGATCCAGGCGTTCCTGAAATTCAGCGACGGCACCAGCCTGCAGGTGGTGAACGAGACCCTCAACGCCACCCCGGGCCAGACGAAGGAGTTCGGGCCCTTCAGCCCACCGGCGGAGAAACTGGTGACCCAGGTGAATGTGAAGGTGGGCTCGGGCCTCAACGCCAATGCCACCGGCTTCAGCTACACCATTTCCGTCAAGGGCTGTTCCTGAGCGCTGATCAGCGGCTGAGCTGGGCCTTGGCGTCGTAGAGCGTCTCGGCATCGATGGCGCCCAGGCCGCGGGCGCGCGCGAAGGCCTCGGTGTTGCGCCGCACCTTGCTGCGCACGAAGAAGGGGATCTTGTGCAGCTCGGCCTCGCCATCGGCGGTCCAGCTCACCGCGCCGGCGGGCCCCTCCGGAGCATCACCCTCCTGAACAGCGGCCTCCGGAGCCGCGCCGTCCCCAGCTGCTGCCGCCGTTCCGGTGGGGCTTGCGGGCCTGGGGCCACCCTCGCCCAGGTGGCTGCGGTGGCCCTCCACGAATTCGAAGTCATGGCGGAACATGCCGATCAGATGTTCCTCCAGCCCCATCATCAGCGGGTGCACCCAGGCGTCGAAGATCACGTTCGCCCCCTCCCAGCCCATCTGGGGGCTGTAGCGGGCAGGCACGTCCTGCACATGCAGCGGGGCGCTGATCACGGCGCAGGGGATGCCCAGGCGCTTGGCGCTGTGGCGCTCCATCTGGGTGCCCAGCACCAGCTCCGGCGCCGCCTCCGCCATCGCCTCCTCCACCGCCAGGTAGTCGTCGCTGATCAGGGCTTCGAGCCCCAGCTCGCGGGCCGCGGCGCGCACCTCGCGGGCCAGCTCGCGGCTGTAACTGCCCAGGCCCACCACCACGAACCCCAGCTCATTGCTGGCGATGCGGGCGGCGGCGATGGCATGGCTGGCGTCGCCGAAGATGAACACCCGCTTGCCCGTGAGGTAGGTGGAGTCCACCGAGCGGGAATACCAGGGCAGGCGTGAGCGCCGCTCGGCGGCGCAGGTGCCATCGGCCGCCGGCACCAGTTCGGCCGGCAGCTCCAGCGCCAGCAGGCCGTGCAGTTCGCGCAGGAAGGCGGCGGTGGCGCCGATGCCGATCGGCACCGTGCGCACCACCGGCATGCCGAAGCTCCGCTCCAGCCAGCTGCACAGCGGCGCGGCCACCTCCGGCACCAGGCAGAGATTGGCGTCGGCCGCCGGCAGGCGCAGCAGATCGGCGGGCCGGGCCCCCAGAGGTGCCACCACGTTCACATCGATGCCGTGCTGATCGAGCAGGGCCGTGATCTCGCGCACGTCGTCGCGGCCGCGGAAGCCCAGCAGGGAAGGCCCCAGCAGGTTCACCCGCGGCCGGCGGCCCTCGGCGCGCCAGCGGCCGGGGTCCGGCTTGGCCGTGCCCGGTGGCGGCACCTGCCCCTTGAGCAGCCCGCGCACCAGCTGGTAGAGGGTTTCGGCTGCCCCCCAGTTCTCCTTCTTGGAGTAGGCGGGCAGCTCCAGGCTCACCACCGGCACCCCGCCCAGGTCCATGCCCCCGGCCAGGGAGCCGGGCTGATCCTGGATCAGTTCGGCCGTGCAGCTCTCGCCCACCAGCAGGGCCTCGGGCGCGAACCGCTGCACCGCCTCGGCGATCGTGCGCTTCACCAGCTCGGCGGTGTCGCCACCCAGGTCGCGGGCCTGGAAGGTGGTGTAGGTGACCGGTGGCCGGCGGTCGCGCCGCTCGATCATCGTGAACAGCAGGTCGGCGTAGGTGTCCCCCTGGGGGGCATGCAGCACGTAGTGCACGCCTTCCATGGAGGCGGCGATGCGCATGGCGCCCACATGGGGCGGACCTTCGTAGGTCCAGAGGGTGAGATCCATCGGGGCTGGGGAGGAGTGGACGGGGAGCAGCAGAACCGGGGGCGTTGGCCTGGGGTCCGGTTCAGGTGAAGGAGAGGGCGCCGCGGCGGCGCAGGGGTCGGGCGAACAGCTCGGCCAGATCACCGGCCTGGTCGCAGCCGTGGATGGGGCTGAACACCAGCTCGATCGACCACTTGGTGGCGATGCCCTCGGCCTCCAGCGGATTGGCCAGGCCCAGACCGCACACCACCAGGTCGGGGCGCTCGGCCCGCAGCCGCTCCAGCTGGCGCTCCAGGTGCTGGCCCTCGGTGATCCGGGTGCCCGGCGGCAGCAGCGCCAGCTCCTCGGCCATCAGGCGGCGGTCGAGGTAGGGGGTGCCCACCTCCACCAGCTCCATGCCGCACTCGCGGGCCAGGAAGCGGGCCAGGGGGATCTCCAGCTGGGAGTCGGGCAGCAGGAACAGGCGCTTGCCGGCCAGCTCCTGTCGGTGGGGAGCGAGGGCCTGGCGACCGCGCTCCACCAGCGGCTCCAGCACCGCGGCGATGGGGCCCTCGGCAATGCCGAAGGCCCGGGCCGCTGCCGCCATCCAGGCGCTGCTGCCCTCCACCCCGAAGGGATAGGGGGCGGCGATCAGCTCGGCGCCGCGGTCCACCAGGGCCCGGGCCGTGCCGCTCAGAAAGGGCTGGGCCAGCAGCACCCGCGTGCCTGGTCCCACGGGCGGCAGCTCGCTGGAGCGACGCGGCGGCAGGCTGCGCACCCGCGGGATGCCGAGGCGCTCGAACAGGGCGATCAGCCGGTCCTCCACCCCATCGGCCAGCGTGCCCACCAGCAGCAGCTGGTCGGCCGCCCCGTCCTGGGGGGGGGGTGGCAGCAGGGGCACCATCGCCAGCAGGGCGCCGTCCTCCCCCTGGGTGAAGGTGGTTTCGATGCCGCTGCCGGAGTAGTTGAGCACCCGCACCCGGCCCCGCTGCTGCTGCTGCAGACGCTCGGCCGCCTTGGCCAGATCGAGCTTGATCACCTCGCTGGGGCAGCTGCCCACCAGAAACAGGGTGCGGATCTCGGGGCGCCGCTCCAGCAGCCGGCCCACGAGCCGGTCGAGTTCCTCATTGGCGTCGGCCAGGCCGGCCAGATCGCGCTCCCCCAGGATCGCCGTGCCGAAGCGGGGCTCGGCGAAGATCATCACTCCGGCGGCGCTCTGGATCAGGTGGGCGCAGGTGCGCGAGCCCACCACCAGAAAGAAGGCGTCCGGCATGCGCCGGTGCAGCCACACGATCGAGGTGAGTCCGCAGAACACCTCCCGCTGGCCGCTCTCGCGCAGCACCGGGGGATCGGGTGCCGTCACCTCTGCTCTGACCATCGAGAAGCGCTCCGGTGCGTGGATGCCTTCAGGGTGGAGGGCCGCGGCCCATCGGGGAGCCCCTGCGCAGCAAAAACGTTGGGATCCGGTTGGCTGGCTGGGGGGCGTGTCAGGGGATCGCCCCGTTCGGCAGCCGCAGGTCCAGCGTGCACAGTCCGGAGTCCGGGCTGTGCCAGGCGGGGCCCGGCGGGCTGCCGATCCGGCCCGGGGCCTCGGCCTGCCAGCCCCCGTCGTGCCGCTCCAGCCGCCACTGGGCCAGGGGCAGCCCGGCAGCCGCCGCCAGCTCGGGCCCGGGGCCGACCAGTTGCAGCACCAGGGGCAGCTGGGGGTCGATGCCGGGATGCAGGCAGGGGAAGAGCCGGTGCCGCCGGTAGCGCAGCGCCAGGGGGCCATCGGCCAGGGGCAGGGGCCGGCCGTTGAGCAGCAGCCGGAAGCGCTGGCGGAAGGTGGCGCTGGTCTGCACTTCGATGCGCTGCAGGGAGCCATCCACGAAGCGGCTGGTGAAGCCCCCCTCCCGCGGGGTGTCGCAGATCAGGGGCCAGGGTTCCAGGGCCGGCAGCAGGCTCAGCCGCTCGGCGGGATCCTCGCCCTGCCACTCCAGCAGGGGCGGAAAGCGCCAGCGCCAGATCGCCTGGAAGGGCTCGGTCGCCAGCGGCAGCCCGGCGTCGGCCAGATCGGCCAGCACCAGCTCCAGGTCGTGCCAGAGGGGGCCCGGCAGCAGCAGGCGGTCGTGCAGGGCGGCCTGCCAGGGACGCAGGCGCGCCGGCCGCCGTTGCGGGTTGAGCAACAGCGCCGCCAGGGAGCTCCAGAGCAGGGCGATGGCGGCGGTCCAGTCGGGATCGGGCAGGGTCTCCAGCGCCCGGAACTCGATCAGACCCAGACAGCCGGCCGGGGTGCCGGGATTCCAGAACTTGTCGAGGCTGATCTCGCAGCGGTGGTTGTTGCCGGAGCGGTCGGCGTGCAGGTGCCGCAGGGTCTCACCGATCAGCTGGCGCTGATCACCGGCCTCGAGCCGTTCGAGCACGCTGTAGGCGAGTTCCAGGTCGAACAGGCTGCCCAGGGCCTCATCCGGCCGCGGCGCCTGGGAGGACGGGCCCACGCCGGCACCGCAGAAGAGGTAGCTGAGGCAGGGGTGGTGCTGGAAGTAGCGCAGCACCCCCACCAGCCAGGCGGGCCGGCTGAAGAAGGGATGGCGCTCCAGGCTGGGACCCCCCCAGAGCAGGTGGTTGCCGCCGCCGGTGCCCTCCTGGCCGCCGTCGGCGGTGGCCTTCCAGCTGCGCAGCCCCACCTCCGCCGCGGCCCCGTCCAGCAGCCGGATCCAGTGGCGGTAGGCGCTCCAGGAGGCACACACGGGCAGGTTGATCTCCAGCACCCCGGGATCGGCGGCGAGGCCGAGCACATCCCAGCCTTCGGCGGCATCCACCGGCAGCAGCCCGCTGAACTCCGGCGCCGTCAGCGCGCTGCCCCGGGCCAGACCACTGATGGCCTGCAGCAGCAGCTCGGTGGGCCGGCGTTCGACCGGGGGCAGGAACACTCCCCAGCCCGTGGCGCTGATCTCCAGGGTCAACAGCTGGCAGGGGATGGTGGCGGGGAAGTGCTCCAGCGGCAGGCGCAGCCCGGCGGGGCCCGGTGCCCCCGTGAGCTGGCGCTGCGCGGCCGGCAGGGGCCAGGCGCCGCTGTGCCACTGCTCCTGCTCCCAGGTGAGGGGCACGGCCCACACGCGCCGCAGGGGATCGCGGGGATCGGCCAGCGGCACCGCCTGCAGCTCCACAGCGAGCGCCGCCCCCAGCCGCTCCAGCCAACCGGTTGCGGCCTCCACCGCCAGGGGCTGGGGATCGCCATCGGCAGCCGGCCAGGGGGCGATCGGTTCGCCGTCGCGGCCGGTGACCAGACGCAGGGCCCAGCGGGGGTTGACCTCGCCTTCGTAGCGCTTGCCGCTGCAGTAGATAAGCGTGCTGCCGGGCCAGGTGCGCCGCTGGATCGCCCGGGCCATGGCCCGGGCCACCGGCAGTTTGGTGGGACCGTCGGCGGCCACGCTCCACTCCGCTCCCTGGGGGTCGAGCGGCACATAGGTGGGTTCACCGCCGAGGGTGAGCTCGATGCCCGCCTGCCGCAGCCTTGCCTCGGCCCTGCCGGCGGCCGCCTCCATCCAGTCGTGCTGCATCCGGGCGGGCTGGCCCCTTCGGTGTGGGCCCTCGTGTGAACCCCCATGCTGACGGCAAAAGGTTGGTTTAATGACGCCGAGGTCCGGAGCATCGGATCCGGATCGCTCGGCCCCTTTGCTGGATGCTGCCCACCACCTGGCGCCGGCGCCGTCCCCCCTCCACCCGTGGCGGGCGTGTCTGGCGGGCACCCTTGGCCCTGGCGGCGTTGGTGAACCTGGCGGCGCTCGGTTACCGCATCACCGAAGGCTGGGACTGGGGCGATTGCTACTGGATGGTGGCGATCACCATCAGCACCATCGGCTATGGCGAGGTGCATCCGCTCTCGGCCAACGGGCGGCTGGTCACCGCCTTCCTCATCCTGGGGGGCCTGGTGGTGGTTCAGATCAGCATCCAGGGGGTGCTGGGTCTGAGTGAATCGGGCTATTTCCGGCGCCTGCGCGAGCGCCGTTTCCGTCGCTGGCTCAACTCCATGCAAGATCACGTGATTCTCTGTGGCTACGGCCGCATCGGCCGGGAGATCGCCCAGCAGGTGGCCCGCGAGGGCGTGGAGCTGCTGGTGGTGGAAACGGATCCCCAGCAGAGCGAGGCGGCCCAGGAGGAGGGCCTGCCGGTGCTGGCGGCCGATGCCACCCTCGATGAAACCCTGCTGGAGGCCGGCATTCACCGCTGCCGCTCCCTGGTGGTGGCGCTCTCGAGCAACGCCGCCAATCTCTACGTGGTGCTCAGCGCCCGCGGCCTGGCTCCGCGCTGCCGGCTGGTGGCCCGCTCCGACAGTGACGAGGCGGAGCGCAAGCTGCGGCTGGCGGGGGCCGATGAGGTGGTGAGCCCCTATGTCAGCGGCGGCCGCATGATGGCGGCCACGGCCCTGCGGCCCCTGGCGGTCACCTTCATGGACCTGCTCTCCGGCAGCGACTGCGAGGTGGAGGAGTTCCGGCTCAGCGGCGATGCGGCCGACCTGGGTCAGCTGAACGGCATGAGCCTGGGGGATCTGGAGCTGGGCCGGCGCACCGGTGCCCTGGTGCTGGCCGTGCGCCAGCCGCCGCGCCAGGTGGACTCCGGCCGCCAGTACCGCGGCACCACCTACCGCCTGCCGGACCAGGATCTGGTGGCCAACCCCGGCCGTGAACAGCAGCTGGAGCCAGGCCAGCTGCTGGTGGTGATGGGCAGCAAGGACCAGCTGGAGAAGGTGAGCGACCTGCTCGGTCCGGCGCTCAAGAGCATCGATCACATGTCGAGTTAGGCGGCAGCTCCCGGCTCAGGAGTCGGCTTCCTCGAGGATCTGGCGCTTGAGTTCGATCTGGTAGCCCTCCGTCATCGCGTCGAGGGCCTCGGCCTCCTGCTCGTCCACCTGCAGGGCCTCGGCCAGCACCAGATCGGGCACCTGGGTGGCCCCCACGGCCGTGAGCGCCATGCCCAGCGAGGCGCTGTCGCGGTGCCAGATCGAGGCCGCCTCGGCCAGCTTGGTGAGGGTGTCATCGCTCACGGCCTCGCCGCTGCGCTGGGCCACGGCCGCCGCCAGCCG
This sequence comes from Cyanobacteria bacterium J06638_7, assembly GCA_039818745.1. GTDB lineage: Bacteria > Cyanobacteriota > Cyanobacteriia > PCC-6307 > Cyanobiaceae > NIES-981. The sequence continues at coordinate 24,497 of JBCBTI010000024.1, forward strand.
CCGGTCGTCGAACACCGCCGCGGCGGCCAGGTGGGCGGCGTGCAGTGCCCCGAGGCTGTAGAGCGCCTCCGAGCGCAGGGTCACAAGGCTCTTGCCCAAGGCCCGCTCGCGCACCCCCTGCCAGGGCACCGAGGGAGTCTCCTCATCACCGGCGGCCGGCCCGCCATCGACTTCCGGCAGGGACGGCAGTTTGCGGCTGCCCACTGCGAGCTCGCCAGCCACCTGGGGGTCGAGCCGGTCCCCCACCAGCCGCAGCCAGCGTCCGATGCCCCTGCGTACGCCCATCTCTGCATTGCGGCTGCCCCCACTTTGGCCCCGATCAGGCGGCGCTGTCGCTGAAGCGCTCGCGGATGGCCGCCACCTCCGGGCGCCGGCGCACCAGGGCCGCCACGCAGTCGGCATCCAGCTTGCCCAGGGCCGCCAGTCGCTGCAGTTCGTCCAGGGCGGCCTCCAGCCCCCAGGGATCCTTGTAGGGCCGCGCGCTGGTGAGGGCGTCGAGCACGTCGGCTACGGCGATGATGCGCGCCTCCAGGCTGATCTGCCCGTCCTTCAGGCCCCTGGGGTAGCCCGAACCGTCGAGACACTCGTGGTGGTCGGCCACCACGTTGCGCATCATCGCGGCCTCCTGACGCTGCTCCAGATCGAAGTCGCCCAGCAGCTTCTCCAGCATCTCCACACCCATGCGCACGTGGCTTTCCATCTGCTCACGCTCGGCGCCGTCGAGCTGGCCGGGTTTGAGCAGCAGGTCGTCGGCGATGCCGATCTTGCCGATGTCGTGGAGTGGAGCGAACAGCTTCAGGTGCTCCACGTAGGCGTCGCTGAGGCCGTGGCTGGCCTGCAGTTCACGGCCGATCAGGTGGGCGTAGTGGGCCATGCGCTCGAGGTGGCCGCCGGTTTCGAAGTCGCGCAGGTTGGCGAACTCCCGCGCCACCTGGGCCGAGCTGACGATCGCCCGCACCAGGGTGCGCTCCTGACGGATCGTGAGATTGATCAGCGAGGCGAAAAGCTGCAGGCTGCTCTGGATCGTGGCCGTGAAGGCCCCAGGCCGCAGGGAGTCGAAGAACAGAAACCCGAGCAGGCCGCCCCCCCGCTGCAGCAGCGGCACGGTGAAGGAGGAGCGGTAGCCCTGCTCCAGCAGCCAGCGCGAATGGGGGCTGTTGCCGCTCACCACCGCCGGGATGTCATCGATCACCCGGCTGCCGCCGCTGCGGGCCAGCCGTCGCAGCGAGGGGCTTTCAGCCAGTTTCCAGGCATAGGCCTCCAGGGAGGTGCCGCTGCGGCTGCTGTGCACGAAGCTGCGCAGCAGGTCGTCGCCTTCGCCATAGAGCACGCAGGCGATCCGGTCCACCGCCGGCACCACGGCCAGCAGCTGGCCGTGCAGTTCCCGCAGCCGGGCGCTGAGGCCATCGCTGCCGCAGGGGGAGGCGGTGGTGCTGCTGGGGGCAGATTGAAGCGGCACCATCCCCTCAGGTCATGGCCAGGAACCTCCCCATGATCGGCCCCCGTGGTGATGGCGGTTACGAACCGGACGGGCTCGGGGCCGGGCTGGCGTCGCCGAGCTGGATCGGCAGGCCGTGGCGCAGGTTGATCAGTTTGGAGGTGATCACCGCCTGGCCCGGCCTCAGACCGCTCAACACCGGGTAGCGGTTGTTCTGCAGCGGGCCCAGCCGCACCGGCACCTGGATGGCGAAACGGCTCTCCGGCGGCAGGCGGCGCAGGGGTTCGAGGTCGACCCGCCCGGGACTGCGCTCCAGCTCGGCCAGGCTGCCGGGCACGAACACGAAGGCCTGGCCGGACTGCTGCGTCACGGCCTGGAAGGGCACCGAGGGCTCGCTGCGCTCGTCCAGCACCAGCCGGGCGAGGCTGCGCTGGCCGCTGCGCAGGCTGCCGTCGCCGTTGTCGAACTCGGCCTTGGCCAGCAGGAACTGGCTGCTGGCATCGATCAGGGGATCCAGCGAACCCAGCTGACCCCGGGCCAGCACCGCTTCGGTCTCGGGATCGAGCAGCAGCACGCTCTGGCCGGTGCGCACCCGGGCGGCCTCGATGGCGGGCACCTCCAGGCGGGCCTGCAGCCGGTCGTTGCGCACGATGCTGGTGAAGGGCTCGTTGGCCTCGATCACATCCCCCACCTTCACCCGCAGATCGGCCACGATGCCGCCGATCGGCGCGCGAACTTCGCGGAAGGCCAGATCGGCCTCCAGGGCGTTGAGTTGCTCCCGCGATGCCACCGCCCGGAGGCGGAATTCATCGCGCTGCTCAGCGCTGACGGCGCCCTGCTCCGCCAGCAGGGTGTAGCGATCGGCGTTGATCTGGTCGGTGCGGGCCTGGGCCTGCAGCCGCGCCACATCGGCACGGGCCTGGCGCTGGTCGAGCACCAGCACCAGCTCGCCGGCGCCCACGACGTTGCCCTGACTCACGCGCAGCTCCTGGATGCGGCCATCAACCTGGGAGGAGAGCTGCACCTCCTCGATCGCCTCCAGGGTGCTGATCGTGTCGACGCTGCGGCTGAAGGCCGTGGCCGCCACCGTTTCGGTGCTGACGCTGAGGGCTGGCCCGGCCGGGGGGGCGCCGCCCTGCTGCCGCTGACAGCCGATCAGCAGGGGCAAAGCGATCAGGGCGGCTGCGGCCCTGGTCGTGCAGCGGTTGCCCATTCGCCCAGCGGTCATCCCACCAGCTGCCATGAGGGTCTGAGCTCAGGGCGCAGCGTAGGAGTGGCGCCTCTCAGGACGTGGGTGGATTCCACTCCGGGGTGTCGCGGAAATGGCCCAGCGCCAGGCGCACCAGGGCCATGCCCACCGCCACCCCGGCCTGGGGTAGCAGGGCCGCCCCCACCCAGCCAGGCGGGCGCCGGCGGCGGCACCCCCCAGCTTGCCGGCGCCGCGCAGCAGCACATAGGCCACCCCCACGGCGCCGATGCCCCCCAGGGCGCTGAGATCGAGGGAGGCTCCCGCCAGCACGAAGACCACTGCCATCAAGGGCAGTTCGATGCCCTTGATGGCATGGAAGGGCACCGCGTGATGGCGGGCCAGATTGGTCACCATGGCTCCCATCACCATCACCGCAGAGCAGCACCACCCCCAGGGCCTCCAGCAGCATCGGTTGACCGGGGCGGATGCGGCCGGTGAGCAGGGACGCCGGCAGCCCCACCGCCAGTCCCACCAGGGCAGCCCCACCCAGGTCCCGGCCGGCCCAGAGCACAGGGCCCAGACATCGTCGAGGGCGGTGATGCCGAGCAGCAGATCGCCGAACTCGCGGCGCGGCCCTGCCCTGCCGGCCATCTGGTTCACCACATCGAGCAGAGCAGTGGGGGCGGTCGCCGAAGCGATGCAGCCCAGCAGCGCCGCCTCCGGCCAGTCCAGCCCCAGCAGCCGCAGCCCCAGCGTCACCACGGCAACGGTGGCCAGTGCGGCCATCAGGGAGATCAGAACCAGCGGCCGGCTGCCTCGGGTAAGGGAGCGGTGGCTGAGTTTGCCGCCCACCAGAAAGCCCACCATCAGCAGGGTCACCTCGGCGATCACGCCGAACTGCGCCACCAGATCGCCGGGGATCAGATTCAACAGCGGCGGTCCGCAGATCACCCCGAGCAGCAGCAGCACCGTGACCCGTGGCAGCGGGGTGTGTTCGGCCACCGCGGTGGCCGCCAGCGCCAGCAGCAGGATCGTGCCCACGGCGATCAGCAGAACGTCCATGGCCCTCCGGCGCCTGGCTGGCGCGATCCAGCCTCAGATGTAGAACATCTGCTGGGGCAGAATCCGTGCCTGGCGCTCCTCCAGCAACTGCTGCAGGGTGGTGGAGCTGAGCACCCTGGAGCGGGCCATCTCCAGCTGGCGCTCGAGGCTGGCCACCACGCTGAATTCGGGGGTGGAGCGATCACCATGGCGTGCGGCCGGTGCCAGGCGCTCGAGGCACTCGATCACCTCCGCCACGCTGATCTCGGCGGCGGCGCGGGCCAGTTGGTAGCCGCCACGGGGGCCGCGAATGCTGTGCAGTACTCCGGCCTTGCGCAGGCTGGTGAGCATCTGCTCGAGGTAGCGATCGGGGAGTCCCTGACGCCGGCAGATCTCACCCACCTGCAGGCTGCCGCCCTGGGGTTGCGCCGCGGCCAGCTCGATCAGGGCCACCAGGGCGTACTCGCTCTTGGCGCTGAAGGGCATGGGCAGGCCGCCGGTCGCTGCTGGCCCCATCTTCGCAGTTGAACCCCGGCAGCCGAGTGGGGATTCCGCGGCGCCAGGCCGAGCGAAGCCATGGACATGGCGATCTCAACCCCCCTGGCGACGGCGGCATCCGCACCGTCCTGCCGTGGAACCGGTTCCCACCCGCCTTCATGGGAGCCTGAATGCCCTCTGCCACTGCCGCCGTGCGCGCTGCCCTGGTGATCCTGCTGGTGATGGTGGCGGTGGCCTTCGGCCTCACTCCCGGGCGGGCCGATTTCGCCTGGTTCATGCGCCTGCGCCGGCCGCCATGGCTCACCTTCGAGCCGCTGATTCCCCTGATCTGGCTGCTGATCTACGCCTGTTTCTTTGTGTCGGCGCTGCAGGTGTGGACGGCCAGTGGCCGTTGGGATCTGATGGCCGGCTACCTGCTGCTGCTGCTGCTGGTGCAGAGCTACACCTGGGTGATCTGCCGCAGCCGGCGGCTTTCCACAGGCACCGCCCTGGGTGTGCTGGGCTGGGTGTGGGGCATCGCCCTCACGATCGCCGTGGGCCGGGTGAGCGAAGCGGGCTCGTTGCTGCTGATTCCCTATCTCCTCTGGAGCCCGGTGGGTGCTTTTGTCACCTGGCAGATGCAGCGCCTCAACCGCTGAAGCAGCGGCGGCGATGAGCGCCAGCGAGCCTCGGCGGATCGAGCGGGTGTGTGATTGGCTATGCTCTGCATGTTGATGGATTGAACCATGCTGACTGGACAGGAACTTCTCGCCCGGGTCAAGGAGCTCGGCGATGCCTCGAAATCGGAGCTCGTGCGTGAATGCGGGTATGTGAGCACCAAGAAGGACGGCAGTGAGCGCCTCAACTTCACGGCGTTCTACGAAGCCCTGCTGGAAGCGAAGGGTGTGAGCCTCGGCGATGGCGCCGCCCAGGGCCGCGGCAAAGGTGGCCGCAAGCTCAGCTACGTCACCAAGGTGCAGTTCAACGGCAATCTGCTGGTGGGCAAGGCCTACACCGCCCAGCTGGGCCTGCAGTCCGGTGACGAATTCGAGATCAAGCTGGGCCGCAAACAGATCAAGCTGATCCCCATCGGCGGCACCGACGAGGAGGAGTGATCCGTTCACTCCTCCTCGTCGGTGCCGCCTGATGATCCTTCAGAGCACGACGAGCTGCCGCGCTCTGAAGGACTCTCCCTGCGGCTGCTGGCCCTGCTGGGGGCATTCTCCTTTGTGATGCTCGGCCTGAGCAGTGTGCTGCCGCTGCTCAGGCCTGAACCCCCGGCGCCGCTGCCTGATCAGCCCCGTGGCCCGCTGGCCTGAGCCGCCCCTCAGCCCAGCAGGCTGACCCATACCCCCACGCTCAGGCCGGCGCCGGCCTGCCCTCGGTAGGACCCGGCCACCGGCGGCACAGCTTCCGGTCTGCGTGCCACAGCCACCGCGAAGTGATCGGGCCCTGCCAGCGTGCCGGTGGTTGGATCAAAACCCTTCCAGCCGGCCCCCGGCAGGTACACTTCAACCCAGGCATGGGTGGAACCGCTGCCCGGCAAGGCAATCGGGTCGTGCAGGTAGCCGCTCACGAAACGGGCGGCGAGGCCCAGCCGCCGGGCTGTGGCCATGAACAGGGTGGCGAAGTCGCGGCAGGACCCAGAGCCGCAGCTGAGGGTTTGGGCGGGAGTCTGCACACCGGGGTCGAGACGCTGGGCATACCGCAATGAACTCTCGATGCGGTTGTTGATCCGCTCCAGCAGGCTGAAGGTCTGCACGCGCTCACCCGGTTCATAGAGGCTGTTGAGCCAGTGTTCAAGGGTGGGCTCTTGTCTGTTCCAATCCTCCTGTTGCCGGTAAGGACCCAGCAGCAGCACCTCCTCGGCGCGGTAGGGGAAGGGAAACAGCAGGGCCATGGGGTCCAGCAGGAAATCAAACGGTTCCTGCTGGTATTGCTGAAGCACAACCTCGCTCTCGATCGTGAGACTGCTGGCCATGGTGTTGAAGGTTGCGATCGCTACGGAGTTGTTCTCCGCATCGCGGTGCCAGCGCAGCGTTGCCGGCGGGCTGATGCGCAGCCTGGATGATTCGATGCGCAACTCATGGCCCTCCCGAGGCCGCAGCCGCAGAGCATGGCTGTTGAGCCATACCGCCGCATCGAAGCTGTAGGTGGTGGAGTGCTCAATGCGGTAACGCTGCATGGCCGCTGTGGCTCAGGTGGTGTCCCCCCCCCCTAGCGTGCAGCTTTCCCCGGTCCTGCCCGGAGCGCCCACGAGGTCAGACGCATCGCGATCTTCATCAGCAGCCTTGCCATCAGCAGCACATCCCTCGGCAGCGGGGTTCTCGGCAGCCCCTCGAGCACGTCCTCGCTGCTGCTCGATGCCCTGGTGGTGTTTCTGGTGATAGTGGGCCGCTATCTGCTGGTGGCGGGCGGTTGCTGGTGGCTGTTGCGCCGCTGGGGTCGTGGTCATGAGGCCCCGGCGCCCAGCGCGCGCCAGCGCCGCCGCTACGGCGACGGCATCCGCCACGACATCCGTCTCTCGGTGCTCTCCGCCGGGGTGTTTGGCCTCTGCACCGGCGCCCTGCTGGTGCTGCAGGCCCATGGCCTCACCCGGCTGTACGCCAGGCCCGATGCCTTCGGCTGGTGGTACGTGGGCGCGAGTTATCTGCTGGTGCTGATCCTGCAGGACGCGGTGTTCTACGCCACCCACCGCCTGTTTCATCATCCGGCCCTCTACGGCTGGTGCCACCACGGCCATCACCGCTCCGGCCATCCCACCCCCTGGACCTCTTTCGCCTTCGATCCCCCCGAAGCCCTGGTGCAGGCCCTGTTTCTGGTGCTGGTGGTGATGCTGCTGCCGCTGCATCTGATCACCCTGCTGGCGGTGCTCAGCACGATGACGGTGTGGGCGATCGTCAACCATGTGGATCTCGATCAGCTGCCGCGCCGCTTTCCCCACCACCTCTTCGGCCGCTGGCTGATCGGCCCGGCCCACCACAGCCGGCACCACCAGCACCCGGGGCTGCACTTCGGCCTCTACTTCACCTTCTGGGACTGGCTCTGCGGCACGGAGGATCCCGGCTATGCTGCCGCTGTGATGCCCCCAGATGTTTGTGCTGATGCCTAGGTGTGATTCCTTGCGATGGATTACATCGAGCCTCATCAGCTCTGGGTAGCACTTAGACAATCATTAGTAACTGGGCCAAGTTTATCCCCTGCCATTATCTGCAATGAAACTTCAGGCTCTCCTCTCCTTCCTTCTTCTTGCGATCACAGCAGCGTTTGCTGCGTTGAACTGGAAGGCATTCACCACCCCTGCGGCTCTCCTTGGGGGTCACGTCGGTGAACGTACCTCTCGGGGTGGTTATGCTTGCCTTGCTGGTTGCAGTCACCGGCCTGTTTTTGCTGTTTGTGGTGGTGTTGCAGACCTCCGCCCTGCTGGAAACCCGACGCCACCTCGCCGAACTGCGGGACTATCGCGAGCTCGCGGACCAGGCCGAAGTCTCACGCTTCACAGAACTACAAACTTTCTTGGAAGCCCAGCTCAGTACCCAGACAGACCTCATCACCGATGCCCTCAACCGTACTCTGATTCGGCTTGACCAGCTCGAAGCCCGGCTTGGCGACACTGTCAAGGTCGCTCCAGACAGAGGCTGATCAACCTGGGAAGCCCCCTGCAGGGTGCCCATGGGATTTGTTCAGCGCCTCACCTGCAGGGGCCGCTGCCTGTCGCACCCTCGAGTGGAGCTAGCCCACCAACCAGCGCTGAAGCCGGCAGCAGAGCGGGGTGCCTATCGAGAAGCCCAGCCTGGAACGTTGCCTCGCGACCCAGCCGAGAATGTCTGGATTGTGGGGTAGTTCTGCAAGCGCTCAGCTGCTGGGCTCCGTCGCTTGGTCCCCGGCGGTAAGGTCGCTGATGGGTCCGATCTCGCCGAGAGAGCGCATCAGTGGGGTGATAGACAGCCCCTGCACGATCACCGAAAAAGCCACCACGGCGAAGGCCACCGTCACGACAGCGTTGCGGTAGGGAAGACTGGTGGGCAGGCCCAGCGACAGGGCCAGGGCCAGTGCGCCGCGCAACCCGCCCCAGATGAGCACGTGCTGGTGACTGGCCTTCACCCGCAGGGATGAGGTGCTGAACAGGCTGCAGCAGAGATAGGTGGACAGGGCTCTACCCACGGTCACCAAGGCGATGGCGATCGCGATCGGCAGCAGCATCCTGGTGAAGTTCTGATGTGCCTCCTGCATGCCCATCAGCAGGAAGATCAGTGAATTCACCACGAAGGCGGCGTAGTCCCAGAACGACTGAACGGCCTCACGTCCCTTGGGGGAGATAGCCCCCAAGGGACCGATGTTGCCCAGCATGATGCCAGCGGTCAGAGTGGCCAGCACTCCTGAGACGTCCAGGTGCTCGGCCAGCAGGAAGGAGCCATAGGCAGCAATCGTGGTGAAGGTGATCTCCACCAGGGGATCTTCTGTGCGGCCAGCTAGGGCCAGCACGGCCGCTGCCACGGTGGCGCCGCAGGCCACACCACCCATGATCGTGACCGCCAGGAACTGAGCAGTGCCCAGCGGTGTGATCGCTACGCCGGTGGCAAAGGCCACCGCAATACCGAAGCCCACGGCGGCAGCGCTGTCATTGAGAAGACTCTCCGCCTCAACCAGCTCCCGCAGCCTGCCCTGCACGCCCGCCTCCTTGAAGGTGGCGATCACCGACACCGGATCGGTAGCCGAGATCAGTACTCCGAACAGCAATGCCGCCGGCCAGTCCCAGTGGGCCAGGACGTGCATTCCCACCGTGGTCATGCCGGCAGAAAGCACCACCCCGAAGGTGGCTAGGGTCAGCACAAGCGGAAGCTCCTTGCGCAGTGCGGGCCAGGCGATATAGAGCGCGGCCTCGAAAATCAATGGTGGCAAAAAAGCATTGAAGATCAGTTCCCGCGTCAGAGCGATGTCAGGGGCGAAGGGCACCCAGGCCAGTGCGATGCCCCCCAGCACGAGGCCCACGCTGTAGGGGAGCCGAAGCCTGTGTCAGGCGACAGCGAAAACTGGTCCGGAGGCGACACGAAAACTGGTCCACCCGGTGGAACGAGCCAGCGAGCACA
>JBCBTI010000025.1:0-29953 GCA_039818745.1 Cyanobacteria bacterium J06638_7
TGGTTGTCGAGCCGACCTGGATCGCAGTCGTAGAGCTCGAGGATGCAGTGTTTGCCGATGGCGTCGCCGAGCGGGGCTGGATCGTCGACTGCGGCCGTGTCGCAGAGAGGGGGGGGCTCACAGACCGGAACCAGCGGAGTGGCTGCTGGGGCGGCACCGGCAGCGCTGCTCCATCCCGGGTTGGGGTGGAGACAGGGCAGGGTCTGGGGCATCGATGGAGGGCCGGAGGGCGGCTCACCTTACGTGCCGTCGGCGGCCGCCCGCGGCTCCATCCTCTGCAGCCGCCCGGCCTGCATTCCCACCACCTGGCAGTGGCGCCGCCAGCCGCCGCTGAAGGCCTGCACATGGGTGGCGCTCACCAGGCACTGGTGGCCCTCGCCCACGGCCTCCAGCAACAGCTGCTGACGGTGCGGATCCAGCTCGGCCAGCACATCGTCGAGCAGGAGCAGCGGTGGTGTGCCCACCACGCTGCCCACCAGCTCCAGCTCCGCCAGCTTCAGAGCCAGCACCAGCGTGCGCTGCTGGCCCGCCGATCCGTAGCGCCGGGCGGGCCGCCCGGCCAGCAGCAGCTCCACCTCGTCGCGTTGGGGGCCCACCCCGCACTGGCCCAGCCGCAGTTCCTGGGGGCGCTGCCGGGCCAGCTGGTCCTCCAGTGCCTGCCGCCAGCCCCCCTCATCTTCCTCTGCGGGCAGCTCGGTGCCGCTGAGGTAGCGCAGCCTCAGAAGCTCCCGGCCCCCGCTGAGTCGGTTCTGCCAGCTGACGGCCAGGGGTTCCAGCCGCCTCAGCGCCCGATGGCGGCGCCGGTGCAGGCGGGTGCCGATCAGAGCCATCTGCTGGTCGAAGGCATCGAGCAGGGGCCCCAGCTCCCCTCCGCCCAGGCCACGGCGGAGCAGCTGGCCCCGTTGCCGCAGCAGCCGCCCGAAGCGGCTGAGCAGCTCGTTGTACAGGGGCTCGAGCTGCAGCACCACCCGATCGAGCCAGTGGCGCCGCAGGGCCGGCTCTCCCCGCACCAGATCGAGATCGAGGGCGCTGAAGCCCACGCAGCGCAGCGACCCCAGCAGCTCCTGATGCCGCTGCAGCGGTTTGCCGTTGCGACTCACCTGACGTCCCCCCTGACGCCGCAGCTCCAGGCGCAGCCGGTCACCGTCATCGGTGAGGCACCTCAACACTGAGCCGGGCTCGCCGTGGCGGATCAGGTCGCGGTCGCTGGCCGCGCGGTGGGAGCGCAGGCTGCCGAGCAACTCCACCGCCTCCAGCAGGTTGGACTTGCCCTCGCCATTGGCACCCACCACCAGCAACCGCGGAGCCTCGAGCACCAGCTCCAGCCGCTCGATGTTGCGGTACTGGCTCAGCTCCAGGCGGTGCAGCCGGATGGTTCAGTGGCGGCCAGCGGCTAAACTAGAAGGGTGGAGAATGGCCCTCAGGCCTGCCCCGGCCTGTCCCGGCGCGTGTCCGCTGCCCCGATCCCGGTCGGCCGCAGCCTCGCACCAGGGAGCGCCGTTGCCGATTCCTGCACACGGGACCCGACCCGTGTTTGCGGGCATGTAGCTCAGTTGGATAGAGCGTCAGATTCCGGTTCTGAATGTCGGGGGTTCGAGTCCCTCCATGCTCGTTGACCTCTCTCCCTCCCTGTGATCGCAGGGAGGGATTTTGTTATCCGCTCAGCTGCCGGCTCCGGGCTGCACTCCGAGTTGCAGTCCCATGGCCCGGATGCCGCCGGGATCCAGCACAAAACCCTGGCGTTGCAGGGCCTCGACGGCCTGGGGCGGAGCCGAGAGGGAGATGCTGCAGCCGGGCAGTTCGCGGCGCAGCTTGGCAAGGGCCCCCTGCACCAGGGCCAGCAGCAGTTCCGCCTGGGCCGGATCGCCGGCATCGGCCCACAGATCCCAGAGGTTGGCGTTGAGGGCCAGGTCACTGGTGGAGCGCACGAACCCCACCACCTGTTGCTCGCGGTTGAGGATCGACAGGTGCCAGAGGCTGTGCTCGAGCACCCGGCGCCAGCGTTTCGCCCCACGGGGCCGCTCGCCGGCCTGCAGCAGCAGGGTGTCGAGGGCCTCGAGATCCCGCAGCGGCTCGACCGTGAGGCGATAGCCCTCGCGCAGGCGCGGGGCCGGCGGCTGGTTGCGGAATGGCAGTAACAGGGAGCCCAGGGTGACCTCGCGAGCTGATCAGCCGGTGTTGCGCATGCCGGCGGCGATGCCGTTGATGGTGAGCAGCGCACCGCGCAGCAATTCGCTGCGGCTGTAGGCGCGCCCATCCTGGCGAGGTCCGACAGCCTCGCTCATGGGCGGTTGCCGGCTCTGGTCCCGCAACCGCCTGAGCAGCGCCACCTGCAGAAAACCCAGGGGCACGATCGTGCGGTTGCGCAGGTCCACCGAGAGCTGCAGGGCGGGGTCGCCGTCCAGCAGACGCCGGCGCCCGGTGATCTTCAACACCAGCTCGCGGGTGAGGCTGAATTCGGCGGCGATGGTGGTGAAGATCCGCTCGAAGGACTCGCGGTCCTCACTGCGGCCCAGGTCCTGCACGTAGTGATGGGCCAGCTCGATGTCCACCTTGGAGAGGGTCATCTCCACCTTGGACATCAGCATGCGGAAGAAGGGCCAGCGCTGATGCAGCAGTCGCAGCAGGTCGAGCTGCTCCGGATCCCGTTCCAGTTCCTCCTGCAGCGCCCGGCCCACGCCGTACCAGCTGGGCAGCAGAAAGCGGCTCTGGGTCCAGCCGAACACCCAGGGAATCGCCCGCAGGCTGGAGAGGTCCTTGGCGCCGCTCTTGCGGCGCGCCGGGCGGCTGGAGATCTGCAGTTTGCTGATCTCCTCGATCGGCGTGCACTGCTGGAAGAAGGCCACCAGATCGGGGTTGTCGTGCACCAGGGCCCGGTAGACCTCGCGTGAGCGGGTGGCCAGCCGGCCCATCAACTCATTCCAGCTGGGCGTGTCGTCCACAGGCGTGCTCACCAGGCTGTTCTGGATCACGGCGGTGGTGACGGTTTCCAGGTTGTAGAGAGCCAGCTCCGGCAGTGAATACTTGGAGGCCAGCACCTCCCCCTGCTCGGTGATCTTGATGCGACCCCCCAGGGTGCCGTTGGGCTGGGCCAGGATCGCCTGGTAAGCCGGACCGCCGCCGCGGCCCACCGAGCCGCCACGGCCGTGGAAGATGCGCAGGGCGAGCCCGTGGCGGGTGGCCAGGTGCTGGAGCCCGATCTGGGCCTTGTGGATTTCCCAGTTGCTGGAGAGGAAGCCGGAGTCCTTGTTGCTGTCGGAGTAACCGAGCATCACCTCCTGCAGCGCCGGGGTGCCCTCCGGTCCCCCCAGCAACTGGCGGTACACCGGCTCACAGAACAGCTCCTGCATCACCGCAGGGGCCCGCTGCAGATCCTCCACCGTTTCGAACAGGGGCACCACCAGCAACGAGGAGTGCTGGGTCACCGGATCCACCAGGCCCGCCTCCTTGGCCAGCAGCAACACCTCCAGCAGATCCGACACGGTGTGACTCATGGAGATCACGTAGGTGTGGCAGATGCGGGTGCCGAACTCCTGCTGCAGCCGCTGCAGCATGCGGAACACCGCAAACGTCTCCGCCGTGGCCGCGCTCCAGCGGGCAGCCGTGGGCACCAGGGGGCGGCGGGTCTGCAGTTCGCCCAGCAACCAGGCCACCCGTTGCGGTTCCTCCATCTGGCCGTAGGGCACCGGCAGCTGCAGGTAGCGGCTGAGCTCGTCAATGGCGTCGCTGTGGCGCGTGCTCTCCTGGCGAATGTCAAGGCTGGCCAGGCAGAAGGCGAAGATCTGCACCTGACTGATCAGATGCTGCAGGGCCTCACAGCTCAGACCCGTGCTCTCGAGGCTTTCGAGTACCAGCTCGAGGTCGTTGCGGAATTCCTCCACCGAGCCGTAGTGCAGCTCCGGAGTGGGGGTTGTGTTGCTGAGGTTGCCGCCAGGCAGCGGCACGTTGGCGATGTTGTCGCAGGGGGATTCCCAGCCGGCCTCTGCCAGCAGTTGATTGCGGGCCTCGGTGAGCTGCAGGCGCTCGAGCACATAGCTGAGCTTGAGTCGGTAGGGCTCCAGCCGGTAGCGGGCCGCGCGCTCCTCGTAGATCTCGGGAAAGCGCAGCCGGTCCATCTCCAGGGACTCCAGCAGCGCCGTACTCACCTGGCTCCACTGCATCGAGATGCTGAGCTGATCGCGCAGCTCGCCCACCGAGCGGATGTAGCGCTCCAGCATCAGCTGGCGCTGATAGCAGGCGGTGCGCCAGCTGATCTCCGGTGTCACCGACGGGTTGCCGTCCCGGTCGGAGCCCACCCAGGAGCCGAAGGTGCAGAAGGCCTCACGCGGCACCTCCACATCGGGGTAGCTCTGGGCCAGGGCCGAGCGGATGCGTTGGCGCAGCAGCGGCATGGCGTCGAAGAGCACCTCCTGGAAGTAGTGCAGGGCGTAGTCCACCTCGTCGAGCACGGTGGGCTTGAACTGGTGCAGTTCGTCGGTGCGCCACCAGAGGCGGATCTCCTCCTCGAGCTGCAGCCGCAGATTGTGCAGTTCCAGGGGGTTGATCAGTCCGGCCCCCTGCTCCAGCTTCTGGATCAGCGCCGCCACCCGGCGCTGCTTGTGGCGCACCGTGTGGCGCACGATTTCGGTGGGGTGGGCCGTGAACACCAGGCGCAGGTCGAGGTCGCGCAGCAGGGTCTCGAGCTGGGCCGGGGGCACGTTGAGACTGCGCAGCCGATCAAACAGCTGGCGGAAGGTGACGGGTTCGGTCTGGCTGGCCAGGGGGGGCAGGAAGGGGTCGGTGGCCACCGGTTCGGCCTGGCTCTTGAGGCTGTCGAGATAGGTGTCCTCCTCAATGTGCTGCTCGAGGATGTTGACCAGCTGGAAGTAGAGGGAGAAAGCGCGGGCCGCGGTGATGGCCTCGGCCAGATCCATCTCGCGGATCAGCTGCACGAAGGCGTCGCTGCTGTCGGTCTGCTCCTCGCCGGGGCCGGACTCGCTGAGCTGCTTGAGGCTCAGCAGCCGGCGGGCCTGCTCCGGCGGGCATTCGCTGCGCAGCACCGTCTGCCAGAGGTCTTCCACCAGCTCCATGCGCTCGCCCAGCAGGCGGGTGGCCCTGGGGGAGGGTTGGGCGACGGTGGGCACGAACTGCCGCATGGGGACCGGGGTGGCAGTGCGGGAGGCGTCGATCATCCCAAAACACCGGCCTGCCGGTCTGTGTGGTCGGTGGCTGAGGGCACAGCGTCTGTGCCGCCCTCTGCCGCTGTGCCGCCCTCTGCCGCCAGCAGCCGTTCCTGCTCGGCCATGGCCACGGCTTCGGCCCCGAGGATGGCGGTGATCGAACGGCCTGAGCGGTGCAGCGCCAGCCAGCGCATGGCCTGGTTGCCCTCCTGCAGCACCCGCTCCAGGGGTGCCAGCCGGGCTTCGAGCCGCTCGCGGCGGGCCAGGGGGCCCAGCTCCGCCAACCCGCCCTCAATCCACTGCCGGCAGTGGATCTCCCGTCCGTCCCGCCAGTGGTGCAGCACGGCCTCAAGACTGGCGCCGGCACTGGCCTGTTCGTTGGCATCGGCCAGCCGGGCCAGTTCCATCGGGCTCAGGGCGCTGGCCCGCAGCGGATCCCAGTGCTCCGGCGCCTCCTGCAGCTGCAGCAGCCGCAGTTCGCAGAAGGCGGTGATCGCCAGCAGCAGCTGGGGATCGCTCACCAGATCGCAGATGCGGATCTCCAGCCGGTTGAGGTCGTGGGGGCGGTTGTCGCCGTTGGGACGCACCGAGGTCCAGAGGTGGCGCACGTTCTGCATCCGTCCAGCGGTCAGCTGGACCTGCATCCAGTCCACGTAGGCGCGGTGGTCCGCAAACAGCGGCACCTGCGGCGGTGTGAGGGGAAACTGCAGCCAGCGCTGGGAATGGGCTCCTGTCACCCGGCCGTCCAGAAAGGGGGAACTGGCACTGAGGGCCAGCAGCAGGGCCGCCTCGCAGCGCAGCACGCGCAGGCCGGCGAACAGAGCCTCCTGTCCGCTGAAGGCGGTGCCGGCGGTGAGCCCCAGGTTGATGTGCACGCTGGCGGTGACCACCCGGGTGCCGTAGGTGGCCTCGATGTAGGCGTGATACGGGTGCTCCGGATCGGAGCGCTCGAACCGGGAGCTGTCGCCCAGGCTGAGGGTGCTGCCCGGCAGCAGGGTCAGCCCCCGCTCCGCCAACCAGGGCCGCAGCCGCCGACGGGGCTCGAGCAGCAGCTGCAGCTGGCGGCCGTAGTCGGTCTCCGGAGGCGTGATGTACTCCAGGTTCCGCCGGTCGGGCTCGATCATGAACCCCTCCAGGGCCGCCGCCACCTCGGCACTGCAGCCCACCACCGTGGCGTCCGGGCGTCCGGTGAACAGCTCCACTTCGAAGCCCTTGAGCAGGCGCTGGCTGGCCATCGGATCGGGCTTCACTGGAGGCAGGCCAGGGCCTTGAGCATGCCGCGGGCCTTGTTGAGGGTTTCGTGATACTCGGCCTCCGGCCTGGAGTCGGCCACCACGCCCGCGCCGGCCTGCACCTGCACCCGCCAGCCACCGCCTGCGGCAGGCAGCACCACCATTGTGCGGATGGTGATGGCGGTGTTCAGGGCTCCGCCCAGGTCCACGGCGCCGTACACCCCGGAATAGGGCCCGCGGGCATCGGGTTCCAGCTCGTGGATCAGCTGCATCGCCCGGATCTTCGGTGCCCCGCTCACCGTGCCGGCGGGGAAGGCCGCCATCAGCAGGTCCCACACGCTCCTGTCCTCGGCCAGAGCGCCTTCCACCTGGCTGACGATGTGCATCACGTGGGAGTAGCGCTCCACCACCATCAGGTCGGTGACCTGCACGCTGCCTGGCCGGCAGACCCGGCCCAGGTCGTTGCGGCCCAGATCCACCAGCATCACGTGCTCGGCCCGTTCCTTGGGGTCAGCCAGCAGTTCCTGCTCCAGGGCCCGGTCCTCGGCCTCGCCGGCCCCGCGGGGCCGGGTGCCGGCGATCGGCCGCAGCGAGGCCTTCACCTCCGTGCTGCCCGCCACCGGCTCCGCCTTCACCATCACTTCGGGGCTGGAGCCGATCAGGTACCAGCCGCCGAAGTTGAAGAAGGCCATGTAGGGGGATGGGTTGACCATCCGCAGGCTGCGGTAGATCTCGAAGGGGTCGCGCTCGATGCGGGTTTCCAGCCGCTGGCTGATCACGAGCTGGAAGACGTCGCCCGCAGCGATGTGTTCGCGGGCCCCCACCACCGCGGCCTCGTAGTCGGCCTGCCGGCGGTTGCTCACGGGCCGCAGTCGCTCGGCGATCGCGGCGGGCGTGGCGTCGTCCCACTGCAGTGGAGCCACCCCGAGGGGGAGCGGCTGGTGCATGCGGGCCTCGAGTTCAGCGATCCGCCGGCAGGCAGTGGCGTGGGCGGCCTGCGGCTCGGCGCCGCCGCTGAGGTCGGCATAGGCCACGGCCGTGATCTGGCGCTTCACCTGATCGAACACCAGCAGGCTGTCGGCCAGCATCCAGCAGCCATCGGGGGGGGCATCGGCGGCGGCGGGATGCACCGGCACGCTGGGCTCGATCCAGCGGATCAGTTCATAGCCCCAGAAGCCGAACAGCTGGCCCACCGGCGGCAGCCCCGGGACCGCCACGCTGCTGAGGGCAGCCAGGCAGGTCTGCAACAACTCCAGGGGATTGCCCTGCAGGGCCTCCCGACGGCCATCGCGCCAGTGGCGTTCGCTGGCCTCGCCGCGGCTGGTGAGGGTCCAGAGGGGATCGCTCACCACAAAGCTCCAGCGGCCGATGCGCTCACCCCCTTCCACCGACTCGAGCAGCACGCCGTGATCCTGCCCGGACCCCACCTTCAGCCAGGTGGTGAGCGGGGTTTCCAGATCCGCGGGCCAGCGTTTCCAGAGCGGGATGAAGGTGTGACCGGCGGCCACCTGATTGCGGAAGGCCTGGTCCAGGACGGCGGTATCCACGCTTGGCGCTGCAGGCTCTGCAGTTATAGGCGCCGCCACACTGCCGGCCCTGCCGCCGGTTGAGCCGCCAGGGCCGCTACGGCCGTGTCACGGGCCGGCCAGGGTGGGGGCGTAGCCGAACAGTTCGAAGTCGCTCCGGTAGAGCCTGGCGATGATCCGGCGCTCTTCGGGGCCGTAGATCTGTTGCAGCTGCAGCGTGGCGTTGGTGGTGGTGCCGCGGCGCTGGCTGGGCATTTCCGCCCGCGCTCCGAACAGCCGCTTCAGCACCTTGGGCAGGTCGCGGTCGAGGTTTTCCACGCGACCGATGAAGTCAAAGCGGCCCAGAGGCAGGCAGAGAATGTCAGCCTGGGGGGCCCAGTGCATGTCCAGGTCGAGGCCGCCGGCATCGAGGAAACGGCAGAAGCCCAGGAAGTCGCCGGGCTGCCCGTGCCTCTGGGCCCAGGCCAGGAAGCGCCGGCCCTGGTGGCGCAACCGTCCCACCTTGTCGAGGTAGGCCGAGAGCACACGGCTGAAAGGATTGCGCACGAAGGTGAACACGAAGGCGTCCTGCTCGAGCTGGTCAACCTGGCGGCGGGACAGCAACAGCGGGCGCAGAAACTGTCGCTTGGGATCCTCACCGCGCTGGTGCCCGCAGAGGAAGGAACTGTGCTGTGCCAGGGCCGCCACGATGGTGGTGTTGGCTGCTTTGGGGATGCGGTTGTAGAAAAATGGTTCCAGTGGGGAATAGCAGCCGCGGGGATCGAGTTTGAACAGATCCATGCGCCCCTTGTAGGGATAGCGGCGGTAAAACGGTGTCACCAGCCGGGCAGCGCGATGGCTGATGCCGCCGGCATGGCAACCGGTCTGCAGACCTCTCGTCTGCAGACCGGTTGCCATGCCGGCGGCTCCCAGGGCTGCGGTCTGCCCGGGGCGGCCCTGGCCCTGTGCTGGCGTGGGTACGGTCACGGCGCACAGGCTGCTGGCGCCGTGACCCTACCAACCGAGCCGAGTGGGCCCAGGCCGCATCACAATGGCGCTGCCACCGGCTCCTGCCGTGGCTGCGTTCCTCTCCCCCGCCCGTGCCCATGACCTGCAGCGGCAACCCAGCTCTCTGCCGGCGGTGGCGTGAGTGCGGCTGAGTCGGGGGACGTCGCAGCGCAGCTGCCGCGGGTGGTGGCGGTGGGCTTCAACAAGTGCGGCACCCGCAGCCTGGCCCAGCTGTTCGCCCGTGCGGGCCACCCTGTGGTGCACCAGAAGGTGGCGGCCGGCTGGATCTCACGATTCTGGACAACCCGCAAGATCGGCCGCTTGATGCGTCTGAATGTTGAAGCGGATCGCGCGGTGTTTTTCGGTGTCGACCACTATGTCTTCTACGGTGATCTCATCGATAGCAGCACCCAAGGAAGTTTTGATGGAAATACACTTTTCAGGCGCATTCTTGCCGATTATCCCGATACGATCCTGGTGCTCAACTGGCGTGACCCGGACGACTGGATCCGCTCCCGGTTGAGTCACGGCCATGGAGAATTCGCCGCCCGTGAGATGCGCCTGCACGGCCTTGCCAATCTCGATGAGCTGGCGCAGTTCTGGCGGCATCAATGGGATCAGCACCTGGCCGCGGTGCGGGCCCACATGGCCTCGAGGCCAGAGCAGCTGATCGATTTTCAGCTCGACCACGACCCCATCGAGGATCTGGTGCGCCGGCTGCCGCGCTACGGCCTCAGCCCCGAGCACTTCAGCGACATCGGCCGCAGCCGCGGGCGTCAGCGGGCCCTGGCCGGGCTCAGGCGCTGGTGGTCGCACCACCGGCCGCGGAGTGCATGGTGATCCTCAGCCATCGCCACCGCCTGATCGTGCTGCACTGCCGCAAGGCCGCCGGCAGTTCCCTCTGTGTGTCCCTCGCCCGGCTGCTGGGCCCCGCCGACCTGCAGATCAGTGCCATTGTCGACACCCTGAGCGAAGGGATTCCTCTCACCCAGCGGGTGTGGCAGGAAGCCTGGCGCCACAATCCCGCCAGCCTGGCCCTGGCCAGCGGCCTCGGCAGCAGGATGCGTGCCCGGGCCCTGGGGCGGGCCATCGACCATGCCTACCGTCCCCTGCTGGGCCGCAAACCGCCCCATGCCCCTGCCCGGCTGCTGGCGGCGGCGTTCTCCCGTGAGTGGCGCGATTACCGCAAGCTGGCGGTGGTGCGCAACCCGTGGGACAAGACCGTGTCCGACTACTTCTGGCGCATCCAGCGGCTGCGCCGGCCGCCCAGTTTTGCCACCTACGTGCAGGCACTCGCGGCTGGAGCTGATCTGGGCGGCGTGGTGCCGCTGGCCTTCCACGACAACTGGCCGATGCTCACGATCAACGATCAGGTGGTGGCGGATCATGTGCTGCGTTTCGAAACGCTGCAGAGCGACCTCGCCGCCGCCCTCCGCCATCTGGGGGTGGACTGGGACGGCTGGCTGCCTCGCTCCAAGTCGCGGCACCGGCCAGGGGCGGGCGGCGCGCCCGCGCCGGGCTACCGCAGCTACTACAGCCCGGATCTCGAAGGTCTGGTGGGCCGGCTCTACCGCTCTGAGATCGAGCAGTTCAACTACCGCTTCTGAGCGCCGCCTGCTCCAGAAAGCGGGCGGCGGCGTCGTCGCTCACCACCTCCCGCTCAATCTGCCGCACCGTGCGCATCACCTTGCGGCGGTAGGCCGCGGCCTTGGAGGGCAGGTTGGGTCCGCGCCGGATCTTCTGCTCCAGTTCTTCGCCGGAGCGCGTGTAGTAGTGGTTGAGCTGCAGGTGGTCGGCGGAGTAGAAGGCAGCCCGGTCGCGCCGGCCCAGCGGACAGGCCTCGCCGCGGTCATTCCAGGTGAGCTGGCCGCGATCCACCTCCATCCGGTGCACCCGCACAGCGCTGAGATGGCAGGGGTCCACCACACACTTGAAGTTCACCCCCCGCATCGGATCGGCGGCGCGCAGACGGTAATTGTTCACCACGCCCCCGTGGGGTGGGCGCTGCAGGCCGCAGCGCCCGAACATGTGCCAGGGCAGTGACAGGCTGCGCACCTGCGCGCCGAGATGGGCAAGGGCCCCGTCCAGGCAGGTGGCCTGTTTGGGCACCAGGAACTCATCGGCATCGATGAAGGCCATCCAGCGGAACTCGCTGCCGAAATTGGCCGCGGCGTGCGCATAGGCCAGCACCTGGTTGTGAATCTCGCGGTGCAGCGGCAGATCGATCAGGCGCTGACGCCAGGGAACCACCCGCAGCTGCTCGGGCGCCAGTTCCGCCGCCAGGTTGGCCAGGGTGTCGTCCCTGCTGCCGTCGTCGTAGGCGATCACCTGCCGAACCCCCGCCAGGCGGTGGAAGCGCGCCCATTCACCGATGTGGCGGGCTTCGTCGCGAACCACCAGCACCAGGGCGAGGCCATGGCGACCCAGGCAGGGCTGGGGTGGATTCAACCCCAGCCGGGCCACCTTGGTGCGCTGCAGGATCGAGTTCAGCATCCCGTGCCGGGGCCGATCACCGCATCATCGGACCCGGGGGGGGCGTTGCCCGCCGAGGCCAGCAACAACCGGGACCGCTGGGCCCCGGCGCTGGGATGAGGGCAACGCCGATCAGGCGTCGTGCGTGTTCCTGCCGCTGAACTTGAGATTGGCGGGATTGGGATTGGCGCCGATGCTGCGGGGGGTATGCCCCACAATCGGCCTGCCTTCGTTCACCTTTTCGGGGAACACTCCATCCTTGGGGTGCAGGTATTCGGTATCGCCGCCGGGGTAGATCCGGTAGATTTTGTAGTCCTCGATTCTGGGCTTGAAGCGAGTGCGCAGCTGGGTGCCGAGAGCGAGGCACTGCTCCTTGCGAGCGAAGTACATGATGTTTTCACCCTCATTCATCTCGGCGGCACCACCGGTGGGCAGCTCAAAGACCTGGGACTTGGGGCTCGACCAGGTGATGGCGTATTTCTCTTCGGTTTCAGCGGAATTCAGCAGGCCACCTGTGCTGCCGATGTACTTCGGGAGTTGACCGCTCAGCGCCGTTGCTGTCATGGCTAATTCAGGGGTCGGCTGACTGGATTCAGGCGGAAGCTAGCACCGTGGTTTTGGGCCTCTGGCCCTGCGCGCGGCAGTCTTCACACCCGTCAACAAATGGGGAAGAACACGGTGAGGCCGCTGCCGTTGCGCTCCGTCAGCCGTCCGCCGAGGCGCTGGAACAGCCGCTGGGTGGCCTGCCGGCTGAGCTGCAGGCTGCCGGTGGCCGCGTTCCAGCTCAGCACCGGGCCCACCGCCTGCACGCGGCTGCCATCTCCGTCCTCTTCTGGGCCGCTACCGGCAGGCTGGTCGCGGCCGCCCGTGCTGTCCAGCCGCAGCTTCAATCGCGGGCCGGCGGCCTGCAACCTGAGGCGCACGGTGCTGCCACCGGGCAGGGAGCGGCTGAAGCGGTCGATCAGCCCCCCCAGCATGGTTTCCAGCCGGGCCGGATCACTGAGCACCGGCGGCAGATCGGCGCTGATCGCCAGCTGCAGCTTCAGGCCGCGGCGGTGCAGCTGCCGCTGCCACAGCGGTTCCAGCTGGCCCAGCAGCTCGCTGAGGTCGGTGCGTGCCAGCTCCTGGTCCCCGATGGGGGCCCGGCCGGGGTCGCCGGACCGCTCCTGCAGTTCGGCCGCCAGGAAGATCAGCCCGAAGCGGTCGATCTGCTCGGTGCACTCCCCGTCGATATGCTCCAGCCGTTGCCGAACCACCGGCGAGAGATCGGCGCGGCGCAACAGCGAGCGGATCACGGTGCGGATGGTGGCCAGCGGCGTGCGCACCTCATGGGTGAGGGCCTCCAGCAGCTCCAGCTCACCACGCATGCTGCCGTGGTGGTCGCTTGGGCCGCGCTGCACCAGAGGTTGCAGCGTCAGGCTGGGCGCCATTGCCGCCAGACGGTCGGCCAGGCGGGGCCAGAAGCTCATGGCCAGGTGTGGATCGCTGCGCAGGGCCCCGAGGGTCTGCAGTGCCCGCTGCAGGCGCTCGGTGCTGGCCGGATGCCCCGCCGCCAGCCGGGCATGGATCAGAGCCAGGGCCTCGCTGAGAACGTCCGGCTCAAAGCGCACCAGCAGCCGGCGGCCGTGACTGGGGCCATCCAGGCAGAGGGCCACCTGCAGGCCGGGCGTGATCACGATCAGCAGGGGATCGGTGCCGTCGCCGGACTGCAGCGGCAGGCGATCGAACGCCGCTGCTCCGGCTGCGGTGCCGCCGCCCCCGCCCGGGAGCAGGGCCAAGGGCCCGCTCATGAGGGTCTCCAGCTGGGCGGGGGTCCACACCCAGCCCTGTAGGCGCGCCAGCACCTGGGGTTCGTAGAGGGCCGGCAGCGGAGCCGCCAGCCACAGGCCGCCCTGATCGGGCTGGCTCAGCAGGAAGTCGCTCTGCAGCGTGGCCAGGGCCGCCCACCACTGACGGCGCACCGAGTCCTCGTCGTTGTGGCCCAGCGGCGCCCCCTTCGTCAGGCAGGCTCTCACCCGGGCGAGGCTCGGCGGATCAGGAGTGCCGGTATGGTCGGGCTCGCTGGCCGGGGATGCAGCTGGGGCCATGGTGCGCTCTGCCGATCCGGGGCTACCAGCGGCTCTGGCCGCTGCGAGGCGGGGCGCCGCCGCGGCGTGCCACCGAAGCGCAGAGACCAAGGGCCATGAAGTTCATCAGCATGGCGGAGCGGCCGTAGCTCAGGAAGGGCAGGGGAATGCCGGTGACCGGTCCCAGGCCGATGGTCATGTTGATGTTCACCACCACCTGGAACATCAGCATGACGACAACCCCCACCACCAGCAGTGATTCCTCATCGCTGCGGGCCTGGCCGGCGATGTGCAGCAGCCGCCAGGCCAGGGCCACGAAGCCGACCACCACCAGCACCGAGCCCACGAAGCCGGTTTCCTCCCCCAGGGCGCTGAAGATGAAATCGGTGTGCTGCTCGGGGATGAAGCGCAGCTTGGTGAGCGAGCCCCGCAGCAACCCCGTACCCCAGAGCTGGCCGCTGCCGATGCCCACCGTGCTCTGCAGCAGGTGGTAGCCGCCGCCGAGGGGGTCCTTGCTGGGATCGAGGAACAGCACCAGCCGGGCACGCTGGTAGTCCTGCAGGGCGTTCAGCCACAACCAGGGGGTCAGGGCGGCGGAGAGGGCCTGCACCCCCACCACGATGGCCACCCCCACCCGCTTCCAGGGCAGGCTGCTCCAGGCCAGCCAGCCGGTGAGCGGAATCCAGCCCAGCAGTGCCCAGGGCAGGGTGCCCGCCACGATCGCCGTGACCAGCGGGGAGAGCAGCAGCAGCAGCCAGGCCCCCGGCATTCCCGACCAGAACAGCATCACCAGCAGCACGGCGCCGAACACCAGTGAGGTGCCCAGGTCGGGCTGGATGAACACCAGCAGCCAGGGAACGCCGATCAGGGCCGTGGGCCGGATCAGATCCACCGGCCGCTCCACCGGGTGGCGGGCCAGCACTCCCGCCAGCAGCACGATCGCCGCCAGCTTGGCGAATTCCGAGGGCTGCACGTTGAAGCCGGCGATGCTGATCCAGCGCTGGGCCCCCAGGGCCGTGGTGCCCACGACCCGAACCGCCAGCAGCGCGACCACGGTGGTGGCGAAGAGCGGCCACTGCCAGCGGGCCAGCCGGTGCAGGGGGATCCGCGCCAGCAGCAGAGCCACGGCCAGGCCCACGCCCCCGGTGATCCAGTGCTGATACCAGTCGGCGTAGTCGGCCTGCCGCTGGGTGCTGGCGATCAGCAGGCCCGACAGGCCGATCATCGCCAGGGGGATTCCCCACAGCAGCAGGTCCACTCCCGCCAGCGGACGGCGCCGGTGGCGCTCCCGGCGGCCGTACAGGGATCGGTGGCGCCCGCTCAGGCTGAGCATCGCCTTCAGACCGGCACGGGGGCCTCTGCGGCGATTCTGCGGGCGAGGGCGGTGAAGGCCCGGGCTGTGGCCGAGTCCGGTGCCGAGAGCACCACGGGCAGGCCGCGGTCGCCTCCCTCGCGGACCGGCAGTTCCAGGGGCAGTTCCGCCAGCAGGGGCACATCGCCCTCGGACGCCAGCCGGGCGCCGCCGCCGCTGCCGAAGATGGCGTAGCGCTTGTCGGGGGCGTCGGGAGGAATGAACACGCTCATGTTCTCCACCACCCCGAACACAGGAATGCCCATCTGCAGGAACATGGCCAGGCCGCGACGGGCATCGGCCAGGGACACCTCCTGGGGCGTGGTGACGATCAGCACCCCGGCCATGGGCACCGCCTGGGCCACAGTGAGTTGGGCATCACCGGTGCCAGGTGGCAGGTCCACCACCACCACATCGCGCTCGCCCCACTCCACCTGATAGAGAAACTGGCGGATGATGCCGTTGAGCATCGGCCCACGCCAGATCACAGGCTGGTTCTCGGCCACCAGCAGACCCATGGACACCATGGCGATGCCGCAGCTCTGGATCGGCACGAGCACCTGAGAGCCCCCTTCGCCGCGCACCTCGGGGGTGCGGTCGGCCACCCCCAGCATGGTGGGGGCGTTGGGGCCGTAGATGTCGGCATCAAGCAGCCCCACCCTGAGGCCCTCACGGGCGAGGGCGCAGGCCAGGTTCACGGCCACGGTGCTCTTGCCCACGCCACCCTTGCCGCTGCTCACGGCGATCACGCGCTTCACGCCGGGAATGGCCTGGCGTTCCGGAAGCTGGCCCTGGCCGCCGGGGCCATGGCCAGCGGCACCGATCGGGGCTGCGCTGGCGGCCGCGGCACTGGGCTGGGCCAGCTCGATCTGCACATCCTCGATGCCGTCCAGACCGAGCAGCGCTGAGCGGGCCTCGGTCACGATCCGATCCCGCTGGCTCTGGGCGAAGCCCGGCAGGGCCAGGCGTATCACCGCCCGTTGCCCCTGAAGTCTGGGGTTCAGGATCCAGCCCAGTTCCAGCAGGTCGCGGCCACTGCCCGCATCCTTGACGCTGCCGAGGGCAACGCTGAGCTGCTCTGGGGTGGCCATCCAGGGGTGGGGCGGAGAGGCTCGATCCTAGGGGGCATGACAGAGGCTCTCGACCCTCTTGTGGAGGGGTTGCGCCGCCTGAAAAGGTAGCCCTAACTCACCCGTCGATCCGGCGCGGCACCCATGCACGAGGCCCTCGAGGCTCCACCGGCCAGCTCTCGCCAGCGCGCCCGCGATCTCCTGCTCGGCCTGCAGGACTCGATCTGCGCCGAGCTCGAGCAACTCGACGGTGAGGGTCGCTTCCTGGAGGAGAGCTGGGAGCGTCCCGAGGGCGGGGGCGGCCGCTCCCGGGTGATCAAGGCGGGCCGCGTGTTCGAGCAGGGGGGCGTGAACTTCTCCGAGGTGCATGGCTCCGAGCTGCCTCCCTCGATCCTCAGCCAGCGCCCTGAGGCCAAAGGGCACCCCTGGTTCGCCACCGGCACGTCGATGGTGCTGCACCCCCGCAACCCCTACGTTCCCACCGTTCATCTCAACTACCGCTACTTCGAGGCCGGCCCGGTGTGGTGGTTCGGCGGTGGTGCCGATCTCACCCCCTACTACCCCTACCTGGAGGACGCCCAGCACTTCCATCGCACCCTCAAGGGGGCCTGCGACAGCGTCAACCCCGCCTATTACGCGGTGTTCAAGCCCTGGTGCGACGAGTATTTCTTTCTCAGGCACCGCGGCGAGACCCGCGGCGTGGGCGGCATCTTCTACGACTACCAGGATCCCGGCGGCGTGCTCTACAAGGGATCGGACCCGGTCGGGGGCGCCGCCGCCTGCGCGGCCCGGGTCGGGCCGATCCAGCAGAGCTGGGAGCAGCTCTTCCAGCTGGCCAGTGCCTGCGGCAATGCCTTCGTGCCCAGCTACCGGCCCCTGGTCGAGCAGCGCCATCCGACCGCCTACGGGGAGCGCGAACGGCAGTTCCAGCTCTACCGGCGCGGCCGCTATGTGGAGTTCAACCTCGTGTTCGATCGCGGCACGATCTTTGGCCTGCAGACCAACGGCCGCACCGAGTCGATTCTGATGTCGCTGCCGCCTCTGGTGCGCTGGGAATACGGCTACCAGGTGGAGCCCGGCAGCCGCGAGGCCCTGCTCACCGATGTCTTCACCAGGCCCCAGAGCTGGCTTGAGGACCCCGCCCTCAGGGAGTTGTGCGAGCCGCGTCAGGCGCTGGGCTGAGACGCTTCGGGCCGCTCGGGTCCCCGGCCAGGTCCTGCTGCGCAGGGCCGGCTGGGTTTCGGCCCAGCCCCTGCTCGATCGCCTGCACAACCCGCCAGGCGATGGCGTCGACCGTGGCCTGGCGGCGATCGGGGTCGCGCAGGGCGGCTTCCAGGGTGCCCTCGAGCTTGCCGATCTCGAGCATCGAGATCCCACGGCGCGGCGCCCCCAGACCATTGCGGTAGCGCAGCGGATAGGCACCGAAGTCCTGGGCCAGGTGCTCGTCGATGCGGCTGGGACTGCGATGCAGGGGGGGGATGAGGCCCGAGCCCACCCCATCGGGCCCGTAGGCGTCGTAGTGGATCTCGAGGGCGTAGCCCCCAGCCCTGGCGTGGCGGCGGCCCACGCTCCAGTTGGTGCGGGGGTCATCGCCATCAGCGATGGTGCGCACCGGCGGGTCGTAGAAGCCGATCGTCAGTCCCCGCTGACGGCCCAGGGTTTCCACGGCCCGGGCGGTGAGCAGGTTCCAGTAGAGCTCGTCGCGGATGCCGGGTTGCATCGGAGCCGCACCGCGCAGGGCTACCGCCTCTCCGGGGGTGCCGGCTCCGGCCATGTTCTGGGAGTCGGCATGGCCGGCCAGCAGGAGGATGTTGACCGTTCCGGGCAGGGGACGCCTGCCGACCCAGTCCTTCTGGTCGCTGAGCCGGCTGCGGGGCCCGGTGAGGGGATCGATGGCCGGCCAGCGGGGTCCCTCGGCACTGACCCCAAGCCCCACAGCCAGGGATGCCATCAGCACGGTGAGAACAAGCCAAAAGGGCCAGCGCCGCCAGCGGGTCATGGCTGGAGGCGTGGCTGGGGTCTGGCCTGGGCCGGGGATCGCGGGATGCTCATAGCGGGGACTTCAGCAGGTTGGTGTCGCTGTAGAGGCCCAGGCTGGAGCCGAGGTCCTGCTCGAGGGCAATCAGTTCATCGCGGTGGGCGCGCAGCCTGAGGGCACTGCCGGTGGCCTGATCGTGGCTGATCAAGCGCAGCTCCACGGTTTCGGCTCGGGCGGCACGGCGCCGGTAGAGGAGGCCGGCGAGGGGGCCGAGAAGGGCCAGCAGCAAGGGCCACCAGCCGAGGGAGGGCTGCAGCTGGCGCACCACCAGCCCCAGACTGCCCGCGCCGAGGCTGCCCAGCAGGGAGAGCAGCACGGAGAGCAGGGGGCTGGAGCTGACCTGGCCCCGGTACAGCAGGGAGCGGCGTTCCGGGTCGGATGCCTGGGCCTGCCAGCCCCGTTGCTCCAGCCAGGCACTGAGGCTGGGCAGCACCTCCAGCGCTGGGCGCGAACTGCGCACCTCCACGGTGGTGGTGCGGTCCTTGCTGGCAGCCCGCAGGAAGAACACCAGCCCGACGGCCAGCAACAGGGTGAGCAGCAGGGTGGAGCTGATCGAGGCCATGGCGTGATTCTGCTGGATCCGCTGCAGTCGTGCTGCCCGCGCCGGCTTGCGAGCATGGGCAGACCGCCGCCGCCCCCGCCCGATGACCGCCGCTCCCAGCAGCAACCTTCCAGCCCCGGCCCGATTCGCCGTCTTCGATGGCGACCTCGATGCCGCCTGGGCCGATCTCTACGGGTCTGCCCGCGCTCTGGCGGTGGACACCGAGGCGATGGGGCTGATTCACGGCCGGGACCGTCTCTGCCTGGTGCAGATCTGTGATGACCACGACAACGTGGCCTGCATCCGTCTCAGGCGCGGCCAGGGGCAGGCGCCGCGGCTGCAGGCCCTGATGGAGAGCCCGACGATCGAGAAGGTGTTCCACTTCGCCCGCTTTGACGTGGCTGCCCTGGCCGAGAACCTCGGCATCACGGTGCAACCGATCTTCTGCACCAAGGTGGCCAGCCGGCTGGCACGCACCTACAGCCCCAGGCATGGGCTCAAGGAGGTTGTGCAGGAACTGGTGGGGATCGAGCTCGACAAGCAGGCCCAGAGCTCCGACTGGGGGCGGGTGGAGGATCTCAGCGAAACCCAGCTCGCCTATGCCGCCGGCGATGTGCGCTACCTGCTGCCGGCGCGGGACCGGCTGGAGACGATGCTCAGGCGCGAGGAGCGCTGGGATCTGGCCCAGCGTTGCTTCGGCTGCCTGCCGGTGATGG
Source organism: Cyanobacteria bacterium J06638_7 (assembly GCA_039818745.1). Taxonomy (GTDB): domain Bacteria; phylum Cyanobacteriota; class Cyanobacteriia; order PCC-6307; family Cyanobiaceae; genus NIES-981. Next base: position 19,159 of record JBCBTI010000025.1, read on the forward strand.
CCGAGCTTGACCGCCACCGCTTCCACCTGCTGTTCGAGCATTCCAGTGGCGGCAACCGCTGAGGGTCTGGGCTGAGACGACCCGGCTGTTCGGCCGCGGGCCCTCAGTCCTCCACCATGAAACTCTCATCACTGCCCACCGCTCCGAGCTGGGCGGTGAGCAGGCTGTGGTGGTCGCTGGAGCTGGCCTGCAGCTCGGCCAGCAGCTCCTCGGCAAGGGCCAGCTTGGCTCCCCGCTCGCGGATGCCGGCCTGGGCCGCCCGGATTTCCACGCGGCGGCGGGCTGAGTCCAGGCTCACCCCCAGCACGCTGGCCAGTCGGGCGCAGGTGGAGCTGTAGGCCCGATCGGAGATGCCGGCCATGGCGGAGCCGCCTGCAAGGTGGCATCCATCATCCCAGCCCGGCGGCAGACGACCGCACCGCCAGCAGGCGCTGCTCCAGCAGCTCGGCCAGCCGCGCACTGCCCCCTGGCGGACCCATGCGGCGCTGGCCGATGGTCCCCAGCCGCCGCCGCAGGGGCTGGTCGTGAAGCAGCCGGGTGAGCCGGGCCGCCAGCTCCGCGGGCCCGTGGCAAGGCAGCACCGCCCCGCCCAGCAGACGGCTCTGGCGGCGGGCGAACCCGGCCTTGAACTGGGGGCCGGGCCCCGGCAGCGACAGTGCCGGCACGCCCAGGCCCACCAGTTGCTCGGTGGCGGTGCCAGCCGTGGCCAGGCCCAGCTCGGCCCAGCCGGCCCAGGTCTCGAACCGCCCTGCCCCCAGCAACAGGGTGAGCTGGCCTCGGTGCCAGATCGCCTCGGCCCCGCAGGCCGCGCTGGCCCCATCCAGCTCTGCGGCCTGCCAACCCTGACGCCGCAGCAGGCCATCCCAGCAGGAGGGATGCGTTTGGCCTCCGCAGGCCAGCAGCACCGTGGTGGCCTCATCAGCAGGCCAGGCCCTGAGGGCCTGCAGCAGCCGGGCGCCGTTCCCCAGTGCCTCCGGCATGCGACTGCCCGGCAGCAGCAGCAGCCGGCGCTGCCGAATCAGCCAGGGCGGCGGCTCGGCGGCGGTGAGGCCATCGAGCATGGGGTTGCCGGGGGCCAGAGCCACGATCCGCCGTCGCTGCAGCCCCCGGGCCGTGAGCCGGTCGCGCACGGCCACCAGCCGGCAGCGGCGGCTGGCCATCAGCCCCCACTCCCAGGGATCCCACTCGCTGGCCTTGCAGCGGTGGTAGGCATCAGCCAGCCGGCTGCCGCCCCAGCCCGCCGGTGGCGGGGATCTCCAGGTGTAGTCGCTCTTGGGGGTGCCGAGAAAGGCGAAGGGCGCGCCGCTGGCCCAGGCCAGCCCCAGGGGCAGCAGGTCGCCCACCGCCAGCAGCGGCGCACCCCCACGGCCCCAGCGCCGCACCCAGCACCACTGCCGCCAGCTCAGAGCGGCCATGCCAGCGGCCAGGTCGGCGGCCATTCCCCCCAGGCTCTGATTGGAGAATCCGCCGCTGGGCAGGGACTGCCTGGGGCCTGCCCGCAGCAGCTGCCCATCCCGCTCCGCCGGTGCGAAGGCTCCCCCTTCGCCCACCAGGGGCAGAACCCGCACCTGCAGCTCAGGCAGCCGGCGTCTCAGCGCCAGGATCACCCGCAGGGCGATGGCATCCTCCCCGTGGCCGTTGCTCAGAACCAGCAGCGGAGGGGGCATTCCATGGCTGATACGATCCGCTCGAGGGAGTCTGCTCCCTGGCCGGCGGCATGGCCAAGTGGTAAGGCAGAGGATTGCAAATCCTTTATCCCCAGTTCGAATCTGGGTGCCGCCTTTCAGCGATCGGGATTGGGCTCAGGAGGCCGGAGTCCCCCTCCTCGATCACTTCAGTGCGGCCCTGAGCCCAGGGGTTCGGCCGCCGCATCCAGGCTCGCCTCGGCGATCCAGAGGTCCCCGCCGGGGGCCTCGGCGCGGCACTGAACCCGGGTGCGCTCCAGCTGGCAGTGCCCCCGGGCCAGGTGACTGCGCGGCAGGCCCATCACCAACCCGCGCTGATCGAAGCGGGTGTCCGCCACCGAGGCCACCGTCAGCCACGCCGGCCAGCGCGGCGTGCAGCGTCCATCACTGCTGCAGTCCATCGCCGCTCCAGGGGACTCCAGGGCACCAGCGAACAGGAGCTGTTCCTGGGCGATCGAATCGCTCTGACCATCGGCCAGGAAGCGCACGCTCAGCAGGCCGCGCAGGTTCTGCTCCAGGCGCAGGCCCCTGCAGGGATGTCGCAGGGTCGATGCCCCCCGCTGCCAGGTGCAGGCGCTGGTGACGGTGTGCCAGCGCCCGAAGTCAGCGGAACGGGCCTGCCGGGACAGGAGCAGGGTCGAGGCCGGGCCGCTGCCGGCCTGGGCAGCCAGGGCGCCCAGCGCCAGGCAGCTCAGTAGCCGGAGTCGGCCACGCAGAAGCCCTGGCAGCTGATGCCATTGCCGGCTGTACGTCCGCAGTGCTGACAGAGCAGCGGCTCGGCGGCGGCCACGGGCTGGAGGGCGCGAGGGCTGGAGCACGGGTCGTCAGCGGTGGAGCGGTCGGTGGGGTTGGAGTTCTGCCCGGCCAGAGGGTCGTCCATAGTGAAGATGACGGTTCAGGCTGCTGGGCACACCATGGCGGATCCCCAGGCCCAGGTGAGCCTGCCAGCGATCGGCATGGGCACCTGGGCCTGGGGCAACCGCTTCCTGTGGGGCTATGACCCGAGCCGGGATGGCGAGCTGGAGGCCACCTTCCGGCTGGGGCTGGAGCTGGGACTCAGCTTTGTGGACACGGCCGATTCCTATGGCACCGGCCGCTGGAACGGGCGCAGCGAGTATCTGCTGGGGGGCTTCTGCTCCAGGCTGCCCCCTCCCCTGCGCCAGCGGGTGCAGGTGGCCACCAAGCTGGCTCCCTTCCCATGGAGGCTGGGCCGCGCTGGCATGGCGCCTGCCTTCGAGGCCTCCTGGCGCAGGCTTGCCGGGCACCTGCGGCGGGTGCAGTTGCACTGGAGCACGGCCCGCTACGCCCCCTGGCAGGAGGGCCCCCTGCTGGAGGGGCTGGCCGATCTGGTGCTGGCGGGGAAGGTGGCTGAACTGGGCGTCTCGAACATGGGGCCGCGGCGGCTGCGCCAGGTGCAGAACCGCCTGGCCGCGCGGGGCGTCCGCCTCGCCAGCCTGCAGGTGCAACTGTCGCTGCTCTCCCCGCAGCCGATCGTTCCGGGCGGGCTCGCCGCCGTGTGCCGTGAACTGGACATCGACCTGATCGCCTACAGCCCCCTGGCGCTGGGGCTGCTGGGGCGGAGCGGGGACGCGGAGCAGCCCCGGCCCCGGGGGCCGCGCGCGGCGCTGTTCCGCCGTCTCGAACCCCAGTTGGCCCCCCTGCGCACGTGCATGGCCGCCATCGCCGCCCTCCATCGGGCTCCACTGGCCGCGGTGGCGCTCAACTGGTGCTGGGCCCATGGCGCCTTGCCGATCGTGGGCCTGCGCACCCCGGCTCAGGCGGAGATCGCGGCTGGGGCCCTGACCTGGCAGCTCAGCCCCAGGGAGTGCGAGCGGCTGGACATCCTGGCCCTGGCTCTGCGGCGGCGCATGCCGGCCAATCCCTTTCAGAGCGCCTGAAGGGCCGGGCCGGCACCAGGCGGGAGCCTGGCCTCAGGAAGCCGCAGGCTCTGCCGCGGGTGTGAGCACCACCGGCATCACCTGGGGAACCGGCGGGGCCGGTTCCCGCTGGGGGCCGCAGGCCGCCAGGGCCTCCTGCAGCAGAGACTCGAAGGTGGCGCCGGGCAGCCGGTGCCGGGCCAGTTCCAGGAAGGCCCGCGCCAGGGACTCATCGGCCGCGGCCCGCAGGGCCGGGTTGCTGCGGCGGCATTCCTGCTCCTCGGTGATGGCGCGGATGAAGCGCTCAGTCACATCCCGTTTGGTGGCGGCGCGGATGCGGGTGTCCTCATCCATGGCCACCCCATCGCTGAGATTGCCGGTCTGGCCCAGCCTGCGGCAGAGGCTGTCCTGCATCTCCCGGGACTCCTGCAGCAGCCTCGAGAGCTGGCCGTCGGAGAGCCTGGGAAGGTCGGCCACGTAGACCCTTCCGTGGTCGCGCAGGGTGAGATAGGTGGGGCGCAGGCCGCGGTTCAGGGGGGGGCGGGCCCGCTGGGGGCGCACCGGCGGCAGCGGCCCGGCTGAACTGCGCCGCCGGGTGACGCGCTGGCCGGCCTGAAACGAACTCTGGGAATGGTTATTGAGCATGCGCTTACTCCTCAACACAGATCAAGACCTTCGGAACCGCACAGCAGCCAGCTGTGCCTGGGTATCCAGGAACGGCTGGAGTCCGCTCCCCGGGCACCCTAGGCAGGGCCTCACGGCTTCTCAGTACGGCAACCCCGCTAGGGCCACCCCCGCCCCTGGCGAGCCTGCCCGCACCTCCCCCAGCACCCAGGCGCTGTGGCCAGCCTGCCGGCAGAGATCCAGGGCCTGGTCGCTCGCTGCTGCGGGCAGCACCAGGCAGAACCCCACCCCCAGATTGAATGTGCCCCAGAGGTCCGCCTCGGGAACCGCACCGGCCTCCTGCAGCCAGCGGAACAGGGCGGGCCGCCGCCAGCTGGCAGGGTCGATGGCCCCGTGCAGCCCCGCCGGCAGACAGCGCGGCAGGTTTTCCGGCAGTCCTCCCCCGGTGATGTGGGCCATGCCCCGCAGCGGCAGGCCGGCCAGGCGCAGCCTGCTCACCAGATCGGCGTAGAGCCTGGTGGGGCTGAGCAGCACCTCGATGGCAGGACGCTCATCCCCGGGAAGGGGGTTGTCCAGGCTGAAGCCCCGCTGTTGGCGTTGGTCGTCGACGATGCGGCGCACCAGGCTGAAGCCGTTGCTGTGCAGGCCGCTGCTGGCCACGGCGACGATCCGGTCGCCGGCCTCGATCAGGTGGCCATCGATCAGTTCATCGGCCTCCACCACCGCCACGCAGAAGCCGGCCAGGTCATAGCGGCCTGGCCCGTAGAAGCCCGGCATCTCGGCCGTTTCCCCCCCCAGCAGGGCACAACCGCTCTGCCGGCAGCCGTCGGCAATCCCCTCCACCACGGCTGCCAGGGCGTCGGGGCTGAGCTTGCCCGTGGCGATGTAATCCAGGAAGAGGAGCGGCTCGGCGCCGCTGGTGATCACGTCGTTCACACACATGGCCACCAGATCGATTCCCACGTCGTGGTGGCGGCCGTGGGCCTGGGCCAGCTCGAGCTTCGTGCCCACTCCATCGCTGCCCGCCACCAGCAGGGGCCGGCGCAGGCCCGCCGGCAGCCGGCAAAGGCCGGCGAATCCGCCCAGGCCTCCGATCACCTCGGGGCGTCGGGTCGAGTCCACGCTGCTGCGGATGCGCTCGATGAAGGCGCGTCCGGCGGTCACATCAACCCCGGCAGTGCGGTAGTCCATGGCTGCTCCGCTGGCGCGGCAGTGCGTGAATGCGGCGATCCTCCGACAGCGGCCGACGCAGCCAGCGGCGCCCCACCCGGCCGGCGGGTGGTCGGTTGCTCAATTGGCACAAAAATGAATGAGCAGCGCTTATGCGCTCAATTCAATCTGCTGATGCTTCTGGGTTGTGTCTGGCTGGAAAAGCCCTGTAGGGGGCTGCGATGCCATCACAGATCATGAAATCTGATCCCTGGCGGGTGATGGCATGCCAGTGGATTGCAGCCGGCAGGACAACTACCTTGGCTCCGTTCTCTGCTTCTTGAGGAACTCCCTCGCGTCCTGAGTTGGCTTCTGACCTCAGCACACCCTGCTGACTCTCTGCAGCTCTCAGGCGCCACAGCACCGAATCCCGCCGTTCTTCGGCCGCTAGGGATCTCCGTTCCGTTCAGGAGTTTCGTTTGTTATGCGACGCACCGTTTCACTTCGGGCCTCTGCCCTGCTGCTGTCCGGCGCCGCCGCCCTTGTGGGCACCGCCATGCCTGCCATGGCCGGCACCACTGAGACTGCTCCGCGGCCCATGGCCGTGCTCGACCTTGAGCCCGCGCCCACGTTCTGGATCGATTCAACTCCCATCGCTCCCCCCACCCTGCTGGCCTCGTCCTCGGCCGTGGTGAAGGTGAGCCAGGGCACCGCCAGCTGGTACGGCCCCGGCTTCTTCGGCAACCGCACGGCCAATGGAGAGGTCTTCCGACCCGGCACCCTCACCGCCGCCCATCGCACGCTGCCGTTCGGTACCCGCGTGCGTGTCACCAACCTCAACAACGGCCGCTCCACGGTGGTGCGCATCAACGACCGCGGTCCCTTCAAAGGGAACCGCGTGATTGATCTGGCCCATGGTGCCGCCCACGAAATCGGCCTGGTCTCCAGCGGTCTGGCTCCTGTGCGTCTCGAAGTGCTGCGCTGAGGCACTGCCGGATTTCACTTCCCGGCAGGCCCAGCCGGCCTGCTACCCATCCGCCGATGCTGCGGGTGGGTTTTTTTCTGGGTTGAGCTGGCTTTCACCTGCTCCTGTTGCTGATGCAGTTGCTGCGGACTCGCTCTGAACTGCTGGCCTGGCGGAGGCGTCTGCAATGCCCGCTCCATTTCGTGCCCACCATGGGTGCGCTCCATGCCGGTCACCAGGCCTTGATCCGCCTGGCCTGCCAGCCTCGCGGCATGGCTCCCCCGGCCGTGCTTGTGAGCGTGTACGTGAACCCGCTGCAGTTCGGCCCCCACGAGGATTACCGGCGCTATCCCCGCGACCTGGACCAGGACCTCACCCAGGCCGCCGCTGCCGGCGCCCAGGCCCTGTTTGCCCCGGACGTGGAGCAGATCCAGCCTCGGGGGGAGGAGGAACTCACCCGCATCCATCCCCCAGCGAGCCTGTTGCGCAGCCTCTGTGCGCCGCACCGGCCAGGCCACTTCGAGGGCGTTGCCACCGTGGTGGTGCGCCTGCTGGCACTGGTGCGGCCCGATCGACTGTTGCTGGGCGAGAAGGACTGGCAGCAACTGGTGATCCTGCGTCGGGTGCTCGCGGATCTGGGGCTGCCGGTGGTGGTGGAGGGGTGCCCCACGGTGCGGGAGGCGGACGGACTGGCCTGCAGCTCGCGCAACCGCTATCTGAGCGCCCGGGAACGCCGTCAGGCCGCAGTGCTGCCGGCGGCGCTGGAGGCCTGCGCCCAGGCTCTGGGGCAGGAGCGGTGCGGTTCCCATCCCCGGGGTGCGCCGGCCCCGGCGGCCAGGCTGCGTCAGATGCTGGAGGAGGCCGGGGCGGTGGTGGAGTATGCAGAACTGGTGGACGCCCACAGCCTGGCCCCGCTCACGCGCCCCTTGGGGCTGTCTGTGCTGGCGGCGGCTGTTCGCTGCGGCGCCAGCCGCCTGATCGATCACACCGTGCTGATGCCTCGCTCCCCGATCATTGCCATCGATGGACCGGCCGGAGCCGGCAAGAGCACCGTGACCCGCGGCCTGGCCCAACGGCTGGGACTGCTTTATCTCGATACCGGGGCCATGTACCGGGCAGTGACCTGGTGGGTGCAGCAGCACGGTGCCGATCCCGCCGATGCGGCGGCCATCGACCGCTGTCTGGAGGGTCTCGACCTGAGGCTGGGCAACGGCAGCGCGGGCAGGTCCACGGTCAGCATCAATGGCCATGAGGTGAGCGAGGCGATTCGCAGTCATGACGTCACCGCCCAGGTCTCCCAGGTGGCTTCCCATGGCTGCGTGCGCCGGGCTCTCACCGCGCAGCAGCAGGCGATGGGTGTACGGGGTGGTCTGGTGGCGGAGGGTCGGGACATCGGCACGGCTGTGTTTCCCGACGCCGAGCTCAAGGTGTTTCTCACCGCCAGCGTGGCGGAGCGGGCCCGGCGCCGGGCCCGCGACCTCGAGCAGCGTGGCCTTGCCGTGCCCAGCCTGGAGGAGCTGGAAGCCCGCATCAGCGAGCGGGACCACAGCGATTCCACCCGCGCGGTGGCTCCCCTGCAGCAGGCAGCCGACGCTGAGGAACTGGTGACCGACGGCATGGCCATCGAGGTGGTGATCCAGGCGCTGGTGGATCTGTTTCGCCAGCGCGTGCCCGCAGAGGCCTGGCCCGAGCCGCACCACTCCTGAGGGGCGACTCAGCGTCGCTGGAGGTTCAGCAGCAGGCCATCACAGGCATCTTCGAGCAGATCCAGCACCTGCTCGAACCCCTGCTCGCCGCCGTAGTACGGATCCGGCACCTCGCTGGCGCTGAGGCGGCGGCAGTGGCGCACCAGGGGTTCGATCACGGCCCCGCCGTGGCCCGGTGGCTGGCGCCTGGCCAGCTCCTCCACCGCCGCCAGATTGTCGCCATCCATGGTGAGGATGAGATCGAACCTCTCCAGGTCAGCAGGCTCCAGTTGCCGTGCCCGGCTGGTGAGCTGAATGCCGCGACGGGCGGCGGCGCTGCGCATCCGCCCGTCGGCAGGCCGGCCCACGTGCCAGCCGCCGGTGCCGGCCGAATCCACCACGTAGCGGTGCTGCAGCCCCTGCTGCTGCAGGCGCTGCAGGAACACCCCCTCGGCAGCTGGGGAGCGGCAGATGTTGCCGAGGCAGACGAACAGCACCCGCTGGATGGTGCTCATGACTGTTGGATCCGTTCCAGAGCCAGCCTGGCGCGCAACTGCACCACCGGCGGGTTGCCGTCTTCGTCGTCGCTGAGCTGTTGCAAGCCAGCCAGGAGATCCGGCAGCAGAGGGCCGCTGCTCCCCGGGCAGGACGCGAGGGATTCCAGGGCTGCGGCCACGGCGTAGCGCACCACCCACTCGCCATCGTGGCCGGCGGCCAGCAGGGTCTGCAGGCAGCGCTGCCGGATGCGCTGCTGCTCCGTGGGCTGGAGGTGCTCCAGCCGCAAGCTGCCCAGGCCCTTGGCTGCGGCACGGCGCACACTGGCGGCCACATCGCTGCCCAGAGCCTCCACCAGCAGCTCCAGGCCGCGCACATCGCCGATGCCGGCCAGGGCCCTCACGGCCCAGGCCCGGGCGCCGTAGTTCTGGGGATCGAGCTGCAACAGGGCCTCGACAGCCCCCCCCTGGAGCCGGATCAGGCCGTCCACGGCGGCCACCGCCGCCCCTGGATTGTTGAATCCAAGCACTTCCACCAGCACCGTTGCGGCCTCCGGCTCAGCGCTGGCGGCCAGATCCCGGGTGGCCGACAGCAGGCTCTGGCTGCTGTCGGCGCGCCGCACGGCTTCCACCAACCGGTTCAGGCCGGAGGCCTGCATGTCCTTGGATGGGCCTGACTGGTCCTGGTCTTCCATGGGGGTCAAAGCAGCTCGTCCATGCAGGCCAGCAGGGCCGGCTCAGCTGGCTCGCCGCTGCCCTGTTCCACCAGTCCACGCAGGGCCATCAGCTTGAGGCTGTTCTCGGCCAGAGTGCGACGGATCGGCTCCAGCGCCGGGCGCCAACCCGCCGCCCCCAGATCCATCAGGGCGGCCCGCCGCACCTGCAACTGGGGATGATCCAGCAGGTCCACGAGCAGCGCACCCCAGCGCTCCTGGCCGCTGAGCTGCAGCAGGGCCCGGGCGGCAGCGCTGCGGATCAGCGGCCAGTCGTGATCCACGAACGGCTCCAGCACCGCCATCACCTGCTCACTGGCCTGGCCGATGTCCCCGAGGGCTTCCAACAGGGCTTCACAGGGCTCCATCAGGCGTGGGCTGTCGGCGCGCACGGCCCCGGCCTGCCGGGGGCCGCCGGCCAGCCGTCTGCAGAGTGGCTCCACCGCGGCGCGGGCCCGCAGCTCGCCGAGGGACCGGGCCGCAGCCTCGCGCAGACCGTCATCCTCATCCTCCAGCACCTCCAGGAGGTCGGGCACCGCCGCCAGCGCCAGCGGCGCCAGTTTGCCCAGCGCCCTCACGGCGTTGCGTGCCACGGCGTTCTCCTCCACGCCGGCGCCAGGATCCCGTGGCCGCCGCTGGCGCAGGGCCAGGCAGAGGAGCGGCACCGCTTCGGGATGGTGACTGCGCATGCGTCCCAGCCACCAGGCGGCGTAGTACTGCTGCGAGGGGTCCTGCACCTGCCGCAGCCGTTCGATGGCTTCGGCCTCGCTGATCGGGGCGCCGGCCTGGTGGTCTGCGGGGCTTGCAGGAGCGCTGTTGCCGGAGGGGCCAGCCATGGCTGCCGGGGGGGTGAAAGCAGGTTACGGAACCACCGGCGCGGCCAACCGACAGCGCTCTCCAGGTGTGGGCTCCAGCTGAGGGTCCATCAAAAAGGCCTCCCGAGAGGGAGGCCTGGGAGCGACGGCTGAGAGCGCGAGGCTGGATCAGACGAGAGCGGAGATGGCGTAGTCGATGTAGTTGTTGGCGATCACACCGGGGTCGCCGGAGATGCCGTGGTTGGCCTTGATGTAGTTGAGGGCCTCGACGTACCAGGAGGGGGAGAGTTCGAACGCCCGGTTGATCTCATCGAGACCGGCGACGAGGTACTCATCCATGGGTCCGGTGCCACCGGCAACCAGGCAGTAGGTGACCATGCGCAGGTAGTAGCCGATGTCACGGGCGCACTTGGCCTTGCCGCGGGCGTCGGAGGCGTAGTTGGCCCCCTGCATCTGGGTGGTGTAGGGGAACTTGTTGTAGACGGCCTGGGCGGCGCCGTTCACGAGGGAATCGGCGTTGGAGGTGAGCACCTTGGCGGCTTCCAGGGCGTTCTTGGCGCGCTCAAAGCGACCGAAGGCAGCGTTGAGCTCGGTGTTGGAGAGGAAGCGGCCCTGGGAATCGGCAGCGGCGACGGCTTCGGTGAGGGGGGTCTTCATGGGGTTGAAAGAAGGGGGGGTGATCCGATGATCAGGAGGCGGAGTCCTGAGGGATTCAGCCGACAGCGGCGGCGGCGCGATCGAAGTAGGTGCCGATCTCGCTCATCAGAGCGGAGCAGTCGCCGGGGGTGA
>JBCBTI010000026.1:0-24595 GCA_039818745.1 Cyanobacteria bacterium J06638_7
CGGGGAACTGGGAGATGCTGGTGACCTGCTCGTCACTGGCGTACTGGTTGACGCCGTCCAGGTTGACCTCGGCGGCGCTGACGGCCACGGGGGCCAGCAGACCAAGAGCCGCAGGGGCAACCAGCAGTTGCTGGAAGAGTTTCATGGGGGTGTTCCTCACACAGATGGAAGGGCCTAGGGCCCGGCAAAGCATAGAATGAGAACCGTTCTCAGCGTTGTGCCCCTGGTGGCCCCGGCTTTTGGGGCTCGGGCCTCGCTCAGAGGGCGGCCCACTCCGAGGGGAGCACATTGGCCACCAGGGTGAAACCTCCCCGGCCATCGGGTTTGGCGATGTAAGCAATGCCCTGAGGATCGGGGTAAATTCCAGTGGCTGCCTCGAAAATGTCATCGTGGCCAACGATCACGATGTTGGTTCCACTGGGTACAGATGCCGACAGCAAGGGCATGACATTCTTCTTCATCAACGCCACCAAATCGTCAGTGTAATCTTCATAGGGAAGGAAATTCAGTCTGGAATCCTTCTTGTCCACCCGCCCGAAGGCCAAGTTTGCAGTTTGCCAGGAGCGGCAGTATTCACTCGTGATCACCTTGCCGACAGGGATTCCTTTGGTTGTGAATGCCGCGCCGATGTCGCGGGCATCCTGAACCCCCCGCTTGCTGAGTTTGCGCTGCGTGGCACAATCTCCGAGGCTCATGTTGGGATCGGCCTGATCGGCGTAGTCCCGCTCAGTCTGGGCGTGACGGAAATAGATCACGTAGCCGCCCCCTTTCAGGGCATTCAGCAGGGCCGAACCGCTGAGTTTGTCCTGAAAGGAGGCATTGGCCTGCTCGCCAGGAGAGAGTGCCTGGGCAAGAAGGGCGCGAGATCTGCTGAGCTCTGAGGTCAACGATTCCGCTGAGGCTGGAGAGGCAGCGATGAATGTAATGCCGGATGTGAGACCGAAGGCCAGGCAGGCCTTCAGGCATAGGCCTTTCACTGAACTGTGCATCAATTTCATGAAAAGGGTAATGACTTGTGAAGATTCTCAGGACGTCTTTTTTAGGACAACCTTTTCAGTGCAACCGCGAAACCGCGCAGCCAAAGTGCAACCTTCCCCTTCATTTGTAGCATGCAAATCGCCACTTTCAGTAAGATCATTCACTCTTGCGCGTGCCATCGGGCACACACCTGAGTGTCAAGCGGCTCCTGATCAGGGGATCAGGATTGTCCAGGCGAAGGCGGCCCCAATGCCGATCCAGATTCCGGCGATCACACGCCTGCCGCTGTCCTTGAGGGCGGACAGGAGTGCTCTTGAACCTGTGCACACCAGCAGCAGCAGGGCCCCCTGGCTGACCAGCAGACCCAGAAAGTAGGTGGCCAGGGGTGTGGGCTCGGCTCCCACAACCGTGCCGCCGAGCAGATAGCCGTGCAGGGCGATGGCCGGCAGCAGCGTGGCTGCCGGCAGCTTGCCCAGCGCCACCAGGCCGGCGAGCGCCAGGCTCAGGGAGACCAGGGCTTCGGCCAGCGGGGTCACCGATTCGGCCAGGGGAATCGCCTGGGCCACGGCGCTGCCCAGCAGTCCGGTGGCCAGCAGGGGCACCACCCAGGCCAGGGGGCGGCGCAGCCCCACGAAACCGATGGCAAGCAGGAACAGCAGATGGTCGGGGCCGAGCAGGGGATGGCCGATGCCGCTCACAAACCCCATCCAGGGGCTCATGGCGGTGCCCTCGGCCATGCCGAAGGGGTGATGGGCCAGGGCCGCTGCGGGCAGCAGAGCGCTGATCAGGGCCGTGAGCACGAGCGCTGCCAGGCCAAGCGAACCTGCGGCCGGTGCCGCAGGGGCGATGCGGAGAGTCAAGAGTCGATCCTCGTCGAGTGAAGGCTCTGGCGGGCGTTCTGACTTCCCCCGGAGGGGTTCACAGCTGCGGGACAGCGCCGGACTCACACCGGACTTTCCCCGTTTCCTTCAGCAGCTGCTCACTGCTGAAACCAGAGACTGGGCATTCAAGGCCCGCGGTCGGCGGGCCGTGGTGGCCCGAGCGGCTTCGACACAACCTGTGACCGGCGAGGGGGTCAGCTCAGCCCGGCGAGCGGCAGAGGCGTGTCGCGTCGCTGCAGGCGCTGGCCGCTGCCGGGTTGGATGACCTGGGGCAGCTGGGCCTTGCGCAGCCGCTGCAGGCTGTTGAGCTCGATGGTGGTCTCCACCACCTCAGCGCGGTTCTCGAACACATCCAGCACGGTGAGCGTCTGCTCGGGTGCCCGGGCATCGTTCAGGCGGCGGCGGGGGCCACTGCCCATCGCCCCCAGACTGAGCAGGTTGAGGCCGCCGCTGCTGCTGGGGAAGTAGGCGTGATGGTGACCGCTCACATAGAGGTGAGCAGGGCTGCCGGCCAGCAGGTGCCGCAGCCGCTCGGGCTCGTTGAGCACCTCGCCGGCGCGGTCGCGCCCCAGGCCCACTGCATAGGGGGGCAGATGGCCGATCACCAGCCGCAGGCGGGCCGCCCTGGCCGGCGCTGCGCTCAGCTGGGCCCGCGCCCAGGCCCAGTCGGCGGCGCTGACGCTGGCCGAGGAGGCGTCCAGCACCACGGCGAACAGCGCACCCTGGCGCAGGCTGTAGCGAAAGGGGAAGGCGCTGGCCTCCATCAGCGTCAGGCCGAGGCTGGGCTGGCGTGAGCGCCAGAAGCGGGCGGCCCGCTGCCGGTCGAGGGCAAAGCTGAAACCGCCCGGGCCGCGGCTGCTGGACGCGTCGTGGTTGCCCATCGCCGGGGCAAAGCCGCCGCTGCGGGCCAGCAACGGTTCGAGCACCTGCCGGTCGAAGGCGGCCCACATGGCATCGAGCTGGCTGCTGCTCAGCCCCAGCTTCTGGCCCGCCACCATGTCGCCGGCGCAGAGCACGAGATCGGGCTGCAGGCGGCCCAGCAGCGCCACCCCGCGGTGCACCTGGGGGATGTAGGTGGTGGAGCCGTAGCTGGAGTTGAGGTCGCTGATCAGCGCCAGCCGCAGGTCCCCCCGCGCCGGCAGCTGGGCGGCTGCCAGCGAACGGCGCCACCAGTCGGCCGAGAGCAGGCCCGCCGTGCCGGTCGCCGCCAGGGCGAGGAAACGGCGGCGGCAGAGGGGCATCGGGGCAGGGCTCAGGTGTTCTGGAGCTGGTGCAGCTGGGCCTGCAGGCGCTGCTTCAGGCGCGACTGCACCAGGGCGCAGAGCTCATGCACCAGCGGGTCGTCGGCGACATAGGTCAGCCGCACCCCCTCGCGTCGGCAGTTCACGAGGCCGGCCCGCTGCAACTGACCCAGCTGGCGGCTGATGTGCGACTGGGAAAAGCCGGTGATATCGATCAGTGCGGCCACATCCATGGGCCCCTGCCGCAGCTGGCAGAGCAGCTGCAGGCGGGCGGGTTCGCTGAGCAGGCGGAAGAACGAGCAGATCTCCTCGAGCAGCTCGGCGCTGGGTGGGGACGCGGTGACGGCGGCCAGGGGGGAGGCGGCCATGGTGCGGTGGGTGGGTGGCCATGACGGCACACGCATTATGGCCCGTGCCGCCATACCGGCGGCCGGGGCGCCCCCCGGCTCAGAGCACCGCGAGGGCGATGCCCAGGCCCACCACCATCGCGGCGATCAGCGCCGCAGCCCAGAGGGCATGGGATCGGGCGTCGGCGGTGGTCTCGCCGATCACCGCTGCCGTCTCATCGGCGTAGAGGTTGTCGTGCTGTTCCAGATCGTGGGTGCGCATGGCGGTGGCTCCCGGTTTGCTGACGTGCCGATCGCAAGCTAGGCAGGCCTTCCAAGGCTGCCCAGCTTGTCGCCATCAGGCTTCATGCCGGCCTTGCCGGCACGCGGCGGTGGCTCAGTTGCCTCCCTGGCCCCTGCCCGAGCGGCCCGCTCCCGGTCCCCCCACCGGCACGTCGATGCCACTGCGGGAATAGATCTCGCGCATGCTCTCGCGCAGGCTCTGGCGCTGGGCCTGGTTCTCCTGGCGCTCCTGCTGCAGGCAGCGGCGCAGGGCGGAGGAGTTGGCGGCACCACTGACGCAGCGCTCACTCTTCTGCAGCGTCTGGATGCGCTCGCGCTGATGGCGCACCAGCAGGGCCTTGCGCTCCGGGAAGATCTGGGCTTCCTGGGCGGGAGTGAGGCGCTGCGGCGCCGAGTCCTGGGCCAGGCCCGGCAAAGCGCTGCCCATGCTCAGCAGGGTGATGCCGGCGGCGGTGGCCAGGGAGCGGCCGCGCCTGAGGAGGTTGGGGTGGGTCATGCCAGGGGAACGGAGGAAGGGTTGGGGGAGAAGGGATGGGCCTGGAGTTGGATGCGGATCCGGGTGATCGCCCATCGCTGTGTCCATCGTCCCGGCAGGATCTGACCCAGGTGCAACCGCGCGCCGCGGAGTTGTGACCAGATCCTTCTGGCGCCCGGTTCTCAGGCCGGAGCGAGGGTGCGGCCACGCAGCAGCACCGCGAAGCCGCGCTGGTGCCGGCGGCGCTGCAGAGAGCCGTGGTGCTCTCGAGCCACCCGCTCGGCGATCGCCAGCCCCAGACCGCAATGGCCCGTGCCGCCCCGGGCGCTGTCCAGGCGGCGGAAGGGCTGCAGGGCCTGGCTCCAGAGCTCCTCGGCCACGCCGGGGCCGCCATCGTCCACCTCGATCTCGAAACCGTCCTCCGCCCATGGCCTCAGGCTGAGGCGGAAGGGTGCCTCGCCGTGGCTGCGGGCGTTGTCGAGCAGGTTGGCCACCGCCCGGGCCAGGTCCGTGGGCCGCACCCGCCGGCTCAGAGGTTCGAGCCGCAGTTCCAGGGGGTGCAGATCGCTCTGGCCGGCCACCTCGGCCAGCAGTTCGGCGAGGTTCACCTCCAGCGGCGCTTCCTCCCCCTGGCCGCGGGCGAAGGCCATGAACTGGGCGGTGATGCGCTCCAGGGCGTCCAGGTCCCCCTGGGCCTTGGCGGCGTCGGCGCCGCTCATCGGCGTGGTTGCGGCCAGGTGCAACCGCAGCCGCAGCCGCGTGAGCGGGGCGTTGAGGTCGTGACCGATGCCGGCCAGCATGGTTTCGCGATCCTGGCGGGCCTGCTCCAGCTGGTTGAGCATGGCGTTGAAGCGGCCTGTGAGCTGGCGTACCGAGGAGGCACCGCGGGGGAGCACCGGCTGGGGATTGCGACCCGAGCCCAGCTGCTGCAAGGACCGCTCCAGCAGCCGCAGGGGGCGCCGCACCTCCAGGGCCAGCACCAGGGTGCTCAGCCCCAGTCCCGCCGCCGCCAGCGACAGGCTGAGGGAGAGGGGATCGGGCGGCCA
Organism: Cyanobacteria bacterium J06638_7; assembly: GCA_039818745.1. Lineage (GTDB taxonomy): Bacteria > Cyanobacteriota > Cyanobacteriia > PCC-6307 > Cyanobiaceae > NIES-981. Next base: position 5,251 of record JBCBTI010000026.1, read on the forward strand.
GGGCCGCTGCCGCGGCAGCGGCGTCGCCAGCCACGCCGGCTCCAGAGCCGAGGCCAGCTCCACCCAGAGCTGGTTGGCCGCCGGCACCACCTCCCTGCAGTAGCCCAGCTGGTCGCAGAGCTCGGCCTCCAGGGCATCGGCCTCACGCCGGCCGCGCCGGGAGGCCGGCGGCGGCGTGCTCGCCAGTTGCAGCCCGCTGAGTTCGGCCACGGCTTCCATCGGCAGGCGTTCAAGGGCCAGTTCGCCGAGGCGCAGGCTGAAGGCCACCTCCGAGCCCAGCTGGGCCATGCGCGCGCGCTCGATGCGGCGTGCCAGCAGGGTCTGGATCAACAGCAGGCTCACCAGCCAGAGGCTCACGCCCCAGCCGGCGTAGGCCAGCAGCTGCAGCCAGCGGCGGCGCTCAGCGACGGGCCTGGCCATCGGGAACGAACACATAGCCGTATCCCCACACTGTCTGGATGTGGCGCGGCTGGGAGGGGTTGTCCTCCACCAGTCGGCGCAGCCGCGACACCTGCACGTCCATGCTGCGGCTGTCGGTTTCGCTGTTGGGACCGCGGGAGATCTCGATCAGCCGCTCCCGCGAGAGGGGGCGGTGGGGGTGCTGGGCGAAGGCCAGCAGCAGGCTGAATTCGCCGCTGGTGAGCGTCACCGGCACACCGTTGCGCGCCAGGCTGCGGCAGGCCGGATCGAGGCGCCAGGCCCCGAAGGCGATCACGGCCTGCTCCGCCTGCGGTGCCCCCGCCGGCAGGCTGCCACGGCGGCGCAGCACGGCCTCGATGCGGGCCGTGAGTTCCCGTGGCAGGAAGGGCTTGGCCAGGTAGTCGTCGGCCCCCTGCTCCAGGCCGATGATGCGGTCCACCGCATCGCCGCGGCCGGTGAGCATCAGCACCGGCAGGTCATCGCCGTCATCGCGCAGCCGCCGCAGGGCGGTGAGTCCGTCGTCGCCCGGCAGCATCAGGTCGAGCACCACCAGATCGGGCCGCTGGCCCTGCAGACGGGCCAGCATTTGCCGGGCATCCACCAGGCAGCGCACTTCGTAGCCCTGCTCAGCCAGGTAGGTGGCCAGCATCTGGCGGAGTTCAGGGTCGTCGTCGACGACCCAGATGCGGTGGGGACGCGCCATGGGGCGGGCGGCTCAGCCCGGCAGCGGCACCGGGGCCAGGCCACTCTCGTCGAAGACCCCCTCAAACAGCACCGAGCTGAGGTAGCGCTCGCCGGAATCGGGCAGCACCACCACGATCGTCTTGCCCGCGTAGGCCGGTTCGGCCGCCAGGCGCAGGGCGGCGGCGGTGGCCGCTCCGCAGGAGATGCCGGCCAGGATGCCCTCCTCCTTCATCAGGCGTCGGGCCATGGCCACGGCCTCGGCGTCGTTCACGACCTCCACCCGGTCCACCAGGTCGAGATCGAGGTTGGCCGGCACGAAGCCAGCCCCGATGCCCTGGATCTTGTGGGGCCCGGGCTGGAGCTCCTCACCGGCGCGGGTCTGGCTGATCACCGGACTGTTGGCCGGTTCCACCGCCACCGACTGCAGCGGCTGGCCCAGGGTGTGTTTGATGTAGCGGCTGACGCCGGTGATGGTGCCGCCGGTGCCCACGCCTGCCACCAGCACGTCCACCTGCCCCTCGGTGTCTTCCCAGATCTCCGGACCGGTGGTGTCGTGGTGGATCTGGGGGTTGGCGGGATTGGCGAACTGCTGCAGCAGCACGTAGCGATCGGGGTCGGAGGTGGCCAGTTTGCGGGCGGCACCGATGGCGCCGGGCATGCCCAGGCGTCCCTCGGTGAGCAGCAGCCGGGCGCCGTAGGCGGTGAGCAGCTTGCGCCGCTCGATGCTCATCGTCTCCGGCATCGTCAGGGTGAGCGGGATGCCCCGCGAAGCGGCAACGAAGGCCAGGGCGATGCCCGTGTTGCCGCTGGTGGGCTCGATCAGTTCCTTGCCCGGGCCCAGCAGGCCGTCCTGCTCCGCCCGCCAGATCATGGCCGCGCCGATGCGGCACTTCACCGAATAGGCGGGATTTCGCCCTTCGATCTTGGCCAGCACGCGGGCAGCGCAGCCCCGGGTCACCCGCTGCAGGCGCACGAGCGGTGTGCGGCCGATGCTGAGGCTGTTGTCGGCGTGAATGGTCATCGTGACGCGCCGGACGGATCCCCAGCCTAGGCAGCGGCCTGCCCGGCCTCAGCAGGGCGGCTTCATGGGTGTGGAACAAGAGCGCCTGCGCGGGGCTGCACACGGCGCTGAGGTGTTCGTGGCTGCCCTGCAGGGCCAGGTCGGCGGCGTTGTCGAGCCGCTGGATCGCATAGCGCTCCGCCTGGGTGCAGTCCAGCGGATGGGAGGGGTCGATCTGCGGTGCCCAGACGTGCATAACGGACAGGGGTTGTGATCATCAACACCCAGTCGGCAACTCAGCTGAAGGCGGGCGGGCAGGGCTTGAGCCCCACAGCTTCATGGCTCTTCATCTGAAGCGAAACATTCAATGAAACCCGGGGACCAGTTCCCCATCGAGCCCCTAGCTTCGGTGGGCGCCAGTTTCTCCCCGGGCACCCCGCCCTGCCTCCGCCCGTCAGTCCCCGGCAGCCCCCAAGGCCACCGGCGTGCCCCACGGACGGCAGGCCCACGGCGCTCCCTTGCCCTTCCCCCACCCCAACCCATGGCCCTGCTCAAAGCTCCTGTTCTCGGCATCGAGCGTTATGCCAACGATCGCGACAAGGAAAACTGGGCCCATGCCTCCAGTGAAGATCGCGACGTCATCATCCGCGCTGTGTATCAGCAGGTGCTCGGCCACCAGTACCTGATGAAGAGCGAACGGCTGGAAGGGCTGGAATCGCTGTTCCGCAATGGTGACTTCACGGTGCGGGAGTTTGTGCGCCAGGTGGCCAAGAGTGGCCTCTACAAGGCGCGCTTTTTCGACAACTGCAATCCCTACCGCTTCATCGAACTCAACTTCAAGCATCTCCTCGGCCGGGCTCCCCAGAACAGGGACGAGATGCTCCACCACTTCACGATCCTGCAGGAGCAGGGCTACGACGCCGAGATCGATTCCTACCTCGACAGCGATGAGTATCAGGAGCGCTTCGGGCAGGATGTGGTGCCCTACATCCATGGCTGGGATTACTCCAAAGGCCATGAAGGCCGCCAGTTCTCCTGGCTGATGCAACTGGCCCGCGGTGCCGCCGCTTCGGTGAAGGGAGATGCGGTGGGGGTGCAGTCGCGCCTCAACCGGATGGTGCACAACAACCGGGCCGTCGCCGTCAATCCGCCCAGCTCCGGTCCCGCCTTCTTCCGCTCCGCCATCGGCAGCGGGGTCTACGACGGCGAACTGGGCACCAGCGTGGCTGTGTTCAACAGCGACCGCCGCGATCTGGTGGCCGGCCTGCCGGTGATGGCCGGTACCCGCAGCAGCGACGGCGCCGGCTGCCGTCTGGTGACCATGCTGGTCACCGGTGTGGCTGACAACGCCTACTCGCGCACGGCCGAAACGGTGATCCGGGTGCCCTTCACGCGCATGAATGAGGCCCTGCGACGGGTGGGCCGTCTGGGCGGCCGCGTGGTTGAAGTGCGGGTGAGCTGAACGGCCCGGGGTCCTGGCGGCCGATCACGACGGGGCCATGCCCTCGGTGGGCAACAGCAGATCCAGCAGCGCGCCCCCCTCGGGGTGGTTGCTGGCCTGAATCCGCCCGCCGTGGGTGACGGCGATCTGCTGCACGATCGACAGGCCCAGGCCGCTGCCGGCCCTCTGGCTGCGCGCCCGGGCCGGATCGCCCCGGTAGAAGCGTTCGAACATGTGCTCGAGATCGTCCCGGCTGAGGCCGGGGCCGTGATCGCGCACGCTCAGCTGGCACCAGCCGCCGCGGCTGGAGGTGGCCACCTCCACCACCCCGCCGTCGGGGCTGTAGCGCAGGGCGTTGTCGATCAGGTTGAGCAGGGCCCGGTGCAGGCGTGAGGCGTCACCCAGCACGGTCACCGTGCCGCGTGGCTCCAGCTCCAGCTTCACGCCACGCTGCTCGGCCAGGGGGCGCAGATTGGTCCACACCTGCTCCACCAGCTGGCAGAGGGGCACCGGGGCCCGCTGGAGCCCTCGTCCTGGCAGCGTGTTCTCCAGCCGCGAGAGCTCCAGCAGATCGTTCACCAGCTCCTGCAGGCGCAGCAGTTCCCGCTGCAGGCGCTCCACCAGCCGCGCGTTGCTGTCGGTCACCAGGGCGGCCAGGCTGTCGCCCACCAGCAGCAGGGCGGTGAGCGGAGTCTTGAGTTCATGGGCCACATCGCTCACCCAGCGCTCCTGCTGCTCCAGCTGGGCCTCCAGGGAGCGGCGGCTCTGAAGCTGCACGCCGATCCAGCCGCCCGCGGCCGGCACCACCATCACATCGAAGTCCTGCTGCCGGAACTGCCACTCCAGGCGCTGGGGCCGCTCCTGTCGCCGCGCCATGGCCACGCTGCTGAGCAGGTTGGCATCGGGGCAGATCTCCTCCAGTGCCAGGCCGTCGAGGTGCCGGCCCGCCTTCACGCCGAGAATGCGCTCGGCCCTCGGGTTGAGATGGCGCACCTGCTTGCCCCCCTCGAGCAGCAGCCAGCCCACCGGTGAGGAATCCATCCAGCTGAGCAGCTGGGCGGCGCTGGGAGCGCCGCCGTCGCTGGACCGGCGCCGTGGCCAGAGGGCCCACCGGCCCGCCGGGGCCGGACGCGGCTCAGCCAAAGCGGTAGCCGAAGCCGCGCACGGTGATCAGGTGCTGCGGCGCCGAGGGATTGGCCTCCAGTTTTTCGCGCAGCCAGCGGATGTGCACGTCCACGGTCTTGCTGTCGCCGAAGTAGTCGGCCCCCCACACCTGCTCGAGCAGTTTGTCCCGGCTCCAGACGCGTTTGGGGTAGTGCATGAACAGCTCCAGCAGCCGGTATTCCTTGGGCGAGAGGTTCACGTCGCGGCCGTCGCGGGTGACCCGGCACTCCTCCTGGTAGAGCCGCAGGTTGGCGTGCTCGAGCACCTTGTCGGCGGGAGCGGGGCTGGTGGTGCGGCGCAGCAGGGCCCGGCAGCGTGCCACCAGCTCGCGCATGCCGAAGGGCTTGACCAGGTAGTCGTCGGCTCCCACCTCCAGACCGAGCACCCGGTCGGTCTCACTGTCCCTGGCGCTCACCACCAGGATCGGCGTGTGGTCCTCAGCCGCCCGGAGCTGCCGGCAGAGGTCAAGCCCGCCCAGCCCCGGCAGCATCAGGTCGAGCACCACCAGAGCGAAGCCTTCGCCCTCCGGAGCGCGCTGGATCGACTGCAGGGCATCCCGGCCATTGCCGCAGGCCGTGACGCTGAACCCCTCGAGGCCCAGGGCATCGCTGATCGTCTCGCGGATCGTGTCGTCATCTTCGACGACCAGCAGCCTGGGTTCCATCAGGCCATTCTGTCGCCTCAGCGACGAGCCCCAGAACGTCAGTTCAGCCAAGGCGATACCCCCGGCCGCGGGCGGTGCTGATCAGACGGGGATGGCCTGGGTCGTCCTCGAGCTTGAGCCGCAGCCAGTGGATGTGCACATCCACGGTCTTGGGATCGAGCACCGGGCCCTCCAGCTCGCCCCACACCCGCACCAGCAGCTCCTCCCGCGGCCAGGTGCGGCGGGGGTGCTCGAGCAGAAAGCGCAGCAGCCGGAATTCCCGTGGCGACAGCTTCACCGGCTCCCCGTGGCGCCGCACCTCGTGTTCCTCCACCACCATCTCGATCGGGCCGCAGCGCAGCACCGTGCGCAGCGGCGTCAGCAACTGCCGCCGCCGCACCAGCGCCCGGCAGCGCGCCAGCAGTTCGGCCTGGCCGAAGGGTCGCTGCAGGGCGTCGTCAGCGCCTGCCTCCAGGGCTCGCACCGGTTCGCCGCTGCTCAGCACCAGCAGCGGCACGGGCCTCGCACCGCCAGCGCCGGCGGCGCGCAGGCGCTGCAACTGCTGGGGCTCCAGCTCCGCGCACACCACCAGCAGATCGATCGCCGCGTCGCCGGCCAGCTGCCCGGCAACATCGGCAAGGCCACAGTGCAGCACGGCGAAACCGCCGGCTTCGAGGATTGGATCGAGACCAGGGTCAGGGCAGCAGTGGTGATCAACCAGCAGCAGGCGCGGCTGCTGCTGCTGGCTCATCGGCGCCGGACAGGTTGATGGGCGATCACCAGCCGGCGCTGGGAATCGATGTGCAGCCAGCCTTCATCGCGCAGGGCACCGAGCACCCGGGTGACGGTGACCCGCGTGGTGCTCAGGGCACTGGCCAGTTCCTGGTGGGTGAGCTTGACATTGAGCCGCAGCCCCTTGTCGCAGGGCTGGCCGTAGTCGTTGGCGAGCAGTTCCAGAAAACCGCGCACCCGCTCCTCGATGCGGCGCAGGCCCAGCAGGGCCAGCATCGCTTCGCTCTGGCGGTAGCGGGCCGCCATGCCCTGCAGCAGGGCGATGGCCAGATCGGGTGAGCCGGCCAGGTCTTCACAGCTCAGACAGAGCAGATCACTGTCGTTCACGGTGCGGGCCTCGTAGGCCTGCACATTGCTCAGGGGTTCACCGAAGGGCTCGTTGGGGCCGGCGAGTCCGAGCAGCAGTTCATCACCCTGGATGGAGATGGCACTCAGCTTCACCATCCCCCGGATCACCATCCATACGCTGCGCTTGAGCAGCGGCACCGTGCTGCCGGCGCTGAGATGCACCAGGCTGCGCTTCTCGAAACTGGTCTCCAGCAGATCGCGAAAGCTGTCCCGGTAGGAAGCCTCCAGGGACGGTGTGAACACCATGGCGATCTGGGTGCCGAGTTGTGCGACCAACCTATGGAGATCGTCCGGCTGCAAGGCAAAGGGCCGGTAGCGACCTGTTTAAGAGTTGGTTAGGCCCTGCTGCCGCGGGGCCCGCTCGGGGGGCGCGGGGTTCCGATCCGGGCATCCGTACAGTGCGGCGCAGCGGCTCCGGGGTGAGGTGGCGCACCGCAACCTCTCGGGTCAGCCAGCGAGCGACTGCATCCGGCCCAGCCAGCCCCAGGGGCTGGCAAAGCGCGGCCAGGGGCACCCGGCGCTGCGCAGGGGTGTGCCCTGAATCGCCTGCCCCGGCTCCCTTCCCCTAGCTGACTCCCCGCACCATGGCCAGCACTCCAGCCCCGGCAGCACCAGCGCCAGCCGCCAACGGGATCTTCAATCACATCGGCCGCCACAACATCCGCGGTGACGTCTTCGGCGGTCTCACCGCCGCCGTGATCGCCCTGCCCATGGCCCTGGCCTTCGGTGTGGCCTCCGGGGCTGGAGCCGCTGCCGGACTCTGGTCAGCGGCGATCATCGGCCTGGTCACAGCCCTGTTCGGCGGCACCCCCTCCCTGATCTCGGAGCCCACCGGCCCGATGACGGTGGTGTTCACGGCCGTGCTGGCCACCCTCACCGCCCGCTTCGACGACCCCGCCCAGGCCCTGGCGATCGCCTTCACGGTGGTGATGCTCTCGGGGGTGTTTCAGATCCTCTACGGAGTGTTCCGGCTCGGTCGTTACATCACCCAGATGCCTTACACGGTGATCTCGGGCTTCATGAGCGGCATCGGCACGATTCTGATCATTCTTCAGATCGGCCCCCTGCTGGGACAGTCCGCGCCCCCCGGCAGCGTGCTGGGCACCCTCTGGGCCCTGCCGGCTTTGTTGCAGGGAATCCGGCCGATGGAATCGCTGCTGGCCCTGATCACCCTGGCGGTGCTGTGGTTCACCCCCGGGGTGGTGAAGCGCCTTGTGCCAGTGCCGCTGTTCGCCCTGATCGTGGGCACGATCCTCTCCCTGGTGGCCTTCCCGGGGGTGGACCTGCGGCGCATCGGCGTGATCCCCAGCGGCCTGCCGCAGTTCACCCTGCCGGCCCTCACCCCCGATGTGCTGCAGCTGGTGCTGATCAATGCCGCCCTGCTGGGCATGCTGGGCTCGATCGACTGCCTGCTCACCTGCCTGGTCTCCGACAGCCTCACCCGCACCGAGCACCGCTCAAACAAGGAGTTGGTGGGTCAGGGGCTCGCCAACATCACTGCCGGCCTGTTCGGGGCCCTGCCCGGATCGGGGGCCACCACGGCCACGGTGGTGAACATTCAGGCCGGTGGTCGCACCGGGCTGTCGGGGATCCTGCGGGCGGTGTTCCTGGCGCTGGTGATCCTGGGGGGTTCGCCGCTGGCGGCCCGGATCCCCCTGGCGGTGCTGGCGGCGATCGTGTTCAAGGTGGGGATCGACATCGTCGACTGGGGCTTCCTGGGCCGCGTGCCCCAGCTCTCCAGGAAGGGTGCCTTCATCACCTACACGGTGATCGCGCTCACGGTGCTGGTGGACCTGATGGTGGCGGTGGGGGTGGGCATCTTCATCGCCAACATCCTCACGATCGACAAGATGAGCACCATGCAGGCCAAGGCCGTCAAAGCGGTGAGCACCGTGGATGACGCCATGGACCTCAGCGGCGATGAACGGGACCTGCTCACCCGGGGCAATGGCCGGGTGCTGCTGTTCCAGCTCAACGGCGCCATGATCTTCGGGGTGGCCAAGGCCATCAACCGCGAGCACAATGCCATCGGGGACTGTGATGCGGTGATCTTCGACCTCTCGGAGGTGTTCCACCTCGGCATCAGCGCCGCCCTGGCGATCGAGAACGCCGTGGAGGAAGCCATCGAGGTGGGTCGCCAGGTGTATGTGGTGGGAGCCCAGGGCACCACCCGCAAGCGGCTGGAGGAATTCAGGCTGTTCGAGAAGTTGCCCGAGGATCACACCGACCTCACCCGCCACCAGGCCCTGATGCACGCGGTGGGCTCCCTTGCCAGCCCCTGATGAGTGGGTTCGCATCGGCCAGGCTGGCTGTGCAGCAGATCAAGGCCCTGGGGCTGATGACGGGCCAGGGTGGTGATGGCGAGCGGTCAGGACGGCTGTTAATGCGGCTGTAGGATTTTGGGCTTCAAATCCAACCTGGATGAAGCTGATCGTTCATGTGGGCTTACACAAAACCGGCACCACTTCCTTTCAGGTGTTCATGGCCTCCCAACGCGATCGCCTTCTGCAGCAGGGGTGTCTCTATCCCAACACGGCACGATTCGGCCCTCAACATGCGCTCCTGCCAGGGTCCATGATCAGCCCCCATGTTGTGCTGGATCGGATTGGTGATCGGGGGTTGTCTCCAGAATGCTATCTTTTGGCTCTGCGAGAAGAGATCCAGGCCACTTCGGCGAAGACCTGTATTCTCAGCAGTGAAGTCTTCACTGAGCTGATTTTAAAACATCGCTCATCCTGTCAGCAGCTGCTGGATGACCTGCATCTGATCGCTGCTGAGATGATCCTTTTCGTGAGCTTCAGGGAGCCGCGAAACTCTGCCCTTTCCTCCCTGAAGGGAATGCTCAGGAATGCCTATCCAGCAGCCCTCTCCTCCCCCCTGCAGATGTATTGCAAGGTTCGTCGCAATCACATCCGCACGCGGGAACTCTGGCGCCAGATGGGATTTCCCTGCTTCGAGGCCTCCTATGATGAGGCCAAAGACCATGTGGTGTCCGCCTACCTGGCCGCGATTCTTGAGCACCTGGGATTGGATCCGCCAGCCCGGGCGGACCTGCTGCGCAGGGCCATAAGCCGGAAACTGCATGTCAACAATGATCAGCTTGAGCCCTATGCCTACCTGCTGTCGATCCTGCTGGCCCAGCAGATCAGCAAGCGGCAGGCCTGCTGCCTGCTGGGGCCCGCGGCCGTGACGTCGAACGCCGCAGTCGGCGTCCGCGCCTCCCTGCTGCAGGATGCTGTGGCATCTGCCGATCTGGCGCGCTTCGTGGAGCTGGCGGCTGCCCGCATCGAGACCGGCAGCGCCGAGGAACCCCTGAGCCGCCGGTCCCTGGCGGACCTCCTGCAGCAGGCCGGCCTGCCTGCGGCCGCGGTGATGCTCCTGCACGAAGCCTGTGACGCGGTTCTCTTCTCACCGCAGGCCGAGTGAGTGAGCCCGCCGGCGGCTCCCTGGCCGTGCTGGTGGGCGCCGCTCCTGAGGCCCGCCACCAGGGCTTCATCCTGAAGCTGCTGTTCCCCCTGGCTGACCATCGTGGTCAGCGCCCACGCCGGGGGCCTGGCTGAGCGCCACGGGCGCCGCGGTTGCCGCGGCTGGAGGCGGCCAGGAGCGCTGAGTGCAGGGTTCCCTACCAGAAGTGAGGATTGCTGAGCGCCGCCACACAGGAACACGGGCCCTGGATCGGCTCGATCTCCTGCCCCGTGAGCGACTGGGCCAGCCAGCCCTCGGGATGCTGCAGGGGCAGGGGCGGAGGGATCACCGCGGCGGTGGTGGGAGCGAAGCCCACCTTGGCGTAGAAGCCCGGATCGCCGTAGGTGAGCACGAGCTCCACTCCCTCCTGCGCCAGGGCCGCCAGGCCGAAGCGGATCAGGCGCTGGCCGATGCCTCGGCCCTGCACGTCGGGCCGCACCGCCACAGGCGCCAGGATGAAGGCGTCGGCGCCGTTCTCGAAGCTGAGCCGCGAGAAGACGATGCCGCCGACGATCTGATCGTTGTCGGTGGCCACGAAGCAGCGGCGATCCCGGCTGTCCGTGCCGTTGATCAGATCGCCCACCAGGTCTCCAATCAGCCTGCCCTCGGCCTCACCTTCCGAGGCGGTGAAGGTGGTGATGAACAGCTGCTGGAATTCGGCGGCATCGCCCGGGTCGCAGGCTGCCAGCTTCATGGTGGTCCGGCTCCTGCCCCACGGCGCTGCCTCGATCATCCCACTGCGCTTCTGTAAGGAAACAGCCGCCTGCTGCGGTTTGCGATCGCCACGAGGGCGAGCATCACCGGCACTTCAACCAGCACCCCCACCACGGTGGCCAGGGCGGCGCCGGAGCGCACGCCGAACAGGCTGATGGCCACCGCCACCGCCAGCTCGAAGAAGTTGGAGGCGCCGATCAGGGCTCCCGGGGCGGCCACGTCGTGCAGCTGGCGGCAGGCGCGCATGCCCAGGGCGGTGAGCAGGAAGATCAGCACGGTCTGCAGGATCAGCGGGATCGCCACCAGCACGATCAGGCCCGGATTGGCGGCGATGGTGCCGGCCTGGAAGCCGAACAGCAGGGCCACCGTGGCCAGCAGGCCCACGATCGCCCACGGTTTGAGCACCCGCTCCAGATGCTCGATCGCCCGCTCGCTGGCCAGGAAGCGGCGGGTGAGCCAGCCGGCCGCCAGGGGGATCACCACGAACAGCACCACCGAGAGCTGCAGGGTGTCCCAGGGCACCACCACCTGGCTCACCCCCAGCAGCAGGGCCGCGATCGGAGCGAAGGCCACCACCATGATCAGGTCGTTCACCGCCACCTGCACCAGGGTGTAGGTGGCATTGCCGCGGCAGAGCTGGCTCCACACGAACACCATCGCCGTGCAGGGAGCCACCCCCAGCAGGATCATGCCGGCGATGAGTTCATCGCCCAGCTCCGGTGGGATCCAGGCCGCGAAGAGGCCGCGGATGAACCACCAGGCGAGCAGGGCCATGGTGAAGGGCTTCACCAGCCAGTTCATCGCCACCGTCACCAGCAGCGGCTGGGGGTTGCGGCCGATGCGGCCCACGGCGCCGAAGTCCACCGCCAGCATCATCGGGACGATCATCAGCCAGATCAGCACCGCGATCACCAGGTTGATCTGGGCGATCTGGATGCCCCCCAGCAGCGTGAACAGGCCAGGGAAGGCCTGGCCCAGCACCATGCCGGCGGCGATGGCCAGGGCGACCCAGAGGCTCAGCCAGCGCTCGAAGATGCCCATGGGTGATCCTCAGTCGCAGCAGGGATCGGCGGGCGCGCCGCAGTGGCGCTGCAGGGCCGCCAGCCAGCCCTGCAGCGCCTGCAGGGCCTCGGGGCGCAGGCGGTAGTACACCCAGCGGCCGCTGTGGCGGTCGCTCAGCAGCCCGGCATCGCGCAGCACCCGCAGGTGGAACGAGAGCCGCGACTGGGCCAGCCCCAGCTCGCCGGTGAGATCGCAGACGCAGCGCTCGCCGCCGGAGAGGGCCTCGAGCACCTGCAGGCGGCAGGGATCGGCCAGGGCCTTGAGCATGGGTCGCGCCTGGTCGGTGCTCAGCGCTGAGCTGATGGCGCCGACAGCGCCCGGCGGCGCGGGGGCATCCCTTAACCGGTCCATAAGATCCATCAAGTGCTGTTGATGTGAGAGTACTGCCAGTCGCTCTGGCGCTGTGCGCATCGGCATCAACGGCTTCGGCCGCATCGGCCGTCTGGTGTTCCGGGCCCTCTGGGGCCGGCCCGGGATCGAACTTGCCCATGTGAACGACAGCGCCGGCGATGCCGATACGGCGGCCCACCTGCTGGAGTTCGACTCGGTGCACGGCCGCTGGCATCGGTCGGTGCAGGCCCGCTCCGATGACTTCGCCGTGGACGGCACGGCTGTGAGCTACTCCCAGCACAGCCAGCCGGCCCTGGTGCCCTGGCACGCTGCCGGCGTGCAGCTGGTGCTGGAGTGCAGCGGCAAGGTGAAGACAGCCGAGGCCCTCGCCGCCTACTTCTGCGCGGACGACATCACCAAGGTGATCGTGGCCTGTCCGGTGAAGGGAGCGCTGGATGGTGTGGAGATCCCAAACATCGTGTTCGGCATCAACCACGCCAGCTATGTGCCGGATCGCCACCGCCTGCTCACCGCCGCCTCCTGCACCACCAACTGCCTGGCGCCGGTGGTGAAGGTGGTGCAGGAGAGCTTCGGCATCCGCCACGGCTCGATCACCACCCTGCACGATGTCACCAACACCCAGGTGGTGATCGACAGCTTCAAGAGCGATCTACGCCGCGCCCGCTCCTGCCTGCAGAACCTGATCCCCACCAGCACCGGTTCGGCCCGGGCCATCGGCCTGATCTTCCCCGAGCTGGCCGGCAAGCTCAACGGCCACGCCATCCGCGTGCCCCTGCTCAATGCATCGATCACCGACGCGGTGTTCGAGCTGGAGCGCAGCGTCACGGTGGAGGAGGTGAACGGCGCCTTCGAGGTCGCCGCCGCCGGCCCCCTGCAGGGGATCCTCGGCTACGAAACCCGGCCGCTGGTGTCGAGCGACTTCCTCAATGACAGCCGCAGCTCGATCGTGGATGCCCCCTCCACCCTGGTGACGGGCGGCACCCAGCTCAAGGTGTACGCCTGGTACGACAACGAGTGGGGCTACAGCTGCCGCATGGCCGATCTGGCCTGCCACGTGATCGCCCAGGAGGCCCGCTGATGCGCACGCTCTCGCCGGTTCAGCAGTACAGCATCATCACGGCCAACAACTGGGCGTTCACCATCACCGATGGAGCCCTGCGCATGCTGGTGGTGTTCCACTTCCTGCAGCTGGGGTTCACCACCCTGGAGGTGGCCTTCCTGTTCATTTTCTATGAGTTCTTCGGGGTTCTCACCAACCTCTACGGCGGCTGGCTGGGAGCCCGCTTCGGCCTCAAGCTCACCCTCTGGATCGGCACAGTGCTGCAGATCGTGGCCCTGTTGCTGCTGGTGCCGGTGGCGGACAGCTGGCCCAGGCTGCTCTCGGTGGTGTGGGTGATGGTGGCCCAGGCCCTCAGCGGCATCGCCAAGGATCTCGAGAAGATGAGCGCCAAGAGCGCCATTCGGGTGGTGGTTCCTGAAACCCCTGACGATCACAGCCGCGGCGAGGGGCAGTTGTTTCGCTGGGTGGCCATTCTCACCGGCGCCAAAAACGCCCTCAAGGGCCTGGGGTTTTTTGTGGGCGGGGTTCTGCTCACCACCGTGGGCTTCAACGCAGGCGTGGTGGTGCTGGCTGGCTGGCTGGCGGTGGCCTTTCTGGTCACCCTGCTGCTGCCGCGGGACATCGGCAAGATGAAGAGCAAACCGGCCTTCAGCTCCCTGCTGTCCAAGAGCGAGGGCATCAATGTGCTGTCGCTGGCACGTTTTTTCCTGTTTGGAGCCCGCGATGTGTGGTTCGTGGTGGCCCTGCCGGTGTTTCTGCAGGCAAGCCTGGGCTGGGACTTCTGGAAGGTGGGGGGCTTCATGGGCCTGTGGGTGATCGGCTACGGGATCATTCAGGGTTCCGCCCCCAGTCTGCGCCGGGCCTGGGGCAGCGATCGGCCCCCCGGTCCGCCGGCCGTGCAGTTCTGGGCGGCCGTGCTCTCGGCGATTCCGGCACTGATCGCCATCACCCTGTGGCGTGATGTGGGGAATCCGGGCATTGCCGTGGTGGTGGGCCTGATGGTGTTCGGGGTGGTGTTTGCCATGAATTCCTCGATTCACAGTTACATGATTCTGGCCTACACCGAAGCCGATGATGTGAGCCTGAATGTGGGCTTCTACTACATGGCCAATGCCGCCGGCCGTCTCTTGGGCACCCTGCTGTCCGGGGCCCTGTTCCTCGTGGGCGGGCTGCAGGCCTGTCTGTGGGCCTCCTGTCTTCTCGTGAGCCTGGCTTTCCTCGCCGGCAGGCGGCTGCCCACGCCGCCGCGGCAGCTCCAGCCTGCTTAGCGGTAACCCTCCTTGCGGGTGTCCTCGAAGCTGCGGCGCAGGGCTTCGCCGATGGTGAGACCCACCGGCAGATCACCACCGAAGGAGGTGCCGAGGATGTGGCGGTAGAGCTTGGTTTCCACCAGCCGGTAGGTGTCGGCGGGGAGGGGGATGTAGCCCGCTTTCTCCACGAAATTGAGGCCGTTGCCCACGGTGAAGCCCACGAAACTGCGGATCGCGTCATCGCTGCGCATCTGCTGATCGTTCACATAGATGAACAGTGGCCTTGACAGTGGCACGTAGCTGCCGTCCTGCACTGACTGCAGGGAGGGAATCACAGGCTCGCCATCGCCGCCGGCAATGGCCAGGGCCTTGAGACGATCGCTGTTGGCCTTGAAATTAGCGAAGCCGAAGTAGCCCATGGCCCCGGGATCACCAGCCACACAGTCCACGATCACACTGTCGTCTTCGCTGGCCTGGTAGTCGCTTCGCGAATTGTTCTGATCGCCATTGATGGCTTCATTGAAGTAGTCGAATGTGCCCGAATCCTTGCCGGGGCCGCAGAGTGCCAGTGGGCGCTGCGGCCAGGCCGGGTTGATCTCCATCCAGCTGGTCACCTTGCCCTCGGCCCCCCTCGACCAGGTGCGCGAGAGTTCCTCGGTGGTGATGGCTGAGGCCCAGTCGTTGCCGCCGTTCACAACCACGGTGAGGGCATCGAACGCCAGGGGCAGCTCAATGAAGGTGATGCCGTTGGCGGCGCAGGCCTCCAGTTCGGCGCTGCTGATCGGCCTCGAGGCGTTGGCGATGGGAATGGTACCGGCGCAGAACTCGCGCAGCCCGGCGGTGGAGCCCACCTCGGAGAGTTGGATGCTGACATCGCGGCCACGGGCGGTGTTGCCGAAGGCCTCCACGGCTTGGGCGATCACCGGGAACACGGTGCTGGAGCCGCTGATGGAGATGCTGGAAGCGCTGCCATCCCCGGCGTCGGGGCTGTCAACAACGCGGCCGCCGCATCCGCTCACCATGGCCAGAGTGGCCGTGAGCAGGAGGGCGGTGAACGGGCGGGCCATGGAGGGTGAAACAAGCCAAGTCAGACTGATGGATCCAGGTTTTTCGCGGGTTAAGGCCTGGTCAGGATTTCGCCTTTGCAAGGGTTTGTGATCTTTAGCAGGCAGCTGCTGCATCACAACCAACCCGGGTCCATGGGGAGATTCAGGGATGAAAAAAGGGGGCCCAGATCAGCCCCCTGCTTGATAGAGCCCCATTCGTGTGCAGCTGGATCGCGGCCCGACGCGGCCCGGCCCGCTGCCTGTGCCTGCGGCTTACTCCTTGATCTTCTCGATCTCGGCCATGGCACGCTTGAGCACATCCCCCTTCAGCGGCACGTAGCCGAGCTCGGCAGCGGTGGCCTGGGGACCGTCCTGCAGAGCCCAGGTGAGGAAGGTGCGCACGGCCTCGGCCTTCTCGGCCCCCTGGCCGCTCTTGTAGGCGAGAATCCAGGTGAAGGCGGCGATCGGGAAGCTGTCGGCACCGGCGGGGTTGCAGTCCTCGCCGCCCAGCCGCTCGTCGAGGACGATGCCGTTGAGAGCTGCGGCACCGCTTTCAGAGGTGGGCATCACGAAGTTGCCCTCCTTGTTCTGGAGGGCTGCCGCCTTGATGTCGCCGCGCACGAAGGCCTGGTTCACGTAGCCGATGGAGCCCGGGGTGTTGCCGATCACGCCGGCCACACCCTCGTTGCCCTTGCCGCCCACGCCCACGGGCCACTCCACGGCCTTGCCCACGCCCACCTTGTCTTTCCACTCCTCGGAGAAGCAGGCCAGGGAGTTGGTGAAGGCGAACGTGGTGCCGGAGCCGTCACTGCGATGGGCCACGGTGATCGGGCCGGCGGGACAGCCGAGCTCCTGCCAGTCGGCAATCTTGCCCAGGAAGATGTCGGCCACCTGGGTCTGGGTGAGCTGCAGGTCGGGACAGTCAGCGTTGTTGTAGGCCACCGGCACGGTGCCTCCCAGCATCGGGATCTGCACGGCGCCGCGCTCGCCGGCAGCGCCACTGCCGAAGTCCTCATCGGAGAGCTGCTCGTCGGTGGCGCCGAAGTCCACCGAGCCTGCCAGGAACTGACGCACACCGGCGCCGGAGCCCACGGACTGATAGTTCACCTGGTTGCCGGTTTCGCTGGCGTAGTCACCCGCCCAGCGCTGGTAGGCCGCCGCCGGAAAGGACGCTCCCGCGCCGTTGATCGTGGGCAGGGACACGGTGCCGCCACCGCCACAGCCGGCGGCGAGCATGGAGAGCGACACCAGGCCTCCGGTGATGGCCAGCGACGAGCGGCGGCCGGGCAGGCGCTGCTTCAGCTTGGCGGAGAAGCGATTGGGTTGCATGAACGAGCTGTTTTGACCGCTGCCCACATCTAATGGAGCCCGGGGGTGGTGGGCTTAAGAGGTGTTTATGGAGAGGTTAAATGCTCATCGAATTGGGCGAATCCGCCAGGGCTTCTAACTCCAGAACAATGGGGGGAGATGCCCGTGGCGTCTCCCCCGCTTCGTACCCGGGTGGGCGTGCTCAGGCTTGCCGGAGCACGGGCTCGCGCGCGCCGGTTATTGGCCGATGCGGCCCACCGCTCTCTTGGCCTGGTTGAGGATGTTGCCCTCCAGGGGCACATAGCCGAGGCTGGCGGCCTGATTCTGAGCCGCCGGGCTGAGCAGGTGGTTCATGGCCGTGCGGATCGAGTTGGTCTTGGCACCGTTACCGCGCTGGTAGGCGAGGATCCAGGTGAGAGTGGAGATGGGGTAGCTGTTGGCGCCCGAGGGGTTGGGATCATCGCCGGCGAGATTGCCGTCGAGTTTGATGTTGTTCAGGGCTGCCGCTCCGCTGGCGCGGGTGGGCATCACAAACCTGCCGGCCTTGTTGCCAACCGCCGCTGCCTTGAGATTGCCGCGCACGAAGGCCTGGTTCACGTAGCCGATGCTGCCGCTTGTGTTGGCGAGCACGCCGGCCACACCCTCGTTGCCCTTGCCGCCTACGCCCACGGGCCATTTCACCGCTTTGCCTACGCCCACCTTGCTCTTCCATTCGGGGGAGAAGGCGCTGAGGGAATTGGTGAAGGCGAAGGTGGTGCCGGAGCCGTCAGAGCGATGCACCACAGTGAGCCTTCCCCTGCCGCACTTGAGCTGCTCCCAGGTGGTGATCTTGCCCAGGTAGATGTCCACCAGCTGCTTCTGGGTGAGATTCAGCCGGGCGCAGTCACTCTTGTTGAAGGCCACGGCCACGGTGCCGCCGACGGCGGGGAACTGCACCACCCCCCGGCCCACCTTGGCGGCTTCGGAGGATTTGATCGGTTCATCGGTGGCGCCAAAGTCCACGCTGCCCGCCACGAACTGGCGCACGCCGGCACCGGAGCCCACCGACTGGTAGTTGACACGCACCTTGTTGGCCACACCAGCGAAGGCCCGCTGATAGAAGGGCGCAGGGAAGCTGGCTCCGGCTCCGTTGATGGTGGCCTGGGCCAGGGATGGGTTGGTGATGGCTGCGGTCGCGGCCAGGCCGGCGGCGGCGGCGATCACGATCGAGGCCTTCTTGGCAATCGCAGCCTTCGTGGTGAAGGTCATGGTTGGGACTGGGAGGTCACCACTGTGTTAGCTGCAAGAAATTGTGAAATCCTTATCTCCTGATTAACGAGTGGTCAAGGCGCTGTTGCGGCCTTGACCTGTGGCCATGAAAAAAGCCCTCCGGATGGAGGGCTGAACATGATCATGGGAGCGCGGCTGGTGTGTGAGGTGAGCAGCGCAGGTTGGTACTGATCAGCAGGTACCGATCAGAACTTGAAGGTGGTTTGAATCACTCCGCCCCAGGTGTCGTTGCCCCTGTTTGAGGTGACTTCGTCACCATAGAAGATGGCAGGAGTGATACTGATGTTGTCGGTAACCTGCCACTTGTACCAGAGCTCGTACAACATGGAATTGTTCTCGCCCCCGGTGAAGGGAGGCTGGCCAGCTGCGAAGCCAGCAGAACTGCCTTCCATGAAGACGTCATCCCACTCCAGACCCACCATCCAGGACTGGGAGTCGCTGATTCCCTCATCCTGCCAGTTGTAGCCGTAGCCAGCGCTGATCGAGGGGATCCAGCCCGAATCGAGCGGCGCCCAGTAGGCCGCGAAGGCGAGGCTGTTGGCGCTGCCCCCGTTGGGAACGGTGGAGAAGAAGTTGGGATCCCGGAGTCGACTGTTCTCGGAGCCGTAGCGATAGGCGAGGGCGGCTCCCCAGTTGGGGCCCTTCACACCCAGCTGGGTGAGCCAGTTGATGCCGCTGTCGGAGGAGAAGGCGCCGACGCTGGAATCGTCGAAGTCGTTGCTGGCGACGTAATTGGTGTCAAAGGTGATGGCGGGCCTGCCCTTCTCCACCTTCTGCTTCCAGCTGAAGCCCGCGCCGGCGCCGGTGGCCTTGTTGTAGGTGCCGGAAGCACCCGCCAGCTGGAAGAAGTCGAGGATGTCGGAGTTGTAGGCCTGGGGAACGAAGCTGAGCATCTCGGTGTTGCGCACCAGGGCGCCCACCGTGATCCGCATGCTGTCACCCACCGGGAAGCGGTAGAAGAGACGGTCGATCTCCACGCTGCCGTCGGTGCCTTCGGCCTTGTCCAGCTTGAAGATCTGGGAGCTGCTGCCGAAGGGCAGGGAGCTGAAGTTGCCGGCCCGCAGGCGGGTGCGCAGCAGATCCTTGCCGGTGAAGCTGGTGTCGAAGCTCAGCCGCACGTCGTAGTTGACAGTGGTTTCGTTCGGGGCCGGTCCACCACCGAGGGGGCTGTCGAAGTCGGGGGCGCCGGCCACCATGAAGCTGGCTTCACCCTTCAGCTTGGTGGTGGTGGAGAACTGGCTGGCCTCCAGCTCACCCACCTTGGCCTCGAGGCCGTCGACGCGGCCCTTGAGGATGGCGAGCTCCTTCTCGAACTCGGCCATCAGGCG
>JBCBTI010000027.1:0-22018 GCA_039818745.1 Cyanobacteria bacterium J06638_7
CAATTGCAATCAAAGACTCAGCTAGGGATTTCAGGCCTCAGATGCCGCTCAGGACCCCGTAGCCCAGAGCTTCCCTAACGTGGGCTTCTTCTTGTGAAGACTGCGGATGCGCTTTTCCTCATCCCAGAATTCACGCTTTTCCATTCAGCTGCATTGAACTGAAGACTTCCATTGCATCAGTAACAGGCTGTCAGGGCGCGACGAAGATCTTTCGAGGTGCCCTTCAGAACCCGGCTCCAAGGCCAAGACGAGTCAGAGTTCTAATAGGCTACAGTTGCAATAGGATTCCCTCGGTAGCCGAGAGAAAATCCAGGGGAAGCTGTTCACCTTTCAAAAACTCTAGAATCTCGGCGTCATCAAGGTGCTGGGCATAAAAGTGTGATTGTGAGAAATCGATTGGTCTGGATCTACCGAAGGGAACATCAACAAAGCCAAACGGCACGAGATCCCGTTCCATCTTGAGTTCCGGGGAACGCTCCCCGTCAGATTCCTCCGCATCAATTGTTTTCGAGATAAATCTCGAAATTGCAGTCTTCTTCACGATCATCAAGCTCTGTTGCAGGGTTTTTGCCGCAGGCTTGCCATAGATCCCCTTGCCTCCAACTGTATGCTTACCCAGAAGAATTTCTTCATTACTTGAGCCGATAGCTTTCTCCAGAAAGTCTTCTCCCCGCAGCAGGCAGTCCTGCTCTACATAGATATAATAGTCAGCATCGCAACAAAGCGCATACATGGCGCCATTGATCACCGAACGAGTAAACCCTGATAACTTCGTTTTGATTGAACCCACCCGAATATCATTTGGATGACCATAGTTGGCATCCAGTTCAATCCAGCTGATATTCTGAAAGTCACTTAAATCAGGCTTCAACGGAGCATTGCTATCAGTGATTACAATTCTATCGGGTTTCAAGCACTGGAGTACTTGACGATGCCACAGCCTGAAGAATGACGTGGCGCACGCCTGCTGAGATCCTTTAATCCAACGATGTGGCTTGCGCGCACACCACCAACCCGATCCTACGACCACCTTCACTCGATTCTGGGCTTTCTTCCCAGGAACTCCGGCTGGAGAGCATGAGGATCTGTTCACCCTGACTGCTTTAGCTTTCCTGATTCGGAGGCGGTCATTGAACAAATCAGCCCGCAATGCAGCTTTGCGAAGACTGATACGTTGAATCAAACCACTTTCATTGGATAGCCAATGATAATGAATGATCTTTGGATCAATCTCGTGATACCAATCTGGATACAGACTGCTTTTTAGATGCACTGGAAAATTAAGGGCTGGCGACAGCGGCTTCACGGGAATGCCTGTTTCAGCAATGACCACAGCGAGGGCGATCTGGTTGATATGATAAAGATCCTTGGTGGATTCAATCTTGAGTAAGTCATTGCATCTGGCTGCCCATGATGTGTGCAGTCTCTGCAGCCACGATGTCTCAAGAATAACGACACCAGAGTTGAAGTAGCCGATGGAGGATTCGTCTTTCAGGTCATACTGATAGTTGGTTTGTGGCACTTCAACTGCCAGCTGATTAAAGACCTCCTTCAGAAACTCATCACTCACCGTAGGCATATCCGCTAGCTTCACCCCAATGCCCTTCACATCGTGGCAGGTATCGGTGATGTCTTGAGTAACCAGGGTGTCACAGTCGATGAGGACTACATGACTGTAATCTGCTAGCTCTGGAAACTCCAACCCACGCAGCTTGTTTGACGGAATATGTGGTTTATCGCGATCAAAAGCCTGGCATGGGATCACCGTACATTCATGCCGCTGAAAAAATCTTGCTGCTTCTGGCGCAAGCGGCACGGTAGTGCCCAGAAAAAATGGAGAGCGCTTCAGCCGCCCACCAAACCACCGCAGTGACAACACAAGCCTGGCCGCTTGATAGACAAAGCGATTACCTTCGTCGATCACACAGGAAAATGCAACACGCGGAAGCGATTCATTCATGACCGACCACTGACTGGCGATCCCTCGACGGATCGAGGGATGGGTGAGAAGTCATACTACAATGCTAAGCACCATCTCTTTTCATGCGACTTCCGAGGAGCGTCGATGAACGCTTCCGAAACAGGGCTGTTTCCTGAGCCTTGTTTCGCAGGCTTGAGCGACTTAGCCTCCGGATATGGTCGTAGCCTGCCTCCTTGAGGCTCGATGAGCAGAAAATAGGCTTCTCTACTTCCTTTGCTTTGCTGCCTGCAAAATCTCTTTCCTCCAGGGAAATCTTACCGAGGAAGGCTGCCAACCCAACGGCTACATCCTCCAGCATTGGCACGGAAGCATAAAATCTCCTCTTGGCCAGAAAATCTTTTGCCAACAATGCCAGGCCTGCTGCACTTAAATAGTACCCATCACCTCCTTTTGCATACACCTGAGGAAACGGATACTGATGCCCGAAGCTGTCAAACCTTCTTTCCTCGCATTTGCCGATATGCCAACCGTGATTAAAGGTGCTTGCATTCGGTTTTATGGCATAGCCAGCATAGTCTGTATTCGTCCTCATGATATCAGCAATGGCCTTGTTGAAGCGATAACGGTTTAGCAGGTGAATGTCATCATCCAGCTTGAATACACCCTCGGGAGGGCCGAAGAGATGCAGAAGTGTGTACAGCAGCATGACTTTGCAGCAATGGCCTTCGTAGTTATCGGCGGCATCAATCTGCAGTCTTTGCCCCCTCAGCACCATCCCCGGTGAACAATGGGAGAATCTTCTCGCCTGAGGATTGCCTGTCACCACAAGGTGAACCTCTTGCGCTTGAAATGGCAGAAATGAGGCCAGGCTTTCGTGGGCAGCTCTGGCTTTCGGATCGCAGCTCACGTGCGCGACCACAAGCTTTCCTGCAATCAGTTCCTGGAATTGCGCCAGGCATGCACCAGATAGGTCCATGGCCAGTGCCCTGAACGCTCCCAGAAATCCTGAATCAGCTGGATTGAGGGAGTAGCAGTCCCGCAACTGATCGAAGATCCTGAAGGGCTGGTTCTTGCTGCCTTCATTGTGTTGGAGGAGGTCTCGATGATGCCGCTCAAGGCGCCTGCACATTCTCTCGATCATGTGCAGCTGACTCCTTTTGCCAGCCACCATCTCGGGAATGCGCAGCGAACTGAGGCCAACGATCGAAGCCCGTTCGATCTCCACTTCCCTGTTCACCGCCGTTCGGATGCCTTCCAGGCAGTGAAGCAGCTTTGGATACCCGGCTGTTCTTGGCCAGAACGGAGATGATCTCATCGGCAAGCCAGATCCAAACTCCTGGGCTGCAGCGCTGAGATGAGCCTAACGGCCCGGCCGTCTGCTGCTCAGAGCTGCTCGTTTCCACCCGCATTCTGTGAGTTCTGCTCCCTCCAGGCATCCAGAAACGTCTTGCCGCAGCTCGCCACCGGCACCGCGAGGAGCAGCCCGAGCAGATCCCCGAGGCCCAGCAGGCTGCCCAGCCTGGCTCCCAGCGGCAGGCAGATCAGCAGCCAGGCCGGCTGCAGCCCCACGATCCGGCCCATCAGCCGGGGCTGGATCACCTGATCCACGGTCTGGCCCACCACGATCGCCGCCGTCAGCACCTCCAGCCCTGTGCGGGGATCGTTGAGGGAGAGCAGGCCGCTCACCAGCACGATCGTGAGCGAACTGGCGAAGGGAATCAGGGTGGTGAAGCCGATCAGAACGGCGAACAGCACGCCGTAGGGAATCGCCAGCAGGCTGAACACCAGCATCTGCAGGCTGCTGAGGATCAGCGCCAGCAGCACCTGACCGGCGAAGTAGCCGCGGAAGGTGCGGGCCAGGGTGTCCATCACCATGGGCCGCACCTCCGCCGGCAGCCAGCGGGCCAGGCCGGCGCTGATGCGCTCGCCGCCCAGCAGCAGAAACACCGCCAGCACCAGCACGATCACCGTGTTCACCGTGAGGCCCACCGTGGCCCCCAGCAGGCTCAGCAGGCGCTGGCTCACCTGGCTGGCCAGCTTGCTCAGGCGGGTGAGCAGATCGCTGCTGAGGTTCCCAAAGTCGGTGGGAATCCCCTGGTCCCGGGCCCAGGCCTCCAGGCGATCCACCCAAACCTCACCCTGGGCGAGCCAGCCGGGCAGGGCGTTCACCAGCCCGCCCAGCTGCTCGATCAGCAGCGGCACCAGCACCACCGCCCCCAGCACCAGTGCCCCCAGGGCCGCCCCCAGCACCACGGCCGTGGCCAGGGCCCGGGGCAGCCCGCGCTGGCGCAGCCAGAGGCTGGGAATGTCGAGCAGAAAGGCGATCAGGGCCGCGGTGACGAACAGAGCGGGAAAGGGCGCCAGCGGCAGCAGCAGCTGGCGCAGCACCCACAGGTTGAGCACCAGCAGGGGCAGGACAAGGCCGGCCTTGAACCACGGGGGCAGCACCAGTCGTTCGAGCATCGGGTCAGCGGCTGGGGGCAAAGCGGTCAGTCCATGCCAGCCAGGTAGTCGGCGCTGCCCAGCTCCTGCAGGCGGGCATCCTTGGCGCGCACCTGGCCGTGGAGTTCGGCGCGGTAAGCGGCCAAGGCCTCGCGGAGGACTGGATCGCCGATAGCCAGGATCTGCACCGCCAGCAGGCCGGCGTTGGTGCCGTTGCCGATGGCCACCGTGGCCACCGGAATGCCGGCGGGCATCTGCACGATGCTGTGCAGCGAATCCACCCCCGAGAGAGCCCGGCCGGCCACCGGCACGCCGATCACCGGCAGGGTGGTGAGAGCCGCCACCATCCCCGGCAGATGGGCGGCACCGCCGGCGCCGGCAATGATCACGCCCAGGCCCCGGGCAGAGGCCTTCCGTGCGAACTCCACCATCTCCAGCGGAGTGCGGTGGGCCGAGAGCACGCGCACCTCATGGGCCACGCCGAAGCGTTCCAGTACTGCCACGGCCGGCTGCATGGTGGACAGGTCTGAGTCGCTGCCCATCACCACCGCCACCCGGGGCGGCAGGGGGCCTGGGGGGGTGGCGCTCAAAGGCCGGCGGCGGAGGATGGGGGCATTGTCGTGCCTGCCGCCGCGATGCGCTGGATCCGCAACCTGCGCCTGCCCGGTAGTTCCCGCTGCCGCCACGGCCGCCACCAGCGCTGGCGCCTGGGGGTGGACGCCGGCGGGGTGATCCAGGTGCTGGAGCCGACACCATCCGGCAGCGCCGTTGCCGGCGAGGACTGGGGTGGCGACTGGCTGAGCCCAGCGGGGGTGGACCTGCAGATCAACGGCGGCCTGGGACTGGCCTTCCCTGAACTCACCCCCGCCGACCTGCCCCGGCTTGGGGAGCTGCTGGAGCTGCTCTGGCGGGATGGGGTGGAGGCCATCTGCCCCACCCTGGTGACCTGCGGGGTGGAGCCGTTGCGCCAGGCCCTGGAGGTGCTGGAGCAGGCCCGCCGCCAGCACCGCCACGGGCGCTGCCGGCTGCTGGGCGCCCATCTGGAGGGACCGTTCCTCAACCCGGCACGCCGGGGCGCCCACCCAGCGCACCACCTGGCCGCGCCCAGCCTGGAGGCGTTGGAGCAACGCATCGCCGGTTTCGAAGATCAGATCGCCCTTCTGACCCTGGCGCCCGAGCTGGAGGGGAGCGCAGAAGTGATAGCGGCGCTGCGGCGCCGGGGGATCGTGGTGAGCCTGGGCCACAGCGGCGCCAGCGAGCCGCAGGCCGCCGAGGCCTTTGCAGCCGGCGTGGGGATGGTCACCCACACGTTCAACGCCATGGCCGGGCTGCAGCACCGCGAGCCGGGGCCGGTGGCGGCAGCGCTGCTGCGCGGTGATGTGGCCCTGGGGCTGATCGCCGATGGGGTGCATGTGGCCCCCTCGATGGCCCTGCTGCTGCAGCGCCTGGCGCCGGATCAGGTGGTGCTGGTGAGCGACGCCCTGGGCCCCTATGGCCTGGGGGAGGGCAGCCACCGCTGGGACGAGCGCCTGTTGCTGGTGAGCGATGGCAGCTGCCGGCTCGAGGACGGCACCCTGGCCGGCGTCACCCTGCCGCTGCTGGAGGGGGTGCGGCGGCTGGCGAGGTGGGGGGCACCACCCGAGCAGGCGATCGCCGCCGCCACCGTGCTGCCGCGCCGGGTGCTGGGGGATCTCCGGGACGGAGCCGGGATGCTGAGGGGAATGGAACTGGGGCAGGCACTGCGCTGGAGCCACCGAGCCGATGGCCTGGACTGGCAGCGAGGCGACCGACGATGACCCATCCAAGCCTGCCAACGCAGGAAACCTCGCTGACTAGGTGTAATGGACGATGCCAGGAATGACCAGCGTTGGCACTACTGCAATAATCATCCTTCAGGCGATTGCACTCGCGCATGCAAGTTTAATTCCATGTCAAATAGCAAGGTTTTTACAATCGGATTGAATAAGTCTGCCTCCACTTCACTGCACGTGCTTTACAAGCAACTAGGCCTTTCTTCCTTCCACCACAAGTCTTGGCGGTCTGGGAACCCAGCGATATTAAAGCGCTACCACTGCTTCAGTGATGGCGAACCGAAGAGCCTGGAAAGGCTCGATCGGATGTTCCCAGGTTCCCGCTATATCCTGAATGTGCGAGCACTAAAAACGTGGACATTAAGCAGGCTCGCTCACATCGAGCGCATGAGCAAAGAGAAGAGAAGATATTCAATGGGATCGGCCTGGGAGTGCAGCGAAAAAGCAGTTCGTGGCTGGATCAAGCATCGCAATAAATATCACCTGTCGGTCCTGAGATTCTTTGCTGATAGACCGAAAGATCTGCTCATAGTAAATTTTGTTCGCAATGAAAATGCCCCCAATGAAGTTTGCAGATTTCTTGGATTTGAAGGCCTTGCAGCACCACCTGAAAAACCTTGGAAGAATGCGAATCCCAAAAGCAAGGCTAATCCAGAGCACTTGATCATGCTGATGAACAGTGCGAAGAAGCTGGGAATTCAGGATTTCGAGCTCGACTACGATCTGCTTTGCCCCAGCCTGGTCTCAGCCGGGCAACTTCACTTCTCCCCAGACACGCAATTCATGGCGTAGCCGGCCGGAAGGGGAAGCATCGTTGTCACAAGCGCCGGCCTTGCGCTGACACCTGCACAAGCCTGCTCAGCCGCCAGTTGATGGCCCCTGGGCGAAGACCGAACGCTGGCGATGCCCCCTCCAGAATGTGCCTATGGCTACAGATCTTCCGAGGCTGCCGCTGTCTTGGGCGAGTGACTCTTGAACAAACAGGCAGGGTGCTGCTAGCTTGAGAAAGCCCGCTTTTAACAACCATGGCGATCAGCGATTATCAAGAATTTCTTAAAGCCGTTAAAGCAGATCGCGAATTAAGAACCAAGCTTCGTGTCCAAAAACAAATTGCCACCTCCACTGTTGCCAAAGAGTCTGGATTTAACGTGGCCCCTGAGGACGTCGTCGGCCCCAAAAAAATGAATGCTGAAGATTGAGTTTCTGAGGTGAAATCATCCGTCTTCCGGTTTGATTGGCGCCCCCTCTGCACGAGGTGCATGCGAGCGGTTTTCGCCTGAATGTCCGATGCCAGTGCGGATCGATCCAAGCCCTGATCCAACTGGCATCACCGCAGGTTTCACCAGCTTGAGGCTGCTGCGGCGCCAAGCGCCTGCAGCAGCCGCCCTCGGCACAGGCCTCCATGGGAGCAGTAGCCCACCAGCAGACCATTCACCTGCGCGGAACTGATGGGTTTGGCTTCCGCAGGTCCACTTCCGGCAAGCCCCACCACCGGCGCCATGCCTGGCAGCGGCGCCAACAGAACTCCCGGTGGCGTCTCGGGCCTGCCGCCACCGCCGCCGAGTTGCTCCAGGAGTGCCAGGCGCTGTTGCTCGGCCAGGCTGGTCTGGTCCACCGTGCTGCGACTGCGCTCGATCACGGCGCTGGCACCACCGGCCGGCAGGCTTTGCAGGCTGTTCTGGATGGCGCTTCCCCCGATCACATCCAGCAGGGTCTGCGGGTGAGCCCTCTGGGCGGTGAGGCTCACGAGCACCAGCGCTGCACCCAGCAGGACACTGCGGTTCAGGGGAATGGCCATCACTGACGCGGATCCAACGCTTGAGCCCAATCTGCCCCAGATGGTCCCCTGGCCAAACGCTCAGGGCTGGGCAGCGGTGCTGCTGCCGGCATCGAAGCCGCTCCACGCCTTCAGCTCATCGAGACTCTGCACCCCCTCCAGCCGGGGCCTGCCCTCCATGTCCCAGGTGGGGAAGGCGCGGATCTGGGCCGCCTGGCAGCGCTGGCGGCCGGCGTCATCGTTGTCGCACTCCACGTAGGGCAGGCTGTTGCCGGCCTGTTTGCCGAACAGGTTCTTCTGCTGGAAGCAGGCTGGACACCACCAGGCTCCATAGAACACCGCTCCCTGGGCCCGCAGATGGTCACTGAGGGCTTTCTGTGTGCGGTTGGACTCGCCCAGGGCTTCCCCCAGACGTGGAGACGTGGAGGCGGGCGCGGTGTCGCCGCTCTGGCCAGCGGAGCGCCCCCCCGCACCGGCACCGGCGCAGCCCGTGAGCACCATCAGCCCCACACTCAGGGGGATGGCGGCCAGGCCAGCCCACCAGCCGGATCGTGCCACTGTGTCAACGCCAGGGGCCACAACCCTAAGGGGGAGCTCCGGCAGGCGCCAGGCGCTGGCCGCAGCGGTGCAGGGAAGCTGAGAGACTGGGTCCCGTCTGGACCCGTCGTCCCCACTGGCCCCGCGATGAACGCCAACGGCTACCGCGACTACTTCAAGGTGCTGGGCGTGGAGCGGGCTGCCGACGCCGACACGATCAAGCGTGCCTTCCGCAAGCTGGCCCGCCAGTACCACCCCGACGTCAACCCCGGCGACGAGGCCGCCGAAGCCCGCTTCAAGGAGATCAGCGAGGCCTATGAGGTGCTCTCCGACCCCGAGAAACGCCGCCGCTACGAGCAGTTCGGCCAGTACTGGAGTCAGGCCGGTGCCGGAGCGGGCGGCACGGATGTGGACTTCGGTCGCTACGGCAACTTCGACGACTTCATCAATGACCTGCTCGGCCGCTTCGGTGGAGCCCAGCCTGGCGGCAGCGGCGGTTTCGGCTTCGGCAGCGGCTTCCCCGGGGGTGGCAGCGGCTTTGGGGGAGGATTTCCTGGGGGCGGTTTCGCCGGCGGCAGCCGCTCAACCTCCGCCAATCTCGATGCCGAGGCGGCCATCCGGCTCAGCCTCGGGGAGGCCTTCCGCGGCTGTGAACGCACCCTGGCGGTGAACGAGGAACGGGTGGCGGTGCGCATCCCCGCCGGGGTCAGGCCCGGCAGCCGGCTGCGCCTGAAGGGCAAGGGCAACCTGCAGCCCGGCACCGGCCGTCGCGGTGACCTCTACCTCAGCATCGAGCTGCAGGAGCATCCGGTGTGGAAGCTCGACGGTGAGCAACTGCGCGGCGAGCTTCCCCTCAGCCTTGACGAACTGGCCCTGGGAGGCCTGGTGCAGGTGGCGACCCCCGATGGCGAGGCCTCGGTGCAGGTGCCCCCCGGCCTCACCCCCGGCCGCAGCCTACGGCTCAAGGGCAAGGGCTGGCCGCTCAGGGGGGGCCGGGGCGATCTGCTGCTCACCCCGGTGCTGCGGCTGCCGGATCCCCTCAGCGAGCGCGAACGCAGCCTGCTCGAGCAGTTGCGCGCCGCCCGCAGCGTCGACCCGCGGGCGGGCTGGGTTCAGCTCGCCCAGCTTTAGGGGAAGCCTGCTCTCTCCCTAGGATCCAGGGTCATCACACCCCCTGCATGGAGCTCTCCTACCGCCCCCGCCGGCTGCGCCGCACCCCGGCCCTGAGGGCGATGGTGCGGGAGCATCGGCTCAGCCCCGCCGATTTCATCTACCCCCTGTTCGTGCACGAGGGGGCCAGCAACGAACCGATCGCCGCCATGCCCGGCTGCCAGCGCTGGAGCCTGGACGGCCTGGTGGAGGAGGTGGGCCGGGCCTGGGATCTGGGAATCCGCTGCGTGGTGCTGTTCCCCAAGGTGGCCGATGGCCTCAAGACCGAGGACGGCGCCGAGTGCTGCAACGAGCACGGCCTGATCCCCCGCGCGATCCGCCTGCTCAAGGGTGTGCACCCCGCGATGGCGATCATGACCGATGTGGCCCTCGATCCCTACTCCTGCGACGGCCACGACGGCATCGTCAGTCCCGAGGGCGTGGTGCTCAACGACGAGACGGTGGCGATCCTCTGCAATCAGGCCGTTGTGCAAGCCCGCGCCGGCGCCGATCTGATCGGCCCCAGCGACATGATGGACGGACGCGTGGGTGCCATCCGCGAAGCGCTGGATGAGGACGGTTTCGAGCATGTGGGCATCATCAGTTACACCGCCAAATACGCGAGCGCCTACTACGGCCCCTTCCGCGAAGCGCTCGATTCCGCTCCACGCTCCACCAGCGGCAAGCCCATTCCCGCCGACAAGAGCAGCTATCAGATGGACCCGGCCAACGGTCGAGAGGCCATTGTCGAGGCCCAGCTCGACGAGGGCGAGGGGGCCGACATCCTGATGGTGAAACCCGGTCTGGCCTATCTGGATATCATCCAGCGTCTGCGCCAAGACAGTGAGCAGCCGATCGCGGCCTACAACGTGAGCGGTGAATACGCCATGGTGAAGGCGGCAGCCGAACGGGGCTGGATCAACGAGCGGGCCGTGGTGCTGGAAACCCTGCTGTGCTTCCGGCGCGCCGGAGCGGATCTGATCCTCACCTACCACGCCTGCGATGCGGCCCGCTGGCTGCGGGAGGGCTGATGGACGCCAGCTCAGTGCCCCTGCCTGCGCACCGGCTGGGCCATGTGGCCCTGCGGGTCGAGGACATCGCCCGGGCCAAGGCCTTCTACCAGGCCCTCGGCCTGCGCCTCACCTGGGATGCGCCTGACTGGGCCTACCTGCAATGGCCCGGGGACGCTGCAGGCATCGCCCTGCTCAGCCCGGGATACACCGCCGCCGGGCCCCACTTCGCCCTGCATTTCCACGACCGGGCGGCCGTGACCCAGACCCACGCCGAGCTGCTGGCCGCCGGCCATCGCTGCGGCCCGGTGCATGACCATCGCGACGGCACGGCCAGCTTCTATCTGCAGGATCCCGACGGCAACTGGTTCGAGATGCTCTACGAACCCCCGGGCGGGATCCCCGGGAACGTGCCGGGCCAGCCCCCGATCCCGCCACCGGCGCCGTGACTGCGGCAGCGATCGAGCAGGACACCCTCGAGCTGCTGGAGTGGCCGCGGCTTGCCGCCCACCTGGCCAGCTTCAGCGGCACCGCCGCCGGCGAGCGCCATTGCCGCCGCCTGCCCCTGCCCGCCACGCCGGCGGAGAGCCGCGCCCTGCTGGCCGAAACCAGCGAACTCCTGGTGCTTGATGGCCTCACTGAGGGCGGACTGAGTGTCCAGGGCGTAGCGGATATCGCAGCTTGCGTGGGCCTCTGCGCCAAGGGCGGGGTGGCCTCCGGGGAGACGCTGCTGGAGCTGGCGGCCACCCTGGCGGCAGCGCGGCGGCTGCGGCGCCAGATCGAGGATCCGCTGCTGCGGCCGGTCACCAGTGCCCTGGTGGCGGAGCTGCGCACCCTGCCGGAGCTGGAGCAGCGGCTGCGCCTCGCGCTGGAGGAGGGCGGCCGTGTGGCCGATCGGGCCAGCGTCCCCCTCGGGGCGCTGCGGGGCCAGCTTCAGGCCGCCCGTTCCGAGCGCCGCGAGCGGCTGCAGCAGTTGCTGCGGCGCTCGGCCCCGCTGCTGCAGGACACGGTGATCGCCGAACGCGGCGGTCGCCCCGTTCTGGCTGTGAAGGCCGCTGCGGCGGCCCAGCTGCCCGGCCAGGTGCATGACAGTTCGGCCTCGGGGCAGACGCTGTTCATCGAGCCCCAGGCGGTGCTGGCCCTGGGCAACCGCATCCGCGATCTGGAAGGGCAGGAGCGGGAGCTGGAGCGGGCCGTGCTGCGGCAGCTGAGCGGCGCGGTGGGGGGGCAGGCGGAGGCCCTGGATGCCCTGCAGGCGATCCTGGTGCGCCTCGATGCGGCCCTGGCCCGGGCGCGCTACGGCGCCTGGCTGGGGGCGGTGCCCCCAGAGCTCGGGGACACACCGGACTCCCCCTTCGAGCTGCGGGATCTGCGGCACCCCCTGCTGGTGTGGCAGCAGAAGCGGGAGCTGGCCCAGCCCGTGGTGCCGGTGAGCGTGAGCGTTGCTGCGGAGCTGCGGGTGGTGGCGATCACCGGCCCCAACACCGGCGGCAAGACGGTGATTCTCAAGAGCATCGGCCTGGCGGCGCTGATGGCGCGCTGCGGCCTCTACCTGCCCTGCAGCGGCAGGCCCCGGCTGCCCTGGTGCGGGCGGGTGCTCGCCGACATCGGTGATGAGCAGTCGCTGCAGCAGAACCTCTCCACCTTCAGCGGCCACATCCGCCGCATCGCCCGCATCCTCGAGGCCCTGCACAGTGCCCCCCGGGAAGGCGCCGCGGCCCCCTCCCTGGTGCTGCTCGACGAGGTGGGTGCGGGCACCGATCCCCTGGAAGGAGCGGCCCTGGCCACGGCCCTGCTTCGGCATCTGGCCGAGTGGGCACGCCTCACGGTGGCCACCACCCACTTCGCAGAACTGAAGGCGCTCAAGTACGCCGACGCCCGCTTCGAGAACGCCTCGGTGGCCTTCGACGAGGAGACCCTCGCCCCCACCTACCGCCTGCAGTGGGGGATCCCCGGCCGCAGCAACGCCCTGGCCATCGCCCGGCGGCTGGGGCTCGATGGGGCAGTGCTGGATCAGGCTGCCAGCGTGCTCGAGCCCCGCGGCGAGGGGGAGGTGAACGCAGTGATCGCCGGCCTGGAGGGCCAGCGCCAGCGCCAGCAGGAGGCGGCGGAGGAAGCGGCGGCCCTGCTGGCCCGCACCGAACTGCTCCATGAGGAGCTGCTCTCGCGCTGGCAGCAGCAGCAGCAGCAGAGCGCCGAGCTGCAGGAGCAGCGGCGTCGGCAACTGGAGCGCTCCATCCGCCAGGGCCAGCACGAGGTGCGCCGCATCATCCGCCGACTGCGCGAGGTTGACGGCGACCGCCGCCTGGATCAGGCCGTGCTGGGGGAGACCGCCCGTGTGGCGGGTCGCCGTCTCAGGCATCTCGAGCAGCAGCACCGCCCCCGGCCGGAACAGCGGCAGCACGCCGGCTGGATGCCGGCGGTTGGGGACCGGGTGCGGGTGCTCTCCCTGGGCAAGGCTGCCGAGGTGCTGGCCATGGCCGATGACGGCAGGGAACTCAGCGTGCGCTGCGGTGTGCTGCGCCTCAGCGTGCCGCTGGAGGGCATTGAGGGTCTTCAGGGCGAAAAGCCCAGGCCTCCCGAGGTGCGGGTGCAGGTGCAGGGGAGCAGGATTCATGCCGCCCCCGGCCCCCAGGTGCGCACCGCGGGAAACACGGTGGACGTGCGCGGACTGCGCCTGCACGAGGCCGAAGCGGCCGTGGAGGAGAAGCTGCGGGCGGCCAGCGGCCCGGTGTGGGTGATCCACGGCATCGGCACCGGCCGGCTCAAGCGCGGCCTGAGGGCCTGGCTCGACAGCCTCTCCTACGTGCAGCGGGTGAGCGATGCGGAGCGGGCCGATGGCGGTGCCGGCTGCAGCGTGGTGCACGTCCACTGACCCCGGTTCAAGGCCGGGGCCGGGCCTCGATCAGATCTGCGGCAGCAGTGGTTCCTGCACCGGCTGGCGCGGCAGCGGCAGGGCCTCGCCGCCGGCATCGAACAGCCGCCAGCCGCCCGGGTCCACCTCCAGATGGATCGTGCTGCCAGGAGCCAGCTGCTCCTCCGGCGCCACCCGCAACTGCACCAGATGGTCACCCTCCTCCAGCTGGCAGGTGACCAGTTGTTCGTTGCCGAGGGCCTCACTGTGGCTCACCGTGGCGCGCAGGTTGCGGTTGGCGGCGGGCGCCAGGCGCAGGCTCTCGGGCCGCAGGCCGCCGGTGAGCCTGTGACCGATACGGCCTGCCACGGTGTCGGCAAGGGGGCCCTCCAGGGGCATCCGACGCCCGGCCAGCTGCAGCTGGCCGGGGCCGATCACTTCCACAGGCAGCAGGTTCATGGGCGGACTGCCGATGAACTGGGCCACGAACAGGTTGGCGGGCCAGCGGTAGAGCTGCATCGGTGTGCCCAGCTGCTGCAGCCGGCCCGCGTTGAGCACGGCGATGCGATGGCCCATCGTCATCGCCTCCACCTGGTCGTGGGTGACGTAGAGAGTGGTGGTGCCCAGACGCCTTTGCAGGTCAACGATCTGGGCCCTGGTACCGGTGCGCAGCTTGGCATCGAGGTTGCTGAGCGGTTCATCCATCAGGAACACCGCCGGCTGGCGGGCGATCGCCCGGCCCAGGGCCACCCGCTGCTTCTGGCCCCCCGAGAGTTCCTTGGGCAGCCTCTGCAGCAGAGGCTCCAGTTCCAGGGTGGCCGCCACCTCGGCGATCCTCCGCTCGATGTGCTCTTCACGCTCGGACGGCAGCCGCAGGGCTGACGGCAGGCGACGGCTGGCCTGGTGCAGGGCGTCCTGGAGCTGCTGCAGGGCCGTGCGCGGCCGGCTGCGCCGCAGCCCGAAGCCGATGTTGCTCGCCACCGACAGGTGGGGGTAGAGCGCGTAGCTCTGGAACACCATGGCCACGTCCCGGCGGGATGGCCGCAGCCGCGTCACCGGCCGTTCCCCCACCAGGATCTCGCCGGCGCTGGGCTGCTCCAGCCCGGCCAGCAAGCGCAGCAGGGTGCTCTTGCCGCAGCCTGAGGGACCCACCAGCACCAGGAACTCGCCGTCGGGGATGTGCAGGTTCAGCTCCCGCAGCACCTGCACCGGCTCACCCCCCCGCCGCGGCGGGAAGGTCTTGCTCAGCTGCTGAAAACGAACCTCGGCCAACGTGTGGTCCCGGACAACCGTTGAGGCGCGATCCTAGGTTTGGGTCAATGCAATTCATCGACCAGGCGCGCATCGCCATCAAGGCCGGCCGCGGCGGCGACGGCATCGTGGCCTTCCGCCGCGAGAAGTATGTGCCTGCCGGTGGACCCTCCGGCGGAGACGGCGGCCGCGGCGGCGACGTGCTGCTGGTGGCTGATGCCAACCTGCAGACCCTGCTCGACTTCAAGTACAGACGCCTGTTCGCGGCCGACGATGGACGGCGTGGTGGGCCCAACCGTTGCACCGGAGCCAGCGGGCGGCCGCTGCTGATCCGCATGCCCTGCGGCACCGAGGTGCGCGATGCCCGCACCGGCATCCTGCTGGGAGATCTCACCAGCCCCGGGGAAGAACTCCTGGTGGCCCTCGGGGGGCGCGGCGGGCTCGGCAATGCCCACTACCTGAGCAACCGCAACCGTGCTCCCGAAAAGGCCACCGAGGGCCGCGATGGCGAGGAGTGGCTGCTGCAGCTGGAACTCAAGCTGCTGGCGGAGGTGGGCATCATCGGCCTGCCCAATGCGGGCAAAAGCACCCTGATCTCAGTGCTCAGTGCCGCACGGCCGCGCATCGCCGACTATCCCTTCACCACCCTGGTGCCGAACCTCGCCGTGGTGCGCCGGCCCAGCGGCGACGGCACCGTGTTCGCCGACATCCCGGGTCTGATCGCCGGGGCGGCCAGGGGAGCCGGACTGGGCCATGAGTTTCTGCGCCACATCGAGCGCACCCGCCTGCTGATTCACCTGGTGGACGCCTCCTCAGCGTCGGTGCTGGCCGACATGCAGGTGGTGGAGCAGGAATTGCAGGCCTATGGTCACGGCCTGATGGACCGGCCGCGGATTGCCGTGCTCACCAAGATCGAACTGCTCGATCCCGAGGATCTCAGGAGCAGCGTGGCGATGCTGGAACGTCACTGCGTTGAAGCGGTGCTGGCGGTGTCGGCAGCCACATCAGCCAACCTCAACCTGCTCCTGGCAGCGGTGTGGCACAGGTTGGGCCTGGCTGCAGCGGAGGGCCCCGGCGAAGGGCAGAATCCGGGACCAGTCCAGGGTCAGAGCGGCGGCGCCCTGAAGGGTCAGGGGGCACTTCAGTCGTCGTAGACCCGGCACTCGGGTGCTTCAGGATTCATCTCGCAGTAGACCTCCAGGGAACTGGGATCGTGGTTGTCCTCGGGATGCTGCGACTTGTAGGTCTGCAGGCCTTCGAGCTCCTCCTCGAGGTGGCGCACCTTGCCCTGGTCACCAGCGGCGCGGGCGGCCTCGATTTCGCTCTTGTCCTTCTGGATGTGGTCGTCGATGGAGTTCATGCGTTGGCGCCCCAACGGGGTCTGGTGCTCGTCCGCGCCCACCTTACGGGTGTCGTCCGCGGCCGGAGGGGTTTTTGGGCAGGTGCTGATCAGCCCCCCGACCCCGGGGTTGATCAGGCGGGCAGGTCGCTCAGCTCCAGCCAGCGCTCCTCAGCGGCTGTGATCCGCTCACTGAGCCCGGCCAGTTCGAGGGTCAGGTCCTGGAGGCGGCTGTAGTCGCTGCCGCCGGCGGCCAGAAGCGCCTCCA
The DNA here is from genome assembly GCA_039818745.1 of Cyanobacteria bacterium J06638_7. Taxonomy (GTDB): domain Bacteria; phylum Cyanobacteriota; class Cyanobacteriia; order PCC-6307; family Cyanobiaceae; genus NIES-981. The sequence continues at coordinate 16,360 of JBCBTI010000027.1, forward strand.
GCTGGCGGCGCCGTTGCTCCCAGTGCGGCAGGTCCGTCTCCAGGCGACTGAGCTCGCGCTGCTCCCGGAAACTGCGCCGCCGCGGCTTGAGCCGGGCAGTCGCGGTCGCCCCCGCGGGCTGCTCAGCCCTGGAGTCGGGCCTGGCGGCGGGCTCTGCGCTGGCACGCCGGTGCTGCAGGTAGGCGCTGTAGTTGCCTTCGAAGCGCTCCAGCCGGCCGCCGCGCACCACGAACAGCCGGTCCACCGTGCGGTCAAGGAAATAGCGGTCATGGGACACGACCAGCACGCAGCCGCGGAAATCCTCCAGAAAGTCCTCCAGCACCGTGAGGGTCTGCACGTCGAGATCGTTGGTGGGCTCATCGAGCAGCAGCACATTGGGAGCCCCGATCAGCAGCCGGCAGAGGTGCAGCCGCCGCCGCTCCCCCCCCGAAAGCCTGCTCACCGGCTGGTGCTGCTGGGCCGGGGGGAACAGAAACCGCTCCAGCAGCTGGGAGGCGCTGAGCAGCGTGCCGCCCACCTGCACCGAGGCGGCGGCCTCCACCACCACATCGATCACCCGGCGCTGACGTCCGGCGGCATCACGGCTCTGCTCCAGCACCTGGCTGTGCTGGTCGAAATAGGCCAGCCTCACGGTGCTGCCCAGCTCCAGCCGGCCGCTGTAGCAGGGGGTCGCCGCCAGGCCGCCGGGCTCTGCAGCGGCGGCGATCAGGTTCAGCAGGCTGCTCTTGCCGCTGCCGTTGGGGCCGATGATCCCCACCCGGTCCTCGGGGCTGAAGTCGTAACTGAACCCGGCCAGCAGCGGAGCCGCCCCGGCGCTGCGGGCCTGCGCACCGGCCCAGAGCGTCAGCGCCTCGGCCTCGATCGCGCGCCGCCCCAGCCGGCGGCTGGTGCTGGCCAGGCTCAGCTGGCCCCGCTGCTGACGCCGTGGCAGCTCCTGGAGAGCCTCGATGCGCTGGATGCGCGCTTTCTGCTTGGTGCTGCGGGCCTGGGGGCCACGGCGGAGCCACTCCAGCTCCCGCCGCAGCACCCCCCGCAACCTGGCTTCACCGGCCAGGGCAGCAGCCTCCTCTTCGGCCTGACGCGCCAGGTAGGTGGCGTAGTTGCCCGCATAGGCGCGGGCCTCGCCGCGATCCACCGCCACGATCCGCTCACTCAGCTGGTCGAGCACATAGCGGTCGTGGGTCACCAGCACCAGCGCCCCGGCGAAGCGGCCCAGGTAGCCCTGCAGCCACTGCACGCCATCGGCGTCCAGGTGGTTGGTGGGTTCATCGAGCAGCAGCACGTCCGGCTGCGCCACCAGGGCCGCCGCCAGGGCCAGACGCCGCTGGTAGCCCCCGGACAGTTCCCCCACCCGACGGTGCACGTCCTGCACCCCAAGGCGGTCCAGCACCTCCCGGATCTGCTGCTCCAGGCCCCAGGCCTGGCTCTGGTCCATGCGGCCGTTGAGTTCCGCCAGTTGGCCCAACAGGGCGGTGTCGTCCTCACCGCGCCGGTGGGCGGCGGCCAGGGACTCGCTCACGGCCGTGTAGCGCCCGAGCAGGTCGCGCTTCTCGCCGCTGCCGGCGAACACCTGCTCCAGCACCGTGCTCTCCGGCTCCAGCCGGGGATCCTGACTGACCATCACGATGCGGGCGCCCGGGGCCGTGCGCCGGCTGCCGGCTGCCGGCGGCTCCTGCCCCGCCAGGATGCGCAAGAGGGTGGTCTTGCCGGCTCCGTTGGGACCGATCAGCCCCAGCCGCTCCCGTTCCCCCACATGCAGGCTGAGGTTCTCGAACAGGGTGCGGAGGCCGAAGTCCTGGCGCACCCCCACCAGACTGATCAGGCTCATGCGGCGGCGCTCTGGCGCTGCGCCTCCAGGTAGGCAAACACGCTCTTGTCGCCCACGTCGGCCGCGGCCGGCATGGGGAACTTGCGCAGGCAGAGCAGCAGCAGCAGCAGCGCCTCCAGCCCCAGCAGCTGGCCCACCAGCGCTGGCTGCATCAGACCGCTGAGATGGCCCAGCAGGGCGGCGGGCAGCAGCAGGGTCACGCCGATGGCCTCGGCTCGCTGGAAGCAGAAGAACTCCTTGAAGCCGATGCCGGCCAGGGCCGCGAACAGCGGTCCGACCGCCCACAGCCAGCGCCCGTCGGCCTCCAGGGCGGTGGCCATGGCCCCAGGCCCGACCTGCAGGGCCAGGGCCGCCAGCCCGGCACAGCCCAGCAGCCAGAAGGCCTGCAGGGCGCGATGCAGCGGTCGCAAATAGATGTGAATCCAGCGCAGCGCCAGGCCCACGCCGGCGCATAACGGCAACAGCCAGGGCCAGAGGTGGCCAGCCCCCAGCCAGTGCCACTGCGCCAGCAGGGCCAGCTGGGCCACGGCCGCCACCAGCAGGCTGAGCCGGTAGGCGAGCACCTCCCTGCGGTCAGCTGCAGTGATCGTGAAGGGGCCGTACATGCCCTGGTGGGTTGTCTCCGGTGTCCTGTCCTGCATCGCTTCGCGGCCTCGGGCAACTTCCCACCAGTGTGGCCAGGGGAGGGCCCGCTGGAACGATCCCCGAGGGATGGAGCGGGAACAGGGCGCCGAAGTAGTCCTGGCGCCAGGCGTCGGGCCAGCAGGTCTCGGCCACCCCCTGGAGCTGATGGAAGCGGGCTCTCCAGGCCCACAGGGCCGGCAGTTGCCAGAGGGGCAGGCGGCTGACCCCGAACAGCGGCGCGTAGACGGACTCCAGCCGGATCAGGGTGGGGAACAGCTGCACATCGGCCAGGCTCGGCTGGGGCCCGCTCAGCCAGCTCGCCCCGCCGGCGCTCACCTGGGTGCTCGCTGCGCTGGCGGCCAGCTGCCCATCAGCCGCCTCCAGGGTGGCGAAGAGATCGGCTTCGGCCGCGTCATAGGCCGCCTGGCTGCGCGCGAAGCCGCAGCGGTAGACGCCGTCATTGACGCTGCCCTGCAAGCGGTGACGCCAGGAGGCGGTGGCCTGCCGCTGGCCGGGGGGATCGAGATCGAGGCCCGAGCGCGACGGCCAGCGGTTGAGCAGCTCGATCAGCCGGGCACTCTCGCCCACCACCACCTGCCGGCTGCGGGGGGCATAGAGCAGCGGCACGGTGGCGCGGCTGCCGGCCGCCGCGCCGCTGCGCCCGTAGAGCTCGGCCAGGGTGGCGCAGCCCTCGAAGGGTTCAGGGAAGCGCCAGCGGCCTGCCTCGGGATCGGGCTCCACCACCGCCAGCGTGATCGTGTCCTCCAGGCGGCGCAGGGCCCACACCAGCCAGGCCCGATGGGCCCAGGGGCAGCTGCGACCCACGATCAGCACGTGGGCATCGGCCTCAGCGGCATCGTCGGGCAGGTCCGCTGTCTCGCTGAAGGCCGCGGCAGGGCGGCGGTAGCGGCCCTGAGCGTCGGCGGGGCCCAGGCCGCCCATGAGTTGCAGCCACTGCCAGTGCCAGGCGCTGCGGGCCGTGCGCACCAGCCAGGGGGGAGGGAGCACGATGGGCACTGGCGGGTAGTGGACTCTCGGATGGCGGGCCCGGAAAATCCAGGGGGGGGCACCGCCGCGGTGCTGGTGGTGGCCGGCACCCACGGCAATGAACGCAATGCACCCTGGCTGCTCCAGGAGTGGCAGCGGCACCCGGGCAGCCTGGCCTGCGCGGGGCTGGCCCTCGAGCTGGTGATCGGCAACCCCAAGGCCTACGCCTGCAACCGGCGCTATCTGGAGCGGGATCTCAACCGCTGCTTCGCTCCCGCCCTGCTGGATGATCCCGCCGCCAAAGGGCCAGATCTGGAGCGGGCCCGCGAGATGCTGGCGCTCCACGGCCCCGAGGGCCGCCAGTCCTGCGGGGTGGTCGTCGACCTGCACAGCACCACCAGCGCCATGGGCAATGCGCTGGTGGTGTACGGCCGGCGGCCCGCCGATCTGGCCCTGGCCGCCGCCCTGCAGGCGCGGCTGGGGCTGCCGATCTATCTGCACGAAGCTGATCCGGCCCAGACCGGCTTCCTGGTGGAGCGCTGGCCCTGCGGCCTGGTGATCGAGGTGGGCCCGGTGCCCCAGGGGGTGATCCAGGCACCGATCTGTTCCCAGACTCAGCTGGCGCTGGAGGCGGCCCTGGCGGTGCTGGCCGATGCCCGCTCGGGCCGGCTGCGGCTGCCGACCGAGCTCCTGGTGCACTGCCATCGCCGCAGCCTGGATCTACCCCGCGCCGCCGATGGCAGCCCCAGCTCCTGCATCCATCCGAGGCTGCAGCATCGCGACTGGCATCCGCTGCAGGGCCACGACCCGGTGTTTGTGGATCGCGCCGGCAACTCCCAGGTCCTGGCGGCAGTGCTGCCGGAGGCCGCCGAAGCCGGGCCCCTGGTGCCGGTGTTCATCAATGAGGCGGCCTACGGCGAGAAGGGCATTGCCCTGAGCCTCACCCGCCGCGAGTGCTGGCCGGTGCCGCGGCAGTGGCGCCAGGAGCTCGAGCGGCTGGCGGCGGTTCTGACCCCTGCGTCTGCCTGCTGAGCTAGGTGGCCGGCTCCAGCGGCTCCACCGTTTCAGCCGGTGGGGCCGGCCGCGGCGGACCGTTGAAGATCACCTCCTCCACCGTGCGGCCATCGGGGGAGATGCGCACCTCGGTCTCCACGCTGGCGGGCATCTGGAACTGTTCCCAGCCAGGCACCCCGCCCAGGAAGCGGAACACGAAGCCGTCCTCATCCATGCTCAGCAGGCAGTCGTTGCCGGCATCGGCGGTGCCGTACATGCACTGGGCCGGGCGGTACACGCTGAGCCCACCGTTCAGCTGCACCGCCCGGTTGCGGGCCAGGTTGAGGGCACGCACGGCGCTGAAGGTCACCTGAGCCTGGGCCGGGCTGCCGGTGAGGCCGCTGCCGGCAAACAGGGAAGCGACCAGAGCCACCGCCGCGGTGGCCAGAGGCCTGGGGAAACGCATTGCAGAGTGAAGCGCGGGCAGCAAGCCAGATCAGCCGCTCATCCCGCCGATGTCAAGCGTCCTTCAGCCGCACACCAAGGTGGCCTGCTCCTGGGTACAGGGCAGATCACTGCTGCTGCCGTCAGCCCAGTAGATGCGCAGCCGGTCATCGTCGGTTCCACTGCGGTAGGTGACCGAGCGCACCGGTCCGGCGGGTGCGGTGCTGGGCCGGTCTTCCGGGTCGCGGGGGGTGACGCCGTGCAGTTTCTGCTCCAGTTGCTGGATCTTCAGGTCGAGTTGATCCTGGCGTTCCTTGAGCTGGTTGAGCTCGTTCGCCTGCTCCTGGCGCTGACAGCCGCCCAGCAGGAGGGCGCCGCCGAGCCCAAGGGCGCCGACCACGGCGGCGAGGCGGCGGCGGGAGCGGGGTGGGGATGGGGGCAGCGCCATGCCAGGGAGGCCAGGGAGGAGTTGCAGATCTAGCAACCTCAGCGCACCCGTGCCAGCCGCTCACTCCAGTACACCACCGCGCCGATGTGCTGCAACTGGGCATGACGGCGGCGCGCCAGCCCCAGGGGCACCTGTTCCACATGGCGTTCGCCATTGAGGCACCAACAGAGCAACACCATGGCGTTCGCTGCGGCTGGCCGCCGCCGGTTGCGGCACACCAACGATGGCAACAGATCGAGGCCGGGGCCACGGGTCGGCCCCGGGGCGCGGGGGGCAGCCCGCAAACGATGGCCGCTGCGCCAGCCCCCACCGCAACCCCCCTTCACAAATCCCGC
>JBCBTI010000028.1:0-17434 GCA_039818745.1 Cyanobacteria bacterium J06638_7
CCAGGTGGCCAGATCGGCCGCGTCCTCATCGGGCCAGCCCAGGGTGGAGAAGGGCCAGAGACCACTGGAGAACCAGGTGTCGAGCACGTCGGGGTCCTGCTCCAGCTGCAACTCCCGCCCGGCGGCGCGGGACACCGCGCCGAACTGGGCCTCAGCCTTGTCGCGGGCTTCGGCGGCATCGCGGGCCACCACGTAGGGCGTGGCCTCGGTGATCACCCCAGCGGTTTCGCTCACCACGAACCAGGCGGGGATGCGGTGGCCCCACCAGAGCTGGCGGGAGATGCACCAGTCGCGGATGTCGGTGAGCCAGTCGCGGTACACCTTCTCCCAGCGCTGCGGCACGAAGCGGGGCGCGCCGCCATCGAGGGCCTCGCGGCAGCGGGCGGCCAGGGGCTCGGCCCGGGCGAACCACTGGGTGGAGAGCAGCGGCTCCACCGGCACCTTGCCGCGGTCCGAAAACGGCACGCTGTGGCGGTGCGGCTCCACCTTCACCAGGCAGCCCTCGGCCTCCATCGCCGCTACCACCGCTTTTCTCGCCTCGAAGCGATCCAGCCCGGCGAAGCGGCCGGCGGCGGCATTCATCGTGCCGTCCTTCGCCATCACCGTGATCTGGGGCAGGCCGTGGCGGGCGCCGATGGCGAAGTCGTTGGGGTCGTGGGCGGGGGTCACCTTCACGCAGCCCGTGCCGAAGGCCGGATCCACGTGCTCATCGGCCACGATCGGGATCGCGCGGCCCACCAGCGGCAGGGTGAGCGTGCGCCCCACCAGGGCGGCGTAGCGGGGGTCGTCGGGGTGCACGGCCACGCCGGTGTCGCCCAGCAGGGTTTCGGGGCGGGTGGTGGCCACCACCAGATGGTCGGTGCCGTCCTCGGCGGCGCCACCCGTGAGCGGATAGCGGAAGTGCCAGAGGTAGCCGTCGAGCTCCTTCATCTCCACTTCGAGATCGCTCACCGCCGATCCCGAGGCCGGGCACCAGTTCACCAGGTATTCGCCCCGGTAGATCAGTCCCTGCTCGTGCAGGCGCACGAAGGCCTCCACCACGGCTTTGTTGAGGCCGGGATCGAGGGTGAAGCGCTCCCGCCGCCAGTCCACCGAATAGCCCAGCCGGCGCAGCTGGCCCACGATCGTGCCGCCGCTGCCTGCCTTCCAGGCCCAGGCGCGCTCGAGAAAGGCGTCGCGGCCGAGGTCATCCTTGCTGCCGCCTTCGGCCTTGATCTGCTTCTCCAGGATCGACTGCACGGCGATCGAGGCGTGGTCGGTGCCGGGCAGGCAGAGCACGTTCCTGCCCTGCAGGCGCTGGAAGCGCACGATCGTGTCGATCAGGGCCGTGTTGAAGGCGTGGCCCATGTGCAGGCTGCCGGTGACATTCGGCGGCGGAATCACCACGCTGAAGGGCTCTCCCGAAGCATGGGGATCGGGGTGAAAGGCGCCGCTCTGCTCCCAGGCGGCCTGCCAGCGGGCTTCGGTGCCGGCCGGGTCGTAGGTCTTGGGCAGGGCGCCGTCAGGAGCTTGGGTGGCGGAGGCCACGGACACAGGTGGGGTCGGGGAGATCCGCCCATGCTCTCAAAGCACGGCGAGCCAACCCCGGGCTGCCCATTGAAGCCACCCCAGTGCGCTGGGGTGCCTAGGGGTTGTTCAACGCAGCGATCCCCGCTGTGGGCGCCTGGTGGGTGAGGCCTTGTTTGCTGCCATGGCCTGCCGGAACGTGGTTGAGCACGCTTCAGCGTCACCGGATCTGGATCAGGGGGGCGCGACTCTCTTCATCTGGAGGAGTGCCGCCGTGCTGCTGCCGATGGTTGCGGTGCGGGACTGGGTGAGCGGGTTTTCCTGGCCTGCAACGCATGACCCTCAGGCTGAGAGCCAGAGGCCATGGGCAGCAGGGATGGCCTGCGCACTCTGATGCGCTTGCGCAACCGCGCAGTCCGCTGGTGCAAACCGGATGCACACTGTCGGCTAGTCCCGGCCGGGGAGGGCAAGGGGTGGGCAGTGATTGTTCGAGATCCGTGTGATCTGTAGCTCAATCTGGGCGGGATTGCTGGGACAGAAAGCTGGCCATGGTGAATCTGGGTGCAAGCCTTGATTGTGAAGCGACACAGCCATCTGCCAGCACTCCGCCCCTGTTTGCCGTTCGTCAGGGTTTGGGTAGAGCGAGACCTGCAGCTCTTGCAACGGGAACAGACTGGTGTCTGCATGATCAGTTCTGTCCATCATGTCAAGTGTGTTCCAGCAGGCTTTGAGTATCTTGCAGAGGATCGGCTGACCAAACAATTCCAGAGGAAACCATGCCCGGCAGAGGACAATCTCATGTGGTCGTCATCGGAGGCGGATGGGCTGGCTGGGGTGCTGCAAAGTCACTCTGCGAAGCCGGCGTTGGCGTGACGTTGATCGATGGGGTGGTCGATCCAACCGGTAGTCAACCAATCACAACCAAAAGCGGGAAACCATTTGAGGCGGGCACCCGAGGTTTCTGGAAGGACTATCCCAACATCAATGCCCTCTCTGAAGAGCTTGACATTGACCACATTTTCACTGCCTTCACAACCAGTGCTTTTTGGTCACCCGATGGGTTGGAAGCGTCTGCTCCTGTTTTCGGAGAGCTCTTCCATTGGCCAAGCCCCCTGGGCCAGATGATTGCAACAGTGAACAACTTCAAGCGACTTCCCATTCAAGACCGTCTCAGCATCGCTGGACTCCTCTATGCCATGCTGGACTTCTATCGCAGTGACAAGGTTTTCCAGAAGTACGACGACCTCAGCGCGCAATCACTGTTCAAACAACTTGGCATCAGCGATCGATTGATCAATGAATTCTTGCGGCCGATCTTGCTGGTTGGCTTGTTCAAGCCGCCCGAAGAACTTTCAGCCGCTGTCACCATGGAGCTTCTCTATTACTACGCCCTCGCCCATCAAGACTCGTTTGATGTCCGCTGGATGAATTCAAAAAGTATTGCGGAGCATCTGTTTAAGCCTCTCAGTCGAAGGCTGATATCACGCCATCATCTGCGGGTCCTTGGAGGAACCCTGGCGACACGCTTGAATGTGTCAGCTGAGAAGCAATGCATCAGCTCGGTTGAAATACAGGGTGTCACAACAAAAGCGGTCGAGGTGATTGAGGATGTCGATGCTGTCGTTTTAGCCATAGGTGCCAAAGGGCTCAGATCTCTGATGTCTCGATCTCCAGAATGCAGCAGTGCTGCACCAGAGCTTGTTGCCGCTGCTTCTCTCGGTTCGATCGATGTCGTTTCAGTACGTCTGTGGCTGGATCGCTATGTTCCAATTGCCTATCCTGCCAATGTATTCTCCCGCTTCGAATCGCTGAAGGGCGCTGGAGGCACCTTCTTCATGCTGGATCAACTGCAAGCAGATTCGGAGCGGGAGCTATGGGGTGATGACCAGCCGCAGGGCTCCGTGATTGCAAGTGATTTTTACAATGCCTCTGCCATTGCAGCGATGAATGATCAAGACATCATTGATCGACTCATGCATGATCTACTTCCCATCGCTCACCCCGAATTTAAGAACGCACAGGTAGTTGATCACGAGGTGCGGCGCTATCCCGGTTCCGTGTCTCTCTTCTCCCCCGGCAGTTTCAGGAAGCGACCACCCTTGGAAACCTCAGTCGAGACGATCGTGTGTGCTGGTGACTGGGTGCGAATGGGCGACAAAGAGCATGGTGCCAAAGGTCTTTGTCAGGAACGCGCCTATGTATCTGGGCTGGAAGCGGGAAACTCCCTGATCAGGCGCAACATTGTCAGAGCGCCGCATCCATCGAAGAGCATCCAACATTCCGTCGTCCCGGTTCGTGCCGACGAGCCACAAGTGGTGCTAGGCCGTGCTCTCAACAAAATCGTGATGGATCAAATCGAAGCCTTTGGCTTCAAACTGCCTTGGCTTGAATCCTGGTGATCAAGTGATTACTCAAACGTGGCCATGGCATGGCTGTCTCCTAACAATCGTGGAACTCACCGTATCATCAACCACTGCTCTGATGCCCTGCTGATACCCCATGTTGAAGTTCGAGGTCAGATGACATGGGCAGGATTCAAGCTTTTCCAGAGCGGTTGCGTGGATGCAGGCATCACTTGCCTTCCATGGCGGCGATAGATGTAAACAGCACGATCAGCAGAGAGGAGTGACGGTGAATCGCTGATCTCCGCAACTCGAATCAATGCGGCATCAGCAAGAGAAGCGGGACCATTCTCATCGCGCTTGAATCGCTAGCCTAGCGATTCAAGCTGCTCCTGCAATACGAAAGGCGAATGAACAACTCCTCGCTTAATGGTGAATGCGGGATGGAATTGTATGCGGATACGGTCACCACTTCACTTGTTCGCCTTTGCACATTATGAACGTCGGACCCTTAGGGTGGTTGGTCTGCTTCCTGCCAAACGGCTGATCTGGTGGTCACAGTTCAGCTGGAACAAGCTGCTGGCACTCCACAGCGGATCGATGGGCACAGCGGATCGATGGGCGGTGTGGCGACGTCCTTCAAGTGCCCGGCGCTTCAGCTGGCGGCGAGGCGGGCGATGTAATCCTCGCGGCGGCCGGCATTGATCCAACCGGTGGCGATCGTCTTGGTGTGCTCGTGGCTCACCCGGCCCCGGTGGATGTGGGACACCCCCGCCGGGAAGATCAGCAGCTTGCCCGCCTCCGCCTCCTCGTGGTGGCCCTGCCAATGGAACTCGGTGCCGCCATCGGGCAGGGTGTTGCAGTACAGGATCCAGGCCAGCACCCGGGCCTGGGGTTCGGTGGCCTCGTCGCTGAGGGTCCAGTCGCAGTGCCAGGCGTGAAAGGCCTCGCCGGGGGCATAGCGCTGCAGGTTGAAGATCGGGTTCACGAACAGGCTCTGCTGCGGGCAGCACTGGCGCAGCAACGGCCGTTCCTTGAGGTACTGGCTGAGGCCGGCGTTCACGCCCCGCAGGATCACCTCGGCCAGGGCGAAGGCCTCCGGCTCGCTGCGGTCGATCGCCACCAGGCTGATGTCGGTGGACACCTTGGCGGGCTCAGCGGCAGGGCCTCCAGCACCGTCTTCCGGACCGAAGGCCACTCCGGGGCGCTGCAGATCGCTGCGCCGATCGAAGAAGGCCATGACCCCATCGGCCAGGGCTGCGTAGCCGGCGTTGCTGTAGGTGGCGATCAGGGTCATGGGCGGTCGTAGGCGGCAGGGTCTGCAGGGGCGGACCGCCAGGGAATCGCCACGGCCTGCTCCAGGCTGAGCCAGCGCTGCCGCTCCACCACCACCAGCTCCAGCAGGCCCACACGAGCCAGGGCGGTGGCGGCACGCTCGTGGCTGAGGGGTTCAACGGCAGGCGCCAGGGGCAGCACCAGCACCTGCGTTTCGGCCGGATCGGCCAGCACCCGCAGGTTCAGATCCGCCAGTTCGCGCGCGAAGAACAGCCGCCGCAGACGCCCGGCGAGGGCGGGGCCGAGGGCCGCGGCGAAGGCCTCCAGACCGGCCTGCTCGCCGCTGCAGCCGCAGTTGAGCGCCAGCCAGATCAGCAGCTTGGCCCAGCTCTCGCTGGTCCAGAGGGGCTGAAAACTCTGCCGCTGGCGCCGCACCAGCTCCGCCAGGGCGAAATCCACCAGGCTGGCCTGCAGGCCAGTGGGGTCGCTGGGGGAGTCGCTGGAGAGGGCAGGCACTGGGCCGGGCGGTGAAGGGGCAACCGAAGCCCATCCTCCCCGGTGAGCAGACGCTCTTCTCCGCGTTGGGCAAACGCCAGTGAGCGGGCAAACTGCAGGGGCAACGCCGCCTGGAGACGCCCATGGCCCTGGATCTCAACGACCCGGAGCTCGAGTTCGATGACCTCGTCTCCGCCTACCAGAGCTGGGTGATGGCTGTGATCAACGACCAGAAGCTGGGCGGCGAACCCCTGCTCACCGAGGAGATCGTCGATGATGCCCTCAACGCCATGCGCTTCCTTCCCGACGTGGTGACCAGCGCCGTGGAAACCACCCTGGCCCGCGTCTACGACGTGGACGCCGACGAGCTGGCGGGGCTGCTCTATCCGGAGGAGTGAGCCGAGCCGGCCCGCCGGCCGGGCAGCCCTCCACCTGGCCCCTGGCCCATGCCACGGCAGGGCCGGCGCTGATCACCGCCCTGGCCAGCCACGCCGAGCGCGGCCTGGACCCGGCGCTGGTGCCGCAACGCCAGCAGCAGTGGGGGCCCAACCGCCCCGAGGAGCAGCGCCGGAAGCCGGCCTGGCTTCGGCTCCTGGGCCAGTTCCACGACCCCCTGCTCTACACCCTGCTGGCGGTGGGCGCGGTGAAGCTGCTGTTGGGGGAGCCGGGCGAGGCCGCGGTGATCTGGAGCGTCACGCTGATCAACGCCGTGATCGGCTACGGGCAGGAGAGCCGGGCGGAAACGGCGATCGCCGCCCTGGCCCGCTCGGTACGCACAGCGGTGGAGGTGATCCGCGGCGGGGAGCGGCGCCGGCTGGATTCGGTGCAGCTGGTGCCCGGTGATCTGGTGCTGCTGGAGGCGGGCGACAAGGTGCCGGCCGATCTGCGCCTGCTGCAGGGGCGCAACCTGCAGATCGACGAATCGACCCTCACCGGCGAGTCGCTGCCGGTGGTCAAGGGCACCAGGGCCGTGGCCGCGGAGGCACCCCTGGCCGAACGTCTCGGCATGGCCTACGCCGGCAGCCTGGTGACGGCGGGCCAGGGCCGCGGGCTGGTGGTGGCCACGGGCAACGCCACCGAGGTGGGCCGGATCTCCAGCTCCCTGGGCCAGCAGGTGAACCTGAGCACACCGCTGACGCGCCAGTTCGCGGCCTTCAGCACCACCCTGCTGCGGATCGTGCTGGTGCTGGCGGCCCTCACCTTCGTGGCGGGTCTGGCCCGCGGCCGGCCGGCCAGCGAGATGTTCGATGGCGCCGTGGCCCTGGCGGTGGGTGCGATCCCTGAGGAACTGCCGGCGATCGTGACGATCACCCTGGCCATCGGCGTGAAGCGCATGGCCCGCCGCAACGCCATCATCCGCAAGCTGCCGGCGGTGGAGACCCTGGGCAGCACCACGGTGATCTGCGCCGACAAGACCGGCACCCTCACCCAGAACCGCATGACGGTGCGGGAGATTCACGCCGGCGGCGAGCGGCTGCGGCTGGACCGGCTCTGGCCCCAGGCTCAGGCGGGCGATCCTCTGGCCCGCAACCTGGCCCTGCGCGAAACCCTGCTGGCGGGCGTGCTCTGCAACGACGCCCGCGCCAGTGCGGCCGAGGGGCTGGTGGGCGATCCCACCGAAACAGCCCTGCTGGAGGCGGCCCGGAACCTGGGCCTGAACCGCGAGCGGGCGCTCGATCGGCATCCCCGCCGCGATGGGATCCCCTTCGCCTCCGAACAGCAGTACATGGCCACCCTGCACGGCAGCCGCCGCATCCTGATGAAGGGCTCGGTGGAAGCGGTGCTGCGGCGCTGCGGGAGCCAGCTGGGCGCCGATGGTGAGCGGGAGCCCCTCAACCGGCAGGCGATCGAGGCCGCCGTGGCGGCCATGGCCGGGCAGGGGGAGCGGGTGCTCGCCTTCGCCAGCGCTGAAGCCGACCCCGGCCTGCAGCAGCTGCAGCCCACCCACCTGGAGCAGGGGCTCACCTTTCTCGGCCTGCAGGGCCTGCTCGATCCGCCCAGGCCCGAGGCCATGGCGGCGGTGGCGGCCTGCCAGCGAGCGGGCATCACCGTGAAGATGATCACCGGCGACCATCCGCAGACGGCCCGCACGATCGCCACCCAGCTGAACCTGGGCCGCGGCGGCGAGCTGCGCACCCGCAGCGGCCGCTCGCTCGAGGAAGCGGCGCCGGGGCAGCTGCTGGCGATCGTGCGCGACACCGATGTCTTCGCACGCGTGGTGCCGGCCCAGAAGCTGGCGCTGGTGCAGGCCCTGCAGGAGCTGGGGGAGGTGGTGGCGATGACCGGCGACGGCGTCAACGACGCCCCGGCCCTGCGCCAGGCCGACATCGGCATCGCCATGGGCAGGGGCGGCACCGAGGTGGCCCGCGAGTCGGCCGCCATGCTGCTCACCGACGACAACTTCGCCACCATCGAGGCGGCGGTGGAGGAAGGGCGCGCGGTGTACCTCAACCTGCGCAAGGCCCTGGCCTTCGTGCTGCCGGTGAACGGCGGCGCCTCGATCACGATCCTGCTGGCGGCGGTGCTGGGGCTGGAACTGCCGGTCACCGCCCTGCAGGTGCTCTGGCTGAACATGGTCTCGGCCCTCACGCTGTCGGTGCCGCTGGCCTTCGAGCCGCGGCCGCCGCTGCTGATGGAACAGCCGCCGCGGCCACCGGGTCAACCGCTGCTGAGCCGGGGGCTGGTGCAGAAGGTGCTGCTGGTGTCGGCCTTCTATTGGCTGGTCATCTTCGCGATGGTGCTGGGGGCCCGCGGCCAGGGCCTGGATCTGGCGGTGGCGCGCACGATGGCGATCCAGGCGCTGGTGCTGGCCCAGGTGGTCTATCTGCTCAGCATCAGCCAGGCGAGCAAGGGCGGCTGGCGGCAGCTGCGCCGCACCCCCTTGCTGCTGGGCGGGATCGCCACGGCGCTGGTGCTGCAGCTGGCCTTCAGTCAGCTGAGCTGGATGAACGCCTGGTTCGGCACGGCGCCCCTCAGCGCCGGCCAGGGCCTGGTGTGCGCCAGCTCGCTGCTGGTGATGGTGCTGGTGGCCTGGCTGGCGGAACGCTGCGATCCCACCACGGGGCGTCTGAGCAGCCGCTGAATGCTGCTCTGGCGATGGTCAGTGGGGCTTGAGCCAGAGGATCGGAATCGCCAGCAGAAGCATGATGGCCAGCACGGTGGTGGCCAGGTCCAACGGCGGCACCGCGGTGGCCAGCCCAGCCGCAGGAAAGCGCTCGGCGGCCCACACCAGGGCTCCCCCGAGCCAGCGCTGGATGGCAGGGGCCGCATCATTCGAGAGCAGCCAGGCCGCAACCGCTGCCAACAGGGCCGTGTAGATCAGGCTGGATTGCATCGGCGGCTGATCCACTCCGCAGCTGAAGGCCTCACCAATCTGACGCAGATCGCCGGGCTCAGGCCCGATCGGCGATCAGCAGCGTGGAGGAGAGCCATTCACCGCGCCCGCCGTACCGGCGGATCAGCCGCAGCCAGCGCCGGGGGGACTGCAGCCAGCCCGCCTCCACGCTGAACCCCTGACGGTGGCTGATGCGCAGAGGCACCAGGGTGAGGCCGCCGTCAGGCAGGAGCAACAGCCGGCCGGGCAGCTCGCCATCACCGCTGAGTGCGTCGATGGCGTAGCAGGGGGCTGCAAGGCCGGAATCCTCTGGGCCTTCTGCCTGCCTCTCCGCCTGCCGCCGGCCCAGCACCACGCTGGTGCCGGAGCCCAGCCGGGTCTCGATACGCAGGCCATCGCCATCGGGCTGATCCACCTCGATGGCGGCGTTGGCCAGGGTGGGCTCGGGCCAGTCGGCCTCGATCGTGGCGGCCTCCCCCTGCCAGCTGCCGAGCAGCTGCGCGGCGCTGAGCGGCGGCCCCTCCCGGGCGCCGCTGCCGGCGCGCACCTCGCGGATCAGCACCAGAGAGCTGAAGGCCCCGTCCGCCGTGAAGAGCTGCACCAGCCGGTGGCGGCGGTCGCCGCTGATGAAGCCGTATTCGGCGCCGAAGCGGGTGGCCGGGGCGATCTGCAGCGAACCCTTGGAGAAGCAGCCGTTGGCGAAGAACACCACCTGCCGGCCCAGGGTGCGGTAGTCCTGAGCGCTCTCCTGGGTGGGGGCTGCACCGGGCTCAGCGCTGCCGTAGCGCCGCAGCCGGAAGTGCACGAGCCGACCCTCCTCGCCACTGCTGAGGCTGAGCAGGGAGGGGGTGGAGTCGAGCAGGTGGCCGTGGCTGTCCAGGTTGGTGAACGACCCTTGCCAGTCGCCCAGGTTGCGGCGGAAGTTCTCCCACTGACTGGCCATGGCCGGCTTACCTCCCCAGGCTCGGGCCGAGGGATGCTAGGTGGGGTGAGAAAGCAACCTGGACGACGCAACCTTGATGAAGCGGTGTTGCCGGCGGTGAAGAGCCATGTCGCCGCAGGCCCAGGGTGTTGCCGAAACCGCACCGTCGTCCGATGCTGATCCCAGCGGCCCCCAGGGGGCTTCACCCCAGAGCCGCCGTGAGGAGCGCCCTGACGCTTCGGTTCCTGCTCCAACAGTCTCCGACGACATCCGGTTTCCACCCCCGCCCCCAGCGAGCGGCACCACCCCGATGCACCGTCCCAGGTGCCCCCGGGTCAATGGAAACCCATCTGGATCCCATGGACCCAGGTGCCTGCTTCAGGTGCTTCGCCCTCACTCAGCGAGTTCAGCCCGGGGCCCCCACCCCGGGCTTTCGCGTGAGCCGTCGCACCTCCGGCAGCGGCGCGGCCCGGAGGCCATGGGGCGGCCGCACTGGGGGCATGCCACCCGGTAGGCGATGTGGCGGCGATGCACCTCCTGGCCCAGCAGGTCCACCCCCACCACCACCCATTCGATGAAGGTGTTGCCCTGATCGTCCAGGCCGCCGCGGATGCCATCCACCTGGCGCCAGGTGCCGAACAGGGGCACGCGCGGATGCTCCTGTTCGCGCTGCAGGGCGTGTTCTACCAACTCCCAGGGGCAGCCGCCGACGCTGGCGGCAGTGGGGTGGTGCATGGTTGCCGGATCGGGCCCTGTCCAGGCTAATGATGCCGGCAGGGCCAGGCCTCGCCAGGCTGGCCCCAAGGCACGGGCGGAGGCGACGGAGATGGGGCCTGCAGATGCGGCGGCGCTGTTGCTCGACCTCAACGGCGTGCTCTACGACGAGGGCGGCGTGGTGGGCGGCGCGGTGGCCACGGTGGCCGAGGCACGGCGGCGCGGGCTGGCCATCCGCTATGTGACCAACACCGCCACCCGCCACCACCACACCCTGGAGCGCGAGCTCGAGGCCATGGGCTTCGCAGTGCAGGCCGGCGAACTGTTCACGGCGCCGCTGGCGGCCCTGGCCTGGCTGCAGCGCCAGCGGCGGCACCCGTTCTGCCTGGTGCACGAGTCGATCGCTCCCCTCTATGCCCCGCTGGCGGCAGAGCGGCCCGACTGCGTGCTGCTGGGGGATGCCCGCCACCAGCTCTCCTACGCCAACCTCAGCCGCGCCCTGGAGCTGCTGCTGGAGGGCGCCCCTCTGATCGGCATCGGCATGAACCGCCGCTTCCGCGAAGGCGGCCGCTGGCTGCTCGATGCCGGCGCCTTCATCCGCGCGCTGGAATACGGCGCCGACTGCCAAGCCACCGTGATGGGCAAGCCCGCCGCCGCCTTCTACCAGGAGCTGGTGCAGTCGCTGGGGCTGCCGCCGCAGCGCTGCCTGATGCTGGGCGACGACGTGGAGGCCGACGTGGCCGGCGCCATGGCCTGCGGGTTGCAGGCGGTGCTGGTGCAGAGCGGCAAGTATCGAGAGGCCGATCGGAAACTGCTGCCGCCGGGGGCGGGCCTGATCGCCGACATCAGCGCCCTTGGCGGGCTGCTGGGCTGGTGAGGGCGGCGGGCGCACAGCTCACCAGAGCTGCTGCAGGGCGGCGATGTCTGAAGCGGTGTAGTTGGCGAAGCCGGCCTTGTTGTAGGACATCACCGTATCCAAGGAATTGTAGCGGCGATTGAATCCGTTGCCATAGGGATGATCGAGCCCCAGCACATGGCCCAGCTCGTGGCGGATGGTGGACTTTTCGCCCAGTGTGAGGTTCTTGCCGCCCCGATCTCTCCAGAGCACATCGAACCAGCCGTTGTTCATCACGGCCTTGCCCAGGATGCCGGCGCCCAGATTGGCGGCGCTGTGCACGTCGATATCCGTGCTCCGCGGGCTGGCCCTCTCCTTGAAGCGCAGCCCGGTGATGGCGTCGAGGCGGCGGAATGTCTTGCGCACGAAGCGCGACTCCCGGCCCGAGATCGCCTCCATGCCGAACCTGCCGGTGTCGTTGATCCAGTACTCCACAACGCCGTCCTTGCCGGAAAACTTCCAGAGCCGGCGCGCCCAGCGCTCGTCGGTGATGCCCTCAACCGCAATGCCCATCGCCTTCACACGTCCACGCCCTGGCCCAAGGCCTGGCAGCCGGCAAGCCACCGACTCAACGCATGCTTAGCAAGGAAGGCATCCGGGGGCTATGGACTCGTAGGGGGCCGTTCTCTCCGCACCCGCGGGATGGCCCGGAGTGGGAGCACAAGCTCCGGGAGGCGGCCGTCGGCTCAGGCAGGGGGTTGCAAACGCTGCAGGCGCAGCTCACTCTCCGAGACAATCGCCTCGAAGCTCAACAACACGGCGTTGTGGTGCAGGGCCACAGCGGCCACCAGCGGATCAAGGCTCGCCAGCGTGCGGCCGATCTGGCGGCAGGCCCGGCCCAGGGCGATCACCCGCTGCCACAGATCCCCTGGAGTGGGCAGGCAGGGCAGGGGGCCGAACTGGGCCTCGAGCCAGCGAGCCTCCTCCGGGCTGGCTGAGCGCAGCACTTCAAAGAGCACCGGTTCGGCCAGGTGGGCTTCGGGGTCGAGCACGAAGGGTGCGATGAACTGCTTCAGCGGGGCGGGGCTGCGGGCACGGGTGAAGTCGATCCAGAGGCTGGTGTCGAGCAGCAAAGTCAAGAGGCGAATTCCTGGGCCCGTTGACGATCGAGCTCCTGGTCGACCTCGAAGCTCTCCAGCTCCACGCCCCACTCACCGCTCACAAACCGCTCGGCGATCTGGGCGCGGCGCCGCTGCTGGAGCGCCTCCTCCATCAGGCGGCTGATCGCGGGCCCCTTCTTGCGCTCACCAGTGAGGCGGAGGATTTCGGCCATCTCGCTATCCGAAAGTTCCACGGTCACTTTCATGGTTTTTGCCGCCTGGAATCAGACACTTCAGCCAACCTGGCAGCGCTGGCCATCCACGGGGCGTCCTCCCAGCGGCCAGCAGCTGCGGCAAGGTCTTGGTGATTGGGTGTCACCGCTTCGGCCCTGCCCCAGCCCCGCGCCGGCCAGCCCACCTCAGATCAAGGCTGTGGTTCCCCGTCAGACCCTGAGCGACCCGATCGTGGATCCAACGATGGGCCCATGGGCCGACATGGCAGCATCCCTGGAACAACATCGGGGTCGCCATGCGCGATGCCGGGTTCGAACCAGCGACATCCTGCTTGTAAGGCAGAAGAGCGGAGCCGAGAAGCACTGTGGCCCAAGGGCTCATCTCACCCACTTCAGCACTTTGCGTGAAATTGGCGTGAAACTCTGGGCTATCGTGGGGTCTTCCGGGGCATAGGAGGGCGCCATGGGCGACTCATTACGCGAGCTCAACGCTAGGGGATCACTGCCCCCCGGTTATTACCCCCAGTGGACCATCGAGGACGAGGACCTGGCCTACCGGATCAGGCGATGGGAAGCTGATGGCGCCCCAGTAGCTGAAGGCGTGCCCGATCCCTTGGATCGCTGTTATGGCCCCCGTAACGCCGACTCCGAACAGCTGGTGGGGGGGGAGCTGACAGTCGCAGAGGTGGCCTCCAGCCTGAATATGACTCCAAGAGCGGTCAGCGCCCTGGCCAACAAGTCCTACCGGCTGGTGGAGTCTGACCTCTGGAACGACTTTGTAAAAATACGCTTCGGTGATCTGATGGAAAAGAAGGCAGAGCTTGAGGTCGAAATCGGGGAAGATAGGGCTGCTCCTGCCCGACTCATGACCCCTCAAGCTGCCGATGCCTTGGCTGACCTTGAGGCCCGCTACAAGCGCATCAGTTCGATACTCGAAGAACAGTCCGCTGCCAGCCCTGCTGGGCAGGGCTGGGTTGAGCCAGGTCCCAAAGCGCGCGAGGGTGAGTTCGTATTCCTCTGGGATCTTGTTCTCCTTCGCGAGTTTCCGCACAACCCGCACAACTTGAGGCCACCACGGGACTGCCCGATCCTGCGTCACCAAGCTGACAAGGGGCTGGCATTCGCCATCGTGAAGCCTGGAGACCGAGGCCGTGGCAATGCGTGGCGGTTCAGGCGCGCGAAGGTACCTGAACAGAAGCAAGAGTGGCGCAGGCCCCCCTCCTACGTCATGGGACGTCGAGACTCTGAGGAGCTCACCGACTGAACTAGCAATACACCCCCAGCTTCATGTGGGGCTAGCGCTTGCCTGACCACCGTTGAGCAGCAGTGAATCGCAACGATGGTGTAGTGGGGCCTGCGTAGTGGTATCTGTGCGTAGGCCGCTGCTGCAAGGTCAAGCTCTACAATGACCTGCCGGAGGAGCTGCAGTGGCGGTACGACTGTCTGACTAGGCCTGCGATCGGAGATCTCAATCGCAGCCACCCTGCGCATCTGTGGGCCAAACAGATACACGCCTCAGGGCCAGCTCCAGGGCGCGTAGCACCATCGCTGGATCGTCTGCGAGACACTCGCGCACCCCTTCCACCCTCCAGCAGGGCAGGGCCTCGATCATCTGGGCGCAGGAGACCCCCACCTCGGAGTCGGAGATCATGGTGATGGAGCCGGTCATCGCGGACAGTCCCGGATCGTCCTTGACAATCTAGGACTGTCCGGGATCATCCGGGTACATCGCCCCCAGCCCGTGGAATCCGACCTTTCTGCGCTCCATGGCATCCGCCTGAGCGACTGGATCGACAGTGCCGGGATCTCCCGCAGCACCGCCTACGAGCTGCTCAAGATCCTGGGGATCGAGCCGGAGCCCCGCAAGGTCCCCAGCAGCCGCAAGCCAGTGTCGCACCTGCTGCCTGACCATCTGGAGCGGCTCACACCGCTTGCCGCCCAGCTCCAAGACGGGGAAACCCTCGCCCAGATCCGTGAGCAGCTCGCGGGACAGTCCGGGATCGTTCCGGCCAGTCCCAGACCCTGTGGGATGGTCTCGGTCAGTCCCGAACAGTCCGGGGCAATGCTTGCCATCGCCGAGGCCCTCCGGCCTCCGGCTGACCCGCTCCGCCACGCTCGGGCCCTAGCCGATGCCGCCAGCCTCGGCGTCCACCTCGGGAGCCAGGAGCTGGCCGAAGCGCTCGGGCTCGCTACCTCAACCGTCGCCAGTTGGCCCGACGGCCACCAGCCTCGGCCCGGCTTCACGCTTCGGCGGCAGAAGGCAGGAAAGGGGGTCTGGTGGCTCGTGGAACGATCCGGGACTGTCCCGGCCAGTATTGGCGGCGCCTCCAGCTCATGAGACCGAACAGTCGGCTTCGGGTCTGTGATCGACGCCACGTGGCGACAGATCGACGCCAGTGGCTCACGGATCTTCGCGGCGAACCGGATCGGGTGATCGCTAGAAAAAAGGAGGGGGATACCCCCTCCCCTTGGCATCGCCTCACTGAGGAGGAAGGTGCACCCACATCGCTGTGGTCAGGCCGAGTGCCGCGGCCTGGTGTGCCACGGTCGTGGCGAGCTCAGACATCGTTGGCAGCAGGGTGCCATGTTTGCTGAGCCTCGCCTGCGGTGGATCGTGGTGTTCCACGGGGGCCTCGGCCCTGGTGTGGGGGATCGGTGCGTCTGATGCCACTTGCCCCTCTCCGCGCTCCAGCATTGCGATCAGGTGATCCTGAACAGCTGGTGGCTGTTGGGCGATCGGCCTGACCCGGACACCGTTTTCCGTGACGCGGAGAGCGAGGTTCTGACCTTCCAGAAGCCTGAAATGGTCAGGATCGATCTCCTCGCCGGCGGCGGGAACGGTGTGCCCCCTGCCTTCGCTGTCGGTTGCCATGCCGACGGCGTAGGGAGTGCCCAGAGGGGTCTCCGTGATGTAGAGCACGCTGTCAAGCCTGCTTGTGGTCGAGAATCTGAGCGCATCCATCAGTCGCACCCTCCATCAAGGTTGAAGTGAGGGAGTCGCTCGCAGTTTTCACGAGCGATCCACTCGGCACGCTCTTGGGGCGTGAAGCTGCCTCCCCGTTCTGGCCGTCGATGTGACGGCTGGCCCAGGGGGGCTCGCCCTTGCGGGCGTTCGGCTGTAAACATGGGTTGTTCGTCTCCTTGCTGATTCGGGAGGTATGAACGGCCCTCGGGCAGGCTTCGGGGAGGTGAGATCCCCCGGAGCCATTCCCATTGGGAATAGCCCGGAGAGCCCGAAGCGCAAGCCTGAGGTTTTAAAGGGGGGCTGGACGCCATCCCCTGAGCCGTTGAGACGAATGTATCGGGTTCCTTGTAGGCCACAACGTGCGCACACCACCGGTGGTGGAGAACATGCGTACTGAAGTCGATCCCAAAAGCTGACCCAGCCCCTTATGAGAGCTTCCCGACCGACCAGGCTTGGCCAGGAGCAACCCCATGGAACCCAAGCTCCGCATCGCCGAGCAGCTTGTCAACCAGGGCCAGAGCGTCACTGACGTCCGCAGGACCATGGAGGTGTCAGCGCCCTGACGTTCAACCGCTGGCAGCAGCTTTACGGGGTGGATGCTAACCACCGAGACCAAGCGCCTCAAAGCGATGGGGGCTTGCCGCCGTTCCCCATCAATGCGTAGGCAAAGCCAACTCCGGCGGGATCGGAGCCATCGCAACACCCAGCGGCAGCGATGGTTGCATGGCCTCCCATTTGTCGATGCAGGCCTGCTCCAGCACCGCCCGCGGCCAGGGGTGCTCATGGCCTTCGAAGGCATGGCGCAGCAGCTGCAGGGTGCCCGGCGCGGCGCAACAGCAGCACCAGGGCCGGGAAAAGCCGTAGGCCGCCAGCTGGATCGTGGCCAACGCATGAGCTCGATCGAGCACGGGCGCGTCGGTGTCGAGCTCGTCTTCACCGGCGAGCAGCAGTTCTACCGGGCTGGCGTCCACCAGAACGCCCGTCGGCAAGACCTTCAGGCCGCAGTCCATCACCATTGTCAGGTATTGGGTTTTGCCATCGAGCACCACGGGGGTGCCGGCGGTCACTCGGCGATCTGGTGGCAGATCCTCCAGCCGCACCGGAGCCGCCTGATCGGGCCTGGAGCGGGCCCAGGCCAGCAGCTCCTGCGCTTGAAGCTGCTGCGCTGTCAGCTGGGCGCCGGCCTGTCGCCGGCTGCTCTCGGAAAACTGCCGCAGCAGCGCGTGTCGTGCCGTTTCAATCCCTTTGTGCGGCGTCATCGCTCTCCGATGTTGCTGCTTGATTCAAGGCATTGGCCACCTGCTCCATCACATCTTCCGGCGGGTGATCGGCGGCCGGTGCGGATCAACCCCTTCCATCGCCGAGCAGCCCAACAGCCCCAATTCATCAGGGCTGGTGCTGGTCACTGGCAGGCCGCTCAACTCTCGACAACCGATCCAGACACACCGCTGCAGCGAATCTTCCTCGGCCTGGGCCCGCTCGCGGACGCTCATGCCGCACCTCCCGCAATGCCACGGCTCAGCTGCTCAAGAGTGATGCGAATCTCCTCCTGAAGCATGGATCGAATCCATGCCTTCTCCTCCCGGTTCACCCCCGTCAGGTGCCCCACGATCCGGTCGATCACCCGCGACGGCACCGCCTCGATCGCATCACGGATCTGCCGGCACACCTTGAACCACTCCACGTCCACCCTTGCCACCGCGATCAGCTCGC
>JBCBTI010000029.1:0-17384 GCA_039818745.1 Cyanobacteria bacterium J06638_7
GGCTGGCCGCCTGGCTCATGGCGGCCGTGACAAAGCCCGAGGCACGGGGCCCCGGGCTTTGCTTCGTGCGGCTGGTCATCAACGGGGTGAACCGCTGGATGGCTGCCGGTGCGATCGATCGGATCGTCTGATCTGGAGGGCCAGATCTGTGGGTTCTTCTGTTGTGGGTGGAGCTGCCTGGCGATGGCCCTGGGGCCATGGTTCCAGCGGGGCTTCCCGTTCGGTCCGGGGCACCTGGGGCGGTGCAGTGGACGGCGACTGTGCTGACACGCCGGGGAAACCAGTGATCCTTTGCGAGTGTTGGAGCAGGGTCCGAACGTCAGTTCGCTCCTGGGGCTGGCTGGGGTGGGGTGTCATCCATCAGCTGGAACCTCCGAATCCCGATGCACACAGGTTCCGGCAGCCGCGATCCCAGCGCAATCGGTGTTTATGCCTGTTTGGCGCCGGCCCGCCTCAGCCTGAAGGCGGTTGCGTCGCAGCGGATACCATGGGGTGAGAGCTGGGGTGATCTGCCGTGAAGAAACTTGCGGGCCCCCTGCGCAGAGCGTTGATCTATGGCCTCGTCAGTTACTCGGGGCTTGTGCTGATCAACAATTCCGAACTGAATCTGGCCAACATGTGGCCGGTCTACCTGCCGATGTTCATTGGCGTCTATGCGCTCACGCTCTGGCTTGATCGCCGGTTCTGGAACTGATCAGCTTGGCTCCGCCCCGCGATCGCCCGGGTGTCTCCCCGCGAACGCGCTGGCAGTGAGGTGACCCCCATGCGCGTGGTGCCGCTGCGGCTGCGGCCCGGAGACGACCTGCGAGCGGCCTTGGAGGTCTGGATGGGCCAGCAGCACGAACAGGCGGGCTGCGTGATCAGTGGCATCGGCAGCCTGTCGGGGGTGCAACTGCGCTGCGCCGGGGCCGCAGGCGTCACAACCATCAGCGGCGAACTGGAGATCATCAGCCTGGCGGGCACCCTCTCGGTTGATGGCGCTCACCTGCACATCGCCGTGGCCGACAGCAGCGGAGCGGTGATCGGCGGCCATCTGGCTCCCGGCTCGCTGGTGCGCACCACCGCCGAACTGCTGGTGGGGCTGCTGCCCCAGTGGCGGTTCCGCCGGGCGCCGGATCCGGCCACCGGTTACGCCGAACTGCAGATCCGCCCGCACCCAGAGGCCCGGAACCGCTGGAACAGGCCCTGACCCGCCATCGCTGAGCGTCACCGGCGGGGACAGGTGGCTTCTGCCCGATCGGGCCAGGCCTCACTCTTCAGGTGGGCGCGCGGGCTCCTGCGCGGGCGGCGGCAGCCGCCGCTCCACCTGCAGAAACACCAGCCAGGCGAGGGCGGCGCTGATGCCGCCGCTCCAGTGCTGGCGCAGCAGCTCCAGCACCGCCACCGTGCTGGCGCCGATGCGCAGGCCCCGCAGCAGGAAGCGGCCCAGCTGCTCACGCCGGTCCCCGGGGGCGGCGTCACTGGCGATCCGGGGCTCGTCCATCACCTGGGGCTCATCCAGCCACAACCCTGCCGCTTTTCTGGCGGTGCTGCAGCACGGGGGCGCTGGCGGGTGTGCCGCTGAGGGGCTGGCCATACTCAAGGCCCCGGCTCCGGCCCCGCCTGCCATGCCACAACCTCTTGCTCCTGCCGCTCGGGCCGTGGCTTTGCTGCGCAGCACCCGGGCCGCGACGGTTCTGGCCACCGCGCTCCTGGCCCCGGCGGTTGTGGCTCCCGCAGCCCTGGCCGCGCCCTGGAAGGCCTGCGCCTTCAATGACCAGCCGATCGGCTGCCGCGACAGCCACTCCGCCGATGGCACGGTGCGCATCGTCTGGGAGGACGGCAAGGCGATGACCTACCGGCTGGTGCAGGAGGGTTTCCCCGTGTCGACGCTGCGGGATTCCCTGGGCGGCACCTGGGAGCGGCGGGTGTTCGCCCAGGGCAACGCGGAGTTCGTCAACCCGGCCAACGGCAACCGGATCGTCATGCCGCTGCGCTGAGGGTTGTGCCGCCGTTCAGAACCGCGAGCCCGGGGTCTGCAGGAAGGCCACTTCGGCGAGGCTCGACACCCGGCCCAGGGCGGCATTGCGGTGCGGGAAGCGCCCAAAGCGGGCGATCACATCGCGGTGGCGGCGGGCGAACTCCGCAGTGCGCGCATCGCTGAACTGCTCGAACAACGGCAGGGCGGCCTCCTGCACCGCCAGCTCCTCGCTGTGCATCCGGGGCATCAGCCAGAACTGGCGGCGCGCAGGCTCCGGTTCGGCCGCCAGCCAGCCCCGATCCACCGCCGCCAGGCTCAGGGCCAGGGCCTGGCCGTCTCCGGCGAAGGCCATGGCCGAGTGGCGCCAGATCTGGCGGGGGAACTGATCCAGCAGCAGCACCAGCGCCAGAGCGCTCCCAGGGGCCGCGCCCCAGCTGGTGAGCTCACCGGCGATCGCCGCATGCACCGCGCCGATAAACCGTGCCCGCACCAGGTCGTCGAAGGCCTGGTCCTTGCTGAACCACTGGCGTGGCTCGCACTGCTCAAACCAGAAGCGCAGCACCGCTGCGGCGGTGGCGGGGGCAAGGGCGGCCACCAGCCGCTGCGCCTCCTGCAGCGCCTCGATGCAGCGGTGGGCCCGGCGCTTGACGTCGTGCTGGCTGCGGGCCCGGGTGATGTACGCGGCCATCGCCTCGGGGGTTTCGATCACCGCCAGCAGGCCGGCGAGCCGCCCGCCGGGAGAGCTATCGCTGAGCAGCTGGCCTGGCGTTCCCGGCCCGAACAGCTCCTGGTGCAGCACGTCCAGCACGCTGGCCTTGAAGGCATCGAGCTGGCCGGGCCGCAGCCGGCGACTGTTGGGCAGCCCTGCCGCGGCGCCGGCGGGGACTTCCACGTTCCAGCTCAGGCCGGTGCCCGGCAGCCCCACCGTGGTGCGGGCCCGGCCCGGGCGGTCAACGGGGATGTTGAGGGAGGCACCGCGACCGCCCACCGAGATCGAGCTGAGGCCGCTCCCGGCAAAAAGGAAACGCAGCGGCCCCAGACGGGCGGAGCGGCGCAAGCGGAAGCCCATGGGAACCAGCAGCCCATCAGCGATGCGTCACAGCATCCAGGTTGCACCCATCCTGCAACTGGCACCAATCCCATGGCGAGGGCAATCCCCTCGGTGGCGATCAGCCCCGCACTGGTTCTGGCAGCGCCAGAGGGATCCGGACCGGAAGCAGTGGTTCCACCGCTCGAGTCGCTGGGCCAGAGGAGTTACTGGGTCACTGGATTGAAAGATCCAGATTGAAGTCCACAGTCATGCCGGCATCCTTGTTGTTGCCCATCAGATACACCCGGATGGCGTAGGTGCCATTGGCGGGCAGGGTCACCAGGGCCGACGTGTCAGAGTTCATAGGGCAGATGTACATCGCCTCACCTGTGCTGCCCGGCGGCAGGATAGTGAAATAGACAGAACCCTGGCCATGGGTTCCGCTCACGGCGATCTCTGCAACCACCTGCTGGCCCTGTCTGGCGTTGAGCTTGTCGTGGATGTACTCGCTGCCGGTGATGGTGCCGCTCACCATGGCGCCGAAGTCACCTGGCTGAAACTGAACCTGTGCGGAGCGCTGCGCCGAGCCGGCATTGATGGGCGCGAACACCGGCGCGAAGGAGGCCAGGGCGACCAGGCCAGGGCTGGTGCCACACCAGGGTCCATGGCTTCAGGAGACATTGCGCTATACCATCACTCAAGGAATGATCAGTCGCGGGCGATTCCGCTCACCCCAGCCTGGGATGAATTCTCTACCTCCAGAGCCTGCAACGCCTGCGTCGCAGAGGGCTGATCAGCCTCCGCCCCGAGGAACAGCCGTTCGCCGATCTGGGGGGCGGAGAGGCGCCCTGCCCACGGCATCTTCATTACCGGTCAGGCAGTGGATCGAGATCATGGCCATGAGCGCTCCTGGACCTCACTGAGGAGCTCAGAGATCAGAACAACGGCGGCAGGACCACAAGGTTCATCACCACGAATTCGTGAAGGGAGTACGCCTGAGACTGGCCGCTGAGCTTCGGGTCACGGCCGAACATGCGTCGGTAGCGGGCCGTGATCCTGGCTGGTGGATGGGGTATCGACAGCCCCTGGCGGCGCCACTCGCTGAGATCGAGGCGCTTGAAGATCGGTCCTGCGGCCACAGCCTTGGAGACCACGACTCTTCCGAGGGGATCCACAGGCATCACGGCAGCCCGATCAGCCCGGGGCGGGGGCGGCGCAGCGGGGGCAGAAAACAGCCGCTCCAACTCTCGGCGGGGGTTGCGCTCCATCTTCAGAACCTCCATGGGCTGGGCTCGGCTTCAGCGGTGCTGGGCTCGGGGTCGCCGGGCAGCAGGTGGGATCGGGGCTTCAATCACCAGGGTGGCCTTGGCTGGGCTGCCCATGGCCCCGGCGTCGCCGAGTGAAACGCGGGCTGAGCACGCCGATGCCGCTTCACACCAGTCAGGGACCGTGCAGCATGGCTCCAGCCCGTGGGCCGATCACCATGCTGCTCAGCACCACTCCCAGCCTTGAGGGCCGGCCGGTGCGCCACATTCTGGGGCTGGTGCATGGCGAAACAATCCTGGGAGCCAACCTGTTCCGCGACCTGCTCGCCGGCCTGCGCGACATCGTGGGCGGCCGGGCACGCGCCTATGAATCGGCGCTGATCCGGGCCCGGGAGATGACCCTCGAGGAACTGCAGCACCGGGCCCGCCTGCTGGGGGCCGACGCTGTGGTGGGCGTGCGGCTCGACTACGAAGTGCTCGGCCAGGGCGGCGGCATGATGATGGTGTGTGCCACGGGCACCGCGGTGGAGCTGATGCCGCTGGACAGCCGGCCTCTGCCCCCGCCACCGCTGCCCCCGGATCTGCGCTGACTCCAGAGCTGCAACACCGCCTGCTCGCCCACCTGCAGCAGCTCGCCCGGCCCCGCCACGGCAAGTG
Organism: Cyanobacteria bacterium J06638_7; assembly: GCA_039818745.1. Taxonomy (GTDB): domain Bacteria; phylum Cyanobacteriota; class Cyanobacteriia; order PCC-6307; family Cyanobiaceae; genus NIES-981. The sequence continues at coordinate 4,913 of JBCBTI010000029.1, forward strand.
GGATCCGCTGGGGCTGATGAGTGTGCGCGCCTACATCCATGAGCAGTTCGGTGCTCTCGGCGCGGTGAGGGAGCACCACTTCCGGCAGGGCAGCGAGGCCGGCACCAACCTCATCCTGCGTCTGCCGGGGCAGCACCCCTGCCTCGATCCCCTGCTGATCGGTGCCCACTACGACGGGCCGCTGCAGTCCATCGGCGCCGACGACAACGCCAGCGGTGTGGCCGCCCTGCTGGAGCTGGCCCGTCGCTGGGCCGCGGATCCGCCGCGGCGGCCGGTGTGGCTGGTGGCCTTTGACCAGGAGGAATGGGGCATGCTCGGCAGCCAGGCTCTGGCCAGCGAACTGCGCCAGGCCGGCCAGGCGCTGCGGCTGATGCTGAGCCTGGAGATGCTCGGGTTCACCAGCCCCAGCCAGCACTACCCCCTGCCGGCGATGCGGCGGATCTATGGCGATGTGGGCGACTTCATCGCCGTGGTGGGCAACGCCGGTGCCGCTCTCACGCTGGCGAAGCTGGCAAAGCCCCTGGGCAGGCACGTGAACACCAAGGTGCTGCCGGTGCCCAACGGCGGCCGGGCGCTGCCCGATGTGCGTCTCTCCGATCACAGCCCCTTCTGGGATGCGGGCTACGACGCCGTGATGGTCACCGACACATCCTTCCTGCGCAATCCCCACTACCACCGCATGAGCGACACCGTCGACAGCCTCGATCTGCCCTTCCTGGCGGCCGTCACCGAGGGGCTCGATGCGGCATTGAGCCGGCTCTGAGCAGGCTCACTTGAAGCGGCCGCTGATCGAGGCCAGCCCAACCAGAGCCAAGGCCTTGAGGATCCACTGGCCGGCATCCACCCGGACCGGTGTCGTCACCTGCAGAGGATGGGAGAAGGTCTCGGCCCGCTCGCCGCCGAGCCGGGGATCGTTGCGATCGAATGCGTTCTTGGGCCCTGCTGCCGCCTCAGGCGTGCTGCCTGGCCGTGCTGCAGGAAGGGGATGCACGCCGCCTTGCGTTGCCCGCGCTTTAGTCGACTAAGCTGGTTGAAAGCATCCTGGGCTGCTGGCCATGCGGCAGGTTAACATGCACGAAGCCAAGACCCACCTCTCCCGCCTGGTGGCGGAAGCGGCGGGGGGTGAGGCTTTTGTGATCTGCAAGGCCGGCCGGCCGATGGTGCGCGTCACCGCCCTGGACGACCCCAGCTGCGCAGCGACGCGCCAACGACGTCTGGGCCTGCTGCAGGGCCAGTGCCAGGTGCCCGACGACTTCGATCAGATGGCAGCTGGCGAGATCGCCGATCTGTTCGAAGGCTCCCGGCAAGACGCCTGAGCAGCGCCATGCACCTGCTGCTGGACACCCACCTGTTGGTGTGGGCGATGGGATCCCCCCAGCGGCTGCCTGCTGGTCTGGCCGGGATGCTGGAAGACCCGCTCAACACGCCGATGTTCAGTGTGACCAGCCTGTGGGAGCTGGTGATCAAGCAGGCTCTGGGGCGGCCTGACTTCAGCGTGCAGCCCGCCGTGCTGCGCCGGGCCCTGCTGGATGGGGGCTGGCAGGAGCTGCCGATCGAGGCCCGCCATGCCCTGGCGGTGGCCCAGCTGCCGCCCCTGCACCGCGATCCGTTCGACCGGATGCTGCTGGCCCAGGTCACGGCCGACGGCCTGCTGCTGATCACGGCCGACACCCGGCTGGCGGCCTACCCGGGGCCGGTGCGGTTCATGGCCGCTGGCGCGGGCTGACGACTCAGTCGCAACAGGCACAGCTGCCGGTCGGGTCGCTTCTCTGCTCGCCCGGCCACGCCACAGCAAGTGGGATCCCCTGGGGCTGATGAGCGTGGGCGCCGACATCCACGAGCAGTTCGCTGCCCAACGGCGGCCGGGCCCGGCCCGATGTGCGTCTCTCCGATCACAGCCCCTCCTGGGATGCGGGCTACGACGCCGTGATGGTCAGCGGCACCATCGACAGCCTCGATCTGCCCGTCCTGGCGGCCGTCACCGAGGGGCTCGATGCGGCGTTGAGCAGCCTGCGAGCAGGGCGCAGCGGCCGCCGTCACGCACCACTCGTTAAGGAGTGTTACAGTCTTCTCAACACTTCGTTACGTCCATGACCGATTCCACCACCCGCTTCGGCTTCAGCGCCTTCGCCGAAACCTGGAATGGCCGGCTGGCCATGCTCGGCTTCGTGATCGGCCTCGGCACCGAGCTGCTCACCGGCCAGGGCATCCTCTCCCAGATCGGGCTGGGTTGATCGCCATGAACGTCGACTACACCGCCGCCATCGCCGGCGTCACCGGCCTGGTGATCGTGCTCACCGCCATGGTGGCCTTCGTGCTCAGCCGCCCCAGCGACCTCGCCCCCCACAACCCCCGATGACCAACACCCCAGCCAACGACAAGTGGTTCCAGGACCGTTCCACCCAGCAGATCCACCTCGAGCAGCTCAAGCGCGCTGAGCGCTTCAACGGCCGCGCCGCCATGCTCGGCATCGTCATCGGTGTGGTGGTGGAAGGGCTCACCGGCTTCGGCATCGCCCACCAGATCGGCCTCGGCCCCCTGGTGGACGGCTACGCCGCCTGCCGCACCCAGTTCCTGCCCTTCTGCTTCTGATCCTCAGGAGCGGCGTCCTGCCGCCGGCCACCGCAGGAGCGCCAGCCCTCCAGCATCTGAGCCAGTTCCCGGTGCAGGTGCTGGAGATCGCAGATCCGCCGCTCGATCTCCGCGGCCTTGCCGCCGATGGTGGCCTTCAGCTGGTCGCACTGGCAGACACCGGAACGCCGAGCCTCCAGTACCGCGCCGATTGTGGGCAACGGGATCTCCAACGCGCGCAGCATGCGGATCAGCTTCAGCTCGTCGTAAACCCCGGCATCGAACAAGCGGTAGTTCCCTTCGCTGCGGGCCCTGGGCCGCATCAACCCCTCGTCGCAGTAGAAGCGGATCGTCTTCACCGGCACGCCGGAGTGCAGGGCCACGGCGCCGATCTTCTCCAGCGCGGGCGGGCCGGCATCAGTGCCCGGTGGAACGACATGGGCTCTCGGCACTTGACTCTCCACCAGGTGGAGGCTGCACGGTAGGCCAAGCCCCCGCCTCTTCGCCGATGCGCCAGCTGCTTGCCCCCCTGCTGATCGCCGACATCTGGGCCGCTCCTGTTCAGGGCCGCACCGACCCGCATCAGCATCACCGGCACCACCCCCCTGGACAACCCGGCGCCGCCCATGGCGACCACAGCCACTATGTGGGCCCCGCCGGCGCCACTAACGACCTGCGCTGGCTCGACGCGATGGTGCAGCACCACACCGGAACCCTGTTCATGAGTGAGTTCTTGTTCCACATGAACTCCCCCGGCGTCGGTGCCCTGGCCCAGAGCATCTAGCGCGAGCAGGCCCGAGAGATCCGCGCCATGGGGTTGTGGCGCAGGGCGTGGTACCAACAGGCGCCGGTGTATCCCGTGGCCCGGCGGGCGGCGGTGATCCCAGCAGCCTCTCCGGCCTGACCCTCATGAGCCAGGCCCAGATCGACGGCATGCGCATGATGGGCTCCCGACCCATCCGCGAGAACCGGGTGGTGTGGTTCCTCGAGGGAATGATCGCCCACCAAGGCGGCGCGCTGGTGATGGCCCACGACGCCCTGGCCAAGAGCGATACCCCCACGATCCTGCGCTTCGCGCGGGCCGTGATCGTGGCCCAGCGGGCGGAGATCATCGAGCTGCGCCGCATGCTGGCGGTGGAAGGACTGCGCAAGCCGGAGTACTTCAAATACGACGCCCTGTTGGGCGTCTGAGGCTGCTGATCCTCCATCGAGGGTTAAGACCACAGGGCCCTCTGCTGCGGCTTGAAGAGCGGCTGGCGCCGCTGTTCCCCATCCAGTAGCCAGCTGTTACGCCGCCGAAGCCCAGTGTGTGAGGACGGCAAGCACCGCGTCGGGATTGACAACCATTCCCGGGAGCCATCGCAGAGGATCCCAACAAGCCATTGCAACAACCTGAGAGAAACCCCTTTACCCTCCACTTACAGGAGACTTTAACCTTGAATCAGTGGCCCTTAATCATGGAAGTGGCATGCATCATCTCGACTCCGATCATCCCCGAGCGCGACTGCTCCTGTCTTTGCTGATAGCAGGGCTGGGTGCGACATCCTTCGGAATCTGGCAGTGGCGCTCAGCTTCTGTTCCGCCCCAGGCCTTGGCTGATGGTCCAGTGAACAATCTTTCCGGCGACGTGCTGTTGAGTGCCTATCGATCCTCCACTTGCGGGTGCTGCAAGGGCTGGCTGGAACACCTGAAGGCTGCCGGTTTCAGGGTTGCCGACAATGTCGTTGAGGATCTGGTGGCGATCAAGCGCACCCATCGGGTTCCCGTTGATCTCTCTTCCTGCCACACCGCAACAGTGGCGGGCTACGTGATTGAGGGTCATGTTCCTGCCTCGGCGATTCGGTCACTGCTGCGGCAGCGCCCTGCTGTCGCCGGACTCGCAGTCCCCGGGATGCCACTGGGTTCTCCGGGGATGGAATCGGCTCTGCGCGGCGAGGCTTACACGGTCTTCTCCTTCACGGGCGATGGCGACGTGAGGTCTTTCCAGCAGTTCGGGGCCTGAGGCGATGGCCAGAGTCCACCTCAACCGTCGCTCCTTCCTCACCCTGGCGGCTGGGGCTATGTCCGCTACCACAGGCGCCGTGGTGCTGGGGCGCACGGGCCGCCCGGGGGGCTCGCGCCCTCTCCATGCCGCCGAAACCACCATCCGGTCTTCCGTTGGAGGATTTCTGGACCTGGACCTGATCGCCGAGGAGACTCCTGCCTCTATCCCTGGTGGGCCGGCACAGGTGCTCACCTACAACGGGCTCCTACCGGGGCCGTTGCTGGAGCTGAATGCAGGCGACGCCGTGCGCATTCGGCTGCTCAACCGCCTGGATCGGACCACGAACCTTCACTACCACGGTCTGCACGTCCCCCCTGGCGGCAACGCCGACAACGTCTTCCTCTCGGTGGCACCTGGAGCCACCCAGATCTACGAATTCACGATCCCGGCCAACCATCCAGCCGGCACCTTCTATTACCACCCCCACCACCACGGCACGGTGGCCGATCAGGTGTTCGGCGGCCTGGGAGGCGTGCTGATCGTGCGCGGTGCCCTGGATCGGATCCCCGAGGTGCAGGCCGCCGAAGAGCAGGTGCTGTTCCTCAAGGATCTTCCCACCCAGGCGAACGCCAGCCCAACCGGAATGGGGATGGGGATGGGGATGGGGATGGGGATGATGCTGGGCCGCGAGGGCGCGGTGCTCACCGTCAACGGCCAGCTGAATCCAGCCCTCTCGATCCCTGCCGGTGGCCTGCTGCGGCTGCGGATCGTGAACGGCTCCAATGCCCGCTTCTGGCGCCTGGCCCTCGAAGGCCACTCCTTGCACCTGATCGCCACCGATGGCGGTGCCATTGAGGCGCCGGTGGAGCTGGAGGAACTGCTGCTGGCTCCCGGCCAGCGGGCCGAGGTGCTGGTGCGGGGCGAGCAGCGCGGTGGTCGTTACCGGTTGCTGAACCTTCCCTACGCCAGGGGTGCCGGCGGAATGATGGGCGGCATGGGTAGGGGCATGGGCATGGGCAGAGGAATGGGAATGGGAATGGGAATGGGCAGAGGCAGGATGGGATCCGGCTCTGAGCAGCAGGCTCCGGTGCCGATCGCCACCCTGAACTACGTGGGGTCGGTGACTCCCCTGCCGCTGCCCGAGCGCCTGCTAACGGTGGAGCCCCTGCCGGCGCCTGTGCGCAACCGCCGCTTCGTGCTCAACCACGGCATGGCCCCCGGCATGGGCATGGTGTTCCTGATCAATGACCGTGCCTACGAGCACGGCCGCACCGACACCTCCGTGCTCCTCGGTGACACCGAGGACTGGGATGTGGTGAACACCGGCGTGATGGATCACCCCTTCCACGTACACATCAACCCCTTCCAGGTGATCAGCCGCAACGGCACGCCCGAGCCTTACCGCGCCTGGAAGGATGTGGTGCTGGTGCCCCCCGGCGAAACGGTGCGGATTCGCACCCGCTTCGATGACTTCGCCGGCCGCACGGTGTATCACTGCCACATCCTCGATCACGAGGAGCTGGGCATGATGGGTACCCTGCAGATCGAGGCCTGAGCGGGCTTCAATCGCTCACAACCTCCAGTTCGCCCCGTACCATCGCCATGCCGCAGTGGAACGGGTAGAGCCCCGGATCCAATGGCGGCAGATCGATGCTGGCCTCGCCGTTGAGCGGCAGATCGAGGCTGCGCTGCAGGTCGGGAACGATCACCCGCGCCACGCAGGAACTGGGATCGAGGCGGTGGAACACCAGCCGGATCGGCTGGCCTGAGCGCAGACGCACCCGCTCCGGCGCGTAGCCCCCCTGCACGGTGATGCGCACCGTCTGCACGCCGCCCTCGGCGGCAGCCGTGCCCGTTTCGCCGTGACGGCCCAGAAACCACCACAGCTCCAGGGCGATCAGCCCCAGCCCCGCCAGGGCCACCAGAGCCTTGAGGGCGGCGGGCTGGGCGATCGTGCGCCAGGCCGGGTCGCCCACCTCCATCGGGGTCATCGGGCCACCGGCAGGGGATGGGGACGGAATCGGCGCAGGCGCAGGGCATTGGTCACCACCGACACGGAACTGAAGGCCATGGCAGCGCCGGCCAGCATGGGATTGAGCAGCCAGCCGGTGAAGGGGAACAGCAGCCCGGCGGCGATCGGGATGCCGGCCACGTTGTAGGCGAAGGCGAAAAAGAGATTCTGGCGGATGTTGGCGAGGGTGGCCCGGCTGAGCTCGATCGCCACTCCCACCCCTGCCAGCCGGGCGGCCAGCAGGGTCACATCGCTGGCAGCAATGGCTACATCAGTGCCGGTGCCGATGGCGAAGCCCACATCGGCCTGGGCCAGAGCCGGGGCGTCGTTGATGCCGTCGCCCACCATCGCCACCGGCCCCTGCCCCTGATCCTGAAGGCGGCGGATCTCGGCGGCCTTGTCGGCCGGCTTGACCTCGGCGATCACCCGCTCGATGCCCACCTGGGCGGCGATGGCCTCGGCGGTGCGGCGCCCATCGCCGGTGAGCATCACCACCGCCAGGCCCAGCCGCCGCAGGCCCGCCACCGCCGCCGCCGCCTCCTGCCGCGGCGGATCGGACACTCCCAGCAGGGCCTCGGCGCGTCCGTCCACCACCACCGCCACCGTGCTGCAGGCCCGCGCTTCCAGTTCGGCGGCCAGCGCCTCCAGCTCAGGGCTGGTGGCCACAAGCTCGCCGGAATCGGGCTCACCGCCCTGCCGGAACCAGCGCGGGGTGCCGATGCGCACCTCTTGGCCCTCCACCCGGGCCGTCACGCCGCGGCCGGCGACGGCCTCGAACTCCTCCACCGCCGGCCGCGGCGCGCCCGGCAGCTGCTCCGCCACGTAGGCCACCACCGCCTCGGCGAGGGGGTGCTCGGAACGCTCCTCCACCGCAGCCAGCAGGGGCAGCAGCGCGGCGGCCTCCAGCCGGCCGCCGCCGAGGCGCTGAAAGTCGGAGACCTCGGGGCGGCCACGGGTGATGGTGCCGGTCTTGTCGAGCACGAGGGTGCGCAGACCGCCGGCGGTTTCCAGAGCCTCGGCATTGCGGAAGATCAGACCGTTCTCGGCCCCTTTGCCGGAGGCCACCATGATCGAGGTGGGCGTGGCCAGGCCAAGGGCGCAGGGACAGGCGATCACCAGCACGCTCACCAGAAACAGCGTGGACAGCAGACCGTTGCCGCTCACCAGGAACCACACCACGAAGGCGGCGATGGCGATGGCGATCACCACCGGCACGAACCAGGCCGTGACCTGATCGGCGAGGCGCTGCACCCGCGTGCGTGAACTCTGGGCCTGGCGCACCAGCTCCACGATCTGGGCCAGCAGCGTGTCCTGCCCCACGCGGGTGACACGAAAGCTGAAGCTGCCGCTGCGGTTGAGGGCACCGCCCACCACCGCGTCGCCCGGTTGTTTGCGAACGGGGGTGGATTCGCCGGTGAGCATCGCCTCCTCCACCCAGGAGCTGCCCTCCACCACCTCGCCATCGAGGGGAACGGTCTCACCCGGGCGCACCAGCACCGTGTCGCCAGGCGCCACCCGGGACACGAGCAGCTCCACCAGGACACCCTGGCGCTGCACCCGGGCGGTGGGAGGCTGCAGCTGCAGCAGCCGGCGGATCGCCTCGGAGGTCTGCCCCCGGGCCCGGGCCTCGAGGAACTGGCCCAGCAGCACCAGGGTGAGGATCACCGCCGCCGTCTCGTAGTAAAGGTCGGCGGGCAGACCCTGGGCGCGCAGCCAGCCGGGGGCCACCGTGGCCGGCAGGGAAGCCAGCCAGGCGATGCCCACCCCGGTGGCCACGAGGGTGTTCATGTCGGCCCGGTGCCGCAGCAAGGCCCGCCAGGCGCCGCTGAAGATCGGCCCGCCGCCGCCCACCAGCACCAGCGTGGCCAGCAGCAGCTGGCTCCAGCTGCTGCTCAGCCAGCCGGGAATGGCCGGCAGGGGACGCCCCAGCATGTGGGGCATGCTGCCCACCACGATCAGGCCCGTGAGCAGCAGCGCCAGACGCAGCTGGCGGCGCAGGCCGCTGAGCTCCCGCGCCAGCTCCCGGTCCGTGGCGGTGCTGGGGGGGGCAATCCCATCGCCGGCGGCAGTGTCGCAGCAGCCAGGCTGCTCGTGGGCTGGGGTGTGCGCCATCGAGCGGGCGGCGGCTGCCGCTCAACCTAGAAGTTCCCTCCCGGCGCGGCCGCTGCCGGCCCGTTCACCACAGCTGCAGGGTGGGGGGCTCTCGGTCCAGCCGCCAGAGCTGGCGGTGGTGGCGCAGCAGCTCCTGACCCACGATCGCCTCGGCGCCCACCGCCGCGAACACGGGGTTGGCGGTGACGATCGCCTCCAGCGGCCCCCTTGGCGCCCGGCCGGAGAAGCTGATGCCCGTGAGGGAGAGCCGCTGGGCCGGCTGCAGGCCGCAGAAGCCCAGGATGCCCACCGGGGTGGGAGGCGCCGTTGCCGGCAGACGGCCGGCCAGGGCGGGGGTGATGAACAGCCCCTCGGCGCCGGTGTCCGCCAGGGCGCTCACCGGGCCGGCGGGAGTGGTCAGCGGCACCAGCGGCACCCCGGCCCGCCAGCGCAGCGTCAGCGCCGCGGGCGCCACCGGATCGGCAGCGGCCAGGCGCTCGCCCGCCTGCAGCGCCCGGGCCCCGAGGGCCAGCCTGTTGGCGCCGGGATCCACCCACAGGGGCAGCTGGCGCAGCAGCGGCGCACCGATCACCCCGTCCACCCCCGGCGGCAGGCCGTCGGCCTCCAGCACCAGCACCTCGCCGCCGCGCACCTCCACCCGTCCCCCCTCTCCGGCGAGCTGCAGCACTGGCAGCACCGCCCGCCGCGGTCCCAGCTCGCCGCAGTCCTCCCCCGCTCCCGCCAGGCCGAACTGGGCCGGGGGGATCGGCGTACTGGCCACACCCAGCCGCCGCACCAGCGCCGCTGTCACCAGCGTGGAGGAGGCGCCCGTGTCCACCAGCAGGCGCACCACCGCGCCGTCGCCGGGGCCAGCGGCGGTGCGGAAGCTCAGCACCGGGGTGTCACCCCCCGCCGCCCGCTCCAGCGGCACCACGGCCGAGCCCTGCATCAGGCCCGGCCGCAGGGGCTCACCGCCCACCTGGATCAGGGCGGCCACAACACTGGCCAGGGCGAGGTTCATGCTCGGCGCCGCACTCAGCTCAGCCTGGCTGGATCTGGCACCGGTGGCATACCGGAGGCTGAAATCTCTGGGAGCGGCCCCGGAACTCCATGCCCCTCGATGCCTGGCGTTGTCGCTCGACTCCAACCGCCGGTAGGCCCGAGTTCTGCGCTCTGAACCCTGTTCTCCCTCGAGAGAACGCGACGAGGAGCCCCAGTGATCCAGCAACACAGCGGTGGATCACTGGGCGAGCACAACGTTGGACCCCTCAGAAGCTCCCCGCAGGCCAGAACGGTGGCTGGAGCCGCGATCCACTCGCTAGCCATGACGATGCCTGGAACCGCCTAACGGCGGACCGGGAGCGTATGGACTGAGGGGAAAGCTCCCTAGAGCAATAGATCGACTTCTGCAGAAGGCCGCAGATCATCTTTATGGCCTTCGGCTGCCACCTGGCCAGGGCAGCTGCGGGCGCTCTCGTACCAGTGGTTGAGCGCATGGGCAAAGGCTGCAATAGCTGCATAGTATCGACGCAAAAATACTTCATCGCTCCATTTCATCTGGTGCGAGATGGCCTCTGGCTGCGTATAGACTCTGTTGATATTAAAGCAAGGAGCATTATCGCCCCATTCTCTCACTGGAAAACCAGCATGAGACAAAGCAGAATCATAACTAGCATCAAGAATAAGCCATTGCTCATCAAGCAATACTTCGACCCAGAAGTGGGTAAGAAGGAATTCTCCCGGGTGAAGTCTACGTATTCGTTCAGGCAAGCGGCGATCGAATGAATTTTCTCCAACTCTACCTCGGACCGTGTACCCCAACATACCAAGACGCTGAAGCAACTCAACTCCTTTGACGTAGCAGTTATTGGTATGGCTCCCAGGAGAAAGGGCCCAAGCGTAGGGCCTATCACGGACTTCTCGAAAAACCCGTTTAGCAACCTGATGGGACATGAAACAATCCATGGTCCCAGGGGAACACAAGGGGACCGTGACTCTCTGAGGAATCAGAAATCTCTCAATACCTTGCATGCCTGTGCCTCTCTACATGAGCAACATTGAAACAGATCCGTGACCAGGATTTCTCCATGTGAGTCGAAGCAAAAGGCTTCAGGCCTAACCGGAGAGAGGCAGCTTGACAGGATTGCTCAGATCAGGTTGCCTGGCACCCATGAGGGTTATTTAGGCCGTGTTTGCCAGTGTTCGTGGCCTTGGAAGGAGCCGGGGCAGCGGCAGCCTCCTGCTGGAGACCGCAGGGAGATCAGGACCAGAGGCTCCAATCGCTTCCCCGGTGGTACGCATCAGAGCGGGCAGGAAAACGATAGCGGGCAAGCCTGCAAACAGCGCGATGGCAAAGCCATACCCCAAAAGCATCTCGGCAATTGAATTCGTCATAACTTATCTCTATCCTGTGTAAGATAAACTTTAAGCCCAGACCCAGGGTGGGTCAGGTTAATTGAGCAAGGCTTCCAGGCCGATCTGATGAAGGATTCCCTGGCCGGATATGACCTCCACCAGGAAGCCGATCACAAACCCAAGCATGGCTAAACGGCCGTTCAGCAGCTCAGCGCGGCGGTGAAATCCCCATCCACCGTCATCATCTGGGTTCGCAAGATACATGCGTGGTTCAATGGGACAGGGATCTAGCAATTGGGTGTCTTCGGACTCCCACATCCCAAATTCCGACTCGGCATAGCTTGTGTCAGACGGCGGCTGTTGCGTCTTGTTTGAAGCTGACATGGCAAAGTCCTCGGGTAAGTTGTATGATTTCCCTCAAGAAGTGGCGCCGCAAGGAAAGCCATGGCCTCCTGGCCATTGCAGCCTCATAGAAAATTGACGCGCCTCGACTGTGACCGGGTCAATGAAGACCAGATCTTCTCCTCTTGTGATTACTCTAGTCGATAATGACGCTAGAAACCACCTGACAAGACGCCATGCCAGTTAATGACGGATTCCACCCCCAACTCAAAGCCGCCAAGCCAGTGAAATCAATCCGCTCAAGTCGGAAAACCGTACCACCTTCCTGCAAGCATCGACCGCGAATAGTTTAGGCTACCTATCTCAGAGGTTCAGAATAACTTGGATGAACGTTCATCTGATCGGGACGTCCAGCCAGGTGGGGTGAAATCGGGGGAGCAGCACCGCAATTTGGAGCGCTTGCGAACTTGCCCTACGACCCCACCACCACGCCAGTGAGCTGCAGCACTAACTCGGCAGGTGCAACGCCGGTAATCAGCTCGCTCCCCCTGTGCCCGAGGGCAAGCAGTCCGACATGGCCAGGTTTTACTGAAATAACAGCGATGAAATTATGAGGCCATGCCCAGTAGATCTTGCAACCTGAATCATGGTCCAAGCATGAACGTCACTCCCCGGCTTCAACCGCTTGAACAAGAATGACAATTCGTTGATTAGATAATTAGTCGTGATTCTTTGGAAATACCTTATCATGCACATACCAAGCAACAGAAGCATGAGGGACTGTCTGTCGCCAGTAGAATCGTTAATGCATCCGGAAAAATGACAGCTGGGCTCAACTGTGCTCACCGGTTTCCGAGATCGTCCCAATCGACTTGGGCATGGTACCGAGGAAGCCCTGCCCTTCGCCTCGCTGAGTCATCCGGCCGGCAACCTCCAGACTTGAGAATCTGAAGCGGACGGCTCGCGTCTCGACCATGCTCACCATCGAATCGATTGAACTGCTGCTGCTCGTGGCCGCGGTGGTGGCCATGGTGGCCCGCAGGCTGTCAAGCGACATCCGCTTTTGGTCCTCCGGCGACACGAAAACTGGTCCACCTGATGGCCTGCTGATGGGGGCC
>JBCBTI010000030.1:0-12301 GCA_039818745.1 Cyanobacteria bacterium J06638_7
TCTGCAGCCGGCCGTAGCCGTCAGGCTTCTGCGAAGCAGTACTGCTGGAACAGCTCGGCCTCCTTGGCCTGGCCCTCGTCCTTGACCTTCGTCTTCCTGCCCCTGGTGAACAGCTCGCTGGCTCCCTCCAGCAGCTGCTTCTTCCACTGGCTCACCTGAATCGGGTGCACAGCGTGATCGGCGGCGATCTCCTGAATGGTCTTGCGGCCACTGATCGCCTCCATGGCGACCCTGGCCTTGAACTCGGGACTGTGGGTGCGGCGCTTGCTCATTGGTGGGAGCCCCTTTCAGGGGCGGTGCCCCGCCTCAGAGGTTAACGATGGGACCTGTCCAGAAAAGCCAGACCACCTCATAGTTCCATTGGATGTTCTGACCCGATATCTGTGTTCTCTTCATGCTTTCTGCAGCCGGCCGGGTAGTCCAGGATACAGCTTAAAACACACAATCCAGATACAGTAACAAGAATAAGTCGCCAATCAAATGAAAATCGCTAACTGGAATATTGAGTGGATGAACAAATGGTTTTCGAGTGATGGTCAGGATCCTACCTGGCGTGACTCAAGCGATATTCCAGGAGTTACAGACATCAACGATCTGGCCAGGCGTGTTGCAGCAGTCATTAAGACGATGGATCCCGATATCCTGATGATCCAAGAAGGACCTAGTCGATCACAGGAGCTAAAGCTATTTGTTGATAGGTACCTAGACGGCGACTATACAATACTGGGGCCATCCGGGAAAGGACAACAAAAGCTCTATGCGTTAGTCAAAAGAGATGGCGAAGTACAAAGCGCTAAGCTTGCTTACTCAACAGGAGAAATAGACCTAGAGGAGACTTGGTCTGTAGATATTGATGGAGTAATCGCACAGGGCAGATTCACACTAGAAGAGTATGAATTCACTCGCGTACCACTGATGATCGACGTCTCCGATGGCACAAGAGTTGTTCGCATTATCAATATTCACCTCAAGTCAAAATATTTACATCAAGGCAAGAGACTATGGGCAAACACGGTTACGCGTCCTGCGTTTATCGTTGACGCAGTAAGAGTACGTCGCCGGATCTCAGCCGAAGCCATGCGAATACACCACTTCATCCATGAACTTCTCTCTGCAGATGAAGGAAGGTCAGTGATTCTGTGCGGGGATTTCAATGATGGGCCTGGGACAGACTTTTTCGAACTCCATTACCTAACACATAATCTCGTAGCTGCAGCCTCTGGGAATCCATTTCAGCCTCAAACAATGCTCAGGCATGGTTTTGTAGATCGCATGGCTAAAGAAGAGAACTACACTGCCGTCTTCAACGACTATATAGATAATATCTCTAGTCGGAAAGTCCTTCTAGATCATATCCTAGTCTCACCTGGTCTCTTCTGGGATCTGAGCGATGGTCTTATTGACCATACTGCGTATGCGGCAGGTACTGACCCTGCAAAGCCCGGTGAGCGTGAGAAGCATGCAAGTGACCACATTCCTCAGTGGATCACGTACTAATAAGTAAGTGGGGTCGGAGGTTAATGCTAACTTAGATAAGTTATCAGATGTTCTAGAGAATGGCTGGTGAAAGTACTGTCACAAGTTTGGTGGTTGGGGCAATCGGTGGGGCCGTTGCATCCTTTCTATTTCGCTTGATTGATCAGTATGTAATTTCGCCCCGGTTTTCTGACACTCGTGCCGCCAGAAAGAAGCTCATACACTATGCTCAACCATTAGGCATAGCTTGCCGTGAGCTGGAATTCCGTCTTAAATCAATCTCAGACAACGTCAAGGCAGGTAATGTGGGTACAAAGAGTGCCCTGGGACTATCGTTGTCAGATTCTGGCCAATCAATTGACTGGTACACTAAACAAGGATACTATCTGACTTCAACTACATATCTTATTGCTTCGGTCTCTGCATGGATTCAGCTCTATGAGCGAGATGTTGCGTTCCTGAAGTTTGGGAAGAGTGCACTAACAACTGAGTTTCACAGACTTATCGATAGATTCAAAGTCAGCCTCTCTCGGAATGGAAGCATCCTCTGGTATCATTATGTTAGTGGTATAGGCGAAGTACTCCTTGAACGTGGTGGGGTACGGCCAATCTCCCTGGCTGACTTTACAAAACAGCTATGCATGGACAAGAATACTCGTGGATATTGCGACCAGGTCTTTGTATTTTTGAACAGAGTCTCATCAGGGGCATATTTGGCCGACAATGTTGACTTTGCCGTTATGGCGCTATGTGACGTGACTTCATTCCTGGAGAGACACAGACTTCTTTTGGGCTCAGACTACAGACGTCACGAACCAAAATTGCAATGACCACCATCGCTTAATACAACCGCCCGTGTCAACGGAGAGCGATACCCGAGAAAGTTGCCAGTCACTCTGTTCAGGCCACTACTACTGTTTTGACGTGACCCCTACATCGGTCCAGACCTTTTTCAGTGGGTGGTTGTTGTCATGCTGCAGCTCCTTGTTGAGCTGTCTCCAGGGGCGTAAGCCCCTGGAGGACCGAGTGTGGCCTGAGCGTGTTGTACTTCCATTGCCATCGATCGGGCAGTATCTGAGCCTCCTGGGCTGTGGTGAATAACTCGGTGTTGAGGAACTCATCAAGGAACCGGCCGTTAAACGACTCGGCAAAACCGTTCTTCCACGAGGATCCTGGGTCGATTTAGGCCGTGCTGGTGGAGGTACTGGTCTCACACCAGGCCTGAAGTGCCTGGGCAATGAACTCCGTCCCGTTGTCTAATCGGATCAAAGCGGCTGCCGGGTAGATGCATGTCAGCTCTTCCAGCAACGTCACCACGTCCCTGGCCTTGCAGCGCCTGCCCACCCGGATCGCCAGGAAGAAGCGGCTGTGCTCGTCGATAACGTTCAGGAACTTGAGTCGGCGGCCATCGGCGGTGGCGTCGAACTAGACATCCAAAGCTAACACCTGCTGGGGCTGGAGAGCTTGCATTCGATCGAGATGTAGCTCCAGTCGCCCAGCGCCGACGGCTGCTCAATCCGCTCCAGCAGGTCGGCGGAGCCCCGCATCTCGCCCTTACGCATCGACGCCTGCCAGATGTATCGGCGCCAGAGCACATGGCCTCCAGGGTGGCTTCGTAGGCGCTCTCGTTTTGCTGGCAACGCAGCCTGGCGACAGACTTACCGCTCTCCTCCAACCGTGCGATCAGCACCCGCTCGTGCTCCAGACCGGCGTCGAACAACAGTTCATCGAGCGCCTTGGTCTTCGGCCGCTGGCACTCAGGCACCGTGGCAGGTCAGCGGCTCGGGCCAGGCGCTTGAGGCGGGAGTCCATAGGGAGTGGTGGCGGCTCAGCCGGGTTGCCTGCAGCGCATGACCCGGTGGCCGCCGCCGTGACCGCCTCCCCCAGGTTGCACCAGCTCCCATTCGCTGAACATTCCACCGAGCTGGACCGGCAATGAGGCACCTTGCTCGCGGTGACGCTCAGATGCGCGCTGGAGGGCCTTCTTCCAGGCGTCCTCGGTGACGTCGGTGATCTCGGTGCCGATCTTCTCCCAAGCCTCGCTGCTGGTCAGGACTTCGCTGCCGGGCTGATTCTCGATCGTCTGGTGTACCGGATCAGCGGCGGGCCTGGGCCAGACCTCCTCGGGGTTCTCGTCTAGCCACTGCTGGGCAAGCGCCGTCTGGCTGCTGGGCAGGCCCCGCGCATCGGCAAAGGCTGCCATCACAGGCAGGTCGCACCGCAGCCAGTGGGAGAACTCGTGTAGCCGCCCTTCGGCATCGAACAGCTTCCTGGCGGCAATGCCATCCGGGAGCGGAACCTCGGGCGTTTCCCCACGCCGCCACCGCAGAGCCAGTGCAGCGTCATCAAGGACGGTCGTCCCTTCCTCTAGCCAGGCCCGATCTGCCCAATCCTCTAGGGGGGGGCCGTAAATCATCCGCCAGTCATAGACCGCTCCCGCCTCCTGCACATCGAACACCGCCGACTCGCGCGCGGCTGGAGAGTCGCTGAGCCGATGGTCGTCAAGCCACACTTGAGCCAGCAGCCGCTCCCCCCAGAGCTTCCTGACCGGGTCGCTGTCCGCCCATGCACGCAGCTTGGGCAGGTCTCGCTCGCCCCATTGCAGGTAGCGCTGGTAGGTCCGGCCCGCCTTCCTGAAAAGACGGGCAGCGCCGGAGATACTCAGGTCGCTGGTTACAGCAGGTGATGGAGCGGCGACCACAGCCGGCCAAGCATGTCAGTTCATGCTACCAAAACCGACACGAACCGACACAATCTAGGCAAGTGCTAGGCAGCACCCCTTAAGAACCCAGTCATGGCCTAGGTTCTGATCGGTCTTGAAAACCGGCGACCCGCAAGGGTCCGTGGGTTCGAATCCCACCCCCTCCGTTCCCGAGGATTCCGCTCAAGGCCGGGATCAGATGTGCTCACCAGCCCCATCACCTCCCCCTTTGCCTGTGCTCGAATGAAGTATGTGCTTGTGCTGCTGGTCGTCGCCTCCGTGGCCGCCGGCATCGCCATCGATCGCACCGGAAGGCAATACCGCAGGCATCTCTGGCAGCTTCAGGGAGCTGCCATGGGTGTGGTAGTGGGATACATCATCGGCAGAACGAAGTCGATCTGAATCGTCAGCCCATGGACTGATCCCTGGCCTTGGGCTGGAGCGGCAGCTGGACGTGATTCAGCGTCTCCGCTAAGGGAATTGCATGATTTCCATTATCCGCAGCCTTCAGGCATCCCGATGTCGCTTGACAGATGGGATCGACAGGGCGCTGGGACCGCCCGGTTGATCCCTTCCACTGGCGCCTGCAGCAGGGTGCATCGCCGGCGCAAGCCGAAAGGGCGGTAGTTTCCATTCATGCTGGCAGCACGGTGTCTGAACTCGCCCCCCCGACGGTCCCGGAGAGGGAGTGAGGGTGCGTAGAGAGGCTCACGCTGCCTATGCCCGAGCGGCCGTCCACCTGGGCCGCGCCTTGCTGCTGGCCGAGCAGCCTGGGGCAGCCCTCGATCACTTCCACGAGGCTCTGGACCACCAGCTCGCGGGCGGCCTCAAGCCCCACCTGCCGCTGCTGGTCAGGGAGGCTGAGCGCTGCGCAGCTCAGGGTGATCACCGCGAAGCCATCCAGCGCTGGCAGGACATCGCGGCCCTGCTCGCTGAAGCCACTCCGGCCTCCATCTACAGGCGGCTCGGGGCCGCCTATGCCGCCAACAGCCGCGGCTTCGGCGGCACTGCCGAGGAGAATTCGGTTTGGGGTGACTGCGGCAAACACAAGCTTCTGCAGTGGTTGCACCATTTCCTGAAGCCATCCCTCTATCTCGAAATCGGGGTGGATGAAGGGATCAGCCTGGCCTGCGCCGAAGGCCCGGCGCTGGGCGTCGACCCGCGCCCCCACCTCCAGCTCCGCGCAGAGCTTCCCCGATCAGCCTGCATCGTGGCCTGCAGCAGCGACGCGTTGTTCCGCGGCCAGGCCACGGCACTGCTGAAACCCGCCCCCGAGCTGGCCTTCATCGACGGCATGCATCTGTTCGAGTTTGCCCTTCGCGACCTGCTCAACAGCGAACGCCACATGGCCCCCTGGGGGCTGGTGGTACTGGATGACATCTACCCGTGCCATGCCGTGCAAGCCAGCCGAAGGCGCCGTTCAGGGTCCTGGACCGGGGATGTCTGGAAGCTGGTGCCGATCCTGCGCCAGCACCGCCCGGATCTCACCCTGCTCTGCCTCAACGCTCACACCACAGGCCTGCTGCTGATCGCAGGTCTCGACCCCGAGAACGGCACTCTGGCCACCGCCTACAACGACCTGGTGCGCCGCTACCGCCCCATCGCAGAGCCCCCGCCTGCCGTGCTTGAGCGCCATGGCGCCATCCCGTCCAACCATCCGCTCGTGGTGGAGCTGCTGCAGGTGCTGCGCCAGGCCCGCCAGGAACACTGGGCTGCTGCGAGAGTACGGGCCGTGCTGGCACCCCTGCGCAAGCGCAGCGCCGCCGCCGAGCTTGCGCATCGGGGCCGCGCCCGCCAGCTCAGCCAGGCGCCCTGTCCCCTTCCGGATCCAGCAGCCGTTTGAGCTCAGCCAGCTCTGCCGCCGCCTGCTGAAGCTCCGCCACGATCAGCTCCTGCCGCTGGCGCAGCTCAGCATGCTGGTGGTGCAGCTTGGCGAGGTCGCGCTCCAGCCTCCCCAGCCGCAACCACCCCCGCAGGGTTGACCCGGCAACCCCCAGCTCCCTGGCCACAACCGCCGCTGGTTGTCCCAGGTCGAGGCATCGCTCGAGAGCGTCCTTGCGCCGCGATTGCTCGGCCATGGGAGGGGATAGCGAGGGGAGTCCACGATTCTCTGCCCCGGCCGGCGGGGAGCAGTCGGTTCAGATCGAGATCACCTCAGCAGCACTCAGGTCCCGGCGTGACACCCCCTCCAACACCGCCAGCGGATCCCGACCCGAGCGAATCACCACCCCCCCCAGACCACGGCTGAAGCGGAGGTCGGCAAAACCCAGTCCGCCCCCGAGCAGCAGACGATCACGGCCCGGCTCGAAGTCTCTGATGCGGTCGCGGCCGAAACCCGGCTCGAGCACAAAGCTGTCGCGACCCTCGCCTCCTCTGATCAGGTCAAACCCCGAACCGCCGATCAGGCGGTCGTTGCCGCGCCCGCCGTCGATCACATCACGCCGGGCTCCGCCATCGATCACGTCATCGCGGTCAGTTCCGGAAAGCACATCGCGCCGTCTGGTGCCCGTGATCGTGTCGCCCAGAAACACCGAATCGGAGCTGAAGCCCAGGTTCTGGATGCGCCGGTCCAGATCGCGGCCCTGATCCCCCTCGCCATACACCGGAGTGGCGGGGTCAGCGTCGGCAGGGAAAAAGGCAGCCAGATACTCAGCCAGGGCGTCCTGCTCGGTGCCATCGGCGGCGAAGGTGGCCGCACCGGTGATGGCGCCATTGTTGAGATCAACCCGGTTGGCGCCGCCACCGGTGGGAAAGGGATAGCCATCGCCACCGCCGGCCAGGAAGTTCAGCGTGACGATGCGGTACGTCTCGCCGGGGTCGCCCACGAGAGCACCGTCGCGTAGCAGTTCAGCCCGAATGTCACCGGTGGTTTCATCAACGATGGCGGCATTCAGGATGCGGGCGCCGGCCGGCTGGGCAGGGTCGTAGGAGAACCGCACCCCGGACACCTGGGCGAACTGGCCGCCGCCGATGTTGGCCACCCCGTGCTCGAGCACAGCCACCAGTTCCGCCTTGGTGAGCGTGAGCAAGGTGAGGTCATTGTTGAAGGCCAAGGTGGTCTGGATGTCGTTCTGGCTGATGCCGCCCTCCGGTTTCACCGGATTGCCGCCGGCGTCCACAATCCCCTCATTGGGCAGCCGTTCGGCGGCGCTGCCGCCAGGCGGCACCAGGGTGCGGCCAATGGAGGCCCGGATGCCGCCGCCGTTCTTGATCGACACCACCACATCGCCATCGCTCTGCTGGGCGATCGCCAGGTTGGCATCGGCGGTGAGGTTGCCCAGGTTCGTCTCCTGGGTGCGCACACCATCGGGATTGGCAGGATCGGCAGTGCCACTGCGATTGCCATTCAGGAACACATCGGAGATCCCGAACACATTGCCTTCGGTGGCGAGGATATGGGCTTCCACCGCGGCGGCAATGGCCTCGATCTCGGGATCGATCAGGCCGCCAGCATTGAGTTCGGCCACCCCCTGGGCGTCGGTGGCATAGGCGCCGGACACGTTGGGGTCATAGCTGGCCGGAATGATGTTGCCATCGGCATCAAAGTCGATCACCAGCCGGCCCACATACTTGTAGCTGCCATCGGTGTTCACCAATGCCGTCGTGGTGCCGCCGGCATTGGCGATGAATTCCGGATAGGTTCCCTGATTGCTGTCACCAGCCCGCAGCCGGTCATTGTCATCCAGCAGTCTGGTGTTGGACCCCCCAGCCACGATGATGTCGACATTCTCCAACCGTTGAGCCAGGGCCCGCTCGATGTCGAGCTGCTGCATGTGGGCCAGCAACACCATCTTGTTGAGTGTCGGATTGGCCACCAGAAGAGCATCCACTTCCCTCTGGATTTCCGCTGCCAGGGCATCGAGCTGGTCCGCGCTGGGGCTGGTATTGAACGCACCGGGCCTGATGCCCACACCACCGGGACTGGAGATGATGTCGAGGGTGGGGGTCGTGGCGCCGACAACGCCAATGGGCTCGCCATTGACATCGATCAGCACCGAAGATGTGACCGTGTTTGCCTGGGGTGCGGCCCCGCCGCCCACCTGCAGGGGCGCTAGGTTGCCATCGCTGCTGAAATCGAGGTTGGCGGAGAGGTAGGGAAAGGCGGCACCAGCAAAATCGAGGCCGTCCAGGTTGGTGCCGCTCAGGGCGGAGAAGTCACCGCTGGCCGATCCATCGATCAGCTGAGCCAGCACTTGTGTGCCGAAGTCGAATTCGTGGTTGCCGAAAGCAATGGCTTGGATTCCCAGTTCATTCTGGATCTGAATATCGGCAATCCCCCTGCTGCCGAAAACAGGCCCTGAAGCGTCATAGAACAGTCCCGGGATGAAGGCATCGCCAGATGACAGCGTGAGAGTGTTGTCGGCGAGTCCATCGCCACCGAGATCCTGGGCCCTCAGCGCATTGAGAACAGCCGAAAGGTTGGCAGCATCCTTGACAGCTGCGGCACCGGCCTCTTGGTCTGAAAGATGCAGAAGTTCGAGCGTGAATGCAGACGTAGGCATGGCATGCGCCAGCAGATTTCACGACCGTAGGCTGTGCGTTCGGCAGCCAATGTCACCGGCATGGCATCAGGCGGTAGCCTCAAACACAGGCTAAGCATTTGCGCGCTCAGCAGGCGTCAGGCTTCTGCCTTACGGCACAGCTGGCTGGCATGGAGCAGGGCAACACCGCCGGCGGCCAGGGCGGCCCCGCCGCTGATGGCCAGGAACACCAGCGTCTGCAGGGCAAGCAGCAGGATGCCCAGCGCCGAGAAGAAGGTGATGCGGATCCGGGCCTTGATCAGCAGAGTGAGCAGCACCAGCACCGTGGCCCTGAGGGCCATGACTCTGGCCGTGCTGCAGGGGCAAAGCGGATTCAACAGCATGGCGACAACTCTGGTGGCTCCATGCTGGCGGGCAGGCACCGGGCTGGAGGGTGCTCAGGGGAGGCTGTTCAGCCAGGGTCGCCCTGATCAACCACGAGCAGCAGGCCTCCCACGATCGCCAGGTTCTTGAGCAGTTGAATGCGCTCTGCCGGGTCAGCCCTGTCACCGTGGAAGATGAAGGAGGTGGGCACCAGAAACAGGAGCAACAGCACCGCCCCCAGCCGGGCCTTCCAGCCGCTGATCACCAGCAGCGAGCCGGCGGCCATCAGCGCCATTGCCATCCCCAGCAGCAGCGGCGCCAGCGGCAGGCCCCGGGCGGCAATGGCCGCGGCGGGCCCCTCGAAGCCGATGACCTTGGCGACCAGCGATTGGATGAACACCATGCACAACAGCACACGGGCAGTGCGGTTGAGCAGCGACGGACCCATGCGCCTGCACCTCAGTAGTAACGCAGTGGATTCTGCCGAATCGCCAGCTGCACCTCCAGCAAGAAGCACAGCAGGGCCACGATCAGCGAGAGCATCGCCAGCACGAACACCGGCACCACGATCACCGCCAGATCCACCGCCGCCACGGCGCTGATGAACAGCACGGCCACTACCCCGGCCACCAGCAGCGCCGTGACGCAGGCCAGCAGGATGGCCCGGTTGGTGAGATAGATGCGGCGGCGCTGCACCTCCAGGGCCAGCTCCAGACCCTGGACGCGGGGTGGGTCAGCCTGCTCCAGCGCCAGTTGCAGCGAGCGGGCCCGATCAATGATTCGAGCTAACCGACCCGTGAAGATGTTGAGCAGGCCGGCGATGCCGGTGAGCAGGAACACCGGTGCCACCGACAGCTGGATGGCGCGGGCCAGGCCCGCCACCGACGCACTCTGATCCACCCCCAGGCCCCCACAGGCCCCTTACCTTCCCACAGCCGTTTCCATGCCGCCGGCCCGTTAGCGTCCCCCCGCGCTGTGACGACACCGATGGGCCTTCTGGTGGACGGGGTCTGGACCGACCAGTGGTACGACACCAGCAGCAGCGGCGGCCGCTTCGAGCGCTCCCGTGCGGCCTTTCGCAACTGGATCACCGCCGACGGCGCCGCCGGGCCCAGTGGTGAGGCTGGCTTTGCGGCCCAGGCCGGCCGCTACCACCTCTACGTGTCCCTGGCCTGCCCCTGGGCCCACCGCACCCTGATCATGCGCTCCCTCAAGGGGCTGGAGGAGCTGATTCCGCTCTCCGTGGTGCATTGGTTCATGGGTGATCAGGGCTGGACCTTCAGCGCCGGGGAGGGGGTGGTGCCCGATCCCAACGAGGGCGCCCAACTGCTGCATCAGCTCTACACCCGGGCCGATCCCTGCTACTCCGGCCGCGTCACCGTGCCGGTGCTCTGGGACAAGCAGCAGCGCACGATCGTGAGCAATGAATCCTCCGAGATCATCCGCATGTTCAACAGCGCCTTCGATCAGCTCGGCGCCCGGGAAGGAGACTTCTATCCGCCCGCTCTGCGCGAGCGGATCGATGCCCTCAACGACCGCATCTACCGCACAGTGAACAACGGGGTCTACCGCTGTGGATTCGCCACAACCCAGCAGGCCTATGAAGAGGCGCTTGAGCCCCTGTTCGACACCCTCGACGCCCTCGAGCAACGCCTGGCCAGCCAGCGCTATCTGCTCGGCGAGGTGATCACCGAGGCGGACTGGCGCCTGTTCACCACGCTGGTGCGCTTCGATCCGGTGTATGTGGGGCACTTCAAGTGCAATCTCAGACGGCTGGTGGACTATCCCCACCTGATGGCCTACAGCCGTGATCTCTTCCAGGTGCCGGGCGTGGCCGAAACCGTGGACTTCGGTCACATCAAGCGGCACTACTACCAAAGCCACGCCACGATCAATCCCAGTGGCGTGGTGCCGGTGGGTCCTGAGGTCGATTTCCGCAGTCCCCATGGCCGTGCGCTGCTCACGGAGCAGGCCGATGCAGCGGTTCGGTCTCATCGAAGCGGCTGAAATCCAGACAGATGCTGTCCGGCCCGTCCATCCGCACCATGTCGCGGAACTGCTCCTCGAAGCGCAGATCCGCCACGCCGTAGGTGCAGCGGAAATGCACCGGCGCCAGCAGGATCTCATCGATTCCCTGGAATGCCACCAGGATCTCGGCATGGCGCCCCTCCAGGTCCTCCACGCTCAGGCCGGCCAGGGGGCTGTGGCTGTCGATGCGGTGCATCACCGTCCACATCAGCTGGAAGGTGATCGACTGGTCGCGCACCAGCGGCAGGGGCACCACGCGGCGCATCGAACGACCCTCACCTGCCTCGTCGTCGATGGCCAGAGATGCCCGGATGCGGCCGTCCACCAGGCTGTTCTGGCGCACGTTCGCCACCCGGAAGGTCAGGGTGGGTTGGCCCTCCCACGGTTCAACAGTGGCGACGTGGCTGAAGCGCAGGCGCGCCCGGCTGCGGGAGAAGCGGGCAAAGGCCAGGCCGGTGGTGACGGCGATGAACAGCAGCCCGAAGAACGCCTCCACCGTCACCACCAGGTTCACCCAGAGGCTGGTGGGATGCAGCACCCCGTAGCCGATCGAGCCCAGGGTCTGGACACTGAAGAAAAAGGCATCGAGCAGCGTGGCCTGCCCAGCCCCGGCAACGCCGCCGATGCCGCCGAGATCGAGCGCGTAGAGCCCCGTGAAGGCGAGATTCAGCAGCAGGTAACTGCCGGCGATGGCCAGCAGAAAGCCTGGCCAGGGGATGGCCAGCATGAAGCGGTAGGGCTCGCGCCAGTGTCGGTGCCAGCGCTGCAGGTCCTGGGCCTGAAACACCCCGGCCTGCTTGCGCAGCCGCACCGAGCGGATCTGTTGACGGCGCTCTGCCCGCTGGCCCATGTCCGGCTCAGCGCTGCCGTTCGCCGGTTGGTCTCTCGAACAGCGGCCCCAGTGTCGCCACATCGAGCTACCCCTGCTCCAGCACCTGCAGGCCAGGCGGGGGTGGCTGCTCCGGACCGAACTCCTCGACGGGCGGAGCTGCAGAACCCAGGGGCAGGGGCTGCTGCCTGTAGCGGCGTGGGGCCATGGATGCTGGAGGCGGCTGGCTTCAGGATGGGCAGCGCTCAGGCGCTCGGCCAGCGTTGCCGCTGCCCGGTTGATCACCACAAGGGCTGCAGCTGACGCTCAGTCCTCTTCGTCGGCAGCACCGATCGGGATCAACTGAATCTGCTTGCGGCCCAGCTTGATCTCGAATTCGTCGCCTGCCTGCAGGCCGAGCTGGGCCGTGTAGGCCTTGCCCAC
>JBCBTI010000031.1:0-9279 GCA_039818745.1 Cyanobacteria bacterium J06638_7
TCCGAACGTCAGTTCGCTCCTGGGGCTGGCTGGGGTGGGGTGTCATCCATCAGCTGGAACCTCCGAATCCCGATGCAACTACCTTCATCCCGCGGCCATCGCCGCGCAATCGGTGTTTATGCCTGTTCCCCGAGCCGCGCTTGGCACCCCGGCGCCGGCCCGGCACACTGGAGCTGCGCGGGCGGGCGGGCGGCCTGGTGACACCGGGACCCTCCGCCGACGCGCTGCTGATCGCGATCGGCGCCGTGCCCGCCGCCTGGCTGCGCTTCCGGGTGGTGGATCATCTCCAGCCCATGCTCCCGGGCAGGCACTGGGGCACCTTCGGCGTCAATGTGGTCGCCTGTTTCGCCCTGGGGCCGATGGTGGCCCTCGAGCAGGGCTGCGGGGAATCCTCCAGGCGGCGGCGGCTGGGAACGGGCTTAGGGGAGCTTCAGCACGCTCTCCAGCTTCATCGGCGAATGGCGCGGGCTGCTCCTGCGGAGGGCCTGGGGCTCTGCCGCCCTGCTGGCCGCCGGTTCGGTGCTGGCTGGCCTGCTGGCGGCGGCCGCCGGGCCGTGGGTGGGCACGGCGCCATGAACGCGCCATCCCGGAGCCGGCTGCGCGCCGAGGCGCGTGATCTCACCCTGGTGGGCGCCGGAACCAACCCCGGCGCCCTCACCCGTTGGGGGTTCGAGGTGCTGGGGGAGCGGCTGAGCGGCGGGTTGCAGGGGCTGATCGAGGCGAATTTCGCCGCCAACATGCTCGGCCGTCTGCTGATGGGCCCGGTGCTGGCCCTGCCCCCCAGGCGCTGGCGAACCTTCCTCTGGGCGGGCATCGGCTTCTGCGGTTCCCACACCACCTTCTCCACCAGGATGTTGCAGCTCAGCGTCTCCCTGCAGCGGGGACACCCGGGCGGCAGCGTGGCCGTGCTGCTTGGCACCCTGCTCGGGGGTCTGCTGCTGCTGTCGCTGAGCTTCCGCCTCACCCGCCGCCTGCAGGCCGGCCGCCCTGCTCCCCCCTGCCCCCCGCCAGGCTGAGGCGGCTGGGCCGGGGCACCGCAGGGTGGCTGCGGCTCAGAAGCGGGAGCCCGGGGTCTGCAGGAAGGCCAGCTCGGCGGCGCTCGACACCCGCCCCAGGGCTGCGTTGCGGTGCGGGAAGCGGCCGAAGCGGGCGATCACATCCCGGTGGCGGCGGGCGAAGTCGGCGCTGCGTGGATCGCAGAGGCGCGTGAACAGCGGCACGGCGGCCTCCTGCACCGCCGGGTCCTCGCTGTGCATCAGCGGCATCAGCCAGAACTGGCGCCGCCCCGGGTCCGCTTCCGCCTCCACCCAGCCCTGCCCCAGCGCCGCCTGGCTGAGCGCCAGGGCCTGGCCGTCGCCGGCGAAGGCCATCGCCGAGCCGCGCCAGATCTGGCGGGGGAACTGATCCAGCGCCAGCACCAGGGCCAGGCCCCCGGCCGGGGCTGCCCCCCAGGCCGCCAGATCACCCCGCAGGGCCCGAAGCACCAGGGCGAGGAAGCGCTCGCGCACGAGCGCGTCGAAGGCCGGATCCTTGCCGAACCACTGCTGGGGGGTGGCCTGCTCAAACCAGAAGTGCAGCACCTCGGCGAGCGTGGCGGGAACGACGGCGGCCACGGAGAAAAGGGGGGCATCGGGCTCTGCCTCCCACCCTCGCGCGCCGGCGCGGGTTGGCAGCCTGCCGCTGCCGTTTCTATCGATGGTGGGCCACCTGCGCTGCGGCCCGCGGCATGCGTTCCCCTTTCCGTGAGCCGCCCCCGGCACGGCGCCTGAAGCCCAGCCGCGCCTGGCGGCAGACCCTGCTCGAGCACTGGCGCGGCGACCTCAGCGGCGGCCTCACCACCGCGGTGGTGGCACTGCCCCTGGCGCTGGCCTTCGGGGTGGCCTCCGGCGCCGGGGCCAGCGCCGGGCTCTGGGGCGCGATCGTGCTGGGGCTGATCGCAGCGCCCCTGGGGGGCACCCCGGTGCAGGTGTCCGGCCCCACCGGGCCGATGACGGTGATCATGGCCGGGATCATCAGCCTGCTGGGGGCCCGCTACGGGTCCGAGGCGGGCCTGGCGCTGGCGTTCACGGTGGCCCTGCTGGCCGGCGCCCTGCAGGTGCTGTTCGGCGTGCTGCGGCTGGGGCAATACATCACCCTGATGCCCTATTCGGTGATCTCCGGGTTCATGTCGGGGATCGGCACGATCATCGTGGTGCTCCAGGTACCGGCCCTGCTGGGGCTGAACCTGCGCGGATCGGTGCCCGCGATCCTCACGGCCCTGCCCGGGGCGCTGGGGCAGATGAGCGGCTGGGCCCTGACGCTCGGCGGCGCCTGCTTCGCCCTGGTGCGCCTCTACCCGCGACGCTGGGGCCTGCTGCTGCCGGCGCCGCTGGTGGCCCTGGTGGCGCTCACCCTGCTGAGCCTGCTGCTCCCCGCCGACGCCCTGCCGCGGCTGGGCGCCATCCCCCAGGGGCTGCCGAGCCTGCACTGGCCGCGGCTGGCCCTGGGCGAACTGCGCCTGCTCGGGGGCTACGCCCTCACCCTCGGAGTGCTGGGGTCGATCGATTCGCTGCTCACCTCCCTGGTGGCCGACAACATCACCCGCAGCCAGCACAACTCCGACCGGGAGCTGATCGGCCAGGGCATCGGCAACATGGCCACCGCCCTGCTGGGCGGCCTGCCGGGGGCCGGCGCCACGATGCGCACCGTGACCAATGTGCAGGCCGGGGGCCGCACGCCGCTCTCGGGGATGATCCACAGCCTGGTGCTGCTGTTGCTCACCCTCGGCGCCGGCGGGCTGGCCAGCCCGATTCCGCTGGCGGTGCTGGCGGGGATCCTGCTGCACGTGGGCATCGAGATCATCGACTGGGCCTTCATCGCCAGGGCGCCGCGGCTCTCCTGGCGGGCCGCCGCGCTGATGTGGCTGGTGCTGCTGCTCACGGTGTTCTGGGATCTGGTCACGGCGGTAGTGATCGGCGTGTTCGTGGCCAACGTGCTCACGATCCGCGGCCAGGCCGAGGCCCTGGCGCGCAGCAGCCGCCAGCTGCGCGGCGGCAGCACCCCCAGCGGCACGCTCAGCCCCCGGGAGCAGAGGCTGCTCGATCGGGGCGGACAGGACGTGCTGCTGCTCTCCTTCGCCGGACCGCTCAGCTTCGGCTCCAGCCGCTACCTCACCCAGCTGCTCTCCGGCTGCCACGCCTACGGCACCTTGATCCTGGATTTCGCCAACGTCACCCATCTCGGCGTCACCGCCTCCCTGGCGATCGAGGCGATCTGCCAGGACGCAGCCCGCCAGCAGCGGCGCGTGTGGATCGCCGCCAGCGATCCGCTGCAGGTGGCCCGTCTGCATCGCCTCGGCCTCGACGCCAACCCGGCGGTGGGGCTGGTGCCCTCGCGGCTGGAGGCCCTGGAGCGGTTGCTGCCGGCGGCCTGACGCCCACCTGGAGCATCGCCGTCACCGCCGGCGCCATCGGGGGGTCGGGGTAGGGATCGGCACTGCCTCAGGGGGTGATGCCCAGCACCTTGATGGCGGACAGATGCAGGAAGGTGTTCTCCGGGGAGAAGACCGTGAGATGCCGGCCCCGCGCCCCGCGAAGGTTGGTGACGGAAACCCCTCCCCTGATCAGGAACGACTCCTCGATGACCACGGGAAGCCCCTGCTCAAGATCCGGCTGAGCATCATCATGAACGGCGTAGCAGAGAAGGCGAGCACGCCTGAAACAGGCATCCGCACGGTTGCGAATGTGAAGTTCGAACAGCAACGCCGGCCGTTCGAGATCAATGGTGATCCACTGATTGTGACCCTTGCCGGTATGAAAGAAGAAGGGCTGTCGCTCCTGCACGATGCCGGGGGAAGGGCAGGCGGGGTGCACTGAGCTGAGGACGAAGGGCTGGCCCGCCGCAAGATCGGCAAGGCCTGCACCTTCCGGTCTCTGGCGCAGCGGAGGCAGGCTGGCGGCAGCACGCTGGGCCATGCGTTGAATGGCAACCAGACTGTACTCATGCTGAGCATGTTCCTGAAGCCTGTGCTCAAGGTACGACACCTTGTCTGTGAGCAGTTTGATGATGGAGCCCTTTGGGCGCTCGCCGGACTCGAGCCAGTGCTCATTCAGAACAACCGGTGCGTTCTGTGGTGTGTTGCAGACGATGTCGAGCGGGTGAGGAAGGAGTGGCGGCTGCAGGTCGTCATCGCTCACCCCTGCCCATCGGTCACGACGCAGGAACGTCAGTTCATGGACACGTGGGAGATTGCGGTTGGATCCTGGAACTTGAAAATCGCCGCAGCAGTTGTTGGGATGGGCATGCACGCAGCAGAAGTGCTGATCGAGCAGATCCAGCAGCGGTGCGATCTCCTTCTCGAATCTCTCGGGAGCCAGCCATGCATCGAGTCCGTGCAGCTCCACCAGAAGAATTCGGAAGCGTTGCAGCGTGACTGCTGGAGTGTGCAGCAGGTTGCGGTACTCGGCCCCCTCGATGTCCATCTGAAGCATCAGATCCCCATCGGAATCGGGTTCCATCTCCTGCACCCATTGCTGCAGGGAAACGCACTCCTCGTTCCCATCCACATCCAGCCACTTCTTGAGGAAGGTCTGCCCTGGTCTGAGAGGGGTGCGAAAGCGTTCTGGATCGCTGGAATAATCACACATGTGAGAGCCGATGCCGAATCTTTCCAGCAATTCATCCTCGAAGTCTTTGCGGTTGCTCACTCCCGGTGAAAAGCAGGCCCGTATCCCCAGGAGATCATCGGGAACCAGATAGGCGCCATCGCGGTGGCCGCCGATGCGGATCAGGGGAACCGGCGATGGCTTCGGCCGCAGCACATCGAGCCTTTCTGCTGCGTCAGGTGTCATGGGTCGCCGGGGGAGATCGGAGCGGGCCCGCTACATCCGGTGCGGTGTCCCTCGCTTTCCGCTCGTTGCCGCATAGTGCCAGAAGTCCCTGGCCTCGTGGAGGGCCTGGGAATTCGTGAGGGCATCCCCGTGGGGTGCATGGTCGGGGTGGGCAAGAGTCATGGAGTTGAGGATCTCTTGGCCCGCACGGAAGGCCTCGTAGGCCGATGCTGTGCTGAGAAACGATGTGATCGACGAGGAGTACTTGTGCTTCCCGTCAACCGAGATGGAGAAGGGAGGCCCCTGACCGGCTTCCTGGCTGACGGCAAACGCAGCAAACCCCTGGTTCAGCTGGTGGTAGGGCGGAAAGTCGATGTCGGCGCCGGAAATCGGGGCTGGAGCGGCCAGGTATTCCTGGCCAACAGTGAGGTTGTGAATGATGTTGCCGATCTTGTACATCCCGGGGTCGTCCTGCAGATACACCACAGCGGATACACTGCCGAGGGTCATGATGCCGGTGCACTGAGAGCAGGATTCGAGGGTGGTGTAGACGGTCACATCACTGAGGGTGGTTCCATACTTTCTGGGCGTCTCCCCCGGGATGTCATTCCAGGAATCGTGCACCTGAGCCAGCGAGAAGATTCGGCGGATCAGCCTGGATTCGGCATGCTCAACCGAACTGTTGAAAATGCGGTTGTGATTGAATGAAAAGTCCAGCACATGGCCACGATGATCAACCGCAACAGCAGCGATGTTGTGCCCCAGATAGCCCCCCAGAGACGCTTCCGATGTGAGATCCGGGGCGAATGGATAGCTCGCCGCCGGGCCATCCTTCTTGTGGTTGAAGTAGGCCGCGGCGAGCGCGAACAGCATCGCCGCGTAGATCCTGTGGCGTTCCCGCAGCGGTTCGGACAGGCAGGGCGGGTTGGCGACGATCAGCTCGGAAACCTTGCGGTCCAGATACTTCTCCAGATTTCCCATGGCGCGGGAGCAGGGCCGGCAGAGGCAACCATGCCGCCATGGTGAAGGGTGCCGCCGGCGGCGTCCCGGCGGCCCCCGGGGATCGTTCATCCATTGCAACGGAGATCCCCTGGAGTGGAGATCCCGCCTGCCCACGCCATCGTCAGCAGGATCCGCCGGTCACCGCCTCCAGGTTCCACACGCCCGTCGCGGCGGCGTCCCTGGCGTAGGCGGCGAACTCGCGGGGCGAGCGGCCGAGCGCACGCTGCACCCCGTCGCCGAGGTGGGAACTGCGGCCGTCGAGCACCTCGCTGAGCGGCTCGGCGAGGTGGGTGGCCTCCGCCCGGGGCATTCCGTGGGCGCCCAGCTCGGCGCCGAACTCCCCGCAGAGAGCGGCACGTAGCGCACCGGCCGGCCGATGGCGGCCGAGAGTTCCTGCGCCGCCTCGGCGAGGGTGAGCAGACGCGGGCCCGTGAGCTCGTAGAGGGCACCGATGTGGCGGACATCGCTGAGGGCGGCCACGATCACATCGGCAATGTCGTCGGCATCGACGAAGGGCTCGGCGGTATCACCGGCCGGCATGCCGAGCACGCCGTGGCGCACGGACTCGGCGAAGTTCTCGTCGAAGTTCTGGTTGAAGAAGGCGCAGCCCACGATCGTCCAGTCGGCGCCCGAGTTCTGCAGGTAGCGCTCGGCCCGCTGCGCGCCGGCCTCGCCGCGGCCGGAGAGCAGCACCAGGCGCCGCACCCCGCGCGCCAGGGCGAACCGGGCGAAGGCGTCCACGGTTTCGGCGGCACCGGGCAGGGCCAGGTCGGGGAAGTAGGCGAGGAAGGCGGCGCTGACGCCCTCGAGCGCGGGCGCCCAGGTGCGCGCGTCCTGCCAGTCGAAGCGCGGATCGGTGGAGCGGGACACCGGCCGCACCCGCCGCCCCTGGGCGAGGAGCCGGTCAGTGACGCGGCGGCCGGTCTTGACGCGCCCGCAGATCACGAGCGTGATTCCTTCTGATGGGTGGCTCGTCATGGGGTGGAGCCGCGATGGAGGGACGTGCCTGAATCCTCCGCGGCCGGCGCGGCCGGGTCCATCGCCCGGATGCTCGATTCCATCCGCGATCGTCCAGCCGATACCGTGCGGGCCATGGATCCCTTCGCAGGCCTGCTCGATGGTCCGCGGGCACGGGGCGCGTTCGCGCTGCTCACCGTGATCACCCCGCCGTGGGTGCTGCGGATCCCCGCCGAGTCGCCGATCACGGTGCCGGCGGTCGTGCGCGGCCACGCCTGGGTGCTGCCCGACGCCGGCAGCCCGGTGCGTCTGGAACGGGGCGATGTGGCGGTGACCGGGCACCGGATCACTACACCGTGGCGGATGACCCGGCCACGGCGCCGCGGATCGTGATCCACCCCGGCCAGCGCTGCCGCAACCTCGCCGGTGAGCCGCTGGAGCGGGAACTGATGCACGGCGTGCACACCTGGGGCAACGACCCGCGGGGTTCGACGCTGATGCTGGTGGGCGCCTACGAATCCACCAGCGACATCAGCGAACGGCTGCTGCGCGCCCTGCCGCCCCTGCTGACGCTCTCGAACGAGAGCTGGAAGTGGCCGCTGGTGGACCTGCTGTGCGAGGAGATGGAGCGGGAGGGTCCGGGCCAGGCGGCCGTGCTGGACCGGCGGATCGATCTGCTGCTGCTGGCGATCCTGCGGGCCTGGTTCACCCGCACCGGCGCCGACGCGCCGAGCTGGTACCGCGCCCAGGCCGACCCGCTGGTGAGCCGCGCTTTGCAGATGATGCACGAGGAGCCGGCCTTCCCCTGGAGGCTGGCGACGCTGTGCCGCACGCTGGGCAGTTCTCGCGCCGCCCTGGCGCGGCGGTTCCAGGAGGTGGTGGGGGAATCGCCGATGAAGTTCCTCACCAGCTGGCGGCTCGCCCTGGCCGCCGACATGCTCTGCAATCCGGAGGCCAGTGTGGGCACGGTGGCCCATGCCCTGGGCTACAGCACCCCGTTCGCCCTGAGCACCGCCTTCAAGCGGGTGCGCGGCATCAGCGCGCGGGAGCACCGCGCCCGGGGGATGGCGCCGCGGTGATCCACCGGGCGGGCCGGCTGCTGCTGGGCTCCGCCGGGGCGGTGGGGATGCTGCTGGTGTCCACACCGGTGGTGGGCCAGGCCGGCCCGGCCGGCCTGGCCACGGTGCTCTCCATCGGTGATGGCGACACCCTGCGCGTGCGGCAGGGGAAGCGCACGCTCACCGTGCGGCTGGCCTGCATCGACGCCCCCGAGATGGCCCAGGCCCCCCACGGCCGGCGGGCCCGGGACCATCTGCGTCTGCGCCTGCCGGCGGGCTCCCGGCTGCGCCTGGATGTGAAACGCACCGACCTTCACGGCCGCACCGTGGCGGAGGTGTTCCGCGGGGTGAACATCGGTCTGGCGCTGGTGGAGGACGGCCAGGCCTTCGCCTACCGGCGCTATCTGAGCTCCTGCGCCGCCCGGGAGTATCTGGAAGCCGAAGGCCGGGCCAGCCGCCGCCGCCGCGGCATCTGGCAGCAGCCGGGCGGCATCACCCGGCCCTGGACCTTCCGCCGCCGCTGAGCGCCCACCCGCCCGCCACGGTTCGGCATGCCGCACTGACACCCTGCCGCGGCCCGATTATCAATGAATCAGAGGCCACGACCCGGGCGGTGCAGGTCTACAACCCGGCAACCGGCCCAAAGGCGCCCCGCACGGGGCGCCTTCCTCACGGCTGGAGGGCGCTCGTGTCATGGCCGCGCTTTCGGTTCCGCCGGCCCCTTGCTAGGGGTGAAGTGCACCGCCCTGCCAGGGTGCTGAACCGATGGACCTGAGCCAAGAACTGGCCCAGCAGCTGCTGGAGCAGTCACCGCTTCACATCCATGCCAAGGACAGTGACCTGAAGCTCCTCTACTGCAACCAGGCCGTGGCCGACACGTTCGGGGCCACACCGGAGAGCATGGTGGGCACGCGCGACACCCGCTCCATCTCCGCGGGGCTGGAGGGGTATGCCGAGCGCATGCAGCCGCAGCCCAAGGGCTGATCGCTGGCCAGCTTGAAGGGCAGGCGTTGGGTTTACTATCTCATCTCGTCACGTCGTCACGTCATCACTGTGCAGAACACAGCGGCGTGAAGGCCCACCAACTCAGAGCACTCCCAGGGTTTTCTTCTTGCAATAACCCGCACCGATGTTCATCCAGCCGGAGTCACAGGCCTCGCCATTCGTTGGCCTCACCTCGTAGTAAATCGGGGAGACGCAGTGGGTGCCCAGATCATTCACATAGCCCAGGGGGCACTGATCGTGTCCTGCGGCCTTGGGTATGCGTTTCTGAGCCAGTGCCGATCCAGAGGCAACCAGCGGCAGGGAGAGCAGAGCTGCGCTCAGCACAAGGGTGATGGCCTTCAACGGAACGTTCACGGGTGGTCCCAGCCTACCGAACCTGTGCATCTCTGGATCGCTGCCTGCCTGCCGCTGGTTGCCTCTGGATCGGCACTGGCTCAGAAACGCATACC
>JBCBTI010000032.1:0-8525 GCA_039818745.1 Cyanobacteria bacterium J06638_7
GGTCGTGGGCGGGGGTCACCTTCACGCAGCCCGTGCCGAAGGCCGGATCCACGTGCTCATCGGCCACGATCGGGATCTCGCGGCCCACCAGCGGCAGGGTGAGCGTGCGCCCCACCAGCGCCGCATAGCGGGGGTCGTCCGGGTGCACCGCCACGCCGGTGCCGTTCGGGGCGGTTGCCTGGCGACCTGATGGTGGAAGAGGAGGAGGTGCTGGATCTGATGGGGGCCTCAGAGCACGCCTTCGGGTGAGGTGTCATCCAACAGGGCCAACAGCTGCCCAACCACCTGGCGCAAGGCTGGCCCTCTTGTCGGGTCCATGACGGCTGCGAAGGCGGGGCATGGATCCGGGTCTGGATCTCTTCCAGAACCACGGATGTGCCCACCAGCAGGGAAATGCTGATGTCGGCAGTAGTCATCAGCGGCATGGGGCGGAGGTGGCTGTCTTCAGCTTTGCCAAATGGGCTCAAGTGCTGCTCGAGTGCCGCCTTTTTGAGTCGGACAGAGAAGTTCGACATAGTCCCACCCCAGCGCGATGCCTGTCCTGGGTGGCTCTCTCTCATAGAGCAACCAGAGGGCACGTCCTCCCATTCGCAGTAAGTGTTCCGGCCGGAACGTCCAGCCCACCTTGTGGCCGGCCTACCTCTGCGTGAGGTCCATTGGCCAGTGAGGAAGGGGGCTGTGGCTTCACCACGGCAAAGGTGCTGCCATCAGAGGCGCGGAGTGGAACACCGTCTGGAGTGAGCAGCAGTGGCAAGTGCTCCCGCTCAGCGTTAACGACTGTTCCTGTCTCGCTCGCAAGCCCGCTGCGACGGGGGGCGCAGCTGACCATCCACCTGCAAGGAATCGAGCCGCCTCCTCGAAAAGCAAGGCCACAACTGGGCTAAAAATGGAACGCATAGCGGATAGAACCGTTCTATTTCTCATGCGTCTGAAAGCAAACTCTGGTGCTTAAAGTTGGCTTAAGGGCTCAAGAGACGCCCGGATCCTCTCTCTTTGACAAATGGCTTTTACGCACACTACTGGCGAAGTAGCACGCCACTTCCGCGTGGCAGTAAATACTCTCGGTCGTCTCCGTGCCGCTGATATTCTTCAGCCGGGGGTGCACTTCATCGCAACAGGTGTTGGCATCAAGCGCCCAAATCTCCGCTGGGATCTTGATGTCGTTGAAGCAGCGCTGCAGCGTCGTGGCAGGCAACTGAAGCGGCCCAAGAAGAACTGAGAGCGCCCGGCTCATGAGCACATGGGGAGTTCTCAATGAGTGCTTGCAGCAGGCAACTGAGTAATGCAAAAACCTGCGCACCCTTGGGGAGAGGGCGGCAGGGGTTAGTAGGAGATTGACGAATGGATAATAACGGAGACGCCCGAGATTCAGCAGCGGCGCCGAAGCGAGGGGTTGCTGGACCCACCGACCTGGAATCTCTAGCTGGTGCAGGGCTGTTGGGGGAGCTTCAGGCTTCAGGAATCCAAGAAGGGGTGGCGCGGCGGCTGATCGACTCCGGTTCTTACCGCACCGTCACGGCGGCCGAAGCGCAGGAGGCCGTGGGTGTCCCGGCCCCAGGCTGGGTCGTTCACTTCCAGAACCTCGCCGGCACCGGCCCGCTGCTGACGGCCGGCCCCGGCAGCGCCCCCTTCGTCCGTCTCAAGCCATCGCCGGCCCTCAAGCCGAAGAAGGCCAGCAGCAAGCCGCCGAAGTACCTATCAGCCAAGGGCGCAGGTTGTCGGCCCTACTTCTCGCCCCTGCTCTCGACGGCTGCGCGAGATCCGAAGAATCCCGTCGATCTGGACATCACCGAAGGCGAGAAGAAGGCTGATGCCGCCTGTGCCCACGGCTTCGACACCATTGGCCTGAGCGGGGTGGATTGCTTCCGCGATAACCGCTGCAACCGGGACGAGCTACTCCCCGAGCTGGAGGCGATCGCCTGGAAGGGGGGCACCGTCCGCATCGTCTACGACTCCGACGTTGCGCACAAGCCCAATGTGCAGGCCGCAATGCGGCGCCTGGCCTTCGCCCTGACGCGACGCGGCGCCGAGGTGCTCGTGGTCACGATCCCCTGCGAGATCCCGGACGGCCCCGGCAATCCAACGGCCGAGAAGTGGAAGAACGGCCTCGATGACTTCCTCCAGCGCCATGGCGCCGAGGCCTATCGCATAGTGCGCAACCTGGCCCGCGAGTGCGTGGAGGAGGAGCGGGGGGAGGACGGCAGGATCCACCTTCGATGGACCTGGACGCCGGAACCTGGCCGGGAGCATGGTGCCACCCGCATGAAGGCGCTTCTGCCCTGGACGGTGTTCAAGGAAACCGTCGCCGTGGACCCCAAGCTCGGCGTCCTCCTCTGGACAGACACTCATTGGCGCATCCTCGACGGAAAGCCCAGCGAGCGACTGGCCAAGGCCTTTCTGGGGTGGGCGGACGCGATGGCCTGGCCTGGCGTCGGCCTGGGCGCGTCCTTCACTCAACTGATCGAGGAGCTGCGCTCCGAGCAGCAGTGGAACCCTCCGGGCACGCTGGCGTTCCTCAACGGCACTCTCAACACCGTCACGGGCGAGTTCTTCCCTGGCCACCGCCGGGACGACTGCATCACGATCCTGCACCCCTACCGCTACGACACAGCGGCGAAGTGCCCCCGATGGGATGGGTTCATCAATGAGGCACTCGGCGGCAGCAAGTCCAAGCTCAGGCTGCTAAGGGCCGCACTCCGGCTGACCCTGGAGCCCAGGGACCGAACCCGGCCGGCAGCGGCCGAGTTCATGTTCGACATCGGAGGCCGGCGTGGCGCCGGCAAGGGTGTCACTGCCGAGGTTGCCGTCGCCCTAGTCGGCGGCACTGAGGGCGGCGCAGGCCGACTGGAGATGAAGTCCCTCGATAACCCGGCAGCCCTTTTCGGCCTGATCGGCAAGCGGATGGCCTTCGACCCCGACGCCGCAGGACACCTGGGGAACGCAGGCATCCTCAACGCGATTGTTTCCAACGAGCCCGTGCTCGTGAAGAAGCTCTACGTCAACGAGTATTCAACGCGCCTGGGTGTTGTTGTCTGGCGGTTTTTCAACGATCACATCAGCGTCAGCGGGGGCAACGAAGAAGGTATTGGCCGCCGATCCATCCCCATCACCTTTGACAACCCCCCTGCACGCAGAGACCGCACACTCAAAGAGAAGCTGTTGACAGAGCTGCCGGGCATCTTTGCCTGGGTCTGGTCTATGTCGCTGGAGGAGGCAATCGATGCCCTCTCTACTGCCGCCGCTGACGCTGAGATCCTACAGGCTGCTATCGAGGCTGCCCTGAACCGAAATCCGAAACTTAGGTTCCTGGCGGAGAAGTATCCAGAGGGCGGCGCAATCGAGGCAGGCGAACTGTTCCGGCAATGGAAGCTCTGGTGCCTCACAGAGGGGCACCACCACGGGAACAAGGCGACCTTCTGCGCCGAAGTCCAGAAGGTTACAGGCAAGCCCCGGAGAATCGGGCAGGCCAAGGTAACGATCTACACAGTCCCTGCGATGGAGGGTTTTGACTTCGCTGCCTTTCTGGGCCTCGATCGGGGGGAGGGAAGGGTGGACGCTGACGCCCATCCGGGGGACGTCGGAAGGACGCCGAGGTCGCCGACTCCCGGAAGAGATGGACGTTGCCCGTCGGGCTCAGCATCCGCTCAGCGTCCAGGAGACGTCCACCCCAAATCCAGTCAGACCCCTCGCCCTAACTCGACTTTTGCCCAGGTGGACGTTGATTCATCTCTGGAAAAGAAAAGGGAATCCAATGGCCCCAGGGGAGAGGCGGAACCGGGCTCGGTGTGCCGTTGGGACACCCAAAAGGTTGCAGCCCCCTTTTCGACGTCCACCCAGGCCGCCGTCCTTGCCGCCATCGACGCCATTGGCGCCGCTGGCCAGGTGCTCACCGTGGAGGCCGTCCTGGCTGCTGTGCCCGACGCACCGCGTGATGCCGTGCTCGCAATCGTACGCGATCTTGGTGCGCCGGTTGATAGCGAACTGATCGAGATTGGCGACGCGGTTGAAGTATTCAACCAAGCGCTGCGGGCCTGGCAGAACGGCTGGCGACTTGAGTCCGGCCCGGACCTGGAGGGGCTCTACCGGATCCGAAAGCTCGAAGGCAGCGGCTCGCAGCACGTCCGCCGCGAGGCGCTGAAGAGGTGCCGGGCATGACCACCTATCTCCACGGCCAGAACATGCACCCGGAGCTGCAGCGCGGCCTTGCCGCCGCTACCTGCTCGGATCGCCGGTGGTTCGCTGACCTTCCCGGCGAGATCGTGAGGCTTCGGCCTCAGTTCCCCGAGGAGGCCATGGCGGCATCGGCCGCCGCCGGCTCACCTCCCTGGCTGGAGATCGGCTTCGACCACCATGG
This sequence comes from Cyanobacteria bacterium J06638_7, assembly GCA_039818745.1. GTDB lineage: Bacteria > Cyanobacteriota > Cyanobacteriia > PCC-6307 > Cyanobiaceae > NIES-981. The sequence goes on from JBCBTI010000032.1 coordinate 4,355, forward strand.
CCAGCTGCTGCCGCGCACCTGGGTCGCCGTGGTGGACGTGCTCTGGCTGGCGGGGCTGCCCAAAGGCCCTGGTGGTAAGAGCGGCAGGGTCCGCATCGCCTGCCCGGAGCTGGATGACGCGGCGATGGCCAGGTGCATCGCCGGGATGGCCGCAGACCTGGTCTGGCAGCGGTTCCGCAGGCGCTGACGACCCCGGCGCTGGCCCCGCCCCCAGGCCAGCCGCCCAGACCATGCCGGTGGGGCAGCACACCACAACCAACATCAACGAGGTATGCCTACAACGCGACTACAGCTTGAACAACTCAAGCCCCTTCAGCCCCTTCTTCTCGTCGTTCTCGATGCCGCCACTTCCCGCTGGCGGGACTACGCCCACTGGAACAGCAGTGAAGGCGACGGCTTGCTGATCGACGCCCAGTTCCGGCCCTACCCGGAGGTGCGCCGCCTCGGTGAGGTCCTCAGCGACATCGGCGGCCTGGAGGCCATGCAGGAGGCCGCCTACGGCCTGTTCTGCAAGACCACGGACTTCGACCGCGCCTGCCTCAGCGAGATCAACCACGCCTGGGCCGAGATCGGCGACTGGCAGGCATGACCTCGCCCACGGCCCGCCGGAGCCGCGATCTGGCGCGTTCACTCCATCGACACAACCACCATGACCAACACAATCAACGGCTGGGGCCGGCTCCCTATCACCGACACCCCGCGATCAGGCTGGTCCGCCTATCTGCGCCCCGGCACCTACGCCATCGGCGACCCCGCCCATGTCCTTACCTCCGAGGAATACGACGAGCTGAGATCACTAGAGAGGGCCGATTCTGGCCAGCGGTTCTGCACACTATCCAACCACAAGCAGGTCTTGCTGATTGATACCGGCGGCGACCGGACTATCTGCGACCGTGATGGCAGAGAATACCCAATTGACACAGGCTCGCTGGCGGTGCTGCGTGCGGACCACGCCTCTCTGCATTGGGAGGGCCTGGCCCACGGGCACAACTTCCCGGAGGGGGCAAGCGTGCGGCTGAACGAGCGGACAGAGACCCTGACCTTCGCTGCGCCCACCCTCGTGATCGAGGCAGTGACGCTGCCGCCGGAAGTCGTGGATGACGGGCGGGAGTACGACGACTACGAGATCGGCAGCGCCAACCGCTGCAACCGCGTCGATAAGGCGGTCAGGCAGCTCAAGCGGGCACTGGCGGCGGCGATCGAGTGGGACGCCTACCTGTCGCCCGAAACGGAGGTGGACCCATCCGAGGTGCTGCGGGAGCTGGCTGAGCACGTCCGGGCTGAGCAGCTTCGCTGGAGCGGCGAGGAGGTGGCCCATGACTGACGACACCGCACTGCTGGAGGGGCTGATCTGGGCCTAACTGTGACGCCCGCCGACCTGCGCCTCCACCGAACCTTCGACCCGGCGGTGTTGCTCCGGGAGGTTGAGGCCGGCGCCTATTCCAACCGCAACATCGACGCTCAGGTGGGCTACATGCTGGACGGCCTGGAGTTCATGCGGGCCATAGTCGAGGGAAGGCTGCCATCACTCTCGGCGACCAGGGCCGAGATCCCGAGGCGGGAGGTGGCAGATCGATAGCGCCCCACACCTTCCGCCGCCTATACCACCCACCTGGTGGAGCGCGGCCAGGACATCCGCACCATTCAGGAACTACTTGGCCAATAAGAGGTGAGCACCACGATGATCTGCACCCAAGTGCTCAACCGCGGACCATTGGGAGTCTGCAGCCCCGCTGACATCCTGTAGCCACCGAACAGGTGGTTTGCGAACCCGTGAACCAGACCTAGACTTTGGAAGCGAGTGCTGGAATCACTTGGTGTAATAAAGTTGTGGAGATTCAGCGGGGTTATTGGCCCAGTGGTTATCAGAAATGATAGGGATGACATGAGTGGTTCACGGAATCATCTAATTATTAGCTATGCGTGTGGTTTGGAGGCTCTGGTCAGACACTTTACCGACAAACTGCGCTCGCTATTCGACCGCATTCTCGCCAGTATCCACGGATACCGCCCCCCGCCACCCTCTGCGACGCCCTGCTGCCGAAGCTGCCGGGCGGGGAGTTGCGTGCCACCGCCCAACGCCCTAACGTCATTATTATTCCTCGTATGGATCTATGGAAGCAGAACAGATTGCAAAGTCAATGGCGGCTAAGTTCCTCGAAAACGGGAACTATGAGGCGTTGGGGGCAACGCTTAGCGATCATAGTGTCGCGGAGTTTGCCTCGGCGGCAGCTACAACAGCGATCGAGAGTACTTTTTACGACGATGACAGCTTTGCCGGCCTCTCGGTTCAGTCGGTCGGCTACACGCCCGGTAGCGAAGAGGAAGAGGTCGTCGTCTACGTCACCAAAGGCTCGCAGCGGTTTCTCAATAAGCTGCCGAAGACGGTTGCTGATGTGCCGGTCGTTGTTCGTGTGATGGGCAAGGTGAAAGTCACGCTCCAGCCGGCAATGGCAGCGAGCAACTCCAGCTACTTCTTCGAGCGAACCGGTCGGATCGCTTGCGGCGGTAGTGTCGCTCCAAGTCGTGAGGACTATGCGGGAACACTTGGTGCGTTTGCTACAGGGCCTGCTGGCACCTTCGCGCTATCGAACAACCACGTCTTTGCGGCATGTAATCATACCCCGGTTGATATGCCGATCCTCGCTCCCGCGCCTATGGATGCACGGCCGAACCGATCGGCGCCACGGGAGGTCTGCCGCTTCCACAACATGTTCGAGCTTCGCAGCGGCGTCCCAGCGTTGGTCAACCCGATCAGTTTGGACGCCGCCGTCGGCAAGGTCGAGGACGACTCCCGCATCTCGTCATGGCAAGGCGATGACGCCGACGGATACGACACGCCGAGAGACGTTGTCGCGCCTACCTCCGGTCTTCCCGTCAAGAAGTTCGGACGCACGACCGGGTTAACGAAGGGGACGATTGAGGCATTCGTGCCGACGCCGTGGGTGCTGCCCTACAAGTCGCGGCGTTTCACTTCCGAGGTCTGGTTTACCGATACATGGACAGTCCGTGGCGATGCTGGCGAACCGTTTGCTATGCCCGGCGACTCTGGCAGCCTGATCGTGACCGAAGACGGATCGCACGCCGTTGGCCTTGTATTCGCAGTTAACAACCGGAGCCAATATGCGATATTCTGTCCTATTGCTGAAGTGCTCGCCCAGTTCGGCGGGCTTTCTCTCCTCAGCGGCCATGGCACTTAGCGCAACATCCCGCGAAGCCGCGATCTCCTTAGCGGAGATGCTGAAGGAGCGAGTCCCTGCTTTGAGCGTAGGAATTGGGCGAGATGCGGCCGGACCCGTGCTGATCGTCTACCTTCCTCGAAAGCTCAGGCCTTCCGAATCCGATCGACTACCGCAGCGGTGGAAAGACTTTCCGGTGAAGACATCAGTCTTCGGACGGGTCGAACCAGCCACCGGTACCACCGCTTCCAAGTCATAGCAATGTATCACTGATGCAGCGGGGAGTCATCGAATACGCCTACGAGCAGGAATATTTTGAGTCTACAGCATAACGATGCTTGCTGCAGACGGGCGAAACTCCTAGCTTGCGCTGCGCACTCAGTTCGCTTGATCGCCCGCTGCAGAAGCCAGCGTTGACACCCTCAGCCCCCGCGATGCAACGGCGCTGCGGACTGAGCTGACGGAGGTGATCGACTTGATCGTTGACAGGATCAACAGGGTCGGCCTGATCCCGGTAGTGGTGCTTGGCGCAGTCCAAAGGGTGCATTGCTGGCACTTACCTGGCTGCTCTGGAGGCAACAACGATCGCCGAGAGCAAGCCGCAGGACCAACTCGGCGAAGTGTTCATGCAGGTGTCTGGTAACGAACTCGACACGGTTACTTATCAGCGCCTGGGGCTGATGGTTCAGCAGAGTCTAATGAATCAGCGTTACGATGCTCATACAGATAAACTTCTCAGTGTCAGGGCTACCTCGCATCGTGATGACCTCTGGAGGGCTGAGGCGTCTGGGAACTGCCACCAATACCAGAGCCTTGGGATAAGCTGATGCGGAGATGTAGGGGGTGGGCGGTTGCAATCAGATCCCCCAGCGGGAACGCGGGTCCTTCCTTGGGTCTCCGTCTAGTGCGGGGCCGTGGCCTCGCACGATTTTTCTAGCGACAGCGCCCGTACGTTATACAAAACATCAACTTACTTGCCCCGGCCATTTTCC
>JBCBTI010000033.1:0-6349 GCA_039818745.1 Cyanobacteria bacterium J06638_7
CGGATCAATAGATCATTCTGCCCAATGTACCGGCCTGCAAAGCAGCGTCAATGGTGGGCCTGGGGTCGCCAACGCCCCTCGTGGTTAGGCCGGCCTCAGGGCGCAGCAGCCGCTCCAGCTGGTGGGGGTCGGCCAACGCATTGAGGCCCGGCTCGGCACCGCCCAGGAGCTGGGGATTGCGGCAGAGGCCAGTGATCAGCTGTGTCAAGAATGCACGGCTGTCGCCCACCTTCACCAGCTCCCCGCTGCGGCCCCCAGGCCCCAGCGCAGGGCCTCGGGAGAGCCGTCGACCAGCACCGCGGGGTGCTGCGGCAGCGCCTGATGAATTCGCCTTGGCGCCGTGCTGCCGAAGAACCATTCCGCCTCCTCCAGAGTGAGCCGAATCAGGCTGGCTGCCTGCGTGAGCGTGTCCATCCGCCGCAGCACCTCAGCCGTGGGCGGAGAGCCTGCCGGCCGGCACCAGCCCTGGGGCTGCCAGTTGAGATCCAGGGCAACGTGAATCTCCTGGGCGGCAACCCGCTCCAGAATCAGGCGCAGGCTCCTCGCCGCGGAACTGGCGGCCATCAGGCCGCTGTCCACCAGCAGCCAGCCCACCCCGCGGAGGGATGGCATCAGCCTCTCGGTGATTCCCTCTGGATGTGGCTGACGGGGTGGAGCAGGGCATGGTGAAGCAGCAGCGATCTGGAACAAGGGTGAGGTGAAGTCGAAGCGGCCGCCGGCCGGCTGTGGCCTCAGCCGTTGCTCTCCACCAGGGCATGGAAGCGATCGGCCAGGGAGCCGAAGGTGGCGTCGCTCTGTTCCAGCAGCTGCTGCCAGTTGTCCTGGGTGGCCTCCTGCAGCCGCTGCAGTTGCTCCATGCCCTGATCGCGGGCCTGCAGGAGTTGATCCACCCGTTTCTCAATCTCTTGGCGGGCATCCTCGGTGAGGTTGCTGAGGCCGGAGCGAAGCTCTTCGATCTGGCGGTTCCAGGCTTCGATTTCACTCTGGCGTTTGTCCAGAACGGCCTGCCGCAGGCGCTCATCCACAGCCTCGCGGCTCTCCTGGGTGGTGCTGGGGATGGTTTGGTTTGTGGTGGTCATGGTGACGCTCCGTGGTATCAACGACGGACAGCGAGCCCTGAGGCTGGAGTGCACCCCAAACGGATGTCACGTGCTCGACAGACGCCGGCACGTGTCGATGGAGCTGACTCCAGTGGCGTTGGCTCGAATAGCGCCCAAGGCGCGGGATTCGATGACGCAGGATGCCGCCGTGCGATCGCCCGCACCGGAGGGCGCAGGAGAGGTGATGCGACGCAAGACGACGTCGCATTGGCGACGATTCGTCTCAGCTGTCCGTTATTTCGACCATACACCTCTGGCGATCTGACGCAAGCATTGATTTGCCAAGAGATCGGCTCTGGCGATGTGAAGGATGCGGCAGATCGGTTGTCTGCGAATGAATCCGAAGGAATCGACCTCAATGCATCAGCAACACTTATGACCCTTGATGGGACGATGGTTCCGGAGGGGCGGCAGCTGGGAGAAGGATTCTTCGCCAGAGTGGGAACGGCCCCGTTGCCAACACCCCTTCCTGCTGCACCAGGCCATGGCCCCGCTCCATGTCCCAGTCTTCGTGCTGGCCCCTGCCGCTGAACTGCCGCTCGAGCCCGCTGGCTGGCAGTCCCTGCTCGACCTCCAGGGCCGCCATCTTGATGCTGCCGAGCGGGTGCGCCTGTTTGCCCTGCCCGGCGGCTGGCAGGGCTCCTTTGCTGAATTGATTCACGAAGCCAGCGCCGGGCTGCGGCCGATCTGCGACGCCCTGGTGCCGGCATTTGCCGTGGACTCCCTCGGCCTGGGGGTGTACGAACTGATCGGCACCCCTGCCGACGCCAGCCCCGGCGCTGCCGCGGAGCCGGCCAGCGGCCTCCAGGTTGAGGCGATCCGCTGTCTCGATCAGGTGCCCTTGAACGAGGTGGCGAACGAAGCCTGTTGGTTCTATCCCACCGAGGACGGGGTGTACCTGAGCTCCAGCAACCGTTTGGCCGTTCGCTTCCGGCCCGGGTACCTGCCGGATTCCCCACCCAGCGGCGAGCCGCTCCCCTACCAGCGCAGCGGTCTGCGGCTGCTGTGGTCGCTGATGGCCGACGACGCCGAGATGACCTGCGTGGGGCTCACCTACAACCACCGGCGCATCGACTGGCCGCTGGAGAGCCAGCACCCCAGCCCCAGCGCCGACTGGGCCTGGTTCAGTGTCGATTCGGCGGCGGAACGTCCCTACCGCGAGATCGAGCGACGCCGGGTTGGTCTCACCCCCGGGAGCACGATTGCGGCCTGAGGTCAGGGGCCGTCTCCTCAGCCTGGATCATCTGGGCCTGGATGGCGGTGATCACCACCGTGCTGACGATGTCCTCAACGCCGCAGCCGCGGCTGAGGTCGTTCACGGGCTTGTTCAATCCCTGCAGGATCGGGCCGATGGCGATTGCTCCCGTTTCCCGCTGCACCGCCTTGTAGGTGTTGTTGCCGGTGTTCAGATCGGGGAACACCAGCACCGTGGCCCGGCCTCCCAGCGTCGAACCGGGGAGTTTCTGCAGCGCCACTTCCGGGCTCACGGCGGCGTCGTACTGAATCGGCCCCTCGATCGCCAGGTCGGGCCTGCGCGCGAGGGCCAGCGCCGTGGCCTGCCGCACCTTCTCCACCTCCTCGCCCTTGCCGGAGGCGCCGGAGGAGTAGGAGAGCATCGCCACCCGCGCTTCCAGCCCCAGGGCCTGGGCCGTGGCGGCCGAGCTGATGGCGATCTGCGCCAGCTGGCCGGCATCCGGGCGGGGATTGACCGCGCAGTCTCCGTAGATCACCACCCGATCCTCGAGCAGCATCACGAACACCGAGGAGATCAGCTCCACATCGGCCCGAGCCCGGATCAGCTGCAGCGCCGGGCGGATCGTGTGCTGCGTGGTGTGGGTGGCGCCCGACACCATGCCGTCGGCATCGCCCTCCAGCACCATCATCGTGGCGAAGGTGGTGGGATCGAGCAGGTGATCGCGGGCGATGTCGGCCGTGGTGCCCTTGTGCCGGCGGCGCTCCACGAAGGCGTGGATGTAGGGCTCCAGCCGGGGGCTGCCGGCGGGCGACAGCAGCTGGAGGCGGCGGAGATCGAGGACGATGCCCTCCTGGCGCAGCACCTGCTCCACCGGCGCCCGTTCGCCGAGCAGGATCAGCTCGGCGAGCCCCTGGGCCTGCAGCTGGGCTGCCGCCCTGAGGATCCGCGGCTCCAGAGCCTCCGGCAGCACGATGCGCTGGGGACTGCGGCTGGCGCGCAGGTGCAGATTGTGGGTGAACATCCGCGGCGTGGGCTCCGGCGGCGGCGCCAGCGTCACCGAGCGCAGCAGCCGCTCCACCTCCCCATGGCGCTCGAAGGCCTGGATGCTGAGCGCGATCTTCTCCCGGTCGTCGCTCTTGAGACTGGTGCGGATCTCCCGCAGCCGCGACACGGTGCTGAAGGTGTCGCCGGGCGTCGCCAGGATCGGCAGGGGTTCGGGCAGCCCCTCGATCAGCCGGTCGATCGCCGGTTCCGGGGTCATGCCGGTGAGCAGCAGCCCGCAGAGGTTGGGGTAGTTGCGCGACTGGTGGGCTTGCAGCATGCCCATGATCACGTCGCCCCGGTCTCCCGGTGTGATCACCAGGCTGCCGTCCCGCAGCCACTGCAGGGCATGCTGCATCTGCATCGCCGCCACGATCTGATGCAGGGCGAGCCGCTCCAGGCCGCCCTGGCCGTAGAGCAGCTCGGCCTGCAGATGGCGGGCGATGTCGAGCAGCCGGGGGCTGCTCAGCCGGCGGTCGAAGGGAATCACGCTGAGCACCCAGTGGCGGCCCCCGAAATCCCGTTCCAGGGCCTGCCGCAGGTCGGCGGCCTGGGCAGGATCGGCCTTGTTGAGCACGATGCCCACGACGGGGCAGCCATTACGCCTGTAGGTCTCCACCGCCAGCCGCACCGGCCGCAGGGCATCCGCACTGCTGCGCTGGTGGGCGTTGCCCAGGATCAGGATCGGACAGCCCAGGTTGCGGGCGATCTCCTGGTTGAGGTTGAACTCGAAGGCCGAACCCTCTCCGAGGTAATCGGAGCTCTCGCAGAGTATGAAGCCGTCCCCCGCCTCCAGCTCCTGGTAGCGACTGATGATGCGCTCGAGGCCCTCATTGATGCGGTTGGCGGCGATCAGGTCGTTCATCTCCTCGGTGGTGAGGCCGTAGGAGGCCTCGACGCTCTGGGGCAGGGCGAAGTTGCGCAGGATCAGATCGATGTCCTCGTCCGGTGTGCTCTGGATCACCGGCCGGAAGAAGCGCACCGTGGCGGTGCGGCGCAGCAACTGGTGGATCAGGCCCAGCGCCACCAGGGCCTTGCCGCTGCCCGCTTCCGTGGTGCTGATGTAGAGGGCGTGGCTCATCTCGGCGCCGGCTTCTCAGCCCAGCATCGGCGCCCTGGCCTCAAGGGGCTGTATCGCCGCTGCCGGCCCCCCCTGCGTGCTGGGCCGCCAGCCCCGGCCCACAGAAAGGCCCGCCAGGGGAACCTGGCGGGCCTGGGGCGGCAGCGAGCAGGCGCGGTGGCTCAACGGCAGTGAACGATGGGCTGCGGTCTTGACTCAGTCCTCGTAGCTCTGGCCTCGGTAGGTGAGCCGCTTGGTTTTGCCGGTCTGGGCGGGATCGTCGTGGTGGGCATCCACGTAGGGCACGCCGCGGTAGGTGAGCTGCTCGGTTTTGCCGGTCTGGGCGGGATCGTCGTGGTGGGCATCCACATAGGGCACGCCGCGGTACGACTTGGCCATCAGGAACTGGGCCGCATTGAGGCGCTGTTCCTTGACGATTTTGCTTCTGATCAGATCGAGAACGTTCATCAGGGTCTCCCACAGTGTCCGCGTCCCCGTTGCCTGACGCGGATCTGACTGCGTCCAGCTGGGACCAGGTGGACTGGAGCCAGGTGGATCAACGTGGCCTCAATCTAGCCGTTCGGTAGCGGTTGTTACGGCTTTTATTGCGACAGTCCTGGACGGTTTTCCTCCTCCGCCCGGCTGTCGGCCCCGCCGGCCGTTGCCTGGCCCCCCGGCTGGCCGGCCCCGGCTGGCCGGCCCGGGCTGGCTTGCCAGGGAACGGTGCAGCCGCCACCATCGGCTGAGCGTTCACAGCCTGCACCCATGGCTGCCTCAGCCGATGTCAAGGCAGCCCTGGCAGTGCTGGGCCTGGGCGTTCTTCCCCGCAACCGCGACGATCTGGCCCGCCGGGTCGCTGCACGCCATCCCGCCTCCCAGCCCTGGAGCGCCCTGCACACCGCCGCCTACCGCAAGCTCTGGCAATCGCTCGGCTCTGCGGACGACACCGCCTTCCGGGAGGCCGCCTGAATCGCCTGGCCGCGCCGGCAGCTGGCAATCCAGGCCGCCCGGCCGCGGGTAGACCTGGATCACCGGGGTTCTCCTTCATGCGTTCCAGGCTGTTGCTTCCCCTGCTGGCGACCGCGGCCGGGCTGCTGGCTCTTTCCGTGCTGTTCAACCCCGAGCTGCGGCCATCGGGCGCCTCGGCCCAGGCCTCGATGCTGCCCGATCCGGCCCTGGATCCAGGCCGCCGTGCCGGCAGCGCGCGCACGGCCGTGTTTGCCGGCGGCTGTTTCTGGGGCATGGAGGCGATCTTCGAGGAGATCCGTGGCGTCAGCCAGGTGCAGACGGGCTATGCCGGTGGCAGCCGGGCCACGGCCGAGTACGCCCAGGTGAGCCGGGGGGGCACCGCCCATGCCGAAGGCATTCGCATCACCTACGACCCCGCTCAGGTGAGCTATGGGGAGCTGCTGAAGGTGTTCTTCGCCGTGGCCCACGACCCCACCCAGCTCAACCGCCAGGGCCCCGATGTGGGCGAGCAGTACCGCTCGGCCGTGTTCACCACCGACCCTGAACTGCAGCAGTTGGTGCGCGCCTACATCCGTCAGCTCGATGGGGCCGGCAGCTTCCCCAGGCCGATCGTCACCAGGATCGAGGCCAGCGACAGTTTTTTCCCGGCCGAGCCCTACCACCAGGACTTCGTGCGCCGCAATCCCCGCCATCCCTACGTGGTGGTGCACGATTTACCCAAGCTGGAGCAGTTCCGCACCAGCTTTCCGGAGTTGCGGCGTTGAACCCGTCCCCGCTGGCCCGTGGGCCTGGAGGCCATGCCGAAGCGGCATCAAGAGCGGTGCTCAACAACAGCGTGACCCTGGGCGTGCAGGTGCTGGCGTGGTGATTGTGTTGATCCCCCCGGCGATGGCGAACGTGGTCTGAGATGGTGGTCCGTTCTGCTCGATCTCCATTGCCGAAGTGCGGCTCTGCGATACCGTGCATGCAGTTCTTGAAACTGCC
>JBCBTI010000034.1:0-5960 GCA_039818745.1 Cyanobacteria bacterium J06638_7
TGCGCCGTGCTCGCCGCCCGGCTGGGGGCCGGCCGCCAGAGCCTCACCAGCTTCCGCCGCGAAACCCCCGCCGCCCTGGCCAGCGCCGAGCGGCTGCCCGAGGATCAGCCGCCGCCGCGCCTGAGCGCCCTGGCGGCCTGAACCAGCGAGCGGGGGGCGCGGTTGCCCCGCGGGGGGTGCGCTGGAACACCGTCGCGGCGGGGCTGGCCTGCCCACGATGGCGCCACAGCGCGGCGGTTGTGTCCGATTCCCTGGCCACCTACCTCCAGGCCTTGTGCCGCTACCCACTCCTGAGTGCGCAGCGGGAAATCCTCCTGGCCAAGCAGGTGCGTGAGCTGCCAGGCCTGCGCGCCGTGCAGCAGCACCAGCGCACGGCCGCCCAGCTCCGCCGGCTGCGGGCCGCCGAGCGCGCCAGGCGGATGCTGGTGACCTGCAATCTGCGCCTGGTGGTGTCGGTGGCCAGGGCCTACCGGGCCGACACCCTCAGCTTCCAGGACCTCATCCAGGAGGGCAACCTGGGACTGATCCGGGCTGTGGAGAAGTTCGACCCCACGCTGGGGTACCGCTTTTCCACCTACGCCTGCTGGTGGATCCGCCAGAGCATCTCGCGGGCCATCGCCAATCAGGACCGCACCATCCGCATCCCCGGCCACGCCACCGCGCTGCTGCGCAAGCTGCGGGCCACCGGCGAACGCCTGCGCCGCTGCGGAGTGCCCGATCCCTCCCTCAGCCGGATCGCCCTGGAGGCGGAGCTCGATGTGGAGGCGGTGAGCCGCGCCCTGGACCTCAGCCGCACGGTGTACTCCCTCGATGCCGCCAGCCAGGCCGGCGGCCCCAGCCTGCTGGACCTGATGGCCGCCGAGGGCGCCGATGGCTACGAACGCCTCGAAGGGGACATCGCCCTCGAGGTGCTGCGCAGCCGTCTGCCCTGGCTCAGCGATACCGAGCATGCCGTGCTCAGCCGGCGCTACCTGCAGGGCCAGGTGCTCAGCCCCCAGCAGGTGGGGGCAGACCTGGGCCTCACCAGCGCCGAGGTGCGCCTGGCCGAGAAGCGGGCCATCCGCCATCTGCGCCGCCATCTGCCCAGCCGCCTCCGTCCATGACCTCCCCCTCCATCGTGACCACCATCCCCAGCCCGGAGCCACGCCAGCTCCAGGCCGACCTGATCCGCCAGCTGGAGGCCCTGCGGCTCGACCTGCTGGCCTTCGAGGAGCAGTGCGGCCCCTGGCTGGCCCGGGTGCAGCCGCGCTACCGCACCAGTGCCCGCAACCTGCTGCACGTCACCGCCTTCCACCGCCTCCATCACCCCGGCCTGGAGCGCCAGCTGCGGGAGCAGGGCCTCAGCAGCCTGGTGGGCTGCGAGGCCCACCTGCTGGCCAGCCTGAACGCGGTGATCGCCAGGCTCACCCCCACGGCGCGGCCGAAGCCGCCAGCCGCCCCGCTCAGCCCCGGCCAGGCCAAGCAGCTGCTGGAGCAGCACGCTGAGCGGCTGTTCGGCGCGGCCCCGGCGGCCGAGGGCAGCGGGGTGATGGTGACCCTGCCCGGCGAGACGGCATCGGATCCCGCCCTGGTTCGCGAGCTGGTGGTCGCCGGCATGGACATCGCCAGAATCAGCGCCGCCCACGGCGGCCTGCCGGTATGGCGGGAGCTGGCGGCGGCGGTGCGCGCTGCCGCCAGCGCCTGCGGGCGTGCCTGCCGGGTGAGCCTGGACCTGGCCGGACCCAGGCCGCGCACGGGCGCCCTGCCCGAGGAACCCGGGGTGGTGGATGCCCGCCCCCGCCGGGATCGCTACGGCCGTCTGCAGCAGCCGGCCCTGATCCTGGCGCTCACCCCCGGCAGCGGGCCGGGTGAGCTGGAGGGCGATACCGCCGTGCTGCCGGTGCTGGCGCTGCCCGCCGCCGGCCTGGAGCCGCCCCTGGCCCCGGGCGATCGCTTCAACGGCCGCGATGCCTCCGGCCGGATGCGTGAGCTCACGCTGGTGGAACGCCGCAGCGATGGACTGCTGCTGGGGTGCCGTCAACACTGCCGCTTCACCGCGGGACTGCGCTTCCGCCGCGAGGGCGGCGGCGCCGAGCTGCAGGTGGCAGCCCTGCCGCCCTGTGCCGGGGAGCTGCTGCTGCAGGTGGGTGACAGCCTGGAGCTCACCGGCACGGCAGCGGGCGAGCCGGCTGGCCTGGGCCGGCGGTGCATCAGCTGCACCCTGCCGGAGGTGTTCAGCCAGCTCCAGCCGGGGGAACGGGTGCTGATCGATCAGGGCAAGCTCGAGGGGGTGATCCGGGAGGTCACCGAGCAGATGGTGACCGTCGCGATCACCCAGGCCAAGCCTCGCGGCACCCGTCTGCGCGCCCACAGAAGCATCGATTTCCCCGACAGCGATCTGCGGCTGCCGGCTCTCAGCGGCCAGGACCGGCAGGACATCGCTGCGGCCGTGGGCCTGACGGACATCGTCAACTACGGGCCCGTGGATGGCGGCCGTGGCCTTGAGGCTCTGCAGGAGGAGCTCTCGGCACTGGGAGGCGGCCAGCTGGGGGTGGTGCTGAAGATCGAAACCCTGGAGGCCCTGGCCCACCTGCCCTGCCTGCTGCTCACGGCCATGGGCCGGCCCCAGCCCGTCGGGGTGATGATCGCCCGCGAGGATCTGGCGGCGGAATGCGGCTGGGAAGGCCTCGCCGCCCTTGAGCAGGAGATCCTGCGGCTCTGCGCCGCTGCCCACGTGCCCTGCCTGCGGACCGCCCAGGGGCTTGAACAGGCGGGCCCCATCGCCGCCCGCGTGGACCTGTTGCGCCAGATCGCCGCCGCCAGCCTGCACGGCCAGCCTGAGCAGCCCGCACACCTCAAGCCGCTGCTGTCCCGGGTGCGCTGCGATACGGGGTGTTGATTCGACACCCTCGCCCAGGCATCCTGAAGCAACCGGCGCAGGCCGTCGTTGGTCAGCCGTTCAGCAGGGAGCCCTTGCTCTCCTTGAGCTGCTTCCACATCAGCCTGATTTCGTCATAGGCCTGCTCCTGGGTGAGCTTGCCGTTGCTCTGGAGCCCCACCAGCAGACCCACCCGATCGGCGAAGGTCTCGAGGTTCTGGTGAAACATCACCCGCTGGGGAGTCCAGTCCTCAGCCCGGTAGGACGAATGCCCCTCCATCGGTGAGCGCACCCCGTCGGAGTCGCCAGGCTGGCAGCCGTCGGAGGGGGACCTGGGCGAGGAGGAACTCAAGGTGATCGGCCCGCGGATCTGCTCGGTCAGGTTAGGTCTGCCATCGCCAAGGCCGTTCACCTGGCGGCTGGCGTGCCGTGGCGGATGTGTCCCGCATCACACCGCTCAGGACCGACCCTGCCGGACCGGGGGCTGAGCGGCGCTGGCGGGCCGGGCGGTGTGACCTGCAGCACTGACGGGCCGGGCCGACCACCCGAGGATTCTGCTCCGGATGCAAGCGCCATGATCTCACCGAGCCTGGTCTCCGATGTCATGGTGTGTCTGCTCCTGCAGGCCTCCATCCTCGGAGGTGCCCAGGTGCTCGACCGCTGGATCGCCCCTGAGCCGCCGTGCTGCGTCCGACCCCTGGTGCTCTGACATCCCGTCGCCTGGAGGAACGGCCCGCCAACCTGCCCACCGGCCTCTACGTGCATGGCGGCCGCCAGCCCTGCCGCCTCAGCGCCCTGGTGTTCGCTCCCGAGGGAGCTGAGCTGCTGAGCCTGGACACAGCCGGGGACCGGCGCCGGCTCAGGAGCCTGGGGCTGCCTGTTTGGCTGCGGGTGGTGGGCCTCTCCCAGCCCGATCAGATCGCCGCCCAGCTCCAGGAGCTGGGGATCGACCCCCAGCTGCTGCCGCCCCTGCTGGAGGTGCCCCAGCGGCCTCGGGTGGACAGCCTCGACCATGCGCTGCTGGTGGTGCTGCACAGGCTGGGCACCGCCCATGACCCCTCACACCTGATCAGTTCCCAGGTGGGCCTGCTGCTGCTGCCCGATCTGCTGGTGAGTTTCGAGGAAGCCAGCCCGGGCGAGTCCTTCCCCGAGATCACCACCTGGCTGCGCTCGCTTGCGGGGGGAGTGGACCAGCGGGCCCTCGACGACATCCTGCATTACCTGATCGATGAGGTGCTCGATGGACTGTTCCCCATCCTCGAGCAGATCGCCAACCGCCTCGACGATCTGGAGGAGGCGGCCCTCAGGGACCCCAAGCCAAGGCTGCTCAACCGGGCCTTTCAGCACCGCAGCAACGTGCGCCGGATCCGACACCAGATCTGGCCCCTGCGTCATCAGATCAGGAAACTGCTGCGCCAGCGCCAGCAGCTGCTGGGCCCCGGGGCCCTCGCCGGTTTCAGCGACATGGCCGAGCAGGTGGAACTGCTGTTCGAGAACTGCGAGCTGCTGCGCCATCAGTGCGATGGCATCTCCCAGGCCTATGCCGCCAGTGTGAGCAACCGCATGAACCAGGTGATGAAGACGCTCACCATCCTCACCAGCATCTTCGCTCCGCTCACGGTGATCGGCGGCATCTACGGCATGAATTTCGAGCACATGCCCGAGCTGCACTGGCGCTACGGCTACGCCTATGCCCTGCTGCTGATGGCGCTGGTGGCGGGCCTGCAGGTGTGGCTGCTCAAGCGGCGCGGCTGGTTCCAGGACTGGACGGCCCTGCGCTGAGACAACCTTCCCTTAACCCTTAACGGGCTCGCCGGCGCCGAAACTGGCTCGGTGGCAGCCTCCGCAGTGCCAAGCCTCAACGGCGATCACGCCCATGGCCTGATCGCCCAGCACTGCCGGCAACTGGTGGAGCTGCAGGGTCCGGTGCTGGACAACCGGGATCGCGAACCGCTGCGCCAGATGGACCGCAGCGTGCGGGCGCTGCACAACGGCCTGATGCAGTTCGAGCCGGCCCTTGAGCTGCCCCAGAGCCTCAACCTCAAACGGCTGGCCAAGACCCGCCGCCGGCTGGCGCTGGTGCGCGATCTCGATCGGCTGCACGAGCGCCTGGAGGCCAGCTTCCTGCCCCAGGCACCGGAGCGGGAGGTGCGCCGGCTCAAGCCCGTGCTGCGTCAGCTGAAGCGGGAACGGCAGCTGGCCCACGACCATCTGGCGGTGGCGCTGCGCAGCTCCGCCCACCTCGAGCAGCTCGCCCATCTGCAGGGCTGGCTGCGCGACCCCCGCTACACCCGGCTGGGTGAGGAGCCCCTGGCCGGATGGCAGCGGGAATGGGCTCAGGAGCCACCGGCGCTGATGCTGCACCGCGGCTGGTGGGTGGCCGAGCGCGGCGAGGAATCGGCCAGCCTGCGCGATCTGAGTGAGCGGATCGAAGCGCTCAGCGCTCGGCTGGGCAACCTGCCGCAACCGGCCACCGGCGGCAGCCGCAGCTGGCTGCGCCAGCTGCGCCGGGGCTGTGATCTGCTCAGCGAACTCAACGATCTGACCCTGCTGCACAAGGCGATCGACGATCAGCTGCGCGACGGCAGCGAGCGCACCGTGCCCCAGCTCGACTGGCTGCTGGAGCAGCACCACCTGCAGTGCTGGCGTCAGTGGCGGGAGCTGGCAGCCGGCCTGATGGCCGCGCAGCAGCGCCGCCGCCGGCCCCTCCAGCAGCTGGCCACATGGCAGGGCATGTCGGCCGCGGGGAGGATCCGGGCTGGGCTGATCAGCCTGGCGGGGCGGCTGAGCTGAGCATCAGGCCGCTGGAGCAGCCAGGCCGGAAGCCGGAGTGAATTTGAACCGATGTGTTCTAGGCTACTGCAGCCAGTGGTCTGACCACTCCCTTCAGCCGGGTTCAGCCGTTAAGTTGCGCCGCGATGCCCTTTGGGCGTCACCACCAATCGGTGTGAGGACCCGATGAAACTGTTCAAGCAACTGCTGGTTGCCCCTGCGGCTCTTGGTCTGCTCGCCCCCGTGGCCGCAACCGCCGCCGAGGTCAACCTGGACGGCGTCAACCAGTACGCCAGTGACGAGCAGGTCACCAGCATCTCCCAGTTCCCCG
>JBCBTI010000035.1:0-5114 GCA_039818745.1 Cyanobacteria bacterium J06638_7
AGCCCCCATACATCGTCTTGCGACTTAGCGGAGACCTGTGTTTTTGGTAAACAGTCGCCTGGGCCTCTTCACTGCGACCAGCTCTCGCTGGCACCCCTTCTCCCGAAGTTACGGGGCCATTTTGCCGAGTTCCTTAGAGAGAGTTACCTCGCGCCCCTCGGTATTCTCTACCACCCCACCTGTGTCGGTTTCGGGTACAGGCCATCATGCCTTAACGGGTATAGGGCTTTTCTTGGAAGCTTGACATCACCCACTTCGCTGCCGTAGCAGCTCGTACTCACGCCTCAGCTCAGGGTGTTGTCTCCACCCCTCAACGCCTCGAACGCTTGAACCAGTAACCAACATCTGGCTGGGCTAGCCTTCTCCGTCCCCCTTCCCAAAACATGACAGGTACAGGACTATTAACCTGTTGTCCATCGACTACGCCTTTCGGCCTCGCCTTAGGTCCTGACTAACCCTCCGCGGACGAGCCTGCCGGAGGAACCCTTAGGGTTTCGGGGCATGGGATTCTCACCCATGTTTTCGCTACTCAAGCCGACATTCTCACTTCCATGCAGTCCACGCCCGCTTACGCTAACGCTTCACCCCACATGGAACGCTCCCCTACCATTGATCTGTCAAAAGACAGATGAATCCGCAGCTTCGGTACAACGCTTAGCCCCGTTCATTTTCGGCGCAGGATCGCTCGACCAGTGAGCTATTACGCACTCCTTTGAGGATGGCTGCTTCTAGGCAAACCTCCTGGTTGTCTCAGCAATCCCACCTCCTTTATCACTCAGCGTTGATTTGGGGACCTTAGCTGGCGGTCTGGGCTGTTTCCCTCTTGACCATGGAGCTTATCCCCCACAGTCTGACTGCCTAGTTACACACAGGGTATTCAGAGTTTGTCTCGATTTGGTACCGCTCTCGCAGCCCGCACCGAAACAGTGGCTTTACCCCCCTGCTGGAGCACTAGACGCTACGCCTCAACGTATTTCGGGGAGAACCAGCTAGCTCCGGGTTCGATTGGCATTTCACCCCTAACCACAGCTCATCCGCTGATTTTTCAACATCAGTCGGTTCGGACCTCCACTTGGTATCACCCAAGCTTCATCCTGGCCATGGTTAGATCACCCGGGTTCGGGTCTATAAACACTGACTTTCGCCCTATTCAGACTCGCTTTCGCTATGGCTCCACCATTCCCGGTTTAACCTGCCAGTGCCTATAAGTCGCCGGCTCATTCTTCAACAGGCACACGGTCACCCGATCAGTCGGGCTCCCATTGCTTGTAAGCTCACGGTTTCATGTTCTGTTTCACTCCCCTCCCGGGGTTCTTTTCACCTTTCCCTCGCGGTACTGTTGCGCTATCGGTCACACAGGAGTACTTAGCCTTACGAGGTGGTCCTCGCGGATTCACACGGAATTTCACGTGCTCCGTGCTACTCGGGATACAGCTAGGCCAACTCCCCTTTCGAATACGGGGCTTTCACCCTCTGTGGCGCGCCTTTCAAACGCTTCTCCTAGGTTCGTTGGTCCACATTGCTGTCCCACAACCCCGATGCTCGAAAGCATCGGTTTAGGCTCTTCCCCGTTCGCTCGCCGCTACTGAGGGAGTCGTTTTTACTTTCCTTTCCTCCAGCTACTAAGATGTTTCAGTTCGCTGGGTTGGCTCGCACCGCCCTATGGATTCAGGCGGCCGTTCTAGGGGTTGCCCCATTCGGAAATTCCCGGATCAATGCGTGTTTCCAGCTCCCCGAGACTTATCGCAGGTAACCACGTCCTTCATCGCCTCTGTGTGCCAAGGTATCCACCGTGAGCCCTTTGTAGCTTGACCAATCCTATCCCCTCGCGGCAACATCAACTCACACCAACGCTACGCTGAGGCTGAATGCTGCTGTTGGCAACATCAACCCAGCTTTTGCTGGCATCATCGGGTTGTTTTGATGGGGATGTCTTGGCTCTAAACTCAATAGAATCTCCAGTTCCTCGTGTTTGCTGATCACGTCGTTGCCAGCCGCCGGCAACTGATTTCTCGGTTGCCGCCCGCTCGCAGATCGCTGTGGCGCGCACTGGGATCTGGCATCCATGAGATGCTTCTGTCCAGACTTACCTATGCAGTTGTCAAGGTTCTGCTGGGATTCTCGCCTTCTCTAGAAGGTGTGAATCCAGCATTCAAAATCATCACATGATTCTGAAGGCTGAACTCTATCTCAGCTCCTTTCATCCTCTATGATCACCCCACAGCTCTCTCTGGCTGTCTGGATCGAGAAGCGCGGCTTTCGCCTTGCTATGGAGGTTAGCGGACTCGAACCGCTGACATCCTGCTTGCAAAGCAGGCGCTCTACCAACTGAGCTAAACCCCCAATCACGAATGGGCCATCCTGGACTTGAACCAGGGACCTCACCCTTATCAGGGGTGCGCTCTAACCACCTGAGCTAATGGCCCAGGAGTTCTGGGCTCCCACATTCACCTCAACAGCGCCTCAACAACTCTCCTGATCCCTACCGATAGCAGCTCCTTCAATCACCACCGTGACCCTTCACCTGAGCGAGGAGACCACCTGGCATTACCGGTGCTGACACCTCAAGGATCCGGCAACTGTTGTTGCACTGTTATCCCTTTGGGGTGACCTAGACAAAGTTCAGGAACTGAAAGCTACCCGGCAAGCAGGCACTGATTGCTCAGTGATCTTGCCAGGTTTCTTCGAGGTACCGATCGACCTAAGGTGACAGGACATTGGCCTGAGATCTGTTGTGCTCAGACATCAATGTCAGGTATTGTCTCCCTGTTAGGAGGTGATCCAGCCGCACCTTCCGGTACGGCTACCTTGTTACGACTTCACCCCAGTCATCAGCCCCACCTTCGACGTCCTCCTCCACAAGGGTTGGAGTAACGGCTTCGGGCGTGGCCAACTTCCATGGTGTGACGGGCGGTGTGTACAAGGCCCGGGAACGTATTCACCGCAGTATGCTGACCTGCGATTACTAGCGATTCCTCCTTCACGTAGGCGAGTTGCAGCCTACGATCTGAACTGAGCCACGGTTTATGGGATTTGCTAGCTCTCGCGAGTTTGCTGCCCTCTGTCCGTAGCATTGTAGTACGTGTGTAGCCCAGGATGTAAGGGGCATGATGACTTGACGTCATCCACACCTTCCTCCGGTTTATCACCGGCGGTCTCTCTAGAGTGCCCAACTCAATGCTGGCAACTAAAGACGTGGGTTGCGCTCGTTGCGGGACTTAACCCAACATCTCACGACACGAGCTGACGACAGCCATGCACCACCTGTCTCTGCGCTCCCGAAGGCACCCCCCGATCTCTCAGGGGTTCGCAGGATGTCAAACCCTGGTAAGGTTCTTCGCGTTGCATCGAATTAAACCACATACTCCACCGCTTGTGCGGGCCCCCGTCAATTCCTTTGAGTTTCACACTTGCGTGCGTACTCCCCAGGCGGAACACTTAACGCGTTGGCTACGACACCGAGGGGGTCGATTCCCCCGACACCTAGTGTTCATCGTTTACGGCCAGGACTACAGGGGTATCTAATCCCTTTCGCTCCCCTGGCTTTCGTCCATGAGCGTCAGTTATGGCCCAGCAGAGCGCCTTCGCCACTGGTGTTCTTCCCGATATCTACGCATTTCACCGCTACACCGGGAATTCCCTCTGCCCCTACCACACTCAAGCCCATCAGTTTCCACTGCCTTTATGGAGTTAAGCTCCACTCTTTAACAGCAGACTTGATCGGCCGCCTGCGGACGCTTTACGCCCAATAATTCCGGATAACGCTTGCCACTCCCGTATTACCGCGGCTGCTGGCACGGAATTAGCCGTGGCTTATTCCTCAAGTACCGTCAGGTCTTCTTCCTTGAGAAAAGAGGTTTACAGCCCAGAGGCCTTCGTCCCTCACGCGGCGTTGCTCCGTCAGGCTTGCGCCCATTGCGGAAAATTCCCCACTGCTGCCTCCCGTAGGAGTCTGGGCCGTGTCTCAGTCCCAGTGTGGCTGATCATCCTCTCAGACCAGCTACTGATCACTGCCTTGGTGAGCTCTTACCTCACCAACTAGCTAATCAGACGCGAGCTCATCCTCAGGCGATTTCTCGTTTCACCTCGCGGCATATGGGGTATTAGCGGCCGTTTCCAGCCGTTATCCCCCTCCTGAGGGCAGATTCTCACGCGTTACTCACCCGTCCGCCACTAACCCGAAGGTTCGTTCGACTTGCATGTGTTAAGCACGCCGCCAGCGTTCATCCTGAGCCAGGATCAAACTCTCCGTTGTAGATCAAACCCTCTTGCCCTCTCCCCATTGCTGGAAATCAAACGCAGTCTGACTTGCTTGGCTCCCATCCCCCTACCTGCTCGCGCAGGACAGAGCGACAGTTGCAGCACCTTCCTTTGACAGAAGGTTCACAGAGGCCACGGCCTTCAGGACGCTCACGCAGTCCCTTGGCTCATGGCTGTCCCAGATCTCAGATCCGGTCGCGATCGCTTCCCAGTTCCGCTCCTCACCCCTTCCCCATGTTCAGCTCATCCCCGGAGCAGCTCTCCTGTTGCCAGAACAGCCACTCCTTCAACTCCACTGCTCACGGCTCGTTGGCCGTCGCGGACACCGGTGCGTCGCTTGTTGCTTGTTGACGGGACCTCACACCTTCACAGCTTGCTTCTGTCACAGCCCGCACAGCCCTGCTGCGGCCGCCTGCACCACCTCGCGGTGATCACAGCGCCCCATGGGCCTGTTTGGACCATGACGCCGTGAAAGCGTCAGTTCCTAAACTTTTTGGATTGTCCAGGTGCTGTTGCCTCCACACACCCAGCAGCTCCAGCGCTCTCCCCAGCTTCCCTTCCCCAACGGACGGTTCATCCACTGGGTTCGTTAGCCATCGGATCTCACCAAAGCCTCGGGGGCTCTCGGCAACCCGTTGCTCCCTCCGGCTCTCCCTCAAGGGGGGCCTCAGGCGCAACTCAGAAAACCTACATCACCGGCGGCTCGCACCTGCCGTTGTGTCAGGTCCTGCGCTCTCGACAACCACACTCTCAAGGTCCCCTCCGCTCAACCCAGCTCGGATCTCTCCGCTCTGGCTAAAGCCTCAGGTCCTCAAACAGCCAGCTCTCGCTCGCGCAGCTCCTGATCCTATCAC
>JBCBTI010000036.1:0-237 GCA_039818745.1 Cyanobacteria bacterium J06638_7
CCTACAAGAGCCTCAAAAGCTCCCTCAAGGCTGAGATCGACCCAGAAGCCTGGGAATCTCTCAACAGCGATGTCTCCGTTCCATTCTCCAAACCCTCAACCGGCCGCATCGCCGTGAAGGTGATCAACCATCTGGGGGATGAGGTGATGAAGGTGTACCGGGTGAGCTGATGCAGTTTCTGCTCGTCACCACTGAGTCTGTCAAGACTCGACTGAAAGCTGTCGGACAGCAGAAACT
>JBCBTI010000036.1:247-4857 GCA_039818745.1 Cyanobacteria bacterium J06638_7
CCGACAGCTTTCAGTCGAGTCTTGACAGACTCAGTGGTGACGAGCAGAAGGCGGCCAAGCTCGCAGCCTTCGAACTTCAGATCAATCCCGCGAACCCGGGCCTCCAGTGCCACCGGCTCGACAACATCAAAGACAAGAACTTCTGGTCTGCCCGCGCCAGCCGTGACATCCGGCTGATCTTCCATCGGGCCGAGAGCAGTGTGATGCTCTGCTACGTCGGCCATCACGATCCTGCCTACGACTGGGCTTCGCGGCGCAAGATCGAAACCCATCCCGTCACTGGTGCAGCTCAGATCGTTGAGATCCGCGAAACGGTTCGCGAGATCCAGATCCCCCTCCACGTCCCCGCTGCATCTCCGGCCACGCCGGAGCCCAAGCGGCCGCTCTCCAACCTCACGGAAGCCGAGCTGCTCAGCTACGGCGTTCCTGCCGAGTGGATCCCTGATGTCCGCACGGCGGACGACGACATGCTGCTGGTGATCGCCTCCCATCTCCCCGGAGAAGCTGCCGAAGCGATCATCGATCTGGCCACCGGCACCACACCAGCTAAGCCAGAGGTTCGCAAGCCGGATCAAAGCAATCCCTACGAGCACCCCGATGCCCGGCGCCGTTTCCGGGTGCTCACCGGCACCGAGGAACTGGCCAGGGCACTGGATTACCCCTGGGAGCGTTGGATCGTCTTCCTCCATCCCAGCCAGGCCGACTGGGTGAGTAGGTCGTTCAACGGGCCTACCCGTGTCCAGGGCTCAGCCGGCACCGGAAAAACCGTGGTGGCCTTGCACCGCGCTGTGCACCTCGCCCGCAGCAACCCGGACGCCCGGGTGCTGCTCACCACCTTCTCCGATCCTTTGGCAGCCCAGCTGCAGGACAAGCTCCATCGGCTTGTTCAGGGGGAGCCTCAGCTGCTGGAGCGTCTGGATGTGCTGGCTTTGCATGAACTGGGCGAGCGCATGCACACGGCCCAGCTGGGCAAACATCAGCTCATCGCCGCTGATGAGCTCCGTGCGTTGATCCAACGGCACGCGCCGGAGGAAATCAGCCGCGTCTATGGCGATGGCTTTGTGGTGGAGGAGTTCAACGAGATCGTCGATGCCTTCGGTCTTCGCGACTGGGACAGCTACCGCGATGTGCGCCGGCTGGGCCGCAAGAGCCGCCTCAACGAGGCCAAGCGCCGCCTGCTCTGGGAGGGCTTCGAGGCCGTCCTCCAGGAGCTGGAGCTTTCAGGCCAGATCACGGCCCACCAGCTCTTCCATCGCACCGCTGAGCAGCTCCACCGCAGCGGCGCCAGGCCTTACCAGCACATCCTGGTGGACGAATGCCAGGACATCACCGCCGCCCAGCTCCGTCTTCTGGCCGCCCTGGCGGAGACCGATCCCGATGCCCTGTTCTTCGCCGGGGATCTGGGCCAGCGAATCTTCCAGCAGCCCTTCTCCTGGACCCAGTACGGCGTGGACATCCGCGGCCGTTCGCGCACGCTGCGCATCAACTACCGCACCTCCCACCAGATCCGCAGCCAAGCCGATCAACTGCTCGATCCCGAATCCCGCGACGTGGACGGCAACGTGCAGGACCGGCGCGGGGCCATCTCGGTGTTCAACGGTCCAGAGCCCGACATCCGGGAGTGCGAGGACACCGACACCGAGACCGAGCAGGTGGCTGCCTGGATCGAGCAGCGCCGCAGCGAAGGCCTCACTCCCCGGGAGTTCGGCATCTTCGTGCGCAGCGAGGCCGAGATCCCACGCGCCGAGGCTGCTCTGCAGCTGGCGGAGCTGCCCTACGAGCGGCTGCAGCCTTCCGCCATCCGCCTCGGCAGCAAGGCCACCCTCTCCACAATGCACCTGGCCAAAGGTCTGGAGTTCCGCGCCGTGATCGTGATGGCCTGCGATGAAGACGTGATCCCCAACGCCGAGCGCATCAAGGCCATCACCGACGACAGCGACCTCGATGAAGTGGTGGCTACTGAACGCCACCTGCTCTATGTGGCCTGCACCCGCGCTCGGGATCACCTGCTGATCACTAGTGGCGACACCTGCTCGGAATTCGTGGAAGACCTGCTCACTTGAGCAGTACCAGGTGCAAACCCGCTTGTCGTGTGATTCAGCAACCCCTACGGGGTCGGCGACGACCTGCCTCAGGTTGC
This sequence comes from Cyanobacteria bacterium J06638_7, assembly GCA_039818745.1. Classification (GTDB taxonomy): domain Bacteria; phylum Cyanobacteriota; class Cyanobacteriia; order PCC-6307; family Cyanobiaceae; genus NIES-981. The sequence continues at coordinate 2,388 of JBCBTI010000036.1, forward strand.
GCGGCGGGGCAAGGGCGGCCTCGCTGCGCTCTGCCGCCCTTGCCCTCCCCGCGCCTGGCTTCGGCGTCCTTCGCCGGCTTCGCCATGGCGTCCACACCGTTCCCGATCGTCCTTCACGATCACATCAAGGCCGGCATCCGCTGGCGGGTCTCCATCCACCCCGAGCTCTCCGCTGAGGGCAAGGTGGTGGTGCGTTGGCCCTGTGCTGGGGGGTATGAGGCCGCCTCTCCGTCGGTGGCAATGCTGGTGGTGTTGATGCCCCGCCATGGATCCCCGCCACGCGCGCCTGGCCGAACTCCGCCGCCAGCTCGCCGAACTCAACGCCTGGGGCCGGCAGACCGCTCCCGGCTCCCCCGAGCGGGATGCGGTGCTGGAGCAGTGGGCACCGGTCCATGCCGCGGTGCTGGCCCTGGCCGAGGAGCTGAAGGGCGGGGTATCCGAGCAATAGCCGCCGTTCTCCTCGCCGAGCCTTCGCCTCTCAGGTCATCAGGTCATCCATCCGCGCATCCGGCAGCTGCGCCGCCGCCAGGGCCTCCGCCTCACTCACCAGGGTGCTCTTGTTGAGGCCTGAGTCCAGCAGCACGTAGTAGTGGCGGGAGCAGCGCTCGATGATCTCGGCCTTGGTCATAAAAGCGATGTCGACGGGCTCCTCAGTCGGAGACGCCGGGGAGCTGGTGTCCGGCGGCTCCACGCCTTGGTCTCCATACTTCTGCTCAGACGTTACCGCCAGCGCCGCATCCGGCTGGACCTCCGCTTCGGGTTCCGCGGCTTCCTCCGCCATGTCGGAAGCGGTTGCCTCGGCCTGTGCAGGCAGGGCAGGGGAGAGCACCTAGCAGCCCGGCACCTTCCAGACGCCGAGGTGAACTGGTCATCTTGTACTTGGCAAACGGGGGCGTCAATCTGGTTGGCATGTGGGTAGGCACGATCAGTACCCCCAGCAGGAACGCGCTCATACATGTAGCCGCGGGGCGGGCTGAGAAACGGGACGTAATCAGTTGGGCGGGGCAGCCCACAAACTTCCACTCTTTATCGAAACAGGACGACAATCATGGGTATGACCCGAGTTCGCAGCGGCAAAGGCCGCAGCCAGACCTGATGAGGTATATTTAGCGTAGGATTGGAGATGAGTGTCCAGGGTATGTCCCATGGCATCGGCGATGTCCTTAGGAGCGAGTTTAGCGGCATGGCTTGTCTTCGCATAGCGATGGCGGAATGAGTACGGAGTCAGCTCTTCATCAACAGCAGCGGCCTCCTCTCGCAGCAACTGCCATGACGGCAGCCTGCGGAGGAAGGTACCCAGGGCTTCGCCACCCTTACCAGGCTGGCCAAGTGGAGGGAGTTCTTCCTGGCATGCCACTCGCTCCACCAATGACCAGTCCTGGGGGATGCCATCTGCATCCCTGACGAACAGCGGATAGAGGGATCGGGGCGCCGTAGGCTCACTTCCCCCAGTCGCCTTTCTGTAGAGACACCGCAAACCCAAGCCTTCAGGTCGCTGCTCAACCACAAGGTACCGCAGCTCCTCGGGGCGGAGGCCATAGGTGGCCAGCAACTCCAGAGCGAAACGCCAGCGTTTCCCCACTGCGGTATCTGGGATTCCTGCGATCAGTCTGAGGATCTGATCATCGGAGAGGGGATAGCCAACTCGCTTGGGTTTGCGGACTTCCTTGGGCAGAGGTGGGGGCGACCAGCACGCCTTGAACTTGCGTCTGTCCACACAGAAGCGGAGGAAGCCATAGAGGTTCTGGCGCATTATCTGCCGCTGACGGCTCCCTGCTGTCCAGCGGTCCAGCACTTGTTCACAGAGTTCTGCCGCGTCGCGCGGCTGGGCGGAGCGGCCCATCACCTCCAGAACACGATGGAGAACAGGCTCATATTTCATTTTCCATGTTCTTTCCCCTACCCGTCCCTCATGCACTGTCTTGAGGTGATGAAAAGCGTTGACAGCGGCAGGCCAGTCGAAGACTGTTCTGCTGCTGCTGGCATCCGCCTCCCAGCCTGCCGCCGCGAGCGAAAGGTTGCCCTTGGCATAGGCCTTGTAGATCACGCGAATCCGCAAGAGGGCATCGGCCGCGGCTGACTCCTCCCAGGGGTAGGGAAGCGTGATCGACTCCGCCTTCCCGTACCCGTCACGGACCTGTAGACGCATGGCACCAAGCCGCGGGAACACTGACCACCCCTGCCCCGTCGAGGCCTTCACCGCACTGCGAAAGAGAACCACCCACGAGGACGGGTGGGCAGGTGCTGCCATGAAGCACTAGGTCACATCTGCACCCAGTGTGGTGCAGATCAGGTGCAAATGCCAGATCTTCCTGGAAGATGCCGGTTGATTACCAAGATGAGATCTGCCTTCTGGACTGGGGATTCCAGTCCAGGCTTGATCTGACCAGCCCCTTTGGGAGCACTAGGTCGCAGGTTCGAATCCTGTCGCCCCGACTGACTGTTCAGGGATTGGCCTCCTGGGGAGTGC
>JBCBTI010000037.1:0-4487 GCA_039818745.1 Cyanobacteria bacterium J06638_7
GCCATGGCAGGGGGAGGACAGGGCGGAACCCGCCTACGTAATTGACGCGACCCGCCTACGTAGTTGACACCGGGCACCGCGACCAGGGCCTGCTCACCAGCGTAGGCGCAGCCTTCTGCGAAGCAGTAGAGCGCGCCGAACTCAGCCGGCTCAGCAAGTAGAACCGCGAGCTCAGGAGGGAGAAGGATTTTTTCAGGCTGGCGGCAGCGCACTTTGCGAAAGAGCAGTTGCCGCCGAGAGGTTTCGCCTGATCGATGAGCTTGCTGATCGCCACTCGGTGGCCTGGCTGTGCCGGCAGCTGGGGGTGACCCGCAGCGGGTTCTATGCCTGGCGGCAGCGGCAGGAGGCGCCGGGAAAGCGGGCGGCCGAGAACGCCCGGCTCACAGCTGAGATCGAGGCAGTGTTCCGGGAGCACCGTGGTTTCTATGGCTCCCCGCGGATCCACCGGGAGCTGCGCGCTGCAGGGCATCCGATCGGACGCCACCGTGTCGCCCGGCTCATGCGCCGTGCCGATCTCAGGGCCAGGACGCGCAAGCCGTTCCGGCCCTGCTCCAAAGGCAGTGGCGGGGCTGCTGGGGTGGCGGAGAACCTGCTGCAGCAGGAGTTCGCGCCGCCGGCTCCAAACCGCTGCTGGGCCGGCGACATCACCACCATCCGCACCAGAGCCGGCTGGCGGTATCTGGCGGTGTGGATCGACCTGTTCAGCCGCCGGGTCGTCGGCTGGAAGCTGGATCACCGTATGGATGCCGCTCTGGTGATCGAGGCTCTCAACCGAGCCCTCGGCCACCGCCAGGTGGAGCCCGAAACGCTGCTCCTCCATACAGATCAGGGCAGTCAATACCGGGCCACCGACTACCGCGGTCTGCTCAGAGAGCAGAAGATCGTCTGCAGCATGTCCGCCAAGGGCTGCTGCTGGGACAACGCCGTGGTGGAGAGCTTCTTCTCCACCCTCAAGCTGGAACTGGATCTCGATGACGACAGCAAGGAGCTGATCAGACCTCAGCAGCTGCAGCGTGATCTGGCCTTTTGGATTGAGGGCTATTACAACCGCGAAAGACGGCACTCATCGATCGGTTACATCAGCCCGATCGACTACGAGCAGCGATGCATCGCTGCTCGCACACTCAATCCTGTGAACCCCTGATCGGTGTCCACGAAATCGGGGGAACCCCACTATTATCCTGGGAATGGTCAAGGCTTTCCGGAGTCTCCCTAACCAATGCCTACTTTTCACCTTTGGCCCGAAGCGCGCATGCGCATTGCGCGCTGGGCCCTACTGCTGGGCTGGTTACTTCTGATCGCACTCTTGCTGATGCCGGGGCTGTTGCCATGGCAGCCCGCTCCTCCCTGTGAGGGGACAGCCTGGTGCCGCGGCGACTGGGGCAACGACCTGTTTTGGAATCTGGGGTTGCCACTGGTGCTGCTCACGATCGTGCTGAGTCACGAACTCTGGCGACGGATCTGCCCCCTTTCTTTTGTATCCCAGCTGTTCGGTGCCCTGAAGTGGCAGCGTCTGCAAACAGGACCCAAAGGCAAGCCTCGGATCGTGATCCTCGATCCTTCGTCCTGGCTGGGACGTCACCACATCCAGCTGCAGTGGACCCTTTTGCTCACTGGCCTCAGCTTGCGCCTCCTCGTGGCCAATAGCAGCGCGTTGATTTTGGCCCTGCTCTGCCTTTCAGCTTTGCTCGGCGCCCTGGTGGTGGGTTGGGCCTATGGCGGCAAGAGCTGGTGTCAGTACTTCTGTCCCCTGGGGCCGGTACAAACGGTCATCACGGGACCGCGAGGTGCCTTGGGAACCCCGGCACACCTCAGCGGGGTGACGCGAACCACCCAGTCGATGTGCCGTACTGTGTCAGCGGAGGGCAAGGATGTGAGTGTCTGTGTGGCCTGCACAACCCCCTGCATCGACATCGATTCCGAGCGAACCTACTGGCTCAATCTCACCGGTAAGCGGGGCCTGAACTGGGCATGGACCTCTTACCCAGGCATCGTTCTGGCGTTCTATCTCCTCATTCTGGCCACCAGTGCAGGCACAGGGGAGAGTGCCTGGTCTTATCTGCATAACAGCTCGTTCACCTACGACTCCCGGCTCCAGGAGCTGGTGTTGCAGCCGATGCTGTTGATCGGTTCCCTGCCCGTTCCCAGGTTGATTGCGATCCCGGCGGGCCTCTCGCTGGGGGCCTGGGTTTCGGTGCAGGTCTTCGGCTGGGTGACGCGCTTCATCGAGCGGCGAGCGGGTACTGACGACACAGATCACAGCCGAAGACTCGCTGTCCACCGCACCAGGCTCCTGGCCACGCTGGTGGCGTTAAACCTGTTCTTCTTCTTCAAGAGCAATGTCGTCCCGGGCGCCGGAGTGGCTGGAGAACGCAGCCTTCAATTCCTCGTCGCTGCGCTCACGTCCGTTTGGCTGTTTCGGTCTTGGCATCGGGACGAGAGCCTCTACCGCCGGGAGAGCACGAGCGACAGCCTGCGGCGGCAACTGATGAAACTGCCCGGCCTGGATCAGGCCCTGGAGGGGAGGCAACTCGGGGACCTGTCCCCCTTGGAGGTGTTCACCCTGGCCAAGGCCCTGCCCGTGATGTCCCTGCAACGGGCCCGGAACGTCTACGAGGGCGTGATGAAGGATCTTCTGCGCACGGGCCGAATCTCCTCCGCCTCTTCCTTGCTCCAGCTCGATGAACTTCGCAGGAACCTCAACCTCGAGGAGCAGGATCATCACGCAGTGGTTCGCCAGCTGACCCAGGACGATCGCGACTTGCTGACGACGGATGGGCTCGAACTGCTTCGCAACAACCTGCGTCAGGAGGCCGCCCGTGAGGCGATTCTCCAGCTGATGAATCTGGCAGGCCTGGAGGTGCTGCAGCCGCAGGAGTTGTCTGAAGGGCAGCGTGCGCAACTGGACCAGGTGCGGGTGAACAGTGGTCTCGACGAGGGGGAGTGGAGAAGCGTGCTCAGTGAATTCGGACCTTACGGTTCCTTGGAGCAGGACCGTCTGCTGCGGCGCTGGCGGCAGCTGCGGCATGAACGCGGTCTGTTCCTGCTGCTCGACAAAGAGGCCGCATCGTGGCCGCTGGTGGCTCCTCTGGCGAGAGCCATGGCGGATCGCACCCGTTCCCTGGAGCAGCAGCTTGACGAGCGCTTAATGGCCGCGGAACTCTCCATGCCGGCTGAGCCGACTCACCCCGAAGGCACGCTGGACGAAGCGTTGGATCTCCTCTGGCAGGACCCCGACCCCGACACCGCGGGCTGGGTGCTGCTTGTGGACCGCGGGAGGCTGCGCGAGGGCGGCGTGCTGCTCGGGCGCCAGCCACGCGAGGGCCTGGCCAGCTCACCGTTCCTCGATGCAGTGCAGCGCGGCGAGCAGACAGAGGACATGGACGAGCTGCCGATCCTGGCCCGCAGCGAGCTGTTCGCCGATCTGTCGCCGGCGGGCCTGATCCTTGTGGCGGCCAGGGGAGAAGTGCGGTGTTGGGGGCCAGGGGAGACGGTGTTCAGACGCGGTGATCCCTGTGATGGCCTGGGGGTGGTGCTCGATGGCCATGCCGTGGTGCATACGGGAGGTGGCGAAACCGCCTTGCTGGGCAGCGGCAAGCTGTTCGGGGAGATGGCCGTCATCAGCAACTCCCCCCGTTCCGCCGATTTGCAGGCCAGCGAACAGGGGCTACAGGCCTTCTGGCTCAGGCTCGACGCTTACCACATGCTGCTGCAAGAATCCCGCGAATTCAGCAATGGCCTGATGAAGCAGCTCGTGGAGAGGATTCCTACAGCGTCCAGCGGTCGGTCCCCCCAATGATCCCCAGCGCACTGCTCCCCACTTTCTCCGCTCGGGTAAGCGTTAACACCCTTGCCTCCCTGGTGATGTGCGCAGTGCCATCCCCCGCTCGAGCCGGCGGCTGTAGATGCTCGCCAAGCCATTGGTCTAGCTCGCCATTGCCAAGCTGGTGGGGTTCCACCAGTTTTGAGGACAGGTCGATAAGGGTCACGCCATGACCACCAGACTGTCCATCGATGACCAACCCCACCAGAACACGGCGCCGGTTCACGGCGCAGCAGAAGGCGGAGGCCGTGGAGCTCTGCCTACAGGAGGGCCTCTCCTGCAATGTCGTCGCCCAGCGGCTTGGACTTCCCTCCAGCAGCCTTGTCCGCTGGGTGCGCCAGGCCCGTATTGATGGTGGCCAGGCCGGTCCCCGCGACCAGGACCTGCTCACCAGCGAGGAGCGCGCTGAACTCAGCCGGCTCCGCAAGGAGAACCGCGAGTTCAGGAGGGAGAAAGATTTTTTAGGCTGGCGGCAGCGCACTTTGCCCTAGCCCGGAGGGCATCCGCTTGAGATAGGAGCAGCTGCCGCCGAGAGATTTCGCCTGATTGAGCTGTTGGCCGAGCACTACTCCATTTCTTGGCTATGCCTGTTCGGCGACGATTAGGTAGGCGGGTCCGCGCAACTACATAGGCGGGTCTCAGGACGCGACAACAGGGCTCCGAT
>JBCBTI010000038.1:0-4086 GCA_039818745.1 Cyanobacteria bacterium J06638_7
GACGCAGAAGCGCTGCTGCAGGCCGCGGCCCACGATGCCGGCACCATGCCCCTGGAGGAAGCGGTCCTAGAGGAGGGACTGTTTCTGGACCTGGAAACTGACCTGCAGAGGCTCCTGCAGACGATGAGCAAGCAGGACCATGGTTCATCCCCTTGACACCAGAGGGTTCGCCAGGCTCTCGGCCCGAACGGTTCGCACCTATGCCAAGGAGGGGCAGGCGGTTGCGGTCCACCCCCGGCTGGGGATCCCGGTCCGTCTGCTCTGGCGCTACCCACCACGATCTGCCAACGGTCAGCTGCCTGCGGCTGGCCTGTTGGTGCTCTGTCCGCGTTGCCACCACCCCCGCCGCTATCTGCTCGCACCGAGACAGCAGCTCGATCAGCTCGCCTGTCGGGTCTGCTGGGGGCGCACGTACCGCAGTGAGCAGAATCGAGGTGGAGCCTACCGCCGGCAGATCTCCAAGCACCGGCGGGCCGCAGATCGCTGCTGGCGGCGATTGAACCGACCGCACCCCAAGTCGATCCTCTCCCCAGTGACCAGAGCGCCAAGGCCTTCAGGGATGCACATGCGGACGTATCTTCATCTTCTCCAGAAAGCCCTCCACCACGAACAGGCCATCCAGTCCATCAACGCAGCAGAGATGGAGGCCTTCAACGAGCGTTGAGTCGTACCAAAAAGTGACCACCTGCTGGGTGTGACGTGGACCCCGGGCCGATTGGCAAGGACCATGTCACTCTCGCCCTGGGGGACCCAGAGGCATGAGTGCTGCTGGTGCTGGATCTGATGGCACGACTCCCGCCCCCAGGCCACAGCGTGAACGCCAAAGGCAGGAGCAGAGCCAGACATCAGGCATCACGGATGACAGGACACCCCCCGGCACATCCGTTCGCTTCTCTCCGCTAAGGCCGCTGGTTCCCCAACCGTTCTGATCACCGGCGCTTCCTCTGGTATCGGTGCAGCGACCGCCGAACTGTTGCTTCAACGCGGATGGCGGGTGATCGCGGCAGCGCGGCGCACCGAGGCGATGCAGCCCTTGGCAGAGCGTGGGGCGATCGTTGAACCCCTCGACCTCAGCAACCCAGAGTCCTGCAAGGCCCTGGCAGATGGGGTCAGCGAGCAGTTCGGAGCCCTCGAGGCCATCGTCAACAACGCTGGCTACGCGGAGGTGGGGCCGTTGGAAACGATGGCCCTCGAGCGTGCCCGCGCGATCTTCGAGGTGAACGTCTTCGGGCTCATGGGCCTCACCCAGTTGCCCCTGCCAGCCATGCGGCAACGCGGCCGCGGCCGGATCCTCAAGATCTCCTCGATCGCCGGGCGCTGGGTGACGCCAGGCTCAGGCTGGTACGGAGCCAGCAAGTTCGCCATCGAGGCTCTCAGTGATGCGCTGCGGCTCGAGCTGAAGGCCTTTGGAGTCGAGGTGATCGTGATCGAACCCGGCCTGATCCGCACCCCCTTCCCCGATCGCACGGCCCCGTCGATGCACCTGGCGCAGAGCTGCCCGATCTATGGAGGAATGATGCGGAAGGTGCAGAGCAGCTGGGAAGCGCTCTACCGGCGCGCTTCCTCACCACAGGAGGTCGCCCGTACGATCCAGCAGGCACTCACCCAGGTCGATCCGCCTGAGCGCTACCGGTGCGGCCACCAGTGCGAATCGGTGCTGTTGAACCGGCTGTTGCCAACCGCACTCTGGGACCGAATGATCCGCATACGGATGACATGAGAGGAGGCAGCAGCAACTGGTGGATGCAGGCCGAACCCGGCCAGGGACCCGGATCGATCCATCCGCCGAGGGATCGGTCCCCATGACAGAGCTCAAGAGCAGTTGGAGAAGGGGTATACGTCCCTCGATGGCGGCGGCGAGGGGGAAGCGTCTGAATCCATTGGTAGGTGATGACGATCGGCGTTTACCCATCACGGCTCTGGGGAGCATCGCCTTGGGCGGTAAGGTATGGATATCCAACTACGATTCCACGACATGCTGACTGGAGCTGACCTGCTCGCCAAGGTCAAGGAACTGGGAGATGCCAGCAAGTCCGAGCTGGTGCGCGAATGCGGCTACGTCAGCACCAAGAAAGACGGCACCGAACGGCTCAACTTCACAGCCTTCTACGAGGCTCTGCTCGATGCCAAGGGCGTCAGCCTGGGAGAGGGCAGTCAGGGCCGCGGCAAGGGTGGACGCAAGCTCAGCTACACGACCAAGGTGCAGTTCAACGGCAACCTGCTGGTGGGCAAGGCCTACACCGCCCAGCTGGGCCTGCAGCCCGGCGATGAATTCGAGATCAAGCTCGGCCGCAAGCAGATCAAACTCCTCCCCATCGGCAGCGCTGACGAGGACGAGTGAGTCGGTGCCGGCTCAAGTGCTGATCGGCTTGCCGTACTGACATCCCCCTCCGCCGGGTGTATCGATAGGTCAGAGGCCACGACCCGGACGGTGTAGGTCCAGAGTCCGGCAACCGGCCCAAAGGCGCCCTGAACGGGGCGCCTTGTTCATGGACGGCTGTCACCACGCCTCAGTTGCGCACCGGTTTAAGGCCGGGCAGGAAGGTGATGCTCCCCTCGTTGCTGGCGACCGCCACGCCGTCGGCGAACTGCTCGAACTGCCCGAGGTGGGTGTCGCTCTGCCCGCCACCTCCCTTGCTGAGGATCTCCACCTGCCCATTGTCAGGCAACAGCGAAAACTGGTCCCGCATTGCATCGTAAAGATGGTGGACCGCGTAGGCTGTTGCCTCAGCTGAGCTGTTGCCGTTGTGGCCCGCGCTTCCGCCCGTTCTTTCGGGAAGCGCAAGATTGGTGAGACCGGCCCTGATCCGCAGCGCCGACGGGCCGCAATGGGAGCGGCCCGCCAGTGCTACGGGGGCCTGAGTCCTGCAGGGAAGAAGGCCCTGGTGGACGAGCTGGTGGCGATCACCGGCTACCACCGCAAATCGGTGCTGCGGGCCCTGAACCGCAGACCTGCTGAGGATCGGGCCAAGGCCAGGGATGGACCGCCTGAGCGGCACCACCGCTGTGTCTACGGCCCTGAGGTGGTGGAGGTCCTGGTGCCGCTGTGGGAGGCCAGCGACCGGCTCTGCGGCAAGCGCCTGGCGGCCCTGCTGCCGCTGCTGGTGGAATCGCTGGAGCGCCATGGCCATCTGGATCTGGAGCCTGGGGTGAGGCAGAAGCTGCTGACCATCAGCAGCGCCACGATCGACCGGCTGCTGGCCCCGGTGCGCAAGAACAGCCCGGCCAACGGCTGGCGCCGCCCACCGCGGGCCCGCAGCGCCGTGGCGCGGCGCACACCCATGCGCACGTTCAACGGCTGGGGGAAGGTGAGCGAGGCGGGCTGGCTGGAGATCGATCTGGTGGCCCACTGCGGCAAGTGGATGGAGGGCCGCTTCCTGTGGACGCTGGTGGCCACCGACATCGCCACCGGCTGGAGCGAGTGCCTGCCGCTGCTGAGTCGTGACGGGGCCTCGGTGATGGCGGCCCTGCGATTGCTGGAGGAACTGCTGCCCTTCCCGTTGCGGGGGATCGACGTGGACAACGACGGGGCGTTCATGAACGCACCGTTGGAGAGCTGGTGCGAGAAGCACCGGCCCCACATCGAGCTGACCCGCTCGCGGGCCTACCAGAGCAACGACCAGGCCTGGGTGGAACAGAAGAACGCCATGCTGATTCGCCGGGTGATCGGTTACCAGCGGCTGGAGGGCCTGGTGGCGGCCGAGCTGCTGGGTGAGCTGTACGGCGCGCTGCGGCTGTTCACCAACCTGCTCCAGCCCTCGTTCAAGCTCAAGGAGACCCTCCGCGAGGGGGCAAAGCTCAGGCGGCGGCACCATCCACCGCGCACACCGCAGCAGCGGCTGCTGGCGCTGGAACAGCTGAACCCCCGCCAGAAGCAGGCCCTGGAGGATCTGCAGCACAGCAGCGACCCGGTGGCCCTGCTGGAGACCGTGCGCCGCTGCCAGGCCTCTCTGGCCAGCCTTGCCGCCGGAATCCAGAGCCAGGAGCCACAACCCGGCAGCGGGGCCATCGACCCGGAGCTGCTGAGCAGGGAACAGCGGACCCTCAGCCGCTTCCTGCGCAACCTGCAGGTGCTGTGGCATAACA
>JBCBTI010000039.1:0-3543 GCA_039818745.1 Cyanobacteria bacterium J06638_7
GCCGCACTGCGTAACTCTCCACCACGTTTTTAGCCCTGCCGGGCCTGGTGCACCCGCAACGCCTCCCGCATCTCCCCCTCAAACCCAACCCCCGCGTCCGCCATCCTAAGCATTTGCCTGGCGCCGACCTCGATCAGGCAAGCCAGCTGCAGCGCCGTGAAGGTGCCAGGTAAAGTCTCGAAGTTGTAGATGCGCAGCGGCTTGTTCACCGGCAGGCCCTTCTCGCCGATCGCGCCCACGTCCACCAGCACCGCCTGGCGCTGTTCGGGTCCCCGGCCATCGTAGATCTGCAGGGCCTGCACCAGGCCCTCCACCACCGCTGGCCGCAGGCCATCGCCCTGGCTGCGGCGGAGGTAGTGATCAGCGATGCGCTGTGAGGCCCGTCGGGCCTTCTCGGCGATCTCCCCCCGCGGCGCCAGCTCCAGCACCTGGCGCAGCAACCCATCGGCCTCGGCCGCATGGGCATCCAGATCCGCAGCGATCAGGGCCTTGGCCAGGGTGAGCAGGGTGACCGGATCGCTGGGAGCTGACGCCTCAGCACGCCTGAGCACCCCCACCGCTTCCCTGGGTTCGTCCTGCATCAGCAGCAGGGAGCCGTAGGCCCGCAGGGCATAGGGGTTGGCGGGCTCCAGCTCCAGCGCCTTCTCCAGGGCCGGCCGTGCCCGCTCCGGTGCGCTGGCCCGCAGCCCCGTCATCCCCAGCGCCACCCAGGCGTTTGCGTGGCCCGGCTCGCTGGCCACGCAGTGATCCAGCAGATCTGCCGCCCGCTCCAGTTCACCGGCATCGGAGCAGAGCAGAGCGAGGTTGTAGAGCGCCTCGGGGTTGCCGGGCTCGAGCTGCAGCAGCGTCTCCAGCAGGCCCCGGGCCTCCACCCGGCGGTCCTGGGCGATCAGCGCCAGGGCCCGCTCCAGCACATCCTGCTGCTCTTCCCTGCCGCTCCAGTCCACATCGATGCGGCCCTCGCTGAAGGCCACATCCACCCGGCCACCACGGCGTAGGCACTGTTCATCGCCCGGTTGGCGGTGATCAGCTCCGGCGGAATCCCCTTCCCGAAGGTCGGCGCCAGCGCCGGCAGGGTGCTGCGGATCTCGGCCTCCATCGCCTGGCGCTGGGCGGCATGGAGTTCCGGCCAATCCCGGTGCAGCTGCCTGTCCACCAGCAGGCCCGGGGCTGTGGAGCGCAGCTGGGTCATCAGGGCGTCGTACATGCCGCCACCCACCTGCCGGGCCTGGGCGGGTGTGAGGTGGCGGTTGAGCTTCTCCACCTGGCTGATCACCCGTTCGCGCCGGTCCCGCTTGCTGGCGAGGTTGACGGGCGGCTCGGGGTCCTCCGCCAGGCTGCGCAGCAGCAGGCCGCACTGGTAGGAGATGAAGTAGTTGGTGAGGGCGTCCTCGCTGCGGTAGCGCAGAACATGGGCGGGGACGGTGCCGCTGGCGCGGCGGATCGAGGCCTTGCCACCCACCTCCGGGTCGTGGAGCAGCTGCACCGGATAGCCGCTGCGCTGCTCCACCTGGGCGATCAGCGCAGCAGCGGCCGGAGCGGGAGCCATCCAGGCGGGACACTGGGGAGGCTCCACTGTGGCGCGGCAGCAGGCGCTTGCCCGGCACTTCGATCTCAGCAATGCCCGCGACCGGGAGCGGATGATGCGGGATGTGGCCAAGGTGCTGCGCCAGATGCGGCCCGACCTGATGGCCGCTGAGCACCGCTACCGCTCTCCGGCGGGGTTCGGCAGCTGGGCGGAGCACTGGGCCAAGGCGGTGGCGGTGGAGCTGTCGCTGGAGGAATCCGAGAACCACCATGACCACGTGGGCATTTGGGGGGCGATGGTGTGCCGCTGGGCGCGGGAGCAGGACGCCGAACCGCGCTTTCTCGCGCCGGCTCTGGCCCAGGCGTTCCTGCAGAGCGAGCGACCGCTGCTCACACCCGCCCTGCCGCGGGAGGTGAGCTGCTTCCGGCTGTACCTGCCCAGGGCCACGCTGTTCAGCGAGGAAGGCCCGGAGATCCGCTCGGTGCTGGTGGCCGATGTGCGTTCGATGGAGGGCTGGCTCCCCGACAACTTCCGCCTGGCCGGCGGCGGCCTGGCCTGCGTGGGGCTGGGGAGGACGGCGCCACCTACCTCGCCAGCTGCCTGCTGGATCCCTCCGCCAAGGCGCAGCAGCCGGAGCACACCGACTTCAGCGCCCCCCACTGGGACTGAGACACAGATGGCGTGAAGGGCACCGCCGCGCGGATGGAGCAGCTGTGCGTCCATGCCCTGCTGGTGCAGCTCTATCGGCCGGAGCTGGTGAGCGAAGGAGAGGTGCCGCCCGCGCCAGGAGGCGGCGGCAAGGGCTTTGGCGGCAACAGCGCCGGCGCCTCAGCCGGCAAGGGCGGGGCGGTGCCACCGCCGGTGTGGCTGGGCAAGGACTACCAGCTGCAGCGCCAGCCCGCTGAGCTGCTGGATCATCCGGCGGGCAGCTGGCGGAGGGGCCACTGGCGGCCGCTCTCGCCGCTGGGGGATCCGCTGGCGGCGCCGCTGGAGTGGGTGGAGCCGGTGCTGGCGGGGTGATCCTGGGGAGAGGGCCAGGATAGACAGGGTTCAGCAGGAGTCTTCGTTACGTTCTTCCAGGTTGCGGATCGCGGCCAGAACGCCTGGCAAGGCCTCCTGGCAGATCAGCAGCACCTGCTCTGCATCCAGGTCGAAGTACTGGTGGGCGATCACATCGCGGAAGCCCATGGCCCCTTTCCAGTCGATGTCGGGGAAGCTGGCGGCCAGAAGACCAGGGCGGAGCTTCTCCAGGCGTTTGAGTGCTTCCCCGGCAGCAAGGAACTGCATGCAGATCACATCCAGCAGGTCCTGGCCTTCTTCTGTGTCCAGCAGCGCTGGGTTTGCCAACAGGGGCTGGGCCTTGCGCTCGATCCGCTCCAGGGCTTGCCGAAGGGGCGTGAGCACCACAAGCAGATCACTGCTCACGCGCTGATGCCTTCCTGCAGGATCGCCTTGCGCAGGCTTGGGTTCATGCGCTCACGCAGGCGCACCAGATCGACCGGGCGCTGCAGCAGCTCTTCCAGCTCCTGCTTGAGGTGCACCGTGGCGAAGGGGGTGAGTGGATCCAGTTCGACCCATACATCCACATCGCTGCCGGCCGTGGCCTGGTTACGGGCTGTGGAGCCGAACAGACCGATGCGCTGCAGCTGGTAGCGCTGCCGCCAATCGCTGCGGCGGGCGCGCAGGAGAGCAAGGATCTGGTCGGAACCGAGTTCAGGGTGGGCGGCTGAGCTGGTCATGGCGCCAGTCTGATCGGTTCCTGTGCGACTGGATCCACCGCCCCGTCTGGAACGCCCTTGCCTTCCCGCTTCGCGTAACCCGCGCCCCAGACCGCCGGCGCAATCCCCTCCGGCACCACCTGCCGGTAGGCCGGGCTGTCGAGCAGCTCCTGCAGGGCCTCTCCAAGCAGTTCAGTGGAGCGGCTGTCCGGAAGCCTTCGCTTCAGGATCTGGTGGATGCGCAGCTGGTACCAGGCCGTGCCGTCCATGCCGGCGTTGAAGCGGCCCCAGCTGCTC
>JBCBTI010000040.1:0-2795 GCA_039818745.1 Cyanobacteria bacterium J06638_7
ACTGGAAGGAGTGGAACGGGGTGCTGATGGCTCACACCAGCGGCCTGGAAGGGGCAGTGAGGTAGCGCGAACTGCTGTGTCCGACGACAATCTGGTTGAGGGGTCCCGCCGATCTGGTTGACCGCTCCTGAGGGGCTGTGCTGAATCCGGATGCCATGCGCAGGGCACCGGGTCATGCCTGCCCCCCTCACCGCTCAACAGATTGCGCTGTACATGTCCAAACGCCGAGCCGGCAGCCGCCAGGAGGTGGCTGCCGCAGCGGCGGGCATCTCGGTGAGCAGCGCTCACCGGATCGATGCCGGCCGCCTCCAACCCAAAGCCGCCAAGCCCCGCACCAGGCGCCGACCCGATCCTTTGGCCGAGGTGTGGGAGCCACTGTTGCTGCCGCTGCTGGAGCGCCATCCAGCGCTCACGCCCACCACCCTGCTGGAGCACCTGCAGGAGCAAAAGCCTGATCAGGACTGGAGTTCGGTGAAACGCACCCTGCAGCGGCGGGTGCAGCAGTGGAAGGCACTGCATGGCCCGCCGCCGGAGGTGATGTTCCCGCTGGCCTACCAGCCCGGCGAGATCGGCTTCTGTGATTTCACCAAGGTGAAACGGGTGCCGATCACCCTGCGCGGACAACCGTTCCCCCACCTCCTCTTTCATTACCGCCTGGCCTGGAGCGGCTGGGCCTATGGGCAGCTCATCCACGGCGGTGAGAGCTTTGTCGCCCTCTCCGAGGGACTGCAGAACGGCCTGGCGGCCTGCGGTGGGGTGCCCAAAGAGCTGCGCACCGATCGGCTTTCGGCCGCCAGCCGCAACCGGGACGGCAGCTATGCCCTCGACATCACCCCCCGCTACCAGGCCCTTTGCGCTCACTACGGCCTCAGCCCCAGCCGCAACAACCGCGGTGTGGCCCACGAGAACGGCATCGTCGAGGCACCCCACGGCCACGTGAAACGGCGGCTGGAGCAGAAGCTGATCCTGCGCGGCAGCTGTGATTTCGAGGAGCCGGCCGAATACGGCGAGCTTCTCGCTGAGGTGTTCAGCGCCCTCAACGCCCCCCGGCAGCGGCGCTACGAGCAGGAGCTGGAGCATCTGGCCCCTCTGCCGGCGTTCCGCTTTGCCGACTACGAGCGGCTCACGGTGCGGGTGCGCAGCACCAGCACGATCGAGGTGCGGCAGGTCGTTTACTCCGTGCCGCCCACCCTGATCGGCCGTCAGGTCACGGTGCGGCTGCACCACGACCGGCTGGTGGTGTTCCTGGGCAGCGACTGGGTCTGCCAGCTCCCGCGCGCCTATGGCGCCGCAGGTGAGAAGCGGGCCTGGTGCATCGATCTGGAGCACCTGATCGATGGCCTGCGGGCAAAGCCCCGGGCCCTGCTCCATTGCCGCTACCAGCGCCACCTGTTCCCGGATCAGCGCTGGTGGGAGTTCTGGCAGCAGTTGCTGGCCGGCGGTGAGCGTGACGGTGCGGCCCGGCTGATGGCGGAGGCCCTGTATGTGGCGGTGCGGGTGGCCTCGTTTGAGTTGGTGCTCGCCTTCCTGGAGCAGGCCCAACGCCGCCAATCCCTCTCCCTTTCAGCTCTGCAGCAGCGCTTCCGTGTGCCGCCCCGTTGCCAGAGCCTCCCCGATCCGGTCATTCCCCAACACCTGCTGGCCTCCTATGACCACCTCGTCCCCGCTGCCGAACTCACAGGCGGTGGAAGCGGCACTGCCGCTGCTGCTCAAACAACTCAAGCTGGCGCGGTTTCGCAGCCACTGGCAACCGCTGGCCGAGCAGGCGGAAGCCCAGGGCTGGAGCCCAGGCCAATTCCTCTACGCCCTCTGCGAGCAGGAGCTGGAACAGCGGCAGATCGCGCGCCAGCAGCGGCTGCTGCGCGGTGCCCATCTCCCCTGGCAGAAGGGCCTCGACGGCTTTGATCACCAGCATCTCGATCCCAGCCAGTGGCAGGAGCTCCAAGGACTGGCGCGGCAGACCACCTGGCTGCTGCAGGCGGAAAACCTGCTGCTGTTCGGTCCCAGCGGGGTGGGCAAGACCCACCTGGCCATTGCCATCACGATGGCGATGGTGGCGCAGGACCAGGTCTGCCGCTTCTTCCCCGCCACCACGCTGGTGCAGCTGCTGCAGAAGGCAAAGGCGGCCTACGACCTGCCGGCGATGCTGCAGAAGCTCGATCGCTACGCCCTGCTGGTGATCGACGACATCTCCTACGTGCGCCGCAGCGAGCTGGAGACCTCGGTGCTGTTCGAGCTGATCTGCCACCGCTACGAGCGCAAATCCCTGCTGGTGACCAGCAACCAGCCCTTCCGCGAGTGGGACGACATCTTCCCCAGTGGATCGATGACCGTGGCAGCGGTGGACCGGCTGGTGCACCACTGCCACATCATCGGGATCAAGGGCGAGAGCTACCGGCAGAAGGCAGCTGCTGCAAGGGTTTCTAGCGATTCCATCGCCCCGCCAACGTAATTGACGCGGGCGTCAGCACCGGCACGATCACCGGCATCAGCGGCCCAGACGTCCAAGACCAGGGCGGCGACGCGACAACTGGCCCACCTGTCGAGGCAATCTCCCCGCGCAACCAACCAGATTGACGCGTCGCGACATGCCTGGTCACGATCCAGTCCTCATCGGCAGTTCAGGCCTGCAGCAGGGGCAAAACCGGTGCCGCTCACCGGTCAACCTGATTGACGCCACCCTTCAACCTGATTGACACGGGACACTGCTGAGGTCAATCGCGCCACCTGCATCACCAGGGTGATCGCCAGGATCAGGCTCAGGATTGCGGCAAGGCAGCACAGGTGCAGGCGCC
>JBCBTI010000041.1:0-2670 GCA_039818745.1 Cyanobacteria bacterium J06638_7
GCTGAAACCTGTCGCGTTCACCTCGGCAGGGCTTACGGGGATGCCTGCTGTCTTGGGTCGGGCGCGTGCCCTGCCGGACAAACCGGCTCTGTCAAGCTACAGCATTGGCCTCCTCTCCTCCCCTGTGACTGTCACTGAACAGCCCGGGGCCAACCCTGGGCAGCTCGGCTGCGCCACGCGGTCGCAGGCCCTTGTTCCCCAGCTCTGCTGGCAGGGTGACCAGAGCCTGCTGGCATCTCTGCTGGAGCTGGAACGTCAATCGCCGCTGCTGCAAGCCGCTGACCTGGGCGAGCGCGTGCGCCAGCGCCTGGCAGCGCAGCCGGCAACCCCGCTGAGCCCCTGGATCTACCTGATCTATTACCGCATCGGTCAGGCCGTCCTCAGCGGTGAGCGGCAGAGTTCCGGCCTCGACGAGCTGCTGGAGTGGATGGCAACGGAGCTGCCCCTGCCACCTGAGCCCGATGGCGTGTTGAGCTTCCAGCACCCCAGCAGGCCCGCCTGGCAGTGGCGACATCTGCTGGAGCTGTTCCAGGAGGGGGGGGATTTCGTGGCCGACCTGACCGGAGTCGAGAGCGCTGTTGCGGCTCGCTGGCGAATGGAGATCGGCGCGGTCCGCTCTCTGATCGCGGCCGTGGACCCCCCTCTGCACCAATGCATGCGCCGTCTGCAGCAGCTGGGGGTGCTGAGCCGGCCCCTGGGGTCGGCCGTCAGCTTCGGGGGAGCCACCAGCTTCTTCTTCCGCGGAGGCTCCTTGATCAACTGCAGCGCCAGCCTCAAACCGGCCCGGCTGATCGAGCGGCTCGTGCATGAATACGCCCACAGCGAGCTGTTCGTGATCGGCCAGGACTCGCGCCTGTGCCACAACGAGGACAGCGAGCGCCATCGGGTGCTGATCCGTCAGGACCCGCGGCCCATGCACGGCATCATCCACTCGCTGTACGTGACGGGCCGCTGCGCCGAGCTGTTCCGCCGCATGCAGAACGGCGGCCTGGACGGCACCAGCGCTGCTGAGGGCCTGCAGGAGGACATCAAGCCGATGCTGGAGCGGTTGACGACCCTGGGGCGATCCTCCCTGGCTGCCGTGCAGGGGCATGCCCGGCTCACCGACCGCGGTGCCGAGGTGGTGGCGGTGAGCCTGGAGCGTCTCGACCTCAAGCGGCCTGATGGGCGCTGATCGCATCGAGCAATTCGCTCACCGCGGCCAGCTCCAGCACGTCGTCCGGGGTGAGGGGCACGCCATGGTCGAGTTCGAGATGGAGGCAGAACTCCATCAGGCCGAGACTTTCGAACCCCAGCTCCACCAGCTCCATCGTCTCGGCCTGGCGGCGCAGCCGGGCGATCAGCTCATCCACGCCCTGGCCCGGCACCGACCGGGCCAGGAGGCCGTCCACAAGGGTCTCAAGCGCAAGAAGCCGTTCGGGTGATGGTTCTTGCACGGGCCTCAGAGCTGCTGGGCAACAGGCTTACCACTGGAACCAGTGTTATGGTAGGAGCGAGAAGAGCCAGACCAATGCTCAAATTATTCGGATTCCGCTTGCTGCAAGAGCAGGCAGGCGAGTTCCGCATCACCGCCAGCCACTCCGCACTCTCCACCAAGGTTGGCATTGATTACGAACCCGGAGGTAACGGCACGCCCGCGAAGGAAGGGCCACACGTTCCACCCCCCTCCCCAGATCCGATCAGCTAGAAGCGAATTTCTCTATCGATGCCTGGGCGCCTCCATGGGATCTGATCGCCTCTGGGCAACGCCCCTAGTTGTGCAGATCCCTGGTTTTGCAGCCGCAGCCAAGTCCGCTTGGCAGCAATACTGAAATTCATGATGCTATCCAAGACTTCATTGAGATTTCACCAATGAATCATCTCTTCGGCTTCAGCCTCCTCCAGGCCCAGCAATCAAACGCTGTCAGCGCCGCCAGTCACTCTGCGCTTTCAGCAAAGATCGGCGACCCCTACAACGAGCCCGGAGGCCACATGGAAGTGAAGGTGCCTGTTTATGAAAACGATGAACAACCTGGCCCTGAATTCAACCCCCATTTCGGAGATGCGCCATCACAATACCTGATCGATGAAAACTGAATCCAACCATTCAGCCTGTCAACTCCCTATCTGATTCTGCTCTCCCTGGAGACCAATCCGCTCAGCCCGTAACACCCGGGCCTGAGCGGCTAGCACCCAAATCCAGCCTCTGGATTGCTTCACCGATCCGAGCCCATGGATAGCCCGCCGGCGCACCCCCCAGCCGTGGGGGTTCAGTTCCTCAAGGCCCTGGCACCCTCCTCCCTCGACTGGAACGGCACCAGCTGGGAGCGCGGTGAGTTCGCCGACAGAGCCCGCGACCTCTGCCGGAGTCTGCAGGCCTGGTTGCCTGAGCCTGACAGCGGCGATCCGCCGGTTCGGCTGGGAATTCTGGCTGGTGAGCACGCCGAGCACCTGCTTGCCATGGTGGCCGTGCTGATCGGCGGCTGGACCCAGGCCCTGGTGCCCAGCTACTGCACCAGCACCGAAAGGCTCAAACTGCGGCAGCGCTATGGGCTCACCCACCTGCTCACCGATCGGCCTGGAGAGGTGGGCTGGGCAGACCACACCGCGCTGGGCGAACCGCTGCCCGGGGGCAGCGAGTGAGGGTCGGCGGGCCCGAAGGAGGCCAGCTTCAGCAGCTGCCAGCCGGGC
>JBCBTI010000042.1:0-2566 GCA_039818745.1 Cyanobacteria bacterium J06638_7
GGTGCTGGTGGGGGCGGCCTACCGCCATGATCCCGCCGCGGTGGTGGCCCTGCTGGAGGCCACCGCCCTCACGGTGCCCGGCGTGCTGGCCAGCCCCGCCCCCCGGGGGCTGGTGCTCAGCTACGGCGACTCGGCGATCCAGTACGCCCTGCGCTTCTGGATCGCCAACCCGATGAGCAGCGTGGGCATCTGCAGCAGGGCCACCACCGCGGCGGGATCATGGCGGTAGGCCGCCCCCACCAGCACCTGGCTGCGCCGCAGCCGGTCGCTGCCGGTGTAGGTGGTGGTGGTGGCGGTGAAGAACGTCTGGTTGGGAATCACCAGCTCGGCGTTGTCGCGGTCGCGCCACAGCACCGCGGCCCGCAGCCCCAGGCTGCGCACCTCGCAGGGATCGCCATCGACGAACAGCACGTCGCCGGGCCGCACCGACCCCTCCAGCAGCAGCCACAGGCCGCTCACGAAGTTGGAGAACACCTCCTTGATGCCGAAGCCGAGGCCCACCGAGAGCCCGCCGGCGATCGCCAGCAGGGCCGTGGCGTTGAGGCCGAGGTGATTGGCCACCCACACCAGGCCCAATCCCACCGTGACGTAGCGCAGGATCACGGCCACCGCCCGCCGCGTGCCGTCGCTCACGAACAGGGCCCGCTGCAGCAGCCAGGCCATCCCCTCGGACGGGGGCGCGGAGCCGACCACCAGCAGGTAGATGATCACGCTGGCCGTGAACACCCGCCCCAGGGTGAGCGGCACCCCGAACCACTCCCCCACCGCAATGGCCGATAGGTCCTGCACGCTGTCGAGCTGGTTGATGACCGCCATCGCCGCCAGCAGCAGGAGGGCGGGCCGCAGCAGGCGGCTCTCCAGCTGGTGCACGCTCTCCACCGGCACCCAGCGGGCCAGCAGATCGGGGAGCAGGCCCAGCCCCTGCCAGCCCAGATAGAGCATCCCCAGGGAGAGGGCGAAGCGCCAGGGGTGGCCGCTCTGGGCCAGCAGGATGCTGCCCAGGGTGATCGTGCCCACCGCCAGGGGCCGCAGCCAGGGCTGCAGGGGCGAGCCGGGGGGAAGCCGCCGGTGCAGCCGGGCGGCCACCAGGCCGGGCACGGCCACCAGCAGCAGCTGGGCGATCACCGAGCCCCGCTGCAGGAAGCCCAACCAACCGATCACCTCGTGCAGAAACTGGTCCATCGGCGGGGTTCAGGGTCGGGGTCCCTGCCGGACGTCCCGCAGGGCGACCGGCAGGATGTCGCTGGCCTGGCGGGGGGTGAGCTCGCCGAACAGCACCCGGTTGATCACGGCAGCGAGGGCTTTCTCCATCCTGGGATCGGTGAGCAGGCCCTGCACCAGGGGGGTGGTGCGCTCCGACTGCTCGGCCGAGCGCACCATCGCCGCCAACACGGTGGAGCTGGCCACCGGCGCCGGCACGAAGCGGTTCACCGGCAGCATCATCATGTCGGTGAAGGTGAGATTGCGCTGCACCAGGGGGTTGACGCTGAAGCTGGCGATCTCCCGGGCGATCCGCCGCTGGGCGGCGCTGGAGTTGCGGCCGAACACCAGCACCCGCTCCCGGTTGATCGGCGTCGCCTCCCCCC
Source organism: Cyanobacteria bacterium J06638_7 (assembly GCA_039818745.1). Taxonomy (GTDB): domain Bacteria; phylum Cyanobacteriota; class Cyanobacteriia; order PCC-6307; family Cyanobiaceae; genus NIES-981. The sequence goes on from JBCBTI010000042.1 coordinate 1,587, forward strand.
AGCGGCCGCCGGGCAGGCTGGCCACCCCCAGGGCCGGCCCCAGCGTCTGGCGCAGCAGGCTGAGGTTGGAGCTGCGGCAGGTGATCCAGTCGAGCTCGCCCCGGGCCAGCTTGCCGGTGAGCTGATCCTGGGTGTCGTGGAAGGTGATGCTCTGCTGCAGGGAGGCGTTCTGCAGCCAGGCCAGCCAGCGCTCCAGGGCCTGCTGCTGCGGCGGGCTGAGCGGTTGGCTTCCCGCGGCCGCCACCAGGGCCTCCACGGCCCCCAGGCCGCCCACGGTCCAGATCAGGTAGGGGGGCGTGGTGCCCAGACCTACTCGCACGCCGCGGCTGCTGAGCTTCAGCAGGCCGTCGAGATCGTCCGGACTGCCCGCCGGCAGGCGCTCCCGGTTGAAGCAGGCCAGCTGGGGCAGCTGCAGCACTGGTAGCCCGGCCAGGCGCCCGTCGCTGAGCCGCACCCGCTCCACCATGTCCGGCTTGATCTGCTGCAGCAGCTCGGCCGGGAACCGCTCGACGTGCAGGAGCCTGCGCCGGTGCAGCTCCAGGGCGGTGCGGGCGTTCACCAGCAGCAGATCCGGCCCCAGCCCGCCCTGCTGGCGGAAGCGCAGCTGCCGCATCAGCCCTTCCTCCGGGAAGGTCATCAGCTGGATGGTCACCCCCGGCTGGAGTTCGCGGAAATCGCGGGTGAAGCGCCCCAGGGCTTCCTGGGCCAGCCGGCGCTGGCTGCTGTCCTGCCGCTCGTCGCTGTTGATGCCCACGGTGAGGTACACCGTGCCCCACAGGTTGGCGTCGCTGCTGGCGCGCGACTGGGCCCGCCCGAGCACCAGCCAGCCGGCCAGGGCGGTGAGGCCCACCAGCAGGGCCGCCAGGATGGGTCCTGGCTGGCCCGGCAGCCGGGGACGCCCGGGGCTCACTCCTCCGGATAGAGCAGCCCCGCCAGCTCGTCGGCGTCCACGTCGTAGACGCGGGCCAGGGTGGTTTCCA
>JBCBTI010000043.1:0-2518 GCA_039818745.1 Cyanobacteria bacterium J06638_7
CATGGCAGGGGGAGGACAGGGCGGAACCCGCCTACGTAATTGACGCGACCCGCCTACGTAGTTGACACCGGGCAGACTGGGCCAACTACCGCAGCGTGGGCCGCAGGCTGTCCGTGATCTGGCCCATGGGCCACCTTCTCCACCTTCGCTGGCGCGACCGGTTCTGACAGGCTCACGGGGCCCTTGTGGCCATTGCCCCCCAAGGTGAGCGGCGGCAGCTTCTTGGTCTTCTCGATGAACTCCTGGAGCTTTTGTTCCAGCTCCACCACCTTCTCTTTCGTGCGGGTCCAGCGGTTGATGAAGCGGATCACCGCTTGAACCAGGCCGCCAAGAAATGAGCCACCCTGATACGACTTACGGCCGAGCTTGTAGCGGCCAAATTCATTCACCAGATCGTCGCCATGTTCGACCACAGGAGGCTGCTGGTGCGTTCAGGGCAGGGCCGGCAGGCTGTTGATGTCCAGCGCCGTTGGGATCAGCCGGGGCGGTTCAAGCGCTTCAGTGCTGTCCAGCTCCAGGCCCCGGGCGCCGCTGAGGAAGCACTGGGCGATCCGGGCACGCTGCCGCTGCGGCAACGCCTCTTGCATCAGGCGGCGGATCGCGGGGCCCGTCTTGCGCTCGCCCGTGAGATCCGGGAATTCGGTCATCTCTGTTTCGGAAAGTTCCACGGTGACTTTCCTGATCTGCACCTCCAAGGCTCTGACGCTAAGGACAGCACAGCGGCCCTGTCCCAGCCTCTGGAGAGGGCGGGCGGCCAGGGTTCAGCCGCTGAGCAGCTGCCGCTCAGGCTGAAGATCTTGGTTCGCTTCAGGGTGGAGCGTTGGCGAGTGCGTCTGGTGCCGGGCGGCTCTGGTGGATCCTGCCGAGCTGGTGGGCGAGCATGGATGGGCTACGGGCAAAGGCCTGTTACGGGCATCGGCAGCGGGCTTCAGCCCTGCTGGTTTTCCACACTCCGGTGCTGAACCATGGCCTCGGCCATGGCTCCCATGCCATCGCCCCAGTGCCCCGCCACCAAGGGCCGGCCTGCATCCAGCCGTCACCATTCACCGCACCCGTGAGATCAGGCCGGATCACCGCGAGAGTGCCTGCAGGGCAGGCGATCCGGGGCTACTCGGGGTTGCCTTGGTAGCAAGCGCCACAGTTGCCATGGGGGCCCCCGAACCTCCGTTTTCCACGCGGCCGGGCCAGTTCCCCAATGGGGCTTTGAGTCTCAGCCGAGGCGCCTGGGGAAAACCTGCGGAAAACGATTGCCCTCAGGCGACAGCGGCGGCGCGGATCGGACCGTCGCGGTCGGATCGGAACAGCACCCGGGCAGCCGGCACCGCCGCCTGCAGGCCCGCCAGCAGCTGCACCAGCAGCGCGCCGCTCAGGGGTGCGCCGCCGCCCATTCCCTCCCGGCTGCTCAGCAGCACTCCCAGTTCGGCCCCGCCCCGCAACTCCAGCAGCACCTGCACAGGCAGGCCCCGCGGGCCTGCCGTGAGGCCGATCGAGAGGTTGCGGCCATCCAGCCAGGTCACCGTGCCGCCCATCTCCCTGGCCAGGGCCGCCATCGCGCCCCGGAAGTCCTCGCCATCGCTGACGGGCGCGAGCAGGGCTTCCAGGCGGGCCATGGCTGCCGGTAGGGGGGGGATGATTCTGCACGGCGGCGGGCACTCCGGGAGCGCTGCCGCAATCAATCCATGTCCAGGGAGCAGCCCTGGAGCCCGCCGCCTTCAAGGCCAGAACGGTGCTGAAGGCTCGAACCGGGGCCGTGTCAGCCAGGATCCACAGACACAGAACAACCCGTGCAGAGCCCCAGCACCGTGACCGACAAGCCACCAGCCCACAGCCCCCGCTACAGCGAAGCCCTGCAGTGGGCCGCCGAACTGCATCGCTGCCAGCGCCGCAAAGGCAAGCAGGTGCCCTACATCTCCCACCTGATCGCCGTCAGCGCCCTGGTGTGGGAAGACGGCGGCGATGAGGACGAGGCGATCGCCGCCCTGCTGCACGACGCCATCGAGGATTGCGGCGTGAGCCGCGGCGAGATCAGTGCACGGTTCGGCGAACGGGTGGGACGCATCGTGAACGACTGCACAGACACCGTCGGGCCCGTGAGCGCCGGTGGCGAGAAGGAGGACTGGCTGGTGCGCAAGCTGCGTTATCTGGAGCACCTCGAGCATGCCGAGCTCGATTCGCAGCGGGTGAGTGCGGCCGACAAGGCCCACAACGCCCGTGATCAGATGCTCGATGCCCGCCGCGACCCCGGCAGCTGGGGCCGCTTCAACGCCGGGGTCGAAGGCACCGCCTGGTACCAGCTCTCGATCCACAGGATCCTGCTGAGCAAACTGCCGCACAGCCGGTCCACCGAACTGCTGGGGGAAGCCCTGCAGGAACTGCTGGCCAGTGGGGCCCTGCAGGCCACGGTGCCGGCGGGAACCACGCCGGAGGATTGGGCGGCGGGTTATGCCGAGCGCATGCAGCCGCAGCCCAAGGGCTGATCGCTGGCCAGCTTGAAGGGCAGGCGTTGGGTTTACTATCT
>JBCBTI010000044.1:0-2113 GCA_039818745.1 Cyanobacteria bacterium J06638_7
CAAGCCTCTCCTGCGAAGAAGCACACACTCCTGCAGCTGGAGCCTGGGTTCAACTGAAGCCCATTGCTCTTTCGCAGGAAGATCCGCCCCCATCGGTTTCAGGGGCCAGAAGCTTCCAGCAGCGCCCCAGAGATCCCCTTGGTCCTCTCGATTGAAGCCGTACCCCGCCCGGCCCACCGCTACCGCCTGCCGGCCCTGCTGCAGGACATCCGCCTGCTGGATCTGCTGGAGCTCAGTGGCACCACCCTTGAGGCCGGCCGGTTGGCCTCTGTCAGTCAGCCGACGGTGAGCCGCCGCACCCGCGCCCTCAGCGCGGACTTTGCCTTGGTGCCGAATCGGCGCCTTCAGGTGGGCTGTTGCTATGGCACCTCCCAGGCGATGCGGCTGCTGCGGCTCGGCTGCCGCGCCCATCGCCTCTCCGCCGGCGTGGCGCGCCTCGGCAGCGATGTGCTCCTGCAGCCGCTGCTGGCGGGCTGTGGCTGGCTGCTGCCAGCACCGCCGCGGTTCCGGCCAGTGGAGAGCTGGCTGGAGCTGGTGCGCCAGGGGGTGCTCGATGGGGCCCTGGTGTCGGGGCTGGAGTTCCCAGGTGGTGCCCCACAGAACACCGGAGACGTGGAGCTGCTGCCCCTCGGCGCTCTGCCCCTGGGTCTGGCGGTGGCCGCAAGCATGGCGCCGGAGCGAAGCACCTCCCTCCCCACGGTGCTGGTGCCGAATCGCGGCGTGGCGCAGGGCCTGCGGCGGGCCTTGCAGGCTCTCGGGCTCAATCTGAAGACCGCCGGCAACACCCGTCAGACCCCGGCCCAGTGGCTGCAGCGGCTGGAGCGCTCACCGCTGGCGATGCCCCTGGCCGAGCTGGAGCCCGCCGACTGGTGGCAGCCACTGCAACGCCTGCCGCTGCCGGCTCCACTGCACGTTCCGGTGTGGCTGGCGCTGCCGGCCGGCTGGCGACAGCAGGCGGTGCTTGCCCACACCGCCGAGCAGTTGCAGGCCCATCCGGCCCTGCGCGAGGAGGAGGGAGCATGAGCAACCAAAAGCAGGGGACAGAATCAGTGGATGGGGTGGTTCAGGAGAGGACCCATCACTGTTTGACCGCGATGTAGTTGACCTCGCAACCCTTGGTCATCCGGGCTTCCTGCATTACGGCCGCGGCATTGAACGGGGAGAATTCGAACCACTGAAACAGGTCTAGTCCCCGATCGAGGGTGATCTTCCAGCCGTGGTCGGTGGTGATGCTGCGGGCGTGGAAATTGGGACTGGCATCGATCTCCCAGGTGAACGGCGTACTGGTGCCGGCGAACGAGTCCTGCACCTGGCCTAGGTTCTCCACCTGTTTCTCCATCGTCTCCTGATCCGAACCTGTGATCAGGTGCACGGTCACCTCATCACCAACGGGAGTGATCTCGTTCACCATGCGCAGAAACTCCACCAGGTTGCGGACCTGATGGAAGGCCCGGATGTAGGGGTCGCGGATGATGATGCCGCTGCAGCCCTGCAGGTAGTCGGCAAACAGGCGGCGGTAGCTCCAGCCCTTGGCGTTTTCCGGGACCACCAGATGCTGTTCCTTGAGCTGAGCGGTGGTAACTGACGGAGCTCCGCTGGCCTCGGAGACGGCAGCATCCACAGGCTTGACAGTTGCATCCGGTTGGGGCTTGCCCTGGGCCTCAGGGAACTGGGCACCTGGTGTCTCGCCTGCAGCGGGGGCTTCTGATGCAACTGGCGTCGCTTCGCTGCTGAGGGGGCGCAAGCTGGCAAAGGCCGGATACTGCTGTTCCTCGGGCGTGAGCACCGTGACTGCGTCCCCACCGGTTAGAGGCCGGTAGGCGAAGTCGTTGGCCTTGAAGGTGTCGTCGATGCGCAGGATCTGCTCCCGCACCCGGCGGCGGCACTCCATGGCGAACTCCAGCAGCTCGGCGATCTCCTCAGGTGTTGCCTTGCCATCGGGGTGGATGATCTTCGTCAGCCCGGAGAAGGTCTTCTCGAAGCCGGTCTGGTCGCGGGTCGACACCTCCGAGCTGATCTCGAAATGGGGCTTGTAGAGACCGGTGTAGTCCTCGGTGCGCAGGTGTTTGAGCACCTCGGCGATGTAATCCACGATGAAGCCGTAGCCGCTGCA
>JBCBTI010000045.1:0-1469 GCA_039818745.1 Cyanobacteria bacterium J06638_7
CAACATCGTACGTGAGATGTTCCGCCGCCGGTTCGATGACGAGGCTCCGTCGCGTCGGTCGACCAGTTGCGTGGGATCGAGGGCGCGCGCGATGTCGCGCTACCGTTCCCCGCACACGCGGGGATGAACCGTCCGTGATGACGGACTGATCCTGCAACTCTGGCCGTTCCCCGCACACGCGGGGATGAACCGGGTTCTTCCGTCAGTTGACGGCGGAGTATCTCCCGTTCCCCGCACACGCGGGGATGAACCGTATCAGGATGCGAACGCGTACCGCGTCGTCCTCCGTTCCCCGCACACGCGGGGATGAACCGAGCTGTTGCAGATCGGCGATTTTCTCGTCGGCCCGTTCCCCGCACACGCGGGGATGAACCGCCCGTCAGTTCGAGTTTCCGGCAATACAGTTGCCGTTCCCCGCACACGCGGGGATGAACCGTCCGCGCAGACCGGTCTGTCGACAGTTGGCATCCGTTCCCCGCACACGCGGGGATGAACCGTCGGTCAGACCCTCCGGATCGCACTGCTCGACCCGTTCCCCGCACACGCGGGGATGAACCGCAGAATGCCGGTCCGGATACGTCTGTTGCACGCCGTTCCCCGCACACGCGGGGATGAACCGATCATTGAGATCCTGCAATCTGAGATTTACCACCGTTCCCCGCACACGCGGGGATGAACCGCAAACCAACTGATAATTTTGAGGACGCGCAAACCGTTCCCCGCACACGCGGGGATGAACCGCTCGATATCGCTTGAAGTCGAGGGCAGGACGGCCGTTCCCCGCACACGCGGGGATGAACCGCAGGCCGCCAACGAGCTGATTGCTGCGCTGTCCCGTTCCCCGCACACGCGGGGATGAACCGCGGACATTCCAGCGTGCGCTCGGGGCCACTAGCCGTTCCCCGCACACGCGGGGATGAACCGGAACTTGAGGGTGAGCGCCAGCACGATGAGGCCCGTTCCCCGCACACGCGGGGATGAACCGCCGACGTAATGTCGGAGGTCGTTCGGCAGGCGCCGTTCCCCGCACACGCGGGGATGAACCGCGGATGCCGATCTGGCCGCCTCGCAGGCCTCGCCGTTCCCCGCACACGCGGGGATGAACCGCGGCTGTTCATCGTCATGCGTTGTGACGGGCTCCGTTCCCCGCACACGCGGGGATGAACCGCTACCACACCGCCGTGGGGCCTGATCGTAAACCCGTTCCCCGCACACGCGGGGATGAACCGCGCGCGATCTGGTCGAGCGCTGGTGTGGCGATCCGTTCCCCGCACACGCGGGGATGAACCGAAACTTGTTTCGTTTTGCCGTTGATCAGTCATCCGTTCCCCGCACACGCGGGGATGAACCGCGCGCAATCGCGCGTGCCCCACCAAGCCGTCGCATCAGAGATATGGAATGCCGAGGGCCGGATCACGGCCGGTTTCCGTGTGGGATCGTGAAAAACCGGCGAACTTGGCCAATCCGCC
>JBCBTI010000046.1:0-679 GCA_039818745.1 Cyanobacteria bacterium J06638_7
GTTCGTCATAGCTGCTGAGGGTGTGTTCAGGGATGTCGAGCTGTGGCATGGCCGCCAGGCCCCGGGGGGGCCGCAGGCCGTAGTGATCGCGCAGGGCGGTGAGGTTGAGCTCACCGCGGCGCAGCTGACGCCGCATGTAGCGCTCCACATCGGCCAGGTCGCCCTGTTTGGCGGCGACATGGAGGGCATCGACCATGACCTTGGCGGCCTCATCCGGCGGCAGGGCTGCCAGGAGTTGGCGCCATAGCTGCCGCCAGTTCTCTCCTGGGAACAGGTCGGACTGCAGCTGGGCGCGCAACAGCGCTCTTGGCTTGCGCCTGAGGCTCTCGATCACATGGCGGAAATCAATCCGCCGCAGGGGCCCGATCTGCCCCGCTTGCCGGTGCAAGCGCGGCAGGGTCTCCACGAACTGGCTGCGCAGGAACAGATCCAGCCGGTCATGGCGCAGGAGCACCAGCACGATCGAGGTGCGCTCGGTCACCTACAGCGTCCCCTCACGGCTGATCGGTCAGCAGCTGACGGTGCACCTGCGCCATGACCGGCTGGATCTGTTCCTGCGCAGCCAGTTCGTGGAGACCCTGCCGCGCTTGCACCGGCAAGCGTGAGGTGGACTGGTTTTTCTGGACAGGTCCCATCGTTAACCTCTGAGGCGGGGTACCGCCCCTGAAAGGGGCTCCCA
>JBCBTI010000047.1:0-674 GCA_039818745.1 Cyanobacteria bacterium J06638_7
GTTTCACAAGTCATTGGGGCCACCAGCAAGAAAAGGAAACAGCCGGACACAGCCACCTACCCTCGGCCCATGAGCAGCTTCTTCCCACCAGAAATATCAGACATCATGAGGTCATCATACCACTTGCAGCAGCAGCAGCACCACCAGCAGCAGCAGAGCTCCGGTCGCAACCCCTGCACCACTTGCTACTTCTGCACTCCACCCACCTCCGACATCCAGAGTTCCCTGTGGCGAAGCAACCTCCACTGCATCCTGGTCGAAGGATTTAAATTTCCGGACGACATCCAAGAGAACATCATGAGAGCCATGAGGCAGACGATGGAGGAAGCCAGGAAAGACTTCATCCGCAGACAGGCCCTAGAACTCCAGCAGCAGCAGCACCAGCAGCAGCAGCAGCAGCCAACTGAGCCAAGTCAGCCAAGTCAGCCAAGTCAGCCGTACAGCCAGCAGTCCCAGCCACAGCAGTACATGAGCCAGCGTCCCTACCTTCCTCCAACCTTCGCCCAGCCAGCATACGTCCCAGGACCTCCAGGCAGTTACCCTCCTCCGTCCGGAACAGTGTCCTCCTACTCAGCACTTCAGCAAGCCCAGCAGCCGTATCATCAAAGTCCGTCGTCGCAGATGAGCACCCAACAGATCTTGGGAATGTTGCAGTCTCCAACCAAGACTCATCA
>JBCBTI010000048.1:0-649 GCA_039818745.1 Cyanobacteria bacterium J06638_7
TGGCCTCGCACGATTTTTCTAGCGACAGCGCCCGTACGTTATACAAAACATCAACTTACTTGCCCCGGCCATTTTCCGTAGACCCCTTGCTACCACTGGGCTTTGTGCCGTTTCTGCGATGTTATCTCTACCCTGCAATCTGCTTTTCTGGTATAAAGTTTCTCTCCTGGCAGCGCTCTGCGGGCCTCTCGCGGGCAAAGAAATCTGCACGAGAGCCTCGCGCACGCGAAGGGGTGTTACCCTGAGCCGGTCAATCTGTCGGCTCAGGATGGCTCACAACTTGAGCATCACTGAATACTCGAACCAACGAGCGAAGCTGGGCGTGGCCTGCTCCTACGGCGCGATTCGGCAAGCAATCCTGAACGGCAAGATCAACAAAGGTGTGGTTAAACGCCATGGCCGGAACTGGATTGACCCGGAGGTTGCAGATCAGGAGTGGGCCGCTACCACGCTGAGCCGGGCCGCTACGCCGATCCCAGCGGAGGGCGGCGGAGACACCCGCGCTGCGGCACAGGCCAGGCGTGACCGGGCGATGGCCGAGATTGCAGAGCTGGATCTAGCCGAACGCCGGAGCGAGCTGATCGCGGTGGCAAGGGTGGACGTGGAGTGGTTCAAGGTGTGCCGGCAGATCCGTGATGCGATCGAGGCG
>JBCBTI010000049.1:0-624 GCA_039818745.1 Cyanobacteria bacterium J06638_7
GATATGCGTGAACCCCATATCGAGTTGATGCCGGTCAGCGAGTTTCCCTTCGACGGCTCGTGGGGCTATCAGCCGGTCGGTCTTTTCGCCCCGACCATCCGTCACGGACCGCCGCACGAGTTTCGCGACCTCGTCGATGCCGCGCATCAACGCGGAATCGGGGTTATCCTGGACTGGGTGCCGGGGCATTTCCCGACGGATGCGCATGGGCTGGGCCTGTTTGACGGCACCGCGCTTTATGAACACGCGGACCCCAAAGAGGGCTATCATCAGGACTGGAACACCCTGATCTTCAACTACGGGCGGGCCGAGGTGGCCAACTACCTTGTTTCGAACGCGCTTTATTGGCTGGAGGAGTTCCATATTGACGGTTTGCGGGTCGATGCCGTGGCCTCGATGCTCTATCGCGATTATTCGCGAAAGGACGGGGAATGGATCCCCAACAAATACGGCGGGCGCGAGAACCTGGAAGCGATCGCCATGTTGCAGCGGATGAACACCACCGCCTATGGCGAGATGCCGGGGATCATGACCGTTGCCGAGGAAAGCACCGCCTATCCCGGTGTCTCGACCCCGGTCAGCGATGGTGGGCTGGGGTTTGGGTACAAGTGGAACATGGGCTGG
>JBCBTI010000050.1:0-588 GCA_039818745.1 Cyanobacteria bacterium J06638_7
AATCCCGTAGCGCATCTTCAGCACCCGCCCCTGCAGCTCCGGCAGCTGCTCCAGCAGCGCCCTCAGGTCACCCTTCAGGCACTCCCCGTCCACACGCTCCTCAGGCAGCTCCTCATCCCCCGCCAGCAGCTCCAGCAGTTCCGTGTCCTCCCCGTCACCCACCTTCGTCTCCAGACTCACCGGCTGCCGCGCACGGCAGAGCAGGTCCTTCACCTCCTCCTCCGGCAGCTCCACGAACTCCGCCAGTTCCGTCACCGTCGGCGTGCGGCCCAGCGTCTGGCTCAGTTCCCGCTGACCCTTCTTCAGTTTGTTCAGCGTTTCGGTGATGTGGATCGGCAGCCGGATCGTGCGGCTCTTCTCCGCGATCGCCCGCGTGATCCCCTGGCGGATCCACCAGTACGCATAGGTACTGAACTTGTAGCCCCGCGTCGGGTCGAACTTCTCCACGCCCCGCACCAGCCCGATCGTTCCCTCCTGGATCAGGTCCAGCAGTTCCATGTTCCGCTTGGTGTACTTCTTCGCCACGCTCACCACCAGCCGCAGGTTCGCCGCCACCATCCGCTCCTTCGCCCGGCGGCCCGCCTGCAG
>JBCBTI010000051.1:0-584 GCA_039818745.1 Cyanobacteria bacterium J06638_7
CTGCTTCCGCGCACGCCACGGCCTGGGCCAGCGAGAACAGCAGCGTCATGATGCAGCGGATGCCTTCGGCACGAAGCTGATCTGCTGCGCGGATGCCTTCCCACGTCGACGCAATCTTGATCAGCACGCGCTCGCGCGCCACGCCGCGCGCTTCGTACAGCGCAATCAGATGCTTCGCCTTGGCGACCGTCGCCTCGGTGTCAAACGACAGGCGAGCATCGACTTCGGTGGACACTCGGCCCGGGATGATCGACAGGATCTCGCAGCCGAATGCCACGAGCACGGCATCGATGATGTCTTCCACGCTGTCGCTGCGAGCGTCGCGCACGGCCTGTTCGAGCAGCGGGCGGTATTCGGCTTTCTGCACAGCCTTGAGGATCAGCAACGGATTGGTCGTTGCATCGTGCGGCGCGTAGGCGCGCATGGCCTGGAAATCGCCCGTGTCGGCGACGACGGTGGTGAACTGCTTGAGTTGATCGAGCTGAGTCATGAAGCGAGTCCGAAGTACGTTCCTGCGTTGCGCTGGAGGTGGAAGGATGAATCGATTGTACTCCGCAGGTCTCGCTCCGCCAGACGGCCGAGAG
>JBCBTI010000052.1:0-570 GCA_039818745.1 Cyanobacteria bacterium J06638_7
GGTGCTCCAGCACCTCCCCACCGATGGTGATCGGCTCGCCTTTGAGCAGCGTGAAATCCGAGATCCCCAGAACGCCGGCGCGGTGCGCCTGCAGGAACATCACCTCCTGAGCCGGCCCGTGCAGGGCCCGCCACTGCTCGACGCGGCGCTGGAGAGTGCGCTTGCGCCGGTACCACTCCTCTCCTGGCCTGATCTGCTCCAGGTGCAGCAGCAGCGTCTGGGGTTCCAGCTGCGGCGCCTTCTCGAGCATGGGCACCAGCACGGTGTCCCACACATCCGCCAGAGGATCAGCTCGGGTGCGCCACCGCCGTCCAGGCTGGTGTAGTTGCCCCTCGGGGTGGAGCTCGCCCCGATCGATCCGCTGGGCGCTGCGCACCGAGATCCCCACCGCGTCAGCCGCCACCTGCTGGCTGAGCCCATCGGCCCGTCTGGCCATGTACCGCTCCTTGATCCGCAACGACAGAGGAGCGGGCATCGAGGGACTCCAGACCGAGATCGGAGCCCTGTTGTCGCGTCCTGAGACCCGCCTATGTAGTTGCGCGGACCCGCCTACCTAATCGTCGCCGAACA
>JBCBTI010000053.1:0-521 GCA_039818745.1 Cyanobacteria bacterium J06638_7
ATAACAAGCCCCTGCACCAGACGGGCAGTTGGCCGTGCTCTGGGCGGCCTCCGCCGCCCAGGCCTGCGGGCTCTTCGAGGCCTCGGGCGACACGCTTTCCTTTACGGCAGAGCGTATCCTTGCCGATGGCGACCAGAGCGTCATCGAGTTCGAGATCGCGCTCGGCGGCGATGTTCTGAAAGGCGTCGACATGATCACCTGGCGGGACGGAAAGATGGTCTCGATGCGGGCGCATCTCACCAAGACCGGCTGACGGACGCACAAGAAACGCCCCGCGCTCAGGGTCCGATCCCCGAGACCAGCGCCATAACCGCATCCTGCGACAGCCAGAGCGCCCCGGCCGCGGTAAAGAGCGCCAGCGTCCCGATCACCACGTCATGCAGCGGATCCCAGGCGCCGTGTTTGCGGGCCAGAAACACCGTGGGCACATAGGCCAGCGCAAGGGCGGCGGCCTGTCCGGCCAGCGCCCCGACCAGACCGAAGAAATGCGCCCCCGCCCACAGAAACGCCGTCTGCAACAC
>JBCBTI010000054.1:0-513 GCA_039818745.1 Cyanobacteria bacterium J06638_7
AGGCCCCCATCAGCAGGCCATCAGGTGGACCAGTTTTCGTGTCGCCGGAGGACCAAAAGCGGATGTCGCTTGACAGCACCGGCTGTTCCACTTCCGCCTGCCCTATTCGGGCTGGTGCCATGTGGCGGTGATCCACGGCGGTGAGAGCTTTGTCGCCCTGTCCGAGGCTCTGCAGAATGCTCTCGCTCTTTGCGGTGGGGTGCCGGCGGAGCACCGCACCGACAGCCTCAGCGCCTGCTTCCGCAACCGCGACGGCAGCTACGCGGGGGACTACACCAGCCGCTACCGCGAGCTCTGCGCCCATCTCGGCGTGATCGCCACCCGCAACAACCGCGGCGTCGCCCACGAGAACGGCGCGATCGAGGGTCCACACCGGCACTGGAAACACCGGCTGGAGCAGCAGCTGATCCAGCGCGGTAGCCGCGACTTTTCAACGGTGTCAAGCGACATCCGCTTTTGGTCCTCCGGCGACACGAAAACTGGTCCACCTGATGGCCTGCTGATGGGGGCCTT